>DAISVY010000005.1:0-235999 GCA_036826635.1 Candidatus Zixiibacteriota bacterium
CTACTCTGCATAACGGTGAACTGGCCGACCTCGAAGCCAACGTGGAAGATGCTCGTAACTGGTACATCCAGTATCTGCGTCCGCTGTGCTACAGCGCTGGTTGCTGTACTGGTGAATCGGTTGGTAACCTCGACTGCATCGCTGGTATCCCGGATATGGGTGACCTGACCATTATGATCGACCACCTGTTCATCAGCCTCAACCCGCTTTGCTGCGTGGCTGAAGGTGACGTTGACCTGTCCGGTCAGCCTGATCCTGAGAGCAATCCTGCCTGCGTTGACATGGGCGACCTGACGGTGCTGATTGACCACTTGTTCATCAGCCTCAATCCGCTGCCGGCTTGTCCGTAAGCGATAGTTGAGCACGGGATGTTTTTGACATCCTGGCGTCAATAAGTTGGCGGCCGTCTTCTTTGGAGGACGGCCGCTTTCTTTGTGTGTGGGGAGAATTCGGGTTATCTGAAGCTGGCGGGCTCCCTTCCGGCAGCAACTTTTTCGTTGACTTGTCATCCATATTTTTGTTGACTGCTGTTGTGTGGATGGATATTATCACACTCTAAGAGGAATAAGTCCGAAACAGATAGCCAAAATACGGGCTTTTGGCCTGTAGTTCAGGGAGGTGGGAACATAACAATTTGATAAAAAGACCCCAAGAGACGTTTTTTAGGTAATAGTGAGCAATTGGCATATTTAGAATGGAGGCTAAATCGCACATGAAAACAAAGCTAATGATTGTCTTTTTTGCTTTGATGGCCCTGACGGCCAGCGCTTTCGGGCAGGTTGATTTGGGCGAGCCGGATTCCGTTATAATGGTAATCACGCCGGCCCATGTCGGCAGCGGTGATTCTGTCGTGTTGGCAGACCTGTACATCTTCAATGACGCGCAGGATCTGGCCAGCGCCGGTGTCGGTTTCGCCTGGTTCAGTGATTCCCTGGTACTCGACTCCGGTGTTTTCACTGCCGAGGCTTTAGCCGCTTTCGATTTCACCCGGTTCATGTATTACAAGAACAACATCGATTCGTCCAACGAATACGGCTATTTCCAGTTCTGCGGTGCCCGTATGGCAAGCAGCGGCCTGGCTATGAACCCGAGCGGCCGCACTCACGTGGCGACGTACTATTTCCACGTGACAGGTCTGGATATCGATGATACGCTGACGACAATTACCGATAGTGCCTTCAGTGGCGCAACAGTGACCAAGTTCACCAGCACGGTCAGTTCGCTTGACCAGTACATCCCGGTATGGGAAGGCGACGTGAAAGTATATGACTATACTTCCGGCGTTGATGATGACGACCCCGAAAACCTGCCGACCAAGTTCGAACTGCGTCAGAACTACCCGAACCCGTTCAACCCGACCACCAAGATCGAATATGACGTGGCCAAAAAATCACACGTCAGGCTTGATGTGTTCAATGTCTTGGGACAGCGGGTTACGACTCTGGTCAACGAAGAGAAGGAGCCTGGTAATTTGGAGGTGTACTGGTCTGGCACCAATGACGGCGGCAATAAAGTTGCCTCCGGTGTGTATTTCTACCGCCTGACAGCCGATGACGAGTTGATCGAGACAAAGAAGATGATGCTGCTGAAGTAAGCGTCATTTCCTTGATAGATTACCCCCCGGCCGGGCCGGGGGGTTTTTTTTGGCGTTTGGGGAGAATTGCCCGGATTGGCCATCTGAGAAATTAAGTCGCTGAATGATAATTGGTTACAGGATTCTTATTGACTTTTTTGGCTTTTTTCGGTATTATTCGTGGACTTGCTGTGTCCGACGTTGAAAGTTAAGCTGTTGTGCTATAAGGACTTATATGCTTGGTATAATCGGTAACAAGTTCTCAATCGGTAAGGAAACCTATCAGCCGTACGCGGCGGAACTGCATTATTTCCAGATTGACAAGCGCTATTGGTCGATCTGTTTTGAGCGGATCAAGCGGGCGGGGTTTCGTATTATTGCCACTGCCGTTCCGTGGAATGTTCATCAGACGGCCTCCAAGATAGTGGATTTTAACGGATTCGACGATCCGCGGCGCGATCTTATCGTATTCATGGAGCTGGCCCGGGAATTTGGTTTCAAGATTATCCTGCGGCCCGGTCCCTGGCTGGGAGGACAGATCCCGTTCGGCGGGCTGCCCAAATCGCTGTTCAATGACATAAAGGTTTTCGCCCGTGATGCGCAGGGACAGGAGGTTACTCTTCCGGACAGCTACGGTGTGAAAGGTGGTTACCTTACTTCGTATCTGCATAAGAACTTCCAGTTCCACCTGCGTAATTACTTCAAGGCTTTTATCGAGACGACCAAGAACTACGTGCATCCGCGAGGTCCGGTGTTCATGGTGGAGTTGGATTACGAGACTTCGTTCTGTCGCCAACTGGCTCCTGACCGGGCGGACTACAATCCGGATGTATTACGTCAGTACTATCCTTCGTTTCTGGAATCCCGGTACGAAGACATCAAGAAGCTGAACGCCATCTATAAGGAAAAGAACACCGATTTTGAGTCGGTAGAGCCGCCCCGGAAGTTTACCGAGCTGGAGCTGACCGATTATCCCAAGGCTCTGGACTGGTTTAGATTCCGCGAGTTTATGCTCAATGAGTACCTCAACGTACTGGAAGATGTGTTTACGTCCTATACCGTAGAGCCTCTTTTCTTCCGATCTCTGTACTTCCGTCCCGGCGATATCCTGCCGGCTTACAATCTGGTGCCTGAGGATCGTTCGCCGTTTTTGGGGAGCAACGTGTTCCCGGAGGGTAGTTACTTCGATTTGATCAACAAGGCGGCCTTTTTGAAGGCTGAATATGGTTTTGCCTTCGCTTCTTCGTTCAAATCCGGTGCGGCGGCGACCGATCCGGAGCGCGAGGAGGAGATCGAACCGATACGCAATAACATGCGGCGGTTCTATCTGGCGGCCGGGTTGTCGAGCGGTTTCAAGGGGCTGAACCATTACATGTTTGTCGATCGTGACCACTGGTACGGAGCCCCGTTGCGGCAGGACGGTACGGTCAGCCCGGGCTTTGAGGTGATAAAGAACTTCAATCAGAAAATATCCACGGTCGGTTTTGAAGATATGACGATGGAGCCGACCATCGCCGTGCTGGGCAATCGGTTGTATTATTGGCTGCGCGAAACCGAAGGGAATAAGGACCTGCAATATGTCAAGCGGTTGCTTGATGACACGACAGTCGGATTCTGCCGCGATTTGGTACGTATGAAACTGCCGTACGGGATACGTGAGAATCGCGATTATTCCACGATGAAGAACTACAAGGTGGTGTTCGTGCCTTCCACCGAAGTCATGTCCGAGGTCGACCAGGAGGCCCTGATAGATTTGGCCAAGGCCGGGGTCACAGTGGTTATGTGCGGAGTAATGCCAAAATACGACGAGACGTTCAGGGATTGCCAGGTCCTGGCTAAGCATTTCCGTATCAAGACGACCGTCGATTATCGCATAACCGAGGTTAAACACAAAAACGGTTCTTTCCCCTGCCAGATGTACGGTTCGATTCGGACCAGCGATGATACCAAAGTACGCAAGTTAGCTCAGGCCGATGGCAAGGATGTGGCCGTTTGTTCGACCCGTTTCAAAGGACAACTTTATCTCTTCTCATTCGATCTGGCTTCCGGCGGAGATCATCACAAACTCGGTTTCGTGGAGTCGATTCTGGAGGGGATCGGGTGTACGTCCTGTTTGTATTGCAGTGATCCTTCGGTGACGGTTTCTTTCCATGTCGGTCCGAAGAAGGGGATGTTGTTCGTGGTGGTGCCGCCTCCGGGCGAGCTTTCCGATGGGTTTGAGGCTCCCCACAAGGAGATCATTATACGAGGGGATCTTCGACAGGCGGGGTTCGGTGCGGCCAAGCTTCGGCTGACTAATATGCTTGAGGGAGAAGAAACCAAGCCGATCCGGATCACGGCGAAGGATCTCAGGTGCGGTGTCCCGCTGGAGGTTGACTATCCCGACGGTCTGATCTTCCTGGTTGAAAAGCGTTAGGGCCGTTCTTATAGAATCGAGGCAAGCCATAAATACTTTCGGTCGCTTTGCCTTTGTTTGCCTGGTAGTTGTCGCCGCTTTCGCAATGGCGGTGTTGCAGACCGGGTGTGGTTCCCTTACAGTTTCTCATTATTACCAGCGCGGGGTGGTTGTTTCGGCCTCGCCGATTGCCTCGGAAATGGGGCGTGATGTCCTCCAGCGCGGCGGGAATGCTTTCGATGCCGCCGTGGCGGTCGGCTTTGCACTGGCGGTTGTGCATCCGCAGGCTGGTAATCTGGGCGGTGGAGGCTTCGCGGTTGTGCGCGACGGTAAATCCGGTGCGGTGGTCTCGCTGGATTTCCGCGAAACGGCTCCCCTGGCCGCCAGTGAGGATATGTACCTCGACAAAAATGGCGAGATAGTGGAAAAGCTGTCCACATACGGTGCTCTGGCCGCCGGTGTGCCCGGTACGGTGGCCGGTTTGCGTCAGCTCTGGGACCGTTTCGGTACGCTGCCCTGGGAGGATCTGGTCAAAGGAGCAGCTCAGCTTGCCGACACCGGTTTTGTCGTGAGTGAGCATCTGAACCGGGAGGTGGTCAAGTATCGTGAAGAGTTGAATGGATTTCCCGAGACCCGGGCGTTGTTTTTCCCGAGCGGTCAGGCGCCGAAAGCCGGTGAGAAGCTGTCATTTCCGGATTTGGCCGGAACCCTGTATTTGCTGGCTTCGGAAGGTTCGGACGTGTTTTATACGGGTTCGGTGGCCGATAAGCTCGTTGCGTGCATGCAGGCGCATGGTGGTTTGATAACACACACCGATCTGGCGCAGTACCGACCGATTTGGCGACAGCCGGTCCGTTTCTCTTTCGATTCGCTGGAAATTTACTCGATGGCACCGCCGAGTTCGGGCGGCATTGCTCTGGCGCAGATTCTTAAGTTGATCGAGCCTTATGATTTCGCGCCTTACGGTGCCGATTCACCGGAATATATCCACCTGTTGTGCGAAGCCTCGCGCCTGGCGTTTGCCGACCGCTCCGAGCATCTGGGAGATCCCGATTTTCGGGATGTTCCGAGCGGCCTGACGGACGAGGAATACTTGGACGGTCGTCGCAGTAAGATAAACCTCAGGCGGGCCGGTTCGTCCAACGAGATTAGCCCCGGTCTGCCGGGCAAGTATGAGTCGGATCAGACCACCCACTATTGTGTGTGCGACGCCGACGGCAATATGGTGTCTGTTACCTATACTTTGAACGCTTCGTTCGGTTCAAAACTGATCGTGGCCGGAGCGGGATTTCTGCTGAACAATGAAATGGACGACTTTTCGATCAAACCCGGCCATCCCAACCTGTACGGTCTGATCGGAGGAGAAGCCAACAAGATCGAGCCGGGCAAACGTATGCTGTCGTCGATGTCCCCCACGCTGGTATTGCATGAGGGGCGACCTTTTCTCGTTCTCGGCTCGCCCGGCGGATCGAAAATCATAACCACCGTGGCCGAAGCACTCGTGGGCCTGACGCGGTTTCACCTCTCACCAGCGGAGGTGGTGGCGCAACCTCGTTTCCATCACCAATGGCTACCCGATATTCTTTATCTGGAAAAAGACGGTTTTCCCCGGTCGGTTATCGGGGAGTTGGAACGGATGGGTCATGAAGTGCGCGAACGGTCGTCTTATGGCGATTTGCAGGTGATTTATATCGGCCCAACCGGGTTCATGACCGGTGCTTCCGATCCGCGCGGCGGCGGCGCACCGGCCGGCTACTGATTTATCTCTGACAATCTTCCCGGACCTGAGGCGGGGTATCGATCCCGCTGTCGATGCGGCCATTGCGGCGGCAATTCTTTATTCCCAGTATGATGGCTCCCGTGCCGACCACCGTTATCAATATGCTCAATATCGATCCCACGTAGTATGGCAGGGCACACAGGAGGGAAACGATGACCAGACCGATTATCAGCGAGGTTTTGCTCAGCTTCCGGGACTGTCGGGTAAACAGGCGCATCAACAAAGAACCCAGCAGGAAGGCTATGACGAGCTTCCCTGAGTAGAGAATGATGCCGCCCGAGACCGACGCGAAACTGGTAATGGGGATCATCAGTATTGAGACCACGAGTATCAACACGCCGACAATGGCCAGTTCGCCGGAAAGGAGCAATGTTCCTACCAGAGAGAGAAGCAGTGACAGGCACAGCAGAATGATGCAGAAAGCCAGCGCCAGCACGCCCAGCACGCCCGCGGCCAGCGATACGGAGAACCGCGAGGCCAGTTGGTGGTATGATTCCTCGGCGTATGGCCGGAACAATTTTACGGCTATTGCGCCGAAGAGGAAAGCGGCCAGCAGCCCGGAGATTTTGAGCGTTATTTCGCGCAGCCAGTCGGTTTTGCTTTCGTTTTCTTTTCTTTCCGGCGGTTTCCAGGTAACTTCGCCGATAACCGTTACGCCCTCAAGAATGTCAAGGCCGTCTTTATTCGGGGATTTGTAGGTTACGTTTCCTTTTATGACGGCCGGGGGAACGATGGCTGCGGATTGGGCATCAAGCTCAAGGTCTCCTTCGATGGTGCCACTCACACGCACCTGATTTCCGGCGGCCGCGGCGTTTCCCTTGATCAAACCTTCTACGACGACGTCACTCCCTACGGCGGTAACGTCACGTTCGACCACGGTGCTTTGTCCGAAGGTAATCTCGCTGCCGATAGCTATAACCGACCCACCGATCTGGCCGTTGAGAATAAGGTGTTCACCCAGAAAGCGAAGAGAACCGATGCTGTGACCGTCGAATTCAGAGTAGCGCGTCAGCAGATTGACCGAGCCCTGAACTTCCCCCTTGACGTTGGTGCGATAGCCGGCCGCGAGCAGGTCGCCGGTAACCACGCCGTCGATCAGGATATTATCTCCCGCGGCGTACAGGTCATCGTCGATACGGTTGAGACTGGAGATGTGAACGTTGTCACCGCTGCGGAAAGTGGAACCGAAACCGGACGCGGTCGCAATAAGCAAACCGGCCAGAAACAGCGTCAGAATTCTTAAACTTTTGCCATGGTAACTTTGCATATCTATTAACCCAGTTCTGATTGCTATGTAAATTTACGGCTTTTCCCATCGCCAAGTTGCCGGGGGGCGGGAAAAAAGGCAATCAAAAAAAGATTTTCGCAGGTGTAACAATGAGTGAAAGTAAGGATAAGCGTTTGCCGCTTTTCAAAAATTTCATATCTTGTCTATGCTGCTCGCGATATCTTCGCGTGAAGAAGGAAACGCACGATGAATATTCTGATCTATCTTCTTGTAGCAATTATCCTTTATTCCCTGGCTTATAGATTTTACGGCCGCTATTTGGCTCGCGCTGTCGGGGAAGACGATAATCGCACTACTCCGGCGGTACAGGTGAACGACGGGCGAGATTATGTACCGACACGGTTATCGGTGCTTTTTGCCCATCATTATGCCACTATCGCCGGTGCGGGGCCTATTGTCGGGCCGACTCTGGGTATCCTTTATGGCGTCGGGCCGGCCTGGATGTGGGTGGTTCTGGGCGCGATTCTCATAGGAGGAGTTCACGATTTCGTGGCTCTGTTCGCTTCGGTGCGCGAGAGGGGATCGTCGATGGCCGAGATTGCACGCAAGGCTCTGGGACCTACCGGCTTTCTGCTTTTTATCGTGTTTACGATCATAATGTTGATCCTGGTCACTTCGGCTTTTCTCTCGCTTACGGCTATTTCATTGACATCGACCTGGCCGCTGGAGAGTCTGGGGCTCGACAACACCCAGACACTGCTTCGCACCACGGTCGAAGGTGGTGTCACGAAGGGCGTTATCGGCGGTATTGCCTCGATGTCCGTGATCATTATTACCCTTATGGCCCCGCTGCTGGGTTTTCTGGTGACGAAGCGCAACCTGAAAACCTGGGCTGCATACGCTCTGGCCATGGTGGTGTGTATTGGGTCGATCTGGTTCGGGTTTCACGTTCCGGTAACGATGGCGCCAACGCACTGGATGATAGTGATTTCCATCTATACCCTGTTTTCCTGTCAGGTCCCGGTCTGGCTGATTTTGCAGCCGCGTGATTTTGTGAATGTGCAAATTCTCTATCTCGGCATGCTGGCCATGGCAGTGGGTGTCGTGATCTCCGGGTTAGGCGGGGCCACCATGGATTACCCGCTTACCAATTTTGCCGTAGGTGAGGCCCACATTGGCCCGGCCTGGCCGTTCCTCTTTATCACGATAGCCTGCGGGGCGATTTCCGGTTTTCACGCTCTTGTAGCGGGCGGGACATCGTCGAAACAACTATCCCGGGAACGTCAGGCCAAAACAGTCGGGTACGGCGGTATGCTTCTGGAAGGCCTGCTGGCCGTGCTGGTTTTGATAGCTATCGGATCGTCGCTTGGCTACGGTGATTACATGGCTATCGCCTGGCCGAAAGAAGGTTCCGGTAACCCGATTCTGGCCTTTGCGCTGTCCATGGGGCATTTGCTCAATCATTCGCTGGGCCTTTCGATGGCTCTGGGTTCGGTTTTGGGCATCCTGGTTGTCGAAGGTTTTCTTATCACGACGCTGGATTCGGCGGTTCGTCTCAATCGGTACTTGTTTGAAGAACTCTGGAAATCGCTTTTCAAAAATCCGCCGGCGATTCTGCGTCGTTTCTGGTTCAATTCCGGTTTGTCGGTCTTTTTCATGTTGTTGCTGGCCTGGAACCAGGGTTACAAGCTGATCTGGCCGATTTTTGGGGCCAGTAACCAATTGCTGGCCGCTCTGACCCTGATTACCGCCAGCGTGTGGTTGTATCGGGCGGGCCGAAAGAGCTGGTTTACTATTATCCCCGCTGCGCTTATGCTTGTAACTACTGTTGCAGCATTGACTTATTATCTGGCAGTCAAATATATCCCGAGTCACAATTACCTGATGGTGACCACCGATTCCGTTCTGCTGGCGCTTTCGGTGGGCGTGCTGATCCTGTCGGTAAGGACGTATGTGCGGCTGCGCCGCGAGCGAAGCGCAGTATCTTCCTGACAATCCGCCGGTTGACGATAAAAGGTGCCGGGCTATGGCCGATATACGGTCTATAGCCTGGTACCGAAATGAAACTGTTTCTCGACCGCAACAAGACCCTTCTGCCCCGTGTTGACGTTATCTTCCTGCTGGTCAGGGTGATGGCGTTATTGCTTATCTGTGGGCTCGGGCTGCTCGGCGATGAACAGGTATGGCGAGCGTGGCAGTTCTACGCTCTGATAGCGTCCTATACCGCTTTGGTCGCCGTTATCGGTGCCGGTATCAGGGGCCGCATGGATATGAAGCTGTCGTACCTCGTTTCGGTGGTGTACGATCTGGCGGTTCTGCCTGTTTTGATTTATCATACCGGTGGCCTTGAGTCTACTTTTTACCTGTTCTTCTACGTGACAATTGCAATCGCCGCGTACATGCTGACCATTCCGTATGCCCTGACCACGATAGTCCTGATGTGCCTTCTGTACTCTTACGTAACAAAGGACCAGTTGCATTTGGCCGAATGGTTCGGTTTCGCCATGCGGGTCGGGTTCATGTGGATTTTCTTCCTGGCGCTAACCTATGCCTCGGATTACATGCGCAAGTCGGAACACCGTTTGTTGAAGTTGTTTGACAAGCTCAATATGCGGACCTCGGAACTCGAAAAATCACAGGCTCAGTTGGAGATGATATACGAGAACTCGCGCGTTTTGGCCGGGATTCTCGAGCCGGACGGCGTGGTGCGCGAGATCGTGCGTATCATGGGTAATACCCTGCAATATACCTGCTATGCTATTGTGCTTCAGGACAAGAGCCGCGGTTATTATTACCGGGCCCGGTATCTGCATGGCCAGGCGAATTTCCATCTGAAAGCCCTGCAGGTATCGTCGGACGACCTTATCGATAAGATCAGTCGGACTTCGGAAGCCGTCCGGGTCAATAACACCACCTCGCGGAACGACTATAAACCACTCAATCCCGAGGCGCGATCCGTCATGTTCGTTCCGATGATGGCCCACGGTCAGTCGCAGGGTTTGCTTATCGCGGAATCGACCGAGGAGGGTTTCTTTACCGAGCGTGACGAACAGCTTCTGTCGGTGGTGGCGCGCTCGGCCGGCCTTGCGCTGGAAAATGCCGCGCTGCACAAGCGGACCGAAGAACTCTCGATTATCGACGAATTGACGGAGTGTTACAACTACCGGTATTTCATACGCAAGTTGCAGGAAGAGAAAAAGCGTGCCGTCCGCTATGATTTGCCTTTGTCGATTATCATGGTCGATATCGACTGGTTCAAGAAACTGAATGACAGCTATGGTCATGAAGTGGGCAATCTCGTGTTGAAGGCGCTCGCCGGTATTATCAAGCGGTGCGTGCGTGACGTGGATATTTTCGCTCGCTATGGCGGAGAGGAATTTGTCGTTATTCTGCCGCAGACGCCACAGCAGGAGGCTTACAGAATCGGCGAGCGTATCAGGGAACAGGTCGAGACTCACGTTGTCGACGCCGGGTCGTCCGGTAAGCTTCGGATAACCGTATCGGTGGGGGTAAGTTCTTATCCCGAGAACGGTCGATCCGAAGAGGAACTGGTCTCGGTGGCCGATCAGGCTCTTTACGAGGCTAAAGATCAAGGGAAAAATCTGGTGTGTGTATCATAGAAACGGATATAATATCCAAGCTGGGGGACCGTCTCGACGGCGTTGAATGATGAAGAAGATTATTGAACGTATCGGCCAGTTGTTTGTGATCGGTTTTCACGGTGAAAAACCGACGCCGGACTTTTTGCAGTTTCTTGAAGAAGAACGTATCGGGGGGGTAATTCTCTTCGAGGACAACTGCCGGACTCATCTGGCGGCGCGCGAAAGCATAGAGAGGATCAAAGCGCACTGCAAAGGGAGTGTACCCTTTATCGCCGTCGATCAGGAAGGCGGCCGTGTCTGTCGCCTCAAGGGAGCCCCGGCCGCATACCGGAGTGCCTCGGAATACGGTCAGACCGGCAGCCTGGAACACTATCAGGAGGATTACTCCCGGGCTCTGGTGCTGATGGACTCGCTCGGGATAAACCTGAACCTGGCTCCGGTGGCCGACATTTTTCTGGATAAGTGCAATCACTGTCTGGAAAGCAGGTGTTTCGGGCGGACCCCGGAAGAAGTGGCCCAATTCGTTGAGGTTTCGCTGAAAGTCGCCGCGGGTCAGGGGATGCTGTCATGCGTCAAGCACTTCCCGGGTCTCGGCGCCGCCGCAATTGATCCCCATGAAGCAACCGCCAGTGCCGACTATGACATGTTGATCTGGAGACAGCGCGAGAAGATTCCTTTTGCTACGGCCGTGGAAGCGGGCGCGGATATGATAATGACCACCCATCTGCTGCTGCCTAAGATCGACGATAAAATTGTCACCGGTTCCAGGAAAATAGTCTCGAGCATTATTCGCGGGGAACTGGGGTTTGACGGTCCGGTGATTACCGATGACCTGTGCATGAAAGGGGCGGAGTCGCTGGGTTCAATCGGTGAACGGACGGTAGCCGCGTTTAACGCCGGGCATGATTTGTTGCTTTTTGGGCAGGATTACGAGGAATCGATGCGGGCCTACGATTATTTCGTTGATTCGGTGCGGCGCGGTGAAGTGTCGAAAGAAGCGCTGTCCGCCTCGCTTGACCGCGTGACAGGGATAAAATTCAAGCTGGGACACTCAGCGGTAAGCTGACATGTTGCTCAGGCGAATACTCGGCAGAAGACAACTCAGGGTACTTGGACTCAACTCCGGGACCTCGGCCGATGGTCTCGATCTTGCGGTACTTCGTATTTACCGTACTTCTCGAACAATAAAAATCGGTTTCGTGTCGGGGGCGACAAAGAAATATCCACCGGCCTTGCGTGAAGCGGTGTTGAAACTGGCCGATGCCGACACTCCCCGGCTTGATGATCTGGTGCGTACTCACGAGGCACTGGGGCAGTTCTATGGCCGGGCGGCGGCCGCGTTTATTTGCAGACTGGCCCGGCAGGGTGTGTCGGTCGACGTGGTGGCATCGCACGGCCAGACAGTGCGGCACCTTCCGGAGATGGCACAACTGGCCGGTATGACCGTGCGCGGCAGTCTTCAACTGGGCTCACTCGAACAGATAGCCGCCCATACCGGGAAGCTCGTAACAGGTGATTTCCGACCGGCTGATATCGCCCTGGGTAACGAAGGGGCACCGATTACGACCGCGGCAATGGCCCGTCTGTTTGCAGGCCGGGACGAATCGCGTCTTATCGTGAACATCGGGGGCATGGCGAATTACTTCTACCTGCCTGTCTCCAAGGGAACATGGGAGGCGGCCGACTGTGGTCCCGGCAATTCGCTGTCCGATTTGCTCTGCCGGGAATTGTTCAACGAGCCGTACGACCGCGGCGGGCGCCGGGCACTGGCCGGGAAAATGTCCGAACGTCTGCTGACTTCACTTCTGACCGATCCTTTCTTCAACGATAGCACAGTTTCAACCGGCCGGGAAAGATTCGGTCGATCTATGGCCGAAAAGATATTGTCATACGGCAGGAGGCACCGTCTGTCCGGTAACGATCTCGTGGCCACGGCTGCCGAGCTGACGGCGGTAGCGATTGCCCGCAAAGTGCGACCTTACCTGAGGGATGATTGCGATGTTGCGAAATTATATTTGACTGGCGGAGGCTCGCACAACAGATTCTTTTCACGGCGATTGCGGCAACTGCTTGATTTTGAAGCAGTTTGTTCGATAAAAGAATTAGGATATGATCCCGATCTGGTCGAGGCCTGTGCTTATGCCGTGCTGGGCGAAGCCTGCCTTCGTTCCGAGGTGCTTCCGACCGGATTCGGTGCGATCAAGCCGCGGAAACTTAAGCCCGTATTGGGAAAAATTGTGCAGCCGCCCCAGAGGTCTTAAAATATGCCCACACCGAAAACACAATTGATCTCTGTCAAACGCATGACGAGATTATTCTTCCGCCTTGCGACCGGTTTGGTTTTGCTGGTCCTGTTGTGGAGTTGTGCCACCGTTCCGGGTTTGCAGGAGGAAGCGGCTTCCAGTTTTATCCGTGTTCCGTTCGTGCGCGTGCTGCTGGATGAACGTTCGGAGGAGTTGACCGTTTCGGCCGATGCCTCGTACGCCATCGAATGCCTCGTCGGCGGCAGCCAGGAAGTTTATTACTCTTCTCAGCCGGTGAAACTTCGCAACAGCGGGCATTCCGTATCGGTGTACGATTACAAAAACAATCCGGTGTGTGAACACCTTGATGAGGTCAATATCCTTCCGCGCGGCGGTAACAACCGGGTGCGGCTTGGCGGTAAGCGTTTTCGCGGCATTATGAGGGTTATGCCCAACGGCGAGGTGCTGCGGATTATCAACATCGTTTATATGGAAGATTACCTTCGAGGCGTGGTTCCGCCGGAGATAGGCAATCGCACCAACGAAGAGATCGAGGCGGTGAAGGCCCAGGCGATAGCGGCACGTACTTACGCTATGTCGCATCTCAAGCAGTACGAAGGCGAGCCGTATGATATTAAGTCGAGCATTATGGATCAGCTTTACGAGGGGTTCAAGGTCGAAAATAAGCTGGTCAACCGGGCTATCGATGAAACCTGCGGTCGCGTGATAATGCATCACGACAAAATGATCAATGCCTATTACCACTCAACCTGCGGTGGTCATACCGACAACGTCACCGACGTGTGGGATAGACAGGAAGTCCCTTACCTGAAATCGGTCGATGACGGCACCGCTTGTTCCTGGTCCAAATACTATACCTGGCGCGAGGTTTTCACGGAACAACAACTGCGCGGGCGAATAGAGCAGTACCTGGCCTCCGATCGCGGCCGGGACCTTCGTATCGGGCCGATCACCGATGTCGTAATTACCGAGCGTACGGCCGGCGGTCGCGTGCGCACGCTGGAAGTCCGCACCGCTGACGATGTTTTCCATTTCCGAAAAGACCGTATTCGCTGGGTGATAGGCCGGACCTCGAACCCGGATTTAATACTTCCCTCGGCCGGTTTCAGCGTGGATATCGAGCGTGACAGCCAGGGTAATATCCTCAGGGTTATCTTTAACGGTCGTGGATACGGCCATGGAGTGGGGATGTGTCAGTGCGGGGCTATCGGGCACTCCCGGGAAGGCTGGGATTACGAGAAAATCCTGACCCATTACTACACCGGGGTGGAGCTGAAGAAGCTGTACTGATCATAGGATTAAAGAGTTGCTTTCCGGAGCATGCTTCACCAACATAACCACATGCGTTGCTTGCTTGTCATAGCCGTTGTGATATTGTGTGTCGGGATCGCTGAAGGTTCCGAGTCACAATACGCCGTCGGTGTCGGCGGCAGTTTCACGTATCTGACCGGCGGGGACTTCTTCAGCTACGACGGTGAAATGGCGGTTGGCTTTTCGCTTGGTCATCGTCTCTCGTCGCAATGGTGGCTGGAGCTTGAGTATTCGCCACAGAAATATACCAACGATACGGGAGTCGATTCTACCGGTTCGGTGGGTAATATCAGCAACAACACGCCGCTTGAGTTCAAAGTAACCCGGCTGGGGATACAGATCAATCGCCTGTTGCTGGGTGCGGAGCGCCGGTTCAACCTGACCGCCGGCGCGGGCGGGGGACTGATGGTCTGGAAGGCGGTCGATCCGAGCACCGACCGGTCGTTTGAGGTGCCGGGTAAAGATGACGAGATAACCGACTTCGCCGCCTCGGAGCTCTTTCTGGGCGGTTCGGCGGGCATATTGATCAAACCCATATCTTCGCTTTCGCTGCATCTTATCGGGCGGGTGGATTATCTGACCGGGGCCGGGGCCGAGTTTGAATCGGCCGTGAAATCGGCTCGTGATGACTGGTTTTTCGGAGGTATGGTTAAGGTCTGTTTCCACTTTGGACGGGTGCAAAAGCGCCAGGAGTGGAAATCGGACGAAGCCTGGAGCGGTGTTGCCGCCGAAGTGACGGTGCCGCAGGGTAGCTGGGACAGCGATGGCGACGGTGTCCCCGACCAGCTTGATGAGTGTGTGAATACCCCCCGCGGGACCGCCGTTAATCGGCACGGCTGCCCTGTTGACAGCGACCGGGACGGGGTGCCCGACGGTCTTGACGATTGCCCGGGTACGAGCAACGAGGCCTGTGGTCTGGTGGACATACACGGCTGTCCGGTAGACAGAGATTTTGACGGCGTGCCGGATTATAAAGATGCCTGCCCCACGGGTCCGGAAGGGGCCATGGTAGACGAGACGGGCTGTCCGCTTGACGGCGATCAGGACGGTGTGCCGGATGGTCTGGACGACTGTCCTTATACCCTGTTCGGGGTGGAGGTGGATAAATACGGGTGTATTGATCTGGCCATGTTTTCGGAGCCGATGGTGCTCAATATCGCTTATGCGTCCGGTTCGTTTGAAATCGATCCGCACAATCGCGAGCGCATAAAGCGGTTGGCGGGGCTTCTCAATTTCGTTAAGGATATCAAGCTGGAAATTAACGGCTACACCGATAATATCGGAACCGATCTGGCTAACCGAAAACTCTCGGAGAAGCGGGCTAATCGCGTTAAGGATTACCTTGTATCGCTGGGCGTGGACGTTGAGCGTATTAAGACTTTTGGCCGGGGCGAGGTGGATTTCGTAGCTTCGAACCAGACGGCCGAAGGCCGCGCCCAAAACAGGCGCATTGAGATTATATTTTATCGATAATCAGTTGCGGAGAGTTGGGGATGTCATACAGCTTCAGCGGAGACATCGAGGAAGAAGGACAAAGTCGGTTTGCTTTGGTCATATTTCTGCCGGACGAACTGGAGCGTATGATCGCCCCGCTTCGCGAACGGTTTGACCCGGATTGTAACCTGATTCCCGCCCACGTCACACTGGTGTTTCCGTTTGTTTCCACTCGGTCGATTGATGACCTGTCCAAAGTAATCAGGTCCGAGACCGACCGGCTGGGCCCGCTGCAAATCGAACTGAATTCGATTGCCGATTTCTACCCGGACTGTCCGATAATCTACTGGCGAGTCAAGCAGAGCGACACGCTTAACCGGCTATATCGTCTTTTTCATGCCCGGATTGATTTACCGCTGCCGTACAAGGAGTTTCTGCCACACGTAACCGTGGCCCGCGAAATTTCGGCCGACCGGGTGGTGCTGGTGAAGGATGAGATAGCCGCGTATCTTCCCGATGAGACGTTCGAGACCGCGTCGATTGACCTGGTATCACCGGTGGCCAACCATCACTGGGTGTCGGTGGAGACGTTTCCCCTTATCGGTTTTTAGCCGACTACAGAGCAAAAAAAAGAAGAAGCGACCCCGACCGGTCGCTTCTTTTTGTATTCGAATCCGATGGCGCGAGCCTGTTTACCTGAGCGGCCGCCTGGAGCGCGAAAAAGGCAAAAGCCACAGCCGGGATAACAGCAATTTCCCGGACATACAACCTCCCCGGGGTAATAAATCCGGCCATAAACCCGGATACGGCCGGTTTGTTTCTGTGTTGATTTACACGAAGATGACAGGGGGGCGGCAAGTCAAGTCGTTTGAGTCGTTAGGGTGAAAAAAGGCTCGGCGGCGATAAATACCTTGCAAACCAATATAAAAACCGGTAGACTTCGCAGGTACGGGTATGCGTATTTTAATCGTAACACAACACTTTCCGCCCGAGCGGGGGGCCGTTCGCAGGCTGTTTGAATTCGCGCGACATTTTGTTCATTCCGGGCATGAAGTCTCCGTTCTTACGGCTATTCCCAATTACCCCGACGGTGTTGTTCCCAAACAATACCAGAAGAAGTTCTTCTATGTCGAAGATATGGAGGGCGTGAAGGTTTATCGTTCGTGGGTGCTTCCGGCTTCCAACAAATACCCGGGCAAGCGGATGGTGGGCTTTGTCATTTTCTTCTTCACCAGCCTGATCAACTCGTTTCGGATCAAGGACGATATTGATCTGGTTCTGGCCTCGGCTCCGCCGGTTAACACTCCCGTTATCGGCTGGTTGCTGAGTAAGATTCGGCGGGCTCGCTTTATTATCGAAATTCGTGACCTTCAGCCCGAGTCGAGCGAGGATTTCGGGAATCTTAAGCGTTCGTTGTTCACTCGTCTGATCAAAAAGGTGATGCATACGCTGTATCGCAAGGCGGAGCGGATTGTTGCGGCTACTGATGGTATCGCCACCTATGTGCGCCAGTTGGGTATTCCGCCGGAACGCGTGGCCACGATCAAATCCGGGTTCAGTCGGGAGTTCTCGACCGCGGACTACAACGGTATTCGTAAGAAATTCGGATGGGAAGGCAAGTTTCTGATTCTCTACTCGGGGACGCTGGGTTGGGCGCACTCTCTGGAGACGGTGATAGAAGCCGCTCGTCGGCTGACCGATCAACCCGATATTCTGTTTGTGTTCGTCGGTGAGGGTGAAAAGCGCGGCATGCTTAAGGGGATGGTTCGGGATTACGGTCTCAAGAACGTCCACATGGTCGGGTCACAGCCGCTGGAAACGATACCCCATTTTCTCAAGGCGTCCAACGTGCTGATAGAGAGTCTCAAGGACGTACCGGTTACCAAGGGAACATTCCCGGCCAAGTTGTTCGAATATATGGCTTCGGGGCGGCCAATTCTTTTCGGTTCCAACCGGGGTGAGGCCATACGAGAGCTGGAAACGGCCGGGGGAGCCCTCTCATTCAGCAGTGACAATGTCGACCGTCTCTGTGATCTGATCCTCAAGCTCAAGAGCGGTGAGATCGACGGAGAGCAGTTGGGCCAGTGTTATCACCGGCATGCCATTACATACCACCAGCGCGAACGCTGGGCCAGCGAGTATCTATCCTTCCTGAGCAAGCCGTGATTCGCGGCTCAATCTTCCTCTTTCTCCGCAATCATTCGCGTGGTATATTAGCTGCCGGATTCATTGAAAAAAACGACGGAGTTGCCGTATGTGCGCGGATATGAAGACGAAAGCGGGAAGCAGTAAAATTGCCATCCGGGATTTGCCCGATTTGCTGATCGGTGCCGATACCGTTGTGCCCACGCGGCACGGTCCCAGAAAGTATATCAATTTCGATAACGCTGCCTCGACCCCGACTTTCCAACCGATGGTCGACACTATCAGTTCTTTTCTTCGATACTATTCGAATGTGCATCGAGGGACAGGGTTCAAATCGCAGCTTTCGAGCTGGGCTTTTGAAGAAGCCAGAGCCATGGTGGCCCGGTTTGTAGGGGCTGACCTGAGCTCCCAGGTGGTGCTTTTTACCAAGAACGCTACGGAAGCCATCAACAAGTTGGCGAGCCGTATCGGTCTCGGTCCGGATGATGTGATTATGACCAGCCTCATGGAACACCATTCCAATGAGCTGCCCTGGCGGCGTGCCGGGAAAGTGATACATGTCGGTTTGAATCCCGATGGGACGATCAGCAAGGACGATTTTGTGCAAGACCTGGATCGGCATCGCGGTCGGGTGAAGCTGGTGGCTCTGACCGGAGCGTCCAACGTTACCGGCTATATAAACGATTTGGATTTCTTTGCCCGCAAGGCTCATGAGGCCGGGGCCAGGATTTTGGTCGATGGGGCGCAGTTGGTGCCTCACCGGCCGGTCGATATGAAACCGGGGGATCCGCAGCACCGGCTGGATTATCTTGTTTTTTCGGCTCATAAGATGTATGCCCCGTTCGGTGTGGGCGTGCTGGTGGGTGATCGGAAGTGCTTCGAGGAAGGAGAACCCGGCGAGGTCGGCGGCGGCATGGTCGATATCGTTAACATCGAAGAGGCCTACTGGTCCGATTTGCCGGAGAAGGAAGAAGCCGGGACCCCGGATATTATCGGCGTGGTGGCTCTGGGGCGGGCCGTGAAACTGTTCGAGCAAGTCGGGTGGGATGAGATTATCCGCCATGAATCCGAACTGACCTCTTACGCTCTTAACGAGTTGAAAAAAATAGACGGGATCACTCTTTACGGTGATACGGACGAGAATAATACGGCCAATCGTCTCGGGGTGATGGCGTTAAACGTGAACGGCATGCCGCATAGTCTTGCCGCGGCCATTCTCAGTTACGAGGGGGCTATCGGCGTGCGGGCCGGCTGTTTCTGTGCCCATATGTACGTCAAAGAATTGCTGCAGGTCAGCGATGAAAATTCCCGGGAATATGAACAACAGGTCATGCATCGTGACCGTTCCAATGTCCCGGGAGCCGTGAGGGTATCTTTCGGTCTGTATAATACCAGAGATGAAGTGGCGGCGTTTGTGGATATGATAAAGAAGATCGTCGCCGGGGATTACTCCGACGATTACGTTCTGAATAAAGAACGCGGAGAGTATGCCCCCCGGGATTTCCGCTTCGATTTCGGGCAGTACTTCAGTTTCGAGTAGTCATAAACCCGGGAGCGTTTCCCGTTTTTTTTACCGTGTCCGCATTCCGGCTGTGCGGCGGCCGCTGAAATCCCCGCTAACTATCTGCGGTCTATGTTGGTGGGATTTACTTTACCGGTCGGACAGAGCCGTGCCGCGGTTCAATAATTCTGTATAAATACCGAAAACTACCGTATATTACGTATAGGTCACCGGCATTCACTCGCTGTTTAGACCACGCTCATGCACCTTCGTCGAGTTCTGTTTGTCTCAGACATCGGTATCTTTGCCGTTGACCGGGAGTTTGTCTGATCAAGGAGGCAGGATATGAAGACATTTGTGCTAATGACCAGGATGTCGTCGCAGAACGCCGATATCATCGAGGTGGCCAGCAAACTAAAAGGTCGGGCGCGGCGCGAATCCGAATGGCTTGAAGCGGTCAAGAAGAATTGTCCGGAAGTGAAATTTCTGGCTCACTATGCTCTTCTGGGACAGTGGGATTTCATGGACATCTACGAGGCCCCGGACGAAGAAACGGCCGCTATGGTATCACTGCTCAGCCGCGCCAGCGGGGCGCATCAGGTGGAAAGCTGGGTTGCCATTCCCAACAGTCGGATGATAGATATCGCGGAATCGCTGGAGATGCCTATCGGGGATCTCAAGCCGGGTGGACGAAAACCGTCCGAGGACGAGTGAAAAAGAAAATAGTCGCTCGACAGTCTTTCCGTGTTTCTGATCTCTCGGGTTCCGCATATTTCCGTGGATGTCCGCCTCTTCGGGCCGTAGAACGGAAACGGCAGACCCGAGAGCCTGCCGTTTTTTGCTGTTGCTGTTGAATTTGGCTAACGATTCGGTTAACCCATAAAAGGATATCTGTAGTCCGTTGCCGGGACAAACGTCTCCTTGATAGAGCGCGGCGAGGTCCAGCGCAACATGTTCTGAATGCCGCCCGCTTTGTCGTTGGTGCCGGAAGCACGACCGCCCCCGAAAGGCTGTTGTCCGACCACGGCGCCGGTGGGTTTGTCGTTGATATAGAAATTTCCGGCGGCGTTGCGCAGGGTGCGTTCGGCCAGAGTTATCGCCTTGCGGTCGGTGGCGAAGATCGCCCCGGTCAGGGCGTAGGGGGAAGTTCCGTCACACAGATGCAGGGTGTTGGCGAAATCATCGTCGTCGTATACGTAGACAGTGACGACAGGCCCGAAAATTTCTTCTGCCATCAGTCTGAAATGCGGGTCGGTGGTGACGACAATGGTCGGCTCGATGAAATAGCCTTTCCCCTTATCGTAACCGCCACCCTTGATGATCTCGGCGTCGGCAGACTGTTGGGCGTAGTCGATGTAAGCGGTAATGGAATCGAAAGCCGCTTCGTCGATGACGGCACTTACGTAATTGGTGAAATCCTCGGGGTCGCCCATTTTGATTTCGTTGACCTGTTTGAGCACAATGTCCTTAACCTGCGGCCAGATAGACTTGGGAATGTAGCAGCGCGATGCGGCCGAGCATTTCTGTCCCTGGAATTCGAAAGATCCCCGGGTAATGGCGGTGGCAAGAGAAGGAACGTGGGCCGAGCTGTGGGCAAAGATGAAATCCTTGCCTCCGGTTTCGCCGACGATGCGAGGGTAGCTCTTGTAGTGGCTGATGTTTTCGCCGACGGTTCGCCACATGGTCTGGAAGGTGGCGGTGGAGCCGGTGAAGTGAATGCCGGCCAGATTGGGATTCCGCAGGACAGCGTCGCCGATGTCGGCACCGCGTGCGAAGATCATGTTTATCACCCCCGCAGGCAGGCCGGCTTCGCGGAGAATCTTCATCACGAAATACGAAGTATAGGCCGCGGTCGAGGCCGGTTTCCATACCGACACGTTGCCCAGCATGGCCGGAGCGGTGGGCAGGTTGCCGTTGATCGAAACGAAGTTGAAAGGAGTCACGGCGAAGACGAAACCTTCAAGCGGGCGATGATCCAGACGGTTCCAGGTGAGAGGTGCGTTTTGCGGCTGGAGGTCATAGATCTGCTGCATATAGAAAGCGTTGAAACGCCAGAAATCGGCCAGCTCGCAAACGGCGTCGATCTCCGCCTGGAAAATGGTCTTGGAATGACCCAGCATGGTTGCGGCGTTGATCAGGTGACGGTATGGTCCGGTCAGAAGATCGGCGGCTTTGAGAAAGATAGCCGCTCGGTGTTCCCACGGCATGTGCGCCCAGGTTGCCTGAGCTTCCAGCGCCGTTTCCACCGCCAGCTTCACTTCACTTTCACTTCCCTGGTAATAATGCCCGAGAACGAGCTGAAGATTATGCGGAGAGCGAATTTCGATTTTCTTGCCGGTCGTAGTATCCTGGCCGTTGATGACCATCGGGATGTCAATGGGGTTAGCTTTCAACTCGGCGAGTGCTTTAACGAGTTTATCCCGATCGTTGGAACCGGGGGCGTAATCCCTGACGGGTTCGTTTTTTGGAATGGGAACGCGAAATGTACTCATGAGAACCTCCGCTTATGTATCGACTGCAGCCCGGTGCAGCCGTGATAGCATTCTTTTTATAGCTCTCGGCATCCGAGCCGGAAAAGGTCCGGCCGGAGGGGCGGTAGATGATACGCAGTAAACCGGGTATGCGCAAGGGGTTGGAAAACGTTTTCCGGGTATGTCGGTCGATTGTGGAGAGAAGAATAGTTGAGCGGGCTTGTCCATTGCGGGGTTCGGGCGTATATTGAGGTGTTCATGAGTCGAATTCCGAGAAAACAGAAAAACACACCCGATCCGAAACGGTCTTTCGGGGCTCCGGTCCGGCTTTGGAAATCACTTCCGCCGGCGATCAGGTTCGTACTCTCGTTTATAGCCTGCCTGATCGTGCTGGGTTCCGGCTATGCTTACCTGTCGGCGGAGTTCGACAAGAACATGTTGTGGTTTCTGGAGATGACAGCTTCGATAAGCGGCTGGATCATTTCGCTTTTCGACTCCGGGGTATCGTACTGGGGGAAGTCCATTGCGTACGAAGGTTTCTCGGTCAGGATAATAGACGAGTGTACGGGCCTTCTGGAAATGGTCATCTACTCGTCGGCCGTGCTGGCTTTCTCGACAAGCATCAGGAAGAAACTGATCGGGCTGGCCTTCGGTGTGCCGCTGATATACCTGTTCAACATAATCAGGATCGTGGTGCTTGTCGTGGTGGGGGCGATGTCGCGGCGGTTGTTCGATTTTCTGCACTTGTATTTCTGGCAGGTCACCCTGATTATCATTATCGCCTCGGTTTGGGTCGGCTGGCTGTACTTAGTGGTGTATCGTGAAAAGAAAAGACCTGTGGCTGTTTCTTCTTAAGCTGGCGATCCTCACGCTGCTTTTCGGCTATGTCTGGTTTGCTTATTTCCAGGCCGCTTACCCCCATGTGATCAAACCGATAGCTACGGCTTTCTTCCAACTGGTCGGAGTGCGACGCTGGTTGCTTACGCTCGTGCTGGAACACTTCACGAACATTGTCCCCTACCTTGCGCTGGTTCTGGCCACGCCGGGTTTGATAGTTAACCGAAAGAAGACTCTGATAGCTCTTTTCGGCGGTCTGGCGATAATCGTAGCCGTACACCTGCTGTTGTCATGGGCGGTTTATGAATTGCAGGTGCGCTATCAATTATCGGAGACGTTTTATAAATTCGTGGTACCGATGTATTTGTTTAACGATGCCCTGCCATTGGTGCTGTGGCTGTCGTTTTATCCCGGTGTGCCCGGGAAATTATTCGGGCTCAAGGTGTTCGAGAGGCAGGAAGATCGGGACTAATGGTATCTTCTTTATCCGTAAAAGTGGTGTTGACGCACGATTTGCGCTTGACAGAGTCGACCGCTATGCGTATTGTTAAGTAAGTTACAGCGCTTTCTCTTCTTGTTTGACATCCTGCGATTATTAAACACACTGACCGGATAATCAACTGGTTTGTGCATATGTATGGCATCGTGGCATGCCGCCGTGGTTGTGGATGACCGTTCGGTCGGTTGCCGCGGGTGAGGGTGTGATATAAGCAGGTGAAGTCTTATCTCCAGCGGGGGAGATAGTCAATTCGAAATGACCTTCTGATCTTGCATCGGGTCGTCAGCTTTCATAGAGTGATCGGTTGGCGAGCACTTGGCGCGTCGCACGAAAGCGTGGCGCTTAGGGGCAGTGAGGGGATCGTCAATACAAGCCACGACAGGCTGTCGGCTGGCCGAGAGCTTTCTCTGCGGGGGAAGTTCGGCTCTTCTGCTGGCGGCGGCACACCTGCATCCGGATATGCGGCTGGTGTCGATTTTTGCTCTCATCCCGTTCTTATGGCTGGTGTTGAGGGCGGGAAAGAACAGAGCTGCTCTGACCGGTTTGTTTTTGGCCCTGTCTTACGGTTTTGTCAGTCTGCCCGTTTTTGGTGTGAGAATCTCGGTTGAAGAGATTCTCAAGCTGCTGATCCTGTGTCTTATTTTTGTAAGTTATTCTCTTATAGTCAACGGATTGAAACGGCGGGCGAAACTGGATATCGTGCTCGTCGCTCTTTTGTGGCTGCCTCTGGAATACGTGCTTCGTCGCTTCGGATGGACCGATGGTCTCTGGCCCGTTGCGCTGGCCGATTCCGATTTGTTTCTCCGGATCGCCTCGCTTTTCGGCGTGCTGACGATATCCTTCGGTATAGTCTTAACGAATTTTCTGATTATCGTTTTTATTGGTCGTATCCTTGGTGCTTTGCCCCGGCGACCGGTGTTGTCGACAACGAGTGATTCGGAACCGATCATAACCGATATACATATTCCGTCTCCGCGACAATGGTTCAAGTTTCCCGATGTGCGTGATCCTCCGCTACCTGTTATCTCGATTTAATAAGGCTCATCGATGTGGATCGCGCAGATCCTTCCGGTGGGTCGGACAGTCAAAACAGTCTGCAAGTGTAGCATGAAAGAGGAGACAATAAGATATGAGCAGACAGAAAATTGGTTTACTGGCAACTTTGACGGTTCTGGTGCTGTGTTTTGCGATTCAGGTCCAGGCTGCCCCGCTCTACAAGTGGGAAGTTGAAGCGACGAACAACAGCGGAGCGGTGAGGACCGACCTGCACATGTTGTTTATCGGGACCGGCGGATCGATTGCCGCAGTGAATGTAATCGAGAACGACGGGCCGGGTAAAATAACCGGCACCGCTGTCGTTGGCGGCAACGAGATACGCATAGACTGGGACGGTGATGGGATAGCCGTTGGCAATACGGTTAAGGTCGAGTTCACTACTACAAATCCGACAGTAACATTGTCGGAGCCGGCCTACTGGACTCCTGACAGTGTTGCTGTCGATCCGGCACCGACCATGAATAATGTGCCGGTTCCCACCCTCTCGCAGTGGGGCCTTCTGGTTCTCCTGCTGGCGGTGGTGGTGAGTGGCGTTTTGTTCCTGAGGCGTCGCCGGGCTGCGGCCGTGTGATTATCTGAATGATTTGCGTGATTGCGCGAATATAAGCAAATCCGCTCAAGGGACGGGGAATTCTCCCCGTCCCCTTTTTTACCCTATTCGATTTCGATAAATTCTTCGACGGCCGGGTGACCATATTCGGCCATGCCTATCCTGACTTCCAGGTTGGGTAAAATTTTGCACTTACCGCCACCATGGGTGTGTCCGGCCAAAACCGTAAGATGCTTGTCGGGGTATTTTGCCATGAGCTTGCGCAACAAATCGCCCACCGCCTTGCAGGAGAAATGCGGCACATGGACATCGTCGCCGATCTGTCCCCGGTACAGGCAAACTTCCCGGTACGGCGGCGGATGCATCAGGAGCAGGAGACGGTCGGCCAGTTCAAAAGCGAAAGGAATGACGCGCGCGAAGTGGGTGACGGTTTCTTCGGCCAGCCATTGCATGAGCTCCAGCCGCGTTGACTTGTTTAGCCCTTTGAATTCATTGATGAGCAGGTAGTCGTTGAGCATGATATCGGAAGCGGCATAATCCCCATAGCGGCCGTCGGACCAGCCGTCGTGACCCACCAGGGCCGTTTTTTCTGTCAGTTGGATCGGCTCGGCGTCGGTAAGATAAGTAAGCCCGGGTCGAGTCCAGACCAAACGGCGCACCGAATTCCGAACTGCCGTAATCGACCCTTTGTAGAAATCATGATTGCCAAGGACAAAGCAGACGGGTATGTCCAGTATTTCATCGAATTTCTTCAGATATCCAATGACGCTGGGGGCTTCGCCCAGGTCGCCGGAAAGCAGAACGATATCGGCGCCCATTTCGGCCACACGCCTGATGAAAGCATCGGTTTGCGATGCTTCGACATGATCAAGATGAATATCCGTCAGCCAGGCCAGTTTCATGATATCCCCGAAAATCGTTCAACCGCGCCGTTTTCGAGCGACCGCAGGTGGCTACAGACGTTTGAGCAACCTCGGCAAAAGAGAGATAGCCGCCAGACCCAGCAGGATGAAACCGACGTAAGCATTTTGCAGAAGCAAAAAGCTGTTGAAAGCGAGGAAGACATAAATGGCTGTCAGAACTCCAAGCGACTGACCGGTCGGCAGCCAGACAGGGCCGCCTTCGGTGCCGAAGAAAGCCTTGAGCCGGTGCCGGAATTTTTCGCTGGTCCGGCGAAACCGCCGCTGAACGGTGTCCAGATGCGGTTTTACCACCACTACGAGGAACACGATTGCCACGTTGATCAGGACAATCATGATGATGTCGAACAGGTCGAGTGATTTCAGCTCGAAGAACATACGCGACGAGTTCCCTTTCGCACACCTGGCAGCCGCGTGTGACGTTAACTCTCAGATACCGGATGGGTACTGATTACGGGAAGGGAAGTCAACAAAGGATTTTCGCACGGGAAAAGCCCGATACCGGTTGTTATTGAAGATAATTTCCGCTGATGTCTGTGTCGGCTGCCGGTTTTTCGGCCGGAGTGAAAGAGAACAGGGTCAAAACAAACCGGTTTTCTTTCATGGAGAAGAAGCGCAAAACAAGACAAAAGACAGGTGCATTATCGTCATTGAGTATTCATATGTCTCTGTTACAAATAGTTCGTTGCGAAGTGTTTACGGAGAGAGAGGAAGGCGACTGTGCGACCGGTTGTGAAATTATTCTCTTGACCTTCAGGGCGTTTTTTTTTATTTTTTTCACTTGTGTATCCAGATGTAATCAAACCGGTAACTTCTTATCTGTCGCCGGAAAAACCAGGGTCTAATGTGCGCCATTGAAGGAGGGCACATGGCAGAAACTATCAGTGTGTATCCGAAACGCGAGGCGGAACTGAGAGAAGCTTTCTGGTCTCAGGTAACGAGTTTCCCCGAGGGACAAAACATCAATCGGTGTCTCCAGTGTGGCACCTGCACCGGTACCTGTCCCGTTTCGGATGTCATGGATATCACACCACGTCAGACGATAGCGTTGTTTCGGGCGGGGATGGTTGAGGAGATCCTGCGGAGCCGCACGATCTGGATCTGTGCTTCGTGTTATTCCTGTACGGTGCGCTGTCCGGCCGGTATTCGCATAACCGATACCATGTATGCGTTCAAACGGCTGGCGATGGAAAAACATATCTATCCCAACAGATTTCCGGTGCATGCTCTTTCGAGCGCCTTTATCCACCAGATCTACCGGTATGGTCGGAACTATGAATTGGGACTGGGAATCTGCTATTATCTTAGATCAAACTTTGTGAAGTTGTTCACAAGTATTGGTTACGGTTGGTCATTGATTAGCCGCGGGCGTCTTAGTCTGATACCCAGGCGGATCAAGCGCGTCAATGAAGTGCGGGCCATTATAAAGAAAGCCAACGAGTTTGGAGAGGACTGAGGATGGAGTACGCCTACTATCCCGGATGCAGTCTTGAACACACAGCCGCGCCTTACGATAAGTCGTTGCGGGAAGTGTTCAGGGCCCTGGATATCGGTCTGAAAGAGATCGAGGACTGGAACTGCTGTGGCGCCACTATGTACATGTCCGTCAAGAAGATTGTGGGTTACAGTATCACCGCCCGCAATCTCGCCATCGCCCAGAAGATGGGGCTGGATATCTGTGCTCCGTGCAGCAGTTGTTACACGATTCTTAACAAGACCAACCGTCACATTTCCTGGAATTCCAAGGAGCGCGCAAAGATAAACGAGGCGCTGGCGGCGGCCAATCTTTCGTATGACACGACTATTGAAGTGCGACACCCGCTGGATATTCTGGTAAACGATTACGGTCTGGACAAGCTGGCGGAGCAGGTCAAGATTTCCCTGAAAGGCGTGAAGGTGGCCCCTTATTACGGTTGTCAGATCGTGCGGCCGCACGGCTATTTCGACGATTGCGATGATCCGGTTACGATGGACCGGCTTCTGGAAGCGCTGGGGGCCGAAGTGACGTATTATCCGGGGAAGGTCCGTTGCTGCGGCGGGATGCTTATGACTACGGATACGGATGTGGCACTGAAACTCAGTATGAATCTGCTGGAAGCGGCGGTGGATAACGACGCTGATCTTATTGCGACCGCCTGTCCCCTTTGCCAGATGAACCTTGAGGCCTATCAGAAACAGATCAACGCCAAGTTTGGCCGCAAGTTCAAAATTCCGGTTGTCTATTTCACCCATCTGATCGGCGTGGCGCTCGGGCTGGATGCCAAGGTGATGCAGATGAATAAGTTGATCGTCAATCCGGATATTCTGGATCGGAAACTTAAGGAGGTGTCAGCATGAGCGGCTCGGACGGCAACCACACTCCCCGTATCGGTGTGTACATCTGTCACTGCGGTTCCAACATCGCCAAGATAGTTGATGTGGCTAAAGTGGCCGAGGCCTGCCGCGGTATCGAGGGCGTGGTTCTCAGCAAGACCTATCGGTTCATGTGTTCTGACCCCGGCCAGGAGATGATTCAGAAGGATATCAAAGAACACAAGCTGGAACGGGTGGTGGTGGCGGCCTGCAGTCCATTGATGCACGAGAATACTTTCCGGATGGCGGTCGAAGAAGCGGGCTTGAACCGTTACCTTTTCGAAATGGTCAATATCAGAGAACAGGTCAGTTGGGTAACGGTTGACCCGGTAGCGGCGACCCGCAAAGCGACTCTGCTCGTCAAGGCCGGTATCGCGCGCGTGCGATTGCACAACGCACTGGAAATGCGCCGCGTTCCGATTACCAAACGAGCGATGGTCATAGGCGGCGGTATTGCCGGTATCGAATCCGCACTGCAAATGGCCGATGCCGGTTTCGAGGTGATTCTGGTCGAGAAAGAATCATCAATCGGCGGGAATATGGCCACTTTCGACAAAACCTTCCCCACTCTGGATTGTGCCGCGTGTATTCTCACTCCCAAAATGGTGGCGGTGAGCAAACATCCGAATATCAAGCTCATGACATGGGCCGAGATTGAAGATGTCCAGGGTTACGTGGGCAATTTCAAGGTAAAGATAAGAAAGAAAGCCCGCTACGTTGATCCCGATGTCTGCAACAGTTGCGGGGCCTGTTACGAAGCGTGCCCCAGTCGGCCGTTCCCGGCTTATCGTCGTATGGTTCTCGGTAAACAGGTTTTCCGCGAGGGACGACTCCTTGATGTTCGTGATAAGTACCGCATGGGTCCCAAACACGATTTGACGATTCTGACGGGGGCGCAGCCGATGCCGGAGAAACCGCTGAAGCCGGAAAAAGAAGGAGTGGCGGAATGATACACCATGAGGACCCCAACTACGATTACATGGCCGCGATCTCCAAGATCGTCAAGAAATATGGGGCCAAACCGACCGCTCTCATCATGATTCTTCAGGATATCCAGAAGCATTACAACTACCTGCCGAAAGATGCCCTGGAAGCCGTGTCCAAAAAGATGAAGCTGCCGCTGGCCCAGATATACGGGGTGGCCACATTCTACAAGTCTTTCAGCCTCGAACCCAAGGGAAAGAACCACATTTGTGTCTGTACCGGGACCGCCTGCCATGTCCGTCAGGCCGATGTTATTGTCGACAGGCTGGAACGCGAGCTGGGAATATCTCCCGGGGAGACGACGGCGGATAAAGAATTCAGTTTCGAGACGGTCAACTGTCTGGGGGCTTGTGCTCTCGGTCCGCTGGTTACGGCCAACGACGAATATTATGGGAATATGACGGTCAGCAAAGTTGAGAAGATGCTTCAGGAATTGAAGGCCAGGAAAGCCGGCAAGAAACCGGCCGAGGAGGTCGCATGAACCAGAGGAAGCTTCAGAGCCCCGAGGATCTTGCCCGGCATCGGAAGCGGCTGGAAAGCCACCGGGACGAAAACAAAACAGTCGTTACGATATGTGCCGGCACCGGCTGCAAGGCCTGCGGGTGTGAACCCGTGGTCAAGGCTTTCAACGAACTGCTGCACAATGACAAACTGGAGCACGAAGTAGACATTCGAACTACCGGTTGTCACGGTTTCTGTGAACGCGGCCCGCTGGTAGTGGTGCAACCGCAGGGGATTTTTTATCAGAAAGTTCGCCCGTCGGATGTCAAGCTGATCTGGGACCAGACTATCAAGGGCGGCCGCTTAGTCAACAAGCTGCTTTACAAGGATCCGCAGACCGGTGATCCGATAGTGCACGAACAGGATATTCCGTTTTATAAAGCCCAGAAACGCCTCATTTTCGGTAAGAACGGTTTCATGGACCCGACCTCGATTGATGATTATATCATTCTGGGCGGATACGAAGCCCTGGTCAAGGCTTTGGGTTCTATGACTCCCGATCAGGTTTTGGAGGAAGTTTTCCGGTCGCGGCTGCGGGGACGTGGGGGCGGCGGTTTTCCGGCCGGTAAGAAATGGCGTGCCTGCAAACAGGCCAAGGGTGATATCAAGTACATTATCTGTAACGCTGACGAGGGTGACCCCGGAGCGTTCATGGACCGTTCTCTGCTGGAAGGGAACCCGCACCAGGTCATCGAGGGAATGCTGCTGGGTGCCTATGCAATAGGGAGTTCGGAAGGGTTTGTTTATGTTCGCAACGAGTATCCCCTGGCCGTTAAGAATCTGGGTATAGCTCTTAAGGCGGCGACCGAATACGGGTTGCTTGGGGATAACATTCTCGGGACCGATTTCTCGTTTAACATAAATATCTCGCGCGGCGGCGGCGCTTTTGTTTGCGGGGAATCTACGGCTTTGATGGCCTCACTGGAAGGTCGTGTGGGTGAACCGAGGGCCAAGTATATTCATACCGTTGAAGCCGGTCTTTGGGATAAACCGACTATTCTCAACAACGTCGAGACCTGGGCGAATATACCGTTGATAATCGATAAGGGTGCGGACTGGTTCGCTCGAATCGGCACGGCCAGTTCAACCGGTACCAAGGTGTTCGCTCTTACGGGCAAGATCAACAACACCGGGTTGGTGGAAGTTCCCATGGGCATCACGCTTCGAGAAGTTCTCTACAAGATCGGAGGCGGAGTGCCCGGCAAGAAGCGCTTCAAAGCGGTGCAAACGGGGGGTCCTTCGGGCGGTACTCTCATCGTCGAGTCGAGCGATCCGGCCATTCACGACAGTCTGGTGGCGCACGGTGATATCGCCGATGATGAGGACGTAATCAGTCTGCTTGATCTGCCGGTTGATTTCGACAAACTTACCGAGGCGGGGTCGATGATGGGGTCCGGCGGTATGATCGTCATGGACCAGGATTCCTGCATGGTCGATGTGGCCAAGTACTTCATTCATTTCCTGACCGAGGAGAGCTGCGGCAAGTGCGTGCCCTGCCGGGAGGGACTTCGAACGATGTGGGAGATACTCAACCGCATCACGGAGGGCGAAGGCACAATGCAGGATATTGATGACCTGGAAGAGCTTTCCCAGGTGATAATCGATACCAGTCTGTGTCAGTTAGGCGGAAGCGCGCCCAACCCGGTGCTGTCCACCCTGAGGTATTTCCGTCAGGAGTACCTTGCCCATGTCAAGGACAAGCGTTGTCCGGCCGGGGTGTGCAAAGCTCTGGTGTCTCATGCCATTGATGAAACCTGTACCGGTTGCCATGCCTGCGTCAAGCCGTGCCCGGTCGACGCGATTCACGGCGACCCCAAGGGTCTTCACTGGATCGATCAGGATACATGTATTCAATGCGGTGCCTGCTATCAGATTTGTAAGTACGACAGTATCAAACGAGTCAAGCGCGGTGAAGGCGAGGCGGTCCAGGCCCATGCCAAAGAGCACTGGCTGCCGCGAGCCAGCAAGAGTGCTACAGTCTCAGCTTAGGAGCCCGGTAAATGGACGAAGCAAAGAGAGTCAGAGTGAAGATCGACGGCCATCCGGTCGAGGTCGAAGAAGGATCGTACGTGCTTCAGGCGGCTGAGCAGTTGGGGATAGAAATCCCGACTCTCTGTTATTACCCGCAGATGACACCGTATGCTTCCTGCCGTATGTGTGTCGTGGAGGCTCGCGACGGCAAAGGATGGTCCAAGATCGTCACGTCCTGTAACTACCCCGTGTGGGACGGGCTGGAAATCTACACCGATACACCGCGCGTGATCAACGCCCGCCGGGCTAATTTGCAGATGCTGATGGGCTCGTGTGCTCCTTCGCCGGTCCTGCAAAAACTGGCCGAGAAGTTCGGTATCGAAGAGCCGCGCTGGGGACATGGTGATTATACCTGTATACTCTGCGGGTTGTGCGTGCGTGTGTGCGATGAAGTGGTCGGGGCTCATGCCCTGTCGTTCATCAATCGGGGGTTCGACCGCGACGTGGCCACACCTTTCCATCTCGAAAGTGAGGCCTGCATACTCTGCGGTGCCTGCGCCAAGCTTTGCCCGACCGGTTACATCCGCATGGAAGAACTGGAAGACCGGGTGGTTAACCATCGCGAGATGACACTGGGTCCCAACTCGGCTATTTCTTTGCCGTTTCGCCAGGCGGTGCCCAACGTACCCCGTATCTACCGCGAAAACTGCATTCACTACAAGACCGGCGGTTGTATGGTGTGTGCGAAGGTCTGCCCGAAAGGCTGTATCGATTTCCATGATCGCGACAAGATCGAAGAGTTTGACATCGGGGCGATAGTTGTCGCCACCGGGTTCGATCATTTCGATCCCACCCCGCTCAAGCAGTACGGCTATGGCAAATACCCGAACGTGGTAACGGCCCGCGAATTCGAGATTATGAATAACGCCGCCGGTTCGACGGGCGGTAACATTGTTCTGGAAAACGGCAAGGAACCGCGCTCTATCGGGATTATCCACTGTGTGGGCAGCCGTGACGAAAACCATCACAAATACTGTAGTCGCGTCTGCTGCATGTACGCCCTCAAGTTCGCCCACCTCGTGATCGAGAAGACGGACGCCGTGGTGTATCAGTTCTATATCGACATGCGGAGTTTCGGTAAGGGCTATGAAGAGTTCTACTCCCGCATTATGGAAGAAGGCGTTAACATCATCAGGGGTAAGGTGGCCGAGGTCATTCCGGCCGGTTATCGTCGTCGCGAGGAGGGGCAACTTCTCATCCAGTGCGAGGACACACTGATCGGGAAGTTCCGTGAAATCCCGGTCGACATGGTGGTGTTGTGCACGGCCCTTGAGGCCCGGGCCGAAGCTAAGGAATTCGGTCGCAAGCTCAACATCTCGACCGGTGCCGACGGCTGGTTCATCGAGTCGCACCCGAAGCTGGGTCCCGTGTCCACGACTACCGACGGTGTCTTTTTGGCCGGGGCCTGTCAGGGGACCAAGGACATTCCGGACTCCGTGGCCCAGGGAGGCGCCGCCGCCGCCCAGGTCATGAAGTTGCTCAATCGGGGTGAGTTGATGATGGATGCCACGTACGCGGAGGTTGACGAGCGCTATTGCAGCGGTTGCAAGATGTGTAATGACCTTTGTCCGTACTCGGCCATTAGTTTCGATGAAGAGAAGAACGTGAGCGTGATCAACGCCGCCTTGTGCAAAGCGTGCGGTACCTGCGTGGCTGCCTGCCCGTCGGGGGCCATCACCGGTCGACACTTCACCGACGATCAGATCTACGCCCAAATCGAGGGGATGCTGTCATGAGTTTCGAACCAAAGATAATAGGTTTTCTCTGCAACTGGTGCAGCTATACGGGTGCAGACCTGGCCGGTACCGCCCGGATGAAATACCCGGCGAACGTGACCAGCATACGTGTTATGTGTTCCGGCCGCGTTGATCCCGGTTTCATTCTGGATTCTTTTCGCAATGGTGCCGACGGGGTGTTGGTGTGCGGTTGTCACCCGGGCGACTGCCATTATGTCGAGGGCAACTACAAATGTCTGAGACGCATTCCGCTGACCAAGAAAATCCTCGAAGGGATGGGTATCAATCCCGACCGACTGAGACTCGAGTGGGTTTCGGCGTCGGAAGGGGCTTTGTTCCAGAAAATCGTAACCGAGTTCACCGAACAGATCAGGCAGTTGGGTCCGCTGCAGTTGAAAGACCAGAAGTTTGACCCCGAGGTTGAAGGAGTGGCTTCTCATGGCTAAACCGAAACTGGCGATATACTGGGCGGCTTCGTGCGGCGGCTGTGATATTGCCATACTTGATATCGAAGATAAGATTCTCGACGTCGCCAATTTTTTCGACATCGTTTTCTGGCCGTGCGCGATGGATTTCAAGTATGACGATGTCCGTGCGATGGAGGACAAGTCGATCACCCTGACGCTCTTCAACGGAGCGGTGCGCAACGACGAAAACTATGAGATCGCCCGGTTGTTGCGGCAGAAGTCGGTTCTCATGTGTGCGTTCGGGAGTTGTGCTTCCGAGGGTTGTATCCCCGGTCTGGCCAATTTCTACGACAAGGAGTCGATTATCGATTATGTCTATCGGCAGTCTCCATCGCTGGAGAACGGCAGCCAGGTAATTCCACAGCCCGAGGTCGAGGTGCCTGAAGGGACGATTACGATTCCGAACATGTGGAACACCGTGCGTACGCTGGGACAGGTGGTCGATGTCGATTATATCGTGCCCGGTTGTCCGCCGCAATCGGACCAGATAGCCGCCGTGGTGGAAGCGGTGATGGACATTCTAAAAAACGGCAAGGAACTTCCGCCGAAAGGAACGGTGCTGGGGGCGACCGAGAAGACCTGTTGCGATGAATGCCCGCGCGAGCGCAATGTCAAGAAGATCAAGGAATTCGTGCGGCCGTTTTCCAAAGTTACGGATCCCAATCTCTGTCTTATGGAACAGGGGTTGGTTTGTCTGGGTCCGGCCACACGTTCGGGCTGCGGGGCCAAGTGTGTCGCGGCCGGCATTCCCTGCCGTGGCTGTTACGGGTTGCCTTCGAATGTCCGTGACCAGGGAGCCAAGATGGCTTCGGCCTTAGCCAGTGTAATAGACTCGACCGACCCGGAAGAAATCCAGAGGATAATCGATACCATCCCCGACCCGCTGGGAACGTTTTACCGGTTCAGCCTGGCTGGTTCGATGCTGAAGAGGGTGCAGAAATGAAACAGATCGTAATCGATCCTATCACTCGTTTGGAAGGACACGGCAAGATACATCTGTTCGTCAACGATGACGGTTCGCTGGCCAATTGTTATTTCCAGATTCCGGAGCTTCGCGGTTTCGAGAAATTCTGCCAGGGTCGTCCGGTTGAAGAGCTGGCCCGAATCACCACGCGGATATGCGGTGTTTGTCCGGACGCTCATCACATGGCCTCGGCCAAAGCGGCCGACGCGGTTTATGGTGCGAAGATACCTTCGGCGGCCCGTAAGCTTCGCGAACTGGTCTACAATGCCTTTTTTGCCGGTGACCATACGACCCACTTCTTCGCTCTTGCCGGGCCGGATTTCGTCTGCGGGCCCAACGCGCCGAAGGCGGAGCGGAATATCCTCGGTGTTGTGGCCAAGGTGGGAATTGAGGCGGGAAAGGAAGTCATCGCCCAGCGCGCCCGCGGGCAGCGAGTGATCGAAATTATCGGCGGTAAAAAAGTGCACCCGGTAACGGCCGTACCCGGCGGTATGACCAAGCGTATCAGCAAAGAAGAGCAGGAAGAACTTATCAGGATCGGCGACGAAATGGTGGAGTTCGCCAAATTCACCATTCAGATCGTCAACGATATCGTCCTCGCCAATCAAGAGTATGTCGATCTGATTCTGTCCGACACTTATGCTCACCAGACTTATAACATGGGTTTGGTCGACGAGAACAACAAGGTCAACTTCTACGAGGGTAAAGTGCGCGTGACGGCTCCCGACGGGAGCGAACATTGCAAGTACGAGGCGAAGGATTACCTGGAATACGTGGCCGAGCATGTCGAACCGTACACCTATCTGAAATACCCGTTCCTGAAGAAAATCGGGTGGAAGGGTTTTGTGGACGGGGTGGAGTCCGGCGTGTACAAAGCCAGTCCGTTGTCGCGCCTGAACGCTTCCGACGGCATGGCCACGCCGCTGGCGCAGGCGGAATACGAGCGTTTTTATGAAACACTGACCGGTGACAGGTCCGGCAAGACCATGGTGCATTCGACCCTGGCCACCCACTGGGCGAGAGTGGTGGAACTGATGTATGCCTGCGAAGCCGTGCAGCAACAGTCTCGTGACGAGGAAATCATCTCCGATCACGTTCTGGATCCTCCCACCACGTGTCTGGGCGAAGGCGTGGGGATCGTTGAAGCGCCGCGCGGGACGCTGACCCATCATTACAAGACCGACGAAAACGGTTTTGTTACCGAGGCTAATCTCATTGTCGGCACGACGAACAACAACGCGCCGATCACCATGTCAATCAAGAAAGCGGCCGAAGGGCTGGTGAAGAAGGGGCAGGAAATCACCGACGGTACCCTGAACATGATAGAAATGGCTTTCCGGGCCTATGATCCGTGTTTCGGTTGTGCCACTCACACTTTACCGGGTGAGATGCCCCTGGAAGTCGTTGTTCATGACGCCCGAACGCGCGATGTATTGGAGGTCCACCGGAGGAACCTGTGAAGCCCCTTTTGATTCTTTGTCTGGGGAACGAAGTCCTCTGCGATGATACTTTCGGTCCGACCGTGGCCGAGAAACTCCTGGCCGATGACGGGCTCGGCGACAGCGTTGAAGTGATATTTGCAGCTCTGGCCGGATTTCGACTGCTTGATCTGATGCAGGGTAAACGCCGGGTGCTGGTGGTGGACAGCATTCGCACCGAGCCGAGCCACCCCGGAGAGTTGCATTTCTTTCCCCTGGGCGACATGACCCCGTCGACTAATCTCGTAGCCAGCCATCAATTGAATCTTCCTACGGCTCTGGAACTGGGGCGGCGACTCGGTTATGAGATGCCGGCGGAAGTGGACGTGTTGGCCGTGGAGGTGGCCGATATCGAGACTCTTTCGGAAGAGATGACTCCTGCGGTGGCGGCGTCTGTTGCGCCGGCCATTGATCGTATTAAAGCCTGGGTGGTCAGGCAAAGCATGGAGATTGACCATGAAGAGAACCGAAAACGTACCGACACCGTCACCTGAGGGAGAACCCAAGCCGTGTCCGGAATGTCAGGGCCGCGGCTGGACCGATAATTTCTGCGTCAATGTCGAGCGCAGCCACGTCTGTGCGCACTGCAACGGTCGCGGGATGTCACCGTCCGGTAAAGAGTGCGAAGCCTGCCATGGAACCGGGCGGATCGAGGTGCGTAAAGTGGACAAAACACCCTGCTCTCTTTGCAACGGGGCCGGGGTCTACCCCGTTCCGGAATCGATGACTATCAGTGAATTCGCCTACCGTCCGGGACTGAAAAAATAGCAGGCAGCGACGCGTTATTTTTTCTTATGTTTTTCTCCGTTCGATGATCCCGGTGGCTGTCGAACGATCGGATTCTTCGTCATTATCTGTTGCCGTTTCAGCCGCGTTTTGACGGCCGGAGACTGGCAAATTTCTTTACAAAACCGATATATTTACTATCATTCTGTAGCTATAGTAGATGGTCGGGTTTATTTTTTTGTGGGGGAGCACGAACCCGCCGCCGGTATCGGCAGAGTCGTTGTTTCGAAGGAGTGTTGTCATGGTCGTGCGTAGTTATCTCTTCCGTGGGCTTGTTTCATCAATTGCATTTGTGTTGATAATGTCAGCCGTTGCCGCCGTTGGGGTGAACGCCCAAACCGGTGCCTGGGTGGAACTGGTGCTTCCCGATGGTTTGCCGTCGACAAGTTACAACGCGGCCGGTGATTATTGCGCCATTTCGGTAGCTAAGACCGACAGCGTGGTGCGGGCTTTCGATGCCCATACCGGGATATGGCACGCTTATCAGCTTCCGTACACCGTGACCTGGAAATATAATGCCACGGCCGGTGAGAACGTGGCCCTGGTTTACAGCGGCGATTCCACGGCCGTAGGTTTCAGCTCTATCAACGATCAGTTTGACGTCTTGACCTACAGCGGCGAAGTGTCGTCCAACGATTATGCCTGTGGCTATTCGCTGGCATGCCTGGTGACCGATGAGTATGTGTATGTCTTCGACGGCGTGCAGGCGCAATGGCATGCCCACGATATCACCGGATTCGGTGAGGTAAGCTACTCGTACATTTACCCGGAGCGCGGGTATGTTCTGGTCTCACTGCGGAACAGTGCCAACGAGTACGCGATGATAGCCTACAGTTCATCGACCCACGATTTCTTCGAGCTTTACGCCGGCTATGCGGCCAGTTGGGAGCGTCTCGACAGCGGTTTCGTGGCCTGGAATTACTCGGCCGCCGAGGGTGACCGTTTCTTCGGCGGCTACAGCGCCGTCAACGGTACGTGGGTGAGCCGGGCCAACGACGATTTTACCGCGTTGGAAACCTCGAATCCGGCCGAGGACCTTCACCCCCGCACCAGTTTCATGTTTTCTTACCGCGAGGCCCACGGGTCTTACTTCACGCATCACCTGTGCGGTTTTGATACCCGCCATACCGATTTCGCGGAGATGACGTTTGATGCGGATGGTGCTGTCGTGTATTCGTATGATCGCTGGAACGGGGCGGAGTTTGCCCTTCAGGTGGTGTGCGACGGAACGCAGGGCGAAATGATCAAGTTTTACGTTTATTCCGGTTTGACCAACTCTTTTCAGTCTTACGAATCCGCTCTGACGGACCCCAGTGTAGCGATGAGTCCGCGGCACCATTCCTGCGGCGGTCGGGTGTTCGTTACGTTCGACGAGTTTCAGTTTATGGGCTATGATATACAGGATCAACATGCAGCCTATGCGGCCCTGCCCGAGTGGGTACCGGGTGTTTCCCCGTCGATGAAATACGTGGCCAGCAACACCTGGGGTATGATGTACATTCATATGAACAATGCGGATTCTGTTTGCAGTTACAGTTATAATCGGGTAGGCAATTCGGCGCAACGCCTGGCTCGAAGCTGCGAAAGCTCGGCGTCGTTCAGTGGTACGGTCAGGGAGAATGTCGGGCTTCTCACGGTTAATAACGATACGGGACCGGATCTCATGGCCGTGTATACCCCCGGCACCGACAGTTGGACGGAGTACGATTTTAGTTCCGGTTCGTTGCCGATCCGCCGGGTCGAGCGCGATTATGTTCTCTGGAATGATGAAGCGGCCGGGGAGTTGGTACTGCTTGATGGTATCACCGGGCAGGAGACACGGTTAGATTTCGCTTCCAGTCCCCTGGACGACTACACTTTTCTTTCGGATAATTTCGCCGTCGCATACAGTGCCGGGGGTATTTATACCGGTTACAGTACCGTCACGCGCGATACCGCTCGCTATGTCGGCGACAGGCTGCCCTCAAGCTGGGGGGATGAGAATCTGCTGGTGATAGGCAATACCATGAGCGCCTGGGAGATGCTGGCTTTTAATGTGCTGCATGGTTCTTTTGTACCGCTGAGTCTTTCTTCGGAAGATCAGGGATATCGCAGGAATATATATGTGGGCGGTCACACGGCGTTGGTACTGACCAACAACGGGTATCTTATCGCTTTCGATCCCAACGGCGAAACGGGCGGTTGTTGCACCGGTGCTTCGGTTGGTAATCTGGACTGCAATGGTTCGGAGATACCTGACATGGGCGATCTGACCGTGATGATCGACCATCTCTTTATCGGTCTCGATCCTTTATGCTGTGTCGCGGAAGGTGACGTCGATCTGTCCGGGCAGCCCGACCCTGAGAATAATCCGATGTGCGTCGACACCGGTGATCTCACGGTGTTGATCGATCATTTGTTCATCAGTCTGGAGCCCCTTCCGTCCTGCCCGTAGCGGCTTTTGTCGGGTGGTTGCGGCGGGCTTGACAGGTGCGCATCGGGGCCGCTATAATACTATGCAATCAATGCGCCGGGATTGTGTGTTGAACACCCGGCGACAATGACTTCATCACAACGATCTTAGAGGATTGTCCGACAGGCCGCTATAGGCAAATCAACGTATGCGGCCGGCGTCTGCAATCCCGGGAGGGTTACGGTGAATAAAGCGAAGCGGCTTATCGTCGCAACACTGGCCGGTATTGGCTGCGGCTTTATCTGCTATGCGTTCGCATCCAGCGGCGATTACGAAATCGGCTGGCCGCTGGCCTTGCAGATCATCACCAGCCGGTCACTTATCGGTTTTGCTATCGGTATCAGTTGTATAAAAATGGGGCACTGGTCGGTGCACGGGCTGATAATGGGTCTGTTATTCAGTTTGCCGATTGCCTTTAGTGGCCTGATGGCTCCGGAGAGTCCTGAGTACAGCAAGTTTGGTATGTTTGCCGGAACGGTTTTGCTTGGCATGATCTACGGGTTGCTGATCGAGATTATCACCTCGATGCTGTTTCGGGCAAAGATGCAGACCGCCCGTTAGGTACGAACTTGAACTGAGCGGGAGCGGCAGCGACACTGAAAAAAATGGCGACCCCTACGGGACTCGAACCCGTGTTGCCGCCGTGAAAGGGCGGAGTCCTGGACCGCTAGACGAAGGGGTCGTATAACGCTGCCGAATCGACGGGGTATTATACCTTTTTTCGACCGGGAGTCAAGAAGATATAGCCGCACATCGCGTTGACCTTAAGAGGATATCGGAACCTTTGGATAAAGGCGGCAGAAGGCCCGGTTTTGTGTTTTGGTATTGAATGATCCCGAGGGGTGTTAAATTCCTTTGTTTAATCATATGAAAACAAGCGAGTTCCGATAAAATCAAATTTCCGTTGACAGATTCCCCACCGGGACAATACCTTATGGCAGAGTTAATATAACTCTACCCCCTGTTCTGGCCGGGTATTACCTGTGGACGCAGGCCGGGTTGTCCGGATTCTCGCAAGGATGCGACCCGGTCGGATAGATTCCAAAGCCACCAGTCATTAAACTCAACTTCAGAACGCGGGGCAGATGTCCGGCCGGGTTCATGTGGTGCAGGCCGACTATTCGGGTTTGCGGCCTTTGATGATGTAGAAATCGGTCGAGCCGCACGAGAAGAAAATCCCCTTGTCGAAATGCTCGCGGAACAACGGGCGCTGTTTCTCGAAAATCTGAACGCTCTTTTCGAAATCGTCGATGTCTCCCCCGCCGGCCAGAAACTCCTGACGGGCTTCGTCCACCAGAAACTTGCGCATCTTGTCGTCGAGGACGTTACGTTTGATATTGGCCAGCCGGTGTTGCTGCACCGGACCTTCGTAAGGCGGCAGAAGAACAAACACGCGGTCGTTCAGGCGGGATTCGATTTCTTTCAGGCCCAGATCGTTCATCATCGGCGGTATCTTGATCCCGATAGCCAGATCGCCCAGCCCCAGTTTAAGCCGTCCTTCGTATTGTATCAGGGTGATTTTGGTAAACAGCAGTTTTTCTTCGAGGGTGTAATCGGGCAGGGAGTAATGTCGCTTGGCAAGCATCGACGACAGGTTGTCCGGTTCCACGCACACGACCAGCCCGCCCGGTTTGACCACGCGCACCATTTCGGCGAGGGCTTTTTCGGGAAACTCCAGGTGCATCATCAACACCTGACACATCACACAGTCGGCGCTGTTGTCTTCGAACGGCAGCGCGTAGGCGTCGCCCTGCACGAACTGTACCTCTCCCCCGTGCGCCCAATCGTCAGCGGCCGCGGCGGCTTCGTCCAGCAGTTTCTGTTTGATATCCACGCCCACGTACCGGCCGCCTTCGCCGTAGTATTTCCAGTAGGTTCGTCCCAGATAGCCGACCCCGCAGCCGATATCGAACACGGTCATGCCGGGTTTGAGGCCCAGCCAGGCGGCCAGTTTGTCGACGGTATCTTCGGGCCACATGTACACGCGCTGGTAGTCGAGCATTTTGCGATACTCGCCTTTGGAGAAGTCTCTCTTTTCGGCTTTGGTCATGGCGAACTCCCCGATTTGGTTAAGCGTCGGCATCGCCGGACAGCGCACTGATCAGAAAACCGACTATGGGAATATACGAAGAAACGGCGAGGGGGAAAAGGGGGGGTAGGAAAAGGGACAATATTAATGGCTTTACTTTTAGGTGTTTGGTGAGAACAGAACTATCTAGGATGTTATAGGAAACGTTATTGATCCACAATGTTGAATAGCATATTATGGAGTATCAGCCATGTTGTCCCCCTGATGATGGAAATAGCGGTATTCAAGGAACCATAAAGCTCCGAGAGGCGAAGATGTCGATATTTAACTGCCACGCATTTATCGATGAATCAGGTGATACAGGGCTCGATTTGTCAAAGGCCGGTACGTCGCACTTGTATGTAGTTGCTGCCGTAATTGTCAGGCCAAACTCTCTCATATCCTTAAGAGATGCTGTTAAGAAGGTGCGTAAAACACATTTCCAAACGGGAGAGATGAAATCAGTGAAAGTGGGCGACAAGCACACCAGGAGACTGAGAATCTTGGACGATGTCAGAGAGCTACCATTCCACGTGCTTGCCGTCATCATAGATAAAGGCCGACTTTGCAGGAATAGTGGGTTTCAGTACAGGAAGTCATTTCGGAAGTACATGCACGGTTTGTTGGATAACGAGTTATACAGGCGATACCCAAATCTTCAAGTGATTGCAGACGAGCAAGGATCGGCTCAGTTCATGCGTGGATTTCGCAAGTACGTCCTCAAGAGGCATCAGCCCGACTTGTTCTCCGAGTCGTCATTTGGGTTCATTCCCAGTGATGCAGATCCACTATTGCAACTCGCCGATTTTATGGCCGGTACAGTGGCTAAGTGTTGGGATCCGAGTGTGCAGGGACTTACAATGAAGGACTATAAGGCACATATAGGAGTCGGAAAGACAGGAGAAAGGCTCTGGCCACCAGCATTAACGGCGCTCGATACGGAGTATCCAGAAGATGGAGATAATGACGACTACTCTGCCAGCATTCGGGAAGCAGCCCTTAGGGCGGCTGACAGATTCTTCCAAGAAAACGAAGGAAGTGACGATCTCGCCGTACATCAGCAATTGGCCTGCTTGGAGCACTTAGTCTACGAGTTGCAAACTGGTGATCCACATCGGTACATTCCATCAGGAGAAATCATAGGTGCTATTCCATCTAGTGACATTGAGCCAATCTCAGATCATCACTTTAGGAGTAAGATAGTAGCTCCTTTGAGGGACAGTGGCGTTTTGATTGCCAGCAGCACAAGAGGGTACAAGCTTCCAACCTGTCTCAGTGACTGCTACGACTTTGTTGAGAGAAGCAACGGAACAATCGCACCTCTCTTGTCACGATTGGCTAGCTTCCGAGAGAGTGTGCGCATGGCTACCCATGGCTCTATCGATCTTTTGGAAGGTGAAGTATATGCGAAAATACGACGGGCAATCTTGGGCACTGAGTAAGAAGCCCAGCCGCATGGCTTGTGTCACTTGGGAATCGGACTCGCTTCCCCCTCCGTCTTTAAGTTGCGTGCGGGGGGTGAGGGGCGCATAATTAACCCGTGTTCAGCGGGTCAAAAAAGTTCGTTCTGATCGCCCTGTTTACCGCGATCCTTATCATCCTGGTCAATCTGGCCTGGTGGTTCTATTACCAAAAAACCGAGACCATGCTCGACAATCAGCTCGGCCGCCGTCTGGCCGCCCTGGCCCATGCGGCCGCCGGGAACCTTTCGCCCGCACAGGTCGAGCTTCTCGCCGCCGACGATATCCAGAGCTATCTCGAAACAATCGCCGCCCTGGAACGCGCCCGGCAGGCAGATTCGCTGTCCGAGGTTTTCGTGCTCGACGAAAACTACCACTATCTGGCTACGACTATTCTTGAGGCCGATTCGGTCTATTTTCTGGCCGAACTCAACGGTCCGGTGATCGACTCGCTTTTCTATGACTCGACCGCCGGCGTGATGGTTTCCCCCACCTATCAGAGCGGCGGGGTCTATCTTAAGAGCGCCTTTGCCCCGCTTTCCGGGGTGGATGGGTTCGTGATAGCGGTGCTGGGGGTAGAAGCCAATGTGGACTATTTCGATGCCCTGACCGAACTTCGCCACAACCTGTACTACGCCACCGGCCTTTCGCTTCTTGGCGGATTGGTGCTGGGGGTGCTGTTTCTGCTGCTGCAGCGAAGGATCAACCGGGCCGAACAGCAGCTTTTCCTGGGGCAGACCCACGCCCATCTGGGGCGCATGGTGGCGGTGGTGGCGCACGAGATTCGTAACCCGCTGATGATAATCCGGGCCTCGGCCGAACGGCTGGCCCAGAAAACGGGAATGGCCGAAGCCGGGTTTATCGAAGAAGAAATCGACCGGCTCAACGAGATCGTGTCGGGGTACCTTGATTTCGCGCGGTCGGGTGGGTCGCTTCTTGCGGCCGACGGACCGTCGGCGTTCAACCTCGCCGAGTTGCTGGCGGGAGTCAAAAAGCACCTTTTCGACAAATTCCCCGGTGAGGAAATTACCTGGATCGGCGGCCCGGGGGGAGCGCTGTCTATAGTCGGTTATCCCCGGTCGTTGCGGCAGGTACTTTTGAACCTTTTGCTTAACGGTGTCGAGGCCTGCCGACAAGCAAAGAAGCCGGTTGAGGTTGGTATTGAACTTACCGAAACGGGCAACAGCGTGGATATACGGGTGATCGACCATGGCTGCGGACTCAGCCGCAAAGAACTGAAAAAGGTCTTCGAGCCGTTTTACACGACGGGGACAACCGGGTCCGGCCTGGGTTTGTACCTCAGTCGCGAAATCGTTATGCAGATGAACGGGGAGATGAAGATCGTCTCTGAGTCGGGTAAAAAGACCGAAGTGATAGTCTCCCTGCCGAAACAACCCGACCAAACGGGAAGATAGGATATGGCCAGCGTACTTGTTGTCGACGACGAACCAAAAATGACCTCGCTGATCTGCGGGACACTTGAGGATGAAGGCCACCGGGTTACCACGACAGTCGATCCGAAAGAGGCTCTTGAACTTATCGAAAAGCACGCCTTTGATATCGTGATAACCGATCTGTCGATGCCGGAAATCTCCGGTATGAAGATTCTGGACAAAGCCCTGGCTTCGGGAGGGACCGAGGTTGTCATGATGACCGCCTACGCTACGGCTGAGACAGCGGTCGAGGCTTTGAAAAAAGGAGCGGCCGATTACCTGATAAAGCCGTTCTCTCTCGATGAACTGGTCATTTTGATTAACAAGCTGGCCGGACAGCAGAAAACAGCACTGCTGGCCGAGCATTTTCAGGCGGTGGACAAGAGCGCCGCGGCGGCCGAGTTCGTGGGGTCTTCGCCGGCGGCCGAAAAAGTAAGGCAGTTGATACGGCAGGTCGCCCCCACCGACGCCACCGTGCTGCTGACCGGGCGTTCGGGTACCGGCAAGGAGCTGGCGGCCCGGATGATTCACGAGTTGTCGCCGCGCTGCGGGGAGCCGTTTATCGCCGTCAATTCGGCCGCTTTGACCGAAACATTGTTGGAATCAGAGCTTTTTGGCCATGAAAAAGGAGCTTTTACCGGGGCGGTAGCCCGCAAGCGGGGGCGGTTTGAGCTGGCCGACAAAGGCACGATATTTCTTGACGAAATCGGCGAGATGTCGGCGGCCATGCAGGCGAAGCTGCTTCGGGTGCTCGAAGAGCGGGGGTTTATCCGGGTCGGCGGGGTCGATACGATTACGGTTGATGTCCGGGTGGTGGTGGCTACAAATCGGGATCTGAAGGAAGAAATTCGGAGGGGTGGTTTCCGCGAGGATTTGTATTTCCGGCTCAACGTTTTCCCTGTTAACTTGCCGCCCTTGTGTGAGCGTGGCGAGGACGTGATTGAACTGGCAAAGCGCTTTCTGGAAATCCAGGGTCTTCCCCATCCGACACTTGATAAGGCAATCCGCGAGCGTCTGCTTCGGTATGACTGGCCGGGTAATATACGCGAGCTGCGCAACGTGATTGACCGGGCGGTGATTCTGTCCGGCGGGGAGCCTTTGACACCGGATGATTTCGCTATTGAGATTGACGACGCCCCGCTTGAAATGCCTCAGTCGGGAGCACAAACAGCCGGCGGGCTGGAACAGGCCGAGAAGGAGATGATCCTTCAAGCGCTGGAGAAAAGCGGTGGGAACAAGACCGAAGCGGCCCGGTTGCTGAGAATTTCCCGGCGGCGTCTGTATAGCAGGATGAAGGTGCACGGTCTTCGGCCGTAGGGGCCGGGGTTTCGTTTTGCGTGCTCCCGATGCTCCGGAGCATGTTTCTCATTCCGGGGAGCACGGAGACGACAGGCTGTTTCGGCGGGAAACAATGGACAAGACGGGACATGAGACGTACCCAGAGGTACACGGGAGCCCGTAAGGCCTTTCGCTTGATTATGTAATGCATTGGCGGGCAGTGTGATAGATGAGAGTCTGGGCGCGGCACGGGATTTGATTCAGAGTTGTTCGGTGAAAGAGGCCGACAATGAAGTATTCGCTGATAACATTATTGGTAGTTCTTGGTTTGGTAACTCTCGGTGCTCCCTTGGTGGTGGCCCAGAGTTCGGACAACTTGAGGGACTACGTCCGGGAGCGTCTTGAGGCGACCGACGAGTTGATCACGCGGGCGTCGGAGGCGGTGCGGGGCTGCAACGATCCGCTGGCCGGTGGGCCGCTTCGGAACGCCGTGAAGTATCAGGAGCGGGCCTGGGAGGCGTTTGAACGGAACGCGTATAAGGTTGCCGACGGTCTGACGGTGAAAGCGCGGGAGATGGCCATGCGGGCTTTGTCGCGCTGTCGGCAGACGGAACAGGCGGAATCGGTGGTGCTTCGCCGGTTGGAACGGGCCGGGGAGTATCTGGACAGGGCTCGTGACCAGATGATACAACAGGACGGCGAGGGGCTGCGGACGATGCTGGAAAGCGCCCGGGACAATCTGGCTAAGGCCTGGGAGTTCTATCGTGGCGGGCAGTATCGACCGGCGCTCAGGCTGGCCGATCAGGTGGAAAAGGCGGCCGAACGCCTCGTAACGGTCGCGCGGCTCAGCGAGCGTCATGAGGCCCGGTTCGAAAGGCGCAGGGAAAACGCCGAGCGGTTGATCGAACAGGCCCGGGGGATGCTGGACGGCTGTGATTCGGAGACGGCGCGGGAATGTCTGGATCAGGCCCGGGAAGCGCTGAATCTGGCTCTTGATCTGCAAATCCAGAATCAGAACAAAGCTGCTCTGGCGGCTTTGAAGAAAGCTCGCGAACAGGCGCTGAAAGTTGGCCGGGAGTGTCAGGGGGCAGACCAGTTGCAGCAGCGATACGAGCGACTGAAGAAAGAGACCGACCGGACAGCCGAACAACTGCGTCAATCTGATGATAACTCCCGGAGACAGACGGGGTTAGAACTGGTCAATCAGGCGTTTGAGCAGTTGGAACTGGCCCGTAAGCACTTGAGTGAAGAGAAAACCAAGCAGGCCTCGGCCTCTTTGCAAGCCGCCCGGCTTGCTCTCAGGCAGGCCCAGAGGTATATTACCGGTAGTAACTAACGCCGGGGAAACACCTTGCGCCGTTATTTAGCCCTTTTGGCGCTTATCATATTGATTGTGGCCGGTGCCGCGAGAGACAATCTTATGGCCGCCGGCCTCTCTGTAAAGGCCGGGATCGGCTATGATTTTCTTTCCCAGGAATTCTTTGCGGATTCTCTGGATCAAAGCCAGGCCGACTCGCTGGAAATTCTTACCGATCTCAGGACAACTTACCTTAATGATTTCAAAGAGCAGGTGACGCTTGAATATGTCTCGCGTGATTTGCGGAGTTTCGAAGTTCAGGGGACTCTGGAGCACGCCCCCGACCAGGTGCGTTTTCGTTTGAACAGTGACTATCGGCCGCGTTTCGGTTCTGTCCGGCTCGATTGGACCACGGAGATCGATTGGCGGGAAGGTTACGGCGAGGAGAGCGATCCGGCCGAAAGTTACTGGCGTGGTTACAGCCGGGCAAAGGCCGTGCTCCCGGTGCTCCCGAGTTTGTCGCTGTGGGCACGGGTCAAGGCCGATCTGGTACGCTTTGAAGACATTACGGAGTACTCTTACAACCACACCCGTTATGAAGGTAAACTTGGTGTTACGCAGGAGGTTGGGGGGAACACTCTGGTAGATATGGATTTATTCTATGCGGTTCGCAGGGTTCCGGACTCGAGCCGTCTGGATTATCGCAGTATCGGTGGCGAGGTTTTGGGTTCCGGTTTTTATGGTGGCGGGGAATTCGACGCCTATTTGCGCGTGGAGGCCAAGGACTACAACGCTGAGGGGAAAGAGGATGATTATCTGCGCCTGGAAGGGGATATTCGGAGCCGGTTTGATCTGAATGAGCTGTTTTTCTGTGGCCCGGAAATGACCTTCGAAATGCTGTACTTCGATGACTCCGATATACTTAACAATGATTCAAAGCGTCTGGAAGGGGCTGTGCTGGGCGGTTTGGAGAGTCGGGGCTGGGCCGTCGGTCTGGGGCCCCATTTCGGGCTTCTGACCGGGCAGTCGGGTGATCCGGTGGTAAGTGAGGAGTATTTCGAGTACGGTTTGAAGACGGCCGTGGACTGTATAGGGTCGGGGCGGTTTTTCGGCTCGGCGGAAGCGGTGGGCGGATATCGGAATCTGGAAACCGAGGGGGAACTTCAAAGCGACTTCTATTTTTGGCGGCTTGATGCTCTGGCCGACTGGAGCATCTGGAGGGGTTTGTCGTTTAATCTGCTTTTTAGCGCGGAATGGGAATGGCATGAGCAGGCCCTGGAAGACAACGCCGTATTTCTCATTTCGTCGGCTTTATACTATTCTTTTTAGCGGGTAACAGGAATCTGACGGGTTGGGTGGAGGCGGTCATCCGCTTAGCATTTTAATACTACAGGCTATAGTATGACGGTTTTTTTGTTCTGGGTGGAAAAATTTTCTTGACAAAACATGATTATTCTGTTATCCTTGAGGCGTCTAGGGAAATAGTTGTGTTAAACGCGCTTCTGTTTTGAGTCCTCAGCACCTTTGGTAACATTAAGTTCTTCTTGGTGTTACAGTAGCTCAAACCCGAGTTCAGGTTGTTTCGAGAAATTGGAAAGCCTTGAAGGGTGGTTTACACCCCGGAAGGTTTTTTCTGTTCTTTCGTCTTATTTCCAACCCAATTATAAATCGGCTTTTTATCCGGGGATTTTCTCTGGAGGCAGATTTGCGCAAGCGGGTCTGAGACGGTTTATGAATTGGATGGTTCCGGTATCGAACCCTGTAAAATGGGTAGTATCGGATGTACAAAGGTATTTACTCCGGCTTAATGCCCCGGAGCATTTACCTGAAACTTAAGTTGTTTTGAGTATTAAAGGAGCATTAAATGATGCAAAAAAGAACGCTTCATTCTTTGCTGATAATCTCCTTTATAGTGGTATTTGCGGCTTCGATGTCATTGGCTAACGAAGTCACGATCGAGTCAAAGTCCAACCTGTTGCGCTGCGCCGATCAGTCCGTACAGGTGACAGTTGACGTTACTGCCGATTCGGTCAACGCCATTGAGTGCGTTTTCGTGATCGATGAGCAGGATCTTTGTGGCTTCATCCATGATATCAACATAGTTTGGGAGCTTCCTTCCGGTGTTCTGTCGGATCGGGTTATTGACCTTGATTCGGCTGACGGGGTTGCCCCGGATATGATCCGCTTTGCCGCTATGCGCGTGGATGCGGGCGACGGAGTCCTTCTTCAGGGGGACGACCAGCTTGTAGCCACGATTGAGTTCACCACTGCCGAGTGTTGCGAAGGCACCGCGATTATTGACAATACGATTTTCCCGTATGCCAATCCGACCGGGGACATCACGACCCAGTTCGTGGACGCTTTTGACAACTCGATTCTCGCAGTGGCTGTCAATCCGGGCACGATCCACATGGCTAATGTCCCGCCGACGATCGATCCGATCGACGACGACGATATCCCGTGGGGTGAGACCTGGACTGGTACGGCCGCCGGAGATGACGACGATCTGGAGAATGGTTGTGAGGAGCTCAAGTTCTATAAGGTCGACGGTCCTGCCGATCTGGTCGTGAACCTTGACGGTACGATGCAGTGGCCGACCGAAGGTGAAGATGTTTGTGATCATGAAGTTACGGTAAAGGTCGTGGATAACTGCCTCGCCGAGGCTTCGACCACCTTCACCATTTGCGTGACCAATGAGCCGCCGGTTATCACCTGTCCGGAAGATCAGTTGATTTGGTACGGAGAGACGATGACGGCCACGGCCACCGCGGTTGATCCTGACGATGGTCCTTGGGGTCCGTTCTACCACCTGGTTTCGTTTGACGGTCCGGGTACGGTAATGGTTGATCCGCTTACCGGTGAGATCACCTGGAATACGGAGCTTGAGGCCGAGTATACCGGTTTCTTCACGATGTGTATCGAAGCTACCGACAGTGCCAATACGTGTGAATGCAGCCCTGAGAACGCCGACACTTGCTGTTTCGAAATCGAGGTCCGTTCGATGGCTGTCACTATCGAGAAGGTTCACAACCAGCCTCAGGGTGTTGAAGCCCTGGTCAGTGTGGACATGCTCGGTTCGGCATTCAACAACTGGTCAATCGGTGGTTACGATCTCGTAATCCAGTATGATAACAGTGCTCTGACCTTCGAATATGCTGAAGAAGGAGAGTTCTTCACCGACTGCGGATGGGAATACTTCACCTATCGTTACGGTGCTGATGGCAATTGCGGCGACGCCTGCCCGAGCGGCTTGCTGCGCGTCGTAGCCATGGCCGAGCAGAACGATGGTGCCAACCATCCGGATTGCTATAACAATGACGGTACTGACACCGACGCCACCCAGTTGACCTTGTTGCACTTCCTGGTTTCCAACGATCGTACTTTGGAATGCCAGTTTGTGCCGATCAAGTTCTACTGGTATGACTGCGGTGACAACGCCTTCTCCGATGTCGGCGGTGACACGCTGATGCTCTCTCGCTATGTCTTCGATTATATCGGTGCTGGTGGCCTGGATACCTATGAAAGGATCGACGGCCTCAGCGACAACACGTTCCCGACGTGGTACGGTACGATCGACGAGTGCTTTGCGGGCAGCGGACAAGAAGGCAAGCCGATACCTGTTGCGGTGGTTGACTACTACAACGGCGGTATCGACATCGTCTGCGCCGACTCTATCGACGCTCCTGGTGACATCAACCTGAACGGCCTGTGCTACGAGATTTCAGACGCCGTGATGTTCACCCGGTACTTCATTGAAGGTCTTGGTGCGTTCGAGTATCCGGCTGGTTCGATCGCCGCGTCCGACGTCAACAAAGACGGTCTGACGCTGACGGTGGCCGACCTGGTTTACTTGATTCGTGTCGTCATTGGTGACGCTGAGCCTTATCCGAAGGATGTCGCTATCAACGCTACCTACACCCACGAGGCTGGTAATGTGACTGTCAGCGATGCTGAAGTCGCTGCCATGCATCTGGTTGTAGCTGGTGAAGTGACCCCCGCTCTGGAGGCGGCCGGTATGGACATGGCTTACAAATTCGACGGCGAGAATACCAATATTATCGTCACTCCGAATTTGGATGCCAGCACCATGGCTACCTGCACGGGTAACATTATCAGCGGTATCACCGGGCAGATCGTCTCGATTGAGATGGCCGACGCTAATGGCACGAAGATCGCTGCCAAGAACGTCCCGGCTCGGTATAGCCTGAGTCAGAACTATCCTAACCCGTTCAACCCGACCACCACCATAGAGTTCGCTCTGCCGGGTGGCGGCGCCTGGGAACTGGCCATTTATAACATGGCCGGTCAGCTGGTCGACCGCTTTGCCGGTACCGCCGAGCCTGGTGTTGAGACGGTTAACTGGGATGCTTCGAACCTCGCCAGTGGTGTCTATCTCTACAAGCTCACCACTTCCGAGTATTCGAATGTCAAGAAGATGATTCTGCTGAAGTAAGTTATCTTACTCTTGTAGGATACGGAAAGAGCCCTGTATAAACAGGGCTCTTTTCTTATTCGGTAGTGACGGTGGGCGCTGTGGCCCGGTGCCTAATTGACCGACTCTGCGGTTGGTCGGGTGGTCTTGTCCAGCAGGGCGATAAGCCGACCTATGGTAAGCGGCTTTTCCAGGTAACCGTTCAGCTTGAGCCGTTGGCTGACCCGGTCGATGTCATCGGCGCTTCGGGAAGCGGAGACGGCAACCACCGGCAGGTCCGGCTGGGCGCGACGTACCGTATCGACACCGGATTCGGCCGCCGTGTTCTCGATTTCCGCTATCATGACATCGAAATGTCCCCGCTCCAGTTCCTGAAGAGCTTCGTCCCCTCCGGCGACAGGGAAGGGCAAGTAGTCGCTGCAGCTCAAGGCCTCGGTGAGGCTGCGTCGCAGGGTTTCGTCGTCCACATTCACGAGTACTTTTCGTCGTTGTGGCGGACGATTGCCGTTGTTTTTGTTGGCCAGCGCTCTTTCTATCATGTTTTCCAGGTGAGAAATCCTGAACGGTTTGGCCAGAAGGCCATTGGGTGATGTCTGCGCGATGATTTCCCGTGAGGCGTAGGCGGTGATGAAAAGCACCGGAAGGTCCGGGCAGTGGCGGCGGGCTCTTTTCAGCAGCCCGATACCGTCCATGCTGGGCATCTTGATGTCCGTTATCATCAGGTCGAATTTGTATTCGCTGTTGATAAGCAGATCAAGTGCCTCTATCCCGTCCGAGGCCGCTACCGATTCGTACCCGATGGCGGTAAGCGTATCGGTAAGCATCGACAACAGAGTCGGATCGTCGTCGACGACGAGAATGCTCCCTTTGGTTTCTGACATTATGTCATTGCCCCCTTACGATCTTAAGTATTTCGGCGGTCTTCTCTTTGAGCAGGTCTTTATTGTTAGCCTCAACGTTCAATCGCAGGAGGGGTTCGGTGTTTGAGGGACGCAAGTTGAACCAGAAGTTGTCATACTGAACGGTGAGGCCGTCAATCTCGTCCTGTTTTCCTGAGGCAAAAGCTGCTTTGACCCTGGCGATTATGTCCGGGATGGATGGTACCCGGCTGTTTATCTCGCCGGAACGAAAATACGGGTCGATTCGGCTGACCATTTCATGCAAGGGTACGCCTTCGGTTGATATCAATTCCAGACAGACCAGGAAAGCGATAAGGCCGGAATCGGCAAACCAGAAATCCCGGAAATAGAAATGGCCGGAATGTTCGCCTCCGAAAATGGCGTTTTCCTTTTTCATCAGCGGTTTGATCAGAGCATGACCCACTCGGGTGCGAATGGCGCGGCCGCCCGAACGTTCGATGATTTCGGGGACGGCTTTGGAGCAGATGAGATTGTATAACACGGTCTGGCCCGGGTTCTTGGCCAGCAGCGATTTGGCGACCAGTGCCGTAACCATGTCACCACCGAGTTGACGACCGGATGCGTCGAGCAGGAACATGCGGTCGGCATCGCCATCAAACGCCACCCCGAAATCCGCGCCGACTTCAGCTATCTTTTTCTGGAGGTCCCTGAGATTCTCCAGTTCAATGGGTGAGGCCGGGTGATTGGGGAATGATCCGTCCAGTTCGAAATACAGTCGTGTCGCCTCGATGGGGAGTTTCTCCAGCACGGGCGGCAGAGTAAGGCCGGCCATGCCGTTACCGGCGTCGATAACAACTTTGAACGGTTTTACCAGCGTGGGGTTGATGAATGACAGACAATGTTCGGTGTAAGCCTGGGAGATATCTTTGCGAATAATGACTCCCTTGGAAGAAGCTTTGTCGAGATAAGTCCCGGACTGGATAGCCTCGCGCATATGGTTAAGACCCTGCTGGCCGGACAGTGGCTCGGCGTTCTTGCGACATATTTTGAAACCGTTGTATTGTTTCGGATTGTGACTGGCCGTGATCATGATGCCGCCGTCGAACCCGAAGCGACCCACGGCAAAGTAGAGCCCGTCGGTTGAAGTTAGTCCCAGATCGACGGCATCCGCTCCGCTGTCGTTGATTCCGCGCATGAGATGCTCGGCCAGTTCATCGGAGGACAATCGCATATCGCGACCTACCGCTATTGATTTCGGTTTAAGATACTGGGCAAGCGCGGCCCCCACCTGGTAGGCGACCTCGGCGTTTATCTGCTCGGGGTAAGTGCCCCGTATATCGTAGGCTTTGAAGATCGAAGGATCGACTGTCATGTTATATCCTATCCTGTTTTTTATTTCGTTCGACGCAAGGGCACCAAAGCCGGAGCGATATCTATGTTAAAGCCTATATTTGGTTTGGTTCCAAATCAATAATAACTTTGAACAGGGCAGTTACAGGAAAGGTTATAGTGTTGTGGGACAATACGATGCTTTCACTCGGTATCTTCGTGCGACCACCATGATCTCCATTTCATCGGGATCCGGCGGTTCGTGTCGCCTCAAGTGGGTTCGATTATGTAATTGCCGTAGAAGTTCTTTCTTGTCTCAACGTCGTCAAAGAACCCCGATTCGATTGCCCGCGCGAGCCGGGGGACGAACTCGTCAACCGAGTACTGACAGCGAAAGCCCAGTGTTTCCGTTATCCTGTCGAAAGACACGCGGTAGTCTCGGGGATCCCGTTCACCTTCGCCATAACTCACCCGGCCGTCGTTAACGGTTTTGAGGACGATATCCACGATCATTTGCTTGGTATAATTCTGGTCGTTGCTTCCCACGTTAAAGACGCGACCGCGGACGTGCTGAGAAGGTTGCTCCAGCGCCGCGATGATAGCGGTGGAGATGTCTCGTACATGGCAATAAGGCCGCCACGTGTTTTCATCGTAGATACACAATTTGTGCCCAAGGGTCAGTTGGCGGGTGAAATCGGAGATGGTCAAATCAAAACGCATGCGAGGCGAAAAACCGTAAGCGGTAGCCAGGCGAAACAACACCGGGCAGAAATGCACGTCGCCATGGGTCAGGATGTGTCGTTCGAGATTGACTTTCGTCTCAGCGTACAGGGACTGTGGATTCAGCTCGGCATCTTCGTCAGCACGGCTGCCGTCGCTTCGCAAGCCGTAGTTGCTGCAGGTCGAGAGGAAAATGGCTCGGTCGACGGAGTGAGCGTCGAGAGTATCGAAGAGCCTGATGGCACCATCCTGATTGATACGCCGGGCAAGTTCGGGATATTTACGGCAGAGCGGATCGCCGACCAGAGCGGCCAGCAGGACGACGTCGGTAACATCGAGCAGTGCTTTTTCGAGCACTTCCGGTTGGCAGAAATCGCCGCGCTGAAAAGACAACGACGGTATGTCGCCAAGATCGGCGAGAGAGGAAGCGTTGTCGTAAAGAAAAGCGTCGAGGACCTTCACGCGATAGCCGCAGGCAAGAAGGCGACGGGTAAGGACCGAGCCGATATAACCAGCCCCACCGATGAGAAGAATGCGGCGGCGGGCAGCCTGGTCTGACGATTGATTGGATCTGGTGGCCATGTTATGCACGCATCAAGGATAGATCGCCCGGGATTTTCCGGCAAGGCCTTTTTCTCATATGTATACGGACGAAAAAAGCGAGAGGGTCGACATATAAGGCCGACCCTCCCGGTTGTTTACAATCGCGGTGTTGAAGCGATTGATCGAGAATTAATGTCTGTCGCGTCGCGGACCGCCGCCTTCGCCGCGAGGCTTGGCTTCGTTGACTCGCAAATTGCGGCCGCCGAGTTCGGCACCGTTGAGACCGGCCAGGGCAGCCCTGGCCTCTTCGTCGGATTCCATTTCCACGAAGCCGAAGCCTCGGGACTCGCCGCTATACCTGTCTCTGATAATGTTCACGCCGATTACCTTGCCATACTGCTCAAAAGCCTGGCGCAGATCATCTTCTCCCGAGCTGTACGAGAGATTTCCCACATAGATGTTCATACTCACTTCACTCTCCAGTTTCGTTTATGATGTCGAGTTTATATTCTAAAAGAATCTTGTTGCACATAGTCAACGGCATTCTTACAGCGCCCCCGCCGCCTTCAGATTAATTTTCTTTCGGGACCGATCAGGGTGAAAAAAACCTCGTGACGAATAAACAATGAAGACATAATTAACTACGGGGGAAAATATCGTCCTGTAGCGGGAAAGTCAACCGATTCTTATTATTGATACAAGGCTGTTTATATCTCTTGGTGAAAAGCCGTCGGTCGATTACGGGGTGAAGAAACGGTTCACGCATAATCATGTTCCGAGGAAAATAAAGTTAACATAATTCACTCGCGTTCTGATCTTCCTAAGGAGTTTGTACCTTCCGATTGGCGCAGCAAGTGCGGTCGTGTCGTGTCAGGGAGAACCGTTCGGGTAGTCCGTGCCTCGGAAGATTTCCCGGTCGCAATTTTCAATTCATCGGGGAGTCGGCTTGTTGGGGCGTGCGGTGTTGCCGGAAGATGAGGCCGAAAAGACATACGGATACGATAATTCACGGAAAAGTGCAGGTTGGCGGCGCCCGCGGCCGTTTTTCTGATTATTTTTTCTTCCCTGACAGTCCTCGATTGCTTATAGTAACCTAAGTTTGCTCAAGGTTATTGCGTTCAGGCGCTTTGACCAAAGTTAATCCTACGACATCTGCAAGGTAAGAGCATGGTTGGATCCGCGGCTATCATACCGGGCGTGATGGCGGCGCACTTCTCGGTTGTTGAGGAGATCGAGGAGGCCCCCGACCGTGAATTATACCTGGCTGAGGATGTTGATCTGAAACGCCGGGTCAGGCTGTGCTTCCTGCCGGCGAAACAGGCCGCCGACTCGGAGACACGAGCCCGGTTTCTGACGAACGTTCGAGCCCTGGCCGCCCTGAATCATCCCAATATAACGCGAGTGTACGAGTGGGGGGAATACGAAGGACGACCGTTTGCAGCGCTGGAGCATAACGAGACGGAACCTTTGAACTCGATTCTGAAAAACGGACGAGTCTCGATCGGGGAAGCTCTGGAAATGGTGATACCGATCGTTCGGGGATTGGCTGAAGCCCACCGGTCCGGTCTGGTGTATCATTGGTTGTGGCCCGGGAACGTTGGCCTTGCCGCTGGAGATATGGTCAAGCTGTTCGCCGAGGGTTTTCTGGGGGAAGGGGCCGGACCGGATCCATTGGCGGCGGGCTATGTGTCGGTTGAACAGGCGCAGGGGAAGGAAATCGACGGGCGCAGCAATGTCTTTTCTCTGGGGTTGATATTCTATGAACTGCTTACCGGGGAACGGCCTTTTGTGCGCGATGATGTTGAAACAACCCTGGCGGCTGTCATAAACGATCCGGTGCCTCCGTCGGCGGAAAGCCAGATCGAGATATCGCAGGGTCTGAAGGTGCTTGTCGACCGGACGCTTGAGAAAAGGCCGGAGTCGCGTTATCAGAGTGCGGATGAGTTGTTGAAAGACCTTGAGGCTGAAAGAGGACGTTTGCTGCAGGAACATAGCGAGAATCGTTACAGCACGCTCATGGACCAGACGGCTGATGCCTTTTATATACACGATCTTGACGGGCGATTTATTGATGTGAACAAACGTGCCTGCGAGATGCTCGGATACACGCGGGAGGAGTTGCTGCAAATGTCCGTGCCGGATATCGACTCCGATGCGCAGGCCCTTGGTGATAAGAAACACCTCTGGAACAACCTTCCCGGTCGAGAGCCGCTGACATTTATCAGGGCGCACCGAAGGAAAGATGGTAGTACTTTTCCGGTTGAGATATGCCAGGGACCGATAGAAATGGAAGGCCGGACGTTTGCGCTGGTTCAGGTTCGCGACATTACGGAGCGCATGAAGAAAGACAAGGAATTGCGGGAGTCCAACGAACGGCTGAACGCTACTCTGGATGCTCTTCCGGATATTCTGTTTGAAGTGGACCGGCACGGGCGGATTCTTGAATTTCGGGCACGACACACCGAATTGCTGTACCGTTCGCCGTCCAGGTTCCTCGGTAAAACGGTACACCAGGTGCTGCCGGAAAGAGCGTCCGATGTCATTATGCATTCCATAGAGAAGGCGCTCAAAGTGGGGCGCTGCAGCGGGGCTGTATATTCGCTGGACATGGGAGACAACGAATTCTGGTTTGAACTTTCGGTGGTTGCAAGAGGTGATTTGAAAGCACGGGACATTCGTCTGGTCGGGTTGGTGCGTGATGTGACGGACCGCAAGCGTAACGAAGATTTGTTGCGACAAATGACCGCCGATTTGAAGGCCGAACAGGAAGCTCTCATGGAAAGGAACGTTGCTCTTAAGCAGGTTCTCGAACACCTTGAAAACCAGAGGGAGGATTACCGCCAGGAAATCAGCCGGGATTTAAGAGCGGTTTTGGATCCGTTTTTCAAAAAGATCCGGGGACAACTGGGTGATTCGATGGCCAGGGAGCTGAACGATTTGGAACAGACTATTGATGCCTTGGTGTCGACAGACAGCGAAGATTTCAGGAATCGCTATGCCGGATTGACCTCGCGGGAGTCGGAACTTTGCGAAATGATCAGGAACGGGATGTCTTCCCGTGAGATTTCCGAGGTGCTGAAACTGTCGTTGCGCACTGTCCTGAAACACCGCGAAATTATCCGCAAGAAATTGGGCATAGCCAACAGGAGCATCAGTCTCGAAGCCTACCTGCGGTCGCGTTGACCGAATTCCACGACAATTATGAATTGGATTTGCCGAGAGCGGGTCACCGTAGGGGGCACAGCCGGTGGCTCAAAAGTCGATTGCGGATTTTATCTAATTGGCGTAACTTGCCCTGTTGTAAGCGAGAGTGGCGGAATTGGCAGACGCGCTGGATTTAGGATCCAGTTCCTTGACAGGAGTGGGGGTTCGAGTCCCCCCTTTCGCATATATGACGTTGAGAGTTGAGGAACTGGAACCGACGGGTGATTACGTCGGTCGTATATAGTATATAAGGACGGTTGTGTATCGGCCTGATGGGTCGGTCATGACAAGACATAAGGTTGAGGAAACTCCGGTGAAGGTAGAAATCAAGCAGGCGGAAGGTCTCAAACGGGAAATCACGGTGGTGCTCGAAGCTGAGACCGTGAAGGCCGAAATGGACAGGCAATACGACGAACTCAGGAGCACGGTTACACTCAAGGGGTTTCGTAAAGGTCACGCGCCTCTTGACATGATAAAATCCATCTATTCCGATAAGGTAAGGGCGGAAACGGTGGATAAGCTGCTCAAAGAGAGCTACCCGCAGGCGGTGCGGCAGGAGAATCTTAACGTAGCCTCAAGACCCACAATTACCGCGCTCGATTTAACGGACGCCGGTGAACTTACCTATTCGGCCAGCATGGAGGTCTATCCGGAAATAGAGAAGGTTGACTGCGAGGGGCTGGAGTTGAAAACCGCGGAATCTGAGGTTACCGATGAAGAGGTTAATCAAATAGTCCAGCAGATTCTCAAACAGCAGTCGGAACTTCGACCGGTAGAAAGAGAGGCCGCCGAAGGGGATGTGATCATAGCGGATTTGCACAAGGTTTCCGACCCGAAGCAGGCTCTGAAAGTGGACGAGTTTCCGGAGTCCCGGATCGACCTTGGCAACCCGATGACAGTCAAGGAATTCAGGGAGCAGTTTCCGGGTACGAAAGCAGGCGAGGAGAAAGAAATTACGGTCAGCTATGACCCGGATTATTCCGATCCCCAGTTTGCCGGCGCCAGTATTACCTATCGTTGTGAGATAAAATCGGTTAACGAACGGGTGTTGCCGGAGTTCAACGACGCGTTCGCGAAACGGATTGGACTGGTTGAAACCGCGTTGGAACTCAAGCTGAAAATCCGTGAGGACCTTAAAAAGCGCAAAGAAGCGGAACAAAACCAGCTCTATAAACGGGAGATTGTCGCTCAGGTTTGTCAGAAAAACACGGTGCCTCTCCCGGAAGGGCTGATGTCCGACTACCTTGATTCTATCGTGGCCGATTTCAAGAAGCATAACGAGGCAGCCGACGAAAAGGAGATTCGGGAGCAATATCGTCCGGTCGGCGAGAACACGATGCGCTGGGATATTTTGTGGCACACGCTGGCCGAACAGGAAAAGATTGAAGTTTTGCCTGCGGATACCGAAAACTGGATAAACGGCTTTGCGGCGCAAAATAATATGACGCCGGAGCGGGCCCGAAATGAACTTAGCAAATCGGGACGGGTGATGCAGCTCCGCGAGTCGCTTTTGGAAGAAAAGGTGCTGGACTTTCTGTTGCAAAAAGCGCGGAAGGTCCCGGCCGAGAAATAGAAACGGACTTCGCGCAACGCGAGGATGTCAGAGGAAAACGAGAGATGGACGACAGACTTATGAACAACTACCTCATTCCCATGGTGGTCGAGCAGACCGGTCGCGGCGAGCGGGCTTACGATATTTTCTCTCGCCTCCTGAAGGACCGGATTATCTTCATTGGTACGCCGATTGACGATCAGGTGGCAAACCTGGTTGTGGCCCAGATGCTCTTTCTGGAGGCCGAGGATCCCGAAAAAGACATCTTCGTATATATCAATTCTCCGGGCGGGTCGGTTTCGGCTATGCTGGCTATGTATGACACGATGCAGTTTATCAAGCCGGACGTGGCCACTACCTGCATGGGGCTGGCAGCTTCGGCCGGGGCGTTTCTTCTGATGGCCGGCACCCATGGTAAACGGGCCTCGCTGCCCAACGGCCGGATAATGATCCACCAGCCGCTTGGCGGTACCCAGGGGCAGGTTTCCGACATGGTTATTATGACCGAGGAAGCCTTGCGAACGAAGAAGAAAATCCACGAATTGCTGGCCAAGCACACGGGTCAGCCGCTCGAGAAAATCGAGAAGGACACCGACCGCAACTACTTTATGTCGCCCGAGGACGCCAGGGCGTACGGTCTGATCGACAAGGTGTACGAGAGCAAGCGCGAGGAGAAGAAATAACGGTGTGTTTGCGCTCCGGTCGATGACCTGATCGCGGCGTGGAGACAGGAGAATAGGAAAGCTATGTCATCAGATACATACGATCCCCGGGTGTCGCAGCGATGTTCGTTTTGCGGCAAACCGCATGCGCAGGTGAAACGGCTGTTCTCCGGTCATGAGGCTTTCATTTGCAACGAGTGCGTGATGCTTTGTAATGACTTGCTGCAAAGCTCGCCCGAGTACGAGCCTTCGGAAGAGATTCGGGATCTGCCGCGCCCGGCCGAAATCAAAAACTTCCTGGACCAGTATGTTATCGGGCAGGAAGCGGCCAAGCGCACCGTTTCGGTGGCCGTCTATAACCATTACAAGCGGATCAACTATCGTCTGAAACAACAGGCGCGCAGCCGCCTGACCAATCAGGACAGCGAAGTTGAGCTGGAGAAATCGAACATTCTGATGCTCGGACCGACCGGCACGGGAAAGACCCTGATCGCCCGTTCGCTGGCCAAATTTCTGAAGGTGCCGTTTACCATTGCCGACGCTACCGTTTTGACGGAAGCCGGTTATGTCGGTGAGGATGTGGAGAATATCCTCGTTCGCCTGTTCCAGGCGTCCAATTTCAATCCTCATAAGACCGAGCGGGGAATAATTTATATTGACGAGTTAGACAAAATATCGCGCAAGGACGGGAATCCGTCGATTACGCGCGATGTTTCGGGCGAGGGAGTGCAGCAGGGCTTGTTGAAAATCCTCGAAGGTACGGTGGCCAATATCCCCCCGCGGGGCGGTCGCAAACACCCGGAGCAAGCCTTTGTGCAGATCGACACGACCAATATCCTCTTTATCTGTGGTGGAGCGTTTGACGGTCTGGAGAAGATCATCGCGCGCCGTCTGGGAAACAAGGTAGTGGGATTTGAGGTCAACAAGAAGGTCATCAGCCATAAGGATGCGGACATTCTTGAGCGGGTTATGCCCGCCGATCTGATCGACTACGGTTTGATACCGGAGTTGGTAGGCCGGTTGCCGGTTACGGCGGCGCTGCAGCCACTCGATGAAGAGGCGATGCTGACAATCCTTACCGAGCCGAAAGATGCCCTCACCAAGCAGTATGCCAAACTGCTGGAGATGGAAGATGTCAAGCTCACTTTCGAGCCGGCAGCCCTCAAAGCGGCGGTGCGTATAGCGGCCGAGCGCAACACGGGGGCGCGGGCGCTGCGCTCGATATTCGAGCGGGCCATGCTTGATATCTTGTATGACATTCCTTCCCGGCCCGAAGTCGCCGAGGTGATTGTCACCGAAGAGACCATTACCGAGGGGAAACCTCCGCGTATCGTTACCAAGGCGGAGAAGAAAGCCGGCTGAGCCGACAGAAGTCGTGGATTATGAGCGAGGTCCTTGGTTGGGCCTCGTTTTTTTTGTGCTATGTTTCGGTTTGCCGTTTCAGAGTTCACAGCCGAGCAGGCGGAGGTCTTTTTTCAATTGCTCGGTGGAAACGAATCGGATCCCCTTTATGCCGTGTTGTTCGGCAGCGACGGCGTTGACTTCAATGTCGTCGATGAATACGGCCGGTCGGCCGGTGTCGATGTATTCCAGGGCCGCACGGTACATCGCAGGGTGTGGTTTCAATTCTCCAACTCGGTATGACAGTACGGTGTGTTCGAACTCACGAATGACGGGAAAGACCGTTTGGGCTCGTTCGAAATGCCACACGTTGGTGTTGGACAGAAGGACCAGAGGGTGTTTGAGTCGGAGCTTTCGCACAATAGCCGAAACGCCGTGATTCTCGGTGAACATGTCGGCCCAGAGGTTGCGGAACCAGTCATGGTCAAGATCAAGACCAAGGACATTTGCGACTCCCTCGGTGAAACCGGGGCCGTCGATCTTACCCTCCTCGAATTCCTTCTCCAGGTCGTGGTGGTAAATCAGATTACAAACCTCATCGGCGGAGCGGCCGGTCCGGTTGGCCAGCACCCGGCAGGGTTTCAGGGGATCGAACGGCAGAATGACATTGCCCATATCGAAAATGACCGCGGGTTTCATGGTATAATCTCCGGTTGCAGACACGGGGCTTCGTTTGGGCCGGGTTGTTGGAGTAGCGGCTCAGGGCTGTCGGGAGACAGGACCGGGCAGGCGGTCTTTTCGGATAGTACGAAGGTAAACATGACCGTATACTAAGAAACCGGAGGCGGCGAGACAACCTGCTTGTTGGCGCAGAAAAGGGCGTAGGCTCCGCCGCGTCTGAAAAGACTTGCATTCGGGGTTCTGTCCGGTATCTTGGGGTGATTCGGGGTGCCGTCGGGCAAAAGGCCGGGCGGGTCCGGGAGATAATCGACCTCGCAAAAAGAAGTTTCGTAATAGTACAGAGGTAAAGAGGCATGAAATTTACAGATTCAATAACCGATACGGGTGTGGTCGTTTTCGAATTGTCCGGGAAGATCATGGGCGGGGAAGAAACCACCCTGTTTCACGGTAAAATCCACGAATATATCGAGCTTCACAAGACGAAGGTGGTGCTTGATTTGGCCAAGGTGGAGTGGATGAATTCGGTTGGACTGGGTATGCTCATTTCGGCGCTGACGTCGGTCAAGAACGCCGGGGGACGTCTGGTACTGGCGAACATTACGAATATCGAGTCGATCCTCGCTATGACACGCCTTATCTCCGTCTTCGAGCATTTTGACAGTCGCGAAGAGGCTATCAAATCGTACGAGTAATCATCGGTCGGATAAAATAGCATACTACAAGCCCCGCCCGGTGCGGGGCTTTTTAGTGTGGAGCAATTGTTACTCCACCGGGTGACAGGTGCGAGACTTTCGGTGAATCTGATTGCGCCTGCGCGCGAGGGGCGTATATTCGTTGTCCTATGGATCGACTTCTGGATAATCTCAATGAAGCCCAGCGAGAGGCGGTAACGACCACCGATGGTCCCCTGCTGGTCATAGCGGGAGCCGGCTCCGGCAAGACCCGGGTACTGACACGGCGGCTGGCCTGGTTGCTGGGACAACGGCTGGCCCAACCACACGAACTGCTGGCCGTGACTTTCACGAACAAAGCGGCCGGCGAAATGAAAGAGCGAGTCGGCCGGCTCATGGGCTCGGGTATCGGGTACATGAATGTGTCGACTTTTCATTCTTTTTGCGCCCGTTTGTTGCGGCGCGAGGCCGAACACATCGGCTACGGCGGCAATTTTACGGTTTTCGATCAGGAGGACTCTCTTACTCTGGTGAAAAACTGCCTCAAGGAACTGGGTTTTTCCGACAAACAGTTTCCGGCCAAAGGGCAGTTGCGCAAGATATCGGAGGCCAAGAGCCGTCTGGTCGGGCCGGAGACGTTTGCGGCCGCGGCCAGCGGGTATTTCGAAACGCACACCGCCCAACTCTACGCGTTGTATCAGCGGCGGTTGCAGTCGTGCGGAGCGATGGATTTCGATGATCTCCTGTTCAACGCCGTGGCGCTGCTTAAGAATGACGAGGCGATAGGACAACGCTACCGCGAGCGGTTCCGTTACCTGATGGTCGACGAATATCAGGATACCAATCATATTCAGTACCTTTTGCTTAAATACCTGCTGGGTGAACACCGGAACCTGTGCGTGGTGGGGGATGAAGACCAGTCGATTTACGGTTGGCGCGGGGCTGACATCCGCAACATTCTCGAATTCGAAAAGGACTTTCCCGGGGCGAAGATAATCCGTCTGGAACAGAACTATCGTTCTACGGCGGTTATTCTTCAGGCGGCCGCGAGTGTGATTCAGCACAACGAGATGCGCAAAGGCAAGGAACTGTGGACGTCGATTGAAGGCGGCGAAAAAGTGATCAGGATCCTCGTTGATACGGCCGAGGAGGAAGCAACCGCCGTCATTGATGATATTGTCGCCCGTCGCCATGGCACGCCGCTGCGGGATGCGGTTATTTTGTATCGGACCAACGCTCAGTCGCGGCCGTTCGAAGAACAACTGCGCCGGCGTAATTTGCCCTATCAGATCGTGGGCGGGATATCGTTTTATCAACGCAAAGAGATCAAGGATCTGGTGGCCTATCTGAAACTTATCGCCAATCCGGCCGACGACGTTTCGTTTGGGCGCATTATCAATTATCCCCGCCGGGGGATCGGGAGTGTCACCCTGAGTGAGATTGCACGGCTGGCCCGCGAACACCATGTCTCCGAATACGAAATAGCCCGGACCTGCAATGACTACCCGGAACTGTCCGGGAAAGCAAAGCGAATAGAGCCTTTCGTAGCCCTTATCGAAAAATGTCGCACCGAAAAGGATACCGCGCCGATTGACTTGCTGGTGCAGAACCTGGTCGCCGATATCAAGCTGATAGAAGAGCTGCAGTCGGAAGATCAGGTTGTCGGTCAGACCAAGGTCGATAACGTCGAGGTATTTATCGAAGGAACCGCCGAGTATGCCCGCACTAACGGCGAAGCTCTGCTGGACAATTATCTGGCGGAGATTTCGTTGTTTACCGATCTGGACAGCTATCGGGAGATCGAAGATAAAGTCACGATGATGACGATCCATTCGGCCAAGGGGCTGGAGTATGACACGGTTTATATGGTCGGGCTGGAAGAAGGTCTGTTTCCTTTGCAGCGGACTCTGACCGAACCGATGGAGCTGGAAGAAGAACGCCGGCTGTTCTATGTGGGCGCCACCCGGGCCCGCAAAAGGCTGTGTCTGGCGGCGGCCTCCAGCCGGTTTCGCTTTGGTGAAATAGAATCGCTGCCTTCGCGTTTTATTCGGGAAGTCTCCCCGGAATTGGTGGAAGAACGCGACCTTATAAAGAGCCCGTACCGCGATTATGGAACCGCCGCGCCTCGTCCGGCTGCCCGGCGCTCGGCCGAAGCCGGGGAAGGTCGGCATTACGTTTTTGAAGCCGAAGAGATCATGCGGCCGGGACGCATTGTGGAACATCCCACTTTCGGTCGGGGAAAAATTCTGGGGGCCGAGGGATTCGGAGACTCGCTTCGTTTGGAGATCATGTTTACAGGGGTCGGGGTAAAGAAGATCATGGCTCGCTATGCGCGGCTCAAGATCGTCGGTTGAATCGTCGTTGTTCGCTTTGGTTTTGCATGTTGTCTTTTTACTTGCGCAGGTTTAGGGCATAGTTGTTAAATCGGGTGTCGGTTATGGAAAATCTGCTCCATTACAACATCAATGAATGTCTCGGTTCGGGTAAGAACGGAGACAGCCTGCTGGCGTGGGATCCCGGCCTTGATCGTTTGGTAATGCTCAAATTGCTGAATCGTGACGCTACCGCGGAGCCGTCGTGGGAGGAGTCGTTTCGGGCTTCGATGGAGGCTCTGGCGGGGGTGGACGAAAAATGTCTGATACCGTTTTATTCTCTTGAACGGGATGGGGATCGGAGGTTTGTCGTTCGGGGTTTTGCGTCGGGTGAATCCGTGGCTCATCGGACGGCGCGAGGGGCTATCGGCTATTTGATCTTTCTCAAGGTTGCCCTTTCGGCGGCCCGGGCCCTGCAGGCGGTGCATGCCAGTGACAGGCTTCACGGTAACATCTGCGCGGGGAATGTTATCGTCGACGAATCCGGGTCGGCCTGCCTGGTCGATGCCGGTCTGGGGCCGACCAGAGACGAGATTAGCCGCCTGGAAATAACCACTCGTGATTTGGTCTTCCTGGCGCCGGAGCAGATAACTTCGGGTGAGATCGATGTGCGGAGCGATATATACTCTCTGGGCATGGTTCTGTATGTTCTTTTTGTCGGCCGCCCGCCTTTTGTCACCGACAGCACAGAGCAACTTCGACGGATGATTCTTGACGAGTCCGTGAAGTTCGATGCCGCCCGAGCCGGTCGACTTCCCGGCGATGCTCGGTTGCTGCTGCGTAAACTTCTGGCCAAAGCTCCGGAAGATCGTATGGCCGATTCCGAAGAACTTTGCCGCACGCTGGAGGAGATGCTCTCTTTTCACACCGAGCACGGTTCGGAGCCGATCGATTCGAAACGGTCTGGTTCGCCGCGCCAGTACCTCATGCTTTCGTTGCTGGCGCTTCTTCTGATCATTTTGTGGATCGTGATATCTTACTACCGGTAAAGTGCTTCCCGGCAGCACCCCGGACGGCCGCCCAAAAAAGTCCTTTCGTCCGCCCTGAAGGAGCCCTATACTTAAAGGTTTGGCCGGACGTCAGGCCACGAGCAATAAAACGGGCAGGACGATGCAATGAAAATTACTTACAATACTGAAGAGATAGAAATAGGCCTCCAGCTTTCGGTGCTGCCGTTGCGCGATGTCGTAGTCTTTCCGCACATGATTTATCCTTTGCTTGTCGGTCGGGAATTTACGGTAAAGGCCCTTCAGGAAGCAATGGTGCGCGACAAGCAGATTCTGCTGGTGGCTCAGCGCTCATCGACGGTTGATTCTCCGGGGCCGGACGATTTGCATCCGGTCGGAGTGGTTGCCCGCATTCTCCAGGTTATGAAAATGCCCAACGGTACCCTTAAGGTGCTGGTGGAAGGTCTGGTGCGGGCCCGATTGAGCAATGTCCGGGTCGGCGGTGATTTCATGGAAGCCCGTTTTATTCCCATCACCCGGGAGAAAGAACGGCACGACCGCGAAACCGAGGCCCTTTCGCGGGCTGTCTCGGAGCATTTCGCCGAGTATGTCCGTCTGAACAGGCGCATTCCCGACGAAGTTCTCGTTTCCGTGGCTTCTATCGACAGTTACGAGCATAAGGCCGACACTATCTCCGCGCATCTTTTGCACAAGCTGGAGACCAAACAGGAATTGCTGGAAACGAGTTCTGTCAAACAGCAGTTCCTGTCGCTTTCCAATGTGCTGACCGACGAAATAGAAATCCTCCGAATCGAACACAAGATCGACGGTACGGTGCGGGAATCCATGACGCGCAGCCAGCGTGAGGTGTATCTTCAACAGCAATTGAAGGCGATCAAGGACGAACTGGGACAGGCCGATGAATCCGGGGCCGAGGTCGAAGATCTTTACGGCAAGCTGGACGCGGGTGAATATCCGGTGCGTGTGGTCACCAAGGCCGAGGAGGAGATACGCAAGCTTTCCAAAATGCATCCTTTTTCGGCCGAGGCAGCCGTGGTCCGTTCATATATCGAGTGGCTGCTGGCTCTGCCATGGAACAAGCGGACAGAAGACCGTACGAATTTCAAGGAAGTCAAGGCTATACTGGACGGTGACCATTTCGGTCTGGAGAAAGCCAAGCAGCGCATTCTGGAACATCTGGCGGTGATTCGTCTGGCCGGCCGGGTTAAAGGCCCCATTCTCTGTCTGGTCGGTCCGCCGGGTGTGGGGAAAACATCGGTGGGACGTTCGATTGCCCGGGCGATGGGACGTAAGTTCGTTCGCATGTCGCTGGGCGGTATTCATGACGAGGCGGAGATACGCGGTCATCGCCGCACTTATATCGGTGCTTTGCCGGGGCGTATCATTCAGTCGCTGAAGAAAGCCGGCGCCACCAATCCGTTGTTTCTGCTGGATGAAGTCGACAAGCTGGGGCGTGATTTTCGCGGTGATCCGGCTTCGGCTCTGCTGGAAGTGCTGGACCCCGAACAGAACAGCACTTTCTGGGACAATTACCTCGAAGTGGAGTACGATCTTTCGGACGTGTTGTTTGTGACCACGGCCAATTCGACAGCCAGTATCCCGGCTGCTCTGCGGGATCGCATGGAGATAATAAAACTACCCGGTTATCTCGATTTCGAGAAAGCGGCGATTGCGCGGGATTTCCTTCTGCCCAAACTTCACGAACAGACCGGTCTGGGGAAGGTCAATATCGAATTGCGCGACGAAGCCTCGTTCGAAATAATTCAGTATTACACTCGCGAGGCGGGCGTGCGGGAACTGGAGAGGCAAATCAGTTCTCTTCTGCGCAAGATGGCTCTGAGTGTGGCCGAGGGTAAGAAACTGCGCCGGGCGGTTATCAATAAGGCCCGGGTTCACAAGTTGCTGGGACAGCGAAAATACACCGACACCAATATCAAAACCCAGCCGACCGTCGGTTACTCCGTAGCCATGGCCTGGACGGAATTCGGCGGCGAAGTTATGCCGGTGGAGGTGGTGCCGATGCGGGGCAAAGCCAAGCTGACCATGACCGGGTCGCTCGGTGATGTCATGCAGGAGTCGGCCACGGCCGCGCTGTCATACATACGTAAGCACGCGGTGCGTTTCGGCTTGGACGAAAATTTCTTCGATGATCTGGAGCTTCATATCCACATACCCGAAGGGGCTGTGCCGAAAGACGGTCCCTCGGCCGGGGTCACGCTGGCTACGGCTTTGTTGTCTTCGCTTACGGTTATTCCGGCGCGCACCGACGTGGCCATGACCGGCGAGATAACGCTCAGCGGTGACGTTCTGCCGGTGGGTGGATTGAATGAAAAGCTGCTGGCGGCCAAGCGGCAGGGTATCACCGAAATAGTTCTGCCGGCCCGAAACCAGAAGGACGTGGTCGAGCTGCCGTCGGAACTGGTGAAGGGTTTGAAATTGCGTTATGTCCGGTCGATCTCGGAAGTTTTCAAACTCGCCCTGACCGAATCTCCTTACCAGAACTCGCGGCCGCGGGCGGGCAGCGGACTTCCCGCCGCTTTGCGCTGAGGAAACCGATCGGGGTGTGGGTCGAACCGGGTTTAGAAAGGGAGAGCGAGACTATCACCATCAGGGATACAGGGGCCGATTTTGTGGGCTCTTTCACGGCTCTGAACCAGTTGCCGAAAGATCGTGCCCCGCAGGTGGCGGTGGCCGGGCGGTCTAATGTCGGCAAGTCGTCGCTGCTCAATCGGGTTCTCGGAAGAAAGAAGCTGGCTCGGGTATCGCGCACGCCCGGACGCACTCGGGCTCTCAATTTCTTCAGGATCGACAACCGCTATTATCTGGTCGACCTTCCGGGCTACGGCTACGCCCGGGTCAGCAAGTCGATCCGTCAGGAATGGGGCAAACTGATCGAAGATTATTTGGTCGGTTCACACGATTTGATCGGTCTGGTCCTGCTTCTGGATTGTCGTCGTGATCCGACCGCGGAGGACATGGAGCTTATCTCGTGGCTGGCGGAGCGGAGTTTGCCGGTGATGGTGGCCGTGACCAAGGGTGACAAACTCAGCCGGAGCGCTTTGAACGGGAAAGTGCGTCAGGTAGAGGACGAACTGGGCGTGAGCGCTATCGGTTTTTCGTCGATGACCGGTCAGGGCAAAAGCGAATTGATGCAGGCCATTCGTGAATTGGTTGATGAACATTTGAAAGAGAAAAAGGCACGATAGATGGGTAAGAACAAAGTAGTGGTAGGTTGCCAGTGGGGAGATGAAGGCAAGGGAAAGATTGTCGATATTCTCGCATCCGATGCCGATATAATCGCTCGTTTTCAGGGCGGGGCAAACGCCGGGCATACTATCGTCATCGGGGAGAACAAGTATATCCTGCATCTGATACCGGCCGGTATTTTACAGCCGAACAAGCAGTGCTATATCGGCAACGGCGTGGTTCTCGATCCGTTCGGTTTCAAGGAAGAACTTGATTTCATGACCGAAAAGAAAATCGACTACAGGTCGCGCCTTTTCGTTTCTCCGGCTACCAATCTGGTGTTGCCTTACCATAAGCTGATCGATTCCACACAGGAGAAATCGCGCGGGGCTTCATCGCTGGGCACTACCGGGCGCGGGATCGGTCCGGCTTATATCGACAAGGTGGCCCGTCATGGCATCCGGGTGGCCGACTTGTTCGCACCGGACCGCCTTAAGAAGCGGCTGGAATTTCAGCGCGTGATCAAAGCCACTTACCTTGAGGGTTCCACCGACGAGCGGGCCGATCTTGACCGCACTTATGAAGAACTGATTGCGCTGGCGGATTTGTTCGAACCGATGGTGGTGGATGTTTCGTACCGGTTGAACAAGGCGCACGAGGAAGGCAAGACTATTTTGTTCGAGGGGGCCCAGGGGGCGATGCTCGACGTGGATCTGGGAACGTACCCGTTTGCGACGTCTTCGAACACGACTATCGGTGGTGTGCTCACTGGTTTGGGGGTTGGGCCGAGGCTGATCGATCAGGTGATCGGCGTGGTGAAAGCCTATACCACCCGCGTGGGGACCGGGCCGTTTCCGACCGAACTGGTCGACGAAACCGGCGAGCGAATCCGTACGCTGGGACAGGAGTTCGGCGCCACGACCGGTCGTCCGCGCCGTACCGGCTGGCTTGATCTGGTCGCTCTTCGCCATGCTGCCCGTATCAACGGTCTGGATGCTATCGCCGTGACCAAGCTGGACGTGCTGGACGAACTGGACGAAATCAAAGTCTGTGTGGCTTACGAGTTGAACGGCCGTCGCAGTGACCAGGTGCCCCTTGATCTGGCCGAGTTGAACCATGTCAAACCGGTATATGAAAGCGTTCCGGGCTGGAAGTGTGATACTACCGGTGCGACCGATTTCGATAGTTTACCGTCTCGCACGCAGGATTACCTTAAGATGATAGCCGGCGATTTGAAGGTAAGTATCCACCTGGTGTCGACCGGGGCAAGGCGTGAAGATACGATTCTTGTATAAACGAGCAGGGAAAGCAAAAGACCGAACAAAAGTAAGAAGGGACAAGCCACAATGAAAAGACTGATGATGATCTCGCTGATGGTGCTGGCGCTGGCGGCGGCGGTGATGGCGGTCGATGACGCGCCGGCCAAGCAGGAAGAAGAAGCCGCCAAGGTTGAGAAAGTCGAGAAGGCGGAGAAGGTTGAGCAGGTCAAGGAAGAAGCCAAAGAGATAAAAGTTGTGGAAGTCAAGGAACCGGAAATCGTGACCACCGAGTCGGGGTTGCGCTATCAGGACCTTGTCCCCGGGCAGGGCGTGGAGGCTACCGACAAGATGCATGTGGACTGCCATTACACGCTGTGGTTTGCCGACAGCACCGGGCTGGTCAAGGGCAAGAGAATGCAGAGTTCCAAGGACCGCGGCCAGTCTTTTCAGTGCCAGATCGGGGTGGGTTTGATTCCCGGCTGGAGCGAGGGCATGATCGGGATGAAGGAAGGCGGCGTGCGGCGGCTTTATGTGCCGTGGAAGCTTGGCTATGGGGCTGACGGGCATTCATCGGGCACTATCCCGGGCAAGCAGAACCTGATTTTCGAGATCGAGTTTATCAAGTCACTGGACAAGAAATAGCGTCCCCGCGAGCAATTTGCGGCCCAAAGAAAAGCGCCCCCTGGCGGGGGCGCTTTCGGGTTCGAAGGAGGTTATTTCGGTGACCGCGGATGGCGGTCACGAAGTAATCGTGAGATATGATAGGTTATATTTGTTTACGCGTTGTCATATGACTGTCATTTTTTTTGCCGGGACGGGTATAAAAACGGACCCGGCCGGGGTATGGAAAGCCCCGGTGGGAGCAGTTTTGGGTTGACTTTCGGGCCGGAGGGGCTAATATATAGTCCCCTTGGAATGGAGCCCCTTTGGGGGGTTGATTGGGGGTGTAGCTCAGCGGTAGAGCTCCTGCCTTTTAAGCAGGCTGTCGAAGGTTCGATTCCTTCCACCCTCAGATACAGTTTGAGAATATGCGCCATTAGCTCAGTTGGTAGAGCAGCTGACTCTTAATCAGCGGGTCCGGGGTTCGAGTCCCTGATGGCGTATATTTTTATGGAGGGAGTCAGTTAGCTCAGAGCAGTTTAAGCCACGGCGAACCCCAACCCCTTAAGCAGCCATCGTGTAGTTATACTTGGTAACGATTTGGCTGCTCCCTTAAATCCTCTCAGGTTATTATTGAAAGGCTGAAAACCAGCGGTGTTTTTCACGAATGCGTTGAACAGTTCTGCGTATTCCAGAACTCGAGTAATTGCCATTCTCATATCTTTGTCTTCAACCTTTTTACCATGTATCGCCTTGTCTCGCACTTTTTCCGCTGCCCTGATCTTGTCCGCAATTTTGTTATCGATCTTCTTACCAATGACCGTTTCAAACAACTTGTCAAACCCCTCCCTGGTGAGATGTTGCTTTTGGATGACATTAGATGCTATTGTCTTATTGGCTTGATGTATTTTAACTACACTGCAGTACAGGCACATGTTATGAGCGTACTCCACATTGGCAAAGAGATAATAGAGGCTAACCGAGTATGGGAACTGGTCGATCAACTTCGGTAAGTGGCAGAAATAACCCCTCACTTCTTGGGGAGCTCTATTGAAACATTTTTTCACGCCCTTCTTTGTGGCAGGGATCTTCATATTACCTCCTAACTGCAAGATTGTAACCACCGATAATTTTTCTACTGTTTCAACCTATACACAAAACATCCCCCATCTCGTTTTCCGGAAACTATAGTCCTTAGCACTCTTAGTACTATCAGTATCAGCGAAACTAGCCGCAGCGAATAGTAAGACCAGAAATTCGATTACAGCTATTTTCCAAGACACAGGCATTTTCACTCCCTTCTTTTCGGGCTGTGTGAATTAACCAATTCAGATACCTTTCAACTTTCTCTAAGGGATGGAATTTCCGCCGTTGTTGTCATCGCCCACCAAGGTCTGTTTGTTCATCTCCGAGCAGGTATAGTCCTTTGCAAGACACCCTGATAAAAGGCCAATCAGAATATTGCTACGTAAGAGTCGGGGAAGAAGAAATGTCCCCCCTTGGTTTCTGATTCAGTATCTTGGATCCGCACTGCGGCCGGATCATACTATAATAAAAATAGGTACTTTAAGGCACATTGACAAGACATTGATCGCATGCCCAATATGTTCTCAACGCAGACTTCATTAGACCTTGTGCGATCTAAGTACCTGAACTCTTCCTCCTCTCCCTCTCTTGTCTACATCCTGCTGGCATAGCATAACTTATAATCACCGGTCCTGGTTTGGTATGTTGGGGGAACCCGCTGTTATTTGTAGTTGACTCGGGGGGACAGGGGCGCTATGCTACTATTACAGGCCGAAGTTGACCTTGTTCTCGCTTAACTGACGCCGGTCGGCCGCTTCGGTGCGCCGGGCTCAACGGAATGAATCCGCCTGCCGACAATACCAACAAGACTTTCTAACCGACACCCGAGCCGTTAACTTTGGAAAGCCGGGGAATCTGATAATATCGGAGGGTGAAATGTGTACTCGTTGCGTTCCGTTTCTTTTGGCCGTGATCCTGTTTGTCCCGTTCATGCTGGGGCCGCTCAGTGGCCCGGTTGTGGCCGGAGCAATCGTGGCCGATCATAACGCGGTGGCCGAGTTCGACGATATCCCGCTTTCGGTTATCGAACAGGTCGCCGACGATTATCGAATCTACTACGGGCACACCTCGCACGGCTCCCAGATTATGACCGGGCTGGATATGGTTGAGGCCGAAAACGCGGCCTACGCCCAGCCGTATTGCCGGGAAGTTTCCGACGACCTGGGGCACGGGGGGGATACGTCGTGGGTGCCGATCACCCGTTCCTATCTCGACAGTCACGGCGATATTAACGTGGTGATGTGGTCATGGTGCGGGGGATGTTCGGACAATACCGAGGCGGGAATCAATATATACCTGAATGCCATGAACGGTCTGGAAGCGGATTATCCCACGGTGACGTTTATCTATATGACCGGTCATCTGGACGGCGGAGGAGTCGACGGCAACCTGTACCAGCGCAATAATCAGATTCGGAATTACTGCAACGCCCACAACAAGGTGCTGTTCGATTTCGCCGATGTCGAGAGCTGGGATCCCGACGGGACGTATTACCCCGACGAAACCGACGCCTGTGGTTGGTGCAGCGTTTGGTGTGGGAGTCATTCCTGCCCGGGGTGCGAGCGGTGTGCGCACTCGCATTGTTTCAATTGTTTTTTGAAAGGGAAAGCGTTCTGGTGGCTGATGGCCACGGTGTCGGGCTGGTCGCTGGGGTCGGCGGTGGACGATGAAAAACACGGGGAACTTCCGAAAGATTATCTTCTTCACCAGAATTATCCCAACCCGTTCAACCCGGTTACGCGGATAAGTTTCGATCTGCCGGTAAGGTCCGGTGTTCGATTGACGGTCTACAACGTGGCGGGTCAAAAAGTGGCAACGCTGGTCGACGGGGTGTGTCGGGCCGGGCGGCATACGGTGGAATGGGCCGCCGGTGAGGCGGCCAGCGGGGTGTATTTGTATCGTCTCGAAACGGCCGAGTTTACACTGACGAAGAAAATGCTGCTGCTTAAATGAGATATCGATTACCCCCGGTGGGATTGATTTGCCCGGTAGTTTTTCTGCCGGGTTTTTTGTTGTCCGGATTGATCTAGTTGACAGCCGTCGGCTCGGCGGTCATATTTGGCCGGGCGTCGGGGGGCAACGGAGACCTTGATGGAAGTTTATGATCTGCTGAGTGTTGGTGTAGTTCTTCTTCTGGGACTTCTTGGAGGCAAGCTTTCGCATCGCATCAAGATTCCCCGCGTTACCGGCTATATGCTGACAGGTCTGCTTTTCGGTCCATCGCTGCTTAATGTCATATCGGCGAATACGTTAAGTAGTATTCAGTTGCTCGTCGATATCGCCCTGGGGCTGATTCTGTTTGCTATCGGCGGTGAGATAGAATTGCAACATCTCAAGGCGATGGGTCGCAAGGTTATTTTTATCGCGCTGGCCGAGAGCCTGGGATCGCTGGTTCTGGTGTTCACGGTTTCAATAGTCATAACGTCCGATCCGGGCCTCTCGATGCTGCTGGGGGCAATCAGTATCGCCACCGCTCCCGGGGTGACGTTGCTGGTTATTCGTGAATATCGGGGACGGGGTCCACTGACCGATACGCTGCTGGCCGTGGTGGCTATTAACAACGTGCTTTGTCTGGTGGTGTTTCGTCTGGCGTTCTCGGTTTATTCGCTCGGTCTGGGAGAGCCGTTCTGGCCGGTGATTCTGGCCCTGTTAAAAGAGCTGTTGGCTTCGGTCGTGATAGGCGGCGTGATAGCGGGGATAATTACTTTCTGGGAACAGAAAATAGACGATCTTTCGGAACTGCTGCTGGTGATTATCGGGGGGCTTCTTCTCGGTATCGGGGTCGCCAAGACAATCGGTATATCTCATCTGATGGTGTGTCTGGTAATCGGGGCGGTTACGAATAATCTGTCCATGATGCACCGCTTGGTATACGCGGAATTGCGCCAGACGGAGATGCCCTTTTTCATCGTATTCTTCGTGCTCTCCGGGGCCAGTTTGCACCTGGACGCACTGTTGCACCTTGGTCTGCTGGGGGTGGCTTATCTTTTGTCCCGACCCTTGGGCAAGGCAATCGGGGTATATCTGGCCGGTAAGAAATACTGCGCCGAAGCGGTGGTGTGCGATAACCTGAGCATGGCCCTTCTGCCACAGGCCGGAGTGGCTATTGGTATGGCTTACGCTGTTCAGGAGTCGCATCCGGAGATGGGGTATGTGATCGGTACCGTTATACTCTCGTCGGTTATCGTCTATGAAGGGATCGGTCCGTTTCTTACCAAGCTGGCCCTGGGGCGAGCGGGAGAAATTCGCCTGCAGGAATAGCGCTGACCGGTTTCCTCCGGATCGGGAAGCGGGCCGATTTTTAGGTGGCGGCTTCGACGGAACAAACGTACATTGTTTCCTCATAGGATAGAGTGACCGGCCTTATTTCCTCTATTGCGGCGGAAGGACAGGCCGTAAAAACGACGTAAGGGAGGATACAGATGGCTTTGAAAAAGGCACAAACAGTTGTGTGTGGGCTGCTCGTGATGTTTCTGCTGGTAGCGTACATACCGGTCCAGGCCGACACGTTCTTCAAGCAGATTTCGCACACCGATCCGGTGACGATGATGGGGCAGACTCAACCCGCCCAGAACGATACCGTGTCTGTTTGGATCGGGGAGAACAAGGGGTACATGAACACGGGCGACAACCGGGCGTTCCTTCTTCTGGCGGATGAGGGCAAGATGTACTTCATCGATTACGAGAAGAAGAATTACGCCGAGCTTCCGGTAGATTTCCTCGCGGGCAAGGATGCTGAAAAAGCGGAGGCCATACAGGGCATGGCGATGATGGGGAATGTGGAAGCTACAGTAACGCCGACCGAGGAAACCAAGAAGATCGGCGATTGGAATGCCACCAAGTACAATCTTGAGATCAAAATGGGTATGGGTCAGTCCAAAGGCGAAATTTGGGCCAGTGAGGATCTGAAGATAAATACGGACCTTTACGTTACTCTGTCGCAGGCGATACTGAGCCAGATGCCGGGCTTCACCGATATGCTTGAGCAGATGAGACAGATCAAGGGTGTGCAGGTGGAATCTTCCCATGAGATGAACATGATGGGAGCAGTGATAAAAACCAGCACGGAACTGCTTGAGTTCGCCGAGAAAGATGCGCCGGCGGGTACGTATGTGCTGCCGGAAGGCTTCAAAGAGACCGATTTCATGCAGATGGGACAGTAGTCCCGTTCTTTTGAAAGTTAAGACGCGGGCAGGCGACGAAAACGCCGGTCCGCGTTTTTTTGTTGTCGCCATGTCGGTTCGACAATAGCATGGAAATCATGAAGATAACAACGGGGTTCACATTGGCGCCGGTCAATCGTTTCATGGCGCGGTTTTTCGCATTTCTGAAACTTTCGTGGATGGTTTGGCCGGTGGTTGTTCTTCCGGGGACCTTTCTTCAGGCGGAGACCGGGACCGATCTCGATATATCGGCTACTCTGGCGTGGAATTTCGGACACACTCAATACAAGTATGAAAGCAATCATGGGGGCAGCGAGTTGATTTTTCCCTTGGATTTCCCCGTGGCCGGGGTGAACCTGTGCTGGGCTTCCCGGACCGATGGTGATTCAAAGGGGTCGGTGCAGTTTCGGTATTTGACGGCAGTAAGGGATCCGGGCGATCGATTCAGTGATCGGGACTGGTTGTATGTTTCTCCGGGGCTGGAATTCAATTTCAGTTATACTGAGTCGGAAGTTGAGGTCGATTTTACGCGCCTGGAACTTCAGGCAACTCGCAGACTGTTACAGGGATCCGGCTGGGAACTGGCCGCGATGGCGGGGGTCACTTACGAAAAGACCAAACAGGTGGCTCTCGGTTATGACGGCGCCAGGTTTAGAGAAGCGGTGGGGGATACGGTTTATTTCGATCTGCTGCAATACGACGGCCGCGCCCTGACTTACGAAGTTACTTATTTCGGGCCCCGTCTCGGGTTGGCCCCGAAAGTCCATTTTGCTCCGTGGCTGTCGGTCGGGCTGGAACTGGCCGGAACGCCGCTGCTGTATGTTGACGATAAAGATGAGCACCTGCTGAGATTCTTTACCGCCGAAGCCAACGGTTGGGGGGTGGGCTTTTCCTCTCGTCTGAGCGCCGAGTATTTCCCGGCCGGGCAGGGACCGCGTCGGCCGTTTATCCGTCTGATGGCCGAGTTTGTTACTTTAAGGGCGAATATAGAATCATCCATCTACTGGTACGGGGACGATCCTATTGACGAGGAAGACAATACTGGCAGTGTTCTTGCGGATACTCCTCATAGTGTTACCAGTACTCAATACACCGCCGGTCTGCAAATAGGCTATTCATTCTGATATTATCTGACCAATGGGTGTTGTCCCGATGAGTGTCAGTGCGTGCTGATCCTTTGGCGTTTTCGTCCTGCTCAAATATCGTTTCAACCGGTTCATTTCAGCACTGTCACGAAACAGCTTTTGTTTCACCCCGGAACGATTTGCTCGTCCGTTTATTTTGTATAGACAGAAGATGTCACATGGCTGGCTAACTTGTTGTTTGGCAATGGATATATTGCGTGTTAATTCCGATGGGGATTGTCTTTATTTGGCATAAAAATTACATAAGTGGTAGGGCGTGAGGAGGGAATCTTTGGGGGCTGAGATTCCCTCTTCACAAGAAAAGGGGTGCGGTCAGGGGGGAAGAGTTGGAACCGAAAGGGTCTCCTCTGAGGATGGCTTCACAGGGGGTCGCGCAGGGCTAAAGGATTAGTTCCCGCGACGGAACTCAACGTTTCGAAAAAAACAGCTCGTCTGGGCGGGCTGTTTTTTTTTTAGGTAGTCCGAAGAAAGCCGACTCTGGTGCTTTTTAGCCGATACCGTGTATAAAGAAGGGTTACACCGAAGATCATAAATGTGATCTCGGATAATCAGTGATGCGGAAGAGAGGTGCCGTGGCAGCAGTGGACAAGTCGGTAGCCATATCGGCTGCGGTCATAGCCGGCAGTGCCGAGCATACTTTACCCCGGGTGTTGTTTATCTGTTGTGACAATGCCGAGACGTTCGGTGCCCGGGTTTCGGGGTCGACCGTGGCCCGGTCGCTGCGGGGTGAGAACTGGCCGGTTCAGCAATTCCCGGTGCCGACTTCGTGGCCGCACCGGTTAACCGACAGCCTGAGCGGTCGGTTGATCGGACGGCTGGTAGCAAAGATGCACTATATCCGCCGTCTGGTACGGTTAATTCCCGGTTTCGATATCGTGCATGTTCGGGCTGGTTTGCCGCGTCGTATTGTCCGGCTAGCTCTTCCGGCAATGGTGCTCGGCAAGTTTTTCGGGAAAAAAGTGGTCCTGGAGCTGAACAGGGCCGAGTCTGAACATTTTCTGGAATCTCACGGGCGTCTTTTTCATCCTTTTCTTAAGGCGGCCGACCGGATCGTGGTCGGGTCACGCTATCTGCAGAAGGTAGTAGGTCGGGCGGGTCTGGAAGCCGAGCGGGTAACGTCGCCGGTAGATTTAAGAGGTCTGACCTACAGGAAAATAAATCAATTGCAGCCGGCTGTTTTGATGAACTGTCCGCTGGAACGGGATTTTAACGTGGCCTGTGCGATAAGAGCTTTCAAACTGGTCAAGCAGAAATACCCCCGGGGAGAACTAACGATTGTCGGTGATGGTTCTCAACGAACGGCTCTGGAACGTATGGTGGAACGTGAACACGTGTACGGTGTCCGGTTTGCCGGGCGGGTGAGAAAAGAGGAACTGGTAAAGCTTTACGGGACCTGTGACACTTTCGTGCATTCGGCCTCGGTGGACGAGTCGCCCGCGGCGATTGTTATGGCGTTCGCATCCGGTTTGCCGGTTGTTGTCACCGACGCCGACGGTCTTCTGCACATGGTGCGCGATAGGGTCAGTGCCATGGTTGTACCGGTCAATCATCATGCCGCTCTTGCCGACCGAATGGTGGAATTGATCGAGGATGCCGAACTGACCGAGAAGCTCTCGCTTGCCGGTCGCAGGGAGGCCCGCAAATATACCTGGCCGCGAGTGCGGCAGGATTGGGTTAACGTGTACAATCGGCTGGTTTCGTGATTTGATTTTTTGAAACGGATTTGCTCTTTATTGCATTGTTGTGTTTGCATCGGGCGCCGGTCTTCCGTGGGATGGCCGGCGTCTTTCACTATGTAAGGCCGGTGTTTCGTAACAATCGCAGTTGCCGAATATAATTGCTACCGCCTGACCGACGACCGTATATTCATTTTATGTTACAGCGCTACAGTCACAGTTCGCTGGATACTTTTCGGAAGTGTCCTCGTCAGTTCAAGTTCAAGTATATCGATAAGATCGAAATCCCGCGGCTAATCCCCGCTCATCTTTATCTCGGTAACGCCGTGCATCGCTCTTTGCAGACACTTTATGAATGGGCGGCCGACGGCAAACAGTATCCCTTGGATGATCTTTTGAATCAGTATCAGGCGGAATGGGACAAGCCCGACCGTCGGGATATCGTCGTTTCCCGGGAACATATGACGGTGGACGACTACATCGAGAACGGCCGGGCCATGCTCCGGAACTACTATGAACAATACCAGCCGTTCGATCAGGGGACGACACTGGGGACGGAGTTGAATATCAACTTCCAGATTCCGGGGTGCGACCGGACATTCACGGCCAAGATCGACCGTTTGTGGAGGCGGGCCGACGGCGTGGTGGAGATATGCGATTTCAAAACTTCGCAAAAACTGGCCCTGGGGCATACGGACGCTTCTTTCTATTATCAGATGGGTTTGTACCAACTGGGAGTACAGGAGGTGTATCCGCAGTTCGAGGAAATAGAGCAGGCGCAGTATTTTCTCAAGCACAACGAGGTTATCCGCTATCGGATGCGCCTGGACGAACTGGATGAGCTGACCGAAAAAGTACGGACGGAAGTGGTGACGATAATGGACGCCGAGGAGCGGGAAAATTTCCCTACGAAGGAAACGGCGTTGTGCGATTTTTGCGACTATTTCAATCTCTGCCCGGCTAAGCGACACCGGTTGATATTGGAAGGCGAGGAAGGCGCCCGGGCCGGAGAAAAAGCAGCTATGCAGACAGCGGCGGAACTGGCCGACCGGTTCGTTGTCGTCGACCGGCAGATCAAGGAGCTCAAAGCCGAACAGGACGCACTTAAAGAAGATATCATCCGCACGGCGGCCGAATTGTCATTGACCCGGCTGGCCGGTACGGAGGGGGATGTAAAAGTGCGTCTGGCCGAAAAAGAGAAGCTGATAACGCAGAGTGAGGACAGCCGGAAATTCGCTCAGGCGTCGGCACTTATCCGCGAATGGGGGCTGGATACCTGCTTTACGCTCAACAATACGATTTTCATGCGGGACTTCTACAACAAGAAGCGCCTCAGCCCGGAACAATCGGAGCAAATAGCGCCTTTTATATCGGTCAAGCCGGAAAACCGGGTGAGTGTGGAGAGAAAACGGAAATCTTCGGAAGACTGACAGACTGTCGATATAAAAAAAGCCCGGCCGAAACCGGGCTTTTTTGCTTTTGCCAAACAGCTTATTTCTTCGGTTCGGCAGCAACCTCAGCTTCGCGCACCACCCAAGCCGGAATCATCTGGCGCTCTTCGAAATCGATCCGGGTCGTGTCCGGCGGTGTCCCCTGGTACATGTCAACGATTGACATAAGGTAGTTACCCGGACTGGTGGTCGTAGTATCGATACTGAACTCTTCGATCGGCTCTTCATCGAGCGAGGAAACGAAGACCGTTACCAACCGGCCGTAACCGGGTGTAAGTCGCCTTTCGGTGGGGCCCATGTTGGCAATCATGCCCAGCGTAACACACTGGATGGCCGTGTCCGGACGGAAACCGCGATAGGACCATTCCTGCACGCGTCCGCCGGTGTACAGAGCCGAGTCGGCCACGATTTTTCTCAGACCGGCCGACATCTTTATCGGGACGGCGATACCGACCACGTTCTCATCATTGAAATAAGAAATAGTGATGGAAAAAGTGTGGTCGTCTATCCGGGCCACTTCAGCGAAGACAGTATCCGGAGCCCCGAAACGATCAGGCGGTGCTTTTACCTGTGCTTCTGCCAGAGTCGGCATTAGAAACAAGCATGTCAGAATAACGGCAACGATAGCAGTCAGTTTCATTCTTCCTCCAAAGATGGCTCCCGGGCGTGACTACCCGATTCTACATTGAATATAAGTAAAAGATCCTAAAAATCCGGCCTTTCGTCAACCGGTGTAAGCTTCTTTTTCAACTCCCCGATCAATGAATCGGCCACCTGCGGGTTTTTCAGCTTCTCGCGCGTTGTTACGGCAGCGGTTACCATGGACTGGTAGCCGACTTCACTATAGGGGAATTTATCGAAAATCGAGGTCAGAACCTTAACGGTCCCGGGCCAGTCGGCGCGCCGACGGTACAGCTCGGCCTTGTACTTGAGAGCCAGAGCTTCGGACGGTGTGCCCGGTCGACTGGCGGCCAGACGGTCATAAGTCGCCTCGGCACGTTCCTGCATCCGGTCGGCTTCTGTTGTTCGGCCCTGCTCCGCGTATTTGTCGGCAAGGTACAGATGAGTCGACAGGGCCTGTTCGCTGGCGGGGAATTTTTCCAGAAGGAATTTCAACTCCGTTTCGGCTCTGTCCCAGTTGTCCTGCAATTCGAAACTCCGGGCAATGGCCAGTTGCACAGCCGGGTTGGATTCATAAAAACGAGGATAGAGGTTCTTAATATCCACCAAAGCCTTGCGAGCGGAATCGCCGGCCTTCATGTCGATATAGGTCAGGCCGATGCGGTACAGGATGTTAGGGCGGTTGAGAGTGTCCGGGCCGCTCAGCGACTGCAACAAGTCTTTGTATTCCGTGATTGCCAGGTCCGGTTCGCCGGTATAGCGAGCGTGGATGTCGGCAATATGCCGGCGAGCGGTTGGTGTTACCGCTCCGGTCGAGTCCACAACGTAGCGGAGTTCTTCGATCGCTTTTTTCCAGCGATTGGTTCGCTCGTACAGGTTGGCCAAATTGCCGTGCGAGGCAATAGCCAGGTCGGTATTGGGATAGTCTTTGATAAGGTCACGGTAATAGTATTCGGCGTGATCAAGGGCCATGACAGCCGACAAAGAGTCCCCCAGACGGTTGTAAATCCCGAGTATCTGGCCGGGCAGGTCGAAGAGATTCGTTACGATACGACCTTCGGCGTCCAGCGGCGGATAGAAATTGTCCACGGCGTATTGATAAACGGTCAGGGCGGAGTCCCAGTTGCCGCTTGCCTGTAAAGTTCGGCCGTAGTTGAGATAGCCGCTGATTCGGGCCAGACCGGACAGTTCAACCGTGTTTAGCAGCCGGTTCAGTACCACGACCGCCGAATCGGATTGTCGTTGTATATAATAGAGCTGCGACAGACGAGTGGCGGCTCGGAAAGCGATTTCGCCCAGTTCCGATCTCTCAACGGCATAACGGGCGGAGTCGAGAGAATCGAGAGAGTTGTAGCAAAAATCGATAATTTCCCGGTAGTCGGCGCGGAGTTTTCCGGCGGTTTCGGGGGTATTTAGTTCGGGCCGGATACTGGCGGCGTCGGTCTGTTTTTCGGCCTGGAAGTACATTTTTTCGGCCTGATAGCGGGCGCGTACGCCCGGATTGTCCGAACACGACAACAGCAGAAAAAGTAAGGCAAGACCAAGCGCAACGACGACCTTGTTCGTATTCACAGTATACGTCCTTTTCGATTCATTAGTGGATCAGCGAGAAAATATAGACCACCCTGAGAGAGCTAACAAGATAATTTCTGCGCGCCCGAACCCCGGGAACAGGCGGGATTCCGTTTAGCCCCGGACAGATTTTGCTCAAGAACGCAGGTATTGACGAGCGGGCATAATTGGGAAAAAACGGGAGAACCGATGAAAAAAGACCACCGGTCGGTCAGTATCCCGACCACTCCAGTTTCGAAAAATACCACCGCTACGCTCGGTCGCAGGGACCGATTCACTACCGCCGATAAGCTGGGGGCAGTGTTGAAATGGTCGTATCGCGATGTGGAAACCGGGCGATATCAGCGTCTGTTGTATCGCTTTCTGACCGATAACATCCCTGTTATTAATGCGTGTGTCTGGACTTGGGTCCGGCTGTGTGCGGCTCCGGGGGAATACAAGCTGGCCGAGACAGTGCCCGATGCTCTGCGCCTCCGCGCCGAGAAACGTCTGGAACAACTCAGTCGGGATATTTACACGAACCCCACCGGGCAGCGAGTGGGAATGAGAAGTCTGCTTCCCGATCTTTTTACGTCGATGTACCGGGACGGTATCTTCGGCGGTTTTCTTACTGTCAAGTCCGATGGTTCGGGGGTGGATCGGTTTGTGCCGGTCGATCCGGTCGATCTGAGAGTCGAAGAACACCGGGGAGATTACCGCCTGGTGCTGGACCGCGACAGTGGGCCTGTTTCGCTGGACCGGGCCGATTTCTACTATCTTCCGTTCAATTCCGGTATTGCCCGGCCGTTTGGTCAGTCGATTCTTCAGGCTATCCCCTTTGTTGCTTATATCGAGCAACAGATGGTGGACGATATGCGGAGGACATTGCACAATTCCGGTTACCACCGCCTGCATATCAAGATTACCCCCCCGGAACGACTGGCCGGTGAGTCCGATCACGCTTTTACCGACCGTATCAACGAATACTTCGACTCCACCGTCCACATGATCAAGCGTCTGGATATCGATGAAAATCCGGTCACCTGGGACAATGTCATGGTGGAATATATCGGGCCGGACAAGTCGCGCGAGGTAAGCAACAGTTGGTTCATGTCGCACCGGGCGATAGTCGAAGACATCTGCGCCGGAACCCATCTGGCTCCGTACCTTCTGGGTTACTCTTACGGTTCTACGACTACCTGGTCCGGTTTCAAGTTCGATGTGGTGATGCGTCAGGTTAGGTCGGTTCAGGCCCAGGTGGCTCAGTTCATGGAATGGCTGGGCAATATCGATCTGGCCCTGGCCGGTCTTGATGTTCGCTGCCGGTTTGTTTTCGACAACACTTTTGCTTATCAGGCGGCGGAGAACCTTCAGGTGCAAACGGGTCGAATCGACAACCTGCTCAAGCTGTATCAGGCCGGGCTGATTGACGAGCAGTCGGCGCGCGAGAAGATTTGGGAATTGCTGTAAACGGTCTTCCGACCTACGAAACGTGGCGGCGGGGTCTTGAGGATCCGGCCGTCTTCGCCCGGCAGGTGCTCGGGGTGTCGCTCCACCCCGGCCAGCGGAATTGGCTGACCGGTTCGGTGCAACGAGAGAACGTTCTGGTTACGGGCAATCGCTGGGGGAAGTCGTTCGTCACGGCGATCAAGCTGATTCATCATGCCATCTATCGCCTGCGTTCTCCTGTTTACGACCGCTGTGGGCGTTATCGGGCCGTGGTGGCGTCCATAACCCAGGATCAGGCCAATATCGTGTTTGACCAGGTGGTGCGGTTGGTACGCCAGTCGGAAGTTATTTCGCCGCTCGTGGCCGAGATAGTCCGTACTCCCTATCCCCGGCTGGTGTTCGGAAACGGCGCGACCGTTGAAGCCCGCACCACTCAGAATCGGGGCGAGTATCTGCTGGGTAACGACTACGATCTTTTCGTGTTCGACGAGGTGGCTTTCGAGGCTTCCCCGGAATATGTGGTTGAAGAAGTTATCCTGATGCGTCTGGCGGATCGCGAGGGCCGCCTTGATCTGGTTTCCACGCCCAACGGCAAGAACTGGTTTTATCGCCGGGCTCGTGATATTGCCGAGGGACGGCGTCAGGGGTATTTCCAGTCGGGTGACAGCCGTGAAAACCCGTTTATTTCGAAAGCCTATCTTGACGAGCGGGTGAAATACTTCACGGAGAGCCGCCTGCAACAAAACATCATGGGTCGGTTTGTCGACAGTGGCGGTGAGGTTATCAAAGGGGCCGGTATCGACCGTGCTCTGGAGCGTTTCGAGGAGCCGCAACAGCCGGTCGACGACGGGCGAAGTTACTTCATTTCCGGTTGGGATCTGGCCCGCAAGCAGACGGCGACGGTGGGTATTACGGTGGAAGTATGGCCGGGCGGTCAGGTCCGGGTGGTCGAGCTGGAGCGGTTCCGGCACTTCGACTGGGTGGTCGTGATGGAGCGAATCCGTCAGCGCCAGAAGCTTTTCCCGGGGCGGTTGGTGGTCGATGCCACCGGGCTCGGCGACGTGGTGGTCGAGCAATTGGGAGAATACAGGCCCGAGGCGGTAGTGTTTACTCCCGCAACCAAAGCCGAATTGCTTACGAACGTTGAATTGATGCACGCCAAAGAGCAGATAAGCTATGCCCGCTGGGAATTGCCGGACGGTCCCGGCCGCACATGGTCGCTTGAGGATGAGTTGCGCCAGGCGCGCTGGGATGACAATAATCGTTGCGATGCTCTCATGGCTCTGGCGCTGGCTCTCTGGCCGCTGCGACATCGTGCCAGCCCGGTTATCATGCCGCGATTCTCGAGTGTGGAATTCGACCGCAAATGAATACGCCCTTTGTGGGAAGGGAACACAAAGGGCGTAAAAGAGGGAGGGGAGGATTGGATATTATTTTGCTCTGCCTCGACGTCTGGCTATGTAAATGGCGCTGAGTCCTCCGGCCAGGAGCAGTATGGTCGTCGGTTCGGGAATTGCCGCCGGCGGGTTCGATGACTGACAGGACTCAACCGCATCTTGATCCGTATTCATAGCTGTTGGATGGTCCGCTATAGTCGCAGAACCGATGTTTCCCTTATCACCGAAGCTCCGGGATTCCGTTCCGTAAACCTCACTGAAAGTAACAGTGAGGGCCAGTCCGAAGAGAACCAGGGCCACTACCCATTTGAATGACCGAAGTCTGTCGTGTTTGTTAGCCATTATAGGTTTCTCCTCGTTATATTGTTGCTCTCTTTTCTGCTACAGATCATTCAGCAAAGCCCGTGCCTTTTTTGTTTCGGCTCCTGATTTTTCACCTAAGTGCTTTTCCATAAGTCGGTTATGGCTGTTTTTGTCCCCCTCGGTACTTATTAAAAGGACCGAAAAAAGGGGCAAGCAATTGCGCAAAAACGGTGGCAAGCTGCTTGTGATTGCGAAAGCCCTCCTTCAATCATAAACGATGATGGAGGTGCCGATGGCCGCAAGCTTTGCCCGTATTACCGCCCGTCTGGCCGAGCCCACCGAGAGCATACCGCCCGGTTTGATCGACCTTATCAATCAGAATATCGAACCACCGGCAAAAGTGGATGCGGACGATGTCTATGTCCGTGCGATGTATCTCGTGTCGGACCAGGTCAATTCTTTCGGCGGGTGTTTTCCCGTCGATGAACATGCGCTGTTGTGTCGCCTGTTGATCGATTCACCGGTCATGGTGGGTCACCGCAAAGACAAATTGCCCATCGGCCGAACTTTCCACGCCGTCCCGGTCGAGCGTGACGGTTGCCATTGGGTCAAAAGCTATTTCTACTGGTTGCGCTCTTCGACCGACGCGGAGAACCTGCGGGAAAATATCGACGGCGGCGTTTATAAGGAATGCTCGATTGCTTTCACTTTTCTGTTGCCGGAGTGTTCCATCTGCGGCCGGGATATTCGACAATGTCGTCATGAACCGCTGGTCGAATATGAAACAGGCGGTGAACGTCGTCGTTGCTATTTCAACTATCGTCGTATCGAACGCGTTCTGGAAGCGTCGCTCGTATACCGCGGGGCCGTTCCGGACACTTCGATTACCAAAGACGACCTTTCCGCTCAGGCGGCACTTTCGCTAGAGAGTCCGAACGAACTGGAATTCGCCCGACCCTACCTGATCGTTCCGCGCTACGAAGGGGTGCTTGCCTCGGCCGTCATGAGCGACGGTCGGTTGCTGCTGGAAACTCTCGGTATGACAGAGATTCCCGATCGTTCCCTGGAAACATGGCAGCCCGAGTCGTTCCGGCCGACTACGCCGGTGCTCGGTATGCTGGTGGGATATCGGGGTAAGGAACGTTGCGGTTGCAATGATCTGATTGCTCATTTCAAAGCGCGTTCCGGTCCGATCAGCCGGGTTGTGTTCAATCTCTTTCCCCGTCAGGGGGACGACCGGCCGGTCCGGGTGTCGACGAAATCGCCTTTCGATGTTCGGCTCATCCCCTATCGTACGGCTGTACCGGCGAACCTGGTTAGGGCGGGAAGCGAGATTATGACTCGTGACGGCGTGGAACTCTGGCCGGCCGACGAGGATTATTTCCATGCCGCTCGCTTTCACTGTCGTCCCGACAGACTGCGGTTAGCAAAGAAACCGGGTTATCGCGTTATCGTGAAAACAGCCGCCGGCTATACCATCTTGCGTTTTCATAGCGGTGAGGATGAGTATGCCCTGCGGATTTCCGCCTTCGACAAAGATCGTCTGCTCGACGGACACTGGCTGGTCGGTTACAACACTGAGATGTTCGGTGATACTCTCGAAGACAGCAACGACATGATCGCCACCGGGGAGCTGCGTTCGTGGGTGCGGCATGGTGACGGACGAATTTTTGAAAGCGACGGTTACCTCGACGGCAGGTTTGTTCTCCGGCCGGCTCGGTTGGGCGGTCGGGCGTGTTGTCTTCTTTATCGATTATCACCGGGGGGGAGGAATCGGGAATGAATCAGGCCAACTCCGAGCCCGCCTTTCGCCTGAGCGCACAATTGGTCAACATAATCGCCATTTTTCTGGGCATTGCGGCGGCTTATTTCATGACGATTCAGTCGCTCAAGGTCGAATTGGCGGCCAAAGCCGAAGGGGCGGTGGTGGAAGCTCTCGACAAGAAGCTGACAAGTTTCGAGGTGTTTCTGAAACAAGGCGTAGTAAGCAAAGAGCAGTTCTATCAGTTCTCGACGGATGTGGAAGCGAGACTGATTCGCATCGAGGATTACCTCAGGAATAAACCGGGAGAAGGCGTTGGAAAATAAACCGAATCGGACCGAGTACCTCAATTCAGTGGTTGCCTGCCTGGACCGGGAGGCCATTGACGAGATTGATTTCGATAAGCTGAAGTCGGCTTTGTCGGTACTTACGAGTGAGCTGTCGGCCCGCGATGACATGGCCGAGGAAACCGCACTTCTGCGCGAACATTGCCAGCAGCGAATAGCCGGTATGGTTAAAGCGATGGCGGCCCTGGAACGCCGGGGCGACAGCTACGAACAAACCCTGGAGTATCTTGAGCAACTTCCCTCTTTGAAAGCCGAGGATCTCCTTAAGCAATATCGCCGAGTCTCGGCACGTTTTCGTGATTGCTTTCCCGCCAGCGGTAACCTTACCCGGTTCGGAACGGGTGAATCGAGCCGAATGAAAGCGCCGTCCCGTGGGTGGGGAAATATCAACGGATAATTACGAGTGGGAGTGCGCCTCCCGACCCGGTGGGATCATCACCGCGACGGTGAGAAGCCCGGTCAATCGCTATAGAACACGGAAAAACAGGAGTTGAATATGTCTGTAAGAGAACAGAATCTCGACAGCGTTGCGCCGGTTCTGGCCACGTTTGCCGTCAGCCAGACGGATAATGTAGATGATCTGACCGATGATGACATCGGTGCGGCCGTGACGTTCTCCGGTAACAACGAAATCGGACCGATCGGCAACGGTGATGTTTTGGCCGGTAAGCTGATCAGCCTTACGCTTTCCGACGGCGACGATGGCGACCGACTGGCTACGGTGCAGATCGGCGGGGTGTGCCGTCTGGCCGTGTCGGCTACCGTTCCGAGTGTCGGCGACAGAGTGGTCGGCGGCGGTAGCGGTACGGTTAAGCAGGCTCCGGTTCTGACGGGTAACGATCCGGCCGGTGGCAACGTGGCCCGCGGTACCGTTCTGGCCGTTAACGGCAGTACCGACTGTGTGCTGCTTCTGAATTAGGAAGGAAAGATATGGATTTTAATCAGTTTTTGCATACCGCCGGCCGAGCGGCTCTGCGCGGTGAGGAAGAGCGACAGGCTCGCTATGGGCAGGTCGATCTGAGCCGTGCCGCGGCTATCGAAATCGGTCGTGATCTGTACCACGAGGCCGACGCCCGGGGATTGTCTCTCAGTGAACTGCTGGAGTGCGATGAGTTCGACCCGACCCCGATGGGCTCTCCCTTAGACGCTTTCGAACGTCAGATGGCTCTGGCCGGGATTGCCCTGGGGGGTAATAATCCCACCACCGTGGAGCAGTTCTTCCAGAAAGCCTCGGCTCTCATGCCGGAGTTTATGCTGCGCGAGATCAAGAAGGGTCAGGCCATGCGCCCGGAACTGGGCAAGCTGATCGCCAACAGCACCACGGTGGCCGGCAATCGCTACACGCCGTTTTTCATCGACACGTCAAGCGACACCAGGTTCTCGCTGCGCCCGATAGGCGATGGTGCCGAGGTGCCGCAGCTTCTGGTCAACGAGCAAAACCACGCGGTAAACGTAACCGATTACGGTTTGGCTCTCAAGGCCAGCTACAAAGCGCTTCGCTATCGCAGCACGTCGCAGTTCCGCGTTGTTCTCTGGTACATCGGTTTCAAGATGCAGACCGACAAGATCGGGATGATCGTCGATACCATCATAAACGGTGACGGCAACGACAACGCCGCTACTGTGACCAACACCGCGGCCAGCGGTACGCTGGATTACGACGATCTCATCACGCTGTGGGCGGCTTTCGCTCCCTTCGAGATGAACTGTCTGATCTGCCATGTCAACACGCTCAAGACGATCCTGACTCTGGATGAGTTCAAAGATCCCCTGGCCGGTTATCGTTTTCAAAACAACGGCGAGTTGTTCAGTCCGCTGGGTGCCGGGTTGGTTCGTTGCGACGACGTGCCGAACGACCGGGTGATCGGTCTGGACAGTCGGTTCGCTGTCGAGGAAGTCATCACGCAGCCATTGATGGTGGAGTATGACAAAATCATCGAACAGCGTTTCGAAGAGGCCGTGATTTCCGAATCCGTCACCTATGCCAAGGTGATCAAGGAAGCGGCCATTGTTCTGGACTCGGTCTTTGCCTAATCGTGAGTGGGCCCGTCTTCGGCGGGCCCCTCCCCGATACGAGGAACCATGCAGAAAAAAATAACGGAAAGCACCGCCATTTACGGGCTTAACTGCTCGTTTCAAAACGCCCTGCACCGGGTACCCGCGGGATCGTACGCCGGTCGGTTGGCGGCCGTGATACATACCGCCCCCGGTAGCATATCCCTGAGTTACAGCGATGCCCCGGGAACGAGCTGGTCGGAACCGCAGGTGGTCGCCGCCGACGTGGCCGACGGGACCGCCGATTCCATCATGGATTCCGCAGGTAACATTCACCTTTGTTATTGCGAGTCGGGCACCATGCATCTGGTCACGCGCAAACTGACGTTTGCCGACGGGGTGTGGTCGGCCGGTGCCACGGTGACGGTTTACGATGGTTCGGTTTGTCACGACCCGTCGTTGTCACTGGCCCCGGACGGAGGTCTGTGGATCAGTTATTGCCGGTTCGTATCACCCAATCGAGTCGTTTACATAAAGATTTCCACCGATAGCGGCGCGAGTTGGGGAACCGGTTCTTCGGACCCCGGAACTCAGGTTGCCAGCCCCTCGCAGTTCGCGCACTCTCAAACGATCATTGACGGCAACGCGGTGCATGTAATATACACCGACTGCAATACCAAGATGTGTATACGTTCCCGTCTGCTGACGGGTGGGGACTGGTCGGACGAATTCACGATTGCCAGTGGGTCCGCTTTCGGGCGTAATTTCCAGGCCGCGGTGGCGGCCGACGGACGGTTGGGTCTGGCGTTTTACAACGACGCTTTGTATTACCGCGAATACGACGGTGCCGGGTGGGGAACAACCGTCCAGCTCGACAGTTCTCCGGGTGCTTCGCCGCAATTGATATATCATGATAACATTCCCGCCGTCGCATTTATTCGTCTCTTCAACGGGGCCAACTATCTGGCGATGTACACGGATCGGAAAACCGGCAGCTTTTCGACGCCGGTGGTGCTGGACAGTCGGGCCAGGCCCTTCGACAGTCTGCTGCTGTATAACGCCACCGCCGAGAGTTACAATGATCGCAGTAGCGAGGCGGCCGGATCGGCCACGGCCGACGTTTACCATGATTCTTCCGGTTGTCTACTGAAGGATGCCGGCGACATCGTTTACCTGGGTATGAACGAGCGTTTTCGCTTTGTCTGGTTTTTGCTTTCGACCGCCGGTGCGGGTGGCGCGGTGCGGTACCGCTATTGGGACGGTTCCAACTGGACAACCTTCACGCCGGTCGGTGGCAACAGCGATTTGGGAACTGCCAGCATCAACCTTCTGCTTTTCGACGACTACGCTTCCGTGCCGACCGACTGGCAGAAACGGGAAGTGGACGGTCTTTCGCGATTCTGGATAAAGATCGAAGTCACCTCGGGTTTTTCGACCGGTCCCGTGGGCACCCAGATAACGGCTGTTTCCCCTCTCCGACAATTGGTTTTCAGGAGATAGTTAATGGCATACACGACAACTCAAAAAGTCCGTCAGCATCTTGTCACCCCGTTTCCTTTGCAACAGCGTGTTACCGATCAGCCGGTTTGTTTGCAGGGTACGGATTATATCCGTTTCTACGGGGGAGCGGTGGATGAAAGCACAGTGGAGGTCAAGTCGATTCAGAGTCACTGTCCGGTGCGTTGTGTCATCACGCTGGAGGCGGGAGCGACTTTGTTCTCGTCACAGCCGGTTGTCCCCGGTTCGGTGGTGGTGGCTTCCGACAGTTCTCTCGGCACGGTGTTTGTCGAGAATGTCGATTATATCATCGGTTATCCGGAGGGTGTTATCACTTCAAAGGCGGGCGGAGCGATAGCGGCCGATCACAGTCTGGTCCTCTGGTATCTTCCTTACCGACGGTATACCTGCCACGACGACTATCTGTTGCGCGTCGACTCCGGACAGATCAGGCGGGCAAATGGTGGCGCTATCGCCGACGGTGAGACGGTGTTTCTCGATTACACACCGGTCCACGCTTGTTTTACCGACGAGCTTGTCGACTACGCGGTCGTCATGGCCAACGGTATGATCGAGCGGGAGGTCGATCCCGAAAGACAATTCGAAACCGACACCGGACTTGAAGCCGCGGCCACGTTCAAAGCTCTCGAAATCGTCTGTCGGGCTGCGGCCAGTCGTGAACTGACTGCGCTTGGTCGGGAAGACAGCATTGCCCTGGCCTGGATGAAGCTGGCCGACAGCTACGAGTTGAAAGCGGAGCAGCTTGTCAAGGCTTTTCGGCCGCCGTTCGACAATCCCCGTTTTCCCACTCATTATTAAGGAGACCCGCGGATGATTTCAGGAATACAACGAGTTCTTGCCCGGCGAATTTGGTTTGTTCCCGACCTTATGGTCTGGGGACTGCCGCCCCTGGGTGAACAGGATTACCTCGCTCTGGATGAAATTGCCGGGGCCGGATCGGTGTACTACGGCTCCGCTTCGCTCAGTCAGAGCGACCAGAAAGTTCTCTTTTCCGAACTGACCGATCACCGGGGCAACACTCTGCCTGTCGCGCTGAGTGCGCCCCGCGTTTTTCCTCGGGCCAAAGCGAGTCGGAGCGGGTTTGTCGTCGGACGGGAAAGTGCGGATGGTTTCAGAATTGCGCGCGATCCCGGGGCGACCGAGCCGGTAACGGTTGATCTCTTGATTGTGGAAACAGGTGACTAAGAAAACCGCCGTGTCATCAAAAAAGGACGCCATCGGCGATCTGCAGGTCCTCGATGACCTGATCAGGCGTTGCTATCGAAAACTCATCGCCGAGGTTGAAGATAATCCGAAACTGGGAGATCTGCTCAAGATGATCGAATTGCGAAGAAAACTCACCCCGCAGGATGCCACGCAAAAAGAACTGTGGAAACTGCTCGAACAGGTTCGCAAAGATGTGCTTGGCTCCGGTCACGATGCGACCGGGGTAGCCGCGAGCACCTCCGACGAAAACACCACACCGCGCAAGTAGGGGGACCGGCAGTGATAATCAGAACGACGTTACTGTTGCTGGCTCTGGCTGTCGGGGTACGGTCCGCCGAAGAACCGTTGCTTTGTCGCATGGAAATAACGGCCGACCGGCTCAGGGAGGTTGTCACCGTGGATGTCGAAGGCGGCGTTACGCCCGGATTTGAATTGTCGTTCACCGGACCCGACGGTAACGATGGGGGGCGTTTCCGCCTTGATCTGCCGGTCGAGGGTTATGCTTTGTCGGATCCGACGGTCCGCTCGATCAAGAGTGAGACAACGCAGGGTATAACTGTTCAAAGCGCCGACATTACTCATCATCTTTATCGTACGGAAGATGATATCTTCGAGTGGGCGGTGGAGCTGTACGCGTCGCCCGAGGACAGTGTTCTGTCTTTCGATATTTCTATCGACAAGCTGGAGTTTTATTACCAGCCGGAGTTGACGGCGGCGGAAATTGCGGCCGGTGACGAACGTCCGGATTCGGTAGTCGGATCGTACGCCGTCTATCACGCGGCAGGTGCACGGTCGCACGATAAAGTTTTTCATTTGTATCGGCCGAGAGCCTGGGACGCCGGTCATGACACCGTGTGGTGCGCCATGCGGATCAACGCCGTCGCCAACGAACTGACCATAGCCGTGCCTCGGTATTTTCTGGACCGGGCCGAGTATCCGATCACTATCGACCCGACTTTCGGTTTCACGACTATCGGCGGCAGCAATACCATCATACCGACCAGCCAGTGTTGGGGGAATATTGAAACTTCATCCCAGCACACGGCCGGTGCCGCCGAGACGGTAGACAGCGTCTATGCTTACATGAAAAGTTATTCCGGCAGTCATACGGCGAAAATCGGAGTGTATACGACCGACGCAAACCATCGCCCGGATGACCGAACGGGCCAGCCGATCACCATTACCAATCCGTCCACTTCGCCGACCTGGTGTGGTGCGTCCGCCGGGATCTCTCTCTCGGCGGGCGAAATTTACACGCTGGCGCTGGGTGAACCGAGCAACAGTGCCAGGATTTATTACGACGCCGTCAGCGCGGCCATTTCCGTGCAGAGTTCATCGTCGACACTCGACAGTCAGTGGGATCATGGCACGACCGGCAACCGGCAATTGAGCATATACGCCGTGTATTCGACGACCGCGACGGTGGTGACTTCGTCGCGCAGAAGAAAAATTCTGGCAGGCAAGGAGTAGGATTATCATGAAAAGAATCGTTCTGGCGGCCCTTCTGTTCTTTATAAGCAGCGCGTCGGCCCAGATTCACATTGACAGCGATGATATCGTGACGCTTTCGGGTCGGACTCTGGATTCATCGGGTTTTTATATCGCTCCGGATTCGGTCCGCCTGGTCGTGTACAGAAACGGCAGTGAAGAGCACGACGCCTGGTACAATGCCTCCGACGCCGAGTGCAGTACCATAAACGACATGCTGGTTTTCGCGGATGCTTTCGGTGATATCGACAATGATGCCGGCGATGGTTTGTATGAAATCATGGCCGGGTTTTTCGAAGACAACGGCGATCTGTATTTGTGGAAAACACTCTGGGTTTATCTGGGTGTCGATCTGGACTCTATGCAGACGAATCTCCAGGCGGCTCTTGACAGTTTGCAGGCGCATGACGACTGGGTGGCGCGTCAGTCGGAAGTGGGTAATCTCGATGGTTGGAATCCTTTGACCGATCATGACTCGCTGGTGGTGGATATGAGTTCTCTGGCCGCACGTCCGGCGATAGGGGATACCATTCAGCGCAACGCTTCGGTCTTTGATCCTTCGAGTGACGAAGTCAGCGCGGATGTCGTGAAGCTGTCCGGAAGCGCTCTGGCCGCAAACAATCTCGAAGAGACCCTCGACGAGGATATGGTCTTCGGTGTTAAGATGGAACTGGGGCAGCTCTATGTATCGGCCGAGGGTAACGATCCGGGCGTCGTGATCGGTGGTCATGGCAGCGGTGACGGCATTTACATCGCCAGCGGAGCGGACGGCGGCTACGGTGCGCAGATATGTTCGCGGCGTCTTAGTGGCATGCGTATCATCGGGGCCGAATACGACAGCAGCAATGGCAGCGGCCTGATCGTGCTGGGTGGTGTCGGTGACGGGTCGAGCGGTGACGGAGTGAGAATCTACGGCGGTTCCGAAAGCGGTCAAGCCGTACGCATGAGTGCGCCGAGCGGACACGGTTTGACCATTGATGCCGACAGCACGGCCGTATATCTCAGCGGTGACAACGGAATCGAAGTCCGGGGTGATGTTAACGATATTCTGGCCGACCTCAACGGCTGGGTTGACAGTGTGTGCAAGCCGGTCAGGGCCACCGCCTATGTCGATTCGGCCGATCTTGCCCGGGCAATCTGGAACGCTCCCCAGGCGAACCACACCGCCAGCGGTACTTTCGGGAAGTATCTCGACACGGAAATTTCAGGCATGGGTTCTGGTTCGGGAGCGTATGCCGTCACGGTAGTTGTTTGGGATTCTTCATCGTTGCAGGTGGTCGGACAGGTTTCTCTGGCCGTGCGAAATATCGACCAGTCGAGTCTGGTAGCGGTTGGTCGGACCAATTCCCTGGGCCGGGCGGATGTTAACCTTGACGCCGACAGTTTCATCGTGACCGCTTCGGCCCCGGGATACATTTTCACGGCCTATGATACTCTGGTTGTAACGGGAGCCGTTGTCGACACGGTGTACGGTTTCCGTTTTGATCCCGGCTGTCCGGCTTCGCCGTCGCTCTGCCGTGTTTACGGTTTTCTTTATACTGTTGAAGGAGAGCCGGAAGAAAACGCCGTGGTTTCCGCTTGTTTGCCGCACGGGGTCGACCGGGCTGGCGACATGATCGTATCACCGTTTTCGGTTTCGGCTGAAAGCGACAGCACGGGTTACTTCTGTCTCGATCTGATTTCCTCAAGCTCGCTGGTCGGTTCCGAAAGCACGTACGAGATAACAATCAACCGATCCGACGGCACCATTCTGCGCAAGCGTCTCACCGTGCCGGACAGTCCCAACTGGCAACTCGCATGGTAAGGCGATGACTATAGCTGTCGGTTCATTTCACTTAAGGAGGCACCAAATGGATTCACTGATTTCGCAGGCGGGTTCCTGGACGGGGATTCTGGGCACGATTGGCCTGACCCTGGCCACTTACCTGAGCAACCGTTACATCATACCCTTTCTGAGTGTGGGTAAGCGTCAGCGTTATGCGCAGTACATCGGCGCCATAGCCGACGAACTGACCGACGAACTGCGGACCAAATATCCCGAGCGTGACTGGCTGAAACATCTGGATGAGGCAATCGATTCGCTGATATCGATCTGCGGAATATCCAATGATGTTGCTCAGCGAGCCGTTAAGGCCGCCGCGGCCCGCAAGTAGTTTTATGAAAAAAGCCGCCCCCGGGGCGGCTTTGGTAATCAATGTCAGTGGCACGGCGGTCCGGTACCGCCGAACAGATAGTTCATGAAGAAAACGATGTCGGCGATGTTGACGGTGTTATCGCAGTTGCAGTCGGCCCGACCCGCTCCCCCGACCGGCGGCTCGCCTTTCAGGGTGATGTAATCGATAAGGTAGAAAAGGTCGGCAATATCGCTGGTCATGTCATTGTTGTAATCCCCTGGTTTGAACACCGACGAGCAATCGTACTCGACCATCACCGTGGCGTCGCCGCGAAGCGAACCGGCGTCGGTTCCCACGACGCGGAGAAAATTGACTTCGTTATCGGCCAGTCCGTTTGCCTCCCAGTTCATCGCCCAGCCGTCGTTACCGTTCATGTCAACAGCGATCAGGGAGCGATTGACTGTCCAGCTTCGGGCCACCATGGAGATCATGATATCGACCCGTTGCCAGTTTCCCGAGACATTGATTTCACTATAGCCGTCTCTGTCTCGCCACGGTGCCACCTGGATGCTTCCGGTGAGAGGATTGGCCACCGTTACCCGGTAGCTGCCGTCGGTCTGGGTCCAGCCGATGAAACCGTCGACGGCCAGCCAGAGGCCGGGTGTTCCGCTCAATCCGATCAGGGCGCTGCGCTCTTGATCTTCCACGCAGGTGCGGACATCGAAATAATCGGGATAGTGCAGGTATGCGAACGTCAGCTCATTGCCGTGATCGTACGCGAAATCTATCAGGCCGCGCCACACCGCTTCGTCATAGGTACCTTGATGCCGTCGGGTCTCGAAGCGCGAAGCGAGTTCCTCAATCAGGCTCGACATGGTCATCGCGTCGCTGCTTTCCTTCATGATATTCATGATACCACGATTTTGCCAGACCTCGATTGCTATGGCTGCGGCGACCGGGCCGGAATAGTAATCGCCGTACTCGCCGTTGGCGACCGAGTTGCCATCGGTCAGGTCGCCGTTGCTGTCGCCGACCGAGTGTTGGTTAATGGGCGAGAGGCCGACGGAGTATGCTTGTTTCGCGGTGTGACGATACAGTTGCAGGTATGATAAATCTTCGTCACCACATGATAACAGAATCTCCAGTGGTGAACAGTGTGTGTCGCCGTTTGACGGACTGTTGATGACCGGGACCGGCGGGGTAGGTTCCACGAACAGGTCGACCGTGTCGGCAAGCTGACGACCACCGGTGTCGACCGCCACGGCTCGAAGTGTCACCGGTCCTTCGGGGATATACGACAAGTCCCAGTACAGCGAGAAACCATTGGCCGGTTCCGCTGTGCTCAGACCGTCGCGAAGTGTCGAGGTGCCGTCGTAATCCCGACCGATCTGAATCCAGGAACCGCCAAGGGAGAACTCGAAAGCAACATAATCAATAGTGGCCGAGGCGGTGCTGTCCCAGGCCCAGAGCTGACCGCTGCCGAAAAGCGTGTCACCGTCGCAGGGGGCGATCAGAAGAAGGTGCGCCTCGGTCGTGACCGTGGTATCGTCATCGTCTCCTCCACCGCCTCCTCCTCCTCCTCCGGGAATCCCGGCGGCTTCCATTACCAGACAGCCCGGAAAACTGTAATAGCTGTTGCTGGTCAAATCAACCCAGCCGATTGACTCATCCCAGATATTGAAACTGATGCAGGAGCGCGGATTGGCGTCGGTGAGTATCCCGGCGTTGGCGCTGGCATCGAGTTCGTTGCCGATATAAAAGCCGGCGAAGAACGGACCGTTTACCGTGACCGCGCTGTCCAGCGGAATCCAGATGCTGTACAAACCGCCCCCGGATGGAACCGTAAGACTGTAATCCGTGGAAATGGAAAGCAAGTCGCCGGGGATGGGGCAATCGGGATAGCTCAGACTATCCACCGCTTCAACATCCGCCGACACGACGATGGTGCAACCGTCGTCGAAAATCATGGGCATATTTACGGCGGTAACCGTGAACGGGTAAGGATCGGTGCAATCCTCGGCCGGATCCATCAGTACTTTATACAGTTCGTAGCCTACAACCCAGCTATCTATCCGATAGACAATCTCGTCGTAGTTGTCGACGATACAGGTGTCGGCGGCCGCCATCATAGGGGCCACGACGATATTCCCCATCGGTATCTCGCCTATCCTCTGAATCCGGGCCTGTTGTTTGTCGGCGCCGAAGCTGCTCGTTTCGAGCGTCAGCAGGGCCAGGAAGCAGAGCACGGTCGATCTGAAAACCATCGGTTATTTCCTCAAGTCTAAGTAAGGCGGTTCCTATCTTGTGATTATCGAGCGATTTGCCGGATACTTGATCCGGCGGGCCGGAAACACCGGTGGCCGGACGGCTATGGGGTATTATGGGGTATATGGTAATGGTGATCGGGACGGGACAGGCCGGGGGGAAAATTCTTGAGACAGAATTTTGTGTATGGTATGGGCCAATACCACTATGGTCGGGGGCGGGAATGTTCTATAGCGCAACAGCGTTTTCCTTGGCTGAAGGGGAATAAATCTGCAAAAGCTCTTAGCTAAGCGCAATTATTAAACAAATGGTAAATGGGCCATGGTGGCTGAAGTTGATTGTCCGATACAAGGAGCGACTCGATTGATGAAAGGTCTGCAATGCCAAGTGATCCTAAAAAACGGATATTGGTTGTTGACGACGAAGAGCATATCTGCAGGATTATCGTCGAATCCCTCGGAGATGAAAACTTCGTCACTACCTCCTTTACCGATCCTGTTAAGGCCTTAGAACATATCGCTACTAATCCGGTCGATCTTGTTCTCACCGATATGGTCATGAAGGAGCATTCAGGTCTCCAGATCATCGAAGCAACGCTGGAGAATCATCCCAACGCCATCGTCATTCTTATGACGGCTTATCCCACCGTCAAGGCGGCTATTTCGGTTCTCAAGCGGGGCGCTTATGATTTTCTGGTCAAACCGTTCAAGCTTGATTTGCTCAACGCTACGATCAAGCGGGGACTGGCGCATCAGAAAGTGGTGGCCGACAACCTGAGCCTGAAAAGCCAGGTGGAGTTTCTTAAAGCCGCCAATTCTTTCTTCGGTACCGGCCTGGATTTGGAAAAGTATCTTAAGTTGATATTGAACTCATGCAATACCGAGTTGTCGGCTACGGCCTCGGCATTTATGGAGATAGATTCACGCGACGGCAGCATTTTGCGCTGCATACACAAAACCAGGGATGGCCAGTCGGCCGATTCGGTGCTGGATCACTCGCTGGCTGATCGGTTCGGGGAGATCAAGAGTGATGACCCGATCATTCACACCGAGGATATGAGCACCGAGAACGGTCGGATGTATCGCCTTCTCATAAGCAAACCGATCCTCATCCGGGGGACCCTGCGTGGTCTTATAAACGTATCGATCATCTCGCGTTCCGATCAGATAGCTCATGGCAAGCTTGGCGTTTTGTCCATTCTGGCCAGCTCGGCGGCGTCGGCTATCACCAATCAGAAACTGTACCACGACCTCAAGAGTTCGTATTGGCAGGCTATTCATGCTCTGGCCAACGCGATTGAAGCTCGTGATTTATACACCGCCGGTCACACCGATCGTGTCATGAAGCTGGCCGAGGCAACCGCTCGGTATCTGGGCTGGGACGAAAAGCAAATCCAGTATCTTCGGGTTGGATGTACTCTTCATGATGTCGGCAAGATTGCGGTGCCCGACGCGATCCTGAACAAGACCGGTCGGCTGACCGACGAGGAACGCCGGCAGATGGAAGAACATCCCAATCTGGGTCTGAAGATTATCGCCGATATCGATTTGTTCGAACCATCTATTCCTTATATCATCGCACACCACGAGCGGTACGACGGCAAAGGTTACCCGAAAGGTCTGAGAGGGCAGGAAATCCCGATTGAAGGACGTATCCTGGCCGTGGCCGATACGTTCGATGCCATTATGTCTGATCGTCCCTATCGTAAGGGTGCGGCTGTCGACAAGGCCGTGCGGGAATTGATCGATAACAAGGGCACGCAGTTCGACCCCGATCTGGTGGATCGCTTCATTGAAGTACTGCGCGACGGCCGTATCGATCTGAAGGAATTGTACGGTTGTGAAGAGGGGCTTGACAGAATCGACGACCTGATGGTTATTGAAAAGGCACCGGCGTAAAAGATATCACGAATATAATCAATGCCACCCAGCCCATCAGCAGAGCCACTCGGCTCGGCTGACGCCGGTCGTCCAGAGTCGGGGGATGGGCAACCTTGAAAATGAACCCCAGGGCGGCAAAAACCCACCACATCGGCGCAGTGAACCCGAGTATTATCAAGCCGGCCATAGCCAGCCAGCCAAGCAAGGCCTGACGTCGACGGACCAGACCGTAGAGAACGTGTCCACCGTCGAGTTGTCCTATTGGCAGCATGTTCATGGCCGTGACCAGCAAGCCTACCCAGCCCGCGAAAGCCGCTTCGGTGAACAGATAAGAATAACCCGGGGTAAGTTTTCCGATGATCGCCGGGGCCAGAGTTTTTACCAGCAGAGATTCCCCCACGAGCGTAAAGACTATCCCCGTCTGATCGACCGGGGAGATATTCGAAACGATGGTCGAATGAGAGAAGCCGTAGACAAGCCAGCCGAAAGCTACAATCCAGCCGGCAATCGGCCCGGCCGCACCGACCTCAATAAGGTCCCGTCGATTTCGGAAAGGAGACTTGGATTTGATTATCGCTCCGAAAGTGCCGATGATGTTGGGCGCCGGGATGAAATAGGGCCAGGACGTGATAATACTGCGATGGCGACTGGCTACGAAATGCCCCATCTCATGAACCAGTAAGATCGACATCAGGGCAAGCGTAAACTCGATTCCTTTGCCTCTTTCCAGATCCGCTAAGGTCTGCGACAGAACCTCCCCGATATCCCGCCCGTAGGGAAGGTTGAACAGAAAAACCGGGACAACGTAAGCCGAAAACAAAGTAACGATAAACAGGATTATATTGAGCCGGGGGATTCTCAGGTGGCGTTTCGGGTCTATCGTGAGCAAAACGGCCTCGTCTTTGGAATCGAGCGAGAATTCGTAACCGCTCAGCTTGAGACGATCTTCCAGGAGTTTGAGCGCTATATCCCGTTGGTAGCGGCGGTGCAGGCTCAGAACCAGGCGATTACCGCTCTGGTAATAGGCGGCCACCGAAAACAAATCGCCAACCAGGGCTGAGATTTCCTCGGTTTGTTTGTCGACGGTTCCCTTATCCATGGTCGGATTATACGTCTGTCGGCCGGAATTGCCCACCAAAAACCGCTTGCCTGCTTCTGCCCGGCTGGTATATAGCGATAGGGCTAATCTGTGTCCGCTTCGGAAAAAAAGCGGCCGGAACTTCTGTTTCTCTCGACTTTTAGAATAGATGGAGGTCTGAAACTAAAAGACATGTCCATAATGACCGAAAAACAGAACATGCCGTTTGCCGTGAAAGACTGTGCCCTTATCGCCCGTATGGCCGGTATCGACACTGCCGTTACCCTGAGAGAACTCAGGGAGCGGCTTACTCACTGTCCGCTGGAATCGCTGTTTCATCATTTTTGTGAGACGGTTATCAGACCTACGTTTGATGACCCTGAGTTTCGCAACGACTTTGCCGTCTGGGCGGCCCGCAGTTTGCAGGATCGGGTGCTGGCCGAGCGGCTGGGTATTATCAATCCCTACGATTACCCTAATCTCGAAGAACTCCGTGGGTTGGTCGTCGAGATAATAGACGACCGCCTAAGTGAGATACCGTACATACCGAGTGTTAATATCGGTGATGATTTCCGTTTCATGCAGGCGGTGACGGTGCTTTTCGATACCGGCAAGATGCTTGAGGGTCCCGATGATTTCATCGGTGAGCTTCGTAACATGACATTAAGCTCTATTTACTATCATTATGTCGAAGCGCGCCGTCGTACCCCTGAACACACGGATGATTTCACGGCCTGGCTGAATGGATTCGGCAACGGAACCGAGCCGATTATCGAAGCGCTGGCCGGGGTGGATTTCTATTTTATGAATTTGCAGGAGCTGAAGAATAATCTTATTAACGCCGTGGGGCGCTTCCGCCGGGAGACGATTCTTGGATAGGGTACTCAAAGACTACGAGCCGATAGTCGGGTCGATTGCCGTCTCGCAGCTACACCAACTGGTGAGCGATTTCAAGGGTGCCCGGGTGGTCCATGTCAATTCCACTCGCGAAGGCGGCGGCGTTGCCGAAATCCTGGGCTGGCTTATCCCTTTGATGAACGATCTGGGACTCAACGCCACCTGGGAAGTGGTCGAGGGAGAGGCCGATTTTTATCGGGTTACCAAGGCTTTTCACAATGCTCTGCAGGGCAATCGGGATCTTCTCAGCCGTCCGATGATCGATATTTATGAATCCACCCTCGAGAAAAACGCCGAGCGCCTGCGGCCCTTGTTGGAAGAAGCGGACTTCGTGTTTATTCATGACCCGCAGCCGGCCGGTTTGTACGATCTTTGCCCCAATCGGCGAGGTTACTGGTTCTGGCGCTGTCATATCGACGTAAGCCATCCCAACCGGAAGTTCTGGGGCTATCTGTATTCCAGGGTGAAAAATTACCACGCCTCGATTTTTTCTATGCCGGAATTTGCCCAGCCGCTGCCGCACGCCCAGTTTCTGATTGCGCCGAGTATCGATCCTCTTTCGGAAAAGAACTGCGAACTGACCCGTCGGGAGGTCCGTGCCACTCTGGCCCATCTGGGTGTGCCCAACGATTTGCCTATCCTTACTCAGGTTTCACGGTTTGATCGTTTCAAAGATCCTATCGGTGTAATTGAAGCTTACAATCTGCTTTCCCGAACCATAGACGCCCGGCTGGTGCTGGCCGGAGGCGGAGCCGCTGACGATCCGGAAGGGGCTGCGGTGTTGCAGGAGGTCCGCGACGCCGCCAACGGCAACGACCGAATACATATTTTGGAGCTTCCTTCAAATGCCCATCGGACCATCAACGCCCTGCAGCGGGCTTCTACTCTGGTTATCCAAAAGTCGACCAAGGAAGGTTTTGGTCTGACCGTTACCGAGGCGCTGTGGAAGGGAAAACCCGTAATCGGCGGAAATGTCGGCGGCATTCGCCAGCAGGTTCACAATCATTACACCGGTTATCTGGTTAATACGCCCGAGGGTGCGGCGCTGCGCATGCATGAGTTGTTGCGCAATCACAAGTACGTTGAGGCGATGGGACGTCGGGCTAAGAAATTCGTCAAGGAAAACTTCCTGCTCAATCGCCACCTGCGGGAATATCTGACATTGATGTTGGGAGCGCGCTGCGGTTCGACCAATCATTTGGTTGCGTAGCCGATGGAACATCATGGAACTTCTTAAGGCCGATTTTGATCTCAGTCAGTTTTTCGCCACGGTGAGAGCCGGCGATAAGTCGGTCTTGCTGCTGGACTACGATGGGACCCTGGCGCCGTTTCGCGTGGAGCGCCATCAGGCCCGGCCGTATCCCGGCGCAGAGGAGAGAATCCGGAAACTTATGGCTCTTGACTCGGTGCGTCTGGTCATAATGAGCGGTCGTCGGGTGGATGACCTTTTACCCCTGTTATCGCTGCCGGTCATTCCGGAGATTTGGGGTTGTCACGGGGCGGAGCGGCGGTATCCCGACGGGCACACGAAGCGGGTCAGACTGGAAGCTCAGGTGGAAAGCACGCTGGCTACCGCCGAGACGTGGCTGCGCTGTATGGAATTGCATGGATATTGTGAACGCAAACCAACCTCAATCGCTTTGCACTGGCGGGGATTGGACCCGGTTTCCGCGACAGATCTCCATGACCGTGTGGAAAAGGAATGGCGCAGGCTTGCCCGTAAGGGCGGTCTGGTGCTGGCGGAGTTCGACGGCGGTCTGGAGCTAAGAGTCCCCGGCATCGACAAAGGGCAGGCGGTCGGAACGATTCTCGCTGAAACGGCGCACGGCGTGCCGATGGCTTATCTGGGTGACGACGCTACCGACGAAGATGCGTTCGCGGCGATGGGCGAGCGCGGGGCGAAAATTCTGGTCCGGTCCGAGCCGCGCCCCAGCCGGGCGGATGTCAGAATCATTCCTCCTGACGAACTTCTTGATTTTCTCGACAACTGGATAAGTTGTTGTCAGTCGTCCCCTTCGCGGGCAAGCCATTAGCGTTTGCCATTCAATGTATTTGGTGCTATGTTGCAGGTTAGAGGGGCTATAGTGGACGGCCATCCACTGGAAGGGAGATCTCATACCTATGTCCGGAAAACGCTTTGTGGTGGTTTCAAATCGTTTACCGGTGGCTATTTACAAAGAAGACGACATTTGGAAGATAAAGCCCAGCCCCGGCGGTTTGGTTACCGCTCTGGTGCCGACCATGCGTCAGGCTCAGGGTCTCTGGATAGGTTGGCCCGGCTGTACGCCGGAAGCCCCGGCGGAGAAATTGTTGAGCGAGCTGGAGAATCGCGACTATGACCTCAAGCCGGTCCTCCTGACCGAGGAAGAGGTCCGGCGCTACTATCGTGGTTTTGCCAACCAGAGTCTCTGGCCGCTCTTTCATGATCTCCTCGGCCAGTTTTCCTTCGATACTCAGAACTGGCTGACCTATGTCGACGTCAACCGAAAATTCGCCGAGGTGGTGGTCGGCTCGGTCGATCCGGAAAGTTTTATCTGGGTTCATGATTATCAACTGATTCTTGTCGGTCGCTATTTGCGGGAATTGGGATTCCACCGACAGTTGAGTTTCTTTTTGCATATTCCGTTTCCCTCGCCCGATCTTTTCCAGCGCATGCCAGTCGGCCGGGAGCTTCTGGAAGCTCTTCTGGCGTATGATCACGTTGGTTTTCAAACGGCCCGGGATCGGCGCAATTTCATCCAGTGTCTCAAATGGTTCGTGCCGGAATCGCGCCGTCTGTCGTACCGGCGGGAATCGTTCGTGCATTTCGAGGGACGGGATGTCAGCGTCGGGTATTATCCCATTTCCATCAATTACAAGGAGTTCAACGACGGGGCAAAAGACCAGCGAGTGGCCGAAGCCAGTTGGTACCTTCACGAAAACGTCCACAGTGATATCCTCGTGCTCGGTCTGGACCGGCTTGACTATACCAAGGGAATTCCCGAACGGTTTCTGGCTTTCGAGCGGACGCTGGAGAAGTACGAAGAGCTATGCGGTAAAATATCACTGATCCAGGTGGTTATCCCCAGTCGGGTGAATGTCTCCGAATATCAGGATCTCAAGAACGAACTGGACAGTCTGGCCGGACGGATCAACGGTCGGTTTTCACGCCACGGCTGGATTCCCATTATTTACCATTTTCATGATCTGGAGCGTATTCAGCTTCTGGCCCACTATCGGGCCTGCGAGATTGCGCTTGTTACGCCTCTTCGTGACGGCATGAATCTGGTGGCCAAGGAATACTGCGCCGCCCAGGTGGATAACAAAGGGGTGCTTATTCTATCCCAGTTTGCCGGAGCGGTGCATCAGTTGTCCAAGGGGGCACTGGTGGTTAATCCGTACGATATCGACGGGACCGCCGATGCCATCTACGCGGCGTGTATCATGAATCCCGAGGAGAGAGAGCGACGCATGAAACTATTGCGAACGGAAGTCCGTCGCACCGATGTCCGTCGCTGGGTCAGGCGGTTTATGGACGCACGGCGGTTCAATCATTCCGAAAAGCCGGGTGATACTCTTCCCGGTCAGAATACCGAACGGGACACCGGGATAGTAACCGGCCGCGATTGAGATTTTCCGTTAAAACCGAATATGCAAAGGCCCACCCAATCTTTAAGGATCAGGTGGGCTTTCGCTGTCCGATATGCCGCTTTGGCCGTTTTTCGGCAATGTTTTTTATGAAGCGGCTTTTTTGATCGTGTCCAGAAGCGTGCCGTCGCGCCATTCGATGATGTGCACTACTTCGTCGGTCGTCTCTGCCGGTGGCGGAGTGGTTCCGAATTCGGCCGCTTTCTCCAGCGATTTCTGATGCAGCTCCTCGATTGAAACCAGGTTGACGCCAAACTCGCCGGCTTTTTCGATGATGTTGTTTTTATAGCTGCTGGTACTGTTTGGATTGACCGCCACGTAGTTTTCAGTGACCACCACATCGACCACTTCTCCCGGCGTGGTGCGCGTGTATACTTTATCGACCACTTTGGGGAAGCCCTTGCCGTTCTTGCCCGTGGCCAGAGGCAGGAATATGATCGTCAGGTCGGCCCCGGCCGCCACGTCCTGGCCGCCGCCGATGCCACCGATGATCCTTCCGCCCGCGCAGACGGTATTGAGGTTGAATTCCAGGTCAACCTCCAGAGCCGAAAGCACGGCCAGGTCGAGCATGTTGACGGCGGATTCTTTGTTGGCTATCGAGGCATAGTAGGCTGTCGTTATTTCGTGGTGCCCGGGATGATTACGGAACGAGTGGAAAACTTTGGGCGAGGGTTCGAAAAGCTGTCCATGCATGAGATTCCGCACCGTGCCTTCTTCGAGCATGTCCACGTGCAGCGAAGTGATTCCGCCGATAGAGAAGTTGGCCTGTATTCGGCTTTCTTTGAGCATCTGGCGGATATTTTCCAGCACAATCAGTCCGGCGCCACTGCCGACCTGAAAAGCGAAGTTGTCCTGAACCACCCCGGCCGCCCGGGCCACCCGGGTGACGTTTTCGGCGACCATGGCGTTGAAGGGATTGGAGCGAGCCTTGGCTATGTCAAGCGTCCCGGAACCGATTCCGGCCGACAGACCGGGGGCTTCGAAAGGAACCACGAAATCGACGGTTTCCATCGAAATCGGAGTAGGCATGATTATTCTGTCGCTCACCGTACCGGCCAGCAGGCAGACGTATTCGGCATATTCGGCGTCGGCACTGAACAGACCAACCGGCCCGCACAGTTCTTCTTCCTTGCCCATTACACCGTTGGCGTTACCATGGATGTCGGCAATCGGCACGGGACCGAAAGCCACTTTTACCGAGACCTCGCCGGTTTGCAGTTTGCGCACACGGTTGCCGTGGGAGTAACCTATTGAAACCCACGGAAGCAGTTCTCCCTTGACCACGTAGCTGCCCATTTTGCGATAGACATTACCGTAGATGCCGCCTATCACGCCGTCGCGAACCGCCTCGATCAACCAGGGGTCAGTGTTGTCGAACAGGGCGTTGCCGTAGAGCTTGATATCTTTTTTCCCGTGCTCGCGGAGTTTGTCGACAATCGCTTTGAGGCCATTGTCGCCGGTGCGGTAGTAGTGCGGATACGATATCGTGTCGCCGTCGGCTATTACTTCCATGACCTGATCGAGCGTGGTCGTTTTGTTCTTGCGGTGAGGGATGCGGCGGGCTATGCTGTGCCCCACCAGGCGACCGGAGTATGCCCGCTCACTGAAAGCCTTTTCAAAAGGCTGATATTCTTTGCCGTTGAATGTCATGCCCATCTGATGTTATCCTTTCCCAAATCTCGCTTATGGGTACATTCCGCTTCAATGATGATACTATACTCCCGCCTCGTTTGGGGCAAGCGGAATCGGCTTTTAGCCGTGCCGGACGCGGCTCAATCTTCACTTACGACAATTACCGCCGCTCCCGTAAAACGCCCCTCGCGGAGATCATCAAGCGCTTCGTTGGCTTTCTCCAGCGGGTAGGGATGAACCTCTGTTCGCACCGGAACCTTCGGAGCCAGAGCAAGGAACTCCTCACCGTCGCGACGGGTCAGGTTGGCTACCGACCGTACCACCCGCTCTTCCCAGAGGATGGAGTAAGGGAAAGAGGGGATATCGCTCATGTATATCCCGGCGCACACAACCGTGCCGCCTTTGACAACCGCTCTCAGGGCGGTCGGAAGCAATTCCCCCACCGGGGCGAAAATGATCGCGGCATCAAGTTTCTCCGGCGGGGTTTCGGTTGAACTCCCGGCCCATACCGCTCCCAGGTTCCGCGCGAATGTCTGAGCGGCGGTGTCGCCCTCGCGGGTAAAAGCGTAGACCTGACGTTTCTGGTATCTTGCCACCTGAATCAGGATATGCGCCGCCGCTCCGAAACCGTAAAACCCCAGTCGTTCCCCGTCGCCGGCCATGCACAGCGAACGGTAGCCGATCAGCCCGGCGCAGAACAACGGGGCCGCCTGCAGGTCGGGGTAGCCCTGGGGTATGGGGAAACAAAAGCGGTGATCGGCAACGCAGTATTCGGCAAGACCGCCGTCGATTTGATATCCGGTGTAACGGGCTTCGTCGCACAGATTTTCCTGGCCGTTTCGGCAATAGCGACACTTTCCGCAACTGGCTCCCAGCCAGGGCACGCCTACCCGGTCACCGACGGAAAACTCGTTTACGCCGCTCCCAAGTGCTTCTACCACGCCAACTATCTGATGGCCCGGTACGATAGGCAGTTTGGGGTCGGTAAGGTCGCCGTCGACCACGTGCAGGTCGGTTCGGCAGACCCCGCACATCCGTACTTTGATAAGGACCTGATTGTCTCCCGGTGAGGGCTTCGGCAGTTCCACGGCTTTGAGACGCTGTCCGGGTTTTTCAAGAATCATAGCTTTCATGGCAATTCCCGACGATTAGGGGGACTTAAAATATTCTTATGAAGGTGGAGCAAGCCGGTGGCCTTGTCAAGTGGCAGATGGAAGTATCGGTTTTCTGTTGTCGGCACTTTCTTGACAGCGGGGTTGGTTGGGTCTATCTTCTGTCGGTTATCCCATCATACGCTCAGTCGGGAGGAAAGACGTTTTGCTTAAACGGGCATCGCTTGTTCTGTGTTTTCTGTCAATGTTCCTGCCGGTAGCCGGGCCGACAGCGGCCGATGACAGTCCGGCTATGATAGCACTGGAAGAACTGATCGATTCGGCCCGCGCTCTGGAAGCGGCGGTATATGCGCCCGGAGCGTTTGAAAAAGCCGAGAAGAAACTTCAGGAAGCCCGGCGGGCGGCGGAACAGGAAAAGAAACCGGAGAAGATCGGCGGATTGATCGCCGAGTCGCGAGAGTATGCGGAAAGCGCTCTCAAGGCTACCGATCTGGCCAAATTGACCCTTTCGGAATATATCCAGATTCGGCAGAAAGCTCTTCAGGCCGAGGCCCCGGAACTGGTTCCGGAGTTGTGGAACATTGCCGAGAAGCAGTTTCTCAAGGCGACCGACAAAGTCGAGGCGGGTAAGGTCAAGGATGGTTTGAGCGAGGCCGGTAAAGCCATGCCGTTGTTCGATACGGCCGAGATGGAGGCTGTCCGGGTCGCCGTGCTGGGGAAGGCCGATAAACTGATTGCTATGGCGGTTGCCGACGAAGCCGAAAAATATGCCCTTACCACGCTCGACCGAGCCCGCAATGCCCGGTCGCGCGCCGACGGTCTTCTGGTGCAGGATCGGTACAACCGAACCACGGCCGTGGAGGAGGCCACGCTGGCCGAATATGAGGCCCGCCATGCTTCTACACTGGCCAAAACCGTCCGCTCACTGGAGCGTAACGATCAGGCCTGGGAACGGCTGATGCTCGTATATGAAATCCAGATGCAGCGGGTGGCCGACGAACTGGGTATCGAAACTCTGCCCTTCGACGCCGGTCCGCTCAAGGCGGCCGACAGCGTGGCCTCGGCTATTGTGGCATTGAAGGGTCAGCGGACGGCTCTTCGGGATACTCTGCAAATGCTGGCTGACCGACTGACCGCCACGATGAACAAAACCGGGTATCCGTCGGCCGAAACCGACCCGCTGAAATTATCCGAGGTTCTTGATGCAAAAGTCGCGGAACTGGTGACCACGAAGGAAGAACTGACCTACGACATGGCTACCCAGCAGGAACAGCTTGATGAACTTGAAAAGCAACATGACAAGGTTTCCGGTGAACTGGGCAAACGGCTGGAAAAAGAAGAGAAAGTGCGCATGGCGCGCTCGATGATCGGGCCGACCGAAGGGGAAGTGTTGTTCTCGCCGTCGGACGATATCATCCTGCGTCTGTTCGGACTGTCTTTTCAATCCGGTTCCAGTCAGATAACCGAGGAACACGTTGATCTGCTTGACAAAGTCGGTAAAGTGATTTTGATGTTCAAGGATTCGAAGCTGGTAGTCGAGGGACATACCGACAATGTCGGCGATGCCGCGACCAACAAACGGCTTTCCGAGGACCGTGCCTACGCTGTAATGCAATATCTTCGGCAGGCGGTGGCTGTATCCGCCGAACGGATATCATCGGTCGGTTACGGTTCGGAGAAACCGATTGCGTCCAACGAGAGTGCCTCCGGTCGGGCCAAAAACCGCCGCATCGACATCCTGATTTTGCAATAGACAGGACTCGTCGGCTGCTGAATTTCATGGGTCTGCGAACCGGTTTCAGTTTTTGACTTGACCAAGTTACCCAAATTAGGTACGTTTATACCCTAAATGGGTACGAAGACATCAGACATGACGGCCGCGCTTTTTCCGGGGACAAAGCGCAAGATTTTGGCCTTATTTTTTCTTAATCCTGACCAGCAGTACTACTTCTCGGAAGTGGTTCGTCTTACAGGAACACGTCAGGGTGTGGTTCAGCGTGAGTTACAGACTCTGACGCAAGCGGGAATTCTTAATTCTGAAAAGCGGGGTCGACAGAAGTACTACGCGGTGAATGCGACCAATCCGATTTTTCCGGATTTGCGGAATATCGTTTTTAAGACGTTTGGTATGATTGCTCAGATCAGAGAAGCATTGAAGTCTTTGGATAAGAAAATCAAAGTCGCTTTCATTTACGGATCTTTTGCCAGAAGTGAAGAGACAGCGTGTAGCGACATTGATCTTCTTGTTATCGGTCGTGTCTCGCTTGAGCAGATTGTTGCGGCTCTTAGCAAAGTTGAAAGTGCTATTAGGCGAGAGATAAACCCGAACCTGTTTTCGGAAATCGAATTCAGAGAGAAACTGTCTGCAAAGAACCATTTTGTTCGATCAGTTATGAAGTCGGAAAAGGAATTTATAATCGGGACAGAGGATGAGCTTAGAAGACTGGCTAAAGAATAAGTGGCTCCGTGCTCATGAAACGAGTGCTGAGGAGATAGGAGCGCTGTTAGGATCAGCCGAGGAAGATCTTCGTAGCGCCGAAATCGAAGGTATTGCCGCTGGCTGGAAACTCAATATGGCTTACACCGCGGCTTTGCGGTATGCCCGAGCTGCGCTTTATGCCTGTGGTTATCGACCGGGGCGTGAGCGTGAACATGAGCGGACGATAGATTCTCTCGGTTACACCATCTCTTCTGTTCGTACTGAGACAATCAGGCTACTCCATAAAATCAGGAAGATGCGCCACACTGCTACGTACGATTCAGTGGATATGATTTCGGATACCGAAGCAGATGCAGCGGTCAGAGCCGCTGTTGATGTCGGGCGTCTTGTCATTGACTGGCTCAAGACGAATCATCCGGAAGTGATGAAGTGAAGGTGTCGCTTCTGTATAGGAGCGGAGAAAGAGGGGGGCTAAATGTCTGATAGTATTCATAAGAACTGTTCTGGCGCGTATCCTGATAGCAACAGGGTCTTCATGGCGTTTGGCCAAGTAGCATACGCTATTCAGATTTTTGAAGCCGATTTGGTGACCTTGCTTATTATCCTGAAGAGAATTTCCCAAATGGAATGGCAACTAAAAACATCTCCGGAGTCTTTCTTGAGCCGAGAACTTGTGGCTACGTGGTGGCGACGAGAGGGTGAGCGTATACAGAGTAAACTTGTCAATCAGACACTGGGGCAACTCTTGAAAAATGAATTAAAGCAATGTCGTGAGGATTTCCAGAACGTTAGTGCAAATGTCGTCCCAGTCGATATTCTTGATACCATCAATGGTCTATTGGATACCTTACCGTTTGTGGCTTGGGAGGGAGCATTGGAGCGCAGAAACTACCTTGTTCATAGCTTCTTCTATGACGGTGATGATCAGCTTACTTGTGCGAAGGGGTGTCGCACGTTGCTGGAGGTGTTGGGAAAGGACAAGGAGCGTTTTGAGAAGCATGTTGTTGAAGTTCGGAACGCGATAGATTCTGCTATGGTAATTATGGAGTATAATGCAAAGACGCTCAACGGAAATACCGAGTGATTATCCGCTACTCCGTTTTGGCTACGGGGTGAGACATACCCCTGAAGGGCGATTCCAGCGGCAATTGCCGGTATGGCCGGATCGTTCCCCGGGGTGAAGTTAATCGTTGACTCTTAAACTTGCAGTGACAAATTTTCGGTGGGGGTGAAGCGCTGATCGCGCCGGGGGTAATGTCAGACATTTGAGGCGGACATGGGCAAGGTTTTAGGATTTGATATAGGCGGCTCGGCTATCAAGGCCGGGCAGGTGGATACGGCCGACGGGCGTCTGCTGGCAGAGCCGGAAAATATTCCGCTGCCGCGTTTTCCCAATCCGTCGGAGGTCCTGGACCGAATCAATTCGATTGTTCGCGGGTTGAACTGGACAGGACCGATAGGGGTGGGTTATCCGGGTGTTATCAAAGCCGGGCGGACGCTTTCGGCGGCTCATATGGATGACAGTTGGAGCGGGTTTGATTTTCTACCCCATTTGCGTTCACTGACGCCCTCCGCCGTGGCGATAATCAACGACGCCGATGCGGCCGGATTGGCCGAGATGCGTTTCGGTGCCGGTCAGGATCGCAACCGGCCCGATGGCGGCACCGTGCTGGTGGTTACGCTGGGTACCGGTATCGGCACGGCTTTCTTTCACGGCGGCCGGCTTTTTCCCAATACCGAATTCGGTCACGTGGAAATCGGGGGGTTCGAGGCCGAAGACCGGGCCGCGGCGGTGGTGCGGGTCAGTCAGAAACTGGACTGGCAGACCTGGGGGGGACGGGTGAATCGCTATCTTGAAGAAATGAATAAGCTGATTTCACCCGACAAAATCGTTTTGGGAGGCGGAGTCAGCGAGAACTTCTCGCATTTCAAAACCTATTTGACGGTTGGGGTGCCCGTTGTTCCGGCTGTTTTGGGCAATGCTGCCGGTCTGGTTGGTGCGGCCCTGGCGGTGGAATCTTCCTGACGGGAACAAATACCAAGTTCCATTGTTCTGAATCAAGCAAGCTGGAGAGGTTGCAAGGGCGTTAACTCTCGTCCTTGTGACGCTATTACCCCGATCCAGGCTCCGTTCTGACAAAGGAGTGGATCCGACACCGGGGTCTTTGGGGGCACACGAAAAACGCACCGGGTTTTCCGGTGCGTTTTTCTTTTAATCTCGGTTGTCTTTTTTATTCGGTAATGCCCATGCAGTCCAGAATGAAAGCGTACTCGAAAGCCACTTCCTTCAGGGCGTCGTAACGTCCGGAGTTGCCGCCGTGTCCGGCGCCCATATTGGTTTTGAGCAACAGGCGGTCGTGGCCGGTGTTGTTGGCCCGAAGTTTAGCGGCCCATTTGGCCCCTTCCCAGTATTGCACACGCGTGTCGTTGAGACTGGACATGATGAGCAAATTGGGGTAAGCCATCGGTTTCACGTTATCATAGGGCGAATAGGAATCCATGTAACGGTAATACTCTTCTATGTTGGGATTGCCCCATTCTTCGTATTCGATGACCGTCAGGGGCAACGACGGATCGAGCATGGTGTTCATGACGTCAACGAACGGTACCTGGGCGATGGCCACACCGAAGAGATCGGGCCGCATGTTGACGCAGGCACCGATAAGCATACCGCCGGCACTGCCGCCCACAATGGCGATCTTCTCCGGTTTGGTGTACTTTTCTTTGATCAGGTACTCGGCGCAGGCGATGAAATCGATGAAGGTGTTCTTCTTTTTGAGCAGTTTGCCGTCCTCGTACCAGGGACGGCCCATTTCGCCGCCGCCGCGGATGTGTGCCACCGCGTATATGAAACCGCGATCCATGAGGCTGATTCGGGCCGTGGAAAACCACGGATCCATGCTGCTCCCGTAAGAACCGTAGCCATAGAGGTAAACCGGATTGTTGCCGTCTTTGACCAGTCCCTTGCGGTAGACCATGGAAATCGGCACCTGGGCACCATCGGGAGCCGTGGCGAAGACCCGTTCCGAGGTGTAATCGTCCTTGTTGTATCCGCCGAGGACCTCGCGCTGCTTTTTCAGTTCGCGTTCACGCGTCTTCATGTTGTAATCATACACGGAATTCGGTGTGACCAGTGACATGTAGGTGAAGCGCAGGATATTGGTATTGAATTCCGGGTTGAGATGTGTGCCGTACGAATAGACCGGCTCGGGGAAATCGATATAATACGTTTCGTCGGTGGTCATGTCGGTGACCCGGATAGTTTGCAGGCCACGTTCACGTTCGTATACCACCATGTAGTTTTTGAACATGTCCAGACCGTCGATCTTGACCTCGTCGCGTGCCGGAATAACCTCCGTCCAGTTCTCCTTGCGCGGGTCGCTGACCGGGGCGCTGACAAGCTTGAAATTGACGGCGTTGTCGTTGGTGGTGATATAGAATTTGTCCCCGTGATGGGTCAGCGAGTATTCCAAACCCTTCTCTCGCGGATGAACCACCTTGAACTCGCCGGTCGGGTTGGTCGCGTCCAGATAATACACCTCATCGGTCGTATTACTGCCGACAGCGAGAATCAAAAAGGCGTTATCCTTGGTGAGGTAGGTACCAATCCAGTACAGCTCGTCGTCTTCCTGGTAAATCAGTACGTCTTCACTGCGGTCGGTGCCGAGGGTGTGACGGTACAACTGGTACGGCCGCCAGGCCTGATCGTAGACCGTATAGAAAAGAGTCTTGTTGTCGGCGGCCCATGTGACGTTGGAAGAAATACCTTCGAGCACCTCGGGGTAAAGCTCACCGGTGGTAAGGTTCTTGATCCTCAGATCATACCTTTCGGCTCCCGTTTCGTCCGTACCGTAGGCCAGCAGTGTCTGGTCGGGGCTGATATCATAAGCGCCGACATCCATGAACTCTTTACCTTCGGCCAGTTGATTGATGTCGAGAATTATTTCTTCGGGTGCCTCCAGCGAACCTTTCTTGCGGCAGTATATGGGATACTGTTTGCCTTCTTCATTCCGGGTGTAATAATAATACCCGCCTCTTTCGAACGGAACCGACAGGTCGGTTTCCTTGATGCGAGACTTGATTTCCTGATAGAGTTTTTCCTGGAAAGCCTCGGTATGCTTCATTACCTCGTCGGTATAAGCGTTCTCGGCTTCGAGATACGCCATAACGTCCGGGTTATCGCGCTCGCGCAGCCAGTAGTAGTTGTCGATTCGTTCCTCGCCGAAAACAGTATCTATTTTAGGGATTATTTTCGCCTTTGGTGCTTCGATGTCCGTGGCCCAGATCGCTGCGGATAAACTCAATACCAGGGCGACAACGAGAAACGAAACGGTTACGTGTCTTTTTGACATAGGTACTCCTTTAATGATCTGTTCGTGTGTTATTTGTTCATTCACCGATAATCTTAACCAATACGCGTTTGCGGCGGCGGCCGTCGAATTCACCGTAGAATATCTGTTCCCACGGTCCGAAATCAAGATGTCCCTCGGTGATCGCCACCACGACCTCGCGGCCCATGACCTGTCTTTTCAAATGCGCGTCGGCGTTGTCCTCGCCCGTATCGTTGTGGCGGTATTGCGAGATCGGCGCGTGGGGGGCCAGGTGTTCCAGCCATTTCTCGTAGTCCCGGTGAAGTCCGGGTTCATCATCGTTGATGAACACCGAAGCCGTGATGTGCATGGCGTTGACCAGTACCAGGCCTTCTTTTATTTCACTTTCGAGCACGCACTGTTCTATTTCCGGCGTGATGTTAACCAAGCCACGACGGGAGGGAATGTTGAACCACAGTTCTTTGCGAAAGCTCTTCATGTTTCTTCGCTCCGCTTGCCGTTGAGCGGGTACGCGGCTTCGATTTGATGCAGCGCCCGCTCCGACGAGAGAAAGCTGGAATATAGATAAAACTCGTTGATGGGGAAAGGCTCCAGCTTGAGCAGGGCGTTTTCGGCCAGAAATCGCGCCAGACGAGCGGACGGTGTTTCTTTCAGTCGGGCCAGGCCGATATGGGGAGCGAATTTTCGGTTTTTGCTGCCCAGCCCGGCTCGAGTCAGGGCTGACTCGATTTTCCGGCGAAGGTGTCGGAGACCGGCGCTCTCTTCTATTCCGGCCCAGAGAGTGTCGGGGGTTTTGCGGGGAGGAAAGAACCCCACGCCCTTGACGGTCAGGCTGAACGGTTCGGCCCGTATTTCGGCCAGTGCCTCGTGGGCGTCGCGGAGTGCCGCGCCGTCCACCTCACCGATAAAACGGATGGTGATATGCATCTGGTCTTCATGGAACCATTTGGCTCCCGGCAGTCCGTAACAGAGGCGGCCCAGGGTCGATCTGACCGACCCGGGAGGATCTACGGCTACGAAAAGGCGATACATCGGTTCACTCTCTTCTTCGGCGTGCGAAGGCCGTTTTGGGCAGAGGCGGTTTGGACTCAAGATACGTTCTGGCGAGGGCCTGTCAAACAGTCATCCTGATACCGGGCGGACCGGGTGCGACGGGACTTTTGTGTTGACACCGGCGGAGCGGTCCTCTTTACTCTTACCCACCGGTATCAATACGATCATTCGGGCCGTTGTGTTCAAATTTGCGGCCGGGAAATCGGCAGAAAGGGTTGATTGGACAGGACACCGAAAATCTCCGTAGTTATACCCATTCGTAACGAGGAGCGTTTTATCGCCCGAACCATCGGCTACATCCGGGAGCAGGACTACCCGGCCGACAAGGTGGAGATTCTGGTAGTTGACGGTGAGTCCGACGACTGCTCGGCCGAGATCGTGGCGGAAATTGCCCGTCAGGATTCGCGGGTGAAGTTGTTGACCAGTTCGCGCCGGCTGTCATCGGCCGGCCGCAATGTGGGAATCGGCCACGCCGAGGGGGAGGTGATCACTTTTATCGATGGTCACACCTGTATCGACAACGATCAACTGCTAAGAAACGTGGCGACTCTTCTGGTCGAGAAAGACCTTCGCGTGCTGAGTCGTCCGCAATTTCTCGATACTCCCGATAACAATCGGTTTCAGCAGGCGGTGTCGCTGGCCCGGAAATCACCGCTGGGGCACGGCCTGGATTCGACCATATACTGCGATGAAGACAAGTACGTTGATCCCGGAAGCTCCGGGGCGACCTATTGCCGCGAGGTGTTCGATCTGGTCGGCCGATACGACGAACGCTTCGACGCCTGCGAAGATGTCGAGTTCAATACCCGGGTGGCCAAAGCCGGAATGCAGTCGTTCACTTCCATGAGGCTGGCCGTTTATTATTACCCGCGCGAGTCGCTGGGACAGCTCTTTCGCCAGATGATGCGCTACGGTGTGGGCCGGTTCCGACTGGCTCGCAAGCATCCTGATACGCTTTCTCCGGGAACGCTGATCCCGTTTCTTTTTGTTATCGGTTTGCCGCTGCTGGCGGTACTCGCTTTGATTTGTCCGATTGTCTGGTATTTTCTGTTGGTCGGGGTGGCGGGTTACCTGTTGCTGGCAGGGGCGGCCTCGCTGACGATATCAATCCGCCACGGCTGGCGCTACCTGCCGTTGCTGGTGCCGATATTCCCGGTGATTCACGTCGGACTTGGCTGGGGTTTTCTGTTGGAAATGATACGTACGGTGTTCGGTCGCGGGCCGGATTTCTCGGCCGACGCGGTAACGCGGGACAAGGAGAAACAATGAGCGGAAAATGGCGGATAATTCTTATTTTGTCGCTGCTCGGTAATCTCGCCGTTGTCTACGTGGCCAATAAAGCCCTGGAATATCGGGCACATATCAATCACTTTCTCGACAAATATACCAGAGTGGTAGCGGAGTTTTCCGCCCACGAGGTTTACCACGAGGCCAACATTCCCCTGCAGGCCGATACAACCGTGCCCGGGCGGGTTGTCTTCATCGGTTCGCAGGTGACTCGTAACTGGGATTTAGACAGGTATTTTCCCGGTTATGAAGCGATCAATCGGGGTATTGTCGGTCAGCGTGCGGCCGGGTTTGTGCTGCGTTTTCGCAGCGACGTTATCGCGTTGCACCCGCAGGCGGTGGTAATCGAGATCAGTTCGTACAATCTCCGCCCGACCGTAAGCATTGAAGAAGTGACCGAATACGTTGCCATGATGGTTGATCTGGCCGAGGTACACGGGATCGGGCCGATTTTGATGACGATTACGCCGCCGACAACGGGATTTCAGGTTGAAGATTATCCGGAGTATCAGGTGCGCGATTCGGTGGTGCTTTTCAACACGTGGCTGAAAGGCTATGCGGACGAGGAAAACCTGCCCCTGGTCGACGGATTCGCGGTCCTTACGGATAGCAACGGGTATCTCGATTCCGCCTATGCCTCAAGCCGGGTCGACCTGAACGAGCAGGGTTATGCCGCGGTCAGCGAGCTGGTAAAAGCATACCTTGACACTCCGGCCCCGATTGACTGAAGAAGCGCTCCGAATATCGTTGACGTTAATCATACGGAAGGGGAACAGCTATGCGAATTCTGGTTGTATTGCTGATTATTTCTATTTTGGGCAATTTCTTCGGCGTCTTCGTGCTCTGCAAGTATTTCGAAAAGGACAAAACCCTCAAGGCGGTGACGGCGAAACTCGAAGGCAAGGATCGCCTGCTTGACCGGATCAATCGCCGGTTGCCCCAACGTCTGGTTTTTGTCCATCATTCGGTCGGTCGCAACTGGCTGAGCGAAGGTGACCTCAAAGACTCATTGATCGCTCGGGGGATCGCCGTGCGGTCCGTGACGTACGGAAGCAGGCTTGGCGAAGAAACCGACATGTGTCACTGGCTGCCCAAATTCCGCGACAGCCTTCAGGGTATTATCAGGTTCGATGCCCCGCCGGATCAGGCCTATGCCGGGCCGGAAGAAAACGATATTATCATGTTCAAGTCCTGCTTTCCCAACAGTGACGTGGTGGCCGAAGGTGAGGGCGAGGGCGACCCGGTCAGTCCGACCCGGACTCTGGCGAACTATCGGGCCCTGATGAAACAGCTTCAGCCGATTTTCGCCGAGCATCCCGACAAGACGTTCGTTTATGTTACCGCGCCGCCGCTGGCCGAGGAACGTACCACCCCGGAAAACGCAAACCGGGCCTGGCAATTCAACGAATGGGTGAGCGGGGAGTTTATAGAGGCCTATCATCGGGAAACCGGGGAGAGGAATCTGCTGGTGTTTAACTTGTTCGATATACTGGCCGAGCCGGAATCACATTTCCTAAAGAAGGAATATCAGCGTCGTCCCGGTGATTCGCACCCCAATGCGGTCGGCAGCAAGGCAGCCACGAAAGCGTTTATGGCTTTTATCGACGCGCATGACTTGGGTCGCTCCGATCAGGGGGAATAAACGCCCCGAGCGGAAAGGTATGGCGAGCAGTCGGCCGGTCGGTCGGCTGCTTTTTTTATGGCCGTTTGACTCTGGCCAAAGTTTTGCTGACCACTGATCGGATGACCGCTTTTTCGTCCGGGTTGAAGAAGCGGGCGATGTAAAGAACGAGAGGAAACGCGCAGCAGATGGCCGATTTGACCACGATGTTGATTATTTTGTCGCCGACATCAAGGCCGCCGAACAGGAAATAAAAGACGAAGGCCGTCGCAAAGATAATCCCCACCCGTCGCCATTCAACGTAGATTTTGTAGAAGCGGTTGCTGAAATAGTAACCTAACGCCGCCCGAAACATGTAACAAATGAAGGTCGCCCACGCCGCTCCCCACATGCCGTAAGTGGGAATAAGAGCGAAATTGAGAGCCAGGTTGAGTACCGCGTTGGATATGTTGATATAGGCAAAGTACTTGGTCTTTTTGGAAATCGTGATGCCGATGTTGAAATGGTAAAAGAAACTCAGGGCGATATGGGCCAGGGTCACCAGCGGCACGATCTTGTGGGCGCCCCAGTATGATTCATCGACCGCCATCAACTGCACCAAATCTTTGGCTACAACCGAGATTTCAAGGCCTACGAACACGATAGCGACCACGAAATACGTAAATACCTGTCCGAAAACACGGCCGCTGTCTTCGCGCTTATACAACTCGAGCCGTCGGGGGGCGTAGATTTGATTGAACGGCGAAGTAACGAAGTTGTTCACCAGAGTGCCGAACTTGTACCCCAGGGAATAAATACCGGTCTGGGATATGGATGCGAACTCTTTGAGGAAATATCGGTCGGAAGCTACCACGATGTAGCTGGCGATGTTCGACGGGATTAACGGCAGCCCGAATTTCAGCAGTTCCTTGACAATGTTAAGAGAAAATCTCAACCCAACTTTGCGAAGCACCATCGGTGTGATTATCCCCGTGGTCAGAGCCATGGCGATAAGATTGGCCCAGAAAATGCCGCCCACACCCATTTTGAGGTAAACGATGAAATAGATGTTCAGCGTCAGGTTGACCGCCAGTTGTACGATGGTGGCAATCACCACCAGCAGGGAACGTTTCTCCGCCCGCAGATAGGCTAAGTTTATCTGGTTGAGCAACCCCAGCCCCATGGCGATAAAAGCGATCATGAAATAGGTCGTGTATGCGGTGGAGTCGAGAATATAACGGGAAAACGTACTGCTGGCCGCCAGCAGGGCAAGGATGATCGGGACCAGCATACCCCCCAGGCCGATAAAAGCGGAGCTGATCACACGGTTGCGTTCGGACTGGACCTCGGAATCGAAATAAAAGCGGGTGACGCCGTTGGTTATACCGATGCCGGCCACCAGCTCGATCAGCGAGGTCGTCATGAACAACAATTCCATGACACCGTAGTCGGTGGTGGTCAGATAGGACGTGTAGATGGGAATCATCACGAAACCTATCAGCCGACTCACCATCGGGGCCATGCCATACACGAGCGAGTGCTTGACGAGCAGACCGGTTTCCTTTTTGACCGAGGTGGTTTGCACTATAGCGCCTCGCGCGGGATGGTTCGGGGAATCGGTCGCATCATGATAGTGTCAGCATGCACGGGTTGAACATAGGCAAGTGTCGACCTAAATGGCATCAAAAACCTCGGCCAGTTTTTCGGCCTGACGGCGGCGGTCGAACTGCGGCGGAATTTCCAGGCGGGATTGCCGGGTTTTACCGGATTGTTCCCAGTTGTCGTATTGTTTGTTGAGTATTCTCAAGGTCCGTTCCATGTCGGCGCCGGTCACGGCCAGGCCCCCTTCGTAATTTTTCAGAACCTTGGCCGCTTCGCCCTCGGGCACGAGAGCCAGAATCGGTCGGCCGGTACAGGTATATTCGAACAGCTTGGCCGGCAATACACCCGACGCGCTGGAACTGAACCCCAGAATGAGCAACAACAAATCGGCCTGCCACAGGCGCTCTAACACCTGCGCATGCGGGACATGCCGCGAGAAGCGGACTATGTTTTTGAGAGCTGATTGTTGCACTGTTTTTTCGAAACCCGGAGCGTTGCCGATAAAATCCGCGATTATTTTATCCTTCACTTCCGGGCGCTGCTCCAGCCATTTCGTCAGGACTTCGAAGAAAAACGCCGGGTTCCGCTGACCGTACAGTGACCCCAGGTGCAAAATGGTGAAGCGTTCGTTTTTCCTCTCCGGGAATTTCACGGCGGCAAAATCGTCTCGATCTACCCCGTTCGTGATCGTATACACCTTTTGGGGATTCTTGCTCGGGTTATTTTTTCTGATCATGTCGCTGAAAGATTCGGTCGTAGTTACGACAGCCCGGCTGCGATTGATGACATACTTCTCCATGCAGCGGTCCAGCCGCGCCATCAGCGGTGATAATCCCCGAAGATGGTATCCCTCGTTCTGAGTCCACAGGTCGCGGAAATCGATCACCAGAGGTTTGCCGGTCAGCCAGGAAAGCTTACAGCCGATCACGTGAGCCGAAGCCGGCGGAGCCGAAGCGTAGATGATGTCAATTTTCTCGCGCCGGATAGCCCGCAAGCCCGTAAAGACGCCGAAAGGAATCCAGAAATTATTGCGGTCGGGAAGCGAGATCCACTTGCGCACGTAGCTCTTCAGGCGTACCGACAAAGACCGGTCGGCTGTTCTTCCGGGATCGGTTGCGGGCCGGGGGGCTGTTTCGATCACGGCCGAAGAAGGGGCGGAGCGAAGGTCCCACCAGGTCAGCGGTTCCAGGTTGCCGGAACGGTAGATATGCACCGAGGGGTCGATGCGGTCGAGCAGTGACTGGTCGTAGGCCGTGTTGTAGCCGTGGCTGACGGTCAGGACCGACGGTTGCCAGCCGAATGCGGGAAGGAACTTGCAGAACTTTATGGTCCGATATCCCCCCACCGCAGCCATGGGCGGGAAAACGTAGGATATCATCAGGACTTTTTTATGAATGGCCATCGGAATAATAATTCAATTTTTTCGCACGTTTTTCAAGTTTCGCAGGGCCCGGACTAAGTATTTGGGAAGAAAAGTCAGGGGATAATATAAGGACAGCGGGTTGTAGTGGGGCGAGTGAGAGAAGCTCTTTAGAAACTCCCGGCGAGCCGGAGTGAAATCGTAACGAGCAAAGTGGAGATAGCCCAGTTCGCAGTGTGATTTACACAACTGTCGGGCGATTGTTTTACGGTAGCGTTTATCCTGTCCGTTCAGGCCGGCCAGAGCTTTTTCGAAGAGCGTTATCCGGCTGCGAAGAGACAATTCCGATTTGTTTTCACCCATCGTTTCGGTGTAGCGATTGCGCGTCAGGATTTCGTCTATAATGGCGAAACGACAGCGCGGAGCCAGCCGCAGCCAGAGGTCGCGATCTTCGCACCGACGAAGGGTCTCGTCGAAATAACCTGTCTCGGTCAGGCAACCCCGGCGCATAAGGACGCTTGAGGTGACAATGAAATTTTCCTCCAGCAGGACGGGGTAAATACTGCCGTCGAGTATCTTCAGGGTGCCATCGGTCCGACCCGGCATCCGGGGCAGACGTCTCATGGTATTGAAGAAGTTCTCTTTAACCGGTCCCTGATCGTTGAACCAGACGGCGTTGGTGGCGATAAAATCGACTTCGGGGTGGTTCTTGATGGCCGCGGCCTGCCGGGCCAGTTTTTCCGGTTCCCAGAGATCGTCGCCATCCAGAAAAGCTACCCAGTCATAAGAGGCCGCTTTAAGGCCCCGATTGCGGGTGGAGCTACGGCCCCCGTTGTTCTGGCGGATGACTTTTATACGGTCACCATAGCCGGACAGAATATCGGGAGTGCGGTCGGTAGAGCCGTCGTCGACAACGATGATTTCATAATTAGGGTAAATCTGGCTGAAGACGGACTCGAGGCAGGCGGCTATATAATCGGCCTGATTGTAAGCAGCCACGATAACGCTGATCGATATGTCGGGATGAGCGTTATTCATCGGCTGACGCTTTCGGTACGGCGTTTTCTATCCCGGCGTTGCGGAAACCGATCACCCGGGCCGGATTCCCGGCCAGAATAGAGAATTCTTTGTACTGTTTAGCCCCAACTACCGCCCCGGCCGAAACCACGCATCCGCGGGGCAGATGGACGCCGGGCATGATAAAAGCACAGGCGCCGATCCAGACGTCGTCGCCGATCACAACCGGTTTATACTCGGCTCCCTGCTGGCTGATCGGTTTGTTCGGGTCGGCGTAAATGTGATTCGAGGTCCAGATTTTGGCGCTGGGGCCGAGGATCACGTAGTCACCGATAGTCAAATCGCCGTTGGCCTGAATTTCCACGTCCGTGCCGATTCGGCAGTGGGAACCGAGAGTCAGCTTTTGGGGGTAGATGAGGTTAACTCTTTCATAGAAGAAATTATCCTCACCCATACAGCGCAGCCATTTGCGGTAGAACCGTCCACGCAGAACGGCCCCGAGGTAGCCGGGAATGGGAGCCAGTCGGGCCTGCTTGTGGTAATAACCGTGTGGTCCGGTTAAGTCCCACTTAATGCGGCGCAGCGTATTTATGAATGACCTTAAACCCATATAGTTATGATTTTGCTATGGTAGATATTTATTCGGCAAAAGGGTAGTTTTCATTGAAGGATTTATATGGCGGCGGACCGGCGGCTATTTGCTTTCGGCCAGTGTCTGTCGCAATTGCCGGTACAGGCGGATGAATTCGTCATTTTTACGGCCTTTGATCAGGTAAGACAAATGTGCCTGAAACGACGACCAGCCAAGGAAAAACCGGTAAATGGCAAGGAGCGGTTTTACCGCCCGGGAGTAGCGGCGGCGATAATAGACAAGGCGACTCCGGAGAAAATGCACCTGGGAATCGATTGTCCCGCGCTTGTCACGGCTGGCCCCGACGAGGTGGATGATTTCGATGTCGGGAAGATAATAACTGCTGAAACCGGCCTCGCGCATGCGGCAGAAGTAGTCATTTTCCTCCGAGAAAAGGAAATAGTCCTCAGCCAGGATGCCTATCGTATCGATAACTTCTCTTCGAATGAGCACGCAGGCCGCCGACAGAGCCTGAACTTTGATCGGTTTGCTTAGGGCCGTCCATTCGATGCGGGTGCCATTGAAGAGCCGTCGGAACAGGCGGCCGAAGGGGAAGAAATGGTACACCAAACAATAGCGTAGCTCACCCATCAGCGAAGGTAACGGCCAGAAGGAATGCTGAATCTTGCCGTTGGGATGCAACAACCGCGGTCCGATGGCGGCAGCAGCGGGATTTTCACGGGCGTAGTTTATCAGTTGTTGCAGTGAACCGAGCGGTACCACGGTATCGGAGTTCAGGAGAAGGTAGTACGAACCTTCGGCAATACGCAGTACCTGATTGTTGGCTCGGGCGAAACCGACGTTTTCGGTGTTTTCGATCAGGCGGACCTGTGGAAACTCGTCCTTTATCATCGCCGCCGAACTGTCTTCCGAGGCATTGTCCACCACCCAGACTTCGCTCTCGCCGTCCAGCCCGGCCAGCTCGTCGTAAAGCGAGCGCAGGCAGTCGCGAGTGAGGTCCACGGTATTCCAACTTACGATGACAACGACCAACTTAGTCATATCACCACCCTTTCCGGGTCAGGCTAAGATCAAGTTGTCCGGTCGCTGATGTCGATACGGGATGTCGCGCTGAGTCGCGGGAAAAGACTAATTGTTATGTTCCCGGGCGCTGGCTTCCGTCGCTTTTCTGACAGCGTTACGGAAACCGATCACCCGGGCCGGATTTCCGGCCAAAATAGAATACTCTTTGTACTGTTTGGTGCCTACTACCGCCCCGGCCGAAACCACACAGCCGTGGGGAAGATGTACACCGGGCATAATAAAGGCGTTGGCGCCGATCCAGACGTCGTCGCCGAGCACGACCTTGTGATATTCCGCCCCCTGGTCAAGGACCGGGAGATCGGGATCATCGAACCGGTGGTTCTGCGTCCATATTTTCACGCCGGGTCCGAAGACGACGTTATCGCCCACTTCGAGTCCGCCACCGGCTTGGATGAAGTTTTCATCGCCGATACCGAAATTTTTCCCTGCTCTGATATTTTGAATGTTGCGAAAATGCACGCCTTCAAGAACCCGCAGATTCTCGCCGACCGAGCCGAAATGCGGGGCCAGCAGCCGCCGCCGAAGAACCACCCCGTATTCCCCGGGACAGTTGCGGATAAGGGCGAAATACAGGCGGAAACGCCCCTCGGCGTTCATCATCTCGCGCAAAAATAACCTCAATGCCCGCAGCATGCTTTTGCCCTATCCTGGGTACTTCGATTCTCCGAGATATTGGTGATTTGCAATCGCCAAGCGGCCCGGAATTACGTTTCTGTTTTGTTTGTCGGCGATTTGCTTCTTTCTATAAATAAATATAGCACATAAGCGGAGATCGACAACAGGTAATCGCTTGTCGGCGTTATCGGTACTACGGTTTGCCGACTGCGGCGTTCGGTGTTGCTGGACAAAACCGACCACGGGCCGATAATACTTGACACCAAAGAGGTTGGCGGTCAAATTGCGCTCTCCGAGAAAGCCAGGGATTTAAGGAAATGGCGAATTCAATTCTGGTCACCGGCGGCGCCGGGTTTATCGGTTCTCATCTGGTGGATCGTCTGCTGGCCGGGGGCCATCGGGTCACGGTTCTGGACAATTTCAATGATTTCTACGATCCGGCCATAAAGCGGGCCAATGTCCGGACCCATCTGGACCATGATAACTACCGACTGATCGAAGCCGATATCCGCGACCGGGACGCCGTTCGGGCCTGCTTTCGGGAAGGTCAGTTCGAGCAACTCATCCATCTGGCGGCTATGGCCGGGGTGAGACCGTCAATCGCCCGTCCGGTTCTCTATCAGGAGGTCAACCTGATCGGCACCATGAATCTTCTGGAAGCCTGTCGGGAATACGGGATCGCCAGGCTGATTTTCGCGTCTTCGTCTTCGGTCTACGGCAACAATGAGAAAGTGCCTTTCAGCGAGAGCGATCCGGTCGACAATCCTATTTCGCCGTATGCTTCCACCAAGAAATCCGGCGAACTGATGGCCTATACCTACCACCATCTCTACGGTATCCCCACCGCCTGTCTGCGCTTTTTCACCGTCTACGGTCCCCGACAACGTCCGGAGATGGCGATTCACCTGTTTACCGACAGGATATATCGCGGCGAGGCGATTGAGATGTTCGGCGAGGGAAAAAGCAAGCGGGATTATACTTTCATCACCGATATTATCGACGGCATTATGCGTTGCCGTGAAGCCGATTTCGAGTACGAGATATTCAACCTCGGTCGTTCCGATACCGTGACTCTGGCCGAGTTAATAGCGAAGATTGAACGTTATCTGGGTAAGAAAGCCGATATCATTACCAAACCGCATCAGCCGGGGGATGTCGAGCGGACATTCGCCGACGTTTCCAAGGCCCGTCGATTGCTCGGCTATGAGCCGAAAGTCTCGATTGACGAGGGGCTGAAGCGTTTTGTAGAGTGGTATACCGATACGCGGAGGAAAGCATGAACATCTGTATGGTGGGCACCGGCTACGTAGGGCTGGTGGCCGGTACCTGTCTGTCCGATTTTGGAATGAACGTCATCTGCGTCGACAAGGACGAGTCGAAGATAGAAGCTCTTAAGAAAGGCGAGGTGCCGATTTACGAGATGGGTCTGGGCGATCTTATTCGCAAGAATGTCGCGCTGGGCCGGTTGCATTTCTCGACCGATCTGGAAGAGGCGGTGGATCGCTGTCTGGTCATTTTCCTGGCCGTGGGGACGCCGGAGAGAGAGGATGGTTCGGCCGATCTCGGTGCGTTGCACGCCGTTGTCAGGCAGGTTGCCACTTCCATGAGCGATTACAAGATATTGGTAACCAAAAGCACCGTGCCGGTCGGTACGGCTAAGGCGCTGCGGAAGATCGTTCGGGAGAACCTCAGCAAAGAGGTCGAGTTTGATATCGTTTCCAACCCCGAATTTCTGCGTGAAGGGGCGGCGGTCAATGACTTTTTGCGTCCCGACCGGGTCGTGATCGGTTGTGACTCCGAGCGTGCCCTGGCTGTAATGCGGGATATTTACCGCCCGCTTTACCTTCTGGAAACGCCGATTATCTCCACCTCCAACGAAACGGCCGAGGTTATCAAATACGCCGCCAATACCATGCTGGCCCTGAAGATTTCGTATATCAACGAGATCGCCAATCTGTGCGACAAAGTAGGGGCCGACGTTTATCGAGTCGCTTCGGCTATCGGTATGGATAAAAGAATCGGGTCGAAATTCCTGCACCCGGGGCCGGGCTACGGTGGTTCGTGTTTCCCCAAGGACGTCAAAGCCATCGCCAAGACGGCCGACGAGGTGGGTTATGATTTCACCATCGCCAAAGCTATCATAGACGTAAACGAAAAGCAGTGGCAGCGAGCGGTTGATCGGGCTCGCGAGGTGATGGGTTCGTTCGAAGGTAAAACCGTCTGTTTGCTGGGGCTGTCGTTCAAGCCGGAGACGGATGACGTTCGTGAGGCCCCGGCCATAAAGATCGCCCGCGTGATGCGGGAAGAAGGGGGCACGGTTCGGGCGTTCGATCCGGCCGCTATGCAGGAGGCAAAGAAAGAGCTGCCGGATATAACCTGTTGCCGTGACGCCTACGAAGCGGCCGATGGGGCCGACATGGTGATAATTGCCACCGAGTGGAATGAATTCCGCGATCTTGATTTCCAGCGGCTCAAGAAGGTGTTGCGGGAGCCCGTGGTATACGATACGCGGAACATTTATGATCCCGGACAGATACGAGGACTGGGGTTCAAGTATCTGTGTACGGGGCGTCCCTGATCCGTCGGTTGCTCCCAATCGCCGGCGGCGGGCCTGATCCGCGCTGTCAGAGAAACGCAATGGATGCCTACCCGGAACATCGAAAAAACCGGTTGATCATCAGAAATTCCCACCTGGCGTGGGGGCTGCTGGTGGTATTCTGTCTGGTGACGGGATCGCTTTCGGTACTTGTTCCGCCCATGTTCATGATGGGGCTGGCCGCCGTGCTCGTGTCGGTGGTGGTGGTTTTCAAATACCCTTACATCGGGCTTTTAATTTATCTGGCTACATTTTTGATCCGTCCGGCCGAGTTGTATCCGGCGCTGGAGCCGTTGCGCGTTGAACGAATGATCGGCATCCTGGTGCTGCTGGCTACCCTGATCAAACACAAACGCCAGTATGGCCGCCTGTTTTTCCCCAATGATCTGGGCACCAGAATGCTCCTGCTGTTCTGGGGGTTGCTGTGCGTCTCGTGGGTCATAAGCTACGACCGTGCCGATACCGTGGCCACGATAGAGAGCCTTTTCAAACTGATCGTCTTTTATATCATCGTTATCTACGAGGTGAACAGCCGAAAACGCTTCGACGTCTTCATGGGTGTTTTCCTACTGCTGATCGCGTTCATTGCCTTTCTGGCTTTTCGCGATTATTACGGAGGCGGGGCCATTTATCGGATGGGGATCACGCGGGCGGTCGGACGAACCTCGGCCGGGGGCGACGCCAACACCCTGGCCGGTACGCTTGCCACCACCGTCCCGCTGGTGATTATGTATTTCCGCGCTCATAAACACCTGATAATCCGGCTGGGTTGTCTGGGGGTGCTTGGCCTGTTGCTTCTGATGATCGTCAATACGGGCTCGCGAACCGGGTTACTTACCCTGCTGGCCGGTATCGCGGTCCTGGTGTGGTTTTCCCGTTACCGTCTGGTGACGGCGATTGTGGCGTTGTTGCTGCTGTGCGCAAGCTGGTTTGTCATTCCCGATCAATATCGCCAGAGATACATGACGATGGTCGACGACGACCGGGATCTCGACGAAGTATCTTCCGGGCGGGTGGCTATCTGGGAAAACGGCCTGCGCATGTTTTTCGGTCGTCCGCTGTACGGGGTGGGAGGAGGTGCTTTCCGGACGGCCAACGGTTCGGGTGATTTCGGTCCGCCGATAGATATGCAGCCGCACTCGATTTATATACAGATTTTCGCTACCTACGGTATCATAGGTGCCCTGGTCTGGTTTACTTTTCTGGGGCATCTTATCTGGCAGCTTCTCCATGCACGGGCTCCGGCTCCGGACGATGACGATGAAACGATTGATGAAACTTCGAAGCTTGGTACCTGGTATGATCTGATGCGGCAGGCCATGTTCTGTACGGTGGTCGGACTGATGGTGGCGGGCGTGTTCAGTCATTCGTTGTATCGCTATACCTGGTATTTGATGGCCGCCATGGCGGCGGCGCTGACGGCTATATACACCAACGAGGCGGAGAAGTTGGAAACCAAAGACAACGCGGAGCCGGTAGCGGCTGCGGTCGGGGAATGAAATGAGTCTGTTTTCACTGACGACCAGACATGTATTCGAGCCGCTTTTTGCCTTTTCCGAGCACAGTTCGCATCTTAAGGTGCTGGCGGAAATGGAGAAGAGCCAGTTTCTCACCGAGAGTCAGGTGCGTGAGTTGCAGTTGCAGCGGCTGCGCAGGCTTCTGGTGCATGCCCGCGAAAACTGTCCGTTCTACGCCGAACGTATGGCGGCGGCCGAGTTCGACCCAAACCGGGTAACGAGCCTTGACGACCTGCGTAAACTCCCCTCTATTACCAAAGCCGATATTCAGCAGCATCGTGAGCGGATGAAAGCCGCCAACATCCCGGACGAACGGCTTGTTCCCAATCAGACCGGCGGTTCCACCGGGGCACCGTTGAAGTTCTATCTGGATCGGGAGCGGTTGTTCTCGCGCAAGGCGTCTACAATGCGGCACGATAGCTGGTCGGGGTGGAACGTGGGCGAGAAGATGGCTATTTTGTGGGGAGCACCCCGCGATTTCTCTTATTCGCGTTCCTTTAAGGGCAGGATGAGAGCGGTTTTACTGGAACGACGCCTGATGCTCGACGCCAACGGTATCACGGCCGCCAAACTGGCCGAATTCGAAAGCAGCCTCAAGCGGTATCGCCCGGTTGCCTACCTGGCGTATGCCAGTGCCATGTACCTGTATGCGCGTTATCTCAGAGAAAAGGGTCATCGCGATTACCATCGCCCCCAAGGGATCATTACCTCGGCGGAGATTCTGACCGAGGAACAGCGCCGGTTGATTGAAGATGTGTTCGGTTGCAAAGTGTATGACCGCTACGGTTGTCGCGAGACGAGCGTGGTTGCTTCCGAATGTTCCGAGCACGCCGGGATGCATATCAACGCCGAGAGTCTCTATCTGGAATTTATCCGGCGTGACCGACCCTGCCGGGCAGGGGAGATGGGACAGGTGGTCATTACCGACCTGCTGAACTACGGCATGCCCTTCATCCGTTATCAGATTGCCGATATGGGTATTCCTCTCGAAGGACCATGCAAATGCGGGCGGGGGCTGCCGCGGATGCAAATGGCTGCCGGTCGGGTTACGGAGTTTTTGATCAGTCCCGAGGGGGTAATCGTTTCCGGGGTCTCGCTGGCCACGTATTTCATAACTTCGATCCCCGGTATTGCTCAGGCGCAGTTGATTCAGGAGAAGCGGGATTTTGTTGTTGTTCGTCTGGTTTGCACGGAGCAGTTTGATAACGACAGCGAGCGGATCATATCGGAGAAAATAGCCGAGTTTTTCGGCCCCGGGATGAAATACGAGCTTCAGAAGGTGGCGACGATACCTCTCGAACCTTCGGGAAAACACCGTTTTTCGATCTGCAAACTCGATCCCATGGAATATCTGGTATAGCCGGCGTTGTCAAAAAACCGGGAAAGGAACCCGTCTGGTGAGTCTGTACTCGGGTCTGCTAAGATATCTGGCGTTGCCTCAGGTGCTCAGGCGCGACAACCGTCAGTCGGCCCTGCGCCACTGGCGATTTCTGCGCGACAGTCAGTACTGGTCGCCCCAAAGACTGCTTGATTACCAGTGGCGGGCGTTCGAGAAAATCCTCAGGCATGCCTGGGAACATTCGCCCTACTACCGCGAGATCATGCAACAACACGGGCTTACCCCGGAGTCGATCAAAACCTTCGATGATCTGCCCCGGCTTCCGATCCTCACCCGTGATATGATCTATGAGCATGTCGACCGGATGGTGTGCGACACCTTCGAGCGCGATCGGTTGCAGACGTTCTGGACCGGCGGTACCACCGGCCAGCGGGCGAAGTTTTACCGTGATCAGGAAAGTTTCAATATCAAACTGGGCGGGGCCTGGCGTTTCGAGAATTACATGGGTAAGATGCCGTGCGACAAGATAGCTTTGATCTGGCCGGCCCATGTGGATTTCGCCGAGCAAACCAGCCGCCGGATGCAGATCAAGGACCGCTACATTTACCGACAGCAGTTCTATGCGGCCGGATCGCCGGAGCCGGAGGCGTTTGCGAGTATCTGTCGACAATGGCGCGATTTCAACCCCCGGTATCTGAAGGTGTTTCCCTCGGCCATGTACGACCTGATCGAGTATATGCGTGACAGGAAATTGGTCCCGCCGAAAACCAGGGCGGTGCTGAGTACCGGGGAGCCGCTTTACGACCGGCAGCGTCTGCTTTTCGAGGATTTCCTGCAGGCGCCGGTGTTTGATATTTACACCTCGCGCGAGGTAGGCAATACGGCCTGTGAATGTCCGGCCCACGAGGGTTTGCACATATCGATGGAGACGAGCATCGTTGAGTTTATACAAGACGGCCGGCCGGTGGAATACGGTCAGGAAGGTGATATCGTCGTTACCGATCTCACCAACTATGGTGTGCCGCTGATTCGCTATCACATGGGAGACCGCGGCGTGCCGCTGGATCATCAGTGTTCCTGCGGTCGCGGCTTGAGGATGATGAGCGCCGCGGTGGGCAGGGTCAGCGATGATTTCTTCGGGCGCGACGGGACCCGGCATTCCGGCTCGGTGCTGATGTATCACCTGACGGTCAGGGGCCCGGCGGTCGGGCAGCTTCAGGTTATTCAGGAAACACTCACCGATTTCACGATTCGCATAACTAACAGGCCGGAGCCGACCGAAGAGAATTATGTGTATATCAAAGCCGTCATGAAACGAGTGCTGGGTGATGATATCAACCTGCGGTTCGAGACGGTCGACGAAATACCACGAGAGAAATCCGGCAAAGTGCGCACGGTGCTCTGTCGGCTGGAGAAACCGGACGGGTCGCAGTAACCGGGGTTGACTGTTGGGTATCCTTGAGATTGTTATCGCCGTATTTCTGGCCGCGCTTACCGTGGCCGTGGGATACCTGTACCTTCTGGCGGCGGTGGGGATTCTCCTTCGAAAGCGCTATCCCGAACTTAAAGCTCCCGGGCGTTTCCTGGTGCTGGTGCCGGCTCACAATGAGGAAAACGGAATCGCTCCGACGGTGCGGAGCCTTCGGCAGATGGAACATGCCGGGCAGGCGCGAATCGTGGTCATTGCCGACAATTGTACCGACCGTACGGCCGAAATCGCTAAAGAAAACGGGGCCGAGGTACTGGAACGGACGGACGAGGAACATCGGGGCAAAGGTTACGCTCTGGAATGGGCCCTGGCCGGGTTCGATCTCAATGAGTTCGACGCGGTGGCGATAGTAGACGCCGACACGCTGGTGGATGCGGATATGCTCGAAACGATGAGCCGGTCATTCGCCGCCGGGGCCGGGGCGGTGCAGTGCAATTATCTTCTGACCGCTTCCGGGAGCCGGATGGCTTACCTGTTGCAGATGGCCAACGCGGCCGAAAACATTTTCTTTTACAAGGCCCGCGCCGTCTGTCGCCTGCCGGTGTTGCTGCGCGGTACGGGTATGGCGGTGCGCTCGGCGGTATTGCAGCAATGGCCGATGGATTCGCATTCCATTACCGAAGATGTCGATTACGCCGTCAAACTGCTCACGGCCGGTGTCAGAATAGACTATGCAATCGACAGCGCCGTGCGTTCACCGGCCACGACGTCGTACGGGCAGGCGGAGTCGCAGCGGACACGATGGGCGGCGGGGACATTTTCGCTTATCAGAGACAAAGCGCTGCCGCTTATCGGGAAGGGTATTCGTCGCGGTCGGCCGGATTTGGTAGAACTGGCTTTTTCCCTGATGTTGCTGAGTCGTCCCACGCTGATATATCTGACGCTGATACCGCTGGTGTTGTCGCTTTTTCTTGCGGGTGGTGATCGTCTTTTCGCCCTGGGCTGGTCGGCGGTGTTGATCTTGCTTTTGGTTATTTATCTGGTGGCCGGGATATTTTTCGTTAAGGAAAAAGCCGCCACGCTGGTGGCTCTGGTTCATGCGCCGTTCTATATTCTGTGGCTGATGTGGGTACAGGTGAAAGCCCTCTTCAAGCGCAGGGAACTCGGTTGGGAACGAACCGACAGGGAGTCCGATGGCTGATTTGAACATCCTGCATCTTCGTGCCTCCAATTTCTACGGCGGGCCGGAACGACAATTGCACTTTCATGCTCGTGAAGCCGGAGGTACGGCGTATCACGTAACGATAGCCTCGTTTACCGAGAGCGGCGCAACGCCGGAGTTCATTCGGGTAATCGCCGACGACAATCTGCCGGTTCACGTGTTTCGCGTATCTTCGGCCTACGATACTCGCGCTCTGAGTGACATACGACAATACCTCAAAGATAACCGCGTCGACATTCTTTGTACCCATGACTATCGTTCGGTGGTGCTGGCGGCACTGGTGGTGAGGCGCATGCGTACCCGCTGGCTGGCCTTCTCGCGAGGCTACACCCGGGATAATCTCAAGGTCCGGTTTTATCATACTCTCGACAAGTTCTTCATTCGTCAGGCCAATCATATCGTGGCCGTGTCCGAGGGTCAGAAAAAGCGTTTGAAACGTCTGGCGGTGCGTGAGCGACAGATAACGGTTGTCCCCAACGCGATCGATCCCGACAGCTTTTCTTCGGTGGTACCGGTGGACCTTCGCACCCGGTTTGACTTCGATCCCGACAGCCTCGTGGTGATTGCGGGCGGGCGTTTTTCCCGCGAAAAAGGGCAAAGCGTGCTGGTCCGGGCGGCGGTCAGGGCAAGGGCGAATAATCCGCGGTTGCGGTTTGTCCTTTTTGGCGACGGTCCCGATCTGGGGAGAATCCGCGCCGAGGTGAAACGCGAAGGGCATGAAAAAGAGATTGTCTGTCCCGGTTTCGAAAAGAATCTTCTCGGTTGTCTCAAAGGGGCCGATCTGCTTGTGAATCCGTCTTTGTCGGAAGGTTTGCCGAACATTGTTCTGGAAGCCATGGCCCTGAAGACGCCGGTGGTGGCTACGGCCGTGGGCGGGGTGCCGGAACTGGTGCGGGACGATGTTACCGGCTTTTTGGTTCCGGCCGCCGATCCCGACGCTCTTGCCGAGGCTGTCGTCAGGGCTGCGGTCACGGATGAACGCGAAAGAATAACGGCGGCCGCGCTGGATCATATCAAAAGAGAGTATTCATTTGCGGGGCAGTTTCGTAAACTCGCGGCGCTTTATGACCGAATAGGCTCATAGACGGAGCCATGATAAAGATAGCCTACATAATCGATACTATCGCCACCCCGGGAGCGGGAACCGAACAACAATTGCTGATGCTTCTCCGCGGTCTGGATCGAAATCGGTTCGAGCCTACCCTGATCTGTCTTCGCAACTCCGAGTGGCTCTCGAAACAATCGTTTCCGTTTGAGGTAATCGTGCTGGGTCTGGGCCGGCTGCTCGGGCCATCGTTCCTGAGCGGGCTAATCAGGTTCCGCCGTCTGCATCGACAGCGCCGGTTCGATATCGTGCAGACGTTTTTTCTGGACGCTAATCTCTTCGGGACAATCGCCGCCAGAGTGACCGGGATTCGAAAGGTAATTTCCAGCCGTCGCAATATCGGCTATTGGCATACCGGTTTTTATCGCATGTTGTTGCGCTGTCTCAGGCGCTGGACGCCTTACTATTTGGCCAACTCTAAAGCGGTCGTGGAGGTGTCGGCGGAAGCCGAGAAGGTGCCGGCCGAGCGCGTGACAGTTATCTATAACGGTCTTGATCTGACCCGGTTCGACAAACGTGATGAGAGTATTCGCCGCGAGCAGCGCCGGGCCTGGGGGGTGGCGGAAGACGAGATACTGATTGGGGCGGTGGCCAATCTTCGTCCGGTCAAGAACATCACTTCGTTTATCGACGCCGCGGCGGTCCTGACTCGTGATTCTGCCCGTCTGAAGTTCGTCGTTGTGGGTGAAGGGCCTCTTCGGGAAACGCTTCAGCAAAAGATAGATACGGCCGGACTGGCCGACCGGTTTGTTCTGGCCGGGTCGCATATCGATATCGTTCCTCCGCTGGTGGCTTTTGATATGGCTGTCCTCTGCTCGCGCTCGGAGAGTTTCTCCAATTCGCTGGTGGAGTACATGGCGGCCGGTCTGCCCGTGGTTGCCTCGGCGGTCGGCGGCAACGGCGAAGCGATACGGCACGGCGAGAACGGGCGGCTTTACGCTGTCGATGATCCCGACGGACTGGTCCGGGAGTTGAAAGCGCTGCTGGATGATCCGGAAAGAGCCCGGCAATTCGGGGCCGCGGCAAAGGAACGGGCTTTTCTTCTCTACAGTAAAGAAGCTTGTCTCAGGCAACACGAGGAGTATTATCTTAACCGGGTGATGGGTGGAGTGACCGAATGAGAAAAGCGCTCAAGATGTTGGTGGTAGGCGTCTTTTATGTTCTGGCGCTGCCCTTCGGACTGTCGGCCCGGTGGCTTTATGCGGCCGTCAAAAGCCACGTACTCTTTGAGATGTTCGGTCAAATGTTTTCGCTCTGTCCCGGGTTGCCCGGCTGTTACGCGAGAACCTGTTACTATCACCAGACGTTGAAGGAATCGCACCTCGACGTTGATTATCTTTTCGGTTCTTATGTTAGCAAGATGGAAACGACTATCGGCCATGGCGCCGTGATTGCCGTTTACACGTCGATAGGTTACGCCGAGATCGGGGCCGGGGCGGCCATCGGCAACAACGTTTCGGTGCTTTCGGGACGACACCATCATAATTTTGGTAACCCCGACCAACCTATCTTCGCCGGTCCCGAGGTGTTTTCGAAAGTAACGATAGGCGAGAACACGTTCGTAGGCGAACGCAGCGTGGTCATGGCCAATATCGGCCGCGGCTGTATTGTCGGGGCAGGTTCGATTGTGGTCAAGGATATACCGGACTACGTGGTTGCCATAGGCAATCCGGCCAAAGTCATCAAGAAGCGCAAATCCTGAACGCCGGAATCAGGCGGCGGTTTTGGTTCTGCTCAGCCGGAAGACGTCTCCCGGTCGAAGGGCACCATGCCAGGCGAAAGCAAACATCCCGACAGCCAGAAGCAATTCGCGGACCTCGGTGGCGGCGTCCCCGGGCAGGATGTGGTAATAGTATTTACCGTAACAGTAGCTGAAGATGAAAAAGCACATGTAGGCTATGGGCATTACCGGGAAAGCGAGTGTCTGAATCAACCGGCGCCCTTTTTCCCACAGCACGAACAATGGCAGCAATACGCCCGTGATAAGCATCATGAGTGACAACATCCGGTACTTGACCGATTGCAGGCTTTCGAGATTGTGCAGGTTGAATTCTTTCTGAGCGTTGACTGAGGCCAGTCCGTCGGGGGTACTGAAACCGAACAGGCGTTGTCCCCAGCTTATTTCCTCGCCCATGAACACGAACATCAGAAGCGCCCAGGCCAGCACGAACAGATAGCGCCACCAGACTTTTTTCTCTCTGAGAAAACGGCTTCGGCACATGATCACGACAAAGCCCAGACTCGATAACCCGAACAACAGTGCGGTCAGATTTTCGATTGGTCCGTCTTCCAGTGACCACTTGAGCAACGACTGCGGGTCGCATTCCGCCCAGATGATATAGGCGGCCGTCAGGACCACGGCTACAAGTGAACCGAAAATAAACTGTCTGAGATTGAATGTACCTGTGAACATATTCCCTTGCCTGTCTGCGTGGTGGACCCCTGTCTTGTCGTTCCATAAAGGCGCACTGTCGCCTTGAGAAGACAGAGGAAATATACGCCGGGCAGCAAAAGGGGACAATAGAAAACCTGATTTACTGTTCAATGACTGCACAGGTGAGCAATCCGGCCACTGCCGTAAGGCCTTGTCCGATATCGGATGAGCTCCGGAGTGTTCTTGCGGCCAACAGACAAAACACGGGAGCTGTTTCGCTCTTCCGGCGCGCACAGAGTAACATTATGTATTGCAATGGATTATAAGGGTAAGGCGGGGGCTGCCGGTGGGCATCGTAGTTGCCTTAACAACGCCGCGGCGAGAGTTTTTGTTTACAGTCGGCTTGTACCTTTTTACCCTTGAATTCAGGGAATGAACGTCGTACTTACCTGTATTCGATTGTACAACCAAGGGGCCGTGACGGGAAAGGTCAGCAAGTGAAAAGCAGAACTCTGATTAAAAGCATTATTCTTGTAATTGTTCTGGTAGCGATAGTGGGAGTGGGCCTGGTGGTGTATCGGCTCAACAAAATCAATGCCTTCATCTGGCTGGGCGATTATACTTTCGATTGTCCCACCTTCGGGGGGTATGACGGCCTGGTGGATATTATCTTTGTCGTTCCGGATCACTGGGAACCGGGCAGCAAGCGTGATATTCTCTATACCTGGATGACGCGCTACCGCGAACTGGCCGATAAACATGTCGATGCCGACGGGGTCAGGCTGCAACATGACTGGTATTATCCTCTCGATCAGTTCGACGGGGTCGAGGTGGAGAGTCTGGCCGTTTTGTGCGCCGAGGGATACGGGGATGTCGGGGTTCAATTGCATCACCGCGACGATACTTCGGAGTCGTTGCGCAGGAAATTTACCGACGGTCTGGATTCGCTTCAGGCTCACGGGGCTTTGATATCGCCGGACGGCAAGATGCGTTTTTCTTTTGTCCACGGCAACTGGGCGCTGGATAACTCACGGCACGATGGCGGACGGAATTATTGCGGCGTCAACGACGAGATCAGCATTTTGCTGGACCTGGGCTGCTATGCCGATGTGACTTTCCCTTCGCTGAATCAAACCTCGCAGCCGTCGATGGTTGACAAGATATTCTATGTCAGGGATGATCCCGAGAAGCCGAAATCACACGATCGGGGGATACGCAGCTCGGTTGGGTTGACCACCACGCCGGATCAGCTTATGCTTTTCCAGGGGCCGTTGATGATCGACTGGGCGGACTGGCGATTCAAAACGCACCCGACGATAGAAGATGGCTGTATGTACTGGGAAATTCCGACCAGTTTCCATCGTTTCAAGATCTGGTTGAAGGCCAATATCCATGTGGCCGGGCGGCCCAACTGGATTTTTGTCCGTCCTTTTACACATGGCGCCGACTTCGAACGGGGAGGATACGAGAATATTCTGGGTGAACGGATTGACAGTATGTTGACGCAGATAGAAGCGGGCTACAATGACGGCGTAAATTACCGATTACATTATATGACTGTCCGGGAGGCGTACAACGTGGTTAAAGCCGCCGAAGCCGGGCATGACGGGAATCCAAATGAATATCGGGATTTCGTGATACCGCCGTATCGGTACGAAATTCCGCAGGAGGCAAAGGAGGCGTTATGAATAAACGTCAATCGCGGCATCCGACCGTGTATGGGGGCAGTCTGATCGGGACTGTCATCCTCCTGGTATTTCTGTTTGGGCTGGTCTCTTCGGTTCAGGCCGGACGGCACGTGGTATCGTCTTTGCCCTATACCTTCACTTCCAGCGACCATACCGGCGACGCTGTAGATACGATTGTACTGGGCAGTTCCAAAATATCCACGTCCGGCAACGGGCTGTTGTTGCAGGCCGAGTGGGGAGACCCGCTGCATGACGTGCTGGTGGATCTGGGCGATGATACCATTTCCTTCGGTGAAGGAGGCAATGACGGCGCCTATGGTTTGCGTATTACCGGTACCAGTTCATATTATCCGCACGATATCGAAGTGCGCGGTGGTTATATCCTGCACAATCCGCCGGATACGACGGTTGACGGGGTGACGTCGCTGTCGCTTTCCGGCTATCGTCTGCTTATCAAGGACGTTACGGCCACGGTCAAAGGATACAACGGCACGGTTGTTCTCGGCACCGGTCGATACTGCTATGAGAGCGTGATCGACGGCGGTCGTTTCCGCAGTTACGTAACCGGTTTCGACAGCCGCTGCAATTACGACGCATGCGTTATCAAGCTGTACAACCTGTATCAGGAAGCCATCGACGAAGACGGTGCGGAATATCACTGGAAAGTGCGCCATGCCGTGGTCGAAAACGGACCACACGTGGGTATTTTCCTGGCCGGTCGTGAAGGCGGCGATCATTACGCTATCGGCGAGATCTATGCCTGTTCCATCTCCACCGATGCCAGGAACGACTTTTATGATTCCTATCAGGGGACATGTTTGTCATGCACCAACCCTTACGGTATTTCCTGTCGTCACGTGGATGCCGGTACGGTGATTCGCAAGAACACCATCAAGAGCGGCACGCAATTCGGCGGAAATCGCGGCATTCTCTTCGAGTACGGTCGCGGCTCGGAGTCCAACCCGATCATAGTCGATTCCAACTACGTCTATGTGCATGAGGGTCCCAATGTCGAGTATGGTGACCGCCTGCCGGTGCACGGGCTGCGCATCCGCTATGCTCCGCAGCATTTCAGAGTGTATGACAATGTGTTTATCTCGGTGGCCGATAACAGCGAGAGTACGACTCATACCGGTCCCGGGGCTGTTTCCGCGCGTTTGTCACTGAATCAACCGACGGCCGATATCCGCCTGAGCAACAACCGGATAGAGTCGCAGGCCCTTAGCTCCTCCGGGGTCGACTGCTGGGCGATGGATTTCGACGGGGTGGATTATGATTCTATGATTTTCCTTAACAACAATCGGATCAGCAGTTCCGGGTACATATACAAGTTCGGTGATATCGGTACGCAGGATATAGGTCCGACCGGTATCATGATCGAGGGCGATACGGTGGAGTTTCTGAGTCCCACCGTCAGTCCGGCCACTTATTATCTCGGGCACCTTTCCAACGACTGGAATTGCAGCCGTAACTATGCCTGTGACGTGGTTTATGAGGGCGGGACGAGTTACGATGATATCCACTTTGCCAACGACGGAACGCTGGATATCAAGATACAAAAGACGCTCTCGGTATACGTGCGTGATACCATAGGTCAGGCCATTCCCGGGGCGTCGGTAGCTGTCAGGAATCACTACGGCCAGACGGTGATCTCGGGTATGACCGGGACAACCGGCAGTGTTTCCGGACGTGTGACCTATCTTTTCCGCTCACGGACCGCGACCGATTCGACCAACTACAATAGTTTCGATATAGTGGTCTGGAAATCAAGCGACAGTGTCGAGACTACGGTAACGGTGGACGACGAAACCGTTCCGATCAATTTGCAGTTGCTCAACACCGAGGGTACGCTGGACACTATCCCTCCGGCTCCCACCGAGGATTTGGGGGCCTCGCCGGGGACTTACAACGGCACTATCTCGCTGGCCTGGACCGCTCCCGGTGACGACTGGAACGTGGGTATAGCCAACGGTTACGAGGTAAGATATTCAACCGGTCTGATAACAGAAGGCAATTGGGGATCCGCCGCCGTTTACGGCGGATCCTCGGTGCCCACGCCACTGCTGGCCGGGACACGACAGACCCTGTTGATGGGTGGTTTGACCGCCGGTGCCATTTACTATGTTGCGCTCAAATCCTGGGACCGGGCGGGTAATATATCGGAGCTCTCGAATGTCGATTCGGCCGAGGCTACGGTGAGTATTATCTCCGATGCAAATTCCAGCGAGCCGGAGCCACTGTCGTGCACGGAAGACTCGATTGTGAACACTACCCGTCCCGTGCTGATTGTCAGCAATGTCGGCACCGATCCGGACAATATCTACACTTTCGAGGTAGCCGATGATTCCGGCTTTATCGCGCTGGCGGCGGCCACTTCCGCGGTGCTTCAGGAGCCCGGGATAACCACAGCCTGGCAGGTATCGCCTCGTCTGGAGCCTCATCAGAGGTATTTCTGGCGGGCTCGGGTCAACGACGGGGATTATTCCAGAGTTGTGTCGTTTTGCGTGCAGCCGGCCCCTCATGCCTATCCCAACCCGTTTTTGCCGGCCGATGTTTCTCAGGTAACGTTTGCCGAGATACCCGCCGGTTCCAATCTGGTGCTCATGACGCTGTCTGGCAATGTCGTCAAGCGCTGGGTGAATACATCCGGGGAAGACGTTTACTGGAACGGTGTCAACGAGTCGGGCAATCAGGTGGCTTCGGGGACCTATCTCTGGTTTATCGAGGAGTCGGACGCCAAGGGAAAACTGATCGTTGTCCGGTAATTTCAGCCGATTCCAGCCGGCTTTGACGCGATTGAAAAATCAGTAGTTTGTAAACAATCGTATTGCGGTTGAATTGATCTCCGCCCCGGGGTACCGGCGGTTTTATATGTATATCCCGGCGGCTCGATGAACCTTCGGTCAAGATAAGAAGGCCTGATCCGATAATATCACTGTAATTGTCGGTGCTATCCCCGGATCGAACCGGGATTTTGTAACCTGGGATCGGAATTTGTTTTGACAACGTCGGTCTTGCAGATAAACTTACCGTCCACTGAGCACATGGTGCAAAGAATAGCAAAATATAAAAACAGGGGAGATTGCCTTGGCTTTTAACAAGGACAGCCTGCTGATCGATGCCGCGGCCGAAACCGACAGAATATGCCGGGCTATGCGCAGGCAGGTGGTGCACGATTTCAGGAAAAGGGGTGTGGTGGTCGGTATTTCCGGCGGAATCGATTCGTCGGTAGTTGCGGCGCTGTGCGTAAAAGCCTTCGGGCCGAAGAAAGTTTTTGGGGTTATGATGCCCGAAACCGACTCCTCGCCCGAAAGTGAACATCTGGCCCGCGTTTTGGCCGAACGGTTCGGATTTGAAACGGCTCTGGAGAGCATTGCCGGCGGTCTGTCCGGTCTGGGTTGCTACCGGCGCCGGGATGAGGCTATCCGGTCGGTTTTTCCCGATTTTGGACCCGGCTGGAAGGCCAAAATCATCAACCCGACCAATATCCTCGAAAAGGAGACGTTCAATTTCTTCCAGTTGACGGTTATCGACGACCGGGGAGAAGTCCGGACCGAACGTCTGCCGCTTAAGGCTTATCTTCAGATTGTAGCCGCCTCGAATCTTAAACAGCGGCTGCGCATGACCACCCTGTACTATCATGGCGAGACGCGCAACTGGGCGGTGGCCGGGACCGGCAACAAGGACGAGCACATGCAGGGGTTCTTTGTCAAGTACGGTGATGGCGGAGCCGATTTCAAACCGATTGCTCACCTGTACAAAACCCAGGTCTTTCAGTTGGCACGATATCTTGATCTGCCTCCCGAAATCCTGGACAGAACACCAACCACCGATACATACAGCGCCGAGCAGACCCAGGAGGAATTTTTCTTCGGACTCGATTTCTACCGGATGGATATGCTGTGGTATGCCATGGAACACGATGTGCCACCGGCCGAAGCTGCGTCTGTTTTGGGGCTTACCGTTGAACAGGCCGAGCGCGGTTACGAAAACATACATCGCAAGATTACAGCAACCGAATACTTGAGAATGATGCCGCTGGAGATAGAAGACTGATTCGCCCCCGGGCGGATGCGGACGGCGGGCTGGAAAAAGAACGGAGAACAGATCGATGGCCTCGATAGACCAGGAGACACTACGTAAAGACCTGCGGGAGTTCATTGTCGAATCGTTCCTTCTGGGTGACGACTCCGAAGAACTGAACGATACCGATTCATTCATGCAAAAGGGTATAATCGACTCGACCGGCGTTTTGGAACTGGCCGCGTTTGTCGAGGAGAAATACGAGATAAAGGTCGAGGACGAAGATATGGTTCCGGCCAATCTGGATTCAATCGAGAATCTGGCCGGGTTCATCTCGGGGAAGATGAACTGAGGCGAGGGGAAGGAAATTTCCGGTTGCCCTCGGCGGGTGGTCGCGGAGAGAGCCGGCGTGAGTTATGAAGGTTGCGGATTTTCTTGAACACAGCGCAGCGGTCTGGCCCGACCATTGCGCGGTTACTCACGGTGAGCGGAACATCACTTTCGCCCAGCTTTGGCGGGCCGTCTACGGTCTCAGTGAATATCTCAGGGGACTGCCGGTGGCGCCGGGCTCTCGCATGGCCGTGTTGTTCGAGAATTCCATAGAATATATTATCTGCTTCTTTGCCGTTATCAAGGCCGGTTTTGTCGTGGTCCCTCTCGATACGTCGGCCAACCCGCGAACTCTTCACAGTATCATTGACGACTGCGGCCCGACGGTGCTTTTCTGTCAGGCCCGTTATCGGCGGCATCTTGGTGTTATCGTGGGCGAAACTTCGCCGCTGCAACACATCATTTCCGATAAGGACTACAAGCTGGATTTCGAGGGAATCCGCAAGCATCTGCTGTCGGATATTCCGGGCGATCCGGATAATCTCCCGGACAGTCTGGTCGCGCCCGAGCCGGTCGAGCATGAACTGAGCTGGGATGATTCACCGCACGAGTTGACCGCCATATATTACACGTCGGGAAGCACCGGTGATGCCAAGGGCGTGATGTTGTCGCATCGCAATCTGGTATCCAATACCATTGGCACGGTGGAATATCTCAGGCTTACTTCTGCCGACAGCATCATGGTTATTTTGCCATTCTATTACATCTATGGCAACTCGCTGCTTCTGACGCATGTTGCCTGCGGCGGGCGTGTGGTGATCGATAACCGGTTTCTTTATCCTGAGGTCGTTCTGGATACGATGGAAGCCGAGAGCGTTACCGGTTTTTCCGGTGTGCCCTCGAATTTCATCATCCTGTTGGGTAAATCGACATTCACCAATCGCAAGCTGGAAAGCCTTCGATACTTCACTCAGGCGGGTGGGGCTATGGCCCCGGACGTTACGCGGCAGCTTATGAAGGCCTTCGGTCACAAGGAAATATGGATCATGTACGGTCAGACCGAAGCTTCGCCGAGAGCCAGTTATCTGCCACCGGAGATGCTCGAGAAAAAGCTCGGTTCAATCGGTATTGCCGTGCCGGGGGTGACCCTGACGGTGGTCGATGACGAGGGACGGGAAGTGCCCCGGGGAGAGACCGGGCAGATCGGTGTGACCGGTCCCAATGTCATGCTGGGCTACTGGAATCAGCCGGAGGAGACGAAGCTCGTTGTCCGCAACGGGATGTTGTTGACCGGTGATCTGGCCCGCCAGGACGAAGACGGCTATTTTTACGTGGTCGGGCGAAAAAAAGAGATCATCAAGACCGGCGGCAACCGGGTCAGTTCCAAAGAAGTCGAGGAGTGTCTGCTCAAAAACGACAAGATTCTGGAAGTGGCCGTGTTTGGGGTGCCCGACGATCTGCTGGGTGAAGCTATAAAGGCGGTAGTCGTGCTAAAATCGGGTGCCCGGGCCGACAAGAAAGAGATACAGGCACACTGCAAAAGGTATCTGGCTCCGCATAAGGCGCCCAAATACGTCCTGTTCATGGAAGAGCTGCCCAAATATCAGTCGGGGAAAGTAAACAAACCGCTGTTGGCCAGCCAGAGCGTCTGAGGATGATCGGTACGATTGAGATTGCCTCGGAGCAGGGAATCGGGTAGATTGATGACGGGTTGGCATAACCACTGACATGATTCGACGGTATAACCATGGAGACCAAGGTCCGGCGCAGATTAAGATTAGTTGACCGTCCGGGTATCTGATATGACTGTAAAGAGAAGCTCGTTATACGACGTCCGGGATATCGGCGAGATAATCTGGAAGCGCAAGTGGCTTATAATCGTGCCGCTGATACTGGTTACGCTTGCCACTTACGGTGCTTCGCTTCTGATTACCCCGGAATACGAGGCTTCGGCCATTATTTCCATCTCGGATGATGTTCATCTCAATACCGAACTTCAGCGCCTTTTGGGGATCGAACCGGTTTACCGGCGTGACAGTCGACGTCGCGATCAATTGCGCGGCATCTATAACGAAGTCACGTCATCGGCTTATCTGAGTCAACTTGTTCAGCAGTTGCAGCTCGATCAGGACCCGATTCTGGAGCGGAAAGCCCGTCAGTTGAAGGCTGTCAGTCGTGATGCCAGTCTTGAGCAGATCAAACTCGACCTGATTCAAAACCAGTTGAAAAACAAAATCTCGGTGAGCTTTGTCGCCGATGATCAGGTTCAAATAACCGTTCAGTCGGAACGGCCGCGTCTGGCCAGAGACATAGCCAACAGCCTTGGTGATATTTTCATCAATGAACGTGTCAAGCAGGAGTTGACTTCGTTGCGTTCATCGCAGGATTTCTCCGACATCCAGTTGGAAAAATACGAGAACCTGCTCGAGGAAAAGATCAACGAACGCACGACCCTTGAGCAACGACTCCGGCGGATGCAGCTCGACGAATCTATAACTTCCGAGGGTAACCGTTCGGAAATTACCTCGGAAATCACCATGACCGATAACGAGATTGATGACTCTCGCCAGCAGGAAAGAACGGTGCTGGGTCAGTTGGGTTTGGTGGAGGGGCTTTCCACCGCGCAGTTGAGCCTGAAAGAATCCGACCGTTATGAAGAACTGAAATCGGACCTGCGCGGTCAACTACGGAGTATGTCCGAACAGATGGCCCGGTATGCCTGGAGCGATCCAGAAATCCTCAATTTCAAACTTCGACAAAACAATATCCTCAACTCCATCGAGGCCGAGAACCGCACCTCGGTTAACGCGCAGTATGGTCAATACGACGATGACGTGCGCGGTAAGCTTATCCGCCTGTTCAATATCCGGACCAACCTTGACTATCTGTATATGAAGGCTTCTTATCTCGGTTCGGCTATCGATGAACTGACGGCCAAGATCAACATGATCCCGGAATTGCAGTCCCAGCTAAGCCGACTGAACGAAGAAATTGCCACGACCACCGATATCCGCGACCGTTTCAAGCGCCAGGAAGCGAGTTCTTCCATCTCTCAGGATTTGCTTCAGGACGCTTCGTCGGTTAAGTACAAAGTTATCGAGCCGGCCAAGCTGCCGCTGGCTCCGTTCAAGCCGGACCGCAAGAAAGTTATCCTGATGGGGCTCGTGCTGGGGCTGGTGATCGGTGCCGGTGCGGCCGTGGTTGCGGAGCTTCTCGATAATTCCCTCAAGAAAGTGGAAGAGGTGGAGGACTTTCTCAATCTTCCGGTACTCGGTATTACGCCCAAAGCCGAGTTTCTCAAGAAAGTGCGTCGCTGAAGAGCGGCGTTCTCCCGTCTAAAACAATTGCCATCGTGAATCGTAACGGTTATACTGGTGCGGCACGGGCATGTCGAGTGTGAATCCTCGCGAGCAAAGGACCTGCTTGTATACACGCGTCGTAGTGATGGTGGCCGACGGAGCCAGAGCGGACCTGATGAAACAGCTTCTGGCCGACGGGCGGCTTCCCAATATCCAAAAGCATATTGTCGAAGGCGGTTGTTATCGCACCGCTCTTTCGGTGTTCCCGAGTACTACCGGACCGGCTCACATTCCTTTCGTTACCGGCCTGCATCCCGGAACGGCCAATGTGCCGGGCTATCGCTGGCTTTGCCGTCGGACTCATGATAATCGTCGCCGGAGTATCTATCGACATCGCAGTCTCAACAGTCCGCGCGGTATGATGGTCGGGCGCGACATGGACCCGGAGAAAACGATTTCTCTGTTCGAGTATTACGACAAGCCGAGCTCGGTGCTCGAACTGATCGATTATTGCCCCAATCAATCGCTGTATAAAGTAGTTGCCAGACGCCTTATGCGAGTCGTGCAGGCACACAAGACCGACGATTGGAGCCGGGTCGACCGAATGGTGGAGCGGCTGATTATTAAACGCATCGAGGCCGGGAGTGAGTGTGTTATCGGCAGCTTCTTCGGAATCGACGAGTATTCGCATCTCTACGATCCTTTCGACGAGCGCACTATCGGCGCCTATGAGAATATCGACAGAGCCATCGGTAATATCGTGGCGGCCCTCAAACGACAGGGAGTGTTCGAGCAGACTATCATGGCGGTAGTGTCCGATCATGGTCTGAGCGCGACCAAAGTGCATATCCCGCTGGTTGACATCGTCAAAGAACACGGTTTCGAGCCGTACTATTATCCCAAGCTGTACCGACGACGGTGCGACAGTGCCGTTATGGAAAGCGGCAACGCCATGGCTGCGCTATACTTCAGGCGCGGTGAGCGGTGGGGGGAACACTGGTCCTATCAGGAAATGGCCGAGGATAACCGAATCGGTCGGCTTATCGAGAGTCTGCGGGGCACCGAGGGTGTGTCGTTTGTCGGGGCGCGGTTGCCTGAAGGCGGGGTCGTTTTTCTGGGTCGGGAGGGTATCCTTCGTGCCGTTCGAGACGGTGAGACGTTTGACATCAGCGTGGAAGGAGCCAACCCGCTGGTCGAACATCCGGTGGGACAGTTCACCCGGCGGCAGCTTTTCGAGATGACGTACCATCATACTTATCCGGACGCCGTCAACCAGCTTGCCATGTTGTTCGTCAGTCCGCGTTCCGGGGACCTGGCGGTCAGCAGCGATCCGGGTTACGATCTGCGCCTGCAGCACGAAGACCCCGAGCATCACAGTTCGCATGGCTCACTGCACCGGGAACACATGCACGTGCCGCTCATGTTTTCGGTCCCGGTCGAAGAGGAGTACGTTTACAATTACGACCTGGTGCCAACCATTCTGCGTCTGACCGGTAAGCGGCCGAAGCGACCACTGGACGGACACCTGTTGACGCCGGTCAACGGCTTTTCGGCCGAGACGGCTTTTCGCCCGGCCGAACCGACAGACGATGACAATGCGGAAGCCGACTCCGAGAACAAGAAGAAAGGTGGACTGACGTCGATTTTTATTACGGTCGGTATCATCCTGATGGGGATGATCGTGGTGGCCGTTTTCAAAGACGATATCAACGGTGTCGGCGAGTACCTGATGACCACCTACGGCGAGAAGTGGGTTGATTTTATCCTGTTTGCCCTGACGGCGGTGAGCAGCACGCCGCTGGCCCTGCCTATCTGGGGGTATGCGCTGGTCGGTATTGCCATGGGTTACCATGTGCTGCGGCTGGCCGCGATCATGGCGGTCGGCTCGGCCACCGGATCGTACGTGACTTTTTTGCTGGGGCGTTATTTCGGCAATACCGGCTGGGTTAAACGACGTTTCCCCAATATCCATCATCATCCCTGGACGCACGGGCGGTCGAAGAAGTACGTGACGGCGCTGCTGTTTCTGGGGACGGCGTCGCCGATTCCCTGCGACGTTTTCTACGTTGCCTGCGGGGCCAAGCGGTATCCTTCGCTCTTGTTCTGGCTTACGATGATAGCGGCGCGTTTTGTTCGTTATTGCTATTTGGGCTACGGGTTCAAATATTTCCATGATTGGTTTTAGGGTTGATGGCACAAGTCTAATTTCTAAGAGGGAGGGTAATAGTATGCGGTTAGCGATTTTCCTCGTTATCTGTATCAGCATACCGATTAGTGCGTCTGCGTGGTGGAGTACAGACGTTGACACTGTTGAGGTCCGCTACCCCAGTGGTCAACTGCAGGAGCAATACCAGACGGTGCTTTATGGAGGAAACGACAGGCTCTACAGGCTGGGATTTTATCAGTCCTGGTACGAGAACGGGCAACTCGAATGGGACGGTCAGTACGAAGAAGGTCTCAAGAGTGGCACGTGGATCAGATGGGACAGCACCGGCCGACGGAGAGAGGAAATTCCTTTTCTCGCAGGGGAAAAACACGGTACCGAAATCGTGTGGAACACCAACGGCACGGTCAAAGAAAAACTAAATTATCGCAACGGTAAACGGCACGGCCTGTGTGTTTGGCGACAAACCGATTACGACATAAACGCCGCCTTTAACAATATCTGGATGACGGTTGATAGTGAATCGTTTTATCTTGATGGAGTGGTGTTGGTTTCCATGAGTCGTTCTTCGGGCGACGAAGGATCAATTCTGGAATGCTCCGGTTTACCGAGTCCGTATTACAATTCGGAACTCGATTTCTGGGTGGAGTGGCAAAAGTGGCCTTGCAAGCCTTTTGTCGGTCCGATGGTCGACGGCAAAAAGGATGGGGTATGGATTCTGTGGACACCGACTGGAGGGGTGGAGAGGGTAGATTACTATGTAAAAGGCGAGCTTATTTATGTAGAGCAGTCGCCCCGTTAAGAAACGTGAGGCCGGGATAAAGCCACGGATGTGGAAATCGGCTCCTCTATGTTTCAGGCCATTCACGAGCGGTGATTAATCATTTTCGGCCGTACGGTCGTCTTAAATTATGGTGGTAGGTTAAACCTGTATCCTGGGGGGATAAGATGTTCAACAAAATACGACAAAAGGGGCTTATTGCGGCAGGGCTGTGTTCGCTGGTTTTGTTTGCCGGATCTTTCACTTTTGGCTCTGATAACGGGAGTGAAAAGAGAGATGATCCGCTAAAACCGGAAAGACAATGGCAGAATACCTTCCATGAAAGTTTGAGTGACTTCGATGAAAAAGATCCTGAGAGAGTGAAGTATGAAAGCCGACTTTATCTCCTTGATCTCATGGCCAGACATAAGGGGCCTAATTCTGTTGAAGCACAGTGCCTTGATAGTCTTATGAAGCTGGATGTCAATCTCTATTCTAATCTGGTAAACGCAGTCCTGACCCACGGGTTGAGTAGTCTTGACTATACTTTCGGAAACGGGGGTGAAGAAGAGAGTTTCTTTGACCAATTGGATAAGAGAGCCCTTTGGACACTTCAGCATGAAGGTCACATCCCTGGAGGCTTTCCTGTTGCTTTTGATGATTTAGGTAAATGGGTTCTTCAAAGAGGAATTCCTGAAGTAATTAAGCGGAGCTCAAAATCTATACTTGTTAAGTTTGCTGATGGAATGGCAGATGAAGAATGGTTCTTCAAAAGAGATAATTTTGGGTATTATCGTGGTGTTGAGTATTATACGCATTGTGGAGAGAAAGTTAAGCCATTTCAGGAATTCAAATTGAAGGAGATGAAAATGTCTCGGACGGTTGTTACGGAAGTTCCCTGGGATGAGGCTCTGGAAATAAGCTTAAGCTCTTATACTTTTCCCTGTAATCTGAGTGACAATCCCTGGCGAACCCCCGAAGGTGACTGGCCGATGACGCGAGCCGGTATTGAAGCCCGTTTGAATTTGGAGGACGTTTCGGTTGAACGCAAAAGCGATTCCGCCTTTGTTGAAGTGCTATTCGAATACGAGGTTTGCCGGGCCGGGAGCGGCAAGGTTGTCAGTGCCGGTAGATTTCAGGCCGATAGTATCGACGTGACAGGTGCTTCTAAACAAGATGGTATCTACTTGTCTATGTTGAGCAATCCATTTTCTACGGCTGGTGAGGAGGATGAAGGGGCTTATAAATTGTCACTTAAAGCGACGAGCGGTGAAAAAGTAACCGTCAAAAATGTCCCCTTTAACGTCGAACAGGGGGTGTGCGAGTTCATAATCCTTGATGAAGAACAACCGGTCTCTTCGCATGGTGTCCCGAAGGCGAAAGTCCGGAATCTGAGCGGGAATATCAACCTCGGCAAGGGGAAGACTTATGAGGGGATCATGCCCGTTATGAACCTGTTTTCTCAGGGAGAGGATTATAGCGGGCAGGGCGAAGTGATTATACTGAAGGCCGGTGATAAAGCGGGAAGAGTCATTGTTGATCGTAAAGTGGAAAAGGCAGACTCAAGTAAGGGAGGTTCCAGGACAATTCATGCTTGTGCGTCTTTTCAAAAGCAGTATGCCCAGTTTTCTATCGAGCATTTCGAGTTTGATTCCAGAACTCCCAATGAATATCTGAGGATAACTTTCCTCGTTCCGGAGAGTATCGAGTCCGGGCCGAGCACTCTTTATGTCCCGATATATAGCTCCGGACCTCGGGGGTGCGAAGAAGTCATGCAAGGAAGAGCAGATGTAGAGATTATCGATTGAGCTTGTGTGCTTTTTGCCTTTGTCTGACTTCACTCGGAGAATGGTGGTAGGTTAAACCTGTATCCTGGGGGGATAAGATGTTCAACAAAATACGACAAAAGGGGCTTATTGCGGCAGGGCTGTGTTCGCTGGTTTTGTTTGCCGGATCTTTCACTTTTGGCTCTGATAACGGGAGTGAAAAGAGAGATGATCCGCTAAAACCGGAAAGACAATGGCAGAATACCTTCCATGAAAGTTTGAGTGACTTCGATGAAAAAGATCCTGAGAGAGTGAAGTATGAAAGCCGACTTTATCTCCTTGATCTCATGGCCAGACATAAGGGGCCTAATTCTGTTGAAGCACAGTGCCTTGATAGTCTTATGAAGCTGGATGTCAATCTCTATTCTAATCTGGTAAACGCAGTCCTGACCCACGGGTTGAGTAGTCTTGACTATACTTTCGGAAACGGGGGTGAAGAAGAGAGTTTCTTTGACCAATTGGATAAGAGAGCCCTTTGGACACTTCAGCATGAAGGTCACATCCCTGGAGGCTTTCCTGTTGCTTTTGATGATTTAGGTAAATGGGTTCTTCAAAGAGGAATTCCTGAAGTAATTAAGCGGAGCTCAAAATCTATACTTGTTAAGTTTGCTGATGGAATGGCAGATGAAGAATGGTTCTTCAAAAGAGATAATTTTGGGTATTATCGTGGTGTTGAGTATTATACGCATTGTGGAGAGAAAGTTAAGCCATTTCAGGAATTCAAATTGAAGGAGATGAAAATGTCTCGGACGGTTGTTACGGAAGTTCCCTGGGATGAGGCTCTGGAAATAAGCTTAAGCTCTTATACTTTTCCCTGTAATCTGAGTGACAATCCCTGGCGAACCCCCGAAGGTGACTGGCCGATGACGCGAGCCGGTATTGAAGCCCGTTTGAATTTGGAGGACGTTTCGGTTGAACGCAAAAGCGATTCCGCCTTTGTTGAAGTGCTATTCGAATACGAGGTTTGCCGGGCCGGGAGCGGCAAGGTTGTCAGTGCCGGTAGATTTCAGGCCGATAGTATCGACGTGACAGGTGCTTCTAAACAAGATGGTATCTACTTGTCTATGTTGAGCAATCCATTTTCTACGGCTGGTGAGGAGGATGAAGGGGCTTATAAATTGTCACTTAAAGCGACGAGCGGTGAAAAAGTAACCGTCAAAAATGTCCCCTTTAACGTCGAACAGGGGGTGTGCGAGTTCATAATCCTTGATGAAGAACAACCGGTCTCTTCGCATGGTGTCCCGAAGGCGAAAGTCCGGAATCTGAGCGGGAATATCAACCTCGGCAAGGGGAAGACTTATGAGGGGATCATGCCCGTTATGAACCTGTTTTCTCAGGGAGAGGATTATAGCGGGCAGGGCGAAGTGATTATACTGAAGGCCGGTGATAAAGCGGGAAGAGTCATTGTTGATCGTAAAGTGGAAAAGGCAGACTCAAGTAAGGGAGGTTCCAGGACAATTCATGCTTGTGCGTCTTTTCAAAAGCAGTATGCCCAGTTTTCTATCGAGCATTTCGAGTTTGATTCCAGAACTCCCAATGAATATCTGAGGATAACTTTCCTCGTTCCGGAGAGTATCGAGTCCGGGCCGAGCACTCTTTATGTCCCGATATATAGCTCCGGACCTCGGGGGTGCGAAGAAGTCATGCAAGGAAGAGCAGATGTAGAGATTATCGATTGAGCTTGTGTGCTTTTTGCCTTTGTCTGACTTCACTCGGAGACCAGGGTCTTCGCCTGTGGGTGTATCCGTCTTAATTGTAACAACTTACTGTGTTGTATCTCTGTTCTTGCAGGGATAAAAACACAAAACCCCTTGACAAAATTGAAGTTTTGCCGATATTATTAACCGAATGTTTAGTTAAACTAAATGGTTGGTTATGCTGGAACCTGAAAACAGACAAGACAACAAAAGTCCCGATGCTGCCCCGATGTCAACCGAAGAGCGCATCCTGGATGCCGCTCGGGCCGAGTTTGCTCAATATGGTCAGGCCGGGGCCCGGGTCGACCGCATTGCCCGAACGGCCGGGGTCAACAAGGCCATGATCTATTACCATTTCAAATCCAAAGACGGTCTCTATGTGGCGGTAATCCGGGCTTTCTATGAGAGGGCCGCCCGGCTGATCCAACAACAGGCGGTCTCTTCGAAGTCGGTCGAGGAACTTCTGGCGTCTCTGGCTGACGTTTACAGCCGGGTACTCTGCGGCTTCGATGCTTTCCGGTCTATCTTAATGCGCCAGTTGGCCAATCCCCAGTCCGATGTTATCGATCAGGTGGCGGCAATTCTGAGCGGTTCCGGTATTGTCGAGCGGGCGCTTGGACTGATCGAGCAGGGGGTACAAAACGGTAAGGTCCGGCAGGTGGATGCGCGTCAGGCTATGGTTTCGTTTGTGACTATGAACATAGGTTACTACCTGATTGCCCCGGTGGTGGATAAGGTGCTCGGACTGACTGATCCGGCGGATAAAGAGAAGTTCCTTGAGGAGAGAAAGAAAATTGTCGTGGATATCTTTCTGAACGGAATAAAGGCGAGCAAGTGATGCGATATCTTTTATCCCTTTGTTTGGCGCTGCTGATCGGCGGCGGGGCCTCCGCGCGTGAACTGAGTCTTCAACAGGCTCTCGAAATGGCGGCGGTGCATTCGCACAACTGCAAGGTTGCCCGGGCCAACGCAGCCGCGGCCGAGCAACAACTCTCGGCGGCCAAAACCGAGCGCCTGCCCACGCTTGGCGCTCAGCTTCAGGCATACTGGGTGGACGACCTGCCTTTGCTGGAGGTAGAGATAATGCCCGGCCAGCTATTTTCTCGTGAGTTGGGCACCAACGAGAATTACCAGAGCGATTTTCGCCTGACGTTGCCCCTGTTCACGGGGGGACGGATAAGTTCGGGGATTGATCTGGCCGGGGCTACGGCCGATTATTACCGGGCGCTTGATGATGCCGGGCGGGACCGGCTGGATTATGAGACTTGCCTGGATTATTTGGGACTATGCCGGATGATACGGTTACGGGAAGTGGCGCGGGCCTCCCGTAAACGCACCGCGGTGATCGTCAAGGACGTGCAGGCGCGCTATGAAGTCGGGGTGGCGGACTCGGTGGACATACTTGAAGCACAACTGGCTTTCACGCAGGCCGATTTTCAGGTTACTCAGGCGCGTATCAATATCCGAAGTGCCGAAATTAAGCTGCTAATACGGTTGGGCTTACCACTCAGCGAAGAACTGATCCTGAGCGACAGTCTTGAAGAGCCCGACCCGGTTTGGGACGACCTGCGTCAGCCTGTCAATCGTGCGGAACTGGTTGCCGCTGAAGCCGGGGTAGATATCGGCCGGGCCGGGGTCCGGGCGGAGAAAGCGGCTTTTTTCCCGACCGTTTCCGCTTTCGCTGATTATTCCTACGGCAAGCCGAACACCAATATGTTCAGTGACGAGTGGAACGACAACGTCACGGTAGGGGCGCAGTTGGACTGGTCGTTTAATCTCGGCAATCGGACCGGCAAACGCCGCCGGGCGGCCTTCTTGCAACTGGAATCGGCCGGTTATCAAAGAGACGAGGTCCGCGAGCGGCTCGACCGGGAAGCGGAACTTGCCCTGGAGGCTCTTCGACTGGCTCACGAGCGTTATCTCAGTGCCGTCGACGAGTGCGAGATCACACAGCAGAATTATCAACTGGCCCAAGAGCAACACCGTCAGGGCGCGCTTTCGGCCAACCGGCTGGTGGAGATTGAAGCGTCTCTGACGCGGGCCGAGTCGGCCCGGACAGCGGCCAGGGTGGATTTCTATATTGTGCAATCCGGCTATTTCTACGCCGTGGGATCGGAAAAACTCGGAAAGGGAATATAGTATGAAAGCTGTGTCAGGAATGCTCGCCATTGCGGTGGCGCTTGTGCTGGTCGGCTGCGGAGGTAACGGGGGACCGGCGGGCGGTTCCGGTCTGATCGAGGCCAACGAAACAGTGATCTCGGCGGAGACCTCCGGACGCGTGATCGAACGGCGTTTTGACGAGGGTGACCAGGTGGTGGCGGGCGATACTCTGGCTGTTATCGATCCGAGTCGTGTGGAACTGGAACTGGCTTCCGCATATGCCGGTCGCGATGTGCTGGAATCGCAACTGGCGGCCGCGCAGCTTCAGGTCAAGCAGGCGGTGGCCCGGCAGGACTTTGCCTCGACAGAATTCGAGCGCGTTGATCGCCTGCTGCAATCCGGCACCGCCACCAAACGACAGTATGATCAGGCCCAGCTCGATTTTACCCAGGCCGACCTGGCCCGTCGCACGGCCGAGGCTCAGGTGAAAACCTACAAAACCCAACTGGTCAAGACCGACGCCGATATTGCCAGCCTTCAGCGCCAATTGCGTGATTGCTATCCGCTGGCGCCATCGGCCGGTATCGTGACCGAAAAATACATAGATCCGGGTGAGCTTGCCGCGCCGGGGAAACCACTGGTAAAAACGGCCCGTCTTGATACGGTTTGGGTAAAGGTGTATCTCCCGGCCGGGAAGTTTGCCAATGTCAGGCTCGGTACCGGGGCTTCGGTAAGCACCGAGTCGGGAGGACGAGAATACCGCGGCACCATAATCTGGACCTCGCCGGAGTCGGAATTCACCCCCAAGAATGTCCAGACCGAACAATCGCGGGCCGATTTGGTCTATGCTGTCAAGGTCCGTTTGCCCAACGACGACGGCTCTCTCAAAATCGGTATGCCCGTTTTCGTCACTCTGGAGGAATAATGGCTCTTCTGGAAGCGGACGGTATCAGCAAGAACTATGAGGGCCGGACGGCGCTGGTTGATTTTTCCCTGCAACTGGAAGCTGCCCGGATATGTTCGCTGGTGGGCCCCGACGGCGCGGGCAAGACCACGCTGGTACGTATCGTCTGCCGTTTGCTTGATCCCGATTCCGGACGGGTGACGATTGACGGGATGGACACGGTCACGTCGTTCGAGAAGATAAAGCCGATTCTCGGTTATATGCCGCAGCAGTTTTCTCTCTATCCTGATCTTTCGGTTGAGGAAAATATGATCTTTTACGCCGGGTTGTACGGTCTGACCGGGCGAGCTTACCGGGAGAAGCGCGATTACCTGTTTGAGTTTTCCAACCTCGGGCCGTTTGCCAATCGTCGGGCCGGGGCTCTTTCGGGCGGGATGAAACAGAAGCTGGCTCTTTCGTGTGCGTTGATACATGAGCCGCGCCTTTTGATTCTGGACGAACCGACTACCGGGGTGGACCCGTTGTCACGGCGCCAGTTTTGGGAAATTCTGTTACAGCTAAGAGACGAAGGGGTCGGGATTCTGGTATCGACTCCGTACATGGACGAGGTGGCCCGATGCGATCAGGCCTGTTTTGTGCTGGGCGGTCGCAAACTGTCCCAGGGAACGCCCGCGCAACTGGCTGAGGGTTTTGTCGGCAAAATTTACTACGTGGACTGTGAACCTTCCGCCGAACTGGTGAACGCTCTCGACGGGAAAGATCATCTTACCGCCCGACGTTTCGGGGCCGGTTTGCATCTTTACCTTTCCGCCACCGATGACATCAGTAACCACACGGAATATCTCAGGACACATGGTATCGACCCGACACTTGTTACCCCGATGCAACCATCGCTCGAAGATCGCTTCATCCAACTGATGGAGGCGCAATGACCGGAAACCCGGCGGAAAGAGCGGTGGCGATTGAGCGACTGACACGGCGTTTCGGAAACTTCACGGCGGTCGATGCGATATCGCTGGCGGTCGACTACGGTGAGATATTCGGTTTTCTGGGAGCTAACGGCGCGGGGAAAACCACGGCCATCCGCATGCTGTGCGGTTTGCTTATGCCCAGTGACGGCAACGGTTGGGTAGCGGGGTATGACGTATGCCGGCAGCCGGAGGCGATCAAGCGGTCAATCGGTTACATGTCGCAGAAATTTTCGCTCTATGCCGACCTGACCGGGCGGGAGAACCTTGATTTCTACGGGGCGGTCTACGATCTGGACAAGGCATGGATAAAAGAGCGCGTGGCACTTCTTTCCGAGCGGCTGGACCTTGGCGATTTCATCGATGAGCTGTCGGGTAGTCTTCCGGTCGGCTGGCGGCAACGCCTGGCTCTGGCCACCGCTTTGTTGCACCGTCCCCGCATTCTCTTTCTCGACGAACCGACAGCCGGGGTGGACCCGGTCTTTCGCCGTCGGTTCTGGAATGTTCTGTACGAGTTGGCCGAGGAAGGCGTGGCCATATTCGTAACCACGCATTACATGGACGAGGCGGAATTTTGCGGCCGGGTTTCTATCATGCACAAGGGGCGGATCATAGAAACGGGTAAGCCTTTCGAACTTATCAGGCGACACGGGGCCGAGACGCTCGAAGATACGTTCGTCGATTTGATTCGCAGCCGGGAGGCGGGCCGTGCGTAGGATCGGGTTTATCGCGCGCAAAGAGCTGTACCATATTCGGCGGGATCCGCGTTCTTTGCTTATTGTTTTTATCATGCCGATCATGATGACGTTCCTTTATGGTTACGCCGTCAATCTTGATATCGAGAATCTGACCATTGCCGTGGTGGATCTTGATCACAGCGCCGAATCGCGGGCGTTGACCGAGCGATTCTATCGTTCGACCTATTTCAGCCCGGCCGGGGCGGCGGTCGATATTCACGACCCCGAGCAAATTCTTCGTTCCGGCAGAGCGGCGGCGGTGCTGTATATTCGGCCGGGTTTCGGTGAGGCGGTGACGACCGGTGAGCATTTCGAATTGGGGATGACTGTCGACGGTTCCGATGCCACCCTGGCGCAGGCCGTACAACATTACTCCGGGGCGGTGCTGGGGGAGTTCACTGTCGACCGGTTGCCACCGGGTGTCGAAACCGCGGGTGTGACGATGTCGCCGCAAGTTTTATATAATCCCGATCTTAAATCGGCGCATTTCTTCGTGCCCGGTCTGGTGGCCGTGATTCTGATGATGATCTCGGCCCTGCTGACATCGATAACCATTGCCCGCGAGAAAGAAACCGGCACTCTGGAACAACTGTTGACCGCACCGGTCAAACCGAGAGAGATACTGGTCGGCAAGCTGCTGCCGTATATCGTAATTGCGTTTCTCGACGGGGTTTTCGTGCTGGTTTTCGCCTGGTTGGTATTCGGGGTACCGTTTGCCGGTTCGTACCTTCTGTTGCTGGTTTTCGGTGTCATTTATGTCACGGCGGCCCTGTCAATGGGGATTCTGATCTCTTCGCTGGTCAAGACTCAGATGGTCGCGATGATGACCGCATTGCTGGTCACGCTGCTTCCGTCGGTCATGCTGTCCGGTTTCATCTTCGCGGTTAAGAACATGCCGCTGGTATTACAGGCGATTAGTTATATGGTAGCGGCGAAGTATTTCATCACGATCATTCGCGGGATAATGCTCAAGGGGGCCGGGCTCGGTGTTCTGGCCATTCAGGCCGGAGCCCTGATTTTGCTGATGCTTGTCCTGCTGGTCATAGCCACGAATCGTTTCAAGGCGCGGATAGGGTAACCATGTTCAGAGCATACCGGGGACTGGTCAAGAAGGAATTCATTCAAATCCGCCGCGACCGGCAGATGATGAGGATCATATTCATCGTGCCGATTATTCAACTGTTGCTTCTCGGCTACGCCGTAAACACCGACGTGAAACGTCTGGCTATCGATGTATACGATTTCGACCGGAGCCGATACTCGCGCGAGTTCGTACAGGCGTTCAAAGCGGGGGATTATTTCATATCGGAAGAGCGAATTGCCGATGGGCAACAACAGCCGCTGTGGCGGATGGAGCGACGTTTCGAAGGGGGCGAAGCCGAGGTGGCGGTGGTTATTCCCGATGATTTTTCGGAAGGCCTGATTGACGGTCGAAAGGTCACGGTCGGTTTTATAGCGGATGGTTCCGACGCCAACGCGGCGCGGGCCGGAATAGGATACGCCGGGCAGATCGTGCAGCGGTTTTCCCAGCACCTGACCGGAGCAGAGAGCAACTTGAAAATGCGCTGCAAGTTTCTGTACAACCCGGAATTGGAATCGGTTTACTACATGGTGCCGGGGATCGTGGCTACTTTGCTTACAATGATCACGGTGATTCTGACGTCGATGGCCATTGTGCGCGAGCGCGAAAAAGGCACTTTGGAACAATTGACCGTCACGCCGATCAGCAGTGCCGCGTTGTTGCTGGGGAAAATAACCACTTTTGCCATCCTCGGTCTGGTTGAAATGGCCGTTGCCCTGGCTGTCGGTATTCTATGGTTCGGGGTACCTTTTGTCGGCTCGCCGTTGCTCTTGCTGGCGCTCTCGGCGCTGTATCTTCTCACCACGCTGGGGATAGGCATGTATTTCTCGACGATAACCTCGACTCAACAGCAGGCGATGTTCCTGGCCTGGTTCTTCGCCGTGTTCGCAATTTTGACCTCGGGCTTCTTTACACCCATTTCTAACATGCCGCAATGGACGCAGTATATCACCCTGCTCAACCCGATGCGCTATTTCATGGAAATCGTACGCGGCATTCTGATGAAAGGGTCCGGGGTAATCGATCTGGCCGAGCAGATCATGGCGCTGGTCGTCTACGGTCTGGTTATTTTCAGTCTGGCGGCCATGCGCTTCACCAAGCGGACGGCGTAGGCGGGGGATGGAAATTTGCCCATCGGTATGCTCTTGTTGAATTACTGATTCGTGTTCTTGGGCTTTTCGTTAAGGTCTTTTACAAGAGGGTACTTTGAGCGACAATATCAATGCCAACCTACTCCGTGGGCGTTATTGCACTGCTTTCTTCATCGAAAAGAAGCCTTTAATGCTAACCCATAAGGCACAGTTCACTGCGGGTACCAAGCGGGTGGTACCGTAATCTCTCTGGTAATCACAACCCAGTTGTACTCATCGACAAACTTAGCTATACCTTTCGAAGAAGAGTACTTCAATTGATTCGAAAGATAGTCTTCAAACACTTGGCCGCTTTGTGGTTGAGGAATGAGGTTTGCTCCAGTGTACTCTCTGTCTATAGCGATGACAAGCCTGTGCATATATTCATGAAAAAGCACATAACCTTTGGCTGAATTCTCGATGCGTCTGTCGATTCTATGATAATAGTCAAGTATTGGGACGTCCCACATCACAAAAAGTGAAGGGTTTAGCACATGAAGCAGCTTGGAAGTAGCTGTTGCTGCGAAGTTTTTGGAGCATCGGTACAATGTCGAGTAACAATTTCCAATCAAATCTCCCAATGTGGTGATCGATTGCGCTTTTTGGTTTGCGTCTGTTGTGATCGGATCTCGGAGCGTATGACTTAATGTTGCCTGCAGCACTGGTTGTAAATCCTGCAGCGCATCACGAATCGACTTCGCGACTGATGACGAATTAGTAAGTCGGCAACTCCAACGATTCAAGAAGCCGGTTATGACATGTTCTTGGACTGTTTGAGGACTCAGGTTGCGCGTTTCATGTCTCATGAGATCGAGCAACTCTTGGTTACTCATAATCTGCTGATAGACTCTATCTCCACTAATTGCTTCATACAAGAAGCACGCCCAAGCGAATTCTGACCATGTTGGCATGATTAGCTTCTCTTTCTTGTACGTTTTTTTGAGAAAGCGACTTTAACCAACAAACTGTGGAGCAATGGTCGTAAGAGCAATATTTATCTGTGCATAGACGTATGAGAGGGATTTCTCTGTTTTGGTTTTGTGCTAACTTGACTTGGAAACTATCGCCGCCGTAGATTGTTACATCTTCTGATAAACGGAATGATAATTTTCTGTTCGGAGGATACTTCTTATGAGTCAGACAGCCGAGATCAAAGGCGGTGTCAAAGCGCCCGCGTTCACTCTGTTGGATCAAAACGAAAACAAGACCAGCCTGAAAGATTATGCCGGGAAATGGCTGGTGCTGTATTTTTATCCCAAAGACGATACGCCCGGTTGCACTACCGAGGCGTGCGAGTTCAGCGATAATCTAAAATCGTTCGATAAACTCAAGGCCGAAGTGGCAGGCATCAGCCCGGACTCTCCGGCCAGTCATGCGAAATTCATAGCCAGGTATAAGATCAAGGTGCGGCTGTTGTCCGATCCCGATCACAAGGTCATGACGAAATACGGCGCCTGGGGGACCAAGAAGATGTACGGTCGGGAGAGCGAGGGTGTTATCCGCACCACTTATCTTATTGATCCCAAAGGTCGGGTGGCCTATGTCTGGCGAAACGTGAGGGCCGCCGGACACGCCGGGAAGGTGAGCGAGAAACTGGCCGAACTGGCAAACTAAATGGATAGACACGCATAATGAAGATTCTGGTGAGCGGTGCCGGCGGTTTGATCGGCAGCGCCGTATCCAAAGCGCTTGAGAACACCGGCCATGAAGCCGTGCCCCTGATCCGCGCCTCAAGGCCACCGTATCCCGGTGCGATTTGCTGGCAGCCGGAGCGGGGGAAAATTGACCGGGCGGCTCTGAACGGTGTCGACGCGGTGGTGCATCTGGCTGGGGCCAATATCGCCCGTCGCTGGACGGCCAGGGTCAGGCGTCTGATTCTCGAAAGCCGGGTCAACGGAACACGATTGCTTTGCGAAACACTGGCCGGTTTGGAAAATCCCCCCGCTACGCTTGTCTGTGCCAGTGCCGTCGGTTTCTATGGTGATCGCGGCGAGGCGTGGCTGCGCGAGGATTCGTCGGCGGGCAGCGGTTTTCTGGCCGATGTTTGCCGTCAGTGGGAAGATGCCTGCCAACCGGCGCGCGAAGCCGGAATAAGGACGATCAATCTGCGTACCGGGGTCGTGCTTTCGGATAAAGGCGGGGCGCTGCCAAAGATGCTCGGAGCATTCCGGGTTGGTCTGGGCGGGAAGTTCGGCAATGGCCGTCAGTTTATGAGCTGGATAACGCTCGACGATATAGCCCGGGTGGTTCTTTTTGCTTTGAATAATTCGTCAGTGTCCGGCTCTGTTAACGCTGTGGCTCCGAAGCCGGTGACCAACGCGGAGTTCACGAAAATACTTGGCCGGGTGCTTCACAGACCGACCATTTTGGCCGTGCCGGGTTTTGTCCTGCGTCTGGCGGCGGGTGAAATGGCGGATCAGATGTTGTTAATGTCAAGTCGAGTGGAACCGGCCCAACTGACCGCCCGCGGTTTTCGCTTTATCCATCCCGATCTTGAAGGGGCTCTTCGATCTCTTTTCTGCCGATAGGCGCTACGAAATCTCCTTTTCCACTTCCACCGAGTTGTCATCGTCGCTGTATTTGATGCTGAAACCGCGTTTTTCGAATACGGAAATCATCGGCCGGTTGTTGGTCGTGGTGATGGCTATCACCCGCTTGAGATTCCAGCGTCGGGCTACCTCCATGCAGTGATCGGTGATAAGACTGCCCAGTTCCCTTTTTTGCCAGGCGTCGGTGATCAGGACGGCATACTCCACGGATTCATGATCGGGATCGGCAATGAGTCGTCCTACCCCGAGCAGGCGGCGTTTTCCGTTTTCGACGATCTCGGCGACAATGGCGATTTCGCGGTCATAGTCGATGTAGCAATAGCGCGTGGCCACTTCGTGGGAAGCCCACTGGAAGAAATAGCGGAAGCGCTGATAGATGCTTTCCTTGGAACAACTGGCCAGAAGCTCCATCCACATCGGTTCGTCTTCGGGCTTTATGGGACGGAGCGTAACCGGGGTGCCGTCTTTCAGCGTGATGTGCTTGACGTATGTCTCCGGGTAAGGTCGCAGAGCCAGATGAGAGTAGGGCTCGATTTTCTGTCCGACCAGTTGTTTGTCGATGACAATACGGGCGTCAAGCGCCACCACCTCCGATGGCGAGACCAACAGGGGATTGATATCCAGTTCGGTTATCTCAGGATAGTCGGCGGCCAGATACGACAGGCGGATCAGGACTTCGATAAGCTTGTCAAGGTTGCACGGCGGCCGACCGCGATAGCCCTGAAGGAGCGGCCAGATTTTGAGCGATTCCAGCATGCGCCGGGCGAGACGCTCGTTGAGAGGTGGGAACCCCAGAGTGCGGTCACCCATCAGCTCGGCCGTGATGCCCCCCATTCCGACCATCATAACCGTTCCGAATACGGCGTCGGCCTTGATGCCGAGAATGAGTTCGGTCGAGTCGCGGTCATCAATCATTGCCTGCACGGTTACCCCTTCCAGTTTTGCCTCGGGGCAGTTGGTCGCAACCGTGCTCATCATCCGCTCGAAAGCTCCCCGCACCATTTCGTCGTCCTGAAGGTTCAGGGCCACACCGCCCACGTCGGTTTTGTGAGTGATGTCCGGCGAATGGATTTTGAGCACTACCGGATAGCCCAGTTTTCCGGCTTCCGCGACAGCCATATCGACCGTGGCCGCCGGATGCGGCCGGGTTGTCGGGATACCGTAAGCTTCCAATAGGGATTTGGATACATCCTCGGAGAGAACAGGGCCGTTTTTGAAATCGCGCGCGATTACCTCTGTGCGAAGCTTCTCGCGGTCCAGCTCAAACGATACCGGGATGTCTTTGGGTGTTTCGTAAAGTATCTTCAGGTTGTTGGCGTGAGCCACCAGCGTCATAAAGGCCCGCACGGCTTGTTCCGGCGTACTGTAGGCGGGAATACCGGTATCGGTGAGGTGCTGAAGCCCTTCCCGCATGCTCTTTCCGCCGAGCCAGGCGGCAAGGATCGGTTTGGGGCTTTTCTCGGCAAGTTTGCTGATCGCCCCGGCCGTGGCCGTGGGGTTGGTCATTGCCTGAGGGGTGAGAATAACCAGTACCGCGTCAACGCCCGAATCGTCAAGCACGATTCCGGCGGCTTTGGCAATGCGCTTGGAGTTCGCGTCACCGAGAACGTCCACCGGGTTGCCGTGTGACCAGGAAGCGGGGAGGTTTTCGTTGAGACGGTTCATCGTTTCTTCGCTCAGGTCGGCCAGTTTTCCCTTTTGCGCAATAAGCGTGTCGGTAGCCATTACCCCCGGGCCCCCGGCGTTGGTGACGATACCCAGGTTGGGGCCCTCGGGAATTTTGCGACGCCCGATCAACTCGGCGCAGTCAAAAATCTCGCCGATGTCATATACGCGGGAAATACCGATACGCTCGAAGGCGGCATCGTATACGGCATCTTCGGAAGCCATAGCCCCGGTGTGCGAAGTAGCGACCTTGGCAGACTGCGGGAAACGCCCGGCCTTGTAAGCCAGGATCGGTTTGGAACGAGCGAAGGCCCGGGCTGCGGTCATGAACTTGCGGGCCTGGCTGATGGATTCGATATAGACGATTATCGATTCGGTGTTCTCGTCTTCGCCGAAGTAATCGATCAAATCGCCGAATTCGACATCAAGACTGTTGCCAATAGACACAAAATGCGAAAAACCGATCTTGCCCTGAATGGCCCAATCCAGCACCGAAGTGCACAGCGCTCCCGATTGGGAGATGAAAGCCACATGCCCGGCGCTGGGCATACCGGTGGCGAAACTGACGTTGAGCCGTGCCCCGGGACTGATTATACCCAGGCAATTGGGTCCTATTATCCGCATGCCATTGAAACGAGCCCGCTCGGCTCTTATTTCTTCTTCCAGCAGCCGTCCCTCGGGGCCGGTTTCCCGGAATCCGGCGGTCATTATGATCACGCCGCGCACCCCGGCTTCACCGCATGCGCCCACCTGGGCGGGGACTTCCTCCGGCGGTGAACATATCACGGCCAGATCGGGTTGCCGTGGCAGACTGGCCACGTCCGGATAGCAGGGCACACCGAGCACGGCCTCGCTTTCGGAGTTGATGGGGTAAACCACGCCGCGAAAGCCACCACCGACAAGATTGCCGAGAACTTTGCCGCTGACGCTGTTGGGATTTATGCTTACGCCCACGAGGGCGATCCTGCGGGGGTTGAATATCGGATCTAAGTTGTGTACGCCCATGTATCTTCGACCTTCTGTTTTTCTCTATGACGGGGGTAATCTACGAAATGATCGGGGAATTGTCGAAGGAAGTTTTGGTCGCCTGACGAAGTCGGTACGATTGCGATAAGCGGTTGAAAAACAGTTCGTTAGAAAGTGCGAGCGGCAAATATCACTTAGTCATTAAACAGATTGTCGAATCGTTTCTTGCGGGATTCCTTGGTATCTGTCTGGCTGGAAATTCCGCCCGGTCCTTTGACCACGTTGCGCATCTGGAAAAACTCGCAGAAGTTATTCTTTTCCTTATTGGCGATGTTAGTTTCTATCGCTTCTTTGCACTGAAACCGGCGGGTGGGGTCGAAATGACGACAGCCCCGGCAGCACCGCAAGTCAGCCTGACAATGCACACAACTATCCGAACGCATCACCTTGGTTCGAATGCCGGTCGGTCGACCACAGTTCCAGCAGAGCAATCCTTCTTCGGCCATCACACCTCCCAAAACAACGTCTTATAGAAATATAGTAAGGCAGCCCGATCAGGCAAGAGCTAAAAGCCCCGGCACCGCAGGTTGATTTGTGCTCTTCGGCGTTGCGACAGATTTTGTCGTGATTCGTGATTATGGATATCATACACCGATTAATTTCTTGACACGCTACGGTGCGAGTTGTATATTGAATTTGCTGTTGAGCGATCCCCGCCACAATTCAACCGCTTACCGACATGGTTGTGGTTTTATTTCACACCAGAGGGACCGGCCAGACTGTGACAGATTTACCCGGTGATACCGGGGGCAGCAGAGGATTAATCGCTGCTGGAGGCATGGCACGGGCACGGGTGGATCTGTTTTTTCGGCGATGCCAGCGCCGGAGTAAGACGTAATACCCTTCAACCGCCAACTGACATACTGCGTTTTGTGGAGGCCGGTGATGGCCGGTTTCTGCAAGGGGGGAAGCCCGTCCCGGTCTTGTGCCGGGGCGGGTGAATTTGTTGGCCGGGTTACAGGGAGCGAAAAAGTCTTATCGTTTTATAGCGGCTGCGCTCTTTGTATATCGGGCTGATATTAATTAAAAAAAAGGCGGTGCGTCACACACCGCCCCTGTGAAAAAAAACCTCATCGGCTTTACATGCCGTACTTATCAATTATCTCCTGTTTCGTCTTGCCCAAAATGTCGTACTTCTTGCCTACCTTGATGAAAGCTTCCAGCGCCTTGTCGAGGTGATGCTTCTCGTGGCCGGCCGAAATCTGGGTGCGGATACGGGCCTGCCCCTGCGGTACGACGGGGAAGAAGAAACCGATAGCGTAGATACCTTCGGCGTAAAGATCGCGCGAGATGTCCTGCGAGAGTTTGGCGTTGAACAACATGACCGGAACAATCGGCGTGTCGCCTTCCTTGAGGATGAACCCCGCCTCGGTCAGACCTTTGCGCCAGTACTTGGTGTTATCTTCGAGTTTGTCACGGCGCTCGGTGCTTTTGGAGAGAATGTCGAGCACTTTGAGCACACCCGAGACGACCACCGGTGCGATGGTGTTGGAGAAAAGGTACGGGCGGGCCTTCTGACGGCACATCTGCACCAGTTCGCGACGTCCCGAAACGCAGCCGCCGGAAGCGCCGCCGAGGGCCTTGCCGAAGGTGGTCGTGATGATGTCGATCTTGCCCATCACGCCGTATTTCTCATGGGTGCCGCGGCCGGTTTTGCCGATGAAACCGGACGAGTGTGAATCGTCCACGAACAACATGGCGTCGTGCTTCTCGCAGAGAACCACCATTTCATCGAGTTTGGCCGTGTCGCCGTCCATCGAGAACACGCCGTCGGTGATGACCACTTTCAGCCGTTTGTCCTTGTGCAACTCAAGCTTCTGTTCGAGATGATCCATGTTGGAATGTTTGAAGGTGTCATGTTCGGCCGAGCACAGGCGGATGCCATCGATAATCGACGCATGCACCAGGCGGTCGGAGATCATGACGTCGTCCTTGGTCAGGATGGCTTCGAACACGCCCCCGTTGGCGTCCATGCACGACGGAAACAGGATCGTGTCTTCAGTGCCGAGGAACTCGGTAACTTTTTCTTCGAGTTGCCGATGGATATCCTGGGTGCCACAGATGAAACGCACCGATGACATGCCGTAGCCGCGGCTGTCCAGGCCTTCATGGGCCGCCTTGACAACTTCGGGATGGCTGGAAAGCCCCAGATAGTTGTTGGCGCACATGTTGATGACTTTCTGCAACGAAGAGCCCTCGGGATATTCCACTTCGATATCCGCCGCCTGCGAGGAATGAATAAACCGCTCCTGTTTGAAAAGACCGGCGTCCTCGATCTCCTTGAGTTGTTTCTGATATATCTGTCTGATTTTGTCGCTGTAACCCATTTTTTTAACTCCCGGTCGTGGACTGTCACAGGCCCGGCCTTTCCCGGTCGGGCCAGAGATTAACTTTATTTGACGAAAGTCTGCACCAGGGTCGTTATTTTATTTACACTGTCGAACGCCTCCGGTGTGGCTTGATCGTCGGGTATTGAGATGTGATACTTGTTTTCGAGGAACCGTTTCAATGAGACCATCGAGAACGAATCGACGATACCGCCCGAGATAAGCGGCGTGTCGTAGGTGATTTCATCGTCTTCGTCTTCGACGTACTCGTCGATTACGTAGTTGAGAATAATGTCTTTCATTTCTTCCATGGTCAACTCCTGTTCGGTTTGATCTATCGTTATTCGTCATCTTCCAGAGTAGAGGTGTCGCCGATATCCTCGCCCCATTCTTTGGCGTGCAGCAGACGGCGCATGATCTTGCCGCTGCGGGTTTTCGGCAACGATTTGACGTATTCGATTTCCTGCGGCATGGCCAGCGGGGAGAGCTTCTTGCGTATGAAGTTCATGATGTTCAATTCGAGGTCGGCCGAAGGTTCGAAGCCCGGATTCAGCGTCACGAAAGCTTTGACAACTTCCATGTTGACTTCGTCGGGTTTGGCAACCACGGCCGATTCCGCGACGGCGTCGTGTTCCAGAAGGGCGGACTCCACCTCGAAAGGACTCACCAAATGGCCACCGGTGTTGATGACGTCGTCGTCACGACCGGTGAACCAAAAATAGCCCTCGTTGTCTATATGAGCGCGGTCGCCGGGCAAATACCAGCCGTTTTTGAATTTCGTCTGGTACGTGGCTTCGTTGTTCCAGTAGGTGCGCATCATCGACGGCCAGCCCGGTTTGAAAGCGATCAGGCCCACCCGGCCCGGTTCGCTGATCGGTTCGTGAGTTTTGGTGTCGACTACCGTGGCCGTAATGCCGGGGAAAGGTTTGCCCATCGAGCCCGGTTTGATTTTCATGCCGGGATAATTGGTGAGCATCATGGCGCCGGTCTCGGTTTGCCAATAGGTATCCAGAAACGGTTTGCCGTAGATGCGTTCGGACCAGATCACGGCCTCGGCGTTGAGCGGTTCACCCACGCTCGCCAGGTGGCGCAGGGATGAAAGATCGTGCTTCTTCACCAGTTCTTCGCCCGCTTTCATGAGCGAACGGATAGCGGTCGGGGCTGAATACCAAACTGTGACGTGATGCTTCTCGATAAATTTGTACCAGGTCTCGGCCGAAAACCCCACGTCCTGAACGCACTGCGTGGCCCCTATCGACCAGGGACCGATGATCCCGTACGAGGTACCGGTGACCCAGCCCGGATCGGCCGTGCACCAGTAGATGTCATCGTCGTTCAGATCGAGAACCCATTTGGTCGTGAGATATTGACCGATCAGGGAATAGTGAACGTGTTTGACTCCCTTGGGCTGACCGGTAGTGCCGGAAGTATAGTGAAGAACCGAGGGCGATTCGCTTCTGGTGGGGTGAATTTCCAATTGCTCGACGGGTTCGGCCTCATCGAGCGAAAAAGCGATTTCGCGTTCGCGCAGTGGCTTGCGGCCGTCGTAATCGACCACGATGATATGTTTGAGATAGGGCATCTTGTCGATAATCTTGCGCACTTTGGAGACGTGTTTGCGCTGCGTGATTATGGCCGACGTTTGCGCGTTGTCGAGTCTGACGTGAAGGGACTCGTCGCCGAAAGCTGAGAACAACGGCTGTGCGATTGCTCCTATTTTGAGAACCCCGAGGAAACCGATATACAGTTCGGGAATTTTATCCATGAACAGACAAACCCGATCCTCGGGCCGAATGCCCAGCGAGCGCAGAAAGGCTCCGATGGTATTGGAAGCAATACGGATGTCGTTGAACGTGTAGCGTTTTTCCACCCCGCCCATACCTTCCCAGATGAGGGCCGGTTTGTCGGCCTTGCCCATCTGGCAGATACGGTCAGAGCAATACCAGCCGATGTTGATGACATCGCCGTTCTTGTAATCCAGTTCTTTCTCGGAAATTGACCAGTCGAAATTCTTGATTCTTTCTTCGTAGGAACCGATGTTGGACATGAATTTTCTTTCCCTTTATTTCTCCAAAGCTACCACAGCGCTTGCAATTTTCTCTATGTGCGAAAGCGAAACATGAAAACTGACGATGCCGTTCTTATCGGCGATGGCCCGAGCCCGGCCGTGCAGCAGAAGTTGGGGTTTCCCCAGCTCATCGTTGACTATTTCCACCTCGGAAAATTTCATACCATCACGCCAGCCGGTACCGAGCGCTTTGAAGAAGGCTTCTTTGGCCGCAAAGCGAGCGGCATAGTGTCTGGCGCTATATTTTTTTGACTCGCAATAGGCGATTTCGCGGGCCGTGAACAGGCGATCTTTAATCCCGCCCTCTTTGTCGATCTGCGCCCGAATACGTTCGACCTCAATATCATCTATGCCGATACCGAAAATCAAGGCGTTATCTCACCGGCAAATAAGGTTACTTCAGAAGGCGACCGGACAGTTTTTCGATCATGTCCTCGGTCATCCTGGGCAGGTCGTATTCGTGATGCCAGCCCCATTCGGTGCGAGCGGCGGAGTCATCCATGTAGTTGGGCCAGGAATCGGCGATGGCCTGCCTGACCGGATCGACATCGTAACTGATCTCGAACTCCGGAATATGTTTTCGGATTTCTTCGGCCAACCGGGCCGGTGTAAAGCTCATGGCCGTTACGTTGAAAGCATTGTGGTGTACCAGCCGCTCGCCGTCGGCCTCCATCAGATCGATCATGGCCCGGATAGCGTCCGGCATATACATCATGTCGAGCGACGTATCTTCTTTGAGATAACAGACATATTTCTTGTGTTTGATAGCCTCGTAGAAAATCTCGACGGCGTAGTCGGTGGTGCCGCCGCCCGGCTCGGTTTCGTAGGAGATCAATCCGGGGAAACGGACACCCCGCGTATCCAGGCTGAAACGTCGATGGTAATAGTCGCAGAGCAACTCCCCGGCCACTTTGGTTACGCCGTAGATGGTGCCGGGACGCTGGATCGTGTCCTGGGGGGTATTGTCCAGCGGGGTGGAAGGACCGAAAGCGCCAATGGAACTGGGTACGAAAAGCGAACAGTGGTACTGCCGGGAGGCCTCCAGGATATTGTAAAGGCCATTCATATTAACCTGCCAGGCGACATTGGGGCGTGATTCGCCCACGGCCGACAGCACAGCCGCCAGGTGGTATACGATGCCCACGTCATATATCTGCATCACGCGTGTGATGTGATGAGCATCGAGCACGTCCAGAAATTCGAAGGGGCCGCCGTCGCGCAGGTCTTCATCCTGCGGCATGCGGATATCAGTGGCAATAACCTGATCTTTACCGTATCGCTGTCTGAGGGCGACGGTGAGTTCGGAGCCGATTTGGCCTATGGCGCCGGTAACAAGAATCTGCTTCATCAGTAGAAAACCTTCAATCCGAATTATATGCGTAATTCCATGCTGCCGGCTTGCCGGCGCAGAATTTGAGTATACGAAACAGGGCCGAAAAATCAACGGAAATCCCACCGGGGGAAGGACATATCGGGGGACGACAAGCGGTAAAGACGCGGAAGGCAGGCTTGTTTGTCGGGAAAAGCCGGTACGTGGTATCAGGCGACGATGTCGGTCTCGTCCTCGACGAAATAGCCGGGGCCGCCCTTAGCCAGAAGAATCCAGATGAGTACAAACAGTACCGCGACAAGCCCGCCCAGGGCGATCAGGAGATGGTACCATTTGATTTCGACAAAACGGGTTTTCATGTATGACTTTCGTGGTCCGTTCGGTTCCTTACTTTTCGTTTTTCGATGCCGCGACACGTTCCAGCATGCTTAGAAGGGTCTCTTTGTTGGCCAGTGATATCTGTCGTCCCTGTATCGGCAGGTCAGGTACCGAACGGGCGTAGCGTCGGAGGTTGACCACTGACATCTTGCGCAATTCTTCCATCGCCGGTTGGTTGGTCGGCGGGGGAGCAGCCGGCGGTTTGGCCGGAGCCGGAGCAGTGACAACCACCGGAAGGGTGCTCGGGGTGTCGGGTGGCTCGGGTTTGGCAGCTCTTTCCGTAATCGGAGTTGCTTTTTTGGGTTTGGTCGGGGCGACCGGGCGCGGTTTCTTCGCCGCCGTGGCAGAGGTTGGCCGCTGCTCCGGATTGTAGCGAGCCATAAAACGCCGATAGGGGAGAATGGATGTTATCCCGTTATCAGTCCGGGGGATGATGTGCATTGACACCAACTCGCCGGCCTGTTCAGCGGCACGTGCTCCCGCCTCGACAGCCGCCTGAACGGTGTGCCAGTCGCCTTCGATTTTTACCACCATGTAGCCGGCTTCGGTACGTTCGGCCGATGCGATTGTCACCTGCCCGGCTTTGGTGGCGGCGTGAGTGGCCTGGATTGCTCCCGAGAGGCCCTTGGTTTCAATCAATCCCAGTGCTGGTCGTGACATGCTCCCAAAGAATACACACTGATTGCGACAGAAAACAACTTTTTTATTTATATCGGTGGCATGTGGGTAAAAACATGCCGCCCGCAATCCCCTCGTATGCGGGCGGCTTCACACCAAAAGAAAAGAGGACCTACCAGGCGCCACGCCAGCGCCCAGGAGTAAGAATGACGACAATACTTATAGCAAGCAATGTGCCGTGGTCATATGACCGCCCGGCATCACACTATAACTTGCTGTGTTACAATACATTAAATTCCGAGTGGGGTAGTGGCTGGGCGATGGAGTCTTGTCGCATTCGTATAATCGTACGAGTCGGGAGGTGAATAAAAACGGTAAGCGCCTGAACAACAGACGCTTACCGCAACCAAGGAGAATATAGCGGAATTCGTGTCAACTCCCGAACCGGGGTAGGTGGTTACCTTTGGTTAAAGAAGCGACCTTATTCCAAAGTAGTCGAAGGTCTAATTAGTTCGGAAGACCTCCTTCAGCAGAAACCGCCGCAGATTCAAGTCCGTACCGTTTTAACTTGGTTCGTACGGTGGCTTCGTGTATGCCCAGCAATCGGGCAGCCTTGCTCTTGTTACCACCGGCCGCCAGAAGGGCATCGGTGATAAGCTGACGTTCGAACTGCTCCATGCGGTCGAACAAGGTGCCGGGGGAAGACTGGTCTTCTTCGCCGCCAAACATTGAGCGGCTGATTTCCACCAAATCACCCTCGGCTACCAACTGGGCCATTACCTCCAGTCGCTTGACTTTATTGTCGAGCTCCCGAATGTTGCCCGGCCAGGAGTAATCGAGGAACTGGCGGACCAGGTCGGTCGGGATTTTCTGATCCTGACCGAGCAGTTTGCGCCGGCGCATGAAATACTCCAGCAGGAGCGGGATATCTTCCTTACGCTCGCGCAACGGAGGCAGATGGAAGGTAATACCACTCAACCGATAGTAAAGGTCACGCCGAAACGTTCCCTGCTCTACCATTTCTTCCAGATTCCGATTGGTGGCCGCAACGAGAATGATGTCGATTTCCTGTTCTTCGGTGCCACCCAGCGGCAGGACCTTGCGGTTTTCCAACACGCCGAGCAACTTGGCCTGAAGTGTCGGCGGCATGTCGCCAATCTCGTCGAGGAGCAGGACCCCTCCATTGGCCGCTACGAACAGACCCTTCTTGTTGCTGTCGGCTCCGGTAAACGCTCCTTTGCGGTATCCGAACAACTCCGATTCGAGCAGGGTGTGCGGGACCGAGGCGCAGTTGATGGCCACATATGGCCCGTCGGGACGGACCAGCGAGTGGAAATATCGGGCCAGACGGTCTTTGCCGCTGCCGGTTTCGCCGGTAATCAGGACGGGCAGGTCGGTCCGGGACAGCATTGGCAACTGCTTTTTGAAACGAAGAATTTCAGGACAAACGGTGTAGTAATCGACATCCTCGGCAGTGGGCTCGGTCCTGTTGGCGGGCGCCGATGCGAAACCGTGAAGTTCACTGATCATTCGATTCAGCGGCTCCAGTTTCCGACTCAAACGAGCCCGGGAATAGAATTCCTCGGCCCTGAACAGATAGGTGATGCGCTGGCGTTCGGTGAAGACGGGCGAAGAGCCGGCAGCTACCAAAGCTTCGGCTTTTTCCCATCGGACCCCGGCCTCGTCGAGCAGGTCGATGGCTTTCATGAACCCTTTTTGCGCTTCCGCTTCCTGCTGATGATGTGATGCAACCTGGGCGATTATCTTCATCGTAGCGCCCAGTTCCACCTTGTCGCCGACTGTTTCCATGATCGTTCGGGCACGTGCGGCAAATCGCCAGGCGGTCCGGAAACGTCCGGTGCGGACTTCCAGCTCGGCCAGGTGACGGAGTACACGACCGGTCATGGTTGAATCCGTCGACGCCTTTTCGGACCGAATCAGCGCCTGTCCGAGAGTGTCGCGGGCTTCGTCGAACCGGCCGGTGCGATAAAGCAACTCGCCCAGATAAGTCCGGTATATGATTTCCTCACGTGGCGCATTAAGAGTTACGATAAGTCCGTACGCGCTGTTGAGTTCTTCTCCGGCGCTATTATAGTCGGCCTTTTGAATGTAAAGATAACCGAGTGAAAGCCGAGCCCGGGCGGTTTCCAGGTCGTCTTTCAGATCGGTTGACAGTTCGACGTTGATTTTCAGATTTTTTTCGGCCTGTGCCAGATCACCCATGAAGGTGAACAGGCGACCGATGTTGCCCATCATAAAAGCCAGTTTCTTTTTGTCCCCGAGTCGGCGGGCGATATCGACGGCATCCATCAGAATCGACAGTGCGTTGCGATAATCCGCCCGACGGAAGAACAGGGCGGCCAACTGGTTGAGGGCTCTGCTTTGACCTTCGGGATTGTCGTTGCGCCTGAAGATCGATTCGGCGTCGCGATAGGCCTTTTCGGCTTCTGTTACTTCTCCACTGTCACGAAGGATCTGCCCCAGCGTCACGAAGATATCGGCCAGCAGAAGACTGTCACCCTGACTACCCACCGTAGCCTGGGCCCTTCTGGCCGTTTTAAGGGCATCGTTGTATCGAGTGAGAGAAGCATAAGCTTTGGCTGCCTGGTGCAGGAGCTTTCCCGCCCAGGAGCCATCGGCTTCCGCCAACAGGCCACGATGCGCTTCGTAGTAATCGATAGCGCCGGCAAAATCCCGTCTCGCCATCAGTGCTTCCATATAGGTTGCAACTGATTCGCGGAAGGTGTTGCCGTTGTCTGTTTGCTTCCTCATTATTTCTGTACCCTTCGATTGCTGATGGTGAAATTGTCGCTACTTACGCCTTTGTTAGCTGCAGGTTTCCTGACGTCAATATGTTTGTCTTGACGATGATGCAGTTTGTTGCTGCCATCGGAATCCTTCAGAAACTTGGAGATAAGATGCGTCACCATAGAATCGAAGCTCCAGAAACCACATTCGAAAGCGCTTCGGTCAACTTGGCTGATAACAGCGGCGTAATCGAGGGAGCCTTCATCACCACCCCAGGGGTGATCGTCTCCCTGCACATTCAATTCTTCGGTGTCGGCGTCATCGGCACGATCGTCTTCGTAGATCGGCTTGTCGTACGCAAAGGCACCGCCGCTGGTGAATACGAATAACGCCACCAGTGTCAGTGCAACTATCACTTTTTTCATGACATACTCCTTGGTTATTGTGTGTCACGCATGAACGTTACTTGTTTCTTGTTGTATGGCGGATATTTCAGATTTCGAAGAGGAGGGGAGAAGGCGCCCCTTCAATTTCAAAATACCGATCCCGCCGAAAAAAGTCAAGCTGTTTATCTATTATTATCAATGTCTTAGCTTCAACTAACTGGTTTTGCGTACCAGTCGGGTATCATCTTCGCGCGCCAGCAGAGCGGTCAGGAAAATCGCCACGTAGCCGAGTTGTCCCCACATCCAGCCGGCCTCGATAAGCGTAGTCAGGGCAAACAGGAAAGCCCAGGACAGAAGCGCCAGGCCGATGCCGGGTGAACTTAACTTATTATTCCGCCAGTTGCGCTGGGCTACCCGGTATTGATTTATAAACAGGGCGGCCAGCGCCGACGCGCCGACAACACCGGTTTCGGCCAGATAATGGAAAAACAGGTTGTGAGCCGAGAAATGGCGTGTGAAATAAAACACGGATGACAGGTGAAGTGTCGGGTAAATTTCGCTCAGATGTTTGTACCCGCCCGGGCCTACTCCCATGACAGGGTTATCCCAAAAAGCAGCCAGAGCTCTTTTCCACAGGGCCAGCCGGTAGATTACGGAACCGCTCGGCTGAAAACTCATGAGTCGTTCGAAACGCTCTGTCACCGTGGCGAGAAGCGCGGACATGAAAACAATCGCGACAATCGAAACCAGCAGCGAGCCGCCGATGATCCATCGAATCCGCCTTGTTACGATTCGTTTTGTGTCTGTGGCTGTGTTGCCGTTTACCGCGCGGCCGTAAGAGAGAAATAATACGAACAGGCAGGCAACCAGAGAGAACAGGATCGGTCCGCGTGACTGCGTGGCCACCAAAGCTCCCAGAACAATCAGACAACCGATCAGGTAAAACCAGGTCCGCCGTTGCGACCAGAGATATAATGACACCCCTATCGGAAGGGAGACCATGGCCAGATCGTCGAATATCACGCGGGTAAAACCGAACGATCTGTAGACTCCTCCGGAAGCCAGAAACGGACCCATAGAATAAGCGGAATGAAGCACCGCCAGAGCAAAAAAGATTTTTAGTATCCGTCCGACCGAAACGCGACTGCTCAGGCGATAAACGGCAAGAAATGTGGCGAAGAACAAAGCCACGCGCAGGGTCGGTCTTATGGCCAGTTCCGGACGGTAGGCGAAGATGCCGGTCACGGCCAGGGCGGCGATCAAAGCGACATAGTTCCAGGTCAGGGGAGGCAGACGAGCGGGCAGGCGTTCGCTGCAAAGCACGTCAAGCAGGGCTGCGGTAAGCACCAGAGCGGCACTTACATCGACCAGCATTACCGGACCACTGGGCAGAACGGTGTACTCGATAAAAAGCACGAACACGAACTGATACAGGGCCAGCCGGGGGTGGGTTACTATCAGCAGGGCCAGAGGTAACCCGAGAGCCATCAGGGTATAGCGTATATTCAGATTCAGGAAAGCATAAAGCAAAGCGGCGACGACCAGAATGCCCAGCAACACAAGATAAGAAACGAGGATTCTGGTGTTAACCTGATGGTCGGGTAAAACTTCTGTTATCGGAGAGCTCACATGAGAAAATACATCACCGCCGTTTTTTCGTCAACTGGTTAAGCGGTTGGCTATGCGGCGGCGCGAGTATTCGCCGAAAGTGCCGCGGTAATACTCTTTGTTCGATTTGTCGCGGTAGTGTTTGTTGAAAACCGAGCTTGTATTGCCGTTTTCGTTACAGGTGAGTGCCTTTAAGGACGATGTCCCCCGGTTCAACGCCCAGATTCCGTGCAATCATGGGGCATTTGGCTTTGAGCAGGAAGAAAACCCGGGCGGGTTCGTCGGAAAGTCCTTCGTAATTGCCCTGCCCCTTGGCGATGATGAACGGGGCACGTGCAAAGCTGTCGACAAAATCCCGACTGCACGTGTTGAGAATCGTTCCCGGGGCGCTGGTCCCGGAAGATTTGATTTCGGCTATCGTGTCGATTCCGGCGGCAATCGCATCTTCAATCGTGGCATCGTTGATGACCGGAACCTCGCGGACCACGTATACCGTCGGTTTATTCATCTGTTCGATAAGGATGCGGTCGAATACGGTCTCACCGGCGTTATCGCCGATATACATGATCTCCCGAGTCGTGGCAAGGGCGGCTTTGAATTCACGATAGTGACAAATACCGAAATCTTTTTGGAGAGAAACGCGAATTTCCTCGTCGATATCAAACTGCGCGCAGGCTCCGAAATCAATGACATTGCCGGCGATAGCCAGCCGCACGGCCGTCATGAGAGGATCGGCCGATTGCCGGACTTTTTCCTTAAGGGACGGATAAAGAGCCAGAGCATGAGCGGTACTGTCGGCTTTGATGTGGCGGTAAGGATCGGGATTTCCGGTGATTTCTGTTATCTTTCGGTAAAGCGTCTGTCCTACCAGGGGCGGGGTGGTGTCGAGTGAAATGTCTTTGAGCAACGATCCGAGTTGATCCAGAATTTCCTTTATCAGGTGTTCGTTGTCGGTGGCCATGCGTCCGGCTCTGAGGGCCTGCTGAAAAAAACACGGTATGCAATCAAGATATGTTCGCACCAATATCTCCCGTTGTCGTTGTCGACACGGGAGTATTCGGCAGGAACAGGCCAATGTCAAGCCTTGTAGCGATATGAAACGGATGGGGCGGCCGATTTCGCATAATGTTATTTTCGATAACCTGAATCATGGGGACTGTCGGTGGCGTGTGAAATGTGTTGACAATAATGAAGAATTGCCGATATTAATTATGTGGGTGTTGTCGCAAGGGCGGTAATAATCCGAACCCGTCACTCGTAGTGACATAACCGGCAAGACCCAGACAGTTAAATCAAGTTTTGTTTACCCCCTCGGTCCGACGGCCGAGGGGTAAATTTATGTGCTTACGGACAGGCGGGGAGGGGGGTCAGGTTGATGAACAGATGGTCGATCAGCACCGTCAGATCGCCCATATCAACGTCCGTCGGCTGCGGGTTCGGTTGACCCGAAAGATCAACGTCGGCTTCTTCTATACAAACCAGCGGTTTCAGACTGATAAAAAGATGGTCGATCAGGACCGTAAGATCTCCCATGTCGACAACTCCGGCCGTGGCGTCCATGTTGCCGACCGACTCGCCGACACAGCAGTCGTCGCAGGCGTCTCCGATTCCGTCATTGTCGGAATCTTCCTGACCCGGATTGTAAACGAACGGGCAATTGTCGTCCGGACAGGTATTGGCCGGGAAACCGGGATTGCCCCAGCCGTCGTCGTCGCTGTCGGTGCAGACGTCGCAACTGTCTCCTATGTCGTCGCCGTCGTAATCTTCCTGGTCGGGATTGTAGGTGAACCGGCAATTGTCGAGACCGTCCAAAACGCCGTCGGCGTCCGTGTCCTGAGGAGAGAGAATAGCGGCCATCATCCACCACCATGCTTTGCCTTTCAGATAGCAATTGAAGCAGTGGGAATGGGCACAACTGGCACAACCGGGGCAGGGATTGGAACTGCACCAGTCATAACACCAGTTGCAATAGTCGGATTCGTCCGGGTAATAAATACCGTCGGGATCCCAACTCTCGATGTCGGCGAAATCGAAGAGAATCTTGTCGTTGGCGGTGCAGAAGTCCCGTATCTGGTTATTGCGCTGGTAAAGATTGCCCTCCGGTCCGGTGCCGTCGAGGTGCCCGGTCATGTACACGAAAATAACGTCCGGGTAGTCGCTTTCCAGTTCGACCATTTTGTTCAGGTAGATATTGATCCCTTCCTCGGTGTTGTCCGAGCAACCGCCGCACCACGAGAACATGGCCATATTGCATTCGGGGTAGCTGTCGAGATAGCTTCTCGTTTCGGGGACCCAGGAAGTATCGCCGTTGTGGCCGAGATCGTCGGACCATTCCCGGAAGTAAGGGGGATCATAGAGAGAATTTTCGTCCTCAATTATCTGCAGGCCGGAGATGATCTGGCTGCCGTGCGAAGTGTGCACGTAATAGATATGGAAATCCGTGTTGATCTGTTCAATAACGGAGCCCGGAATAGATTCGAACAGGGACACGACTCCATGGTCGGCAACGATTGCCTCGGGTAAAGCGGGAGCGGCGGAAAGCAGCAAAATGGCGGGCAATATAACAAACAAGTTGAGGATAGCCGTTCCTCTATACATCGTTCCTCCGGTACTGGCGAAATCGGCCTTTACGGGCTTCAGGCTTGCCCGGGAAGAGCAACCTGCTTTTTTTAGCCATGTCATCGGCGTGTACAATTCTCGTCTAAGATAACCCGGAAACCCCGATTTTACAAGGCAAAAGTGGACCGAAGGCGGTCTGTCGACGGCCCTGATATTTGCCCGGGCCGGGTTGTATTGGTTAAGGAAATTGAATTGCCGGATGATAAACAGGTACGGAAAGTATTTGACAGCGTGTTCTAAGTTCATAATAAACAATAGTATGGAGCCCGGGATAAATGCCGGACGGAGAAATATGAGAAGGGATTGCCGTTTGGGGACCGACAGGGAAGAGCGGTTCCGGGCAATTTTGCCCGTCATAGCAGGATATTATAGGATGGTGATGATGAACAAAACGCAACTATCGCTCGGTTCGATTTTCCGCTGTCGCTGGCCGTGGATTATAGCACTCCTTCTGCCTCTGATATTGCCGGGAGCCGAATTGCCGGCCGGGGTGCTGGTCTCCCCGCCGGTGGTGTTTCTTTCGGAGCAGTCCCGCACCGGTCTTGTAACGGTACAAAACACCGCCGACGAACCGACCGAGGTTTCGATAAACATGAGTTTCGGTCTGCCCGTTTCCGACAGTCTGGGAAATATCCACGTTACTCTTCAGGACAGCAACGTGACCGATCCCCGGTCCTGTCTGGAGTGGGTAAAGGTAATTCCCCGGCGGCTGATCGTTCCGCCCCACGGCACCCAGATTGTTCGTTTCGTAATCAATCCGCCCGGGGACATTGCTGATGGCGAGTACTGGGCCAGGGTGGTGGTCGAAAGTCAGGGGGTGGAGACGGAAAAGCCGAACGCCGACGATGAAGAAGCTGTTTCGGCCGATCTGAACACGGTCATGCAAACGTCGGCAATGCTCAAGTATCGGCATGGTCAGGTATTCTCCGAGCTGGAGTTGACGAATTCCGGGGTCAGTAGGGGTGAAGGCGAAGTTGACGTGCGGCTGGACATGACGAGTAAAGGCAACGCTTCGTATGTCGGTATGCTCAATTGTCGTTTGCTGGACGCGGAAGATAGAGAGATCAGTGCCAACTCCGTGCCGTTGACCGTGTATCATCAGCTTCGCTGCGTTGTTCCCCTGAAAATCGCCGAAGGAGATTTCAAGACACCGTATCGGGTCGAGGCGGAGATAACCGGCAAGGGACGCGAGGATATCGCCGCCGAGGATATGATCTACGGTAATGATTTGACTTTCAGGGCCGTGTTGGAATAGTTGCGGCCCGGCCATCGAGGAAACAAGTAATCTTTGCGAATAAAAGAAGGCGACCGATGACAACCGGTCGCCTTTATCGCGATTCCCGTTTCGACGGGACTATTTCATGACATGCATCATGGTGAAGACGTAATAGCTGGTGTACTCGTGAATGACCTGTGATTTGAACGAGCCACCATGACCGGCGTCGGTCTCTTCATAGTACCAGACCGGACGGCCGAGTTTGGACAGGACATAGGCGAAACGACGCGGATCCGACGGCGGCACCCGGGGGTCATTGTAGCCGGCGGTGATCAGAATCGGTTTGACGGCGTTTTCGGCATAGAAGATCGGCGAGAGCTTATGCGTAAGATCCGAGCCAACCGGTCCGTATTCCTTTTCCCAACCCTTGGCGAAAACCTGAGAGCTGTTGCGATTGGTGTGGTCGACATCGGACACGCCCACCATTGAGACAACGCAGGCGATCTTCTCGGGTGCTTTCACGGCCAGCCAGTTGACCACGTAGCCACCGTACGAACCTCCCCACACGGCGATTTTCTCCGGGCTGGACCAGCCTTCGTCAATGAGATAATCAAGGGCCCGCTCACAGTCGATCAATGAAGCAAAGCGGCCCTCAAGGTTGTCCGCTCGTTCATAAGCCGGACCGTATCCGGTGGAGCCTCGCACGTTGGGGAACATGACCACGAAACCCTTGCTCAGAGCGAAGGCGATATTGCGCTGGAAGTGCGGCCGGCTCTGGCTGGGCGGGCCGCCGTGGTAACTGACAATAGCCGGACTGGAACCGTCGCGGGGGGCATTGCTGGGGGTGTACAGTAACGCCGGAATTTCGGTGCCATCCTCGGATTTGTACCGGATAACCTTAACATCGATATGCGAGAAATCGAACCCGAAAGTGGACATTTTGCCGATCTGTTGGATTCCGGTTTCCCCAAGTTTTGCGCGGAAAGCTGTCGGCGGCACGGTCGGCGAGGAGAAGCTGAAAACCAGATCACCCAGATCGTTGGCCGAGATTTCGTCGGAACCCTGGCCGCCCAGCACGCCGATGTCGAGTTTCGGTACGGTGACCGGGTTACCCTCGATATCTATGCCGACCAGCTCCGAATAGCCGTCATTGTTTACGGCCAGAACGATAACGCCCTGCTTCTTTATGAAGAGGAAGCCGTCGGTCGCTTTCATCGGATCGTACAACACTTCGAACTTCTTCGGTTTGGCGGGGTCGAGGGTGCATATTTTCATGAATTCATCTTCTTTTGACTCCGCCGAGGTCAGAGTAACGATACGACCGTCAGCCATGAAGCCGGCCGCCCAGAAGAGAGCTTTGTCGGACAGTTCGGTCACTTCGCCGGTGGCTACGTCCAGAAGAGCCAGTTGGGCTTCGGAGAACGAAAACCAGCGGATGAAGATTATCTTGCCGTTGGCATAGTCGACCGGGTAGAAAGCTCCGGCCTCGGAATAGATCGTGTCCAGTATCCCGGTAGTGATGTTGTAATGACCGAAGTGCATTTCCTTAAGATTGTCGATATACAGATAAAACTCGTCGGGTTTATCTTCGTCGAATATGACGCCGGAATAGCGGGTCGTGCGGCTCTCCAGTAGCGGTCGGAATTTCCCGTCGCGGGTGAAATACCAGATATCGTGCATTTCATCGCCGAACTTGTTCACCTTTACCAGCAGGTAGTCGCCGGAAGGGTGCACGGTGAAGTCGGTAATGATGAAACCTTCCTCGGTCCAGTTGTTGGGGGTGATCTGTATGGGCCAGCCCATCACGTCGTCCATATAAAACAGGGCGGCACTTTCGCCGGTGATGCGCATCTGGAAATAAATGCGTCCGGTGTTGTCGATCTGCGGGCTGCCGATGTAGTCGATGCCCAGCAGGAACGACAGGTCGCGCATGGTGGGTTCCCAGTACTCCGACGAAGTAAGCATGTTCTCCGTGACCGCTTTGGTGCTGTCGATGTACGCCAGTATGCGAGCGGTGTCGGTTGTCACCCACGGGTCGATCTCGCCGAGCAACTGGTCGATTTTCCCTGATTCCTGGGCCGACGCAAGCGAGCCCAGAAGCAGAACCGCGAACAGAACTGCCATGACTGTTTTGGTTTTCATCCTTGCCTCCTCGTATCGTGTGTTTTTTGGCTGATAGTAGTCTCCGTTTGTTTCTCATGGTACGAATGAACAAAGCGACCTGTAAACCGAAAAAAAAACGACCAGCAAAGAATCGGGAAACGGCTTTTGGTCATAATAAAAGGGACCGGCGATTGTGCCGGTCCCTGCGATCTTTTCTAAGTAGGTTCGTTTCAGACTATCAGCTTTCGTCGAGCAGCCTTTCCATTTCGTCGACAAGTTCGCCGAAAAGTTTGATCGTTCGCTCTATCGGTTCCGGTTGGGTCATATCCACCCCGGCGTCTTTGAGAATATCGACCGGGTTTTTGGATGAACCGATTGTCAGGAAAGCCAGGTATTTATCCAGCGCGCCCGGCTGGTCTTCCATAATTTTCTGCGAAAGAGCCTGAGCGGCGGCGTAGCTGGTGGCGTACTGATAGACGTAGTACTCCCGATAGAAGTGGTAAACCTTGAGGCAGCCCATATCGTTGTTGGGGCCGATGACCAGGTCCGGGCCGTAGTACTTCTGGAAAATATCACGATAGGTTTTGCGGAAATAGTCCAGTGATGTTGCGCCGCCGTTTTCGACGTGTTCATGGATGACCTGTTCATATTCCGAGAACATTACCTGAGTGAAGAAAGTCCCCTCGATCTGTTCGATGTAATGATTCAGCAGGCTGATCTTCTCGGCTTTGGTTTCGGCGTGGGAAAGGAGATACTTCATCAGAACAGCTTCGTTGCACGTTGAAGCTACTTCGGCGGTGAACAACGAGTGACCATGATAGATATACGGTTCGTGCCGATGGCCGTAGTAGGAGTGCAGGGCGTGGCCCATTTCGTGAGCCAGGGTGAAGATATTGTCGAGCATGCCGCTGAAGTTGATCAGGACATAGGGGTGCGAGGTATACGTGCCCCAGTTGTAAGCTCCGGAACCTTTGCCCTCGGTTTCGTACACGTCGACCCAGCCGCCGTCGAGACCGTGTTTGAAATTCTTGAGATACTCCTTACCGAGCGGCTTGAGTCCTTCAAGGCATATCTCTTTGGCTTCTTCGTAAGTGTATTCCCGGTCGAATTCCGGGGCCATCGGGACCGAAAGATCATAGGTGTACATAGTGTCGAGAGCCATGATTTTCTTGCGCAGAGCGGTCCATTTGTGAAGCACCGAGAGATTATCGTTGACGGTCTGGATAAGATTATGGAAGACTTCTTTCGGGATGCCGTTTCCGTCGAGGGAATTCTCCAGACAACTGTTGTATTTTCGCGCGCGCATGTACAGAAGGTCTTTTTCGAGCGAGGAACCGAGCGTGGCGGCGAGAGTGTTGGCATATTTGAGCCATGAGGACTGCACCGTGTCATTGGCCGTGCGGCGCATGTCGCGATCTGTCCCTTTGAGAAGGCGGGAATATCTGCCCGAGGTCAGTTCCACCGTGTCGCCATCGCGTTCGACCACTCGGCCCATTTTGTGGTCGGCATTGTCGATCATGTTGAAGATCTTAAGAGGGGCCCGGGCCACGGGACTGACGAGAGCCAGAAGTTCTTCGCCTTCGCTCGAGAGCACATGATTTCTCGTGCGCATTTTCTCTTCGATGTAAAAGCGGTAAACGTTCAGTTCTTCGTTGGCCTGCAGAAAAGATTCCAGCGTGGCTTCATCCAGGGAAAGGATTTCCGGCTCTATGAAGGCTGTCGCCTGATCCAGACGAGAGTCCAGAGCCGCGATTCTCCCGGCCAGCTCCTGGTATTTGCTGATGCGATTGTCTTCGTCGAGCTTGAGGTTGGCATACACGTACAGGTTGCCGTCGATATTGCCCAGACTGTCCCTGAGCTTCAGGCAGGCCAGCAGGGTCTCGGGGGAATCACCGAGGTGCCCCTCGTACGGTTCGAAGGCCGTCAGGCTGCTTTCCAGCAGGGCGAAATCATTTTCCCAAGCGTCGATGTCCGGGTACATATCTTCGAGATTCCACTTGTACTTATCGTCTATGTCGGCTCGTTGCGGTATGCCGCCTTCGTCGGCCTGAAGGTACGGGCACAGCATCAATAAGATGGCGCTGAGCAGAATCATAGCGGTGGTGCGTTGTCGGTTTTGTCTTTGCTTCATCGGTCCTCCAGCGGTAAATTATTGGAGCAGTGTGTTATTTGCCTGCATGCGATACTTGCGCAGCTAAGGCTGCCATTATACGCCAAAAGGTGCAAACGTGCAAATCGATTCAAGGACAGGTGGAAAATGTATACGTTCAATACCACGGTAAGATTGTACGATACGGACGGGGCGGGGTTGCTGTTTTTCGGTAATCATTTCCGTTTGGCCCACGAGACTTACGAGGTTTATCTGGACACGTGCGGTCTGAATATAGGTAAGATCGTGCGTGAAGGGATGATACTCCTGCCGATTATTCAGGCTAAGGCCGACTATACCGAAATGGTTTTTACCGGGGATGATTTGCGGATCGAAATGACCGCGGCCAATGTTTCCGCTCACTCCTATGTGCTTGATTTCAATATGTTTAATCAGGCGGAAACGAAGATCGGGACGGTGCGCACCGTGCACGTTTGTCTGGATGGGAAAACGCACGAAAAGATAGATATTCCGGACGATTTGAAAGCCGCTCTTGAGGCTTTGCGTTAGTTGTGCGTCCGGTCGATCCGGGAAGCCAGGTTTTTGAACCAGACGCGATCCGGTTTCATGCCGGGCTCTCGATCTTCCCGGGGCCATGAATAAAAAGCATCCGGTATCATGAAGCGGGGCAGCCACTGCTCCAAAAATTTGACCAGTTCCTGATCGCTCATCTTCAAATTTCTGATATAAGCTACCGGGCGATGTCCGAACTCCGCATCTTCGACCGGCACGACGACAGCTTCTTCGATCTGCGGGTGACGGCACAGCACGGCCTCGATTTGTTCGGGCTGGATGTTTTCGCCCCCGGAGATGAACATGTTGTCACGACGTCCGATGACTTGCAGGCAGCCGTTTTCGTCAATTGCGCCGATATCGCCGGTGGCAAACCAGCCGAGATTGTCGAGTTGGCGGGTGATTCGTGGACCATCGACATAACCCTTGAAAAGCGAGTGGCCGCTTACCATGATCTCGCCGTTCTCCGATAATCTCAAGCGAGCGTACTGAAGTACGATCATCTGATCGGAATCGGGAGATCGGGAGGTGGCCACTTGGGAAGCCATCTCGGTTAACCCGTAACTTCTGTACACCGGCAGACCGAGCTGGCGGGCATCTTCGATAAGCTCCGGTGGTTGCGGTCCGCCTCCGACCAACACGGCTTTGAGACCGGTCAGAGATCGGGCCACGGCGAGTGGATTATCGAGCAGGCGTCGCAATTGGGTGGGGACCAGTGAGATATGACTGATACCTGTCGATGTGATAGCGTCGGGCAAATCGCCGCCGGCTGCGGCTATTACAACCGTGCCGGCGCCCAGCACGCAGCGCATGATAATTCCCAGCCCGCCGACATGGTAAACCGGAAGCGACAGCAGCCAGCGGTCACCCGGTTGAACCCGGATATTCTTGTTCGAGCCCAGGGCGTTGTAGTAATGATTGCCGAGACTGTGTAGAACGGCCTTGGGTTGACCGGCACTGCCGGATGTAAAAAGGATCGTTGCCGGTTGAATGGTGTCCAGAGCCAGAGGTTCGGTTGTCCTGTCCGTATCCGCGGTACCCAGTACGGCCAGGTCGATACGGGCAAGGTTGGGCAGGGTATGTTCGATTGTACTGCCGGGCATAACGACTTGTTGTCGGCATGTGGCCATCCGGGCCTGAGCCGCCAGAACGTTCGGCGGGAAACGGGGACTGAGCAGACAGGCCACGGCTTTCAGTCGGAAAAGCGCGTAGAGGATTATGGGATATTCGATTCGGTTGTTGTCGACAATGGCGACACGGTCGCCCTCGGAGACTCCGGCCGCTCGAAGCCGGGTCGCGGTCTGCGCTACAAGACGATCAAACTGGGCGTAGGTCAACTCCCGGTCGGTGTCAATCAAAGCCGGCTGGTCGGGGAAGTTGAGCGCTGCGCTGGCCAGAGGGCAGGGTATTTCAGCCATGGTGCTCCTGTCGGTCGGGGATTTCGGTCAGCAACGACAGGTTCACTGTAGCCGCCGCCCGGGCGGCCTGTCCGATCATGATCCTGCCGCCGGTTGTCTTGAGCGGATCGGTAAGCAGATCCTTTTCCAGCCAGTCGGCGGTGCCCAGCCCGGCCGCGATGTTGGGACTGCCAAACGCCGCCGTTAACTGAGTAAGGAAAGCAAGGGTGAGAGAGCTTTCGAAAGATGACGTGATGATGGTTCGTAGTCCCGGCTTGCGGGCCGCGCGCGCAAAGGCCGCCGCACGCTCAACTCCTCCCAGCAGGGTGGGTTTTACGATCATGGCGGTACAGCCGGCAAACTCTTCCAGACCGGCCGGCTCTATGTCGAGCAGGGTTTCATCGATGGCTATCGGCAGGTTGATTCCTTCGGTGTGAAGTTTCTGGATGAAGCGCGGCAGGGCCGAGGCGTCCTGCAGCGGTTCCTCGATGTATTCGATGTTAAAGTCACGCAGGCTTCGGGCGAAGATCAGGGCCTGTTGTTCGGTCCAGGTGCGATTGGCATCGAGGCGCAGATGAGTTCGGGTATCCAGTTCGTGAATGACGTTGCCGACCGTGTCGAGATCTTCTTTCATATCGTTACGGCCGACTTTCAGTTTGATTGCCCGGTAGCCCTGACGCTGGAAAGCTCTGGTTTCTTCCGTGACTTTTTCCGCTCGGTTGATCAGCAAGCCGTTGATGCGAATTGTCTCGCGCGGGTTTGCGGTCAGCAGCCGGGCGGGTATAACCGACCGCTCGGCGGCCAGCAGGTTGATTATAGCCATCTCCAGAGCAAAGCGAGCGGATGCCGCGAGAGGAAATTCCCCTAGGAGGTGTTCGAAACCGCCGTCAAGCAATTCGATACCTTCAGGTATTGCGGTATCATGTAACCGCGGTGCGACAGCCGGCAATTGTGCCGACACTTCGTCGAGGCTTTCTTTCGAGAAGCCGGGCAGCGGTGCCGCTTCTCCCCAACCGCACGCTCCGCTTTCGGCGATCAGACGGACAAGGATTCCGTCGCGCCGTTCAATTGTCCTTTCTCTCAAGGGAAGTGACCCGGTCAGCGGAAGCGAGTAACGATAAATGTTGCTGTCGACGATTTTCATATGATCCAGGTAACACAAAAAATCAGACTGTAAAGCAGCAGCAATCGCCCGGTGGCCGCCAGGGTATCGTTGAGTTTCTCACCGCTGGTTTTGCATACGTCTCTGACGGTCGGGAGGGCGGGCAAAAAGATGAGGCTGCTAATCAGCGCGTACGGGCCGCCGTCGAGTTTGACCACCAGCACCACCGGCACCAGACAGGTCAGAGCCAGACACGAGATATACTCGGCGATGGCGAAAGATCTGCCGAATCGCACGGCCAGTGTTTTCTTGTTTGCTTTTCGGTCGCCGTCTATATCACGCAGGTTGTTCACGGTGAGCAGCGCCACCGAGAGGAAGCCGGGGGCCAGTCCGGCGATTATTGCCGTGTTGGTTATCGTCAGTGTCTGTACATAGTACGTGCCGCCCACGGCTACCGGTCCGAAGAAAACCAGCACGAACAAATCGGCCAGACCGGTGTAGCCGAGCGGATAAGGTCCGCCGGTGTACATGATACCGAATATAATAGAGAGCAAACCGATAATTACAATCGGCCAGCCTCCGCGCCAGACAAGGTACATGCCCACCAAAAGAGCAAGGATGAAAACTATGATCGTGGCCATGCGTGTGGCCGACGGGGTTACCAGACCGGCCTGGGTCACTCGCATGGGGCCGAGACGTTCTTCCGTATCGGTACCTTTCTGGTGATCGAAATAATCGTTGGCCAAATTGGTCCCGATCTGTATGAGCAGTGCGCCGATACAGGCGGCCAGCGCCGCCGGGGCATAAAATCCCCCGTCGGTCCACGCCAGAGCGGTGCCGATCAGCACCGGTGATACGGCGGCCGGAAGCGTCTTGGGCCGGGCGGCCAGAAACCAGACCTGTGCTTTTGAAGGCGGCATGGTCTACGGCTGACGGTGGAATTTGGAGAAATTCGGTTGACGTTTCTCGTTGAAGGCGTTGCGGCCTTCCTGACCTTCCTCGGTCATGTAGAAAAGCATGGTGGCGTTGCCGGCCAGTTCCTGAAGTCCGGCCTGACCGTCACAGTCGGCGTTCAGGGCCGCTTTCAGACAGCGGATGGCGATGGGTGAATTGGCCAGTATTTCACGACACCAGGCCACGGTTTCCTGTTCGAGTTGAGCATACGGCACGACAGTGTTGATCAGACCCATGTCAAGAGCCTGACGGGCGTCGTATTGGCGACACAGAAACCAGATCTCGCGCGCTTTTTTTTGTCCGACAATACGAGCCAGATAGCCGGCTCCGTAACCGCCGTCGAAAGAACCCACCCGGGGTCCGGTTTGACCGAAAACGGCGTTGTCGGCCGCAATCGTCAGGTCACACATCAGGTGGAGCACATGCCCGCCACCGATAGCGTAACCGGCCACCATGGCTACGATGGGTTTGGGACAGGTGCGCATCTGGCGCTGGAAATCCAGCACGTTCAGACGGTTCACGCCGGATTCGTCGGTATAGCCGGCCTCGCCGCGGATTCTCTGATCGCCGCCGGAGCAGAACGCTTTTTCCCCTTGGCCGGTCAGAATAATCACACCGATGTCGGCGTCCTGTCGGGCATCTTCGAGAGCCAGCGACATTTCCTGAACAGTCAGGGGCCGGAAGGCATTGCGTACTTCGGGTCGGTTAATGGTGATTTTAGCCATGCCGTCGAGCTTGTGATATTTTATGTCGGTAAACCGGCGGGCTTCGATCCAGGGTAACGTTGTCATAGCGGTTTTTCCTGTTCTTCTGCGAGAAATCGTTCGATCTGTCGGCAAAACTCATCCGGTCGATCCAGATGCGTGTTGTGACCGGCATTGGCAATTATAGCCGTTTGGCTGCGCGGGCACAAGTGGTGCATTTCCCCGGCAAGGCGGCGGAATTTGGCGTCGTTGGCGCCCGCCACGAAAAACAAGCGCGATGAGGTCGCACTCAGATCGTCCCATAATGAAGGCTGTGCACCGGTCCCCATGAAGCGCAGAGATCGGGCCAGACCCGACGGGTGTCCGTGTCGTCGCCGTTCGATCATTGCCCGGAAAGCATCGCTCTGTCGGTCGAGACCGGCAAAGATCGGTTGCCGATACCATTCGTCAAGAAAGCTGTCGAAATCGACGGGCAACAGTTTTTGAGCTACCTGGTCGTCATGGTGGCGGCGTTGCGACCGTTCGTCATCTGTTTTCAGTCCGGGCGAGGCGGATTCGATAACCACCCCGGTGAAACGTTCCGGGTAACGGACGGCCAGATAGAGAGCCAGACGGCCGCCCATCGAATAACCGATCAGGTGGCAGCGGTCGATCTTCTCGCTGTCCAGCAGTTCAAGCAGCAGACCGGCACAGCCCGACATTTCGAACCTTCGGTCGGGCAACTTCTGCGAGGAACCGTGACCGGGCAGGTCAACACTGAGATGGGCACAAACATCGGTTCGGAGTGTTATTATTTCGTCCCAGTCTTCTTTACAGCCAAGGAAGCCATGGAGGTAAAGCGTCACCGGGCGGTCGGTGTTTCCGTGCCGACGATAGCTGAGGGCAGACAGATCGGACATAGTTCGCTAATCGCGCAGGGCCGTTACGATTTCATCGATCAGGCGGTCGTGAAATTTTTGATTTTGCTCACGGTCGACCGATACTTCGATGATCGACGAGCGTTCCGACTGGCGCGCTGTTTGATAAGCACTGACGAAAGTTCGGGTGTCATCGGTCCGCACGAAGGGTAAATCGAACATGGCCGCGGCCTGGTCGAAAACGAAACCGTGGGGAGTGACGAAGTACCGTTCGAATACGTCCTGATGCCGGGCGATAGGCAGATGACCGAAAATGCCGCCGCCGTTGTTGTTCAGAATAACGACCGTCACCGGTGAGTTGATCTTGTTGAGCAGGGCCAGCGAATTAAGATCGTGCAGACAGGCCAGGTCACCGCTCAACAATGTGACCGGCCTGTTCAGACCGGCGGCGTACCCGGCAGCCGAAGCTATCGTCCCATCGATACCGCTGACCCCCCGATTGCTGCCGACATCGAGCGGGCCCGCCCCGGCGGGAGCAAATATGTCCAGGTCCCGCACGGGCATGCTGCCGGCGACGAACAAAGCACTGTCGGCGGCGAGATTGGCAAGAAGCAACCGAACAATAGCCGGTTCGAACGGTGACATGGATTCGGCGCAGACCGTTTCAATTATACCGCCGATTGTGTCGGACGCCTTTTGCCAGGCTCGAAGACAGGCCGGGTCGGTGTTGCCGTGCAGTGACGGGGCAATCTGTCGGCAGAATTGTCGCACCCCGTATTGCAGGCGATGCGTCACGCGATGGGCCGGATCGTAACGGTCGGGACGGTTGTTGACCACGATATAATTCATCTCGTTCGAGTCATGCACCAACCGGAGCAGGCGTTTGGAAACGAATTGTCCGCCGAGATGCAGGATGGTCTGCGGACGATGCCGCGCAGCAAAACTATCCGAGAACAGGCAAAGATCGTAGTGCGGAATGATCGGTGGGCTCTCCAGTGTGCTGAGCCCGGAAGTGATATCGGCCAGAACGGGCCAGCCCAAATGTTCGATCAGATCGGCCACCGCCAGGCGTTCGTCTCTGTCGAGCAAGCGGCCGACGATGACAAGTCCGGTTTCGGTGTTATTCAGGATGTCAGCGATTGGGGCGGTGTCTTTCTCGTCGGGTTCAGTGACCGCCGCGGCATACCGGGTGAAGGGAGAAGCGGTTTGTATCCAGCGCCGCAGTTGTTTCGTGACGGCTGACAGATCCCGGCCGTCGTCGCTCGGGGCCAGCGGTTCACGAAACTTGAAATTCAAATGTACCGGACCGGTTTTCGCTCGGTGGATGGCCTGGTCGATTGTGGTCAGGAGCATTCGGGGGTCGAGGTCTTCGTCGGGGCAGGGCAAGTCGAAAGTAGCGCGGACGAAATCGCCGTAGAGCCGGGTCTGGTCTATTGTCTGGTTGGCGCCGCAGGCCTGAAGTTCCGGGGGACGGTCGGCGGTGATGATTATCAACGGTAGACCGTCGGCCGACGCTTCGACAATTGCCGGGAAATAGTTCGCGGCGGCTGTGCCGGAGGTGCAGATCAGGGCGGTCGGTCGGTTGGTGGCTCGGGTGCGTCCCAGGGCGAAAAAAGCCGCCCCGCGTTCATCATAATGCGTCAGTTTTTCGGCTTTCTCGTGCGAAGCGACAGCTACGGTCAGGGGAGTGCAGCGCGAACCGGGCGAAAGGCAGAAGAACGAAACGCCAGTGCGAATGAATTCTTCTATGGCAAGGCTGGCCCAGAGACTGCCGATGTTGGCCGTGTTTATCATGGTCGGTCGATTACCGTGTCAATAAAATGACTGATCTTGTTTTCGGTTTCTTCCCATTCGGAGGCGGCGATGGAACCCTCTACGATACCGGCTCCGGCGAACAAAATCAAATGGTTACCCGCAATCAGAGCGGAACGAATAGCCACGACGAATTCGGCGGCGTCGGCCCCGATCCAGCCGACCGGTCCGGCGTACCAGCCGCGGTCAAACGATTCCGCCTGTCTGATATAGTCGGGGGCGACATCTCCGGGCAGACCACCGACCGCGGGGGTCGGATGCAGAGCCGCAAGCAGGTCTCCATCGGTGACACCGTCGAGGAGGCGAGCTTCCACCGCTGATCTCAGGTGCTGCACACGGGCGAGTTTGAGCACTGCGGGTTTATCGTCGGTTTCTATCTTGTCGCACAGTGTTTGCAGCGTCTCAATGATGCTGTCCAGGACAAAGCGATGTTCCCGCTGTTCTTTTTTCGAGGCGGCCAATTCATCGGCCAGGCGTTTGTCCTCATGAGGATCGGTGCCCCTTGCTCGCGTACCGGCCAGAGCTTCGGTTTGCAGCCGACGTTCCTTCCGGGCGTACAGCCGTTCGGGCGTCGCTCCGAGAAAGGCGGGGCCGTCGGGCGGCTGAAAAGCGAACAAGGTGCAGCTCTCCGTCGATTCGCGCAGCAGCCTCAATATATGCCAGGGGTCGGGCGCGCATGAGAGCATTATATCAATGCGGCGGGCCAGTACGACTTTCTGTACCTTGCCATGGTCAATCGCATCGAGCACCGCGGAAACACCATTTTGCCAACCGTGACGGTCAGGAGTATCGGTGCGGTGTGTTATATGTATCGAATTTTCGGAGGGCGGGGCATCGCAGGGGGGAACAAGACGGTTCAGTTGTCCGACAATGCGGTCAATGGTCGCATCATTGATTTCGTGGGGCATGATATTACAGCCGAAGTGTGTCCGGCCGTTTTCGTTTACGATCTCGAACCTCGGCAGAACCAATCGGCCGCGGCCGAACACCGTCCAGCATTCATCCTGTCGGTTCGAATGGCCATCGAATTGAAAACCGCCGAAATGCCGTACACGTTGTTGTCCGTCCGCTTGTTGGCCTCGGGCTCGTTTCAGGATCGGGGGGTATTCTTCATCGGTTTCGACTGTGATGACATCGGCCGTGCCCAGTCCGGCAATTTCGAGTGAATGTTCACGGTTGTGCCAGTAGAGTTTTTCGTTCTGAACCTGGGCCGCTTGCCATGAGAGAAGATCAATGTCGGACAACGGGACTTCGACATGAACAACCGCGTCCCCGTTGTTCTTGCGAGTTTTGTCGACAGCGGCAAGTTTCCTGATTTCATCGGCCAGTTGTGCCCGAGCGCGGCGGTAGGCCGGGTTGTCGTGATCGATCGCGTTCATTTGTTGCCCCGGTAAATCGAAGCGACACCGAAAGTCAGGGCAGAGAACGTGGTGTTTCTGAAACCGGCGCGGGACATGAGTTCGCAGAAGGCTCCGTCACGGGGGAAAGTCTCGGCTGTTTCGTTGAGATATCGGTAGGCCTCCCGGTCATCCGAGATAAGACGGCCGAGGCGCGGCAAAAGGTGCCGGAAGTAGACGAGATACGCGGACCGGATCAATCGATTGCGGGGCAGCGAGAACTCCAGTATAAGGGCGCAACCGCCGGGTTTGAGGACCCGGTGCATCTCGCGCAGGGTGGTATCGACGTCGGTCATGTTGCGGATGCCGAACGAGATACTTACGACATCGAAGGTGTTATCTTCGAACGGGATCTTTTGGGCGTCCGCTTTCTTGAGCGTGAGTCGGTCGGTCAGTGACCGGCGGGCTATTTTGGCTCGGCCTATTTCCAGCATGTTTTCGGCCAGATCAAGGCCCACCCCGGAACTAACTTTTCCGGTGCGGTAAAGGGCCAGCAGTTGATCGCCGGTGCCACAGGCCAGGTCTAAAATTTTGAGATCGGATTGTTCGGGAAGTCGGGCGGCCAGTTTACGCCGCCAGGAGCGGTCTTGATTTGCAGAAAGCAGATGGTTCAGCAGATCGTAGCGGCGGGCAACGCGGTCGAACATTTTCCAGATGTTTTGACGCGACGGTCCGGTGTTGCAGCCGGGAGATTTGTCCGAACCATGTCCGGGCTGTTGAAGGTTAGCTTTGTTCATTTCGATGGCCAAAATCGGCTGTCGCAGGACAGGCGGATCGCGGTGGAATATAGCTCCGATCAGGCGGTGATACAAGCGCGCTCGTATCCATACGATATCCTTACAGGCAAAAAAAAACTCCCGGAAACGGGAGTTTTTCTTCATCAGATTCGGTAACGGAAAGATCAGTCGTAGATTTCTTTCTCGTTGCACTGGCATACAGCCACATTAACCGTGCGGTATTTCCAGGAGCCGGTCGGACTTTTTATCGCCCTGACCTGCTTAATGTATTGGATATCGCCGTTGCACACGGGGCAGATATTAATCTTGTGCTTGCCTTGGGCTTTGTCTGCGAAGCTCTGTGTCTTGGCCATCCGAGAAGACCTCCTCAATAATCAGCGTGTCATTATCACCTTCGGTAGCGGCTATTTCTTCCTTAACAGCCAAAAGCAGGCGAGTGGATTCCCACAGGAGATTAAACTCCTGATTGTTTTCAAAGAAGGTCGCAGCCTTCTCGAAATAATCCTCGGCCAGCCGATACTGTTTGTCTTTGAGCGCCTGCAGGGCCAGACAGTACGCTTTTTCCGATGGATTTAGCATACTCAGCGTCCCCCTTTGAGCAGACGTTCAGCTTCTTTCAGCCGCTTAACAAACGGTTCCACTTTGTAACCGTTTTGCTTGAGGTAATATATGATCAATGCCGACAAAATCAAGGCCTCTTTGTTCGGGCCCAGTCGGGCATATTCGAGGGCATCGTCCAGGGCCGACATCAGGTGTTTCTTGTTGCCGGAGAAGTCCCGGAACAGATCGGTGAGGCGCGCCAGTGTTCCGGTGAACCGGCTTATGGAGTCGGTCTGGTCGATTGCTGTTGTTTCCGGTCCCCGGCGGAGTATGAGCCTGGGCGAGCCTGTCCCGGGGGTAGGTTCGGTTGTCGGCCGGGGTGTCCGGGGGGTGTTCCAGCGGTCGATTTCCCGGGCTATTTTCCGGACGGCCGGTGATGATTCCGAAGCCGGTTCCAGTTCCCTTTTTATTTCCGAAAGGATGCCGCTTATGCGGTGCTGTTCGGCCGGTCGGAGGACCTTGCCGTTGATCCAGCGGTTATGGTCGGCGAACCAGCCGCCTATGCTGTCGGTGAGATTATCACCGTCTTTGAAGGAACGGGCGATATCGTCGAGCCGGTTGATGCCTTCGAGCACCTGTAGCCGGTCTTCTTTCATCGCTACGGCGCGTTCGAGAAACGACTCCAGGACGCTTTCGAGGGATTTCAGGGTCGCTCGGCGGCTCATTTCTCCGTCCCGATCATGGTAGTGGTGACGTTTCGGCCCGTAGGTACGGAGGCCGCTTTCTGGGTCAGGTAATTTTCCAGAAGGTTACCCAACCGGTTAACCATCTTCTCCAGATTGGAATCATCGACGTCGGCCGAGGGACGCCCGGAGGGTGTGATAAGGCCGGCCAATTTCAACTGGGCCAAACGGTTGAGTGTTTCATCATAGCCCAGGGGGCTGGTTTTGCAGAGCTGGTCGATAGAACGGCGACCGTCAACCAGCGCCATAACGTTCCATTCGCTGGCTTTCATGGTTACGGCCCGGGTGCGACCGGCCTGCGATGCCGAGATGGTATATACCTTATTAAGGTCGGGCAGAGTTTCACGAATCATGTTTTGTTCGTCAAGGCGTCTCAGACCTTCAAGGATAACATTCTCCACCGACAGTGAGACCGTGATCTCCTCTTCGGTCGGGAACTGGTTCTCATAAAACTTGAACGAGCCGTTTTGCCATGATAATAATGAGTAGAGCAACTCTTCGATCTGTTCCTTGATGACTGACTCGAGGTCGGCGCGGTCGATGAATCCTTTGGCGATGAGGATTTCTCCCAGCCGCTTGGTGTTATCCGTTTTCGACTGAGCCTGCACCGCTTCCTCAAGCTGCTGATTGCTGAGTTTGCCGCGTTCCCGCAACAGCTTGCCCAAATGGTAGGTTTGTCGGGGGCCATAGCCATAGATGATATCTCCCGCTTCGAAATAGATCATTATGATCGAATCATCTCTCTGAATGCCAAGCGTACCTGATTTGCGGCCTGCCGCGATTAGCTGGAGTATTTCCGGCAGAGTGAATTTCTCAATGTTACCTTGCAGATCCAAATCCATTCTATTCCCTACCCCGTAAGACAGCTTGTTTCATCGTAACGTATCCCAAAGTGTACAAATGAATTACAAATAAAGGAAATTTATCCCGCCCGAACCGACTACAAACAAACGGGTTAGTGTCTCAATCATTACCCGTCTAACATACACATCCGACTGGGGCAAGTCAATAGTCAACTTTATAAAAGAGCGCTATTATCCGGTAATAGAGGCTGTAGCAGCTTGGCGTACTCTGCTGTTGGCGAGGACGTGGTGGGACGATGGGGGTCGCAATGGTTTTAGGTTTCGGTCTGGTCGCGCGGCGATTATACTTCCCGCGGGAAGGAATGGTTTCTCGGTGGTGAGTGAAGTCATCCGAATAGACAGGGTACGGCAGAAAGGGGCTTTCTACCTGTTGGCCGTATCGACTCGTGACGAGGCGTTGGCGGTGCCGGCCGAGTTGTATCGGCGGTATCGGTTGAAAGAGGGGATTGTCATTACCGCCCCTCAGCTTGAGAGTCTGGAAGCGGAGATCGAGCGGTTTGCCTGTGAATCCGAGGTGGCCCGGTTGCTCGGGTTGCGCGAACATTCGGCCGGTGATCTGGCCGCCAAACTTCGGCGTAAGGGATTCTCGCGCGAGGTGGTTGCGGCCGCGGTCGGAAAATACACCGCGAACGGGTTGGTGGATGACCGGCGCTATGCGCATATGCTGGCGCGACAGACGCTCGAACGCAAACCGTGCGGGCGGTCGTACCTGGTGGCGGTTTTGCAAAGGAAAATGATTGAGCGATCGTTGGCCGAAACAACCGTGGGGCAGCTTCTGGCCGAACGCGACCCGGAGACTCTTGCTCTCGCGGCGCTGAAGCGTAAGTGGCCGGAGTTGAGTCGATTTGACCTTGAAACGGCCCGGCGCAAAGCGTATACTTACCTTTCCCGCCGGGGGATAGAATACGCGGCCGCCAAAGCCGCTTTTGAAACTTTGTACGCATCGGATCAAGAGGAAAAAGACGATTAAAACCGCCGATATAAGAGAATCGTTTCTGACCTTCTTCCAGAAACATGATCACAAGCGCATGCCGTCGTCACCGGTAATTCCGTTTGATGACCCTACTATTTTGTTCACCAATGCCGGGATGAACCAGTTCAAAGACGTGTTCACCGGCAAGCGCAAGGCCGAGTATCCGCGGGCCACCACGGTGCAGAAATGTATCCGGGCCGGCGGCAAACACAATGATCTGGACAATGTCGGTTTCACGGCGCGCCACCATACGTTCTTCGAAATGCTCGGTAATTTTTCGTTCGGGGACTATTTCAAGCAGGCCGCTATCGAATATGCCTGGGAATGGGTCACGCGGGAGATGGGGTTGCCGACCGACCGTCTGTACGCGACGGTTTACGAGACCGACGACGAAGCCTTTGAGCTTTGGGGGAAAATCGCCCCGGAGTTGAAGAACGGCCGGGTGCGGCGATTCGGCAAGAAGGACAACTATTGGTCAATGGGGCAGGTGGGGCCTTGCGGCCCGTGCTCGGAGATTCATTTCGACCGGGGTGAGAAATTCGGAACCGGGCCACAGGATGTGCTCAACGGTGAGACCGACCGTTTCATGGAGATATGGAATCTCGTTTTCATGCAGGATGAAGTCACGCCCCGGGGAGAACGAATTCCTCTGCCCAATCCGTCCGTCGATACCGGTGCCGGACTGGAGCGAATAGCGTCGATACTTCAGAATTGTGAATCGAATTACGGTATCGATCTGTTTCAGGGCATCATTGCCGCCGTCTCCGAACTTACGGGGGCGAAATATGCCGATCATGTCGTTTCTCACCACGTGATCGCCGACCACATTCGGGCGCTTACTTTTTCCATCGCCGACGGAGCCGGTATTTCCAACGAAGGCCGAGGCTACGTGTTGCGGCGCATTCTCCGGAGAGCCGCTCGTCATGGTCGTGAACTGGGCGCAAGCGAACCGTTCATGTATAAGCTGGTCCCGGTGGTGGTGGCGCAAATGGGCCAAACGTACCCGGAGATAGGTCAGAAAGCCGAGCATATCCAAAACGTGATCAGGGCCGAAGAAGAGTCGTTCGGTCGCACGCTCGAAACCGGTCTGGAATTGTTCAGCAATATCGCCAAACGAGTCCGTGCTTCGGGACAGACGGTTGTGCCCGGTGAGGAAGTGTTCAGGCTGTACGACACGTATGGTTTCCCTTACGATCTGACCGAGATAATCGCCGCCGAACAAAAGCTGAGCCTGGACCACGACGGATTCGAGGCGGCTATGGAGAAGCAGAAAGAGCTTTCCCGTGCAGCCTCGACTTTTTCCACCAACGAACAGGAGAACGTCAGACAAGCCGTGGGCAGGCTGGAAACGGCCGGTCTGAGCGCACAGCCGACGACACGGTTCGTGCGCGAAGCGCTTAAGGTGGAGGCCACGCTGCTGTTGAGCGATGCGGTTGCTTCTCCGGAGATTGCGGTGGTGCTCGATCGTACACCTTTCTACGTCGAGGCGGGTGGACAGAGCGGCGACACCGGCCTGATATACAATCGGACGTTCACGATGGAAGTCTCGTCGGTGGTCAATCATCTGGATTATTACGTTCACTTCGGCAAGCTGACACACGGCACGGCGAAGGATTTGGAAATATCCCCCGAGGTAACGGCCGAGGTGCATATCGAACGGCGCTGGGATATCATGCGCAATCATACCGCCACGCATCTGGCCCATGCCGCCCTGCGACGAGTGCTGGGGGATCATGTCAAGCAGTCCGGGTCATACGTGGGACCGGACCGGTTGCGTTTCGATTTTTCACATCATCAGCCGATGACGGCCGAGGAAATCAGCGAGGTGGAAAGAATAGTCAACGCCGAGATTCTCAAGGCCAGTCCCGTGAACACTCGGGAGATGGAGGCCGAGGCCGCAAAAGCCACCGGAGCCATGGCCCTGTTCGGTGAAAAGTACGGTGCGCGGGTGCGGGTGGTGTCGGTCGATGATTTCTCCATGGAGCTGTGCGGCGGTACGCACGTGGCCAACGTGGCGCAAATAGGGCCGTTCTTCATTACGCTGGAAACCGGGGTAGCGTCGGGGATTCGACGGTTGGAAGCCGTGACCGGTCGGGCGGCGCAGGCGCTGATGCTGGAGCAAAAAAAGTTCCGTCTTGATGTCAGCAAGCTGGTCGGTCGACCCGAAGCCGAGGCCTTGAAAGGCGTGGAGCAATTAAAAGAGAACAACAACGCCCTTCAAAAGGAACTCAAAAAAGTCCGTACCGATCTGGTGGCCGGCAAGGGACAAGCGGTTGGGGAAGAGGTGAAGATCGGTTCGCTGACTCTGTGGTATCACGATTTCGGTGAGACTGATCGGGATACAATGGCGGCCTGGGCGGACAGCAAGAAAGAGCAGGTCGGCCCGGTTGTGGTACTCGCTCGCGGTTTGGCCAACGGTAAACCGGCGGTTATGATTGCCGCCAGCAGCAAAGCGATCAAAGAGCATAAAGTGCATGCCGGGAATCTGGCGAAAACGCTTTTGAGCCGGTTCGGCGGCCGCGGTGGAGGCAAACCCAATTTTGCGCAGGGTGGGGTTGCCGAGAGTGCGGATTTTGAGGCTGTGGTCAGGGAGTTGACCGGGTTGCTCAGGGAGAATGCGGGAGACTGATTCATGGATACCGTTTATCAGCGACTGCTTGAGGCCAGGAATCGACGGGGCGGTGGTTTTCTGTTGCTGATCGATCCCGACCGCACGCCGCAGACCGACTATCTGTATCTGGCCGAGGCGGCGGCCGAGAGTGGGGTCGATGCCGTGCTGGTGGGAACGTCGTTTCTCATGGCGGGGCATTTCTCCTCGGCTGTACGTGCGATCAAGGGTGTTACGAATGTTCCGGTAATCATTTTTCCCGGTTCGTTTACGCAGATCACCGATCAGGCCGACGCCATTTTGTATACGTCGCTGATTTCGGGACGAAACCCGCAGTATCTTATCGAAGAACAGGTCAAAGGTGCGCCGTTCATAAAGCTGGCCGGTCTGGAAGCTATCCCTACCGGATACATGCTCGTGGAATCCGGGCCGCTTACGTCGGTGCAGTTTATCTCCGGCTCGTTGCCGATGCCGCGAAGCAAACCGGATATTGCCTGTGCGCATGCTCTGGCGGCGCAATATCTGGGTATGAAGCTGGCTTATCTTGAGGCCGGATCGGGCGCTCAGGAGGCGGTGCCGGTGGAGATGGTAGAAGCGGTTACGGCGACGGTTGATATTCCTGTTCTGGTCGGCGGCGGTCTGCACCGTCCGGAAGACTGTGCCCGACGGGTGGCGGCCGGAGCATCGTTTATCGTCATGGGGACACGTCTGGAAAAAGATCGTCGTTTGAGTTACCTTCGCGAACTCACCGCGGCCTCGCATCCGGGAGAACCGATCAACGTATGACACAACAAGAGAAACTTCTGGAACTGGTAACTCTGGCCGAGAAAACCAGCACGTTGCGCAAGGCCGTTATCGAGCAACTCGGCAATCAGGTTATTGAGATTGCGGATTTAATTTCGGGCGTGTTCGGTTCGGGCGGCAAACTGCTCATTGCGGGCAACGGCGGATCGGCTTCAATGGCTTCGCATTTTGCCACCGAACTTATCGTTCGTCTGACCGCCGACCGCAATCGTCAGTCTCTGCCGGCTGTTGCTCTGGCGGCCGATCCTTCGATTATAACCGCCTGTGGTAACGACTACGGTTTCGAAAATATCTTCGCCCGGCAGGTGGAAGGGCTGGGCAATCGCGGCGATATGCTGATTCTTTTGTCCACCTCCGGTAATTCCAATAATCTGCTTCGGGCCGCTTCGACCGCATGTCAGAAGCAACTTATTCGTGTGGCATTGCTGGGTGGTACCGGCGGCCAACTGGCCAAGCAGGTCGAGCGATCTCTGATTATCCCGCATACTTCGACTCAGCGCGTTCAGGAGGAACACCTTTTTCTGATTCATGTGCTGGTCGAACTGGTCGAGCGGGATCTGTTTGCATGAATCCCGCAACCGACAAGTTGTCGCACGTCCTTTTTTGGTTGTTTGGCATCTTTGTCTTCAGCTCCGCTTTTTCCATTACCCTTTCGCAGACCGCACTGGAAGCGGCGGTGGTTGTTTTCGTTGTCATTGTCTTGAGAAGTAAAGACGGACTGTTTATCCGGCCGCTTCGCGGTTTCTATCTGGCCGTGGCGGTGTATTTGGGCTGGCTTATTATTTCGGCTCTGGCCGGGCCGGATTTTCTGCGTTCAATTTTCATGGCCCGTGAGGAATGGCTCTTCCTTGCGATTCCGGTCGGTGTCTTCCTGATGCGTGAGAAACGCTATACGGAACTGCTGCTGAGTTTTCTTGCCGCGGGTGTTTTGGTTGTCCTTCTGTGGAGCTTGTTTGCCCTTGCGGCGCGGGTATGGTGGGCTTGGCCGATAGGGCGGATCATGATCTCCGACGGTTTGTTTCGGGTCATGGGCAATTTCTCGCACGCGCTGACTTACGGTAACTATTGTGCTACGGCGGCTTTATTCCTTCTGGGGTACGGCCTGGTCGGGGGAGAGACACATTATCGTTGGAGCCGGTGGTTGATTCCGCTTGGCGGTCTGGCGGCGGTGATCGGGACCATGCTTGCCAACAGTCGGGGTCCGGCGGCGGCTCTTTTTGTCGGTTTGATTTTGCTTCTGTTCTTTCTGCGTGGCAAACGGCGCTGGCTGGTGGCGGGACTCCTGGTCGGTATGGTTGTGTTGATCGGATCGGTTGGCGAGATGACCGAGAGGTTCACGATTCACCACGACCGTACGGGGCTGGAGAGACATCTGGGGACATACTGGCAAGGCAGCCGATTGTTCATATGGAAGAACACAGTGCGAATTATCGGCGAACATCCGGTGTTCGGCGTGGGGCCGGGGAATTTTCAGGAGGCCTATCGCGAGATCGGGGGAGAGGGGTTGAATCCGTTGCATTGTTATGGTCACGCGCACAATGATTTTCTGAATGTAGGGGCGCAGATGGGTATTCCCGGGGGGGTGGCTTTCGGTTTGCTTTGGCTTTGTGCACTGTTGTATTTTTGGCGAGCTTTCAAACGGGCCGGGCCGGGGTCGATACAGCGGCGGTTGGCGGTGGCGGCGTTGTTGGGTTCGCTCGTGTTTTTGGGGACATCGTTGACCGAGGCGACTTTTGCCGATGAGGAAGTCAGGGCTTTGTTGATGTTTGTCTGGGCGGCCGGGCTTGGTTCGTCGTATAAAAGCGGGCCGGGGCGGTCGGTCGAGCGGGTGTAGGCAATCCTTGACAGATGCTGCCCGGGTTGTATCTTTGACGGTAGGATTATGGTAGTTAAGAAGACACAAGAGACAGTTTCGGAAGAAGCCGTCTGGCCGTTCGGGAAGAAGAATTACGTTTTGTTTGGGATCGCCCTGGTGGTGATCGTGCTCGGGTACATTTTCCTCGGTTGGGGAGATGATCCGAACGCCCCGATTACGCTGACGGTGGCGCCGATTGTTCTGATAATCGGTTACGGTCTGATTCCGTTTGCCATTATGGTGCGGGGGCGCAAGGACGCGACTTCGCCGGAGCCGCCGGAATCTCAGTAGGCGAGCTTCGATTGTCGGGATTCTGACGGTAGGTTAGGTTACGCCGGTTGGGTTCTGCGGCCGTTTTTTGGGCTGGCGGGTTGATCGGTGTAATTTTCTTGCGTATCCGGGATTGTTGAGTATATTGTTTGGCCGCTGGAGCGGGGACCGGCTTTTGTTACCCTGGTCGGGATCTTGTCTTTCGGCGTGGCAAGCAAAATCGGGGCGGTTAGCTCAGTTGGTTAGAGCACCTGCCTTACACGCAGGGGGTCACTGGTTCGAATCCAGTATCGCCCATTTCTTATGGGCCCCTCGCGTTTGCAGATGAAGCTTCGCGGCTGTGGCTGTGGGGCTGGACATAGATTTAGTTGTCGGGGTTGTAGTTCAGTTGGTTAGAACGCCTGCCTGTCACGCAGGAGGCCGCGAGTTCGAGTCTCGTCAACCCCGCTTTTTATTGATTCGCTGCTCGCCAATGGCTTATGTGCCATCGGGTATATCTACCCAGATTATGTTCACTATAAATTGTCAAAATACGGTGAATTGTTTATAATTTGTAAGTGAAACTGGGGATTGACCGATCGGAGGGGCTCAGTGCAAACTACGTGGTGGTCGCCAAAGACAGCGTGTCATCTGTTGAGACTATCCATTCTTCTTGTCTTCCTTTCTTTCGATTCGAGTGATGGTCAGAATCTTGAAATTTACGATACCAAGTATGGAATCAAGAATATCACTCCCAGCATCATCATAGACGAGAATAGCGTCACTGGGGACTATGACGTGTACTCGGTCAGCAAGTATGGGCTTAGAAATATCTCACCCGACGCTGTAATTGAGAACAACGAGTACTTGGGTACTTGGAAAGTTTATCGAGTCAGCGACTATGGAGTGAAGGATTTCATGCCATCTATGGAAGCCGAAGAAAGTGAGTTTGAAGGGACCGTTCGCATCTACAATGTCAATGAGTTGGGATTAAAGGACATAGCACCGTCAGCTATCATCGAAAGATCCTCTTACTCCGATGAAATCAAAATCTATGATGTAAGTGAGTACGGAATCAAGAATATCTCCCCTTCTGAGGTAATCCGTAAACAAGGTGACCAGTACAACGTCTACAATGTAAGTGAGTATGGCATTCCAGAAATCTCCCCGTCCCGCATTATTGAGGTCAAAGAGCAGCCTACGGTCTTTGGAATTGTGCTTCTACCTTCAATAAAGCAAATCAAATATGATCCTGCTAACACCAAGCTCAAAGCCATTCAGCGTTTCAAGGAGTTGCCCGATAGCCTGAGCGAGAAGGAAGAATGGCGATCCAGCAAGAAGAAGAAAGAGTCTGAGGGGGAGTGACTTGTGAACCAGAATGCAGGTGAAGAATACATTGTCTGTCCGTACTGTGATGCCACACTCAGGATTCCGAAGACTCAGCAGACGCTCAAGATAACATGCCCCAGCTGCACTTCCGTCTTCTTCCACAATCTTCCAAGAAAACGGCCTGGAATTAATAAGAAGCTGGTTTGGGGAGCAATAATTGTAGCAGTGGTCGTTCTATTTGCTCTGCTGAATCAGAATGATAGGCCGCCTACATCAACAAGTACAGGTCGCGATGTCACAAGGAGCACCCCAAGCAATTGGATCTCAATTTCCTATGGTGGCCTTGTAGACAAACATCTATTTACCCATGGCGGTGAGACGGTGGGCGCTGTAATAGCACAGATTCCACAATTCGACGACGAGTTCAAGGGGCTAGTTCAGCCTTACTTGGAGCCGTTCTCTATATTATGTCACGATGTTTTGTTAGCTGTCAATGGTCCGGACACCTTGCCATTTGTCAATATTGTCAGCCACTACCCTGTTGGCTCTGAACAACCGGCATGGGCAGCCCTGTTCAGAGAAGGGCAGTATCAACTATACTACAGTCCGACTAAGATAAGGATGTTCTTGAAGGGTACTAGCGCACAGCGAAGTTTTGAGCAGGGCAAATCGGTAGTGCGACATGCCATAAATGATGTTGTTAGCAATGAGGGAACAAAGATTGATACCGTGGAGATCTATGTATTCACTAACGATTATGCTACTACCACTATTAAACTCAATACGATTCCTGCCTCATATGCTATCGGAGACCTAGATCTTGGACCAGAACACCACTCAATCGATCTTGATGCGATAGCTGAGTTCCTGGATGAAGGAGTGACTTTGGAAGCTGTAGAAGTTGACAATAACAACGATCTATATTTCTATGGCAAAGCATCGCAAAAGCAGACATTAGCGGGCAATGCATTATCAATTGCCGACTTGGCTGTTATCTACCGGTCCGTATTTCACTATGGCAATAACTCTCCCTATATTAGCCTCGATAAGCACGAAGACAATAGATTCGCAAAGGTCAACTTCGGAGGATATTTAGAGGATACGCACGCTGGAAACGTTGTTTTGGAAGCTGATAAACTGTTCAAAGCCCTAAGTACTGGGATTGATCCAAATACTCACAGGATCATACGGGATCGCATTACGAAAGCAGTACCGGACTTTTTAACAGAAGACGAGCGATCGTTAATGGAGAATTCTGGAACCGGCCACACGCAAATTCGCTACTGGTTCTACCCGGACTCCATTGGTACTGTAACTGATGGCTCTATTGGTGCAGTGCTTACTAATCAGTTTCTTGCTGATGTTGAACGGATGGACATGCCACTAAACGTCAGCGGTGCTGTTCGACGCACTATCGGGCACCTTAACAACCATTTTGTTCAATATGAAACAGCCTTTCAAACATTTCGGGAGCTAAGTACCGTAGGCAGGTTGATGGCGTTAGTGAACTGGTTACAAGGAATGGATATGTCTGATAGGGTCGAGCTAGATGAGCTATTGACAGTTAGGCTACCAGCTTTTCAGACGCCAAGAAGGACCACCAAGATGCTGGCGGTAACGGCTGCGGCGTACCCGAAGTCTTCTTTCATTGGCTCAAGAGATATTCGCGACAACTCAAAAGTCTACTATATCTCTAGACTGCTGGAACAGTGCGCCACAAATACAACTGACGAGCAGTTCTTACAATTAGCCGGCTCCTATTTTGACAATCTTGATACTGAAGAATTGGCCCCACCCCAATACAAGAGCCTTGAGGCTCAGGCCAAATCAATGGAAGCAACAATCAATTACTATGATACGCAGTTGGAATCCCTGGATAGACAGATTCAGCAAAGTGAGCAGACGTTGAACGAATACAGCTCGGCATCGATAAATCAACACAATGCTTTGGTTGATAAGTATAATGACATGCTGATTGCACAGCGAAAGAGAATTGACGACTATAACGTCATGATAAACAAACTCAATGATATGAACCTTGTCACGAACTGCATAACCTCTGTCGGTGGCGGTATAAACCTGAGGCCGAAGGAATTTAGGAAGATCACTCGTTCCAAAACCGCCCCCAAAATCGAGGAAATTGCATCACTTAAAGGTAAAGTCAAGTTGGTCGGCAAAATCGCAAGGGCTGGCGACTGGATAAAGAGCCGAGTTGCTAAAGGCGGTGCGCAAGTGAATGCGATACCATTTGAATCTTGGGTCCTCGAAAAAGCACAAGACGGCTCGTCAGTGTATCGCTATGCCTCTGGAAAAGGTGATCGGTTATCCTTCAGACCGTCAGCCACGGCAGGAGAGTGGCGATCTGAAGTCTCTGTGAACGGCACAAGTGAGATCGTCCAAGTGTCAAATGTGGATGGCACCGTGCGAGTGAAGCACTCCGAAACAAGCATATCCGGAACAGCAAGATTTACCAAGGGCACCAAGAGTATAGTTTTCTCCCGTTAGGAATACCTGCTTTGTGCTATGACTAGGGCAGATTCTGACTATAGTGAGATAACCGACCTCAGCATGGGACGTCCACATGTGGTGATCCTAGGCGCTGGAGCAAGCTTGGCTGCATTTCCGGATGGAGACAAGAATGGCCAGTATCTTCCGTTGATGAACGACTTAAAAAGTGTTTGCGGACTTACAGAGATCCTGGAGAACTATGGAATAAGTGCAAGTGCTGAGAATTTTGAGGAATTGTACAGCGATCTGTTTGAGTCTGGCAATCCAGATGCATTAAGGGAAGTCGAAAAAAAGATTACCAAGTACTTTTCTGGTTTGGAATTACTGGATGGACCTACTATTTATGACCTTCTTGTAATCTCGCTTAGGCCAAAGGATCTGATTGTCACGTTCAACTGGGATCCATTCCTGTGGCAGGCTCTGTCTCGAAATCACTTGTGGATCGACATTCCTAAAGCCGCATTCCTTCATGGCAACGTCGCTGTGGGTTTCTGTCAGAAGGACTGGAAGATGGGACCAAGCGGTACTCGTTGCCCTGCGTGCAAAAGACCTTTTCAGGCAACTCCATTACTTTATCCTATTAAACAGAAGAATTACCAAAGCAATCACTTCATACAAGCTGAATGGACGAAACTACAGAGATATCTAAAATCCGCTTATATGATTACTGTTTTTGGATACAGCGCTCCTGCTTCAGATGTCGAGGCGATAGAACTAATGAGAGACGCTTATAAGGGACCGGGAATTCGTGAGCTTGAGCAGATAGAGATTATTGATATCAAGAGCGAAGATGACCTTAGGGAAACGTGGAGCCCATTTATAGTCAGCCATCATTACCAAGTTTGTAGTGATTTTCAAGACTCTTGGATTGCGAATCATCCCAGGCGCACATGTGACACTATGTGGCAGCAACTTATGGAGTGCAGGTTTCTTGATCCGCACCACCTTCCCCTAACTGATGATTGGGGTTTGATTCGGGAATGGTTCCAGCCTCTTATCGAAGCGGAACGAGCCAACAGTGGCTAATGGCCCATTGATTCGAGTTTTGGGATTGCCACTAAATCATTAAGTAATTATGCGCCAACGCGTTCCACTTCTGGTCGCATAGCGGAATCTCACTGGGAATTCGAATCTCACAAAAGTTTGGGGAGAGTGATATTGGGGCCGCTTTTTTTACGTCTCACATTTGACTCCTGTTCGCTCCGTTGCTATTTTGTCACCTGAGACTTCATAGACAAGACCCGAGATGATTGGGTTGCGCCCGACGAAGGTACGCCCACTCACGGGCAAAGCAAGCGACCCAATTGCTCGGAAGGTTCAAATGCTATCAAATGCGTGTCTGCCGGTTTTTGTTTGCTTTCTCATTGCCTCAGCGTCCGCCACTGACATCATCAAAATCCCAACATCCGACGGCGAGCAGATTACGGGGCGACTATGTATACCGGACGAGGGATACCGCGGCACCCTCGTCATAGATGTGCCCAGCTCCGGCCCGCACACTTATCTCGATCACCGCAAGGTCGGACACAGTGTTGTCTTCAACTATCATGACCTTTTTGCCGACGAGTTTAACCGTCGTGGCCTGGCTTACTTCAGCTACAGCACTCGCTACACCGAGCCCGATACTATGCCACCATACTTCGATCGTGTCGATATGGAAAAGTTCGTTACGTACACACCATCGACGAAAATTGAAGACTTAGAGGTCGTGATAAAGAACCTGGTGCAATATGAACGGCTTAAGGGGTGCAAAGTGATATTGCTCGGACAAAGCGAAGGGAGCATTCTTGCCTCTGTGGTTGCCGAAAGGGGGAATGCCCCCGTCGACGCACTGTTATTGTGCGGAACGCCGACCGATGATGTGTACACGACTATCGAGTGGCAGTTCAGCGGGGAAGCATCGATGATCAACATGAGGAAGTTCTTCGACACGAACGAGGACAGTGTCATTCAGATGAGCGAGTACTTAGGTGGTGACCCTCGAGCTTTGCGGCGGATGGAAGGGGCAAGTTTCGAGTCACTCGATATGAACGGTGATTCTACTCTGACCGTCGAAGACTTCAGGATCCGGTTGGAGCCCAGTCTCGAGGCAGTCATGAATGCGGTTGATGAAGATGATGACGAATGGTTGTGGAACAACTTCTTCCGTGTAGGAGCGGCGTGGATCAAAGAGCATCGTGATATCGAACCGAATCGGGAACGAATTCTGAAGCTCAACTTGCCCGTCTATATCTTTCACGGTGAGGATGACGCAAACTGCTCGGTATCGGGGATATGGACCTTGAAGAAGACTGCGGAGGCGCAGGGAAAGGACAATATCCATATCTTCACGTTTCCCGAGCACGACCACAGCCTGGAATTCCTGACCTGGGTGATCGCGAAGCAACTGCCGGAGGGTCTGCAGAAGGTGTTTGAAACTGCTGAGGCGCTGCAAGCACAGGTTGAGTAAATGTGCTCACAGACCAGAGACACCGCCAGAGAGTGGGGTCGTGTTGTGTCTGTGGTCTCAGCTACGATATCAGAGGGATTCGAGCTTGGGGGAAACCCACCCAAAGGGTGGGGCACCCGGCTTTTGTGGCGTTAACAGAAACTGGTTCGGCTGAATGCTATTTCGGTCCCCAGGCCGCGATATTGTTCGCACTCGCCCCACCGGCTGTGGTGAAGAAGCCACCTACAATCAATGTGTCGTTATAGATGCCCAGACAGTTTACCCCGCCATCTGTCCCCGTCCCGAGCGGCGCCCAGGACGAACCGTTCCAAGCCGCTATATGATTGGCGTTCACCCCGCCGGCGGTGGCGAAGTTGCCTCCCGCTATCAACCTGCCGTCATACACTGTAAGGGCTGACACATTGTCATTCATACCCGTCCCGAGAGGAGTCCAGGATGTGCCATTCCAGATTGCTATGTGACTGACGCTCACCGCGCCGCTACTGGTGAACTCGCCTCCCGCAATCAGTTTGTTGTCATAAACGGTGAGCGCGAAGACCCTGCCATTTAATCCCGTCCCAAGAGGTGTCCACGATGAACCATCCCAGGCCGCTACATGATTGGCGGCGGCACCACCGGCCGTGCTGAAATCGCCCCCGGCAACCAATTTACCGTCGAAGACAGTGAGGGCGCGAACGTAGTCGTTCAAGCCCGTCCCGAGGGGGCCCCAGGATGCTCCGTAATCGACAGTGACAGCAATATGATTTACACTAACACCATTCGCGGCGGTGAAAAAACCCGCGGCAATCAAATGGTCATTATACTTCGTGAGTACGGTCACCCAATCGTTCATTCCATCCCACCTGGTCCACCAGCCGTAGTTAAGATTCCAGCAGGCGATGTTACCGGCGCTACTATTGCCTGCCATCTTGAAACGGCCTCCTACTATCAGATATGTGCCACTTGGGGTGAGCGCCCATACGGGACTGTCCGTTCCACTCCCAAGCTGAAACCAGGAGGCACTGCCGGCATCCCAGCCTGCGATGTGATTGACACTTACAGATCCGGTTGTGGTGAATCCACCTCCGGCAAACAAGACTTCGCTGTAGACCGCCACGCATGCCACGGAACCATTCAACCCTATTCCCAGGGGGGACCAACTATATTCTATGGTCGGGGCCGTTGGCTGCTTGTCATCGTCGGAGCAACTGAGAATAAATGCACCTATAATTACTAAACAGCAGACTGCCGTAAGGAAGGAGAATCTCAATGAGATCATGCAATACCTCCACCTGCAAAGGCACTTACACTGATTTCAATATAAGCAATTCTATCCGGGAATTCAATTCAATCGCCATTTCTCATTGATCGTTCTTGATTGTCTTCCAACGCGTTCCGGTTGTTGTCGAATAGCTGGATTTCACCAGAAATTCGAATTCCACAAAAGTTTGCCGAGAGTGATATTGGGGGGGGTTCAATTCGTTATGCAGCAGAAGATTACGAGTGCCGAAGGCCCCAATATCACTTTCCCAGTACTTTTCGCTATGAGTACTACGTAGCATTGGTGGCAGAACGAGTTTCTATGAACTGGTGTGTTTTGCCCAATATAGTTTACCTGACACTGGCCTGCCCCCCCTCCTGCAACAATGAAGTGCTTGCGCCAATCTCCTCGCTTGTGTATACTCTTACCTAACGTTCGTTAGGTAACAGATGGCACGCTCTAAACGAAACACAAGGGAACGGATCCTCGAAGCGGCAATTGACCTCTTCGCCGAGCGAGGTTTTCACGCAACATCCATGCGAGCACTCGCCGCGGCGGTAGGTATACAGGCCGCGTCGCTGTACGCACACTTTCCGAGCAAGAAAGCCATCCTGCAGGCCATCCTCGAAGAATACCGGGATGAGATCGTCAAGATGCGCCTGTCCGACGCCCAGTTGGAGACTATCGCGAAGCGCCATTCCATCGAGTCCATCTTCGTCGAGGGCTTCAGGGCCATCCAACGCGGTATTTCGGCGCGTCGTACCGAGCGCATCTTGCGAGTGGTTTTCAACGAGATGTTCAAGAACCCGGTGGTGGGGAAATTCGGCCTCGACATCCTCAATCGTCAACACCGAGGCGAATTGGAGCGCATCTTCTCAGTTCTCCAGCGGCACGGTAAGCTTCAACACGTCGACCGCAGGTTCGTGTCGGTGCTGTACATTGCGCTGGTGAACAACTACTTCCACGAGCTCTTCATCCGCAGGAGTTGCTCCCGCGACACGAGTGCGTTGGAGCGAGAAACATTGCGCCATTTCCGAACACTGGCGCGGCTACTGTCCTCCGGGAGGAAGTCATGTTCAAGGAGTTGAAAAGGTTGGTCTACCAAGTCGCTGACGTGGCCGAAGCCAGACGTTGGTACGTACAAGTGTTAGGTGCAGAGCCGCTGTTCGATTCTCCTCTGGCTTGCATCTTCGCAGTGGGGCAAGGCTCGCTCTCGCTTGCCCGTGGGCCTTCGGACCTGGCTCCCGGCGAGTCCCGGTGCACGGGCTATTGGGAAGTGGATGACGTGGACCAAGCGTTTGCACGACTGGTCGAGCTGGGCGCGTTGGCGAAGGCGTCACCATCAGACGTCCTCAACATCCGGACGGCGCAGGTGCAAGATCCTTTCGGGAACATCGTGGGGCTGACCGGTCCGATTCCCAAAGATCGGCAACGCTCTATCGAGGAACAGCCATCGCAGACCGCTTACCATATCTGCATGTGTCGAGCCCTTGTCTCTCGGGATGACCGTGCGGTGATTTGCCGGCCAGACCCCTTTGCCGAGCTCTTCCTCGAACCGGAGCACAGAGCGGCGCTGAGCGACGGAGCCAAGCGGACGGCCATGATCGACCGCCGCGTGTCCCGGCCGCTGTATGGCTTCCTGAGCGCCCGGTCGGCGTTCATCGACGAAGTGTTTCTGCGGGCGTTGCGGGCCGGTACCCCGCAGATCGTTCTCCTCGGCGCGGGCTATGACACTCGGGCACTTCGATTTCAGGCCGAACTGCGGTCGACCCGCATCTTTGAGGTTGACGCGCCGCCGACGCAGCGCCGCAAGATCGAATTTCTGAAAGCAAGTGGGACGATGGTCCTGGATCAGGTTCGCTACGTCTCCGTGAACTTCAAGACCGACGACCTCGTCGAGCGACTGAAGTCAGAAGGCTTCAATCAGAACGTCGCCACGCTTTTCATTTGGGAAGGTGTGACATACTACCTGACGCAAATAGCGGTGGACCGCACGTTGAAATTGCTCAGAGGGCTTTCCGGCGCCGGGAGCTCTATCGTCTTCGACTATATGACCGCCAAGCTTGAGTCGATCAACTCGGGCGAGCCCTTCCTCTCGTGGATGGCCCCCGGTGACGTGCCTGGCTGGCTGCAACAACATGGTTTTCGCCTCGTAGAGGATCTCGACGCCGACCAGATGGCGAGGCGTTTCCTCATGCTCCCGGACGGCACACTGACCGAGAGACCGCTCTCATCTATCCACCTGGCTCTCGCCGAGCTTGAAGACTCGCGCACATTGCAGAACGGAACAACCGACGGGGCAGGACCAAGCTCAGAGGAGGCGCGATGATCGGTATGGAGATCGAGCTGTTTGCAGACGATGGCGTTCCGGCCGGCGTCGACTCATCGGGCAAGAAAGCCAACGGCGAGGTTTACCTGTACCGCTACCATACCTGCCGGACCGCCAGCCGTGTGGGGGGCCGGGCGGGCGAGTCCCAGGGGGTATGATAGTACAAGAATAGAATATTCGATGACAATACAGAATTACATTCCCGGGCTAATCTGCATGGCTGCGGCATTGATTCTCTTGTTGCGCCTGATGCACTATGCCCGTTTTTACGCGCCCTCCTATTTTTTCTGGACCGGCGCGATACTTTCGGTTATCGGGATGATTTCTCTTGTCCATCCCTTGGCCTTTCTGTTTATCATGGACCGTACCATTGCGGCCTTTGTTGCAGGTAGCGGAGTGCTGGTCTCCGTTGTATCCCTTGTCTGGCCGGTAAAAGAAACTCATCCTTCTGAAAACGACAAAGAGATCGACGCCTTAATGCCGGAATTTTCTTTCAACGAATTTCACGAAGTAATGATCCAGTCCTCGCCCGAAAGGGTGAAACAGGTTCTGCACGTCACAGGTATAAAAGACATCCCGGTCGCAAAGATACTGATGCAGATCAGGGGCATTGCCAATGACGATCTGGATATGAGCGACCGCGCTTCAAAAAGCGATACCGGTTCCGACTCCTTTTCAACTCCTGATTTCAATTTTTTTACCCCGGTCCCTGATGAGTACGTGACATTGATGATCATCAAATCGGCAATGGTTACCGATAAAAACCGCCATCCCGCGCCGCCTGAAATTTCCAAGCCTGATGAGTTTATATCTTTCAACAAACCCGGCTATGTTAAAGTGGCTATGAACTTTCGTTTTTTCAGCAGAGACAACCGAAAAACCCTCCTCACCACAGAGACCCGTGTCAGGGGCATAACCCCAGGGGACAGCCGCACTTTCGGGCGCTACTGGCGTATCATTTACCCTGGAAGCGCCATTATCCGCAGGGTATGGCTGGATGCGGTAAAAAAGAAAGCAGAGAAGATGTAAAGATATTAGGGTGGTTCCCACCTTCACGCTGCAACGACATCTGTTGGGAGTTGGCTGTGAAAATGTGCCGCGCACGACAACTTGCCGAGATTGACAGACTTGATTCTCAGAACTAACCGCGCCCAAGCTGTGGGCTACACGGTTAGCTTTGATGTAGGTGGGGTAACATCTCATTCGATAGATAGTTGAAATTACATTGAGACCCCCTGAAGAATAATGCGCCATTGATCAGGAGTAGTGAAATGAAAGATGATTTCGGAGATCCCAGACTTTCGGAGAGACTTCAACCCAAGATGGTTCAAACACCTCTGGGAGATATAGAGTATGCGGATATCGGTAGCGGCCCAGCCGTCATTGCTTTGCACGGCGCCATGGGAGGGTATGATCAGAGCTTGATACTGGCGCAGACTATCGGCGAAGAAGGGTATCGCTACATAGCTGTGTCCCGTCCCGGCTACCTGGGTACACCGATTACTTCCGGCAAGACACCTGAGAACCAGGCGGATCTTTTGGCGGCCTTGCTCGACCGGCTCTCGATTGAGCGTGCCGGTGTTATGGCCATTTCAGGTGGCGGTCCCGCTGCGTTGCAGTTTGGTTTGAGGCATCCTGATCGATGTTGCGGTCTCGTGCTGGTGTCAACTTGTGCCGACAAAGACGATTTGCCGACTCCGTTCCGCTTCAAGATTGTAATGACTCTGGCTCGTTGGCCCTGGTTCGGCAGAGCCTTCTTAAGGAAGGCGAGGAAGGATTTGACGAGTGTGGCGAAACGTTCAATACGGGATTCTCGGATTCTGGATCGTACGATCAACGACAATGCTATCTGGCCACTGTTTTCGACCATGCTGCTCAGTACCTACAAAAAGATGGAGCGGCGGATTGATGGTACCGTCAACGACATCAATATCAAACGGACACAGACCTATCCACTGGAAAACCTGCACAGACCGGTACTGGTAGTACATGGGACCCACGACCCGATCGTTGACTTCCATATACACTCCAAGATCTATGAGACCAGATTACCTGAGGTTGAAATCGCGCCAATTGATGGGGGCGAACACGTAGCTATTTTCACACACAGAGATGAAGTGCGAGAGACGGTGCTGAAGTTTATGCACAAGTACGTCATCTCCTAGAGCCAGTCGCGACGGTTTTGCTCACCACCTTTGCTCGTTTCACCGTGCCGCGTCCGTTTCCGCTAACCCTCGAATGACAGACTGCGACTATGAACCTGATTTCCACGAGAGTTCGGGGAGAGTGATATTGGGGGCGACATCACTCGAGCTCAAAGGTCAGGCAAAAAGTTCTGGGTATTGAATAGTTAACCCCGCTTTATTTTTTTTGACCCCGCCAACCGGCGGGGTTATTTTGTAGCAGAAACCTTCATAGATAAGATACGAGACATAGATAAAATACGAGATGATATAGCGTCAAGTTCTATGGATGGGAACCCACCCAGCTTTGGAACGTGGTCTGAATGTATTGAAGAAATCGTGTACGCTTTGTAAGGAGATGTGAAATGGACCATGAATTCGACCGGAAGATATTCACCGCGAGAATGTTCATTATGGATACGTTTTATCTCATCTTCAAGTTACCTACGATTATTGGCGCTTTTCGCAATAAAAAGATCACCAAAGCCTTCATGGAAAAAATCATGATGGTTGTAACGGCCGTAAACGGATGTACATACTGCACCTGGTTTCATGCCAAACAGGCGATATCAAGCGGTATCAGCGAAGAAGAAGTGAAAAATATGCTTAAACTGCAATTTGAAGCGGATGCCTCTGATTTTGAGACAACCGGGCTGTTATTTGCGCAACACTATGCTGAAACGGACAGAAGACCGGATAACGATATGACATACAGGCTGTTTCAATATTATGGACAAAAGACTGCGAAACAGATCATGGTCATTATCAGGATTATCTTTTGGGGAAACCTGACAGGAAACACATCGGATGCGTTCTTGAGTAGGCTTAAAGGCGTAAAAGCGAAGAATAGCAATGTTATCTTCGAAACAATTTTCTTTATTCTAACCGCTCCATTATTACTTCCTCTTTTTCCCGTTACCAGGAGATATCGAAATGGCTAAATTCAGATCTTTGAGGCTCAATGGCCTTGGCCAACTCCGTTCTTGATCGACAGCCAACCTGCTCGGTGCCGACCGATAGGTCGAGTAGCCCGGAGCAACCTGAAGCTCAAATGCCACGAGAGTTTGGGGAGAGTGATATTGGGGTAGCCATAGACTTTGAGCTCAATGTTTGACTGTGGAACTTTTCTTTTTGTGTTTTTTTCTTAAGACTCTATATTGGTACTTTCAGATAAGTCATAGTTGCAAGAGGTGTTATATTTTCAATATATCGGATATATTTATAACTTAGCAGGGAGGTCGTATGTATTTAACTGAATCTCTAAATCATGCATTAACCTGGTGTGTGGCTGTTATTTTGCTCGTTCTTGCTTTTGGTTGCTCCTCGAACGAAGAATCGGCAAACGATTTTGGTGCGAAAGTATATAATGCTATTGTTAGTCAGGATACATCTGCGATACTTAAATGCAGATTAACAACAGAAGACGCGAAAGAAATTACTTCATTGCCGGTGATTCAGCAAACCTATCAAGGTATAGTTAGAAAGGTAAATACAAATGTTATAGAAGGGGAAATGAACTTCTTGAAATCATTTGGTATAAGAGGAGAGAGATTATCATATGTAGTAAAAGACAGAAAAGCCATTGCAGAGTGTAAATATGATAGTCTGCAACTTGGAGACTCCACGTCTTATTCGGAAAGTATAACAAGATATAAAAATTCCCATATATGGCATACTATTACAGACACGGCTGGCAAATCTGACCATGAAATGATTGAATTAAATGAAATATGGAAAATAGACGGTGAGTTGAAGATCCTTAAATTCTAGAATATTTGAATTGATTACACATTACCCTTGGTGCACGGATTTATGGATTAACTACAGGAGCCGGCAAGTCGCGACTTCCATGGTTTACAGCAACCGGAGATATCGATTTGACGACAAGTAACTTCGGTCCTCTGACATTCAACTAAGATGCGCCGAGTGGGGGCACGGTTAATCGTGCCCTCACAACACGGATCGTTTATCGATGCGACAACGGACTATCGATAAGCCACTCCGAAGCAGAAATCCCTGATCCAGATGTCATTACCGCCCGAATCTTCGTTGAATTTAAACTTCGTTATTGGCACCGCCGAAACCACTCCTATAAAGCCGTCTATATGATTGGGATATTCCGCTATTTTCTGGTCGCCGTAAAAGACTTCCAGCTTTTCCTCAGCAGTATACTCACCGTTGTTTCCGATAATGGTGCCGATGGCAAAGATATAGCAGCTATCCCGAAAATCCGAAACGACAATTTGAAAGTCATCGTCCTCGCAGTCGCCCACATCTCCGATACTGATGATATTGGAAGGGGCGCCGCTGAACTCGTCGTCATTGAACGTCAGCGGATACGGGCAATTGAGCTGCAAGGCCGTCAGGGCAAACGCAAAGTTATAGCCGGTATTCTCGGGAGGAAACGTAATCGTCGCGTGTCCCAGATGAGCGTTGCTTGCAGGTACCCACCATCCCTGAAGTTCGGGAGATAACAACAGGTTGGTGCCGTTGGTTTCGAAATATATGTTGATGGTGCTGTCAGGTATCACCGAGAAGGCATTCTTCCATTGGGTCCAATCGGTATAAAACGACGCGGTCGCCTGGACACACTCCTTGACTTCGTAGGTAGTGGTTTCGCCGACCTTGGCCACCGAGTTGTCGGCCAGATTGTTCAGGACATAACCGATCGGAAAGGCCGTCGCGAGATTGGGTGAATCCGTGAAATAGGTACTGATGTCGCCGCTTCTGATAAGCGCCAGGGCATCGGCGTCATCGCCACCGAAGGTGACCACTTCCATCTCCGAATTCGCCAGGATCGATTGATATTTGGTATTCATGGTAACCCCGAAAGACCCGTACGTGGCTTTCAGGGCATTAGTCATGTCGACAACCGAAGAATCGGAACTCATGGTCAAAAGCATGATCCGGCCCCACTGAATGCGCGCTACATAGACCGGCAGATTATCGGACCCAATGTACCCCAGATTGACCTGCTGCTGAAGGACATCATCGGTAAATGCATCAGAAAACATATCCGCGGGGGTCTGTGGTAGAACAATATAGGTCTCGAACATGAATTGTTTGAAATAGGCCATGAGCGTGTTTTTTTGCTGGACGGACGACAGATCAAGCTTGTTTTTGACAGACGCTCCCATGTACCTGGCCGAGAGGCCGAGACTCAGTGCCGCCTGCTCGACGGAATATGTCTGCTTTTGCGTAAAATAAACACTCGAGCCGCCATGGTAACCGCTGTCGACGGCATTGGAAATCAACGTGCCGATAGCCTGCCCGACTGTGGTCGGATCGGGATTATGAACAGTGGTGCTGATACTGTCGCCGGTGAGGAAATTCACGCCAATCTTGAGCGGTGCCCGTTGACGGATTGGCAGTTCTTCCATCGAACCCAGGCCGCCGGCATAGCTGTCGCCCTGAATCAGTGCTCCCAGCCAGAGAATGTTTGAGAAAGTGCCGTAGGTCACCACCTGTTCAGGCGTCTGGGTTATCGAACAGGGAGTGGTGCGGCAGAACAGCCCCCCATCGATATCCTCCACCGTTGCGCCGGTAGGACCGTCCGCATCAGTAACCGGCGGGCAAAAATCGTTCCAGGCCGGCAGGCTGCTCATATACGTATTCACGTCAGCCATGACCGATGTGGGACCGGTCGTACTTTCGTCATCGCTACAGCTCAGCATGATCAGCATTGCAGGAATGATTAGTAAGAAGCATGCAAATCTCGTTGATGGCCGAAGACTGCAATTCATAGTGCTATCCTCGTTTTTTTACACAAAACAGAATGTCAAAACTATAGTTACGTTGTCGTGATGCTCGAACCGCCCTTAATAACTCAATATAATACTCAGTGGAAGGTATTGTCCAGTATCATTTGTTTCCTCCCGACTATGCGGTCAATAGAGAGGACTGAAATTGCTGCCGCTGCGGCGAGTTTCAGAGGGTGACCTGAAAGCGGTCAGGTTTCCGTGAGAATCGGAATGACGTCGTAAGGGTCTATATCACAGCGCCTTAGGAGTGGGGGCTTTTTTGAGTTTGAGCCCCTTCGGTGAGTATGTCGAAGGTCTTTTTGTATATGGGACAGAACACCGTTTATAGTGCGTCCATAAGATCCGGAGCCAGTCTGGACTTCCCTGTTGACAAAATGGTTCTTGACGTCGTAATCTACGTTTCAATACCTAATGTGGAGTGAGTGACTTTGGATACCTGGAAGTACTACGATATTACGCATAGAAGGCACTTAGTTTGTAATCCTACAAGCGAAGCCAAACTCGTGCATCTCATAAAGCTTCTGAACCTCCCTGAAGGTGCCGGAGTGGTCGATATCGCCTGCGGCAAAGGAGAGTTTCTGATTCGATTGGCTGAGGAATATGGTGTCAGAGGGCTCGGAGTAGATATATCACCCTACTGTATCGAAGATTGTAAGAAAAAGGCCGCCGATAGATTGTCCCGGCCCAATATCAAATTCACGCAGATGGATGGTGCCGAGTTCAAGCCCGAACAACCTGCGAGTTTACATTTAGCCGCTTGCATCGGGGCCAGTTGGGTGTTCAAAGATCACAATGAAACGCTAAAAACATTGAAGAGTTGGGTCGTCCCGGGTGGCTGGATAATCGTAGGCGAGCCATTCTGGCTCCATGAGCCTTCACAGGAATATATAGATGCATCGGGTAACCAAAGGGAGAGCTTTGGGACGCATGTCGATAACGTCAAGGTTGGAGAGAAACACGGACTTCAACTTGTTTATACCATAGTTAGCGACAAAAATGACTGGGATCAATACGAGGGTCTGCAATGGTTGGCGGCCGACGAATACGCCCGCCAGAATCCCCACGATCCGGACATAACCGAACTCATGAACCGAGTTACGTCGAACAAGAACATTTACCTCAAGTGGGGCCGAGATACTATAGGATGGGCGATTTATATTTTCAGGTGTGACGGGTGAGGTTACTTTCCTGGCTGGCCTTTGTTTTTATAGTATACTAACCATGTATATGTAAAATTTGACTTTCTTAATCCACCTTCTTGTTCTCAAGTCCGTCCTGGTACAGGTGAGAAGAGAGGCTCTCCGTACGTAGAAAGGTTTCAAAGTTGTCAGTAGAAGTCCGCTTTTGTATACCCGGTATTGACGCTGAACAACTTAGGCGCTTAATCTATAACCATTAATCACGCCTACAATCAAATTATTTCGGCTAAGTATTCTATGGGTAACGTTGGATGCTATTGTATATTGAACATGTAAATTAATAAATCACAGTGATTCTCCAAACACATCTGTGTCCCGCCACAATCCTGTGGCAATCATAATTCTCGATGATTACAATACGGGTTTGCATCTCACGTGCAAGTTGCATATTCGCATAATAATACTTCACCTGCCGTGTCAGCCCTGGTATTTATAGTGCCAGATTGCCGAATCGTTGAATCCGTGCGTGTCACGTTGTTGCTACGGTCGATTGACAGGTAGTCGAATGGTAAATGTACTCCCTTGTCCAACCTCTGAGTCAACGGAAATGTTCCCGTGATGGTTCGTTATGATTTTGTGGCATACAATCATGCCGTGTCCATGACCGTCTTTTTTGGTCGTCAGGGCATCGACGAACAGACGTTCAGCTATATCTTTTGGGATGCCGGTACCGTTATCGGTCATCCGAATAATTACCTCATCGCCATCAAGCGAACTTGACACCTCGATTTTACCATTGGCTCTGCCAGCCTCCCTGATTGCGTCCGAAGCATTGTTCAGGAGATTCAGCAATACCTGCGTAATCTGGTTTCGATCAGAGACGATGCTCGGTACGTTCCGATCCAGGTCTTGAGTGATTTCGATACCTGTAAACCGCTTCTGTATTTCACAAAAGGAGATCGTATTGCCGATGAGACTGTTGATGTCCTCGCTCGACCATTTCGGTGTTATGTCCTGTCTGGTTACGAGTCCGTCAGAGTAGCGCTGCAAAAGGGAAGCCTTTTCGATCAGTTCTTCGAGTTTCTTAATGGCTTTTTCCTGATTTGCATTCTGGCAAGCTTGGTGGGCCAACTCCGCATTGCCGAGTATCACGAAAATGAAGTTGCTCATCTCGTGAGCGATTTCTGATACCATGTGGCCCTTATCGGCTGCTACCTGTAAAGATATCATCTGAGCCTCTTTTTCCTTAAGCTCCGAGATATCATCTATGACCACGACGATGTCGGATTCCTGAGGTGCCGTTTCATCCAGCAGAGTAACGCTAAGTCTGAATACTCGCCCGTTTGCATCACTCTTGACAGTGCTAAGGCCTTCCCTTCGGGCTGAAGGATCCAGTTCGATATCTGACAACAACCGGTCCCATTGGGGGTACATATTGGACTGAAAAATCGCCTTGTGCGACATCCCGATCAGAGTAGGTCTATTGATATCGTGAGGCTGATCGGCAGACACCATGTCTTTGGCCGCCTCGTTCAAGCTGATCAGGTACCCGTCACGATCAAATACCATGACGGCCTGCTTAGTCGCGTTGAGGATGTTAGTGTGTCTCTGGTTGGCGCTGGCAAGAGTCAGAAACAAGAAAAGATTGCCGATGAATGGTGCCACGCTGGTGGCATAAGTTACCAGGACATCAACATCGTCGTTACTGAGGACGTCGTTTTGCATCCCGCAGCCCAATCCTAGAATACCTATCAGTTTATCGTCATGCCTGAAAGGTAACAGCAGATGTACGCCGGTTTCTTCAAAATAATCGTGCAGGATATTGTCGATGTGGTCGTCGGACAAATCATTTTTACGCAAAGCGCTGATCGGCCCCTCGAACTTCTTCTTTATGGCGTCGAGAAAGACGGAAGCTATGGTTGATTCACCATGCCTGAATCGGCCGACACCGAAGTAAGTAAGCTGGTCCGGAAGCGCCATCGGGAGATTCACCAGGTGCACGAAAACACTGGGTGTTCTGAACTGACCCGAGACGCTGAGTACCAGCGTTCTCAAAAGGTCTCTCAAGTCGTTATTTTTGTTATGTTGACTCAAGAGAGTCGATAATGTACGCAACGCCAACTGATGGTGGTTAGTCGCTCGCTTGGTTCCAGCCTCTATGGTGTGTTCTAAGACTGTCATTTTTGAGCCGCTCCTTGCTCGATGTCCTGCCTGGTTCGTTGTATGGTCAGCATTTTAGTTAATCCGAGAGTGTCGAGAATGACCAGAACAGCCTCGGATGGCTGTACGAGGGTTATCTCGCCTTCAAGGGACCGGGCGGCCTCGACACTGCTGATGATTGCCCCTACTCCTGATGAAGAAAGAAGTTCACAGTCTTTCATATCAAGGATGATCTGCAAGCGGTTATTGTCGATGGCTGCCATCAGTTGATCGAGAAGGACGGGAGCATTACTGTTATCCAGGTGCGTACCGATAGAGATTACGAGTTCTCCCGATTCTAACGCTTTTGCGGGAAATTCAGTCATGATTTTGTTTCCTTTATGAAATCTATTGTTAGTACGTTTACTCCCATGTCGGTATAGCGGTATGTCAATGTCGATGCGGTCGTATGCACATATTTGAGGCCGTATCCGCGTTTGGGAAAAGGTCGGGGAATATCGGCAGGACCGGCCTGTTCCGCCGCCGTCGCCGTGTTGAAGCGGACACCACCACTCGAAAACGTAAATTCCATTACGTCGTCTCTCAACCGGCAGGTAACGTTAAAAGTATCACTTGGGGCCATCCCGCTGTGCTCGACGATATTGGCGGAGATTTCATAGATTGCCGCGCGAATCGCTATACGCTGCGACGACGTGCAATTAACAGTTGCGAGAAATCCGTCGATTTCGCGGAGCAGTTTCTCGATACCGCTGTTCGTGTTGGGTATACTGCAGCACAAGGGAGTCGCGGTCGCATGATCAGACATAGTCCTGGACTCCGCTTACGGTTAAGGCGACATCTTCTTGCATTACCGGGGCATGTTCGATTGTCTGGATGCTTGACGTCCATCTAAGTACCAATAACGTGATGTCGTCGTATTGCTCGGTATCACCGACGAAACGCGAGTGCTCCTGGAGGACTTTGGTTACCAGGTTCTTGGGTGTATCCTGTCTGTAGTGTGCGAGTAGCTGTAAGAACCGATCGGTGCCGAATTCTTCATTTTGTCCATTACGCGCTTCATTGATGCCATCCGTGTACTGGACCAACAAGTCATCGGTTTGCAACTGCAAGGTGTCCAGTTGTAGTTGTTCGTTGAACTTCTGTTGAGAATAGACGCCAAGCGGCAGGCCGCTTGTCTTGATTAGTTGAGGTTGCTTTTCATCGGATGGAATTCGAATGAGCGGATTGTGACCTGCCGATGCAAACCTTATGGTTGCGGTGTTTATGTCAAGAATCGCATAAAACATCGTGACGAATGTGCCTCGCTTGATCTGTCCACGCAGTTCGTCATTGAGATAGATTAACAATTGTCCGGGATCTTCAACCCTGCGGCCCGCTTTACGGATCGCCTCACGGGTGAGTAACATGACCAGCATGCCGGGAAGAGATTTACCGGCGACATCGGCAACCAGGAAAGCGAGACGGTCGGCGCCAATATGAATGAAGTCATAGTAGTCGCCACCGGTCTGACGAGCGGAACAATAAGCCCCGGCAAAGGAATAGTTCGGTGAATTCGGCCACACCTCGGGCAAAATGCTCGCCTGTAATTCCCGGGCAAAATCGAGTTCTCGGGACATCTGTTCGTGCTGCAGGCGCGTTCGCTGGGCGGCGGTGAGTTGTTGATCCATCACTTCGAGAGAGGCGGCCAGATAACCGAGTTCGTCATGCCTTTTGTGCGGTATCAGGAGAGTTTTATCTGACTCCGTGTGGTGACGAACGGCGTCCGTGATAGTTTTGATCGCCCGCAGCGAATGCCTGGTAAGCAACACCTGAAGGGTAAGCCCCACCGACATGATAGCGAAGATAATGGCCCCGATAGTACGAATCGATTCCATCCGCGCCTGACGGATGATATCGGTCGAGGCCGCAATGGTCACGGCCCCTGCGGTCATTCCGTCCTTCTCTATGGCGATGCGCACGAACATGGTATCGTCGTGAATCATGTGCATGTCGGCGGTATGCGATCTCGAATGGCCCGCTGCCACGGAACTGAAATTGGAGGCGGTTGCGCCACTGACCACCTTACGGATATCGGTGTGCGCGATATAAAAGCCGTTGGTATCGCTGACGCCGACCCAGAATATCGAGGTATTGTCTTGTTTCAGGTTCTGGCAAATGTCGGTCAGCAAAGCACCATCGGGCACATCTGTTCCCAGGATTAACCGCGATGACAGGTCGGCCGCGGTACGACCTTGGATCAGCAATGATGTTATGAACGTGCCTTTAATTGTTTCCGTGTGTTGATTTGTAAGCACTGCCCCGGTTATAGTCATCGATACGAAAAGCACCACCCCCACTACAAGCGAGAGTCTGTGCTGTACCGATTTATGGTAATCTTTCCGATCCGGCCAAATCGATCCGGCCGTAATAGTATCGTGTTCGTTCATTTGTCCATTCTCTGACGTCGTTTAAATTCAGTCTCAGCCCGCTGCAGGTAAGTCCGTATTTCATTGCTGTCCGGGGTATAGATAAGCGCCGTTCTCCAGGCAGTCACGGCCGAATCGAGATTGTTCCTGCCGTAGGCCTCGATGCCGATGAACTTGTTTGCCTCGCTCAGTCGTTTGCGGACGTCTTTGAAGTTCGGCGCCAGTCGTTCAATGCTTTCCCAGAGAAGAATCGCGTTGTGCAGATTTCCGATGCTGAACATCCGTGCCGCCTCTTCATACAGGTTGAGAGCGTTGCGTTCTTCTTCTTCACTCAGGGATTGAGTTTCGGGTGGATCGAGACCGGCTTGCTTTATTTTGACTGATTCCGCCATTCGTCGGGCTTCCTGCAGCCGTTCGGTCATATCCTGTATCCAGTCCTGATCGGGGAACAGTATCTTGGCTGAGTCGAGTAACGTTTGAGCTGTTTGCAGTGAGCCGTCGGAAAGAGCATTTTCACATCTTGATTGCATTTCCAGAATTCGTATCCGGTTATATCTGTCCTTCAGTGATTGGTTGGCCGAGTCCAGTGATTCTGCCTTGCCGAGGGATATCAGAGCGGCCGAGTACTCACCGATCTCGACTAACGAATCGACGGCTCTCAAGGTCTCTATTATGAGATTGTTGCGTGACGCTGATTCGGTAATCTCTTTCTCCGCCAGTTGCTGCCACAACAGAGCTTCTTTGTGTTGCGAAGAGTCAGTGAGAATGATCCGGGCATAGTATCCGGCAGACTGCCAGTCTTCGGCACTCAGTGCCTGACGGGTGGAGTCTTCCAGGGCCATCAGGCGGGTCAGCCGTGTCTGTTTCGCAATGCCGGCCAGAATGTCACGGTGTTTTGTGGCAATCGCTGTTGTGTCTTCACCCATCACCGTGCTCAGGAAGAGAGCTCTGTCCAGACAATTGTCAGCCAATTGCAGGTCGTTTTCCCTGGCCGCTGATTCGGCAACGGCCGTCAGTGAATCAATCGAATGCTTATATTTCGCGGCCAGACGTTCCTCGCTGAGTTGTGCCACGGCCTGTGCCTTGAGGTATTGCTGTTGCAGAATTCTCTCTGTTTTTGTCGGCCCGAACGAGATCGACATATTAAGAAGATGCAGCATGTCATAATCCTGGTCGAGGACGGCATAGTCAAACGAGATTCCGTACCAGTTCAAACCTATCCCCGTTGACAGGTGACCGTCGCGATATCCCCCTCGGATAGCCAACCGTGACGCTAATGTCACTTCAAGCCCGCATCTAAAGGTAGGGTCGAGGTGGCTGACCTTGATGACGGCCATCGAAAGGGCAGCGCTGATATCCTGTTGCTTCCAGGGTGTAATCAGCCCCGTTGTGGCGGTTTCCAGCGAGAGGGGGAATGATACTCGCTCGGAGAGGAATTTCTGACTCGGAGGGATTATATTGCGCCCCACGACGGCGAACGAAAACTGTGGCAATGCCGAAAGGGAGGTTGTGAAGCTTCGTTCCAGGGCAAGGTCAACGCCCGGTGATGATGTGCTTGAGTAGTTATAGATACTCTGGTGTTCCAAATGGAGGCTTGCCCCAACAGATGTATTTTTGACGTAGGTGCCGAATCCGAATCGGAAGCTCATGCGCGAATCATCGAAGTGTTCGGTAAGCTGATTGTTGATGTCGCGAGCTTCAATATCGTTTATACCGATTCGCGAAATGCCGACGGCAAACGTACCGAAATGCAGAGTAGGGTGTACTCCTCCAAAAGATTGATACACGATCCCGGATTCGAACAATTTCGCATGAAAGCCGGTAACGCCCGACCTGGGGACGGCTGATAATGCGGCCGGATTCCAGAAAACGGCATCCAGGTCCGAAGGAGTTGCAATGGCCGCGCCACCCAGTGCCAGGTCTCTTGCTCCAACGCCGAAATCGAATGGCGATTCGGTTCCCGTTTGATCACTTGCCAGGGCGACAGAACACACAACCAGGATAAGTATGGTAAAAGAAAGTGTCTTCATCGCAGCACCGTGACCTTTCTGTGCGTTCTTTCCGTACGGCCCGAGTCATAGGTAACAGTGATTTGACATAGATACGTTCCGGAGGCGACCGTTCTGCCCGATTCGTTTTTGCCATCCCATGTATCGGTCGAATTCGGACCGGCGGGACGCTGTGCATCGTTGACGATGGTGCTGACACGGTTTCCCATAATAGTGAAGATTTCGATTGTGACCCGGCCCGGTTCCGATAGGTGGAAAGCAAAGGTCGTCGCACCTTCATTCGGCTCGAATGGATTCGGGTAGTTCGAGGCCGTTCCTGCCAGTCCGCCAAGCCCCAGGGTAGATTCCGCAACCGTGATTTTTACAACTTCGGAAGCAACGGTTCCCGAATCATCCGTGGCGTTTATCTGTATCGTGTAAACGCCCGCCTGTGTATATAACGGTACCCATGTGAACGAAGCCGAACCGTTTCCACTGTCGACAAACGCGGCATCCGAGGGAATCGGATCGAGTGAAATAGTCGGAACACTTTCGGCGTCAGATGCCGAGACCAGTATGGAAAGTGAATCACCTTCAACCAGAGAAAAGTTGCCCACCGAATCAAGCACCGGAGATTGGTTGCCTGCTTCGTTTACGGTGATAGCGACAATATCGCTGTCGACGGCTGCCGAGTCGTCAGCAGCATAGAACGTAACCGAATATGTACCGCTCTGAGTGTAGGATGGTATCCAGTAGAATGTGCCTGTGCCGTTGCCGTTATTGGTGAGGTTGGAGCCGGTAGCCAGCGTCGAAGTCGACAATATCGGAGGAGATCCATCGGCATCGGTGGCCACCACCGTAAACGATATCGGCTGTCCCTCGGTGGTTCTTTGGGTACCAATCGGCACCAGCACCGGCAGTTGATTGCCGGCGTCAATGACGGTGATCTGCACCAACTCGGAGTCACTTAATACACCGTCCGAGGCTAAGAACAAGACATCGTAGTTTCCGGATTGAAGATATGACGGATTCCATACAAAGTTGGCCGTACCGTCCCCGTTGTTGGTGAGGGTTGCGCCACTCGGTATCATACTGCCGTTAATCGCAGGTGTCGTACCATCCGGATCGGTTGCGTTCAGGACCAGGAAAAGGCTGTCGCCTTCGGTGATGGTCTGATTGTCAACAGGGGACAGGATCGGGCACTGATTCCCGGCATCGCTGATCGATATCTGTATCGTTTCCGAATCGGCAAGAATACCATCGGAGGCAACGAACGTAATTGAATAAACGCCATACTGTGAGAAGTCAGGTGTCCATATAAACATACCGCGGCCATCGCCATTGTCGGTAAAATCAGCTCCTGTTGGAAGAGGAGAAGCGCTCAATGCCGGAATTGTACTGTCCGGGTCAGTGGCCAGGACATCGAATAAAAGCGTATCACCTTCGGCTACCGACCGGGGACCGATTTCAGCCAATACCGGTGGTTGGTTGCCGCTCTCGAATACGGTAATGCTGACACTTCCGGAGTCAGCCAGGTCACCATCCGTGGCGATAACAGCGATGTCGTATGTTCCTGACTGCGTAAAACCGGGTGTCCAGTCAAATACTGCCGTACCGTTACCGTTATCAATCAATGTCGCTCCCGGCGGAGGAGCGTTAGCGAAAATCGAAAGAACGGTATCGTCGGAATCCGTCGCCGTTATAGAAAAAGTCAATTGAGTACCTTCGGTGGTGTATTGTGAGTCGATCAACGCCAGCACCGGCTGTTGATTGCCGGCTTCCAGGACGGTGATTTGCACCACTTCCGTATCGCTCAGGATACCGTCGGTGGCGAAGAACGATACATTGTATGATCCCGCCTGAACGAACGATGGGGTCCATGTAAATTCGGCACTTCCATCGCCGTTGTTTTGGAAATTGGCATCGACCGGTAACTCACCACTCAGAATGGCCGGGATAGTGCTGTCAGGATCCGTTGCCGTGATTGTGAAGGTTAGGATATTACCTTCTGTTGTGCTCTTGTCTCCGATAGTGGCGAGGACGGGTCGTTGATTGCCGGGGTCGTTGACGACGACCGTTACGTATTCGCTGTCGGATAATTCTCCGTCCGAAGCTATAAATGTGATGCCATAGATGCCGCTCTGCACAAATGTCGGTGTCCAGTCAAAGTTGCCCACACCATTGCTGCTATCCGTAAATGATGCCCCGCTCGGAATATCGATGGCCGACAATGTTGGAATCGTTTCATCAGGGTCGGCGGCTGTGATGTTGAAGTTGAGGGTCACGCCTTCCTCTGTGCCTTTCGAGCCGATTGAAGACAGCACCGGGGGCTGGTTGCCGGCATCGTTGACCGTTAGTGCGATCTGTCTTGTGACCGTAGCAGCGGAATCGTCGGTAGCATGGAATGTAATCGGGTAGATTCCGGACTGCGTGTATGTGGGTGTCCAATCAAACGTGCCGGTACCATCTCCATGATCGATAAAGGAACTGCCGGTCGGGAGAGAGGAGGTGATCAATTCCGGAATGCTTTCGGCGTCCGTCGCACTGATGGTGAAATACAGATTGCTGTTCTCGGTTATGGTCTGATCCTCGATTGGCGCCAGTACCGGGACTTGATTGCCGGCTTCGTTGACCGTGATGGTGACGGTTTCGGAATCCGAAAGTTCCGAATCCGTTGCGATAAAAGAGATATTGTAAATACCGGCATCGACAAAACCTGGAGTCCAATCGAACGTACCGGTACCATTTCCATTATCAATGAAGTCTGCACCGGCGGGGAGACCGTCGGTTGTGAAGGCCGGAGTGGTACCGTCCGGGTCGGTGGCCGACACGGCGAAAGTGAGTTGTATATTTTCTGTCGTTGACCTGGCACCGATTTCTGCCAGCACGGGTACCTGGTTGCCCGCTTCAAGTACCGTGATAGTCACGGTCTCGGAGTCAGCCAGAGCACCATCGGCAGCGATGAATGTCACTTCGTATTCTCCGCCGTCCGAATAGCCGGGGGTCCATTCAAACGTTGCCGTGCCGTTCCCGCTGTCTGCGAAAGTCGCTGTCGAAGGCAAGCTAATCGCCGTAAAAGCAGGTGTTGTGCCGTCGGGATCGGTTGCGTAGATATTGAAAGTCAGATTAACGTTTTCAGTCGTGCTTTTGTCGTTAATAGCCGTCAGTTCGGGTGATTGATTACCCGCCTCGACAACGGTTATCACGACCACTTCCGAGTCGGCAAGGGCACCGTCGGCGGCTATGAAGGTCACGTTGTAGGTGCTGGCATCGGCAAAGCCGGGAGTCCAGTCGAAGTTGCCTGATCCGTTACCATTGTCTGCGAATGCCGCACCGGAAGGCAACCCAACTGCACCGAGTGAGGGCGTTGTGCCATCGGGGTCCGAAGCGCTGATGCTGAAATTCAGGTTGGCGTTTTCCGTCGTGCCATGCGGACCTATTGCGGTCAGGATCGGCGGTTGGTTGCCGGCATCATTGACGGTAATGCTTGCTCCAGCCGTATCACTCAGCACACCATCGGTAGCGACGAAACTGACGTTATAGCTGCCGGACTGCGTATAGCCGGGAGTCCATTCGAAAGTACCGGTGCCGTCACCGTTGTCTGAGAAGGCTGCGCCGTCGGGCAGATCGATTGTGGAGATTGTCGGGAGAGTTTCATCCGGATCAGAAGCAATTACGGTAAACGTAAGATAGACATTCTCGGTGGTTGTCTGCACACTGATTGGGGTTATTTCCGGACGTTGGTTGCCAGCATCGAGAACTGTAACGTTGACCAGCTCACTGTCTTTCAGCACGCCGTCTGATGCAAAGAAAGTGATGACTACGTTCCCTGCATCGGAATAACTCGGCGTCCAGGAGAATGTTCCGGTACCATCACTGTTGTCGACAAAGTTCGCTGCCGAGGGCAAGTTACTTGCTGAAAGTACGGGTGTCGTACCGTCGGGGTCACTCGCCGAGATGTTGAATGTTAGCAAAACATTTTCTGTCGTGCTTGTATCACCAATCGAAACCAGTATGGGTGCCTGGTTACCGCTTTCGTATACGATTACCACAACCGCTTCCGAATCGGCAAGAGAATCGTCTGATGCTATAAATGTCAGATTGTAGGTTCCGGCATCGGTGAAGCCGGGAGTCCAGTCGAAATTGCCGATACCGTTACCGTTGTCTGTGAAACCGGCGCCGGAAGGCAGCCCGACCACACTAAGCGACGGTGTCGTGCCATCCGGGTCCGTGGCGCTCACGCTGAAATTTAGATTGGTGTTCTCGGTCGTGCCGTGCGATCCAATCGAAGCCAGAACCGGTGGTTGATTGCCGGCTTCGTTGACGGTGATATCTGCATCGACGGTGTCACTTATCACACCGTCGGAGGCATAGAAACTGACGTTGTAATTTCCGGCTTGCGTGAAATCCGGTGTCCATTGAAAAGTTGCACTGCCGTCGCCGTGATCGACAAATGTAGCCCCCGCAGGAGTACCGATAATCGATATTGCCGGAATGGTACTGTCAGGATCGGTGGCGAGTACGTCGAATGTCAGTTGAACGTTTTCGGTTGTCGTCTTGGTTGCAACGGGAGTCACTGCGGGTGGCTGATTACCGGCCTCGAATATCGTCACGGTGACAGTTTCGCTGTCGCTCAGGACGCCATCAGAAGTGATAAACGTAACGGTTGTCGATCCGGCGTCCGTAAAGTTGGGTGTCCAATCGAACGTCCCGGTGCCGTTGCCGTGATCGATAAAGCTCGCGGCCGAAGGAAGGTTGATTGACACGAGAGAAGGTGTTGTTCCATCGGGATCACTCGCCGAGACACCAAATGTCAGATTGACATTTTCGGTAGTATTTCTGTCGCCTATCGCCGCTAACACCGGGGCTTGATTGCCGGCTTCGAAAACGGTGATCTCGACAAGTTCCGAATCGGACAGATAACCGTCAGTGCTAATAAAGTTGACGTTGTAACTCCCGGCGTCGGTATAGTCCGGGATCCATTGGAAACTGCCCGTCCCGTTGCCGTTGTCTGTGAACGTCGCTCCGGTAGGAAGACCGGCGGCACTCAGTGATGGCGTGGTGCTGTCGGGATCCGTGGCGCTCACGCTGAAATTGAGATTGATGTTTTCGGTCGTGCCGTGTGGCCCAATCGAAGCCAGGACCGGTGGCTGGTTGCCGGCTTCTATTACTGAAATGCTAATTTGTTCCGAGTCGACAGCCGTGGAATCATCGGTGGCATAGAAAGTAACGGGATACACCCCGGACTGGGTATAGGTCGGTGTCCAGCTAAATGTGCCTGATCCGTTGCCGTGATCGACAAAGGAAGCCCCTGACAACAGGTCCGACACGGTTAACACCGGTGTGTCTTCCGGGTCAGTTGCTTCCACCTCAAATGAAAGTAACACGTTTTCGGTGGTTGATTGGTTACCTATGGATGATAACTCCGGCGGATGGTTCCCGGCATCTGCAATAATGACATCGAAATATTCCGAGACAGTCTCCGACGAATCATCCGTAGCAATCGCCAATATGGAATACGTGCCGGACTGGACAAATGAAGGTGTCCAGGTCAGTACACCCTGACCATTACCGCTATCGACGAAACTTGCGCCGCTGGGAAGAGGACTTACGGAGAGTGTCGGATTACTTTCTCCGTCAATGGCGCTAATCGGTACCGTTATTTCGTTTCCCTCAATCCCATTCTGGTCATCTGTCGGGTACAGAAATGGCGCATCGTTTGTCAAAGGATCCAATACGAAAATACGAAGGAGGAAGCTGTCGACTGCAGAGCTATTATCTGTTGCATAGAATGTTATGGGGTAGACTCCGGGAGGAGTGACGGTAAGAAACGACCAGGTTAAATCACCTCTGTTGGTGTACGGGAGCGCGAGAAAAGTCGCCCCGGTCGGAAGTTGTGATGATGAGATGGTTGTTGCCGATTCAGGATCGGAAGCAGTTATTGTAAGTGATATTCCTTGATATTCATTTATTATGGTATCAGGGACCTGGTTAATTGTGGGCGGCTGATTTTGGGAATAAGCGGACTCAAAGGGAATTGCCAAAACACAGATCCCCAATACTAACAATATGGCTGTTGTAAACGCAACTTTCCCGTTTAATCTATCAACCCGGACACAGTTAGGGATTGAGATATTAAAAGAAGCTGTCATGGTATAAATCCCCTTACGAATCCTCTAATCAATGTTTCGGTATTTGTAATTGATTCTTTAAGTCTTGTTATACCTTAAAAGTAGGTCGAATTTAACAAATTGCCGGTAATGGCAAATAGGCGTTGTCGTTTTCCTTCAATGGGTTAGGGCGTTGCCTGAGGCCCCGGCACCGAGGGTGTTGTGATTTACCCGAGTCGTGCTGCCGTGCAGATGGCTATCGCCAGCGACAGTTTGATGGGTAATAGTGGACTATGTAGTATATGTCAGAATTTCTCCTGGCTTTTTTGGAGATAGTGATATTGGGCTCGCCATAGATTTCGAAGAGTCCGATGATACCGGGCTTTTTTTTGTTGTCAAAGTTAGCAGAGTATATGATAAGAACGTTGAAACCGCAGGGGTTTCAACCTGAGGAACTTGTTGTAATTGCAAGGAGCAGGCAAACGATAACCTGTTTTTTGTGATTCAGAAATAACACCGGAATAGCTGATGTTTGAAAAACTTAAACAGATCAATACCCGCCCTTCACCATTTCAATACTATACTGCTGAAGAGCTGTGGACAAATGAGCATACCAGTAGGAAAATGCTCGAATACCATCTCAATGAATCAATCGACGCTGCTTCAAGGAACAAATCTTTCATAGACAGATCGGTAGATTGGATAGTCACCCACTTTGGGGTGAATAAAGAGACAGCTATTGCTGATTTCGGTTGCGGTCCCGGATTGTATACATCTGCTCTGGCTGAGCGAGGAGCCAAAGTTACCGGTGTCGACTTTTCCGAAAACTCTATCAAGTATGCCAGAAGCATCGCCGACGAAAGGGAACTAAATATAAACTATGTCGTGGCCAACTACCTGGAATATGAGACGGATGAGACATTCGATCTCATTCTAATGATTATGTGTGATTTTTGTGCGCTGAGTCCGAAGCAAAGAGCGACTATGCTTGCCAAATTTCGCACTTTATTGAAACCGGGCGGTGCCTTGTTACTAGACGTATACTCCCTGAAAGCGTTTGACAAAAAGGAAGAATCGGCGATATATGAACTTAACCAGTTGGACGGTTTCTGGTCGGCCGAAGATTATTATTGCTTTGTGAACAGTTTTAAGTACGACAAAGAAAAGATAACACTGGATAAATATACAATCTTCGAGCGATCAGGGGAACGTCTGATCTTCAATTGGCTCCAGTTTTATGATGATGATGCATTGAAGCGCGAATTCGAGCAAAACGGACTGCCAATCAAAGAAACTTACTCAAATGTCGCCGGCGATCCATTGACGTCTGAATCCGAAGAGATTGCTATCGTAGCGGTGAGAGCCTGAGTCAAGCAGTATTAGGATAATCTATTTTGATTAAGATCAAACATGCGGATTTAACGCGGAAATGGAAAACCACAAAAGTTTGCTGGGAAAGTGATATTGGGGCCGCTTTATTTCAATTTCATCCCTTTGGTAAATATGTCAGATGGTTTTCTGCAAGTGCTGCTCATAAATGATTCCGTCAAGGCGGTCTTCACATGTTCGATCAAGTCTCTTCTTTGCTGTGTGGTCACCACGCATTTTACCTTCGCGGAGAGATCGATTCGTACCTGCTATTCGATGTCACACAACGCATTGCGGTGATTCGTACCGACCTCGTACCACAATTCGTACCTGGTATTCGTTGATTCACAGTTACTTAGTAAAAACTCGTACCTGCCCGGTACGAGTTTTGGGATTCTGAGCCTGTTTTCGGCTGTTTCGCACAGTCGACCCGCACTCCCGCCCATAGTTGATCACACTGTCCAATAACAACTTAGCGAATACAGGTCTCTGATCGCACCCTTCGGCACAGATGTTGCCTAACGTAATAGTGGGGATATGCTTGTCCCCTTTCGAGCGCGTAACGTACCGTGCCGGGTCCGGGGGAAAAAGAGTCTGCAGAGGGAGCCCCGCAGAGACTCACCTTCGGGCCCGGCAGGGGGAAGGTAGCCGGATGAAGCCCAAAGGACTGGTGTTAGTGAAGAGATGATCGTATTATAAAAAGTACCTTTGTTTCAAGGTAATCTTTTGTTCGGCAAGTTCCGCCGCAGGTGTCTTGCAGCGACAGAATGCACGTTCGTATTAGCATGAACGTCTTTTCTTTATAGAAAGGATAGAACAATGAAAACGAGACTACTGCTCATAATGTTGATGTTCTTGACTGTCTCAATTATCTCGGCAGCAGAAGAAGCTGACAGAATCACTGAAGCTACTGCGATCGCCAATGCCTCGATGGTGCTGGGGCTGGACGGGCTTGAGGGTTGGCAGCCGACAGCGGCTAATCAGTCGGTGAGTCTGGTCACGCTGGTGGACACGGTTACTCCCTTTGCCCGCGAGGCACTCAACAACCGTGAGGTATACAAGGTGCATTTTGAGTCAGTTCCTCTTGACTTCCGGCGGGTCTGGGGAGACAGGATCATAGGTGCTTTAGTTGAGCGTGACTTTGACGTGACGGTTGATGCCAAGACTGGTGTTGTGCTGGTGATTGAATTGGAGACAGATTCACTTGAGGCCAAGCTTGCCTCCGGTGAGATCCGGATACCTTCTGCTGAAGTGGCCGAGCGACAGCTCGGTGGTGGGATGTTCTACGGGTTTCCCTCCGAAAATCCACCGGTGAGCTTTATTGAGATAATGCACAAACTTAACAGTCCGCTCAAGGCCGAGAAGATAAAAGCCGTGTATGCGGATACTAGTCCCATCCATGATAAATATGTGGAGAAGTATGGGAATCATAATAGCAGAACCACATGTCAGAACGCATGGCTGGTAGATATGTGGGGAGGAGCGGGCCTGCCGCACTCAGGCAGCTTTCCAACCCTGAAACCCTACCAGAAGAACCACATAAGAACTTTATTGGATGCGGATACGGGCAGATTATTGTGGGAGACTGACGTACCATACGCGTTGCCTGAGGCCGAAACGGAGGAGTAGGGGAGCGCACTATAGGTCGTAGATACTACGGGGCGTATGCTAGTATATGGGAACAGGCCATACGTTGAGGACTGATGCTGTATTGCGGAGGAGGGGATGGAATGAAACAACGACACGTGATAATAATAGCGCTCGTAGTTCTGCTGTGTGCGGGCATCTCGTATGCAGATTCATACGGTGGGGAGCAGGGTGATCAACTGAGTGCCGTGGATGCTGTATCTAAGGCCATCGATATTAT
>DAISVY010000006.1:0-219651 GCA_036826635.1 Candidatus Zixiibacteriota bacterium
GCGGGATTAATCAGCGGGTCGCAGGTTCGAGTCCTGCCGGGGGAGCTTTGTTTATTGGCTTGTGACCGGCTCTCCTTCCAGACTGTTCCTTCTGGGCTCGGCGTATCTGTCGTCTCGTCGCGTTATCAATATCGACGACTTGAAGTTCAATACCAAATTTCCTGGCAAATTCTCCCTGCCAAGAGTTTTTCAGATGTGAGACAGCATCCTGATCGGCGACAACGAATATCTTCCGACATGGTTTACCAAGTAACCTCTCAGCAAGAAGCAGCTTACACATGTCCTTCATCACTTTCGCCTTTTGGGCGGATTTCGCCGAACCCTGATGAGCCCAGATTTCAACACAGATCGGACATTCCGCTTCGCAGAAACCGTCCAACTTCAGGCTCCCGAGCGTCTTAGATGATGCCCCCAATTCGCACCCCAGTTTCTCTTCAAGCGCCTTCTTGATTACTGGTTCAGCCTGACGCTGAACCGAACTATCACCTGGCTTATATCTTTTCATGGAACCATTATACTTAGTAACCATATTGACATAAATAAAAATAAGACTGAGTCGGCCAACAGCGCCCGGCAACCACTACCCCCATCACCGCTTTTTTATGAATTACCTCAAAAAACTCTTGACTTAATGACTTGTAGTCAGTACATTACTGACCAGAGGTCATTAAGAATGAGAAGATTGGCGCACCACAAGCAAAAAAAAGACACCGCCGGATCGAAGCGCCGTCGACTGCACCCCGATGTACGCCGGGTCGAGTTGCTCGAGGCTGCCTTGAGCGTTCTGAGAACGCTGGGGCCCGACAATGCGCGTGTCGAAGACGTGACGGATGCTGCGGGAGCGGCCAAGGGAACTTTCTACCTCTATTTCTCTTCCTGGGAAGACCTGCTGATCGAAGTCCGCGCGCACATTCTCTCGAAATATATCTCCGAAATGCAAAAGAGATTCACGGCCGAAGCTCCCTCCGACTGGTGGGGTGCATTCGAAAAAGAGTGTGTCCATTTCGTTGATTTCGTCGAGGAACTCGGCGACCTGCACAAAGCCATCTTCCACGGGCGGATTGCGGATCGCCCCCTCGACACCGCAATATCTTCCGAAACGGTTGTAAGCTGGATGCTGAAAACAGGGGTCGAATCCGGCGCTTGTCGACCGGTCAAAATCGACGCCGCGGCCCGGCTCCTGTTCTCGGTGCTGCATACCACGGCGGACAGCATTGCCCACACGGGGAAACGCGAACGCTACCTCAATTCGATGTTCGATCTGCTGCGGGCCTGGCTTCGCGCCCCCGCCCCGGCGGTAAAGCAACAGAGAAAGTCTTCCCGTAAAAAACGAAGCTAATAATCGAACAAGGTAAACATATGAAAGACCATCAGACCGTTACGGCCAAACCAAACCGTTGGGTGCCGGTAATCAATCTGAGACATTGCAAAGGGTGCGGCGACTGCGTTGAAGCCTGTCCCTGCGATGTTCTGGAAATTCGAAACATAGACTCGGCCGATTACGAACGGTTGGGATGGTTTGCCCGGATGAAAATTCGACATCATGGTATGCGGATCGTCTATGCGGTCCGTACCGATAACTGTCAATCGTGCGGTCGATGCCTCGAAGCCTGCCGAGAACGTGCGATACGCAAAAGCCCCGTCAGCCTCTGATCCGTCCCCGAAACGCCGGAAGAACTCACCAAAAAAGGAGACCGACACTACAGTGTTCCACAAGTACGCAGAAACGGTAGATATGACGGAGACGTGGGCCAACTCCCGCCGATGGCAGTCTTTTTCGGTTCTGGCCCTGACGGTTCTGATTGTCGTGCTCGACCACATGGTGCTCAATGTTGCCCTCCCTACATTGCAGCGTCAGATAGGAGCTACAATTTCCGAATTGCAGTGGATAGTCGACGCCTATGTATTGGCTTTCGCTGCGCTGCTGTTGACGATGGGGGCTCTTGGTGACCGTATCGGGCATACGACCATGCTCCGCATCGGCATGTCCGTATTTGGCATAGCGAGCCTGTCCGGGGCATTCGCCGGTTCTGCATGGCACCTGATAGTGGCGCGGGTTTTCATGGGAGTGGGCGGAGCGATGATCATGCCCTCTACATTGGCTCTTATTTCGAACATATTCCCCGCTGAAGAACGCGGCAAAGCCATCGGTGCCTGGGGAGCGATGAACGGTCTCGGTGTCGTGCTCGGCCCCCTTCTCGGTGGGTGGCTGCTTGAACACTTCAATTGGAATGCCATATTTCTCATTAACGTACCGGTCGTCATCACGGCTATGGTGGCAGGGTTGTTCCTGATACCAAAAATCGACGTTCGTGTCCGACACCGTATCGACTGGCCCGGGACCGCTTTGTCGGCAGCGACTATCTTCTTACTGGTATTCGGTATCATCAAAGGAAGTGATCTTGGTTGGGTGCATCCGTTGGTGTACGGGGCGCTGGTCGCATCTATTATTTCCGGATTCTTGTTCTATCAACGGGAGAGAAAGACCGAATTTCCGATGCTGGATCTCTCCCTTTTCAAGAATCCTTATTTGTTGGCCGGCAGTGGTAATATCGCCATCATGACCTTTGCCATGTTTGGATTTCTGTTTGCTCTGACGCTGTACATGCAATTTGTCAAGACCTACTCGCCCATGGAGACCGGCTTCCGCTTTCTCCCGGTCGCTATCGGATATATCTTTGGTTCCATCTCCAGCCACAGAAGTGCTCTACGCTGGGGAACTAAGGCCGTAGTCTCAGTGGGTTTTGCAGGAATGGCAACGCTGGCTCCGCTCATCGCTTTCTGGCAAACCGCAACACCCTTCTGGTTTATCGGTCTCTGCATAGGTATACTCAGCTTTTGCCTCGGGAACATCATGGCCCCCGCACTCAATGTGGTGTTGGGAGCGGTGCCGAAAAACAGAGCCGGAGTCGGCTCGGCAATCGGCAATGTCTCTTTTCAGGTCGGGGGCGCCCTGGGCGTTGCGGCTCTGGGAGCGGTGCTTAGCAGTATCTACCGTTTCCGAATGGAAGCAGCATTGAATGCGAACACCGTTTTCCCGGCTCAAGTGATTCAGGGGGCGAAGGAATCCCTCGGTGCCGCTGTTGTTCTGGCGGATAGTTTGCCGGCAGAAGTCGGACAAGGGTTGCTATCACTGGCCAGGACAACCTTCATGAACGGTTGGTTGATAGTTTTCTGGGCTGTCTGCTGCGTCGGAATAGTGGGAATGCTCTTTGCACTGAAGCTTATGCCATCACGCGGTTCATCCTTGAAAAAAAGCTGAAAGAGAACTTTTAATGGCGAATAAACACAAGCTTGAATGGGGGATTTTTCCACTATACCGTTAATCTCTCGAATTTGATACAATTTTAATCCGTAATAATTCGGCGCGGTGGTTTATTCGACCAGCCAGTGTTCCGGCAACAGGTCTCGCAGCAGAACCTCCCGAGTCTCTCCGAGAATGACACGGCAATCAAAATTACGGGGATCAATCTGCACCATCGTCTCGCGACAGCGACCGCACGGCGGCAAAATACCCCGCTCGGAAACCGCCACCACCGCCTCGATCCGCGTCTCCCGATGTTTGACCATCTCGGCAATGGCCGCAACCTCGGCACAAAAACCGAGACCACAACCCAGATCAATACAGATCCCGGTATAAACGTTCCCCGCCGCCGTACAAACGGCCGCGCCCACACTACCCGCAGTGTACCCCTCATAAAGAGAGTACTTCCCACAGACGGCCCGGGCCGCTTCGATCAATTCTCTTCTCGCCTGCTTCATGTCTTCACACATCATGTTCTCCGCTGCCCGTACCTTTCTATCACGACATCATGATTGATATGCGTTCTCTCTGAACAATGTTATCAGGATGAAGGGCTCCTCCGGGGCAGTTCATCTTTCAGCCAATAGTTCGCCCAATCCTTAGCCTGTTTGTCGTCTCTCAAGTACCACTCCACGATATCCCACCTCTCAAAGGTAAAAACTTCTCACACCTCAAAGTTAGCGATACTCACGTCGGGTGTTAAACCACTTCTTATATAACCAAAAGCCAAGGTCACGGAATACTACAGAAATCACCTCCAAAAACCGAATAATACATATGACAGCTTTTGATTATAGCAACGGGGTTATCTCAGGGAACAATACACTATGACCGTACTAATTCTTGCCCGTATCAAAGATAACTGGAAAGACCTGGTGAACTGGCTTGAGGCCATGGACGCGGAGTTGATCTATGTCAATTCGTGCAAGCAGGGTCTGAGGATGCTTGACGAACACCGCGAAGTTGACCTCATCCTGGTCGAGTCGAAAGAACCCGAAGACTGCGGGATGAAACTACTCCACAGCGTCAAGAAAGATCACCGCCTTCAGACTCTTCCGGTTATCATGGTCGGAACGGCATTCAGCGACGACGCCGTACGCGAGTTTCTGGCACAAGACGTAGACGATATTATCATCCTGCCGATTCCCCGCAAGACGTTCGAGGTAAAAGTTCGAACGGCCGAAAATAACGGCAAGAAAAAGATACTGATAGTTGACGATCAACCCTTCATTCTCGATCTGCTGGAACAGTTCCTGAAGATGGAACGATACCAACCGCTAAGGGCGGAGACGGCCGAAGATGCCTTGGAGATACTTAAAAGGCAAACCGTCGATGCCGTGGTTACGGATATCGTTCTACCCGGCATGGCGGGCACGGAACTGCTGGCCACAATCAAAGAGAAATACCCCGGGATAGCGGTAATCCTTATCACGGGACATTCGGGGCGCTATCGACCGGAGGATGCTATCAGCATGGGGGCAGACGGTTTCTTCGCGAAACCTTTCAACAACATTGAACTTATTTACACTCTCCGCCGGGTATTGGGACACTATTACCCGCGCCGTTCCCGGAAGATGATCAACGCCGGAACCTCGACGACATCGTAGAGTATATCTCTGCGTACAAGTCGCGACATTCACTCTCTGATTTCCGGAATACGAACGGGGCACGGGCACACAGCCGAGTCCCGTGCCTGTAAGCTACTGTCAGGGCAGCTTGCCAAACGCAAAAACAGAGCCGTGGAGTGAAGGCCCATGACGCCCGGTACGTTGAATCGCAAAACCGCTATTTCTGCTTCGAGAAATTAAATGGTTATTGATCGAACTTTATTACCCTTCGGACATCGATACTTGTGATATCACAGTTATCGTATCGAATCTTAAGAAGAGCGGAGAAATCTGTATCTTTCTCGTGCTCACCAAGACTGTCGTATATTTGTCTCCATTCTTTCTTTAGACACTCTGCAGCACCCCAAGTTCCGACACCTCTGATTCCAGCAACTACGACAATCTTATTCTTATCATTCCATGGATTGACTCTCTTGGTTATCACCGCATAATCATCGAAAGATTTACTTGGCAACTCGTGCCGCCTACAACCTTCCTCCATATACTGCTTCTCCTGGGAATAGCTTTCCGAGAAAAACTTCCCGTCCCCATCGGTAATCAGCCATTCGTTCGAGTCATCTCTGAGATCAAACCTGAAGAAGGAAGTCCCGGCTTTCTCAAGCTCGCGCTGAAACTCTCGCGAGAAGTCATTTGACTTCGGACTACAGATTATAACCAAATTCCGCTTTTTATCAGCGCCAGACAAATGAGTAGTATCGCGTACTGAGATTCTCCGTCCCCATCCAACCTTAATAAGAGCGCTAATGACATTGTTCATCGCAATGAAGTCTTCAGTCGACGTTCTCGGAAGAATGGCCTCGGGAAGCTCCTCTCGGTGTGGAAAAACAAACAGCAATTCGTCATTACCGAAGTTGAGCAATTGGTTTAGGGGACGTTTTTCAGCGCGTCTATCGACAACACGTTGGATAGCCGCGCCTATAAACCCTGCGACAATTGACAGTATAAATCCCGCGGTCAGAAAAATCATATCTCTCCACTCTAACATTTACCATTTCCCTCCCTATTCTCTATTAGCTGCTTTCTTTATCCTAAACACACCCAAGTTTTTATGGTGGCTTTGCTGATTATTCCTTTGTCGATTTGACAACGCGTCTCCTTCTCCGGCTGGCAGTGGAACCCCGTATGTCCCTCGGAGAAGTTCATAGCGTATATCATTCGCCGGCTGTTTTATGCTTCGGGACCATCCCCAAAATTGCTTTGTAAGCAATGGATTGCAGCATTTTCAGATCGCTCACCATCGCTGTGTGGATTCAACCTCATAGATGCATCAAAAATTTAATCCGGAAATAGAAAATAGATAATATGAAGTATAATATAACAATCTGCAGCACGATATCAAACACTAAACCATCTTTTTGTCACTTCCGGAGACTGCTTGTGGTACAACGAGTTCCCCACCTTTGACAGTCTCTCGGTCAAGTGAGAGTTGAATCTCTTAACCGTGGGTGACAACCCACCCGCGGTGTTCGTACGTCAAGTCATGACTTACCCCGCCGGTTCGCACAGTCGCACAACAAGCCGGGGACTATACGCAAAATATCCGCATAATTACCGCGTTGATTATTGCCCCATTCTGTGTAAGCTCATAATAACCCGGCGTGGTCTTGCTCACGCCCGGGGTGCAATTGAAAGGGGGCGTGCGGTAAAACGAAATCCGTCCCCCCAAAAAAGGACTATGAAAACGGTGCGAAACTGTCGCGGAAAAAACCTGACCCGAAAGTGCATCTCGGCCATGGCCGATTCCAACAACCCGACCGGCCACCGCGATGAACTATGGGCGCTGATACATTTCGGGCTGGGGTTGCAATCTGACCCTTGTCCAATTACAACTGCAACGCAGGCTCACGGTTTCGAACCCACCGGGAAAATACAATCTGCCAGGGACAGGCTGGATAATGAAAAGGCTTTGGGTTCTGCTTTTCCTGATCGTTTCGACGATATGCACTGACAACATCTCAGGGGCAAGCGTCACCTTAAGTTGGACAGCGCCCGGCGATGATGGCAATGTCGGCACGGCGGCACAATACGAAATTCGCTTTTCCACTGAACCCCTGACGGCCGAAAGCTGGGACAAAGCCGGTGTTATCAAAAACGTTCCCCGGCCAAAACCGGCCGGCACACGTCAGTTCTGTATGATCGCAGGGCTGGAAGCCGATATCACGTACTATTTCGCCATTAAAGCGGCCGACGAACGACCCAACTGGTCGGACCTTTCGAACATAGCTGTCAAAATCGCACACGATGACGAGTGCACGGGCACGACCGGCAATGTCGATTGCGACCCCGACGACCTCGTGGACATGGGCGATCTTACGGTCCTTATAGATCACCTGTATATCTCCCTGCGGCCGCTCTGTTCTCCCTCGGAAGCGAACGTGGATGGTATATACGGGGTGGACATGGGCGACCTTACGCTGCTGATTGATCATCTCTTCATCGGCCTCACCCCTTTGCCCGACTGCCCGGAACTCGTTCTCTGAACACCCTCGACATATTTCTGCTCGCCTCAGACCGAAACACTCACCCGGCCCGAAAGGATATTCCACATTGCCCTGACCGGCATACCGCCTTATACTGCTTTTCATGTATACATTAACCCGGACAGGAAGGAGACTGGCGTGAGGGCTACGATCAAAACCGGCAAGGGTGAAATCCATCTGGAACTGTTCGCCGACAAAACACCGCTTACGGTGGCCAATTTCGTTAACCTGGCCCGGCGAGGTTTTTACAACGGGTTAATTTTTCACCGCGTAATCGACGACTTCATGATTCAGGGCGGTTGCCCCCTGGGTACCGGCACCGGCGGCCCGGGCTATCAGTTCGAAGACGAAATAGTCACAGAACTGACTCACGACCGACCGGGAACGCTTTCAATGGCCAATGCCGGACCGAATACCAACGGCAGCCAGTTCTTCATTACGCACGTACCGACCGAATGGCTGGACGGAAAACACACCGTCTTCGGTCGAGTAACCGGAGCGGAAGATCAGCAGGTTGTCGACAGTATCGCCGTCAACGACAAGATCACCGAAGTGATCATAGAAGATGACCCGGCCGAGTTGTTCGCCCGGACGAAAAATCGACTGGAAGAATGGAACGAGATTCTCGACCGGCATTAAGGGCGCAAAACGAAATATCTCCCCGGATAGCACCGCGGGACTCATGAATCGGGCTCGGACGACCGATATTCCTGTTTTGACTGTGCGTCCGAAGGACGACAAAGGCTCGATATAGCGAGCGAGAGGATTGTTCACACGTGACGGAATCAACACTGATAAAAGCGCTGCGAAGTTATTTCCCGTTCGGTTTTCATCTTTCCCGGGAATTCTGGGATCAACTTGATGTGGCCGCTCTCACCGAAAAACAGAGTGCCGTACACTCCACCTCCGAAACGTACGCCGTGCGCACCCTGGCGGAACGCTTCAACCGGCGAATCCACACCGGCACCGGCACCGTGGGACCGATAGAACCCGGCCAGTTGATCACGGTCGGGGTGATCGTTGATATCCTTCGCTACCTGACAAGTGTTTATTGCCAGATCGAACAGCCCGGCGTAATACCGAAGAGCCTTGTCGAAACCGGTCGCAATCGCGGTAAAGCCATCGTTGAACAGCCACCACCGTCGTTCGTGGATCTCTTCCCCCCACAGTCAGTGGCACAAGGTCAACAAAACCGGGACGAGTATCTCCGCGGAGAGTTCGGGCACATCGCCAACCGCGAAACCGTAATCGACGAGATGCTGCTGCTGTTGCTATCCATCGAGAATCCGGCCTTCAAACCGTGCCGGGCGCTTTTTGACGATTCCAAACTGAAGAAACGCGCCCCGTACCTTCCGCTCATGCACAGTCTCGAGACGTTTTTTGCCCGACAACCGGCTTTCGGCCCTCTCGGGCTGACCCTGTTCGAAGCCCTGCGGGCACCCATGCAAGCGTCTCCCGATTCGCTCGAAGGTCAACTGGAATACATAAGAAAACACTGGGCGTCGTTTCTGCCGGAAGAACTCCTGGAAAGACTACTGCTGGCTTCTGACATATTGAAAGAGGAACGCCAGTTGCGCGGCCTGGGACCGGGCCCCAATCAGGTTCTCGAATTCCTGCACAGAGATTATGCCGACGAATTGGGCTATCCGGAACCGGCCCGTTTCAGCCATGACGCCGACTGGATGTCCAATGTTGTATTAATAGCTAAATCTGTCTATGTTTGGCTCGACCAGCTTTCCAAAAAATACCAGCGCCACATCAGGTATCTCAGCGATGTCCCCGACGAAGAACTCGACCGACTGGCCCGCTGGGGTTTCACCGGTCTCTGGTTGATCGGCCTGTGGGAACGATCATCGGCTTCCCAGCAAATCAAACAAGCCATGGGCAATCCCGAGGCCGTAGCTTCGGCTTATTCTCTCGATGATTACACCATCGCGCTGGACCTCGGCGGGGAACAGGCCTACGAAAACCTTCGCGAACGTGCCTGGCAACGACGGATTCGCCTGGCCAGTGACATGGTGCCCAACCACATGGGCATATGCTCGCGATGGGTGATCGAACACCCGGACTGGTTTATCCAGTGCGACAACCCACCGTTCCCGTGCTATCGGTACACCGGGATGGATCTGTCCTCCGATCCCCGTACGGTTATCCAGATCGAAGACGGTTACTGGAATCACAGCGACGCGGCCGTCGTGTTCAAGCGGATCGATAAATGGACGGGCCAGACCAGATATATATACCACGGCAACGACGGCACCAGCATGCCCTGGAACGATACGGCCCAGCTCAATTTCCTGATACCCGAAGTGCGCGAAGCCGTGATTCAGACTATTCTTCACGTGGCGCGCAAATTTCCCATCATCCGTTTCGACGCGGCTATGACCCTGGCCAAGAGACATTATCAACGGCTATGGTTCCCCAAACCGGGCGAGGGCGGAGCGATTCCCTCGCGGGCCGAACACAGCATGACCAAAGCCGAGTTCGACACCGCGTTTCCGACCGAGTTCTGGCGCGAAGTGGTGGACCGGGTATCCACCGAAGTACCGGACACACTGCTGCTGGCCGAAGCATTCTGGCTCATGGAAGGTTATTTCGTGCGTACTCTCGGCATGCACCGCGTGTACAACAGCGCCTTCATGAACATGCTCAAGATGGAGGACAACCAGAAATACCGCACCACCGTCAAGAACGTGCTCGAATTCAGCCCCGAAGTGCTCAAGCGGTTCGTCAATTTTATGAACAACCCGGATGAAGATACCGCCGTGGCGCAGTTCGGTAAGGACGACAAGTATTACGGTGTCGCCGTCCTCATGGTGACCATGCCGGGCCTGCCCATGTTCGGTCACGGCCAGGTCGAGGGTTTCACCGAGAAGTATGGCATGGAATACCGACGCGCCTACTGGGACGAACAGGTCGACGAAGACATGGTGAGACGTCACGAACGCGAGATTTTTCCCCTCATGCGGCGGCGTCATCTCTTCAGTGGCGCAACTAATTTCGCTTTCTACGATTTCAATACCGCGGCCGGCTGGACCGACGAAAACGTGTTCGCCTACTCCAATCGTACCGGGGACGAGCGGGCCGTCATCCTGTACAACAATGCATACAATATGACCGAGGGATGGATTCACACCTCCACGCCCATCAACGTTGGTCACGATGAGCAACAATACCTGGTCCGGAAGTCCCTGGGCGAAGCTCTCCAACTGAACAGTTCGGAAGGCTGTTACTACATCTTCCGGGAGTACCGAAGCGGACACGAATTCATTCGCACCGGAAGACAACTGACCGAGGAAGGTTTATACGCCAAACTGTGGGGCTACCAGTATCAGGCTTTCCTTGACTTTCGCGAGATCCACGACACCGACGGTTCGTGGGGCCGACTGGCCGCACACCTCAACGGGAACGGCGTGCCCGACATGAACGAGGCCTACCGCGAGATGCTGGCCGAACCGGTGCTGGTTCCTTTTCGGGAGTGTTTAAGCATCGAAGGGCTCGACGAAGTTATTGACGGAAAGAAAAAGAAGCTCGAAGATTTCGAGACCAAACTGGCCGTTTTCCTGCGCGCGGTTTCCCGCCACGCGGGCTGCGGAGAAAATATCGATGCGCTACTGAAAATAGCCCGGGCCGAACTGGCCTCTTTCCCTCTTAAACGCACCCTCGAAAAAGCCGGACTGGACAAACAGACTGTCGCACGGATCGTGAAGCCTGTCACCGGCGACAACGGGGCGTCATTCAATCTCATCGCCCTGGCCTGGATAGCCGTTCATCATCTGGGTCGTATCCACACCATGTCCGAAACGACCGACGAACGAGCCTTGGGCCGACAGCGTCTGCACGACTGGTTTTTGCGTAAAGCTTTGGTTTCGATATTTGAGCAGCGCGGCGAAGATCCCGGTCAGGCTTATATGGATGCACTCCTGGTCGTGGTCCTGTGCACGCATGAAGACTTGTTCGACCCAAGCGCGGGCCTGCCACTCGATGAAACCATCCAGATACTCACGGGTGAACCGGCCGCAGCCGAGTACCTTCAGATCAACCGTTTCGATGATGTCCTCTGGTGCAACCGGGAGCAACTCGAACGGCTGATGGCGGCTTTCACCATGATAAGCGCTGTCAAATTGCTCGCCGCCGGCAAGGTCAAAGCATCGTTACTGACCGGGACCTCCGAGATATCGCACAAAATTCTGACCGCGGCCGACCATGCCGGCTACCAGATCGAAAAGACCATGAAACAATTATCCGAATAGGTTCTCACTTCCGCAATTCGGCCGTTGTTGTTCTTGTGATATCATCGCTCGTGTAAGGTCAATCAGAGCAGGTCTTCTGTCCACCAGATCAACTGTTCCTCCAGCCCCTGATGAACACCGCTGCCGATGTAGCGCTGGTGACCTTCCCGGTCGATCACGACGAGATGCGGAATTCCTTCCACGTAATATGCATCGGTCAGGGCCTTGTCGCCGTATATGAGCGTCATGGCATAGTCATTGTCTTTCATGAACTTCGCCGGCTTGAATTTCCCCCCTTCCCACACATTGACCGAAAACACGCGGACATCTTCGGCCGCATGATTACGTACGAAATCGTCAATCATCGGCATGGCCATGCGGCAGGGACTACACCAGGTTGCCCAGAAATCCAACACAACTACAAAGCCGCGGAGATCGACCAGCCTGACGGTATCGCCGTCGACATCGGGAAGCGCCCAGTCCGGAGCTTCCAGATCAACCTTTGCGGCCAGAGCTGCCTGCTTGCGCTCGTCTTTACCTTTATCCCAGTTTGCCTGAAAAGCCGCAATGACTTCTTCCCAGCGCGGATCGTCGACCAGATTCGCCAGATCTTTGTCCTCCTGTGCGAACACGATCTGATCCCATCCCTGCGTGGCCGACTGGTTGAGATACTTGAAAGCATTATCCTTGTCGCCCAGACGCGAATAATAGCAGGCCAAATCATACAACTTTCCCTGATCCCGCTTATATCCCTTCTGGCCTTTTACATAATCGACCGCTTTCTGATAAGCCCCGGCCGAGGTCAGAGCCGAGGTATAGAAACGCTCGACATAACTGTCCCGTTCTTCAGCCGGCCAGCCGGCGGTTATAAGTTTGTCTGCAAACTTCTCCACGGCTGCTCTGGCTTTCTCCATATCGTCCATATGAACATACAGGACGGCAAAAGCCCGCTCGTCGGCCCAGTCGGCACCGGCGGCTTCACCCTCCTGCAGCAAGGTCAGAGCATTGTCGAAATTATGCTTGTACTCCTGGTAACCGAACATGAACTGTCTCGGGTACCCCTGACCCGGTTCCAGATCCACCAACTGTTGGAAATACTTTTCGTCCGACGGCAACATCAGGGCAAGTTCGTCGGTATATTCCCCGCTGTCCGGCCGATTGACCTTATTGAACAGCTCAGTCGTATAGGTAGCCAGAATCAATCGGTATCCATAAGGCCATTGAGGATCCAGCTCGATTATTTTGCGACCGATGGTGATCCGCTCAATCGGATTTTCGACCATCCGCCCGTACAGATATTGATACACGGCGGATCGGGTATTTTTTTCGGCAAGGGTTTGACAAAAAGTTCTTACCGCCTCGGCGTCGAAATCCTCCCAAGTCGACTGCACGGTCCTGAGAACCTCAATACTGTCGGCATGGCTGAGAAAATCGCGACAGAGTTCAACCACGTCGGATTCCTCGGTCATCTTATTAAACTGGCTATTAAACGATTCGCTGCTGTAGTCCTTGTCGGCCGCACATGCTCCCAGCAAGAAAACAAACAGCAAAACCAGGGCAATTCGGGCGTCTTTCATCGATGTCCTCCGTCTTTGCAGTATATGACATGTTTCATCTTCACTCCGGATTAGCGGCTACCGACCGCCGCCACACGAAGCTACACGTCCGGCAGGTCAATTCCAAGAGATTTTCTCCGGCCGGCTCATCGAACAACCGCCGGATGGTGAATCCGCGACAAACTGCCGATATATTATTAATGTAAAACGGACTGTCACGACCTCGAAAGGAGTGGGAAAATGACCGAATCAAGAAACCTTACGAGGAAATATCCCATCTATTATCTCCGGGTTCACGACCGCCGCAACGACAGTTTGATCGGTCGGGTCGTCGATTTGACAACCGATGGGATCAGACTGGTCTGCGACGAGCCGATCAAACCGGGAACGAATCTCCAGTGCAAAATATCATTGCCCGGCAGAGGGAACAGGTCCGGCGAAGTGCCTTTCGACGCTGTAACCGTCTGGACCAACCGCGATCTCAATCCGGATTTTTATGACACCGGCTGCCGCCTGACAAGCGCGACCCCCGAAACCACAAACGCGATCAACAGAATCATACGCACGGCCACCTTCAGTTCATAGCCATCCGGTAGTCTCGGCCCGCCTTTCGTCTTTTCTCGCCGTCGACATCAAAGATACCTTTTGACATTTGACGGCGATTCTGTTTACTCCTTTAAGAAAACATGCAGAAACCAATTTCCAACACCAGGAAAACCCTTGCCGATCTCGGGCTACTGTACGCCTCGGCGATTTGGGGAGCGACCTTCTTTCTTGTCAAGGACGCTCTGAACGGTGTCGATCCCGTGATAATGGTCGGCTACCGGTTTCTTCTGGCCGGTTCGTTATTGCTCATTTATGTCCGCGCCACGGGACGACCGCTCTTTACCGGTATCGGGAGAGCGGCATCGCTGGCCGTTCTGCTTTACCTGCTGTATATCCCCCAGACTATGGGGCTGGAATATACCACCGCATCCAATTCCGGCTTTATCACCGGCCTGTTCGTGGCTTTTGTCCCGCTGTTTCTCCGGCTAATTTTCAAGCGGCGCCCGACGCTGATGGAGGTCATAGCTTCGGGGGTTTCTCTTCTCGGGCTGTGGATTCTCACCGGCGGGCTCCATGATATCAACCGGGGGGATGTGTTAACGCTCATGGCCGCCATGACCTACGCCCTGCATCTGTTGTACTCCGACCGTTACATGAAAGCGGGAGTCGATCCTTTCGTGATCAGTTGTCAGCAGTTCCTGATCCTGGGCGCGCTGAGTCTGCTAACCGGGCTGATATTCGGATTACCGTTTGGCGTTTCGACCCTTGAAACGGGCGGGATCATCGTTTTTCTGGCCCTGTTCCCCTCTCTTGCGGCGTTCGTGATTCAGATGCTGGCCCAGAAAATAACCTCGCCGCTTCGGGTCTCTCTCATTTTCGCGCTGGAACCGGTTTTCGCCGCCCTGTTCGCCTGGACACTGGGGGGCGAGGAATTCGTGGCCCGTCGGGCTTTGGGCGGTTTGCTGATTTTCGTCGCCCTGGTGCTTTCCGGGTTGCCTTTGCCCCGCCGCACCCGTGAGGAGTGATTCATTCCTGCCTTGACACCCGTTCCTGTTAGCCTATGTTGTGCCTTTACTGAAGAACACGAGCATCTATGCACAAGAAACCTCGCCGGTATCGACTCATCGCCAAGACCCTGACAGGACTCGAAGAAGTTCTGGAACGCGAGCTGATTGCTCTGGGCGGAGAAAACGTTCGGGTAATGAATCGCTCGGTCGAGTTTCACGGTGACACCGAACTGCTCTATCGGGCCAACCTGTGGTGTCGCACCGCCACCCGCATACTCAAGCCGGTGCGGACGTTCAAAGCAAGCAACAGCGACCAGCTCTATAAACACGTCAAAGCGGTCGACTGGTCGCGCTTTATTGACGCCGATTCCACCCTGGCGGTCGATTCCGCAATACATCACAGCGCTTTCGACAACTCGATGTTCGTCTCTCAGCGAGTGAAAGACGCCGTGGTCGACCAGTTCCGAAAGAGCACGGGGCGACGGCCTTCGGTCGATACCCACAACCCCGACCTGCGCCTGAACGTGCACATCCACGAAAGCCAGGCGACGCTGTCGCTGGATTCTTCCGGCGAACCTTTGCATCGACGCGGTTGGCGTACCCAGGCGGGCCCGGCTCCACTGAATGAGGTTCTGGCCGCCGGCATCATTGCCCTGAGCGGTTGGGACGGTGTCCGACCGCTGGTCGACGGCATGTGCGGTTCGGGAACACTGGTAATCGAAGCCGCCACGGCCGCGCGCAATATCGCGCCCGGTCTGGGCCGGCAGGAATTCGGCTTTATGCGTTGGAAGGATTTCGATTCCGAGCTTTTCCGACAACTCCGGCTGGAAGCCCGAAGCGCCATCAACCATGAACCGACAGGCGATATCCTGGGTTCGGACAGCGACGCAACAATCGTGGCCGAGGCCCGCGCCAATGCCAGCCGGGCCGGAGTGGCCGAGAATATACGCCTGGAATGTCAGCCTTTCGAACGGTTGACACCTCCCGCGGGACCGGGCGTGCTGGTGATGAATCCACCTTACGGCGAGCGGATGGAAGTGGCGAATATCGCCGCGCTTTATACCACCATCGGCGATACGCTGAAACAGCGCTACGAGGGGTATAACGCTTTTATCCTGACCGGCAATCTTGACGCGGCCAAGCGGGTCGGACTTCGCACTTCCCGACGGACGAAGCTGTTCAACGGCCCGCTGGAATGTCGATTGTTGAAATACGAAATGTATTCAGGCAGCAAAAAAGGGACTAAAAATCTCTCGCCGGACAATTGAGCAACACCATACCCGTCTTTGGGTAAGTGCTTTCGGACGATAATCCGTTTACTCCCGCGTTCAGATACGCTCGAAAGCCTGTTCCAGGTCGGCTTTCAAATCATCTATCTCTTCTATTCCCGCCGAAAGTCGAATCAAATCGTTGGTGATGCCCGAAGCTTCCCGGGCTTTCTCCGATACGCCCGAGTGAGTCATCGAAGCCGGGTGCTGCACCAGTGATTCCACCCCGCCCAGCGATACGGCCAGCGTGATCAACTGCAGATTATTCAGCAACACGGTGGCTTTGTCGTAACCGCCCTTGACGCCAAACGTGAGCATGCATCCCGGACCGCGCATCTGGTTACCTTCGACCACCAATTTATACTGGGGATGATCTTCGAAACCCGGATACCGCACCCAGGCCACTTTGGGATGGTTTCGCAGGTACTCGGCCAGGGCTATAGCGTTCTGCTGCATCCGTTCCATTCTCAGCCCGAGGGTTTTGACACCGGTATTGAACAAATCGGCACAATCCGGCGAGAGCACACCGCCCCGGTTCACCACGCTGTTGCGAAGCCGATAGAAGTCCTTCTCGGCCGCCGCCACCAGCATACCGCCGATGGCGTTGGCGTGTCCGCCTATCGACTTGGTCATCGAATGCAAAACGACGTCCGCCCCCAGATCGAGCGGGTTCTGCAAATACGGCGAGCAAAATGTATTGTCAACCACTAAGGGAATCTCGGCCCCCTGTGCGATTTCGGCCAGTTGGGCGATATCACTGATCGCCAGGGTCGGATTGGCCGGCGTTTCGACATAGAGAAGTCTGGTCTGCGGAATCTGGACGGCTTCAAGGACTCGTTCCAAGTCTGACGTATCAAGGAATGTCGCCCGCACGCCCCATTTGGCGAAGAAATCCGCTTTCTCAAGTATGCTCCGCGACGGACCGTAAATAGAACCCGTCGCCACAATATGGCTGGTGGCGTCAAGGTAAGTGAAATACACCGCCTCTACCGCCGCCATTCCGGACGCGGTCGCGATACCACCGTAGCCGTGTTCCAGCGCCGCGATCTTTTTTTCCAGCGCATCCACACCCGGGCTGAACAACCGTGCATAGATACCCTCTTTCATGGAACTGGTAAAACGAGCCGCCCCGTCCTCGCAACTCTCAAAAGCGTAAGTTGAAGATCGCTCCAGGGGAGGATTCACCGGACCGCGCCGCGCATGATACCCGGCATGAACGGCCAGGGAATTGAATCCGAGTTTCTTATTGTCACTCATTTTGTCACCTTTTGCTTTTCTGGCCGACTTTTTCCCCTCATTGCCCGGTCTCGACGCAAAATCTACCCGATTACGACCGCGATTGCAATCGGTTTAGCTTAATCCGATCCCGAGAGCCTCAAGCAACTGAGTCATAGCCGTGGTGGCTTTGTCCTGAAGGAACACATCCGTTATCTGATAAGTGTAATTTGATTCCAGCGTGTTCATTTCGATAATGGCCGCCCCGTTTTGTTTGGCTACCCGGGGAATCATGGAAGCCGGAACAACTTCTCCGGTCGTCCCGATAACCAGAAAGACATCGGCCGTCTCCGCTTCGTGCAGCGACCGAAGGTAAGCATCATGCGGTATGGGTTCACCGAAGAATACAAAATCAGGTTTAAGCAAACCGCCGCAGTTGCCGCAATGGGGCGGAAGCGCTCCCAGATCGATATTGGCTACGGGATAGCGTTCACCGCATTTCAGACAGATAAGATATTGCGAATTGCCGTGGAACTCGTACACCTCGCGGCTTCCGGCCACCTGGTGAAGGTTGTCGATATTCTGTGTTATAACGGCCTGTAGCAACCCCTCCCGCTCCATGGCGGCCAGTCCCTTGTGGGCGGCGTTCGGCCTGGCCTGACCGAAGAAATCGTAGAAGATTTCCTTGATAACCACCCAGGCGTCTTCCGGGTTGGCTCGGAAATAGGATATATCCAGACAGCCGGGATCATACTTGCTCCACAGACCGTCCTCGCCCCGAAACGGCGGAATACCGCTTTCCACCGATATCCCGGCCCCCGTAAACGCGGTCACCCGCCGGGCGTTTCGGATCAACTCTGCGGCTTTTTCGTAAACAGACATTTTCTTTACTTCTCTACCACGACCGCTACATCACGACGTGGTTCTACTTCTCCGATAACAGCAGCTTCACCAACACCATGCTGCTGCAAAGCGACCGCAAGGGCCTGCGCCTTATCGGCCGGCACGGAAATGAGCAGCCCGCCCGACGTTTGAGCGTCATTCAGCAGGAACTGTCTTGTTTCCGACAGCGTGGCGTCGTATTGCACCTGCGCCCTGGTGAAGGAATGATTGTCGGCGGTGCCGCCGGGAATAAGACCCGACACGGCCAGATCGACCACATCGGGCAGGAACGGAACGTTATCGGCCCGGACAATGGCACTGCATTTCGACCCGTTCATCATTTCCGTAAGGTGCCCCAGTAATCCGAACCCCGTAACGTCGGTACAGGCGTTAACCCCGACCGTCTGCATTGCCTCGGCGGCCGCTTTGTTCAAGGTTGCCATGGTACGGGTCAAGATATCAGCCTGAGAAGCGTCCAGCAATCCACGCTTGAGAGCCGTAGACAGAATGCCGGTCCCCAGTGGCTTGGTCAGTATCAGAACATCGCCCGGCCTGGCACCCCGGTTGGTTACGATCCGTTCGGGATCAATTATGCCGGTTACGGCCAGACCGAATTTCGGCTCGGTATCGTCCACCGTGTGACCACCGATAATAGCAATCCCGGCCTCGCGAGCTTTGTCCAGCGCGCCCTTAAGTATCTCTTCAAGCACCCTCATCGGCAACCGATTGCTGGGGAACCCCACGATATTCAGAGCAAACAACGCCCTGGCCCCCATGGCGTAAATGTCACTCAGCGAATTGGTGGCGGCAATAGCCCCGAACTGGTACGGATCATCGACTATGGGGGTAAAGAAATCCACCGTCTGCACGATTGCCGTGTGATCATCCAGACGATAAACGGCGGCATCATCGGACGTATCAGTGCCTACCAGAATAGCGGGATCATCGGGCACCGGCAATTGCTGAAGCACCTTTTCCAGAAGCTGCGGACGCAGTTTGCAGGCACAACCCAATCCATGGGTATATCGGGTCAGCTTGATCTCGTCACCGTCGCTCGCTACCGGTGCCGGTGCCCCCTCCGGCGACAGGCTCCCGACTACGCGAGCTGTTTCTTCGATGGCCCGGTCGATCTCATCGACTGTCGTGAAACGGCCGGTCGAAAAACGTATTGTCCCCATCGCCCATTCCAGCGGTATTTTCATCGCCTGCAGCACACTGGATATCTCGACACTCTCGCTGTGGCAGGCCGCCCCGGCCGATGCCGCCACCTGGTCAAGTTCCGAAAGAATGGTGTCGGCTTCCAGCCCCCGGAAACTGACACTGAGGGTATTGGACAATCTTTTCTGCGGATGACCATTGACGCGAAGATCAGAAATATGCTCCTGCAAACCGTTTTCGAGACGATCCCGCATGGCCTTCAGGTGAGCGGCGTGTTTATCCAGATCCTGCCCGGCCAGTTCGCAGGCTTTGCCCAGAGCGACTATTTCAATTACGTTCTCGGTACCGGCTCGCCAGTTCCTTTCATGATCGGCGCCATGGACCTGTTTTTCCAAATGCACGCCGGAGCGAATATACAGAGCGCCAATACCCTTGGGCGCATACAGCTTATGTCCGGCCACCGAAAGCAGATCGACTTTCAGATCATCCACCTTCACCGGGATTTTGCCGAGCGACTGGGCGCAATCGGTGTGCATCAGAATACCGCACCGACGGGCCATTTCGGCTATCTCGGCAATCGGTTCGATAGTCCCCACTTCGTTGTTGGCGTGCATGATCGTAATCAGGATCGTCTGCGGCGTAACGGCTTCTTCCACCCGGGCCGGATCTACCAGTCCGTATTGATCGACCGGAAGATAGGTCACCCGCACGCCCCGAGTTTCAAGGTACTTGCAGACCTCGATAACGGCCGGATGTTCCACGGCGGAAGTTATGATATGATTGCCCTTGTCCCGGTATGCCCGGGCCACGCCTTTAATCGCGTAGTTGTTGGATTCGGAACCGCCACTGGTGAAAACAATCTCTTCGCTGCTGCAACCAAGCAGATCGGCTACCTGCCGACGGGCGATATCGACCGCTTTCCGGGCGGTGGCGCCGAAAGCATGGCTGCTGGAAGGATTGCCAAAATGCTCATTAATAAACGGCAACATGGCCTGGCCGACCCGGGGATCAATGGGGGTAGTGGCGTTGTAGTCAAGATATATCGGTTTCATTATATACAGCTCCCGCCGTGGGCGGATCAGAAACGGCAGTTTTCGTGAATCGTCCAGAGCCTATTTATCGACTTCCCGACGCAAAATCAAGTCCCTAATGCACTCCGAACACCAACAAATCGGGGTTTCCCTTGCGAGAAACCCCTGAAATGACAAAGTATCGTCGGTTTGGTCTAACCAAAAGTCGCCAGCAATATCCCGGCCCCGACAGCCGAACCGATGACTCCGGCCAGGTTGGGCGCCATAGCGTGCATTATCAGGAAATTGTTGGGATCTTCCTGGGCCCCGACCATCTGGCAAACTCGCGCGGAAATCGGGACGGCAGAAACACCGGCGGCCCCGATTATCGGATTAATACCCTGACGCGATAAGCGGTTCATCAGCTTGGCAAACAATACGCCGGAGGCGGTGGCCACACAGAACGAGGCGGCACCCAGAACGAAAATCTTAATCGATGTTACCGTCAAGAACCGACTGGCATCGGTCGAAGCCCCGACCGTCAGACCGAGCAGAATCGTCACGATGTCAACGAAAGCCGTTCGGGCCGTTGAAGCCAGTCTTTCAGTAACCCCGCACTCTTTGAGCAGGTTGCCGAGGAACAGGAAACCAAGCAGGTTGACAGAACCCGGAGCTATGAATCCCGTTATCAGAAACGCAATGATCGGGAAGAGAATTCTAAGCCGCTTGCTGACCGGTTTGGATGGTTTCATCCGAATCAGGCGTTCCTTTTTGGTGGTCAGCAGCTTTATGATAGGCGGTTGAATAACAGGCACGAGCGCCATGTAGGAATATGCCGACACGGCAACAGCTCCCAGAAATTGAGGAGCCAGTTTTGAAGACAGGAAAATGGCCGTCGGACCGTCGGCACCACCGATAATTCCGATGGCTGCCGCGTCTTTGTACCCGAATCCCAACAGCACAGCCCCGAGAAAGGTCAGAAAGATTCCCGCCTGGGCGGCCGCTCCAAGCAGGATCAGCCGCGGGTTGGCCAGCATGCAGGAGAAATCGGTCATGGCTCCTATGCCAAGGAAAACCAGCGGCGGGTACCAACCCTGCGTAACACCCGTGTAGAGGATGCTGAGCACGCTGTTCTCCTCGTAGATGCCGATCTCCATACCCGGCTCAAAAGGAATGTTACCGACCAGAACGCCGAAACCGATGGGAACCAGCAGCAGCGGCTCGTAATCCTTGACTATTCCCAAGTACAGGAGAATACAGCCCACCACGATCATGCCAAGATTGCCGAAGGTTAGGTGACCCACCGCCCCGGTCTGAATGAAATTCAGAAATATATCCATGAGTTGCTCCTATAGGAACTACGGCGAGCTATTCCAGTTCGACCAGGACCTGGCTTTCGCGGACGGAATCTCCGGCGGCGACGGGGATGGCTTTGACTTTGCCGGAAGCAGGAGCGGCAATGGAGGTTTTCATTTTCATGGCTTCAATCACGAGCAACACCTGACCTTTGGTGATCGACTCCCCGACCTTGCACTTGATCTCGATAATTGTACCGGCGATGGGCGAAGCCACCGAGTTGTCGCTACCCGGCGCGGCGGGCGGAGTTGAAGCGCCCGAAGGGGGGGCCAGGGGTGTACGGCCATTCGGTTTTGCGGCAACGGGCCTCACCTTCGGCAGGACGCCGCTTGGCGGGAATCCCTCGCCGGGGTCAAGCACTTCCACGTCTACTTCGTAAGCAACCCCATGAACTGTTATCTTTAGTTTCATCTCTCGTCTCCTAAGACTCTGTCATCCACGAACGTATGAAAAAGTATTTTCTTATCTTCCCCGACGATGCACATGCGAACCGTGAAGAATCGCTCGTCCCTGCGACGACCACGGTCCGGACATAGCGTCGACCGGCAGCAGTTTCTTGACGCTGCGAATGAAATACCGGCCCTGAAGCATGGTCGCCACTGCGGCCGTAATCAGAACAAGCGTAAGCGAATCAATATTCTGTTCTTTCTCACCGGCGGCTTTCTTCTGGGCCGCTTCGCGGTCCTCCCACTTGGCGTCGAGTCGCCGAACGAGTGATATCACCATCACAATAATGGCCAAGGCCACAAACACGATCAGGATACCGATCACCGAGAAACTGAGACTGAAGCTCATTGTATCTGACATGTTATCACCCTGTTTCTAAAGCGGAATCAAACCGTGTTTTTTGTTGGGACGGAGTTCACGCTTTGCCTTCAGCACATCCAGGGCCGCGGCAAGATAGGCACGGGTTTCGGCGGGTTCGATAATTTCGTCGACCATGCCGTGTCCGGCGGCAAAGTAGGGATTGGCGAAGGTGTTCTTGTATTCTTCAAGACGCCGGGTTCGCTCCGCGGCGGGATCATCGGCTTCTTTGATTTCTTTTCGGTACAGCACATTGACGGCGCCCTCGGCTCCCATCACGGCGATCTCCGCACTCGGCCAGGCACAAAGGCGGTCGGCCCCCATGCTCTTGGCGCACATAGCCAGAAAAGCACCGCCGTAAGCCTTGCGCACCACCACGGTCAGTTTGGGCACGGTGGCCGAGGCATAGGAAAAGAGCATCTTGGCCCCATGCCGGATAATACCGCCGTACTCCTGCTGGACACCGGGAAGAAAACCGGGAACGTCGACGAACGTTATGACGGGGATATTAAAAGCATTGCAAAAACGGATAAACCGCGAAGCCTTATCCGAAGAGTCGATATCCAGCACTCCCGCCTTAACCATCGGCTGATTGGCGATAATACCCACCGACCGACCGGTCAACCGGGCAAAGCCTACAATAATGTTGGCCGCGAACTGCTCCTGCACTTCCATGAAATCGGCATTATCCACCACCCCGCATATGATGTCCCGCATGTCATAGGGTTCCCCGGGATCGTCGGGGATTATGTTGTTCATACTTTCGTCGGGACCGATCTCTTCCTCGTACAAATCCGGATAGAAAGGGGGATCCTCGGTGTTATTGCTCGGCAGGAAAGACAACAGGCGTTTGGTAATATATATGGCGTCCTCGCCGTTCTCGGCCGTGAAATGTACCACGCCCGAGTAGTGAGCATGGCTTTCCACCCCACCCAGTTGCTCGGCCGAGATATCTTCCCCGGTAACCTGCTTGATCACCAGCGGACCGGTGATATACAACTGCCCCTCATGCCGCACCTGAATGATGAAATCGGTCAGAGCAGGCGAATAGGCCGCGCCACCGGCGCAGGGACCGGCGATAATGCTTATTTGCGGTACGACACCGGAGAGAAGCACATTACGATAAAAGACCCCGCCGTAAGCCGAAAGGGCATCGACACCTTCCTGAATCCGCGCTCCGCCACTGTCGTTAATAAAAATGAACGGATCGCCCGTTTTCAGAGCGTCGTCCATGATCTGCTGAATCTTGCGACCGGTAGCTTCTCCCACCGAGCCCCCGGCCACGGTGAAATCCTGACTGGCGGCGTACACCGGCCGACCGTCAATAATGCCGTGTCCGGTAACTACCCCCTCACCGGGGAACTCCTTGTCTGCCATGCCGAAATCCCGGCAGCGGTTCCGCATGAACAGACCGGACTCGTCAAAAGTATCCTCATCAAAAAGAAGAGCAAGCCTCTCGCGAGCCGTCAGCTTGCCCAATTCGTGCTGCTTGGCAATGCGCTTGTCACCGCCCCCCTTGTGCAGCCGTTCTTTTCTCTTCCTAAGATCATCTATTTTCGATTCCGCCATCAGCATCATCACCTTAAGACAAAAAGTTACTCATAGACCGCCCAATGTATATCAAAATGGGAAAATGGCAAATAATTCCGGGCTGATTTCATCTTTTAGCCGACAGAAATCCCGGCTCGAGTCGTTTCGGCCGGGAACCGTGGCCAAAAGAACAGGGGGGCACAAACGAGCAGGAGTGTCCGACCGGAAAGAACCGTGCCCGTGTCAAATGGCAATAACCACCCTTTGCGTCGGCGGATTAGACTGTTCATGAAAAAGATACAATACCCGTCGGAAAACCGGACAGACCAACACCCCGCACCGGGCCAACCTCTATTGACCCGATGCCGCCCCCGATGTCTGTGTTTTCCGCAACTGCCACAAAATCGACAAACTAAAAATCAGACGAGCGATCGCGCGTGCCCAAACCCTCGAGATACAGCTTCAAATAGCGGTTTTCTATCTCCGTGCGTTTGACCCGGGCCCTGATAATATCGCGCATTGTCACGATATCAACAATATGATCACCCTCGACAATCGGCATACAGCGAATCCAGTTTTTGTTCATCACTTCGGCCACGTAGTCAACGTCGTCATCGGACAGACCGACAATGACATTGGTCGTCATCACATCGCCAACTGTCAGATCGTGATAGTCGCCCCTGGTTTCGTGCACTTTGCGAAAGATATCTTTGGTGCTGGCTATCCCGACCAGGCGGTTGTCCTCATCCACAACCGGCAGGCAACCGATCTTTTCGCCAAACAACAACTCCATGGCTTCATCGAATGACGTCGATGCCGAACAGGTAATGAGGTCCCGGGATTTCTTTTCCAATACTTGCTTTACCAGCATAGTTTGCCCTTTCCTTTTGACACATTAACCTCTATATCTATAATATATAAAGGGTTATCAGACTTGACAAGTAAAAGATGGCCTGTGCGCGCACCCATTTCCCCCGTTCATTTCCCGCCCGGCCATTGAATCCGCCCGTGGTTTTCCCCGGCCGAATCCTTATCACACGGCAACTATCGACAGCGGGGGCACTGACCAACCGAATAGTTTAAGAAATAAAACGCCTGAACAGGGGATTGCGATCCCGAAACCGGATGAAAAGACGACAATTCCCGGGTAAAAAAAAGAGGAGGCCGAAGCCTCCTCACTCGCATTCGCGAACATATCGAAAACAACACGTGCCGTAATCGATATCAGGTACTCGCGGCCATTTCAGTGACCATATCCGCGGTCACCTCAGAGGTCATCTCAGCGGTCATGACTTCATTCATCTCGCCGGCTACACCGGATATATCCAGAAAGATCAGCAATCGTTCCTCAAGCTTGGCCACCCCTTTTATGTACTGTGAATCGACCGACGTAACAATATCGGGGGGAGGCTCAATAATCGAGGAAGAAATACGAAGAACTTCCTGCACCGAATCTACTATCATACCGATCACGGCCGTAGCGACATCGCACACCACGATGCGTGTCTCTCTGTCTCTTTCTTTGGATTCAAGTCCGAACCTTCTGCGCAGGTCAATAACCGGAATCACCTTACCCCGAAGATTTATCACCCCTTCACAGTAATGTGGGGCCTGCGGCACCTGCGTGATGTCGGTCATCCGGTCGATTTCCTGCACTTTCAGGATATCGATTCCGAATTCCTCGTCACCGAGTCTGAACGAGACCAGTTGGATCAGCTCGTCGTTTTGTTCCTGTTCGTGTTCCTTCATAATACTTCTTCCTGTATCAGCGCCGGTGAAACAGACCGGGGCCGTCTTATCATCTTTACATTTCCGTACGGCAAGACAGCCCGGCTATATCTGCTCTTTAAGTCTGAACTGGGATACCATCTTCTGCATCCCTTCGGCCTGGCGGTTCAGTTCTTCCGCCGCCGCCGCCGACTGCTGCGCTCCCGTAGCCGTTTCCTTCGTTATGGCGGTCACGTTCTCGACGTTTTTCGATATTTGTTCCGCTGCCGTTGACTGCTGTTCCGAAGCCGTCGCAATCTGGCGAATCATATCCATCACCCGTTGGTTCATGGTCACGATCTCATTCAACGAATTGCCCGCCTTGTCCGTCAACTCGCGACCGCAGTCAACCTCTTGGATGCCCGTTTCCATCGACCGTACCGCTTCCTGTGTTTCGCTCTGGATTCCCTTGATCATCTCCGTTATCTCGCCAGTTGCCTGACCGGTACGCTCGGCCAGCTTGCGCACCTCGTCGGCCACCACCGCGAAACCTCGCCCCTGATCCCCGGCCCGAGCCGCCTCGATAGCCGCGTTCAGAGCCAGAAGGTTCGTCTGGTCCGCAATGTCATCTATTACCCCTATGATCTGACCGATCTGGTCCGCCGAGGACGCCAGCTTGCCTATCGAATCCGACGACTCACGAACCACGTCGGCAATACGCTGCATCCCACAAATCGTCTGGCTGACTATTTCTCCCCCGTTAGCGGCCGTGTCCGAAGCGTTCCGGGCTCCGTCCGAGGCCTCACCGGCGTTCCGGGACGATTCCAGGATCGTCGCCGTCATTTCCTCGATAGCCGACGAAACCTGACTCATCTGTGCAGTTTGATCGTTGGCTCCCCGGGACATCTGTTCCGATGATGAGGCCACCTCGTTCGCCGCCGACACCAACTGCGTCGCGTTGTCCGACATCTGACGAACTATTTGCGTAAGGTTCACGAGCATCGTCCGGAACGAATTGCCCAGAATGTCCTGATCCGACTTCGGCTGCACATCGACCTGAAGGTCATTGGCCGCAATACGTTCCGCCGCCGAAGCCAGGTCCTGCATGTAGGCGATCAAAGCCCGGAACGAGGCTGCCAGAACACCCACCTCGTCCTTCGACTCCAGTTCAATCGTGTGATTAATATCACCGGTCGATATCTTTTCAGCGACACGAGCCATTTGGGAAACCGGGCGTGAAACTCCCCGGGCGATGAAGAAAGCGATAAACACCCCAATAAGTACCGCCCCCAATACGAAAGCGGTAGTCATGGTAATAGCCAGATTCCGAGCCGATTGCATGTTGTCTTTTTCCGTGCGACGCAGTTCGCCGCAAATCGCAACAACGTTGCGGCCGGACGAGATAAGCACGTTCTCAAGGGCCACCGATCTGTCATAGGCAGACTGATACGCATCAAAGGCCAATTCGTAATCTTCGGCACTTTTAACAACAGCGTCGATCTGATCACGGTTTTCCTGTTTCTTCATCATGCCTTTGGCTATCTGGGCTTGCTCTTTCAACTGGTTGAGATAACCGACGACCTTTTCTACGTACTCGGTGTCCTTTCTCATAACGAAGTTCTTCTCGTGCCGGCGCATCTGCAGTATCCATTTAAGCATGCGATTCGCAGCGTCCGCCTTGGCTACCCGGTCCTGAAGCTGCTGAGAACTCGCCCGGGAAGCGAATTCCTGTTCCATCTGTTCTTTTTGGCTGGTACGCAGGTTCTCGCACTCGGCTTCGCACCTTCTGCCGGCCACCACCATATCCTGCAAAGCTGCTTTGCCTTCTTTATCGGTCTGGGCCCAGTTTTCGCTGGCCTCCTGGTACGCCTCCAAATCCCCAATACACTCGTTAATAGCCGTAATTTCGGAAGGGGTCGTCAGCCTGGCTTCCAATTCGTTGGCCAGGGTGATCCCCTCGGTGATGTGTTTGTGCAGTTCGTCAATGTATTGATCATCATCCCGGATGATATAATTCTTCTCCGCCTGCCTGCAATCCTGGGCGATTTTGATCAGCCGATTGGCGTCATCGGCAACTTCCACCTTAGCCGATACCGTGGTCAGACCATCATAGCTCACCCAGCCGGTGACCAGGGTCAGTATCAGGACGATACCGAAACCGATGTACAGTTTCTTGGCTATTTCCAGATTTTTCCAACTCATGCCCGCTCTCCCTCGTTGATTATCTTTCTCCCGTATCGCCTGCCGAAACCGCAGCAAGTTCTGTCGTTATCGCAACCTGATGTCAATGCACGGGCTGAACAATGCAATTGCGATAATAAGGTTCACTCTGCCACATATCACTACGCGATTCGGGAAAGTGCTTTATCGGACAATACAGACCGAGCCCGGACCCGATAATTCCACCGATCAGTGAAACCCGGATCGGCCTCAATTAATACTCGCTCCCTGAGTTCAGCTCGGATTGTCATCTTCCGTGTATCCCCTCGATCCGGTGGTCTGGTTTCTCTGTCGCCGACAGCGACACTACCCCGTGGCTGCCTCTTCGGCATTCCTCGAGGCCCTATCCACCGCTCACCTATAGAGAAGTAATCGGCCGGATTAACAAGAACCTAAGCTATAGAACTGTATTAACTTTGACCAACCATGCCGGTCGGAAAAAGGCTCCCGATCCGCAGTCAGGCCACAGAATCAAGCCCGGGACGAGGCCACCTCAAAGAGAAAAGAGGCGTGGCCACCAACGACACGATCATACCGACCGTACCGGCCTGAGGGGACGGCATGCCCCCGGCGTAAAGCGCTATACAAACGCCCAAACCCAGGATCGACGAGATAATCGCCCCGGTTTTGTTTACCCAGCGAGTAAAAAGCCCCCAGATGAAAGGCCCCAGGAAAACCGACCCGATAGCCCCCCAGGAGATACCGAGAATGGCCACGATATGAGTTGGCTTGAGATAAGCGAAAAAGACCGACAGAAACACGAAAAAGGCGCTGGCCAGACGCATCAGGAAAGTGAGCTTTCTGTCCGAAACACCCGGATTGATAAACCCGGCGTAGAGATCTCGGGCCACCGAGGAACTGGAAATCAGCACCAGAGCAGCCAGGGTGGACATCGAAGCCGAGAGGATCAAAAGAAGGATCAGCACCGACAGAGAATCGGGGATGACGTTGGCCAGAAGCTCCGGCATCAGGGCGTCGAAAATCGGTGCGCCATGATCAAAAGCGGTCGGCGCCGATTCCGGTGAGAGAAAGACGCGGCCGGTGGCACCGGTAAAATAGGCCGCTCCGCCAACGAGAATTGCGAAAATAGTGGAAGCCACCATACCGATCCGAATCGACTTACGGTCTTTGACGGCATAAAATTTCTGAACCAGTTGGGGCATGGCAAAAGGAGCCACGCTGGTAAGAAACACCAGACTGAACAACGGCCACCAACCGGGCGGTCCGACCACCTCGGTGAGTTTGGGGTCTATTTCCCTCAGGGTCCGAACAATGCCGCTCAAACCACCGCCCTGATCCACCGTACTCCAGACCAGAATTATTACCCCGACCACCATTATCATGCCGAAGAAAACATCGATCATGGTCATCGACCGATACCCGCCCAGCACCAGATAAAGCGCCGTGAACAGCCCCATCAACACCAGTGCCCATTCGTAGGGGATATGGAAATTGGACTCGAAAAGATGACTCAGCCCTTTGAAGACAGCCGCCGAATAAGGAACGAAAAACACGAAGATACACACGGCGGCAAATATCTTCAGAAATCGGCTGTCATAACGTTTCTGAAAAAACTCCGGCATCGTGGCCACTTCGTATTCGAGCGACATTTTCTTGATCCGATTACCCAGCAACCACCAGACAGCCAGCACCCCGATCAAAGCATTGCCCAGCGCGATCCACAGATCGGAAAAACCGAATCCCCAGCCGATTTTACCGGCGAAACCGATAAAAACAACCGCCGAGAAATAAGCCGTACCATAGGTGAAGGCGGTCATCCACGGGCCGATACTGCGCCCCCCGAGGAAGAAATCCGAAAACGAATGGGTCTTGCGCATGGCGCGCAGTCCGACAAGGACTATCGTCAGCCCATAGGCCACTATCACGACGATTTTCAGGAACATGGTCTCTCCCTGGTTGCTATGGCAGACAAGAGGGTGGCCGGCGGTTCTTCGGGGCCGTTCAGTGAGCCCGAGGACTCAACGCCTTCCCTCGTGGTCTGCATTCGTGGTTGCCGGGTTCACGCGGTTTATCGATCACTCCCGATGCCCGGGGATATACACCGATACTGCCTCCGACCCGGGCCGACCGGTGCAAGAACCACCGCCCCGACCAGAACCGGACAGGTTACGGACAAGCTGATTTACTGTGATCAATTAACCCGCACAGGAGACAACAAACCGTTCCCCGGGGCACTTGTCAAGCTTTCCGGTAAATACCTCGGCACAGCCGCAGCATCAATAAGGATAGAAAACGTAAAACAGCAGCGATAACGCGGCCAGAATCCACATGCCCAGCGCCACCTCGCGTGCCCGCCCGGCGAATATCTTGGCCAGGGGGTAAGTGACAAACCCGGCCGTGATGCCAACCCCCAGATTGAAACTGAAAGACATCATGACAATAGCACAAAAAGCCGGCAGGGCCTCCGTAAGGTCATGATATTCAAGCCGGGTCACCGGGCCGAGCATAAGCAAACCCACGATCATCAGAGCCGGACCGTAGGCACAGGCCGGTATGGCTGTCAGAAGCGGTGAGAAAAACAACGCCAGCAGAAAGAGCAACGCGGTAACTACCGCCGTCAGCCCGGATCGACCGCCCGCCTCAATCCCGGCCGCCGATTCAAGATAGATACCGGCCGTACTGGTTCCGAGCAGCGCCCCGACCACCGTAGCCGTGGAATCGCAGAGCATTGGTTTTTCTATCTCTGGAAGGTTCCCCTGTTCATCCAGCAGCCCCGCTTTATAGGACAAACCCATGAGTGTGCCGGTGGTATCGACGAAATCCATGACAAGCACGGTGAGAATAACGGAGAAAAAGCCCCAGTGAAGAGCCCCGGCGATATCCAGTTCCAGAAAGATCGGTTTCAGGCTGGGAGGCATGCTCACCAATTGCGTCGGGAAGGCAGCCACCCCCGTAACAAAAGCGACCACCGACATGGAAAGAATACCGATAAGCAAAGCACCCTTGAAACGGTGGATCATCAGAAAAGCCATAACGAAAAAACAGACGACGGCCAGAAAAATCGGCAGGCTGGTAAGATCACCCACGTGCACGGGGGCACCTTCCACCCCCAACTCGACGATACCGGTATGGTTAAGACCGATAAAAGTCAGATACAAACCGATCCCGACCGAGAAAGCGATCTTAAGTGAATTGGGGATAGCGTTGGCCAGCCAGCTTCTGATGCGAAAAGCACTGATAAGAGTGAAGAGCACGCCGCCGATAAACACCGCCCCCAAAGCGGTTTGCCAGGTGTAGCCCAGTACCTGCACAACCGTATAAGCGATAAATGCGTTTTCCCCCATGTAAGGCAGAATGGCAAAAGGCCGCCGGGCATAGATACCGAGCGCCATCGTTCCGAAAAACGCCGTCAATATGGTAGCAACCATCGAGGGACCAAACGGAATCCCCGCCGCTTCCAGAACTTTCGGATTCACGACGATGACGTAGGCGACGGTAGCGAAAGTCGTTACCCCGGCCAACACCTCGCGGCGGAAAGTCGTTTGCAGAGCTTCGAGCCTGAAATACCTGCTGATCCATCCGGACATCGTGTCACCTCCAATCACGGCCGGTATTGCATGCGCGCGCCGGTCATCCGAAAAGAAATTGCAAACAAAAAGAACGGCTGTCCAGAAGAAACTTAACCCCTTAACCCCATCATCCGTTTTGAACCGGGTATGCGTATCACCACAGCATTGAATATACTGATAGTCACTCTGCGCAAGAGCGCCACCGGATCAACGGTGAGATTCGAATAACGACGCGGGGCGTGCCCGGGTAACACGTCTACCGTCTGATTGTCCCGGCCAGACTGCGTATGTCCTGCCCGCTCGGATCCTGATAAACGCGCAAATCAAAAAGCGGCACCACGGCCAGAATATGATCGAATATATCCGACTGGATAGCCTCGTAGTTGGCCCAGACCTGATCGTTACTGAAAACGTAAATCTCTATCGGCAAACCGTGCTCACCGGGCGCAAGCTGCCGCACGAGGAACGTCATCGACTGATGAATCTTGGGATGATGTCTCAGATACGCTTCCACGTACGCCCGGAAAGTCCCGATATTGGTCAGGTGCCGGCCGTTGACCAGTTCGGAAGTATCGACCTTGTGTTCCTCGTTGTATTTCGACAGCTCTTCTTTTTTGCGCTCGATATAGTCGGTGATATACTGATACTTCGAATATCGACGCAACATGTCCTCGTCGCAGAACCTGATCGTGTTGATATCGATATATACCGCCCGCTTGATCCTCCGGCCGCCGGACTCGCTCATCCCTTTCCAGTTTTTGAATGAATCGGAAATCAGGGAATAGGTGGGAATGGTGCTTATCGTTTTATCCCAGTTCTGGACTTTGATGGTGTGCAGGGATATATCGACCACGTCACCATCGGCGCCGTACTTCGGCATCTCGATCCAGTCGCCCAGCCCGATCATGTTGTTGGTGGCAATCTGAAAAGAGGCCACCAAACCCAGAATGGAATCTTTGAATACCAGTATCAGCACGGCGGTCAGTGCCCCCAGACCACTGAGCAACACGACAGGCGACTGACCGAGAATGACAGCAACCAGAAAAATTGCCAGCAGCACGAGTACGATTATCTGTACGATCTGCACATAGCCCTTGATGGGCCGGCTTTTGGCAATTTCCAGGGTACGGTAGACATCGATCACGGCGTTGCAAAAGGCGTTGAATACCATACCGCCCACGATGGCCATATAAACGATAGCCAGCCGTCGAATGAGGTCATCGACACCGGGAAAGGCTCCGGCGAACCAATAGAAAATCAGGGCCGGGGCGATGTGCGCCGCCCGATGGAGAACCCGTCGTTCCAAAAGAGCGTCGTCCCACTTGGTTTTGCTTCGGCGTATGATAAAAGACAGCCCCGCCAGAAAAACCCGTTTGGTCACGACATTCGCCAGCCAGGCCATTACAATGACAACCAGTGCAACAACCGCCCAGCTCACATATCCCAGAGCGGCCCCTTCCAAACCGTGACCGGCCAGCCAGTTTTTCACCAGATTAAACACGCTTACGTCCCCTGTTTCTTCATATTGGTCAACATCCGCGAATGACGGGAAAGTAAAACGCGGCCTTTGTCGGGACAAGCTTTAATCGGAATTATAGCCGAAACGGCGAGATCAACATTTCCCGTGACAAACCGACATACAGAAAGTAACATAGGCTGCAAGCCCAAACTAAAATATACAGCCACGAAAAGAAAGCGCTTGATCTCATATGTGCGGAATCGCCGGATTTTTCCAGATCGAAGGAAAAGCTGAACCCGACCGCGAGTTGATCGGTCGAATGGTGAACATAATCGAACACCGCGGCCCCGATGAGTACGGCGCGTATCTCGACGATAAGTGCGTTCTGGGACAGGCCCGTCTTTCCATCATCGACCTGGCCGGCGGCTCTCAGCCAATGAGCAACGAAGACAGCTCGATCTGGATAACGTTCAACGGCGAGATCTTCAACTACGTGGAACTTCGCCCGGAACTCGAAAAGCTGGGCCACCGTTTCAAGACCCGCTCCGATACCGAGGTAATCATCCACGCCTACGAACAGTGGGGCAAGGACTGCCTGAACCGTTTCAATGGTCAGTTCGCCTTCGCCATTTACGACAGAAATAAGGAAACGCTTTTCATCTCCCGTGACCGTCTGGGTATCCGTCCGGTTTTCTACACCGTTCACAACGGTCGTTTCTATTTCGCCTCGGAGATCAAGTCGATCTTCTGCGATCCCGCCGTGCCGCGGCGTCTGGACTATCGCGGCCTGGATGAAACTTTCACCTGGTGGACCAGCGCCCCGCCGCGCTCGGCTTTCGAAAATATCAACGAACTCGAAGCCGGGACCTACGTGGAGATCAACAACGGCCGAATCAGCACCGGTCGTTACTGGAGCATGGTTTTCCCGGAAGAATACGATCACGAGCGCACCGCGGCATCATGGGCGGAGGAACTTCGCGCCCTGCTGATAGATTCGGTGCGGCTGCGCCTTCGTGCCGACGTCCCGGTGGGGGCATATCTCTCGGGCGGGCTGGACTCGTCGGCCACCACGGCCCTTATCAAACATTTCACCGACACCCGGGTGGAGACTTTCTCGATTGCCTTCAGCGACGCCGCTTACGATGAGTCGGGCTATCAAAACCAGATGGCCGAATACCTGGGGACCAATCATCACCGCGTGCTGTGCGACTATCGCGATATCGCCCAAAATTTCCCGGACGTCATCTGGCATACCGAACGACCGATTGTCCGCACCGCCCCCACACCGCTATACATGCTCTCCCGCCTGGTACGAGAGAACAACTTCAAAGTCGTCCTGACCGGCGAAGGCTCCGACGAGATTTTAGGCGGCTATGACATTTTCAAAGAGACACTGATCCGCGCCTTCTGGGCTAAGGACCCCGAGTCCAAATGGCGGCCGGCCCTTCTCAAGCGCCTCTACCCCACGCTGCCGGTGACGGCTTCACGAGCCGGGGCCTATCTGGCGGCTTTTTACAAAACCGGTCTGAGCGAAACCGACAAGTATTACTTCTCGCACATGCCGCGCATGGCCACCGCGACCATGATAAAGAATTTCTACTCGTCCGAAACGAAAGAACGGCTGAGCGGTTACGATGCCCGCGAAGCCTACGGTCGTGAACTGCCGTCCAACTTCGCCCACTGGCATCATTTGGCCCGGGCGCAGTTTATCGAAGCTCGTTCATTGCTGGCCGGATATATTCTCTCTTCGCAGGGCGACCGGGTCTCGGCCGCACATTCGGTGGAAGGACGCTTCCCGTTTTTGGATCATCGCGTGGCCGAGTTTGCCGCCACGGTTCCGCCCTGGCACAAGATCCTCGGACTCAACGAAAAATTCATCCTCAAAAAAGCCATGCAGCCGGAACTGCCCAAAAACATCCTCGAACGTGTCAAGCAGCCCTACATGGCGCCCGACTCCAACAGCTTCGTGCAATCCGACGCCCCGGAATACGTGGGACGGATGCTATCCGAGGATATGGTATCACAAAGCGGCATCTTCAACCCGACGGCGGTGAAGAAACTTCATCAGAAATGCACTCGCATGGCCGACAAGCATCTTTCGTTCAAGGATAACATGTCTTTCGTGGCCATTCTCTCGACGCAACTGCTGATTGATCGTTACATCGACAATTTCCAACCGGCCGCACCGGCGGAGCGCAAAGATTTCACGGTCTGGGAAGACTGTTCTTCCTCGGCGGTGAAAGCGTAATCTTTACGGTAACAGAACGAACTTGAATGGGCGGGCGTTATTGGTACTGATCAACGCCCTCGACCGGCGGGACGGGCCTCATGATGTCGGCGATGTGGTGAACCGGGAACCAGGACCAGGGTTCGTACCACTGAACCAATCTCGATGCGGAAAACTGCGCTGTCGGACTCGAGGGTGAAGAAGCCGGTGTTGCTTGATTTTGACTGATACGCCGCATCGCCGGAGATCAGCGTCACCTTGACGGTTTGCTCGACCTGATCGGTAATGAATGAAAAGACCCTGCCGGGATAGTAACAAAAGGGGAAAGTCCCGCAATGAGACATCGAACCGTGGTTTCCCGAGCTCACTCCAGCAGTGTCTTCTCGACCGTTACGGCGTTGAGAACGGAATCGACGTAGAAGTAGTTTTCCAAACGAAAAGGAACATAGAAAAGACCAACCTCGACCGGGGTTAGATCAAAACCATTAAAATCGACATCATTGCCAAGTTTCAAACACTCGCGGGCGACAATCATAGTGGCCCGGGCCGTGGCCTCGGCCAGGCTTACCTGCACCGGCATGAAGCGCTCATCCATAACTTCCACCGCGTGCGTTTGCAGTTGTGATTTGGCCGCTGTCATTCGTTTGGCCAGACGATGAACAGCTTCGAAATTCCCCGAACGCAGGGCCGGAATCGCCAGGTAGTCGGTCGGGTCCAGTATGCCCAGCAAAGTTGCGAAACGGGCTGTCTGTTCCGGCTGGAAACGCAGCAGCCAAAACGGCACGAACTTCGACGAACGATTGTCGCTGCTGTCGGCCAGTTCGATTTGCGGCAGGCGGTAATCGGATTTGTCGAGCACCTGTAAACAATGGCAGTTGTCACAGATGTAAACGTATGATTGCCTGGCCGGAAGATCCGCCCCGCAGTTGGTGCAGCGATGAAACCCGATCTTCAGCTCACCGAAAGTTATCTCCTGCGGCGTATCGCTCGGCGTGTCGGTGTCGATGTCAAGCGACGAGAGATCTTCAACCGTCCCGTCGGCAAGGGCGTTGTCGACAAAACTTGCATGCTCGTGCGAAGGAGGCGTCAAACCGATGGAAACGCCGATCTTGCCGAGGTTCACCGAGATTGTCGTTGCGCGTTCCGGCGGTGTCGACTCCTCTTTTTCGGATGTATCCGCCGATCCCAGCACTCGTCCGGTGAGGCCGTCGAGAGCGTAGCGCTGGTATGTTGGCGTGTACGTCTCGGCCAAAATGTACGGGAAGTAAAGCAACGAAAAGACCGGATTGAACAACCACGTGATGTTGGCGCCGAACTCCGGTTCGTTGATATTCTCCACCGTGGCCAGAGCAAGATTGATTTTCTGCTGGACTGTTTCCCATGGTCGGACAATCGGCAGGGCATCGAAATCGTCCTCGACATTATCCTGCATGAAGGGGACGATTTTGATCGTCTCGGAACGCATGCCCAGTGAGTCCGGCACGCTGGGCATGGGCGAACCGGCCGCGACCGTCACGGAATAGGGTGTTATGCTTATTTTACTCCTGGGGTTCGTGGCCACGTGTTCTTCGCAGGCACCGTTGTAATACGTGAGATAAGAAGTTTTCTCCATCCGGTTGCGCAACTTGAGAAGAGTAGCATCGCACTTCCAATAGGGATAGTACAGTTTCTTGGTCATGAGCGACGAGCCACTCAACGGCTGGTTGTTCGTCTTGAGGTACCGATCCAGGTAGAAGCGCACCTGCATTTCGGGTATGCCGCTTCGGATCAGGTATGCCACGGGCGTGTCCGGGAGCAGCACGCGCAGGTTGGAACCGCAAAACTTGCAGGTGGTCACGAAGAAATCATCATCGAGCCGAACCTCGCCGCCGCAGCCGGGGCATCCCACCCCGATATAGAAACCGCTCTTAGTTTTCGTCGGTTGTATCACCATCGACCCTCTTGCCGCACTCGCCGCAGAACTTGGAGCCCGGAATCAGCTCGGCCGAGCAATGCGGACAACGCGGTTTGGAATCGAGCCGGTAACCGCAATACATGCAGAAATTGGCCTCGGTCGGCAGCGGCTGATTGCACGAAGGGCAGACGTTCTGAGCGACCATCTGATGTCCGCAGCGATAGCAATAGCGCGATTGTTCCGGTGTTTCGCTGTGACATTTGGGACAGGTGACGGTTGCCACCGGTTCGCGCTTGAGTTCGGTTTGCTCCGGCGAAAAAACTTTGTTGAGCATGCCGGGCATCATGACACCCACCCCGGCCGCCATGCCCATACCGGACCCGGCCGCCGCGGCCCCGCCGGGCGCACCCAGCCCCCTGGCCATTTCGAATTTCAGGAACTTGTCCAGATCACCCACCGCTTCCAGCCCGGAACGCTGGTCGATCATTTTGGAAACTTCCTCCGGAGGTGTTATCGAAGAGATGAAGAAATCAACCAGTTCCAGACCATACTTGTCGAACTCAACTTCCACCGTCTTCTTGAATTTTCCGGCCAGTTCGGTGTAGATGGCGGGAAGGTCCAGCATGGTATCGAGATCTTCACCCAGCAGGTCATTCATGCGGGCGATGATGACGTCGCGAAGGTAATCCTGAATCTCCGACGTGGTATAGCGCGCCTGACGGCCGACGATCGTATTCAGGAACAACACCGGCTCTTTGATACGCATGGTGAAAGCGCCGTGGCCGCGCAGTCTGATCATACCCAGCTTGCTGTCTTTGAATGTAACCGGGTGTTTGGTCCCCCATTTGAGATCGGTGAAGACTTTCAGGTTAACGAAATATACCTCCGCCCGGAACGGCGAGTTGAACCCGAAAGGAAAGGCCAGCAACCGGGTCAGGATCGGGACGTTCATCGTCGAGAGCGTATGTCGTCCGGTGCTGAACGAATCGGCGGCGTGACCATCCTTGAAAAACATGGCCATCTGGCTGTCGCGGACGATCAATTGAGCACCCAGCTTGAAATCGGCCGAGCCCTCCTGCGGAATCCGGTATATCATCTCGTTACCGGTCGGGTCAAGCCATTCAATTACCTCAATAAGCAGCGCCATATCGTCTCCTCAAATCATGGGGAAGTGCTTGTTATACTATACTTTCGTCAGATGCACGGATTACCTTACCGCCAATACCTCAGCCCCAACGGCGAAACCGCTTGCCAAGCCTTAAGCTCGAACGTAACATGATTTCCGAAACCAACTTCCACCGGAACTGTTATAGTGTCCAACGGATCGAAAAATACAAAGGCTGATACTATTAGCCCGGAGAAAGACCTGATAATGGAAAAAATATACCGAAACCTGCTCGAGGCGCTCGGCGAAGATACCGGTCGCGAAGGGCTCCTTTCCACTCCGAAACGCGCCGCCAGGGCAATGAAATTTCTTACCCAGGGTTACGAGCAGAACGTCGATGAAGTTATCAATAATGCTTACTTCCACGCCGATACCGACGACATAATAATGGTCAGGGACATCGAGCTCTATTCCCTGTGCGAACACCACCTCCTGCCGTTCATCGGTAAGTGTCATGTGGGCTATATACCGAAAGAGAAAATTCTCGGGTTGTCCAAAGTCGCCCGCGTGGTGGACGTATACGCCCGCCGTTTGCAAATTCAGGAACGTCTGACCCGACAGATCGCCGACGTTTTGATGACCCGTCTCGATGCGGCCGGGGTGGGCGTGGTGATCGAAGCGCAGCACCTCTGTATGATGATGCGGGGCGTGCAGAAACAGAACTCCGTCATGGTGACTTCCTGTTTGCTCGGCACTTTCCGCAAGAACGCCGACACGCGCGCCGAATTCCTTAACCTTATAAAAAAGAAATAGCCCGCATGTACCTCACGATCAGCAAGCGTTTCGACATGTCATCCGCGGCCCGGCTGTTTTGCCCCGACTGGGACGAGGATAAAAATCTGGCCGTGTACGGTCCGGGTTGTCGGGGTGAGCATGGTCACGGGTACAATTTCGTCGCACGTTTCGTTTTCCACGGTCCGATTGACGAAAAAACCGGCATGATGCTCAACGTGCGGGTGATAAAGGAACGGGCCGGGAAGATTATCGATGGCCGGTACGATCACAAGTATCTCAATGTCGACACGCCGCCGTTTACCGATCTTGTCCCGACGCCCGAAAATCTGGCCGTGCAATTGCTCGCGGAGATAACGCCTTTGTTCGACGATCAACCGGCCCGCCCGGTTATCTGTCACTTTCAGGATTCACACAACAGCGCCGCCACCGCCTACACCGACGGTCATGTGGATCGCAATTTCTGGCTGGATATGTCGGCGGCCCGACGGACTTTCTCACCGCACCTTTCGGACGAAGAGAACGAAGCTCTTTTCGGTATTGCCTCGGCGGCCAGCGGGCACGGTCATAACTACCGCCTGCGCGTTACGCTGAGCGGCCGGGCCGATCCTTCCAGCGGGCTGATAGTCCCCTACGAACAAAGCAGCCGTGCTTTGAAGATGATCCACGACGAGTTGGACCATAAGAACCTCAACACCGACGTGCCGGGTCTGAAAGGCCTGCCCATGACCACCGAGACCCTGACTCGCTATATTGCCCAGCGCCTCGGCGGTGATATTCCGGTCAGTCGCGTTAAGCTTTATGAATTGCCTCATTTCTTCTCGGAGTACACGGTCGGGGGGAAATTTCTCATGGGCGTAACCGACTATTTCCACGCCGCTCACCGGCTGCATTCGCCGTATCTGAACGACGAAGAGAATTGCCAAGTGTACGGCATCTGCAACAATCCCAACGGTCACGGTCACGAATACAAGTGCGAGGCAACTATCGGGGGAGAATACGACGAACGCAGCGGGACGCTTTATGATCTGGCCGAATTTCAAAACGCCATCAGACGGTCACTGGCCTTGTGGGACTATAAACACCTGGAACTGGACACCGACGATTTCACCGACACGCCGTCAACCGGCGAGAACATCATTACCCGACTGTGGCCGCGGCTCGACGAACAACTTGACAACCGGCTGCACCGACTGCGCCTGTGGGAAACACCCAACAACCGTTTCGCGCTGCGACGCTCAAAATAGGAAACCGCATTATGGAACGCTGTCTTATCACCGGAGCCACCAGAGGTATGGGGCGCGCCATCGCTCTTCGGCTGGCCGGGCCGGACAAAGAACTGCTCCTGCACGGACGTAATCGGGAAGCGTTAGAGCAGGTCCGTGCCGAGGTAGAAAACGCCGGGGCCAAAGCCCGTGTATTGCTGTGCGATTTGAGCAATCCCGCCGAAATCGAAACGATGATTGACGCTATCGGTACCGAGCCGTTGCGGGCGATAATCAACAACGCCGGTATCGCCATTGTCAAACCGCTGGGTGAATTGTCGCTGCGGGAATGGCAGGATTCGTTCGCGGTGAATGTCACGGCCCCGTTCCTCTTGATTCAGAAGCTCAGTGCCCTGATGGAAAAAGGCGCCGGTGTGGTTAATATCCTCTCGGTGGCGGCTCGTACCGGTTTCCCCGGCTGGAGCAGCTATTGTATGAGTAAGTTCGCTCTGGAAGGTTTCACGCGGGCGGTGCGCGAGGAATTGCGCCCCCGGGGTATTCGTGTTATCAATATCTACCCATCGGCCACCAATACCGATCTGTGGAATGAAATCGAAGGTGACTGGCCGCGCGATAAGATGCTCTCGCCCGATGAAGTCGCCGAAGCTGTCGTCTATGCTCTCACTCGTCCCGACTCGGTGCTGGTAGAGGACATCTCCCTCGGCAATCTCTCCGGCACGCTGTAGGCCGGCCCTGCCGGGTTATCTTGTCCCCTTCTATATTTCTTCTTCGAGCGAGGTACCAAGATCCTTCTGGATCCATGCACTATTAGCGTATTCCAAAATCACATGGTAATTAGTGGATTTGATAATTCCTCGGCCTATCTGAAAAAGTGTCACAATGACTCTGATCCTATCACCACTGTTCTCATCATCCCACACGGTCTCTAAATATGTGTCTTTCGAAAGCGGGGCTCCGAAATCGGTTGGCGTTACTTGGTTGCGAGTAGGTTCTCCATATTTCTTCTTGAGAACATCTGTTAACTTTTGATAATACGACCACATCTTGTTGATAGTCTCAGACTCGTCACCAGTAATTATGCGAAAATGGTATTGAAAAACTGAAAGCGCACCATCTTCATCGAAAACAGCAAGGATTTCATCTGCTTCTTCGCCCAATAGTTTGACTTTTTCAATCTCGGCATAACGATAGCCTTCAGGAAGTTCGTGAACCGGGTAGAACGTGTGCGTCTTGTGATCCTTGCTCAGTTTCTTGATCTTGGCTTTTTCTCCCTTAGACGGGTTTTCTAACTTGTTTCTTACTTCATCATACGTCATTCCCCAACTTAGCCCTTTTGGAGGATTGAATGCCAGAGTGTTTGAAGCTAGCAGCATGCATGCTAATGTCAGAAATATTCGTTTCATAAGCACTCCCGGAAAAAGCTCTGTTTATTATTATTGATTGAATCAAAGTTAACAACAATGGATATACATGTCAAGTATTACGCTTACGATATGGAGCAATCACACGGCAGAGTCCCTTGATGATCCTTCTCTCCGTCAACGCTAATATAGCGGTTTTAGCTTGATTTTTTCTGAAACTGGGCTTAAGATGAGAAATAGACCAACAAAGGTAAGATCATTTTTTAACAAAAGACATCATTTCGTTGACAGTCAACCTGGACACCAGTGGATGAAAGGAGCACGCCATGAAAAACATTGACAATAGAGGCTTGTATCGAAAAGCTGCCTGCTGGGAAGTGCTTTGCATACTCAGTCTGGTAGTTGGCTTTCTTCCAATGAGTTCGTTTGCTCAGGTTGGTGGGAGCGAACCTCTCATCAAGTATGCTCAAAGGCAGGCGGGGAGAACTTTTGACGAAAAGTGGTCTTGGTCTTTTGGCGATGCGTTGATGTTACTCAAAGAGAATAACGGAATTAAAACCGGGGCGATTCTTCCGATCAGGATCAGCACATGGAGTTTCCCCATTACATTAGTGCGGCTCAACTCGGACGATTCTCAGAACGTCCGTATTGAGCCAATTCTGTCTGTGGGACTTGGATATGTTTGGATCAGTGGATTGAGCACCATAGACGCGAAAAATGAAAGCATAATAATCTATCCCAGTAGCACTATAGGAATTGCAGCCAGTTTAGGAGTCATTAACAAAGTTGATGGCTCCGCAGGAACTGAAGGAAGTCTAACTCTAACCGGTGTCATTGGACTCCGCTCAATGTTAATTTCTTTTGGTTACGATTTCTTGTCCGAATCCCCGGTAGTTGGAATGGGCTTCTGTGTTAATCTCTTTACGCTGTCAAAAAACGCCTACCGAATCTCTGGAATCGATTGACTCTTAGCTAAGCTTCCCTGTCAAGCAAGCTTAGAACAGAACCCCTCGGCGGTTTTGCTCTACGTCAACTCTGTTGGTAATCATTTCTTCGTGTTGTACGTTACACCCCAACTCTTCTCACCTGGTCGCTCAATGTATTTGACATTATCCGCGATGTCCCTGAGGACATTCTTGACTTCCTCTTCTGTGGGGAAGTTCTTCACGATCTCAAATGAGCGACCGTCCGGCAAAGAGCGTTGCTCTAAAGTATTGCCGTCAGGATCTTGCCTCCTGGCCTGCCCTTCATAAGGCAGTTGATCGACAAACAGCACAAGAGCTCCGGGCGCGAGCCTGCTGTGCAACACGGAGAGAAACGGCCGAATCTGCGCTTTTGGTATGTGAGACCACCACCAGATCCCCAGGGCAGCGCTGAACCCCGTTCGAACCCCGTCGAGGGTGTATGCGTCGGTTGTCTCGAATTGGACGTTGGACAGATGCTTGCACCTGTCCTTTGCAATCGAGACGAGCGATGAGTTAATGTCCGTTGCGAGCACTGAGTTTGCTACTTCGCCGATGACTTGTGTCCAGTACCCTGACCCGCAAGCAATCTCAAGCACATCATGTCCACTGAACATCTCTCGGTACCGTGCCTTGATAGGGACACGAAGCTGTTCTGCCTCCGGATCGGTGTAGCCTGCCGTCTCGTCGTAAACAAGGGCTCGGGCTGCATAGTATTCGGTTATATTGTTAACCAATGACATGATTCAATAAAATTACGCTTTCACCGCCGAGGAAGAACAGTCTTCCCAGACCGTGAAATCTTTGCGCTCCGCCGGCCCTGGCCGAGGGCGTTGATCAGTACCAATAACGCCCGTCAGTTTCAACAACCCGCTTACAACTCAAAGCCCAGTCTTACACTGAAGTCCTGTGTGTCGTAATCCGAAAGCTGCCAGGTGAAATACAACGCGAAATTGAGCGGTGAGATAAACGGCGTAAGATTCCCCAAACCGAATCCGACTTCACGATAGGCTTTCGACGCCGTGTTGATAAACTCGTCGCCCGGATGCACTGCGTGGTTATTGAAATCCGTCCAGAAAACACCGGCATAGACACTTAACCAAAGCGGGATGTCCCTGATCAACGGCAACCCGCTGGCCGTGAACAGTCGCCGCCGGAAATTATGGAACAGCCCCAGAGCCAAAACGCGACTGCCGCCGAAATTCTTGGTGTCAAGACTGCTGAAACCACGGGCGTCGAAGAAATAACCATCGCCGAAATCGACCGAGAAATACCGCTGGGGCGGAAGGTCCCCGTCGGAACCGCCCGCAAACACGTTGAGCGCCGTCACGCCCAGCCCGAGACTTCGCTGCCGCCGATAGAACCGCACCCAATAGCGGCGGAAGTCGAAATCATTATCGATAAAATCGGGCGAGGCATATTCGACGGCCGCCTCCAAACGCGAGTACTGAACCTGGTCGATCCGCTCATCACGGCCCTTGTTTCGAAATAACTGACGCGAATCAAAGACAAACGACAGCGTCAACGAACGCAATGTCCCTTCGGTTACGGACGGATTGTCGCGAATATCGTCTTCATCACCGAAAACGCTGAAATCGGTCCCAAACGGCAGCGAACGGTGACGCAAATCGCTGTAGGTCAACCCGAGGCGGGTGAAATCGATCAATTTCGTTTGCACGAACGCCTGCGCACCTTTGGTGAGGTAATAATCGAAAGGATCTTCCCCGACCCACAGAGCAAAGAACGACGGGTTATAGTCCCGGGCCGAGACAATAGTCGGACGGTGCGTCACGCGATTGAAATAATCAAAACCGACGTCCAGCTTCCTGCCCTCGTGCAGACGATACGTCAGGCCGTACTGATGTTCCCCGCGTTTGATTTCAAAAGCATAACCCGTTTTGATCCGGAAATTCATCCTGTCGACCAGGCGGTCCAAATCCAGCCCCAACCCGAGGTAAGGACCTTCAACACGATTGAATCTGAAAAAGTCCTTCTCCCCGGCCGTAGCCAGATACATAGCGGCGGCCAGTCCGGTCAGCATCTTTCGACCCAACGACCGGGGAGCGCCGGTCACCGAATCGATCCGCGCGTAACCGTTTATCTCAACGGGCGTCAGCGGAATAGTCGGCCGCTCATACCATCGCAGACTGTCGAAATCATCGGCCTTGTCGTCGACCTCAATGGCATACTCCCCGAATGTTCCCCGGGGATGTCCGGTATCAAAATGGAAATCGTGCAGCAGGGCCGTGTGCGATACACGCAGGCGGTCGGGCACTCCCGGAATAGGCATTTCTATATTCACATCACAAGAGAATCGAATCTCTATCGGCATCCAGTACTCGTTGTCGAACTGCGCGAAGCGCTGAGCGTAGCGAGCGTCGGAAACGAGAGGAAGATCGACACCGCGGCTGAAAGTCACGTCCACTTCCACCACGTCATAGGTGCTGTCGGCGATACTGATCACTCCCGCAAACAACGGATCTTCCGGATTTTTCGGTTCCACCTCCAGCCGAAACACGGTCAGCGAGTCGATATACACGGTGTCCAGCAGGTAATAATTGTAATGATCCAGCGCATCGTCGGCCGTGGGCGTAACCAGCGAATAGCGCTGTATATTGATTCGATTGGCATTGAAATTAAGAATCTCCCCCACCGTCACCAGATTACCCTCGGCCGGTATATTGGCCGACTGCCGGCGCGACGTTATGACCTCTTTATACTTGTCCGGCTGTTCCCAGCAGGCCGTGGTCTGTGACTCGGTAATAAGGAACACCTTGCCCGAATCGGCCGGGGAAAGATCGGTAACCAGCAGTTTAACATACGCTTCATAGCGATAGTCGTGAATGGCCGCGAGGATATCCTCCTTGCGCTTGATCGCCTCTACTATGATGCGCTGGGCGGGATCGTAGGCACGCGACGAAACCGTTATCCCCTGCACCTCCACCATGGCCGGAACCAGAAAGACGTCGCGATGCACCAGGGAGTCACTTCCGGCTATCGTCAGACGTTCGGAATAAAAAGCGATGTGACTGAATTTGAGACGATCTTCCCCGGGCCCCAGGCGCAGGCGATACTCACCGTCGGCGTTAGCCAAAGCCGACCGCCCGGTACCCTCGATACGAACCGAAGCAAAAGGAATCGGCGCCCCGCTCTCGGCATTGAAAACCGTCCCCTCGACGACAATCCGCTCCTGCGCGACAGCAGTAGTTACCATCGATTGAAAAACGAACAGCAGAATAATGATGGCTACGCTTTGTCTGTGCACTGACCTGATCCTCCTGTTTGTACCCTCTCCTTAACCGTCACCGACAAATCCCGTGCCGGGCCACGATTTCCACCAATACCAACCAGTTACAAACCCGCACGCGCTTCGGTCGTGTCAATTCAACACACGCCGGACCACATTATGGTCCGACCAATCGCTCCGGCCAAGGGTAAAACATCACACCGGGCCGGGCTCCCCCTCGAAAAATCACCTCTCATGGCGACTCGCACGCGAAGAATCGACCCTGACTCTTCCACACACACTGTCAACAACTTGTGGAAAACCTGTGGATGCCATGTCAATATCTCCATAACTTGCTAAAACAACGGCAATTATGATATGAAGAAATGAAACTCCCGGCTGTATAATCTATATCATAAATTACGTGCGCGGTAAGCGCTTGAAAAACAGATAATTACTTAAGCTGCTTTTTTATCGATCACGGTTTGTGGCAAAAATCCGAGCCGAATCCATAAACTCTCATCTTTATACCGGTCTGTCGTTCAAGGGAATACGATTTTTTCTTGATTTAGCACAATTTTTTGTGGTCGGCCCAATCGCAACCCCAATATATTGTGGCCTCTTTAGGGAAAAAATACACTTGGATGACCCGGAAGCGATGATTATTCGACAGGGACGGACGGCTCTTTTTAGCTCATCCGTACCGTAAGGACGCGGGCCCTGTCTTTTCTTCCGACGAGCAACGGTACAGGAGGTACTTCTTGAAAGTTCAGAGATACTTTACCCGCGAAGGCGAGTCTCCCTATGCCCGGCTAAATTTTGCCCGGCGATCTTCAGAGATAAAGAACCCCGACGGCTCGGTAGTTTTCAGACTTGATAATATAGAGGTTCCTGAAGCCTGGTCGCAGGTAGCGGTAGATATTCTGGCTCAGAAGTATTTCCGCAAAGCGGGCGTGCCGCAGGTTGATGCCCAGGGCAACCCGGCGAGAGACGACGAAGGCAAGCCGAAACTCGGCGGTGAAACGGATGCCCGCCAGGTTTTCCATCGTTTGTCCGACTGCTGGCGTCACTGGGGTGAGAAATACGGCTATTTTGACAGCCGCGAAGACGCCAAGAACTTCTACGACGAGTTGGCCTACATGCTGGCCGCGCAGATCGCCGCCCCCAACTCCCCTCAGTGGTTCAACACCGGTCTGTATAATTCCTACGGCATTTCCGGCGTCCCGCAGGGTCATTATTTCGTCGACCCTTCGACTCACACCCTCACCGAAGCCAAAAACGCCTATGAACACCCGCAGCCGCATGCCTGCTTTATCCAGTCGGTCAGCGATGATCTGGTCAACGAGGGCGGAATTATGGACCTGTGGGTACGCGAGGCCCGGCTGTTCAAGTACGGCTCGGGTACCGGCAGCAACTTCTCCGCCGTGCGCGGCGCCGGTGAGTCACTCTCGGGTGGGGGAAAATCGTCGGGACTGATGTCTTTCCTGCGGATCGGCGACCGTGCCGCCGGGGCTATCAAGTCGGGCGGGACAACCCGTCGGGCGGCCAAAATGGTCACCCTGAATCTGGATCATCCGGATATTATCGAATTCATCGACTGGAAAGTCATCGAGGAACAAAAAGTCGCCGCACTGGTCGCCGGCTCCAGGGTCATCCGCCAGCAACTTCGGGACATTTGCGAAGCCGTCGTGGTGTCGACCGAAGGTGACCGGAAAACCGTCGAGGTCGATCCCCGCAAAAACAAAAAGCTCGAACAGACAATAAGAACCGCGCGACGGAACGCCGTCCCCGATACATATATCCGCAAAGTGCTGGAACTCGCCGGTCAGGGCGTTACCGATATCGACTTTATCGAACTGAATACGAACTGGGACAGCGAAGCTTACCTTACGGTGGCCGGACAGAACTCCAACAACTCGGTGCGTATCCCCAACCTCTTTTTCGAAAAATTGAAAGCCGGTGAAGACTGGCCGTTGCACTATCGCAGCGCGAACGAAACACCCGACCCCATTCCGGCCGCTCAATTGTGGGACAAAATCTGTTATGCCGCCTGGGCCTGCGCCGATCCCGGGGTACAGTTCGACAGCACCATTAACGAATGGCATACCTGCCCCGAAGACGGGCGGATCAATGCCTCGAATCCCTGCTCGGAATACATGTTTCTCGACGACACGGCCTGCAATCTGGCTTCGCTGAACCTGAGCAAGTTCTTCGGCGAAAACAGCGATTTCGACATCGAAGGTTACCGCCACGCTGTCCGCCTGTGGACGATAGTCCTGGAGATTTCCGTCCTCATGGCGTCGTTCCCGTCGCGTCAGATTGCCCAGAAAAGCTACGAGTTTCGGACTCTCGGCCTGGGGTTCGCCAATATCGGTTCCGTCCTGATGCAATTGGGCATTCCTTATGATTCCCCTCGCGGCTATGCCTGGTGTGGAGCGCTGGCGGCCCTTCTGACCGGGCAGGCCTATATGACCTCGGCCGAAATGGCCAAAGAGCAGGGACCTTTTCCCGGCTACTATCGCAACCGCGATCACATGCTGCGGGTGATGCGCAACCATCGCCGGGCCGCTCACAATGCGGACAGGTCGGAATACGAAGGACTCACGGTCAAGCCGACCGGAATCAACCCCAACTATCTGCCCGAGGAACTGGTGCAAACGGTCCGTTCGGTCTGGGATGAAGCGCTGTCTCTGGGCGAGGTATACGGATTCCGCAACGCTCAGACGACGGTGGTGGCCCCTACCGGGACAATCGGTTTGCTGATGGATTGCGACACGACAGGAATCGAACCCGACTTCGCCCTGGTGAAATTCAAAAAGCTGGCCGGCGGCGGCTACTTTAAGATCATCAACAATTCGGTACCGTTGGCCCTGACTCACCTGGGTTACTCGGACGATGAAGTTGCTGACATCATCAAATACGCCACCGGGCACAAGACTCTCAAGGAATGCCCGTACGTCAATCATGAATCGCTGCGAGCCAAGGGATTCGGCGACGAAGAGTTGCAAAAGATCGAGGCCTCGCTGAACGAGGTATTCGACATCTCCTTCGCTTTCAACAAACACATTCTGGGTGACGAATTCATTCATGATACGCTGGGGTTCACGGCCGAAGCAGTCGATGCCTGGGATTTCAACCTGTTGAAAGAACTGGGCTTTACCCGCGGGCAGATCGAGGCGGCCAACGAATACTGCTGCGGTACGATGACTCTCGAGGACGCCCCCCATATCAAGGATCATCACCTTCCCATTTTCGACTGCGCCAATCGGTGCGGCCGCAAGGGCAAGCGATTCATCAGCTACGAGGCACATATCCGCATGATGGCTGCGGCTCAGCCGTTCATTTCCGGCGCCATTTCAAAAACCATCAATATGCCGTCGGAAGCAACCATCGACGACGTCAAGCGAGCTTACATGCTGGCCTGGGAATCGATGAACAAAGCGGTGGCGTTGTATCGCGACGGGTCCAAACTCTCGCAGCCGTTGACGGCTTCCCTGCTGGGCGAAGATGACGAAGAAGAACCGCAGGAGATGACGGTCGAAGCCGCCGCCCGCAAGATGAGCGAGAAGCTCATCTATCGCTACATTGCCAAGCGCCGCAAACTGCCGCATCGCCGGGCCGGTTACACCCAGAAGGCTATGGTGGCCGGACACAAACTTTATATTCGCACCGGAGAATACGGCGACGGCACGCTGGGAGAAATTTTCCTCGACATGCACCGCGAAGGCGCGGCTTTCCGCTCACTGATGAACAGTTTTGCGATTGCCGTCTCGCTGGGTTTGCAGCACGGTGTTCCTTTGGAGGAATTCGTCGAGGCTTTCCTTTTCAGCCGGTTCGAACCCAGCGGTATTGTTTCCGGAAACAAGAAAATAAAAATGGCCACTTCCATAATCGATTACATTTTCCGCGAACTGGCCATTACCTACCTGGGGCGCACCGACCTGGCCCATGTATCGGAGGAAGACCTGCGGCATGATGCCATGGGTTCGCCGAAGGAACAACCGGTCGAGTATGAAGAAGAAGAAACGGCCACGGCTCGTATCACGGGACAATTGACCAAAGCCAGCCGGGATCACAACGATCTCTATAGCCCCCACCTGAGGTTTACCATCAAAGGACGAGACAACGGTGGCAACGGGAACGGTAACGGGAACGGGAATGGCAACGGACAGCACGGAGGAAACGGCAATGGTAAGCAGATGGAGACTGCGACTGCAGAAGAATCTAAAGAGCAGGAGACGGTGCTTGAGTACGTCTCGACCAGCAACCCGGATGAATCCCAAGAGGGGGAATACCGCCTCCGCCGGGAAATCAGAAACGCGCGACTAAGGGGATATGAAGGAGACATGTGCCCCGAATGCGGTCAGTTTACTATGGTTCGCAATGGAACCTGCCTAAAATGTACGACCTGCGGGGCCACCTCCGGCTGCTCCTGATTGACCAGACTACTTTTCCTGTGTTGGAAGACGCCAGGGCGACTCTACGGCTTTGGCGTCTTCTTATCTTCCTGAACAACAAAGCCTTACTAAAACAAAGGGACGGATGGGCCAACCCGGCGGTGACAAATACGGACCAAAAGCGAGAAAAGCCGCTCTGTGAGCGCATTTTCCCGCTTTTACCCCTGTTCTAATTCTGATCTAAAAAGGATTTTTCCCTTGACAAAAAAAGGATTAACGGCTATCTTCGAGTTGCAATCGGAAAGTGTTACTCTTTCTGTGGATTACCTAATATCGTCCACCCAGGTAGGTCAACCACTTGCCTGGGTTTTTTTATGAGCTGAATATCGATTCATCATCGCTTCCGATTCGATCTTCATACATTTGATAACGGAGTCATCAACGTTCATTTCTTTTCCCGATTGACTCTCCGCCGCTGTTGGTATACCTTGCCAAACCATGAACATGCCGAACACATTGACGCTGCTGCGCATAGCCCTGGCGCCGGTGTTCATGTTCTTCTTTCTCATAGACAACTTCTATATGAAACTTGTCGCTCTGGCTTTGTTTGTCATAGCGGCACTAACCGATCTGGCCGATGGTTATTATGCGCGCAAGTTCGGCATCATCACCGGCTTCGGTAAATTCATGGATCCCCTGGCCGACAAGATACTCGTCTCTTCGGCTCTAATCTCTTTTGTGGCGCTCAATTACGTTTCTCCCCTGCCCGTGCTTCTGATTGTCGGGCGGGAATTCGCAATCACCGGTCTGAGGCTGGTCTCGGCATACAAAGGGGTCGTCATACCTCCAACCTGGTTTGCCAAGGTTAAGACCTTTCTGCAAATGACCGTAGTCGGCGTGGTCATGGGTTACATATGCCTTCTCTGCACCCTGTCACATTTCCAAAGTCAGTCGATCGGCATGTTTGAGTTTGACTATCGCCTGTATTTTGATTGGTTACTCTGGATTACGGCTATTATCACGGCCTGGACGGGGGTTGACTATATTGTGAAGTACTTCTATATGATCAAAAGCGTATTGAAATAGGTGAACAACGGTGAAAGACTTTCTGGTTAAGTTCTTTGCGTCGGGTCTCTTCAGCGGATATCTTCGCCCCTTCCCGGGCACGTGGGGGACCATTCCGGCCTGGTTACTGGCCTGGTTCGTGTTGCGGAACAACTGGTTCTTGATGCTTACGGTTGCCTGTATCGTTTTTCTGGCCTCGGTCTGGCTTGCCGGCGAAGCGGAAAAAAAGATGGGGCACGATTCGCGCAAGATAGTGATCGACGAGTGGACCGGCATACTGATAACTATGTTATTCGTCCCGCCGGTGTTCAAATTTTACGTGGCCGGATTCGTGGCTTTCCGCGTATTCGACGTTATCAAAATTCCACCGGCCCGCCAGTGCGAAAAACTCCCTGCCGGTCTCGGTATAACGATGGATGATGTGATTGCGGGCATCCAGGCCAATATCTTTATTCATCTGGTCATATTCATCGTGGAGCAATTCGTGGCATAGCGGTCCCCGGAAGGACAGCCCTTATGGACGTTGAAATCATCACGATAGGCGACGAGCTTATAACCGGTTTTACCCTGGATACCAACGGCGCTTTTCTGAGCCGCCGGTTGACACAGGCCGGTTTCACCGTCAGATATCGAAGCTCGGTGGGAGATGCACCCGAGGAGATGGAAGCCGTGTTTCGGCAGGCCCTGAAAAGGGCTAAGATCGTCATTACCACGGGCGGGCTGGGACCAACCGATGACGACATCACCAAGCGAGTCATTGTAAAAGTCTTCAAACGAAATCTGGTTTTTCACGAGGATATCCTTGAGGATATCAAACAGCGCTTCGCCCGGCGCGGTATCGAAATGCCGGCTATCAACCAGAACCAGGCCCTGTTGCCACAGGGAGCGACATTTTTCCCCAATAAGTTCGGCTCGGCGGTAGGTATCTGTATCGCTGAACACGGTCGGATTTTCATCTCTTTGCCGGGAGTGCCGCGCGAGATGGAACAGATCACCGACGACCAGGTCCTGCCCTACCTGGAAAAATCATCCGATGGACACGCGATTAAAATTGTCTCACTGCGTACCACGGGGGTAGTAGAAACCCGACTCGCCGAAATAATCAAACCCAACCTTCGTCTGGAACAGGGCGTACGTCTGGCTTACCTGCCGGCGTACAGTGGCATCACTCTGCGCGTTATAGCCACGGGTGAAAACGCCGCCGAGGCCGAAGAAAAAGCTTCCGGTCTGGTTCGATACCTGGAAAACACGGCCGGGAAATATGTTTTCGGACGGGACGACGATACCCTGGAAGGCGTGGTAGGTCAACTGCTGGCAGATAACGACAAGACTCTGGCCGTGGCCGAAAGCTGTACCGGCGGCCAACTGGGGATGACGATAACTTCAGTATCGGGCGCCTCACGCTATTTCAAGGGAGGTGTTCTGACCTACAGCAACGAGGTCAAAACGGAGCAACTGGGCGTCTCCTCCGAGATACTCGAACGGGACGGGGCGGTATCGGAAGCCTGCGCGGTAGCCATGGCGGTAGGATGTCGTAAGTTGTTCGGCAGCGATTACGCCCTGTCGGTAACGGGAATCGCCGGGCCCGACGGAGGCAGCGACGATAAACCGGTCGGTACTACCTATATCGGGCTGGCTTCGGCTCACACGGCTTCGGCCCGTCGGTTCAACTTTGGGGCGGACCGCAAGACCAATCGTTCGCGGGCGGTTTATGCCGCGCTGGAAATGCTGCGCCGCGAGATTCTGGATATTGTCTGATGCCGATAAGATTATTCATTGCTCTGCCACTGGGCAAGGAAGCGGAACAGAGACTTGGACGGATTATAGAAGACTTCAGGCCGAGAAGTCGCGCTGTCAAATGGGTGCCCTCGCAGAACATCCACCTGACCCTGAAATTTCTGGGCGATACCGACGAGCATCTGGTCGACAAGATCAGTCAGGCTGTCGACCGGGTGGTCTCGAATTACCCGGCGTTTGACATCCTGATTGACCGGCTGGGGGCTTTTCCTAACCTTCATCGTCCCCGGGTGATCTGGATGGGCGGTGCGAAGGCACCGGAACCGGCGGCGGCCATGGCCCGGGAAATCGATACCGCCATGCATCGGCTTGACTTCGAAAAAGAAAAGCGCGCCTTCAAGGCTCACCTGACCCTTGGGCGTGTTCGCCAGGGACAAACCATCGGTGATCTGGCTGAATATATCGATCAATACTCTTTCGAACCGATCCCTCTTCATCTTGACCGTTTGATTCTTTTCAAATCTACCCTGACGCCGAAGGGGGCGATTTACGAACCTCTGCACAAAGCGACACTCTCCCGGGAGAGATTCGAAGGGTGAGCCGATCCCCGCAGATGTTCGACGGCAACGACTACTACCCGGGCAACACAACGACCGCATACAAAAAGCTCGCGAACAAGGATGATATTTTCATCAGTCCACGGCTCCCGACCGCTAACCCCGGTTCGAAAAAATGCTGACATAATTTGTCAGTCCAGAAAGCTATTTTGGGGGCCATTAGAATGTGATATATTACGCTGTAGTCAGCGATTATACTGGTCAGCGTAGAACGCAAACGGATTGAGACGAGGAAAGGCGAGTCCCCAATGGCTTCTTCCACGACAGGTAATACCGACCGAAAAAAGGCGCTGGATGCCGCCCTGACCCAGATTGAACGCTCGTTTGGCAAAGGTTCCATAATGCGGTTAGGCGACAGCACGGTGCTTGAAATTGAGACCATCTCTACCGGTTCTCTTGGGCTTAACCATGCTCTCGGAGTCGGCGGGGTGCCGCGGGGCAGGATAACCGAAGTCTTCGGCCCCGAAGCATCGGGCAAGACTACCCTGGCCCTGCATATCATTGCTGAAACCCAGAAAGCAGGCGGTGTGGCGGCCTTTATTGACGCTGAACATGCTCTGGATGCCACATACGCCCGGGCCCTGGGGGTCAATACGACTGATCTCCTTGTATCCCAACCTGATAACGGCGAGCAGGCCCTTGACATTACGGAAACCCTGGTCCGCTCAGGGGCGGTCGATATTATTGTGGTCGACTCGGTGGCGGCTCTTACGCCCAAGTCCGAGATTGAAGGTGAAATGGGTGACGCCCATATGGGTTTGCAGGCCCGGCTGATGTCACAGGCCTTGCGCAAACTGACCGCGATTACCGCCAAATCACACACCGCCATTGTTTTCATTAACCAGATCAGGATGAAAATAGGTGTCATGTTCGGCAATCCGGAAACCACTACCGGTGGAAACGCACTCAAGTTCTACGCTACCTGCCGCCTGGATATTCGCCGTATCGCCTCGATCAAAGACGGCCAGGAAATGATTGGCAGCCGTACCCGGGTAAGAGTGGTAAAGAACAAGGTTGCCCCGCCTTTTCGGGAAGCCGAGTTCGATATCATTTACGGCAAAGGCATTTCGATCACCGGCGAGCTTCTGGACAAGGCCGCGGACGCCGGTATCATTGACAAATCCGGGGCCTGGTTCAGTTATCAGAGTAATCGTCTGGGACAGGGTCGAGAGAACGCGCGCCGTTTCCTTGAGGACAATTCGGAAATCTACGACGAGATCATGACCAAAGTGAAAACCGAACTGGGCATGATAAAACCGGCCGAAACCGCCGACAAGCCGGAACCCGTCAGCAGCGAAGCGTAAAAACCGATCAGCCCCTCAGAAAAGGTTCCGAGCCCCGAGGACAACCCCCAAACCTCGGGGCTTTCTTATGCTCCTGGCCCGAGGAATAACCGCGGCGTCTATTCTCTTATCATTCATTCTATTACAGAAAAAACTCCGGTCCGATCCAGACCGGGAGGTTGGCCCCGGAGATTGAAAAGGCTTGTTTGTCCGCTGCGGGCGGGGTATCTTTAGACTTAGCTACGGGGACAGCTACGAGCAATCGGCCTATATTCAGTTCAGAATCCCGAAACGCCAAATTATGGCGCCCAAGGGTACTGAAAGGGGAACTTCAGGGACTTCAGCAATGTTATTTTTAGTACCCTGTAATGGACGATTGCTTTCAGGACCCGGGGAGGCTTTGTATGCCTGAAAGTAAGACCGGTAATCAGGAAAAACGCAGGGCTTTCGAAACCGAGGCCATGCCTCACATGGATGCCCTGCTGCGAACAGCGTTGCGAATGACCAAAAATCAGAGCGACGCCGAAGACTTGGTACAGGAGACTTACGCAAAGGCCTACCGATTCTGGGACAAGTTTGAGTCGGGTTCCAACTGCCGGGCTTGGTTATTCAAGATAATGACCAACATATTCATCAACGATTACCGTTCCAAAACTCGCACGCCCGTTTCGGTAAACGTTGAAGACATGGATGACAGCTTTTTGTACGGGCAGTTGGCCAGCCTGGAGCCAGAGGACAACCCGGAACGGCAGTTGTTTTCCAAAATTTTCGACGACGACATCAAGAAAGCTATAGAAGAACTCCCGGACGATTTTCGGGTGGTGGTCGTGCTCTCGTTTCTGGAGGGCTTTTCCTACCAGGAAATCGCAGAGATTGCCGATCTTCAATTGGGAACGGTCAAGTCACGACTCCACCGAGGCCGGAAGCTCTTGCAGAAACAACTGCTGGACTATGCAATAAAGAATGGCTACATCAAGGACACGGCACAATGACATGTCAGGAAGCGCTGGAACTACTGTATGACATAATCGATAAAGAAGCCTCTGAAATCGATACGCAGGAAGTGAAGAAACACCTCAGCCAGTGTAAGCACTGCGCCGATGTCTATAGGATAGAGCGTTCTATTAACGAGTTGATTAAAGAACGGCTCGCGTCACAAAATCAGACGTCGCCACAGGTCGAAAGTCTCAGGGCGCGGGTAATCGCCCAGTTGGACAGTATCGACGGGGCGGAGTGTACCAACGATCAAGCCGACGTTTCCCCATCTAAAAAAAAAACTGAACCCACTTTCAGAATAGGGCGTGCTCTGGCTTTCGCGGCCGCGATTGTCATCGTAATCAGCGGCGCTTTTTACGGCGGCCAGTTTATTAAAGACAAAGCACCCTACTACAAACTGGAACAATCGCATTGGCATGTTTCGGACAACGTAACCAATTTTCAGGATGAAGGTGTCACCGTTTCGGCCAGACAGATCGTTAACCATCGGGCGGCTTACAATCTCTATCCGACAGTGGGAGATTTCGAATTAATCGGCGGCCGGATGGAACAGATCGACGGGGTCCAGACGGCTCATTTCGTATACCGCGACGGCAACCGGATGGTATCGGTGTTTATTGCCCTGGCCGACCAGTTCCACCTGCCCGAAGAGCTACTGAAAACGGCCGTGACCAAGGACAATATCGAATTCTACGATCATCATTGCCGCGGTTGTCGACTCGTGTATCACCTGGTCGGCAATGCCGTGATCGTTACCGCTACCAACGAACGCGACGTGGACCTTCTGAAGTTCCTTCCCGGCCATACCACGGCCTGACCGGTCAGTTTGTTATTGCTTTTCCCGACCCTGGAAATAGCTTGACCACCATGAGACGACCGCCGGTCTTTCTTTTCTGTTTTATTCTGTTCCCGTGTTTTTTGATTTACGGAACTTACGCGGCCGATTCTTATATGGACGATTCCAGGATCGGCGCTCTCATGCGCGCCCAGGATTTCCTGTTCGATGACCGTTTCGACGCCGCCGATTCGATCTATACGGCCATGATCAATGAGTCTCCACGCGATCCGGCCGGCTATATCTTTCGAGCCGGTGGTCTTCTGGCTCAAATGAACGACCGCGAAGAGAATTTGCGAGGGGCCTTGTTTTCGGACTTGCTCGATTCGGTCGAGATATTCAGCGAAGCGATTCTCGACACCTGCAACGATCGCACGGCGGCCTGGATGCATCTTTTCAGGGGACATTCGCGGGCCTATCGATCACTTTGGGAAGCCCGTTTTGGATCGGTCCTGAAAGCTCTCAGGGTGGGACTTTCGAGCAACGACGAGTATGAACGGGGGTTGATATGTGACAGCAGTCTTTACGATCTGTACGCCGGTTTGGGCTCGTACCACTATTGGAAATCATCCCGGGCCGGCCTTCTGCGCACCCTGGGGCTGTTTCGAAACGAGAAAGAGCGGGGTATTACCGAGCTGTACCTGGCTGTCGACTCCTCCGTGCTGCATCGGGAATCCGCCCACAGCGCTCTGGCGTGGGTATGGCTGGATCGTGATCGGTATGACTCCGTCATTGCTATTGCTTCAGACTTCGCGGCCCGATACGACAAAGGAAAGACATTTCTCTGGCCGCTGGCGCAAGCTTACTATCTGCAAGAAGACTACCAACACGCTCTTGAGATCTACCGCATGATTCGCTCACGTCTGCTTGACTGTCCGGGGAACTATTTCAATCTGATCGAATGCGACTATTACATCTGCCAATGTCACAACTGGCTGTTGCGGGAAGATCGAGCGATTGCCGCCGCTCGACGAATACACGAATACCGCGACCTTATCCCCGATAAAACATTCGGACGGCAACGTTCCAAAGTACGCTTTCTTGAGCGAATGGCCACGCGGGAAACGAGAGTAACGGAACTTACGGCCGACTCGGAATAATACTCAGGTCGAAGTTTCCCGCTGGCATTCGTCCAGAAGACGACACCCTTCCATCAGGATAGACTCGTTGGAATACTCGTTGTTGGCCGGGGGAATATCTTCTTCCGCGACCGGTTCGATAACCCACTTACCGCTGTTCCAGGCCAGGGCGGCGTATACCCCCTCGGCCCCGAGCAGATCACCGGACTGAGCGAACACGATCTGACCCTTTTTCAGATACAGGATCAGTTCGTTGCCATTTGAGGTAATGCTTATCTTGGCCGTTTTGCGGCTCGGTCCCAACGCCTGCAACAGATCAATGAGATTCATGTCTTCCAGAAGACCGGCCGTACCGGTAGCGCTGACCGACTCGCCCCTGGCATTGGTTTCGGCCCGGGAACGCAGTTTGCGCATTTTCATTACGAGCAAATCGAGACCGTTTTCAATCGGGATGATATCTTCTATCCCCCGTTCGAACATGGAAGCCAACTCGGCGGCCGCCCGCTGCGAAGTCAACAGAAAAGTGGGAACTTTCACGATCTCGACACCGCGCCGGGTCAATTCGTCGATCTGTGCGATAGCTCTGGAGGCACGAGACTGACCAGCCAGTATAATATAGTCCGGGCGGCTTCGCTGATATAGTTCCACCAGACGGTCGGTGTTGCTGAGGGCTATCGGCCGGAAACCTTCCTGCCGGAGACGTTTGACAATCGGATTAAGCTGCTCGAGATCTTCGCCCATAACCAGAGCCTGATTGTACTTGTTGGCCGAGGGCTCGATCAGAATCTCGTCCTCGATCATTTCTATGAACGTCTCCACCACTTCCGGGAGGAACAGTTTGCCGGTCATGGAAATCAAATTGCTGCGGACGGCCTCGAACTTGTCCAGTGATATCTGTTCTTCGAACGACATGTTCTCGCAGAATATATCAACGATGGTCAGGATGTTGCCACCCAGGGTTTCGATAGGCAACCGCTTGGTATATTTCTGTTGCAGGTTGATATAGGCCGAACGCAATATCTCCACCACCAAGGGCGAATAGTTCAGCGAGTCCAGAAGCTTCGCGGTCAGAGCGATGCGAGTGCGACAGTCGGAAGCTTCTTCGGCCTCCCCATAGTAGAACCGGGACATATTGTGCAGATAGGCGGCGTTGACAATACTCAAACGATCCCTGTCCGGAATCCCCATCTGTCGGCACAGACGATCAACATAGTGACCGACCACCCCGGCATGGTTGTCTTTGAGATTCTCCCGGGAAGCCAGAAGAGAAGTAAAAACCTCAAGGCTCTTGATTACCTGATCGTTCAGAATCTCGCTTTGCCCTCCGCTGAGAAGCAGTTGGGCCGGTGATTCGTAGTATCGCACACAGGTCCGCGGTGATACTTTGCGCAACCGATCGATCAGATCGATATAATCACCCTGAACCGTGTCGCGGATAAAAACCGTATGGAACCTTTGATTCCCGATGATTTCAATGGCATCGTCGGCCGAGTTGGTGCAAACAAGCTTATAATTTTCGTTTTCCAGAGCTTCCCGCAACGGCCGGTCGGCGTCGGGCTCATCGCTTACCAGCAAAATCGACCCGCGCGACGGCAGGATATCGACGGCCCCGGTATCGTCAAGCGAGGGGATTCTCTGTTGAATCGCCGGTTCTTCGGGGTCGGCATTCCGCTGAACACCAACGTAATGTCGAGCGACCGCGGCCCGCAACGGCATCTCGGCCGCCACGTAGAGTTTCACTTTCTTCCCGGCCGCCATGAAGTTCAACTCATTGATGAGATTCTCGTCGTCGGGATTCTCGCAGGCTATCTTGAGCAGATTGTCATCGGGATCGTAATCGAACGGTATGACGGTTCTGGCGATAGCCAGATTGGACGGTATAAGCTGGGTTATTTCTCTGGGGATTTCCACATCGGAGAGCATGACCGACTCACACCCGAACTGTTTCGACAAAGCCGTGAGCAAACCGGCTTCATCGACAAAGCCCAGTCGCACCAGATGCGAGCCCAGTCGACCACCATGCTCTCGCTGATATTGCAGGGCTGTCTTGACTTGTTCCTCGGTAACCAGCCCGTCCCAGAGCAGGATTTCGTCTATTCTCAAAGTGGTACTCACCGCTGTCTGTCAGCTCTCTGTTTCCGACCCGATTCCCCTGCCCGGAGGCCCGGGCTTATATCTCCGGCCGAAACCGTACACGTACTCCTCTGCTTATGTAATCGGAAAGAGTCGGAACAATTGTACCGGTCAGGGCTGTTCAATCTTTGCACACGGTTGACCTAAGCCGCCGAAATCAGACGATTCTTGCCGCGGGAATGTTCTTAACGTATTATTGGTACCATGACCGACAAAAAAGAGCTTTCATCAATCAGACTGACCGCCGAAGTCAGTTGCTCGGGGTGAGCTTCCAAACTGGGGTCAAAGTTTTTGGCCGAAGCACTGAAAAATCTCACGCAGTCCGACCACCCGGATCTTCTGGTAGGCTTCAATAAAGCCGATGACGCCGGGGTCTTCCGCCTGACCGACGAGCTGGCCCTGGTACAGACGGTGGATTTTTTCCCGCCTATCGTCGATGATCCCTTCAGTTTCGGCCAGATTGCCGCCGCCAACGCCCTGTCGGACGTTTTTGCGATGGGGGGTCGGCCCCTGACGGCTCTCAATATCGTCGGTTTTCCGCTGGCCGATATGCCCCCGCAGGTCTTTACCGAGATTCTCCGCGGCGGAAACGAGAAGATACAGGAAGCCGGGGCGGTGGTGGTCGGGGGACATTCCATCAAAGACAAAGAGCTAAAATACGGCGTCGCCGTATCGGGAATAGTTCACCCCTCACACATCATTACCAACGCCGGGGCGGTTGTCGGCGATTGCCTGTTTCTTACCAAACCGCTGGGTACCGGCATCATTACGACAGCGATCAAACGACAGGCGGTCGACCCGTCCCTGATCGACCTGGTAACACGGCAAATGGCCGCCCTGAACAAAACAGCCGCCGAGTTGATGCTGCAACACGACGTCCACGCGGCCACCGATATCACCGGATACGGCCTCCTCGGCCACGGTTATGAAATGGCCGAGGCCTCGGGGGTAAGTATCCGCATCGCGGCCGGGGCAGTTCCGCTTCTACCGGAAGCAGCACGGCTGGCCGGCGAGGGAATGAACCCCGGCGGAGCCGGAGATAATCGCGATTACCTGACCGGTCACGTACGAGTCGACGAGAACGTCGATAAAAACATCGAACAGGTATTATATGACCCCCAGACCTCGGGAGGCCTCCTGATGGCTATTCCCCCCGAGCGGGCGGACCGGTTCGCGGAGGCTTTACGGCAACATGGCTTGATATCAGCCGCCATCGGTAAAGTCATCGCACGCGACGAATATGAACTGATCGTGGAAGCCTGATAAAAAACGAGTCGCAGAGTAGTCTTTGCGGAAGGTTCGCATTCACGGGTTGCTCTCTGTCACGAAACAAAGCGCCGGCTTGGGGAGTTATGACCGATGACATGACGAAAACCTGACACAACAAAGCAAACCGCGTGTATAAATGACAGGAAGTTGTTGTTGACGGCATGGTGCCGTCGACCTTAACCTGACCTCGGTAGGAGGCGAAATGGATATCGACGTTATATATTCCAAAAAGGATCCTCGGCAGGCCAGAACCATGGATTTCGTGAAAAGATGGGTTCGCGATTGCGGTGTACTGGCCAAGATCGTGGAAACCGAAAAGGATGTGAACTCACCTACCGTTATTATAAACGGTCATACCCTCCGCGATCTTCGCAAGAGTCCTCGCGGCACCAAGCCAGCCATGTATCCCACGACGAAGGATATCGCCAAAGAGCTGGAACGCCACGTCTGGTGTCTGTAAAAGACTAAAAAGCAAACGAAGCATCAGCCTGATCGACCGCTCTGCGCCGGTCAGGAAGATGTATATGTATCCGGTTCAGCCGTAGATTTTCTCGTTGAGAAAATCTATCAACTGCTCGGTCGTCATGCGGCTTTGTTCCATGCTGTCGCGGTCGCGTACGGTCATCGTGTTGTCCTGCAGCGTCTGACCGTCAACCGTCACGCAGAACGGGCAACCGGCCTCGTCCATGCGGGCATAGCGGCGCCCGACCGCTCCCGAAACATCATAGAAAACCTTGAAGCGCTTTTTGAGTTCCTGGTAGACCTTCTCGGCATACTCCGGCATGCCATCCTTCTTGACCAGCGGGAACACAGCCGCCTTGAGGGGTGAGATTTTCGGAGAAAGGCGCAGAAACACGCGCTTCTCGCCCTTGACCTCGACTTCGTCATAGCTATCCACCAGGATCGTAAGCAGTGTCCTGTCGCACCCGGCCGAAGTTTCGATGATATACGGCACGAATTTAGCGGGGAAACGCTCGTCGAAATAGCGCATGTCCTTGCCCGTAGCGTTCATATGACGGCTCAGGTCGAAATCGGTCCGATTGTGCACACCTTCCAGTTCCTGCCAGCCGAAGGGATATTCGTACTCGATATCATAGGCGCTCTTGGCATAGTGGGCCAGTTCATCGTCGGCGTGCCGATGCCAGCGGAGCTTTTCGGGATTGATGCCCAGCGACAGATACCAGGCCCAACGCTGTTCCCGCCAGTATTCGAACCATTTCTCGTCTTCATCCGGGTGAATGAAGTACTGCATTTCCATTTGTTCGAATTCACGGGTTCGGAAAATGAAATTGCCGGGAGTAATCTCGTTGCGAAAAGCTTTGCCGATTTGAGCAATACCGAACGGGATCTTCTGCCGCGAGGAATTCTTGACGTTGAGAAAATTGACGTAAATCCCCTGGGCTGTTTCGGGTCGGATGTAGATAGCCGCCGAATCGTCCTCGACCGGCCCCATAAAGGTCTTGAACATGAGATTGAAACGCCGGGGCTCGGTCAGCTCGCCGCCGCATTCCAGAGGAGTTTTGGACGGCTTGAGCAGACAACGGCACTCCTCAAGCTTATCGGCGCGAAAACGCCCCTTGCATGTTTTGCAGTCTACCAGCGGATCGGTGAACTCTTCGACGTGCCCGGAAGTATACCAGACCTTCGGATGCATGAGAATCGCGGCGTCGATTCCTTCGATATCATCGCGCCGGTGGGTCATGGCGTCCCACCAGAAGCTCTTGACATTGCGCTTGAGTTCGGCTCCGAGCGGGCCATAGTCCCAGCAGGAACCGAGGCCGCCGTAAATTTCCGACGATGGGTATACATAGCCGCGTCGTTTGCACAGGGATACGATTTTGTCCATCAACGTTTCGGTCTTCTTGGCACTCATAGGTCTCTTTCTCTCAGCCCAGACGGGTCTGTTTCAACTTCTCAAGAAACTCCAGCGACTTCAAATCAGTCACCAACCCGGAGTGGAACCTCAGGAAGTTAGCTAAGGTCTCAATCAGGAAAGTGGCCTCCTGATACCCTATCGGCACGACGGCGGCTTCGTCAAGCGACGCCCGCTGCAGCACCGCGAGCAACTGCAGGCCATCGGCGGAAAGGTCAATATAATACTCTCCCGGCTTTTGGCAAGCCGGACAGACAGTTCCGCCCCGCTCCGGAGAAAACCTCACCCGGCCGTCGGGACCGGCCAGCCGACCGCTTTCGGCCCCGCAGCCGACACAGTAGGCCAGGGACGGATGATAGCCCAGTTGTGACATAGTCCGCAGGAAAAAAGCCAGAAAAACCGCCGGCAACGCCTGTTTCGGCACCTGCTCCAGTTTGCGCAGGAAAGACACGAAATAGCCGTACAGACCAACCTGCGCCTCGCCTTCGGGAAGCAGCAAATACAACAGTTCACAGGCCGCGGAGCCGTAGGCCAGTCGACCCAGACTCCCTTCGTTTTCCATCGAAAAAGCCTCCAGCAAACCGGTATCGGAGATATACCCGCTGGTCTGCTTTTCCGATTTGTAAAACGTCATCTCCAGCCGGGCGAACGGCATCAGACGGCCGCGTTTGGATTTCAACGACCGACCGCCTTTGTCCACCAGCGGAATCTTGCCGAACTGCCGGGTAAAGAACAACACGGTGCGGGACGACTCCGCCCAGTTGAACATCTTGAGAATGACGGCTTCCGATTTCTCCAGCGACATGGCTCTTTAGTGGCCACGGTAACGGTAGACTATTTCACCGGGGCGCACCATGTAATAGTGAGTCCGCGCCACGTACTCGATATATCGTTTATTGGAAGTAAGCATACTTCGGATGCGCTCGGCATCGATGAGATCAGCGGTCAGCTCGCGGTTGGCTTTCACCAGTGATTCTTTCTGCAGGCTGAGCCTGATTATTCTTGGCACGCTGTACGTACCGAACATCAACGAACAACCGAACAGCACCGCCAGCACCCAGAGCGACCATTTCAACGCACGTCGGCGCAGTCGTTTGTCCGTATCGGAAAGCCTGCGGATAAGATTACCCGCCGGGGAAAGCAGAGAAGATTTTTTGCGAATACGCCGTGGCATGGGGCCAAATTATCGCCGGGCGGTTTGAACACGCAAGCTAAAACAGATCGCCAGCTCAGAACAGACGAGGAAAACGCAGCCGGGACGGAAGGTCCGTCTCCAGATAACTCAGTTCCGTACCGTAAGAATCATAGCGGTCTTTCTCCAGACCGGATACGGCGGCCAGTTTCCAGCCGTTGTCGAACCGACGAAAGAGAAGAAAAGTATATCGAACCCGTCGGGTCCGATTACTCGGTTTCCGGCCGTTGCCCCGGAACGTCAGACGGGCATAGCTGGCCTCGTGGATCAATCCGTCATAGCAAAGCGTGTCGAGATCAGGCCAGTTGACGAAATGATGCTCCAGAAAAGTCCGCAGAGAAGCAAAACCGTCGCGGCGTACCAAACGGTCAAGGCGCCCCGCTTCGTCGGGATCCATCAGGTGAAGAAAATCATCGGGCCGATTTTCGTCCACGGCCAGCTTTATCTGCTTGAAAACCGTCGCGAGTGTATCGGCCAGAGGAGGACATTCGCCCGTATGTTCCATGACATCTTCGTCGCCTTTGCAGGCCAGCGACAAACACAATACGCATATGATCGGGAGAATGCTTTTCACGAACTACCCTCCGACTGTTTTTTTATTGTCGGCAAAAGAGCCCGAACAGCTTGAGTTCCGGTCCCGGTTTCGATGGGATGATATCAGGAACGAGCCGGAAAATGCCGATAAGCGGATAAATGTCGAACGAAACGAAAAAAGGCCACTACGGGAGCAAATGGCTCTGGGCTATTCTGGCCGTGGCAATCCTGCTGACCGCCTGGGCGGTCTATGCCGGCCTGCGCTGCGATTACTGCGGTGGGGAAATCACCGGCAAGTATGTCGTCCACAACGGAAAGAACTACCACCCTCGCTGTTACGAAGACCATATCGCCCTTCGCTGCGATTTGTGCGGTAAAATCATCGAAGGTCGCCATCTCACCGACTACTGGGGAGATCATTACTGCGCTTCTCACGAAGGCAACGCCCCGCAGTGTCTCTATTGCGGTCGTTTCATCGGCGACAAGCACAACCGAGGCGGACAGACATACCCCGACGGACGGACGGTATGCAATCTGTGCCTGGCCTCAGCTATCAACAACAGGGCCGAAGCCGAATTGATTTTTGATGAAGTGAAAATGCGGCTGGGTCAACTGGGCATAATCATAGTAAACGACCGAATCAAGCTGCATCTGGCCGACCGTAACAAACTGGCCCGCTATATGGGCGATGAGATGGCGAGCGCGAACGAGTCCGGATTCGTGGAGCACAAATTCACGCGCCGCGCTGATCGGGCCGTCGATCAAAGTTTCGATATTTATATCCTCGACGGCATGCCCCGGATGCATTTCATCGCCACCGCCGCCCATGAGTTGATGCATGTCTGGCAATATCTCAACTGCCCCCTGGATAACGACGTCGCTATGTGCGAAGGCAGTTGCAATTACGCCGCTTACCTTGTCCTGAGACAGATCGGCGGCCGCGAAGCCGGGTACATCGTCGAGACCTTCCGCCAGAGTGACGATCCGATCTACGGAGAAGGTTTCCGCCGGGTTTCGCGGTATACATCGCGCACCAGCACCGGCGATTTGCTGGATCACCTGAAAAGCAGCAAGTATTTCCCGGCCGGTTATTGAGCCGATCCCGCGACGATTCCCGACCACCACCGACAAAAGCCGCCGGGCTATTGACCCGACGGCTTCGGTATAATCCGCAATATGAACAGGTCGGTTTACTTCTTGATGTTATAGAACGCCTGCTTGCCGAGATAAACGGCGTGGCGACCGACTGTCTCGCCGATTCTCAACAACTGGTTATACTTGGCAATACGGTCACTTCGACAAATCGAACCGGTCTTGATCTGTCCGGCTCCGGTAGCTACAACCACGTCAGCGATGGTGGCGTCTTCTGTTTCTCCCGACCGATGCGATACCACGGTGGTAAAACCGGCTTTCTGGGCCATCTCGATAGTATCGAGCGTCTCGGTGAGTGTTCCGATCTGGTTCAGTTTTATCAGAATGGAATTGGCCGATTTTTCTTTGATCCCCCGGGCCAGCCGTTTCGGATTGGTGACAAACAGATCGTCACCGACAATCTGTATTTTGTTTCCCAGTCGGGCGGTCATCTTCTTGAAACCTTCCCAGTCATCTTCCGCCAGACCATCCTCAATGGAAATAATCGGGTACTTTTTCACCAGATGTTCATAGTAGTCGATCATCTGATTGCTGCTTAGCTTCCTGCCCTCGGCCGCCAGATTGTATTTCTTCGTTTTGGCGTTGTAAAACTCCGTCGCGGCCGGATCGAGCGCAATCATGATGTCTTTACCCGCCTTATAAGCGGACTTGTCGATAGCTTCCATGATAACTTCAAGGGCTTCCTCGTTGGAACCCAGGTTCGGAGCAAACCCGCCCTCGTCACCGACCGAAGTGTTGTACCCTTTGGACGCCAGGACCTTTTTGAGATGGCCGAAGACCTCGGCTCCCATCTGCAGCGCCGCCGGAAAATTACGCGCGCCGACCGGCATTATCATGAACTCCTGCAGATCGACGTTGTTGTCGGCGTGTTTACCGCCGTTGAGGATGTTCATCATGGGAACGGGCAGGATTTTGGCGTTGCAACCGCCGATGTATTCGTAAAGAAAACGCCCCCGGCTCTCCGCTGCCGCCCGGGCCGTAGCCAGAGAAACGCCCAGTATGGCGTTGGCCCCGAGCTTCGATTTATTTTCCGTACCATCCATGGCGATCATGTACTGATCTACCATCACCTGATCGAAGGGGTCGATACTGTCCTTTATGAGAGCCGGACCGATTTTGTCATTGACGTTGCCGACCGCTTTAAGAACCCCCTTGCCGAAGTATTTCTTCGGATCTTTGTCGCGCAATTCCACCGCTTCATGGGCGCCGGTGGATGCGCCCGACGGTATGGCGGCTCTTCCCAGCGTTCCGTCGCTCAGGCAGACATCTACTTCCACCGTCGGCGTACCGCGGCTGTCCAGAATCTGACGGGCGTGAATATACTGATAGTCAGACATGCAACATCCTTTCTGCAATGATCCCTGTAATCCTTTCAGAAAAACATATCGACACAATATGCGGCAAACAAGAGCTTATTTAACTGTAGCCAAAATCCCTTCAGTATGGGATTTATTCGCCATATTTTTACCGGCCGGATTTTCCAACTCCTTGGGAGACAAGCAATCAGTGATTGGCAGCGAATTTGATATGATATAGTTCAGGAACAACAGGTGAAACGAAAACTTGATGTGACCGAATAATACAGTAGAGGGAAAATCGGAAGCAGGAGTCTTCGGAAAGCCGAAAAGACATTGGGGTCAGTCGAGTCAAAATATCTGACCCGGGGCCGGTCTCAAGCCGGCCCCTTCTTTTTTTGAAAACAACAGAAACTGCGGCATCGCCGCCACCATCCATACGGCACTTTGTTGTTGCCAGACTTTTTCCAATTGTCTATCTAATAGGCCATCATGGCTTACCTAAACAATCTTCTCAAAGTGATATCCGATCTGGTCTGGGGCATTCCCATGGCCGGATTGCTTCTGTTTACCGGTATCGTTCTTACCTGTCGCATGTTCTTTATCCAGTTGCGCGGATTCGTGCACGGCGTGGGGATAGCTACCGGCAGATATGACGACCCCGCTCACCAGGGGGAATTAACTCACTTCCAGGCCCTGACGGCGGCCCTCAGCGCCACGATCGGCATCGGCAACATCGCCGGTGTGGCCATCGCGCTATACTACGGCGGCCCCGGAGCGATTTTCTGGATGTGGGTCTCGGCCTTCTTCGGCATGGCCATCAAATACACCGAATGCACACTGGCCGTGAAGTACCGCAAAATCGAACCCGACGGCAATGTGCTCGGCGGCCCGATGTATTACATCGAACTGGGACTGAATAAGTATTTCAAGCCTCTGGCTTATCTGTTCGCCTTCTGTACGGCTATCGCCGCCCTGGGCATCGGCAACATGGTTCAGTCCAACACGGTGGCCCACTCGTTGGTCGACGGTTTTCACATCTCCCCGGAAATGGAAGGCACGTGGCGGTGGATTCTCGGTGTCATCATCGCGGCCATGGTGGGAGTTGTCATCATCGGCGGCATCAAGCGAATCGGAAAAGTTGCTTCTTTTCTGGTGCCCATAATGTCGATTATTTACGTCTCCTCGGCCCTGATCATCCTGTACATAGAGGCCGACCAGATCATCCCGGCTTTTAACCTGATCTTTTATCACGCCTTCCATCCCACCGCTTTCGTAGGTGGATCGGCTTCGGGGGTGACCGTCTGGATGACCCTCTCATGGGGATTGCGACGGGGGCTTTTCTCCAACGAAGCCGGCCAGGGATCGGCGGCTATGGCGCACTCCACGGCCAAAGTTGAGGAACCGGTGCGGGAAGGCCTGGTAGCCATGCTGGGACCATTCATCGATACAATCGTTATCTGTTCAATGACGGCCCTGGTTATTATCACCACCGGACAGTGGAACTGCGGCCTCAACGGAGCGGCCCTGACGATGTCGGCGTTCGACGTGGCGCTGCCCACGTACGGGCGCTGGATGGTGGTCGTGGGGGTTCTGCTCTTTGCTTATTCCACCGTGATCGCTTGGTCATACTACGGTGAAAAAGGGATCGAGTATCTCTTCGGGAAAGGAGCCAAGTTTCCGTACAAATGGGTTTTCGTGATCTTCACCCTGCTGGGCGCGAGGCTCGACCTGCAGGCGGTCTGGTCCTACGCCGATACGGCCAACGGCCTGATGGCGGTGCCCAACCTGGTGGCGTTGATCGGCCTGTCCGGCGTGGTGATCGGCATCACGAAGAAATACATGGACGAAAAAGCCAAAGGATTGCATCGACCGTTCGGGAAATAAACGCGTAGCGGAACCAAAGCCGTTCCCTCATTTCTCGGTTGACGCATGTTCGAGCGGCACGTAGTATCAGTTATATGGAACAGCATTTCCATTGTCCCTGCTGCGGCCAGGATATCATGATATTCATTGACCTCGATGAAGGCGACGTGCAGGAGCTGGTACATAATTGCCCCTTGTGCGGTTTGCCCAATGTTATCCGGGTTAGTTTCAACCAGCCCCTGAGTTCTTACGATATCGACTTGTGTCAGGAAGTGTAGAAATCCCGGGCGGCGGTAATGAAACACTGGACAGCAGCCGTCTCGCGGGCTAACTTGCCGGCGGTTAATGAGGCTTCTTTCGTCGAATCATCGCCAAACCGTCGAGGAGCTAAACCATTCCCCAAAAAGAACCGACACTGCCTAAAGGAGCAAGGGGAAGGTCAGGAAACAAATGAAATACTTGGTTACCGGCGGAGCCGGGTTTATCGGCTCCAACATCGTAGAGAAACTTCTGGAGCTGAAGCACGAAGTTCGAGTGCTGGACAATTTTTCGTCCGGTCGTGAGCAAAATATCCGGCCGTTTGTCGATAAGATACACCTGATCGACGGCGACATTCGGGATTACTGGACAGTCGTGCGGGCAGTGGAAGGAATCGACTATATTCTCCACCAGGCGGCTTTGCCGTCGGTACCGCGGTCGGTCGAGAACCCGCTGACCTCTACGGAGGTCAACATCAACGGCACGCTTAACGTGCTCGAGGCGGCCCGTCACGCCGGGGTCAAAAAGATGGTCATGGCTTCGTCCTCTTCGGTTTACGGCGAATCCAAAGAATTGCCCAAACACGAGGGCATGATGCCCGATCCCCTCTCGCCGTACGCCATTACCAAGTTGACCGACGAGCATTACTGCCGTGTTTACTGGCAGCTTTACGGATTCCCGACCTGCTGTTTGCGGTATTTCAACATTTTCGGTCCCCGTCAGGACCCCAAGAGCCAATACGCCGCCGTGATCCCCCGCTTCATCACCCGGTTGAAAGCCGGACGGCCGCCGATAGTCTACGGCGACGGTGAACAGTCGCGCGATTTCACCTACGTGGAGAACGCCGTACAGGCCAACCTGCTGGCCGCGGAGAACGACAAGATGGTCGGCACGGTCTTCAACGTTGCCTGCGGCGGGCAGTTCACCCTCAACGATCTGCTGGATAAGCTTCGCGCCATCATCGGGGTCGATACGAAGGCACAATACGACCCGCCGCGCGCCGGAGATATCAAGCATTCATATGCGGCGATTGACAAGATCGGCAAGCTCGGATACAAACCGACAGTTGATTTCGACGAGGGGCTGAAGCGGACTGTCGCCCATTTCGATTCAATTACGGCCGATTGAAACCGGCAACGTAAACCCGGAACTGACAACAAATGATAAAGGCGGTCTGATTATTACCGACCGCCTTTTGTTTTATATCGAAAATCTCCAGCCACAGTAGTGCTTGTCGCCGGCTTCGGGATCGGGCGGAGCGCAGATAACCTCGGTTTTGATACGCTCGTCGATGGTGCTGGCAAAACCGGTATACTCCACCACGCCGACCGATTTACACGGGAAGAGCGTCATGTTCTTGCGCTTGCGAGCCGATTGCACCCGGCAATCGACCATGTAGAAGTCAAACGAGTTTTCGGTCTCGTTGCGGATTTCCTGTTCGTTCAAAACGGCGTACAGCCGGTATCCCAGCGCCTTTTTCAAACCCGCCAGACCGCTGTTGGGGGGGATATCGTGCCGGGCCATAATCCGTTTGGCCTCAATGACGGTGAAGCGCTCCCAGGCCTCAATGTCAAGCCTGATAGCCTCGTCAATCCCGTGCGCTCTTTCCACGGCCTGAAACCACAGACCATCGTGGGCCAGCCAGTTCCTGGCGAAATCGGTCAGCATTTTTACCAGCACTTCACGATCAAGTCCCTCGAGTTGAGAAATCATGCCTCCTCCTTTATTGCCTCGGAATGTCCCACTATACAAAACCGGCCGCCTTTACAAAAGAACGATATTGGCCTATCTTGCTTGAAGTCCTGCCTCCGGGGCTTTCTTGTTTGCATGAACTCCGGTGGTAAGTCGTCGTTATACCGGAGAAACCTATGAGATTACTCGCGTCGTTCGCCGTAATAAGTCTGCTGCTGGTCGTTTCGCCTGATGTTCTTGCCGGACAACTCGGAGAAAAACTAACGGAAACAATCAGCACGAAAACACCCGATCAATTCGTGTCCGTCTGGATTCGGCTCCATGACAAACAGGACACGAACCGGCTAAGTAAAACCGTGGCGACACAGGCGGCGACCCGGGCCGAGCGACATCGGATAGCTCATGCGGAATTGAAACAAAGAAGCCTCGACCAGAACGACTTGTTAACCGAACTGGAATCCATGGCTTCCCGAAATCAGGCCAGAAACGTAAAGGGACACTGGATCGTCAATGTCATCGAGGCCGAGATCGAAGTTGGGCAGCTTGAGCACCTGGCCGCCAGAGAAGATATCGACGTGATTTACCAGCAACCGAAGATCGAACTGGTAGCGCCCGATATCGGCAAAGTTCGCACCGATCACTCGACAGCAACCGCAACCGTCGGCAGCAATCTGACTCATATCAACGCCCCGGCAGCCTGGAACGCCGGTTATACCGGTCTTGGCCGCGTGGTGTGCGCTTTCGATAACGGCGTGCTCGGTGGTCACCCGGCTTTGAAAAATAGCTGGAAAGGTAACGACGGCGACACGGCGGCGGCCTGGTTCGACCAGCTTTACGAAGGGTCTGCCCCCCATCCTTTCCCGGAAACGTACTCCTACTACTACGATCACGGCACCCACACCATGGGCACGATAGTGGGACGCGACGACGCTACCGGCGACACGACAGGCGTGGCTATCGAAGCCGAATGGATCGGAGCCGCGGTGGTGGATATCGCGGGAGTCTCGGTGCTCGATGCTTTCGAGTGGGCGGCGGACCCGGACGGTAACCCGAATACTATCGACGATGTTCCGGATGTCATCAATCACAGTTGGGGATTAATAATGTCGTCCTGTCTCAACATCGTATACGATGCAATCGACAACACCGAGGCGCTGGGAATTGTCAACGTCTTTGCGGCCGGCAACGAAGGTTCAGCTTCCACGGCAATCCGCAACCCGGCCGACCGGGCTCTGGATTCGATTGACTGCTTCGCGGTCGGTAATCTTCAGCATGAAGCCGTACCCCCGACGATCGCTTCCAATTCTTCACGCGGTCCTTCCCCCTGCAACGGAGCGATCAAACCGAACGTAGTCGCGCCCGGCACCGATATCAGATCGACGTGGAATGACAGTAGTTACAACACACTAAGCGGTACGTCCATGGCCGCGCCGCACGTTTCCGGACTGGTGGCCCTGCTGCGGCAGAAAAACCCGGACGCCACGGTGGACCAGATAAAAACGGCTATCCTGAACTCCACGCAACGGGCCGGTTTCGGCACTATCCCCAACAACACTTACGGCTGGGGAGAAATCGACTGCATGGCGGCGCTGAACGCTCTCCCCGGTCCCGATGGTCCGGACGTACGCCTCTATGATTTCAGCCATGCCCCCATCTCTCCGGGCGATACCGTCGCCGGGACAATCGTACTGACCAACCCGGGGACCATGGCCAGCAATGTTTCGGTAAGCATCACCGGAAGCAACAGCGATCTGACCATTCTCTCCGGCAACGCCTCTTTCGGTAATATCGCCCACGGGGCAATCGTGCGGTCGAATGATTCGATTCGGGCGATAGTTTCGCCGGGCGTGTGCGAGGGCAGCCAACTGCCTATTGAACTGAGCATTACCGGCACCGGCTACAGTGATATCACCACTCTGTATTTCGTGGTCGAACCGCCTTTGAAAAAATCAATCGCCACACACGACGTGGGACGGATCGAGTTCAGTCTGTCCAATTACGGCGTTTACGGCCTCGGACCGGACCTGGTAACTTCGATCTACCCCACAGGCGGAGTGGGATTCACCTTTGACGGTGGCAGTAACGAACTCTATGAAGGCGGCATAATGGTAGGGGACGATTTCACCCGCGTCTCCAGCGGCTGGCACAACGCCCTGTTCACCCCGGACATGGATTTCAAAGTCGCTCCGGACGGAAATCTGGAATTCTTCGAACCCGGCATGACAGCCCAGCAAACGCACTGCATCTATAACGACAGCAACGCCCATGACCCGCTTGGCCTCGAAATCGAACAGGAGTCTTTCGCTCTGGCGCCGCCCAACGATGATTACCTGGTCATGCGCTACATTCTCCGCAACGTCAGCGGGGCCACGCTGTCGAACGTGTATTTCGGCTTATTCATGGACTTTGATTGCTATGATTACCGCTACAACGCCGGCGGGTACGACACCGCCAGTGGCGTGACCTGGATTGCATACAACTCCGGAACGACTTCCGACCCGCAGTATGCGATCTTTCGGGGATTGAAACTTCTGCAGGGATCGGTAGCCGCCGCGGGGGCCATCCCGGCCGCGCCGTATTATCCGTGCGAGGCCAGTCCTTCCGGGCCCGGTTTCCCCACCAACGAGAAATTCCGCATCCTCACCAGCGGAATGCAATACGCCTACGACTATGACAGCGCCAAAACGAACCTGTTCATATTCATAACCGGCGGACCGCTTAATATCTCGACGGACGGCTGCGATACGCTAAGCTACGCCATCATGGCGGCGGATAACCTGACCGGATTGAAAGCCGTCGCCGAGCGGGCGCAATCAATCTATACGGATGTTGACGAGATTCCCCCGGTCGATGAACTGCCATCGAGGTTCGTTCTGCACCAGAACTATCCCAATCCCTTCAACCCGTCGACCGTGATATCGTTCGAGATGCCCCACTACGGTGCGTACACTCTGACTGTCATGAACCTGCTCGGACGGACGGTGCACAAGGAGTCCGGCACGGCCCGGGCCGGAACGGTAAATATCGAATGGAACGCCGACGGGCTGGCCTCGGGGGTTTACCTGTACGAAGTCAGGGTCGGGGAATGTTCCGAAACGCGCAAGATGATACTCCTGAAATAACCCAAGGCGAGAAAGTAATCGACCGGCCGGACCTGCGGGTGCGGCCGGTTTCTTTATGTGTCACGATTGATTGTCGACGGCAGAAACGGGATTACCCGATACCCGAATCTCCGGTGCAGCAATTCGGCTTCGTCGGCCGTGTGACAGAACAAAACCACGGCCTCACGGGGAATCCCGTCCATGTAAAAATTACCTCGATGTCGGTATTCCTTCTCGGTGCGCCAGTCGCTTATCTTCCCTTCCGACTGACTCAGCCACATCAGATCGGGCGGAAGTTTTACCTCGTCCCCTTTCCCGTAATAGGCTACCGGGTGTATTCCCTTCTCCAGAGCGATTTGTTTTTCGATTCCCAGACCGTACGGCTCGAATGACATCCGGCCATAACGCGCCCGCCACCTCATCAACGGCGCAACTTCCCGCGGCGGCAGCGAAGAGAATGACACGACAGGTTCTTTCCCCGGCATGTTTCGTGACGAAGCCATCAAACGCTGCGAATGAACTATATGCGACAACGTATCGAATCCAGAACGCGGCCAGGAAGCGGCGGTGACAACGGCCCGATAAAGATCAATAATGCGCTCGTCCGGCCAGCGATCATTGGTCGCCCGTGTCCAGTGGGTAATGTAGTCCGCCTCGAGGTCTTCTATTTCGGGATTAAGCGAGTCCGGAGAAATTACCAACGCCAACGGTTCCTGTCGATCCTCGTAAGGCACGACAAAGTCCCGGTTGACGATCATACCCGACGCTTCCGCATCGGCTATCAGAGAAGCCATGTTGCCTTCTCCGCGCACGGATACGGGTACCAGCAAATCGGCCAGTTCGACAACGCTTCGGTCTCGCGCGGACATCAGAGCCGTACCCGAGGATTCCCGTCCGGACAACACAACCGGGACAAATTCCGTCAGATGGGAATCGAGAGCGAACTGCCGCTTGAGAGCATCACGACGAGAGAAAAACTGCGACATCGATACGGCCGGCACGACCAGCTTGAGCGGGCATTGTTCCAGAACCGCCAGGGCCGTCACCAGTTCCCAGGTTTGCATGCCCGACGAACCGACCAGACCATACCCCTGCTTACGCAGCCAGGTAAGTGCGGCTACGGCTCCCCGGACCCAGGCGCTTTTACCCGATGGGCGAAGTGGTTGGCGTGAGAGCAGGACAGCGGCGAATTTCGACATAGTTGCAATTTCCCGGAAGCGGTTAATCCGACAAACCGTTTTTTTCAATAGTCCTCTTTCCGAAAAGGGAATACATACAACTTCAGCGCCTTCGGCAAGGAAAAAAGAAATATAGCCCCACAAACAGCGGAAAGGTGACACTGTTAAACTTGACAGTTCCCCCGAAGGATCGTAAATATAGTCGCAAGTATCATAAACGATGGGAACCTCCCAAGGTCAGCGACAAACCGTATATCCGAATTCAGCCCTGCGCTAACTTTTTTCGGTTATCGGATCAACCAGGAAAAGAGAAAGACAGTTGCCTTGGACTGGGTAAACAAACACCACTGGCCCCAAAATGAACTACAGGCCCTCGCGTTGCAGGATGAACGGGCCGCCCTCGTCGACCTGACCGACAATACCGGGGAACCGAAACTTATCGCTGCCGCCGAAGCCGCATACGGCAACAATGGTCAAAGCATCTATGCCGCGGCGCTGGTTTTCACTTTTCCGGGCTTCGAAGAAGTGGACAAATGTTTGTATCAACAACCGGCCAGGTTTCCGTATATTCCCGGGCTTTTCTATTTCCGCGAAGGTCCCGCCTTGGTCGGTGCCCTTTCAGGTTTGAAGTGCGACCCCGATTTGCTGATGATCAGCGGGCACGGAATCGCCCACCCGCAGTTTTGCGGCATGGCCTGCCATATCGGGATAGATTTCGACAAACCCACGGTCGGTTGTGCGCGCCGGCTGCTTTGCGGCTATCACCAGCCGGTCGAGTCGAGCAGAGGGAGCGCTCGACCTATCAGTTATGGTAATATCGAAGTCGGGGTGGCCTATCGCAGCAAAGATAACGTTAAGCCCATTTTCATCTCCCCCGGTCACTGTTGCAACGTAACTTTCGCCCGAAACATCACAATCCGTTGTCTTCTCGATTATCGTCTGCCCGAACCGCTTCACCAAACCCACCTGCTGGCCCACAAGCACAAGCGCTACCTCGAAAAAGAGATCAGCAACCGGACAAGTTCGGATGACAACCAAACCGTATAACCGGGAATCATTGCCATATGGCCCCGCATCCCGTCATCCCTCCGCAAGATGTCCCGCACGAAATCACCCCGCCTCATCGCCGATGAAAAATCACCCCGGCATCACCCTTGTCATAACCCCCGTTCCGGATTACCTTATGACATGAACACGATATGGCGCTTGAGCAAAACAACAACCCTGGCCATTCTGGTAGCAATAATTCTCTGTTCGCCGGGTCGGGCTCAGTTCTTCAAAGGGCAGGCGGTAACCTGGTCCAATTTCGATTACGTCTACTCGGTCGCCGCCTCGATGAGCCACGTCTATTTCGCCACCACCGGCGGAGTGACCCGATACAATAAACTCGAGAACCGATGGGAGGAACCTCTCACCGGGGCAGACGGTCTGGACGATCAGGTGGCCCAGAGAATATGGGTAGACTGGTTCGACCGATACGTCTATATCGAAACAACTCTGGGTTACTATGAATATGACGTTCTGTTCGAGCGCTGGTATCCGATTATCGACCTCCCGGATTTCGACACCCAGACAAGCCATGTGGACCCGCCGGACATATTCATGCCTTCTTTTAACGCCAACTACATGGGACAGGGCAGGTTTATCGACACCTACGGCCGTTCTTTCCTTACCTCGGACATTCTGGACGACAACACCGGCACTCTCTGGATCGGGACCTGGGGATTCGGTGCGGCCAAATCGGCCAAGTCGTCTCTCCTGATGGACCTGCTTCCCTACGGTCTCCTGCAAAACCGCGTGAACACGATACTGGCCGACGATACCGTCATGTGGGTATCGGGAGCCGTGTTCAACGATTCCAGAACCGGTCTGACGGCTTTTAACCCGGAGGAGAACAGCTTTTTCCACGTTGAATCGGGGGTCGGTTTCTCGTTTCCGGCGGTCGATGTCAATTGCCTGGCGGCCGACAGAGACAAGCTGTACGTAGGCACACCGGCGGGGATGTACATTGTGGAACGCGGTCGCTGGAACGCCACCGGGCCCATAGGGCAACGCCGGGGACTGGCAGATGACAATATCCTGGCGCTTTGTTGTCATGATAACCTGCTGTTCATAGGTACGGCCGGGGGACTGAACATCATCGATATAGCCAGTGATTCGATCTATCAAGTCCACCCCCAAACCTTCTTCAATCATATCATCTACGATCTGGAACCGGTCGGGACAACGGTCTGGATCGCTTCCGAGGTTGGAGCTTTCCGTTACCGACCCGAATCGAACAAGCTGCAACAATATCAGGACCCGAATCTTATCCTGACCTCTCGGGTTTACGATGTCGCGTCGTACGGCGACTTTATATGGTTTGCCTCGGACGCCGGGGTGGTAAATCTGAACCTTCAGACGGCGGAGTCCACCCCTTTCCGCGAAGTATCGATCCGGTTCGACAGCCGCGCCCTGGCGGTAAACGACGAAATCGCGGCGGTAGCCTCCGACGGAGGCCTGACACTGATCTTTCACGACCTCGAGAAACCATTCAGCCGCGAGTTTACCACCGGCGACGGGCTCCCGTCCAATGTCGTTTACAGCTTGCTCATGGACGGAGATTATCTCTGGGTGGGTACAGATCGCGGTTTGACCCGTTTCTGGTGGAACAATCCCAACCGTATCGACTGAGCACCGTCATTTGTCGTTGATCAAACCCGGCCTATTTCGTACTATAAGACACATTGAAACGCCGGGGTTGCAGAGTCCGGTGTTCCGAGTGAACAATAATGGCGATATAAAAAATTATGAAATGGCTCTGGGAGAATTTCTGGCTTAAAGTCGTCGCCTTCATACTGGGGCTTCTGGTCTGGTTCCATGTCGCCACGGAGAAAACCTATAACTACGACCTGAAACTTCCGGTCTCCGAAATAACTCTCCAGGAAGGCCTGGCCCTGTCGAAAGAACCCCCGGACTCCATCGGCGTGGCGGTATCGGCCACCGGCAAAAAGTTGCTTCGGCGTGAATGGCGCAAACGCGGACTGAGAATAAACGCCAGCCAGTTCAAAGCGGGACGATACAGCCTCACTCTTACCCCGGCCAATACTTCACTGGTCCATCCCGCCGCCGACGTTTCACTCGACGAAGTCCTGTCACCGAGCTCGATCCAGTTGCAGATTGACATGGCCTCTTCGGCCGAAGTGCCGGTGATGCCCGATTTGGAAACGGTGCCGGATGAAGGTTTCGCCATCGACCAGGATATCGAGGTGACGCCTCCCAAGGTAACGCTGTTCGGACCTCGCTCTCAGATCGGCCTGGTCTCGGCTATTTACACCGATCATCGTAAATTGACCGGACTGCGCAATAACGTAACCGTCGCGCTGCCTCTCGTATGTCCGCCGATATACGGATTCAGCCTGGAGCCGGAATCAGTGACGGTAACGGTGACGGTTGTACCGGTAAAGACGGCCCTGTTCGAGGACATCCCGGTAATGATTTTCAACGCTCCCTCGAACGTGAGCGTGACCACCGATCCCGCCCGGGTGGCGGTCAAAATAACCGGCCCGCCGCAGGACATCGACCAGCTCAGCCGCAACGCCATTACCGCGTCGGTGGATTACAACAAAACCGGTCCCGACGGCATGGCGGCCGTAAAAGTGGACTGTCCCCCGGTCTTTCGGGTGAAGTCGGTTTCGGCCGATTCGGTGAAAATGCTCACGGAGCCCCATGCTGACTCTCGGAATTGAAACGTCGTGTGATGAGACCTCGGCGGCGGTAGTTCGCAATGGCCGTGACATCCTTTCCAACGTAATCCTCTCCCAGGTGGTGCATTCCCGATTTGGCGGCGTTATTCCGGAAGTGGCCAGCCGTGAGCATATCAAGGCCGTCGTTCCCATCTACCGTCAGGCCCTGACCGAAGCCGGCGTGGAGCTGGACGAAATCGAATTGATCGCCGCTACCATGGGGCCGGGGCTGGTAGGCCCCCTGCTGGTTGGTCTGACCTTTGCCAAAGCTCTGGCCTACAGTCGCAGGCTCCCTTTTGTTCCGGTCAATCATCTTGAAGGACACCTGGCCGCCAATATCCTTCAGCACCGCGACCTTGACCGCCACCATCTGACTTTGATCGTCTCGGGCGGCCATACCATGCTGGTTGAGGTGAAATCGTTCGGAACCTACGAGATTCTCGGCCAGACCAAAGACGACGCCGCCGGGGAAGCCTTTGACAAAGTCGCCAAGCTGATGGGGTTAGGTTACCCGGGCGGGGCGGCTCTGGATAAACTGGCTCGGGAAGGTGACCCGGCGTATTTCCGTTTTCCTCGAGCGGTTATGAAACAGGATTACCGCTTTTCGTACTCCGGTCTCAAGACGGCCGTGGCGCTGTACCTTGAAAAGCAGTCACCGAACGAACTGGAAAAGCATCGGGCCGACATTGCCGCCTCGTTTCAGGAAGCGGTAGTGGACGTTCTGGTGCAAAAGACCGTTCGGGCGGCCCGGGATAAAGGTATCAGGGACGTTACTATCTCCGGCGGGGTGGCGGCCAACAGCCGTCTGCGGGCCAGCCTGCGGGAACAACTGGAACGAATCGGCAAGCGCCTGTTCTATCCCGATCCGCCCCTGTGTACCGACAATGCCGCTATGATCGCCGCGGCCGGGTTTTATCGGTACGAAAAAGACGGCCCCGGAGAACTTATCGCCAACGCCATACCCTATCTCAGGCTGTCATAGAAAGAACCCTTTTTCACTTCTTGCCGCAATCGCCAAAAAACCTTATCCTGCCGTCGAACAGCTCTATGAATGCGTAGCACATGTTTCCGATGAGAGAGTTGCTGGAACAAAAATTATTTCCGCACGTCATCAAGCCGGGACGATACGCCGGTGGCGAACCGGGACAGATAGTCAAAGATTCGGCCGGGCGTGTCAAATATCTTCTGGCTTATCCCGACAAATATGAACTGGGTCAGTCCTATGTCGGCCTGCAGACGTTGTATCATGTCGTCAATCAGGACGACCGATTCCTGTGCGAGCGCGCCTTCGCGGTAGACACCGACGCCGAGACTCTCATGCGAGCGGAGTCGATCCCGCTCTTCTCTCTCGAAACATCACGACCGGCCCGGGAATTCGACGCTATCGGTTTTACCCTCGTCGACGAAACGGTGTTCACCAACACACTGACTATGATAGACCTGGCCGGTATCGCCATCCGTTCGGAAGATCGCTCGGACGACGATCCTTTGATCATGGCGGGCGGTCCGGCCGTATACAACCCGGAACCCATGGCTCCCTTCATCGATCTCTTTTTCATCGGCGACGGCGAAGAAGGGTTGCCCCGGATGCTGGAAATTTTGCACGAAATGCGGGGAGCGTCACGGGCGGACAAACTGAAAGCTCTGGTACAACAAGTAGAATCGGTGTATGTCCCGAGATTCTACGATGACCAGGCGCGCCCTCTTGAGTCGTTCGCCCCGGAGAAGATAGTCGCCCGGCTGGTGAAAGAACTCAAGCCCGAATACTATCCCGAGCAGCCGATCCTCCCGCTGGTCGACACCGTGCACAATCATCTGGGGGTGGAAATAATGCGTGGCTGCCCGCAGGGCTGCAAGTTCTGTTTCGCCGGACCCATCTATCGACCGGTTCGGCCTCGCCCGATTGACGATATCGTCCGGCAGGCGACTACTCAGATTAATAACACCGGGTATAGCGAAGTCACACTGCTTTCTCTCTCCGCCACGGACTATCCCGATCCGGAGGAACTGGTCAGGCGCCTGACTCGCCGCCTCGAACCGCTGCGGGTTTCCATCTCACTGCCCTCGCTGCGCCCCGGAAGCATTACCCCTTCGCTTCTGGACGAGCTGAAAAAGATTCGTCGTTTCGGACTGACCATTGCTCCCGAGGCGGGGACCGAACGACTGCGCTTGTTCATCCGCAAAGATTTTCCCGACGAGGCCGTTTTCGATACCGCCCGCATGGCTTTCTCGAAAGGCTGGACGACCCTTAAGCTCTATTTCATGATCGGATTGCCGAGCGAAACCGAAGACGATCTGCGTGGAATAGCCGATATCTGCCGCCGCATTCACCAGATCAGTCGGCAGTTCACCAACCGGGCGACTATCAATGTAACTCTCTCGCCGTTCGTACCCAAACCGCACACCCCGTTCCAATGGGATGCCGCCCTGCCCCAGGATGAGGCGTTCGAGCGCATCAAATTCGTCAAGCGTCATGTTCGGATAAATCAACTGCACTTCCGTCATCACAACACTCAACTGTCGATGCTGGTAGCGATTCTCGGACGGGGCGGGCGCGAGATGGCCAGGGTCATCGAGACGGCCTTTCGCAAGGGGGTGCGATTCGACAGTTGGAGTGAGTCGTTCCGTTTCGATATCTGGATGGAAGCTCTGGCCGAACACGACATTGATCCGCTGGAAAAACTGAAACCGATCCCTTTCACGGAAAGACTTCCCTGGTCACACATCTGCAAAGGTCCGTCGGTAGAACACCTGATCGAAGATCGCCAGCGCACTTCCACGCAACTTCGCGACTACACGCCGCAATATCGCGAGACGACGGAAGAACAACAGAACATTACCACCCCGGAACCGATCTTCGGCCGGGACAAAAAGCGAGTAACCACACGTGCCCAGTTGGCACCGACCAAAAATCGCGTCCGTCTGCGCTGGGGCAAATCGGCCCGCTATCGATATATGTCGCATCTGGAAAACCATTCCCTGATGGAACGCTGCCTGAGACGCGCCCGTCTTCCGGTGGCCTACAGTCAGGGACACAACCCTGCCATGCGGGTTTCACTGGGACCGCCGTTGCCGCTGGGGTTTACGTCCGAAGCGGAGTTTATCGATATCACACTGGACGCCACGCTGATGGCGTACATGATCGATAACCTGCGCGCGGTTCTGCCCGACGGTATCGAAATTTTCGAGGCCAAAGCCGTGCTGAGCAAAAAGGCGTCACTCAACGCCGCTCTCAACCGGGCGGAGTATTCCGTACCCATAAAGTTCTGGCCAAAACGGACCGACCTTGAAAAAGACATAGAAACCACGCTGAACGCCGCCGAATTGAAATGCGAACGATCCGGCAAAGAAGAGACAAAAACCGTTGATATCCGCCCGGCCCTGTATGATCTGCATATCAAGGACGATATCCTGATAATAACGGTTGGCATGGGCGACGGCGGATACGCCCGGGCACCGGAAGTCGTCGGTTTTCTCGGTGGAAGTTTGTCGGTGCCGGCAAGCTCACTCCCGTTCCACCGGCGAAGCATGTATCGTGTCGAGGCTGACAACACCAGAATCGAGGCCATGGATTTATAGATGAACACCACCAACCCCGCAAAACGTCCCGCTGGCAAGTATGATCCCGTCAGAGCGGCCGCACTGGAAGCAACCGTTCTTATCGAGCGCGGCGAACAGACCGAGGATGTTATCAAAGCGGTGCTGGACGGCAAGAACTTTCGGCCCATCGACATTCGCTTTCTGCTGCAATTGGTCAACGGCAGTACCAAAATGCGTCACCGCCTTGATCATGAAATCAAGTTCTACCTGGCCCGGCCGTCGGTGCGCTTGTCCGCCCGACTGGCCAACATTTTGAGACTGGGTTTTTACCAACTATTGTTCACCGATCGCGTGCCGGATGCGGCCGCGGTCAGCGAGTCGGTCAACCTGGCCCGACACTACACCGACCTCAGACAGGCAAAGCTTGTCAACGCCGTCATGAGAGCGCGGCTGCGTGAACCCGAGAAAGTGAAGTTCGCCGCCCGAGAGACCGACCCACTTAGATTTCTCGCCGATTTCTACAGCTACCCTGATTATTTCGTCAAATACTGCCTCGACGAATTTTCGGTCGATCAAACCGAGCGACTCCTGCAAAATTACAATCGCCCGCCGGTTGCCACCTACCGTGTGAACTTCCTGAAAACCAAACCGGACGAGGTGAAAAAGCTGCTCGATGAGAACAAGACAGAATATACCGAGGGAAAATATCTTCCGGAGTTTCTCCGGCTGAATTCTTCGGGTCTGCCACTGGACAAGGAATTGATCGACTCCGGCATGGTCTTCGTGCAGGATGAGTCTTCGGGTCTGCCGGTGCGTTTACTGAACCCTCGCCCGGGCGATAATATAGTCGATCTGACGGCCGCCCCGGGTGGCAAGACCACCTACGCCGCCGTGCGCATGCGCAACAAAGGACGGGTTACGGCCATAGACAAATCACACCAGCGCCTTGAGAGGGTGGTGCAGAACGCCACGCGGCTTGGGATCAAAATCATCGCTCCGGTAGCCTGTGACATGGCCGAGTTCAGCGGCGGACCTTTCGACCGTGTCCTGCTGGACCCGCCCTGCAGCGGCTGGGGCACGGCTCGCAAGAACGCCGATTTACGCTGGGCCAAAGCACCGGCCGATATAGATAACCTGGTCAGGATTCAGAAAAAGATGATCGACCGGGCCGCTCGCCTGGTCAAACCCGGCGGGGTTCTCGTCTATTCCACCTGCACGATCATGCGGACGGAAAACGACCAGGTAATCGAGGAATTTCTGGCTCATAACGACAAGTTCGAAATCGAACCCGCCGGTGAGTATTTCGGGGCCGAACTCGTTACGGAACGCGGTTTCGTGAAAACTTACCCGGAATGCGATGACCTCGACGGTTCTTTCTGCGCCCGTTTGAAACGAAAACTGGGATCATGAACGAAGCTACCCGGTATTAAAACTTGATTTTGCTTATTTCTGCCCGGACCCTTGATCTCTGAGAGGAATTCCTCCGGATTGACGAGTAAACCCATGACGGATATGTCCAGACCACGAGCCAGCCGATTAAGCCGCCCGCCGACAAAACACCCCGGCTGGTTTGGCCGGTTACTCCCCTATGGCAGCCTTCAGCGCAAGATATTCCTGCGTGCTGTCGTGCCGCTGGTGGCCGTTGTGCTGTTCATATTCCTGATCGACCGGGTTATCATGCCAACCATCACTCGTCAGGGCAGCGAGTTTCCTTTGCCCGATTTTACGGAACAGCGCGTGCTTGAAGCCCAGGTATCGTTGAGTGAACTCGACCTGAAATATGAAGTCTCCTCGGAACGCTTTTCTCCCGGAAAACCTCAGGGGGTCATCCTGCAACAGTTTCCCAAAGCCGGGACGAAAGTCAAGCCGGGACGCACGATCAAATTCGTCGTCTCTCTGGGACAGAAGATGATAACTATCCCGGAACTCGCCGGTTTGTCGGTCCGTCAGGCCATGCTGGATCTGGAAACCGCCGGACTGGACTTGGGTGAAATTGCCTGGGCGTTCTCGGATACCATTCCCGAACGGGTGGTCGTATTCTCTTACCCGGCCTCGGGCGAGGAAATCCCGCTGGGATCACAAGTCAATCTGATGGTTAACCGCGGACGGGCCTCCAATTTCACCTTCATGCCCCAATTGACCGGCCTGACTCTTGACGAGGCCGTGAAGCGACTTGAAGACAAGGCCCTGAAAGTTGGGATCGTATCTTATCGATCCGACGAAAATTACCTGCCGGAAACGGTGCTGGAACAATCCGAACCCGAAGGTACGGAACTGGATGTCGGCACCGAGATCGATCTGGTGGTAAGCTCAACCTGAGAACAACCCGCAGGTCTCCCCGGTGTCGAGTTGCCGGATTCGAGAACCTAAACCACCGGTCACGACCGCGGGGTTCCGATGAACGACGCACTGATCAAACCGGATGATATACTAATACGCCCGCTTACCGAGGCGGACTCGCTCGAAGATCTGACCGCTCTTCTGCACCGGGCCTACAAGGCGCTGGCCGATATGGGACTCCGCTATCTGGCCACTCATCAGAGCGTCGATGTCACCCGCCATCGAGTGAACAGGGGCACCTGCTTTGTGGCCGTATACGAGAAGCGCATTGCAGGCACTATCACCTGTTACGATTCCGATCATACCCGCGGGTCGCCGTGGATGGACAAACCGGGGGTGGGTCACCTGGGGCAGATGGCCGTGGAACCGGAATTGCAGGGCCGGGGTCTGGGCACGCGGCTGATGCAGCACGCCGAAGCTCACGCCCGCAAGGTCGGAGTCGAAGCTCTGGCTCTTGATACGGCCGAACAAGCCGAGCACCTGATATCGTGGTATCGCCGCCTGGGTTATAGCTTTATCGAATACGCCAACTGGGACGTTACCAACTACCGCAGCGTGGTGCTGGGCAAACGCCTGAGTGAAGTGGAGCCATAAACCGCTTGCCGCACGGGTCGATAAGACTATATTAGATGCCCCGCGGGACAGGATAAACATGATTGTAGTCTTGACTCACAACTACCCGTCCGAAGACAACCCGGTCGCCGGGCTGTTCGTCAAGGACCACGCCGAGATTCTGCGCCGTGACCGCGGCGAGGCGGTCGAGGTATTCAATTATCCGTTCGGCGAGTACCCGATGACGAAGTTCATCAAAAACCCGCTCAAATGGCCCAAATTCGCCGGATACTTTCTTACCACGTCGCGGCACATAAAAAGAGACGTGGAAACCTGCATCGCCCGCAATCAGGGTCGCCCCGTGGATATAATCGCTCACTGGTGGATTCCCAACGGCGTTTTCGCCGCCCGGCATTTTGACACCCTGCATGTGATCTGTCACGGGACAGACCTTTATCTCCTGCAAAAATACCCGTTCATCGCCCGCTGGTTCGCCAACCGCGCCCGGAAAGTGCGAAGCTGGCAGTGCGTCTCAAACGACTTGAAACGGATTCTGCTGGAATTCTACCCGTTCATCGACGAGGACAAAGTCACGGTCAAGCCGATGCCTATCGGTCCCATGTTCGAGGACAAGAAACTGCCGCGACAAAAGAATCTGATCGTGTCGGTCGGGGCGTTGATCCAGCGCAAGGGTTTCGACCGGTTGATTCGCGAGGTCGCCCGGATTCCCGATCTGGAATTGGAAATATATGGCGAAGGACCGGAACGAGCCGGCTTGCAACGATTGATCAATGAGTTGAACGTAACCGAACGGGTTCGCATGCCCGGACAGATCACCCGCGAGAAACTGGCCGAAGTGTACAACAAAGCCATTTTGTTCGTCCTGCTCTCTTACGATGAAGGATTCGGACTGGTGCTCAAGGAAGCTCAGGCTTGCGGCTGTCCCACCATGGCCTATGTCGGCGACGGCATGGTCGATACGGGGCTGGATTTCCCGCTGGATCGCCACGAAAACGTGGCCGAACGACTCAGGGAAGTGATCGCCAAACTGACCGAGAGTTAGAGCGGGCTGCCGGAAGTCTTTGCCGACAGGGCTGTTACCGAATCCGATCCTTTCAGGACAATCATTTCTTCCCGGCATAAATTGCTTGCGGAAAATCCCGATTTTCCTATATTGAGCGGCTCAATCCCGCCCTTTCTTTCGGACGGGCAGGCTGTTGATATTGTCGCCGGTGCGGTATCGGCGCGTTGATGTTTAACCGTGTAGCTCACAGGTGAATGCTACAACTTCAGTGCTATGTTCTCACATTTGTCCGACAAGCTTGAGCTTGCTTTCAAAAAGCTTCGCGGCATGGGCAAGCTCTCTGAGAAGAATATCCGTGACTCCATGCGGGAAGTCCGGCGGGCCCTTCTGGAAGCAGACGTCAACTTTAAGGTAGCCCGAAGATTCTGCGCGTCGGTCGAAGAGAAAGCCATCGGCACTGAAGTACTCACGTCAATCGATCCCGGCCAACAGATCGTAAAGATCGTCCACGACGAGTTGGTTGCCCTGCTGGGCGGCCAGACAGTCCCCCTCGCACCTTTAGACAAATCACCCACCGTTTTTATGATATGCGGTTTGCAGGGCTCGGGGAAAACCACCCTCACCGGTAAGCTGGCCCTTATGGGCAAGCGAAAAAACAAAAAGCCGCTCATGGTAGCCGCCGACATCTATCGTCCGGCCGCCGTCAAACAATTGAAAGTTCTGGCCGATTCGATCCAGGCAGAGCATTTCTATCTTGAAGGTAAATCACCCCAAGAGATTTGCCGCGAGGCGGTCAAATACGCCGAGAAAAATTTCATCGACCTTGTCATTCTTGACACGGCCGGCCGCCTGCATGTCGACGACGAGTTGATGAAAGAACTGGAAGAGATCAAGCAGACGGTCAAACCGGATGAGATCATTCTGGTAGCCGACAGCATGACCGGTCAGGATGCCGTAAACGTAGCCGAACAATTTCACACCCGCCTGCAGATAACCGGTGTCGCCCTCTCGAAACTCGATGGTGACGCCCGGGGCGGAGCGGCCTTGTCGATCCGCGAGGTTACCGGCTGCCCGATCAAGCTGGCCTCGACAGGCGAAAAACTCAGCGATCTGGAACCGTTCCATCCGGACCGTCTGGCTTCCCGTATCCTGGGCATGGGAGATATCGTCACGCTGGTCGAAAAAGCCCAGGAAACAATCGACACCGAAAAAGCCGAGAAACTTCAGGAGAAGCTTCTCAAAGCTCAGTTCGATTTCGAAGATTTCCTTGACCAGATGGCCCAATTGAAAAAGATGGGGCCGCTTGAATCGGTCGTCAGCATGATCCCCGGGGTGGGCAGACAACTTAAGGGTGTCAAGCTCGACGAGCGCCAGTTGGAACAGACAGCCGCCATGATCAAGTCCATGACCGTGGAGGAACGCCGCAATCCGAACATAATCGACGGTTCGCGCAAGAAACGGATCGCGGCCGGATCGGGCAATTCGGTTCAGGCTGTCAACCAGTTGCTCAAACAGTTCTTTGCCATGCAGAAGCTGTTTGCCGGCATGGGCAAGAAGGGATTCAAAGGAATACCACGCAATCTAATGCCATTTTAGAAATAAAGAGTAATGGAGGTAACTATTGGCCGTACACATTAGACTTCGCCGTATGGGTGCCAAGAAGCGCCCCTTCTACCGGATCGTGGCAGCGGATTCCCGCCGCGCCCGGGATGGTCGGTTCCTTGAGGTACTGGGTACTTACAACCCGATTACCCGACCGGCTACGGTAACCGTGAAAGAAGAACGCCTGGTAAAATGGCTCGAACAGGGAGCCCAGCCGAGCGACACCGTCAGTTCCCTGCTGACCCAGATCGGCTTCAACGAGAAGTACGAAAAAGCCCGGTCAGGTCAGGACGTGTCCGCCCTGGAGCTGAAACAGACCATCACCGAGCGGAAAAAGAAAACCCGCAAGATGAAGAAAGCAGCCGTGGCCCAGGCCGAAGCAAAAGCCGCCGAAGCTAAAGCGGCCGAAGAAGCCAGGAAAGCCGAAGCGAAGGCCGCCGAGGCTAAAGCGGCTGAAGAAGCCAAGGCCGCCGAGGCCGAACCGGCGAAAGAAGAAGAAAAGACCGAGGAAAAAGCGGCCGAAGAGTCTGAATAAGAACTGTCGACTCTGCCGCCTGATCGTTATAACCGAGCGATACGCACGCCTTTGGCGGCGGTTTCCATCCGTCAGGGCAGGCGAGCCGTATTTGAAATTCCGGAGTAGCCGTAGAACAGGAAAGCTACATACTCGTTGGCCGACTGGGGCGACCCCGTGGGGTTCGGGGTGATATTTACATCATCCCGGTCACCGATTTCCCGGAAAGATTCCTTGATCTAAAGGAATTTTACCTCGAAAACCGGGACCAATGGCAGCGTGTTGCCGTAACCTCGGCCAAAATCGTCAGCGGTCGACCAGTCGTAAAGCTCGAACACGTGGAAACACGAGAGGAAGCGGCCAAATTCACGAACCGCAATGTCGGAGTGCGAAGAGACCAGCTCGTCAAGCTGCCCGAGGGAGTACACTACGCCTTCGAACTGGTTGACAGCACGGTTTATCTGGCCGACAGCGGCCGGGCAATCGGAAAAGTAACCGAGGTACTCCGGTACCCGGCCAACGACGTTTACGTCATAAAATTGACAAACGGCAAAGAGGTCCTCTTTCCGGCAGTCACCGAATTCGTGGAAGAGATCGACGCCGCAAACAAGAAGATAACCGTCCAGTCCGCCGGACTGCTGGACGAAGACTGGGACAAGACCGGCTGATGAAGTTTCAGATAGTAACGCTTTTCCCCGACTACTTCACCCTGTCACTGCGACAGTCGTTGATCGGTAAGGCGTGGGAGAAGAAGCTCTTTGACATAGAAATAATTAACCTTCGGGATTTCGCTACTGACAGGCACCGCACCGTTGACGACACACCGTTCGGCGGCGGCGGCGGCATGGTCATGAAGCTCGAACCGTTGGACAAGTGCCTTCAATCGCTGGGTTACGCCCGCAGAACCGAAGGCGGAGCGGTCGACGAGAATGAAGCTATCATTCTGACCTCGGCGGCCGGGCGGCCTTTTGAACAGAAACAGGCCATCCGCTATTCGCTTATGGATCGCCTGACCGTGATCTGCGGCCATTACATGGGTGTTGATGAAAGACTTCTCGACCTGTACGAGGTTACCGAAGTCTCAATCGGCGATTACGTCCTCTCGGGCGGAGAACCGGCCACACTGGTTATTATAGACGCCGTGGCCCGTTTGATGCCCCGGGTTCTGGGCAATTTCGAGTCGGCTTTGGAAGATTCGTACATGGATCAACTGACCGGCGCTCCCTGTTATACGCGGCCGGCCGAATACGCTGATCTGGCCGTTCCGCCCGCACTGCTGTCGGGCGACCACGCCGAGATAAAGCGGTTCAGACGGATGCAGGCACTTAAGAAGTGTCGGAAAAACAGACCGGACCTTCTTGACGGAATCGAGCTGACCCCCGAAGAGTTGCAGATGCTTGAAAAAAACAACAATGATGAACGATAGAGAAAGGAAAGCGCCATGAAACAGATCGCGCAGATAGAAAAGAGCTTTCTCCGGGACGATTACCCGGAGTTCGGCGCCGGCGATACTATCCGCGTCCATGTGAAAATCAAGGAAGGCGAAAAAGAACGCATCCAGGTTTTCCAGGGCACGGTTATCGGCCGTCGCGGAGGCGGCACGGCGGCAACTTTTACCGTCCGCAAAATGTCCAGCGGGATCGGCGTGGAGCGCGTATTCCCCCTGCACTCACCGAACATCGCCAAAATCGAGCGTATCCGGGTCGGACAGGTGCGTCGGGCCAAGTTGTATTACCTCCGCGAACTGACCGGCAAATCAGCCCGCATTAAAGAGGAACTGCCCAGCAGCAGGAAAAAACGCGCCGAAAAAAACAACAATAACGCCAAGACCGAATAGTCTCTCTGCGAAGACAACAGCGGAAGTATCAGGCGTCCCGACCGGGACGCCTTTTATTTTGGCTCGTCGGAAGCGGGCAACTGCAACACGGTAAAAGTCGTGTTCCCGTATTTCCGTTTCTGCACAACACGGTAAATCAACCGGTCGCTGTTCACCGTCTCGGAGGTATCATGCTGAAAGAGGATCAATCCCCCGGGAGACGACAGGGGATGGAGATTCAAAACCTGCAAAGTTTCGTCGACAAAACCCCGATACTGCGGCGGAGCGGCCATGATAACATCGAACTTCTCCCCTTGCTTGGCCAGACGAGGCACTAACCCAAAAACATCCCCGCACAGGCAGGTCAACCGATCACTCACCCGATATCGCCCCGCCTGATGGTTGATCGCCCCGGCCAGCCGCTGTTCTATCTCAATACCGACCGACCGCGCCGCGCCGCGAGAAACCGCCTCGAACAAATACGAACCGGTGCCGCTGAAAAGATCCAAATAACGCGCCCGGTCAAGATACGGGGTAAGGAAATCGAATATGGCCTTGCGCAGACGACTCAAAGGGGGACGAGTCACACCCAGATCGGGCGCCACCAGTCGGCAGCCCTTCAACTGACCGGCAATGACACGGAACTCGAACTGCTTTTTGCGCTGCTCTGCCATCTTCACGATCCCAAATCTGCATGAAGATACGACCGTTGCACCTCTAACAAAAGGCTTTTGGCTGTCCGATAACAAAGACAGGGACTTTATTGTTGCCCGTCGGGCCGTCACCCGTTATACCATGAGGTGAACCGCGATGAACGAAACAGTCGGAACTAAAAACCAAATGTCCGATTTTCTCGACAATATCGAACAGATCCTTCACGAGCGCGGCTACGAAGCGGTGTGCGGTGTCGATGAGGCTGGGCGGGGACCTTTGGCCGGACCGGTAGTTGCGGCCGCCGTTATCCTGCCAATGGGGGTAAACATACCGTACCTGACCGACTCCAAGAAACTGAGCGCCGCACGCCGGGAAGAAGTCTTTGCGTCCATCGTACAATCAGGAGCCTTTTGTGCTGTCGGCATCATCGATCACGAGACGATCGATCGCTGCAACATACTCAAGGCCAGCCTGAAGGCCATGCACAAGGCGGTCATGGATCTCAAGCGGGCGCCCGATGTCGTTCTGGTCGACGGGAACCAGGGCATTCCCAACCTGTCGCAGCCACAGTTCGCCATCGTGGGCGGAGACCGCCGCTGCAACTGCATTTCGGCCGCCAGCATCATCGCCAAAGTCACCCGGGACCGCATCATGAGCCAATACGAATTACTGTACCCGTCATTCGGTTTCGCCACCCACAAGGGCTACCCCACTTCGGCCCACCTGGAAGAACTTCGGCGGCACGGACCGTGCGAAATTCATCGTCGCAGTTTCAAACCGGTGGCCGAGTGTATAAAAGAATATGACCTTTTCAAAACCTGATCCCTCCCCCGGTAAAAGAAAAATCATACAGGGACAACAATTCGAACAACTGGCCGCACGGTTTTTCGAAGAGCATGGATTTCAGATACTCGAGCGCAACTGGCGCACCGGCCATAAAGAACTGGACCTGATCGTCAAAAAAGATAATCTGGTTGTTTTTGTTGAGGTTAAATCGACTTTCTCCGTCAAGTTCGGTCACCCGGCCGAACGAATAGACCGACACAAGATCGCCAACCTGACCCAAGCCGCCCAGCAGTATTTAATCGCTGAAAATATAAACAATTGTGACCTGCGTTTCGATGTGGTCACGTTCGTGAACGGACAACTGGAACATTTCCCCGATGCCTTCCCCGCAGCTTCGGATTAAATAGCGCACGACCCGGTATCTTAACGGACAATAGCGGAGTCTGCGGTCGAATCTGCCTGCTCCTTTAACCGCGCATTCTCAACCGCCACCAGTGAGTCCACCAGCGTCTTAACCTTGCGCGTAAACGGCAGATACTCTTCCTGCTCCCCCTGATACCATTTCAAAAACGAAAACAGCCGCTTTTTCTTGATACCGGATGCGGCCAGAAGTGAATCACGGTATTGAATAAAGCGGTCGGGATCGTGACGATATTCAGCCGAGGCAATCCAAACCCGGGCGGTAACCGTCGCCAGACGGTCTTCCTCGCGTTCCCGCCGCTGCTCGGAGTACCCCCGCCAGAAAACGTACCCGCCCCAGAGAAGAACGATCAGAATAACGGGGGCGGCTCTTTTCAGCCAGATCAACTGTAACCAACTTTCCGTTGCATCGGGATGTAGAAGCGGTAAATTAGTCCCTACAACGGCTAAGGTCAAGGCATACCTATGCAAGTACAATATCCCGTGCAGAGACGCAAAAGTCGGGCGGTTAAGGTTCGCAATCTTCTGATTGGCGGCGGTTTTCCCGTTTCTATCCAGAGTATGACCAACACCGACACACGCGACACGGCCGCCACCGTGCAGCAGATCGGTCGGCTTTTCGACGCCGGCGCCGACATTGTCCGTCTGGCCGTTCTCGACGAAGAAGCAGCCGACTGCCTCAGGGAAATACGGGCAAAATTCGACCGCCCTCTGGTGGCGGACATCCACTTCCGGCACGATCTGGCCCTGCGCGCTATCGACGCCGGCATCGACAAAATCCGAATAAACCCCGGCAATATCGGCGCCGAGTGGAAAGTGCGCGAGGTCACACGCGCCGCCAAAGCGGCCGGTGTGCCTATCCGCATCGGGGTCAACTCCGGATCACTGCCCAAAGACCTGCTGGAACATTACGGCCCGGAGAACCCCGTCACCTACGCCGAGGCGGCCATGCGGGAAGTTCAGATTCTCGAAGACATGGATTTTCGGGATATCATCATATCGATCAAGGCCACCGACACCGGTGTAAATTTCGCCGCCAACCACCTGCTGGCCGAGAAATGCGAATACCCCCTGCACATCGGTCTCACCGAGGCGGGTACTCTTAAGACCGGCACGATCAAATCGGCGGCCGGCATGGGGGCTCTGCTCATGACCGGCATAGGCGATACTGTCCGGGTATCGTTAACGGCCGATCCGGTGCACGAGGTCGAAGTCGCCCGGCAGATACTGTCGGCCTGCGCTCTCAAACGGGAAGGGGTGGAAGTGATAAGCTGCCCGACCTGCGGCCGTTGCCAAATTGATCTTATCAGCCTGGCCGAATCGATTGAGCGGAAAACTCGTCATATCAAAACGCGGCTGAAAGTCGCCGTCATGGGGTGCATGGTCAACGGCCCCGGTGAAGCCAAAGCGGCCGACGTCGGTATAGCGGGCGGCAACGGCAAAGGGGTACTTATAAAAAATGGCGAGATAGTCAGAACTTTCCCGGAGGCGGAGCTTGAAGTTGCCCTGCTGGCGGAAATCGAAGAAATGACCGGCGAAAAAATCGATCATTGATCGGACCATTGAAAATACGCACAGGAAAAAGCCGCACGGTTGCTGCCGGGCGGCTTTTCAGTTTACCCATTCGGCCCTGTGACCGATTCAGAAATCCATGTGAGGTTTCGTCTTGTCATCGGCCATGGTGTACATGGAACCGTAGTGGACGGCGCACCATGTCGAATCACCACTTATCTCATCCCCGCTCGAGGATTCAAACGGTGAATCACCTCGGCCGTTATCCTGCCAACAGAAAACCGTCGGCCGGGTTTTATTTCCTTAATCCCCTGGCTATGGTAGCGATGTTAACAACGGCGATTTCATTGGGACTGTAGGTCTCTCCCTCAATGCTTTTCCAGACAGCCGCCCCCATGGCACAGTCGAAAACCATGCCGACAAAACAACGGGCCGTGATTTCATTGTTGCGCTCCACGATACTGCCCGCCGCATAGAGCCGATCAAGCTGGTTCTTGAGAAAGCTGACGTAGGTGCCCCGCAACAACTCGAAATTACGCTTCCCTCTCTCATACCCCTTAAGAGCCGAGTAAAGAAGAAGCCGATAAAGATCAACGTTGTGTGAATAGAACTCGATAATCAAACCGGCAATACCAAGAAGGAGCGATTCAATATCGTCCTCCTTCGACAACCGTTCGAACGGCTCGGTTACATCCACTTTCGACTTGAGGGTCTCAAGTACGGTGTTGAAGATCGCTTCTTTGGAATCGAAGTGACGATATATAGCCGGTTCAGTAATACCACAACCGTCCGCCAATTGTTTGATCGTCACTCTATCATATCCGTTCTGACTGAACAGATGGGTTGCAAGATCAAGGATCTGTGCTTTACGATTGGATACTCGTCGCATAAGCCTCCCTTGTGGTAGTGAGGAATAACTAACGCTATTGTCACTGGCGTGTCAAGAAAAAATTGAACCCTCAGTTCAATTTAATCAGGGCGCGCCCGACCACCCTCTCGAAAATGGCACGTAAGCTTTTATTGTGTAATGTCTTAACTATTCGACTGGTTTCCGGGGAGCAACCATAACAGATTTTTCCCGCTCCACCGTGACGAGCCCGGGTTTGGCTTTGCGGGGCTTGCGGACGTGTTTGCGCTGAGAATAAATAACGGGGACCAGAGAATCACGTCTGGCCCGGCTGTGATAAGCAGCAATTGCCGCCGCTTCCTCGATTTCTTTTTTCGACGGCACAAACGACTTGTTGGGGAATTTCATCACCACGTGTGACCCGGGGCATTGCTGGGTGTGGAACCAAAGTTCATAAGGTCGGGCGAATTCGAAAGTCGTACGGTCGTTATCGGCACCGTCGCGCCCGATGAATACGGTCAGCCCGGTCGAAAGTTTGGCCTCGCGGTAGGGGAGCCGGACCTGCGGAGACTTCCGGTTCGCTTCGACCGGTAACAGCGAGGTCAACTCCGCCCGGTAGCGTTTTGCGGCATTCGTAAAATCGTCAGAGAGTTCTTCCTGCATGCGCTGTACCGATTGCCATTCTTCCGTCGATATTTCGAGGCGCCTTTGCATCAACTCCAGACCCTCGCGCCCTTTGCGGTAGCGCTTGAAATAGTTCCCTATGTTTTCATTCGGTGAAAGAGCTTTCTCAAGCCTGATAGCTACTGTTCGCACCGGGTCCGAAAAGACGTCCCGAACCTCGACCTGCTCCATGCCCCGCCTGAGGAGATGTCGATTCAACTGCAACAGTTCGGCGTATCGACGACAGCTTTCGTAATCGGACGCTTCATCGATATCCTTCTCTATATTCGCTATCCGTTTTTGCAATCGTTTTACGGCCCGGTCTACCGCCTGCATGATCCGTTTTTCTTCTTCGGCTTCATCCATGCGAAACTGCCGGAGATCAACCGCGGCCAGCACGGCCAGCGACAGCGACTTGTATTTCTCCGGAGCGACGGCAACAGAACCGAGTTTGAACGGATAAACCGCACTGCCGCCGCCGATATCGTACAGATAGCCGGCCGCCGTGGCGGTAAAACGCGATGCTGTTTCCCTTATGCTCGCCGCGAGCCAGGCAATTTCGTCGTCGCTCAGATCGCAGTCCGGGGCGTCTTCGATACCCGCTCGCCTCACCGATTCGCGCGCCATTACTTCGTCGAAACCCTGGGTGTTTTTGGCCAGCAACCGAACCAGCGACATCGACCAACGATTTTCCAGCAGATCGACCAGTTGGTCCGGGGAGACCGTGCGGGGATCGATCCGCTCGCCGGGATCGGCCGGGACATACGGTTCGCCGGGGACAAACTGCCGTTTGCGCAGAGTGGCCTGTCGAAGTCCATTTTCGTCCAGCAGCCAGATATTACCGTTGGGACCGATAGCCTCAAACAACAGCCGTTTTATCTGACCATCGTTAATCGTAAGTTCGAAAAACCGGTCCAGCCCCAACTGCCGCACCGAAACTACCTCCGCATCCCCCAGAGAAAAAACAGGCCACGGTTTCTCCCGGGAGTCAATCCGCACTTTGGAAACAGGCACACAGAAACATCCATAACCGCCGGGATGATACACAAAACCCAAAGCCCGACGAGCCTTCTCGCACTTGAAATAGAAATAGGCGGCACGCTGTTTCTTATAAAAAGCCGTACCCACCAGCCGACCGCCCGGCAACTCCTGCTCAAGCTGCAACACAAGAGCCCTGATATGTAACGCCGTTTGCATGGCCCGAATATAGACCCTCCGACAAAAGGCAACAAGCTTGTAACAGCCCCCGGTACCGACTATATTATCGGGCGGGATCGCAAATCAAAACACAGGAACAGGGAGACACTAAGATGAAGTACGGCGCGAGAAATAACGTGACGGCGAAAGTGACGTCGATCAAAAAAGACGACATCATGGCCTTAGTGAAGTTCCACGTCGACAGTCCGGCCGACATGGCCTCGGTGCTGACGTCCGAGTCGGTCGAATCAATGGGACTGAAGGAAGGTGACCGGGTTCAACTGGTTATTAAGGCCATTCACGTATTGCCGGTAAAAGACTGACCTTCGACTTAACTTTATTCTCCACTGATCGGGGTGGTCGATATCATGGAACCAACAAGGCACCCCAAACGTTATAAATAATGGAACGCCCAGGGACAGGGTGTATTAAGCATTTCAACCGAACCGCATCGCAAAGGCGGGGCAGGGAGCTCCGCCTTTGTAAGTTTGACTCATAACCACGACAACGTATAGCGGCGGAAGAAAGGCTGGGACCGAATGGTTTTTCGTTCCGCCCCCCGTCCGAAGCACGGCATCATCGGCAAGCTTGCCCGAAACCGGCAGCACCGAACCAACAACAGTCTGCGACGTCCTCATATAAGAGCGCGTGTAACCTCTTTGAGGGATGTCAGAGGCGGAGCCGCTGCCCAGGCTCCGCCTGCCATATCTTCCGTCACACCGGAGGAAAGAGAAGCCGCCGGGGATAAAAAACCCGGCGGCCTGTTTTTTTACGCTTTCGGATATTCTACGCTTTGGGCCCGACCATGTTCTCGGGGCGGACTTTTTCGTCGAACTCCTCAGCCGTAAGGATACCGAGTGCCACGGCCGCTTCCTTCAGCGTGCTGCCGTCGGCGTGCGCCTTTTTGGCCACCCTGGCGGCATTGTCGTATCCGATATGCGGGTTAAGGGCTGTAACTAACATCAGCGAATTGGTGAGGTGCCTGGTAATGTTGGCCGCTACCGGTTCGATACCGACCGCACAATGCTGGTTGAACATATCGCAGGCGTCGGCCAGAAGGCGAATCGACTGCAAAACGTTATAGACTATCACCGGTTTGAAAACATTGAGTTCGAAATTACCGGACGCACCGCCGATATTCACGGTCACATCATTCCCCAAAACCTGGGCGCATACCATCGTCATCGCCTCGGGCTGAGTCGGGTTGACTTTCCCCGGCATGATAGAAGAACCCGGTTCATTGGCGGGAATGGCAATCTCGCCGATTCCACAACGCGGCCCGGAGGCCAGCCAGCGAATGTCGTTAGCGATCTTCATCAGGGAACAGGCGATAGTTTTGAGCACACCGGAACATTCCACCAGCGCATCGTGGCCGGCCAGCGCCTCGAACTTATTGGGGGCGGTGACAAACGGCTGGCCGGTCAGTTTGGCAATAGCCGCGGCCGACTTGACGGCAAACTCGGGATGGGTGTTCAGACCGGTGCCGACCGCCGTGCCGCCCAGGGCCAGAGGATACAGACGCTTGAGAGCATCATTGATCCGCTCCAGACCGTTGGTCAGCATCTGAGTGTAACCGGAGAACTCCTGTCCCAGCGTAAGCGGCGTGGCATCCATCAGGTGAGTCCGTCCGATCTTGATGATGCCCTTGAACTCCTCGGACTTCTTCGCCAGGGTATCGCGCAGTTGGCTTACCATCGGAATCAGTCTCCGGTGGATTTCCTCGACCGTAGCAATGTGCATAGCCGTGGGAAACGTATCGTTGGACGACTGCGCTTTGTTGACATCGTCATTGGGGTGAACCGGTTTCTTCGAGCCCATCTCACCCCCGGCCAGTTCTATGGCCCGGTTGGAGATGACTTCATTGGTATTCATGTTGCTCTGGGTGCCGGAGCCGGTTTGCCAGACCACCAGCGGGAAGTGTTCGTCCAGTTTGCCTTCGATAACTTCGTCGGCCGCCTTTACGATCAACTCTCCCTTCTCTTTCGGCAGCAGTCCCAGTTCCACATTGACCAGGGCGGCGGCTTTTTTGAGAATGCCCATGGCCCGGATGATTTCGCGTGGCATGCGTTCTCCGCCGATCTGGAAGTGGTGCAGCGAGCGGGCTGTCTGAGCACCATAATACTTGTCGGCCGGAACTTTGATCTCGCCCATCGAATCTGTTTCTATGCGATATTCCATGGTTCTCCCCAATGTGATTGGTGAATTCCCGACTTGAATAACAAATATATGCTTTTGTCCGCCCGACGCAATACCACCGGGCCCGCCACAACGCACATTTTCACCCCCCGGTCCTGCCGCCCGGCGCGGAAAGCTCGCACAAAGGCCATGCGTTCTTCCAGCTCCGGGTGATTGTATACCGAAAGTTCATCAAAAAACGTAGCGGTCGGCCGGCCACCGATGGGAACACGAAAAAAAACCGCGAGGCGGGAGATCACTCAAGGAGACCGGCCACCGCGGCCGAGTTTTCTGTTGTCGCAGGCCGCCCTGCCGCATATACTTAGACACCCGCGGCACCGCTGCCTGGGTTGGTAGGTATAAGGAGCGAATATACGAATTCGGGCGGGTGTTGACCCGGCCTCTAAGGAAGGATTCGCCTTGAAGATTAATCCCCGAAGCCTGTTTTTACAGACCGTACTGCCGATTTTTTGTGTCTTCGTGCTGACCGGATGCGGCGACGATGACACGGTATCTTCCACATCCGACGACGAGCCGGCCCTCAGTCAGGTTATCAGTTCTCTGCCAACCCTTGTCGACTGGCAACGTATTTGGGGAACCGCATGCGATGATATCTATATCGTCGCCGACAGTGGGCTGATGTTTCACTATGACGGCAGCGACTGGGATTCACTGCCTACGGGTCGTGAAGAAATTATGTACTCCGTATGGGGTAATGAGGATGAAGTATTTTTAGTCGGCGAGGACGGCATTATTCTCAATTACAACGGAGTGGATTTCGAGCAGCAGGCATCTTTGCTGACCGTAAACGATCTCTTCGATATCTGGGGAACATCGGACTCGAACATGTATATCGTCGGCGACAACGGCTTTGTGGGACAATACGACGGTCTGGACTGGCACAGCCTGACCGGCACGGGTGATGTTCGTTTGATATCGGTCTGGGGCACCTCCGATAGCAATGTCTTCGTGGTCGGCGATTGCGGGACGGCTTTGCATTACAACGGCGAAACCTGGAACGTGATGTATACCGGCACTCAGTCCACCCTGCGCGACATATGGGGACTGTCCGATTCTCTGATATACGCGGTCGGTTCCGAGGGCACGATATTGAAATACGACGGAACCGCATGGTCGAAGATAAACTCCGGGAGCGACGAGACACTGTACAGCATCTGGGGAAGCGATGCGAACAATCTCTGGGTGGTGGGTCGCAACGGAGTGGTACTGCACTATGACGGCTCGGCATGGACGGAGTGGTCAAGCGGAACCCTGTTTCTCCTGCGCAGTATATGGGGCTGTTCGGCCAACAACGTAATCGCCGTGGGGCAAACCTGTTTGAAATACGAAGGAGTCGCCTGGAACGTATTCGATATCACCACAACGCCCACCTTCCTGGACATTTGGACGCCTTCCGGCAGTGAACTAATAGTAGTCGGGGCGGGCGGCTATACTATGGTAAGCGACGGTTCGAGCTGGACGAAAATATCCAGCGGCACAACGGCCGATTTAACCGGGGTGTGGGGTAATATCGGTTCCACTTCGCGTTACGCCGTCGGCCGGGACGGAACGATTCTGCGTTACGAATACGACGATACGCTGTGGACCGACATGGCAGCCAAGATATCAGCCGATTACAACGCCGTTTTCGGCTATTCCGACAGCGCCCTCTACGCCGTGGCGAACAATGGCATAATAGTCTACTACGACGGGATGTCATGGAACGAGATGGACAGCCACAGCAACAATGATCTATACGATATCTGGGGCAGCGACGATAGTGTGCTGTTTGCGGTCGGAGCCGGAGGAACAATTCTGAGATACACCACCACCTGGGAAGAGCTTTCCAGCGGTACCGGCGAAAACCTGTTGAGCGTATGGGGGTTCTCTTCGAGCGACGTTTACGCGGTGGGCAAAACCGGAACAATTCTGCATCTCGACGATTCTTCCTGGTCCGCCATGGCGAGTAACACGGCGCTGGACCTGAACGCTGTCTGGGGCGGAATTGCGGGCAACGTTTTCGCGGTCGGGAGCGATGGCGTAATTCTTCACCTGGAGAACGGCATCTGGAACCGAATAGAAAGCGATGTCGAAGCCGATCTTTTCGGTCTGTACGGTATAGTCGGGACCGAAATCGTGGCTATGGGCGGCGAGTTCAACCACTTCCTGACTTACAGCCCATAGATGCGGATAAAACAACGGACAAATACAAAAACGCCGTCGATCACACGACGGCGTTTTTTTACATATTCCTTCGTCGGTCGGAATCTTCAGTCAGCGTATACGGAGACGCGCTTACCGGCCTTACCGACCCGCTCAAACTTGACGACCCCGTCAATCTTGGCAAAAAGCGTGCAGTCCTTACCAATACCGACGTTCTGGCCCGGCTTGATGGGAGTACCGCACTGGCGCACGATTATCGACCCGGCGCTGACGGACTGACCACCAAAAACCTTAGTTCCCCGTCGCTGACCGTTTGAGTCGCGACCATTCTTGGAGGAACCGACACCTTTCTTGTGAGCCATAGCAACCTCTATTCGAAACGTCTACTTATCAATGCCTCAAAATTCCAAGGTCGAGCAATATAGCGAATCTTCACCAAATGGCAAGGAATTTTCTAACTTGTTCTTTCAGAAGGCCTTATCGGCGCATATAAACAGCGGTCCGGTCGCCGAAGTGACCGAACCGCCCCCTGCTCAAAGCCAATAGCCGAATAGAACCGGCTTAACTCAGAGTCTCCTGCGGGCGATCAGCCCGGTTGAAAGTAAAGACCAGCTTGTCGTTACCAGCTTCGACCTCCAGATCACAGTCGCCGGCATATTGTCCCCGGAGGATTTCCTCAGCCAGCGGATCCTCAAGATAACGCTGAAGGGCGCGTTTAAGCGGGCGCGCTCCGAAAGCCGGATCGAAACCCTTGTCGGTCAGGAACTCCTTGGCCGATTCGCTAAGCTTGAAACTGATCCCCTTCTCGGCCAGTTGCTTGGCGAAATCAAACACGAGGATATCGATTATCTGTTTGATGTGATCGCGCTCCAACTGGTGGAAGATGATCGTCTCATCAATACGGTTGAGCAGTTCCGGGTTGAAAAGCTTCTTGAGCTCATCCAAGATCTTTTTGCTCATACCGTCAAACGATGTATCGATCGCCGCCGCGTCGAACCCGACCGTCTTGTCGTCGCGGATTCGTTTGGTGCCGATATTCGACGTCATAATGATCACGGTATTTTTGAAATCAACCTTCCGACCGAAAGAATCGGTAAGCTGACCGTCGTCGAAAAGCTGCAGAAGGATATTGAAAACCTCCGGGTGCGCTTTTTCTATTTCATCCAGCAGAACGACCGAATACGGTTTGCGCCGGACTTTCTCCGTAAGCTGCCCGCCTTCTTCATAACCGACATACCCGGGAGGAGCTCCAATCAACCGCGACACGGCGTGTTTCTCCATGTACTCGGACATATCTATACGAACAAGAGATTCGATGTCATCAAAAAGGAACTGGGACAACTGTCGGGCCAACTCCGTCTTGCCTACACCGGTAGGTCCAAGGAACAGGAAAGTGCCAATCGGGCGGCGAGGATCACCCAAACCGGCCCGGGCCCGCCGTATCGCCTTGGCAATAACCGATATTGCTTTATCCTGACCGACAATCGTCTTGCGCAGTTCATCTTCCATGCGAAGAAGGCGCCGCGATTCCTGCTCTTCCAGACGGAACAACGGTATACCGGTTATCTTGGCCAAAACGGTGGCCACGTCGTCAGCGGTAAGGACAATCTTTTCTTTCTCCCGCTGCTCTTCCCAATCGCTCTGAAGCTGAGCCAGTTTGTCCTTCTCGGCCTTTATCTGATCACGTAACTGTGCGGCCGTTTCGAAGGCCTGGTTTTTGACGGCGTCTTCCTTCCTGGCCTGAAGCTCGGCAATGCGGCCCTCGGTGGAACTGAATTCCTCGGGGCGCGTGTATGTCGACAGGTGCGCCCGCGAACCGGCTTCATCAATCAGATCAATAGCCTTGTCGGGCTGGTGCTTTCCGGAGATGTATCGATTGGACATCCGTACCGCCGCCTCGATAGCTTCGTCGGAGATAACCAGCTTGTGGTGCTCTTCGTACTTGCCCCTCAGCCCCTTAAGGATGGCAATGGTATCGGCAACCGAAGGAGGATCGACCGAGACAGTCTGGAAACGACGCTCCAAGGCACCGTCTTTCTCGATATACTTACGATATTCATTAAGGGTGGTCGCCCCGATACAACGCAATTCACCGCGCGACAAAGCCGGTTTGAAGATATTGGAAGCATCAAGCGAGCCCTCGGCCCCACCGGCACCGACAATCGTATGCAACTCGTCGATAAAAATGATGACGTCCTCGGCGTTGATGATCTCCTGCATAACCGCCTTAAGGCGCTCCTCGAACTGGCCGCGGTATTTGGTCCCGGCCACCAGCGAGGCCATGTCAAGCGTCACCACCCGTTTGTTCTCAAGAGTCTGCGGCACGTTGCCTTCGACCACGCGCTGCGCCAAACCTTCGGCAATGGCCGTCTTGCCAACGCCGGGTTCACCGATAAGAACGGGATTGTTTTTCTTGCGGCGCGAAAGCACCTGACAAACCCGTTCTATTTCGTCATCGCGACCGATAATGGGATCCAGCTTGTCGCGGCGGGCCAGTTCAGTCAAATCGCGGCCGAAATGATCCAGGGCCGGAGTCTTGGATTTCTTGCGCTTTTTCTTGAACGACGAGGGCCGCCCGCTCTGGATATTCTTCAGCTCCTCGTAGGCTTCCTTGTAATCGATATCATAGGTAGAAAGCACCTGAGCCGCCACGCCTTCTTCGTCCTTGAGAAGGGCCAGCAGGATATGCTCGGTATCAATATCTTTGGACTTGAGCGCTCGTGCCTCCTGTCCGGAGACTTCAAGGGTCTTTTTGGCCCGCGCGGTAAGCGGCAACTGACCCATCGTCATGGTGCCGCCGGAGGGTTGTACAACTTCCTCGACAGAAGCCTTGAGATCCTCAAGGTCAAGACCGAGATTGGTGATGATGTCCACACCGTGACCTTCACCGACCCGGATCAGACCCAGCAGGAGATGCTCGGTGCCAATGTAGTCATGCCTCAGTCGCGAGGCCTCGTCGCGAGCGTACTCAATCGCTTTTCTCGCCGCCTCGGTAAACATCTCATTCATCTCGTAACACCCTTCTTCTTGGTTGCTATATTTAATATAGTCAGCACTGTCATACTTTCAAGCGCCATAACACCGCCCTACGGTCCGGTGTTCCTCAGCTTCTCGCGCACCATCTGGGCCCGCACGAAATCCCGGTGGTTGGGATCCATCTCCGAACCGTAATATTTCTGTAAATGGGCCGGTTGGGACAGCAGGAGAATCTCGTTAATGAGCGCTATATCCAGAAAGTCGATTATTTCCATAGCGTGGCCCAGTCGCACGGCCGAAAGAAGGTTCATAACTTCCTCCGACGTAAGCACCCGGGCGTGTTTGAGGATACCGAAAGCGCGCCATATCTTGTCCTCGATCATATCAGCGGCTTCGTCCAGCAGCCGCTGTCGCGCCTGGGCTTCTTCCTCGATGATATCTTTGGCCACCGCGGTAATGTGATTGATAATATCATTTTCGGTAAGACCGAGCGTGTTCTGGTTGGACACCTGAAAGAGGTTACCCAGCACGTCCGAACCCTCACCGTAGAATCCCCGCACAATCAGACCGCCCCGGGTGATACGCGAGATAACCCGGTCGATATCCCGGGTGAGCACCAGCCCCGGCAGGTGAATCAATATCGAGGCCCGCATACCGGTACCGGCATTGGTAGGACAGGCGGTAAGATACCCGAAATCTTTGTCGTAATCGTATTCGAGATAGCGCCCGATTTCCGCTTCATATTGCATGGCCAGATCGCACGACTTCTTGGCGTCCAGACCGGACGACAGGGCCTGAATACGCAAATGGTCTTCTTCGTTTACCATAACGGAGACACGCTCTTTCGGGTCGATATAAACGGTCTTGGCCCCGTCACCGTTGAGGAAGACCGGAGATATGAGGTGTCGTTCGACCAGAAAGTCGCGATCCAGATTGCTGATATCGCCGGCCTTGTGATACTGTCCCTGAGCCAGCAGATCCGAGCGTGTTATGACCGAATCGAAATAACCCACAATACGCGCCCGGGTTTCGCTGTCGGCCGTGGTAGGATATTTACATCCGGCTACGTTTCGGGCCAGGCGTACGCGAGTGGAAAGAACCACCAACGAATCCTCTCCGCTACCCGAGAGCCAGGCGGCCGGAGTCTTGGCCATTTCATCGAACATCGTCTGCAAACCTATTCACCTTTCGAGGTCTTTTCCAGTTCAAGTTTTTCTCTGACGGATTTGAGTTTATCGCGCAATTCAGCCGCTCGTTCGAATTCTTCGGCAGTAATCGATTCCTTCAGTTCGCGTTCCAGCCTCTCTTCTTCTTTTATCGGCAGAGTGGCGGTACTACCTTCCATCTTTGAGAATTCGGGGTTGCGTCCGCGATGTATGGAAGCGCCGTGTATTTTTCGCATGATCGGTTCGAGACGGGCACGAAAAGCGGAGTAGCACTCGCCACAACCGAAACGCCCCTGGCGCGTAAACTGATCGAAGGTCATACCGCAGCTTTTGCAAACCAGTTGCTCGGTCGCCCCGCCGCCTTGCACGGGAGGCGTGCCACCGGCCAGACCGGAAAGAATCTCGGCCAGAGGGAAGGGAACATTATCCAGCGGGGAATGGAAACCGCGCGCGGCGGCACATTCTTTACACAACGACAGCGTCAGCTTCTCGTTATTCACGATCTGCGTCAAATGAACGGTTGCTTCACGTTTTTTGCAGTCCTGACACAACATGCTTTTATCACCTTCCTAACTTGACACGATCTTTCCATCCATCATCTGAAATTCCCTGTCGCAACTATCGGCCAACTCGCGATTGTGGGTGGCGATCAGAAACGTGGTGGCGTTTTCACTGTTCAGACGGTGAAGGAGGTCATGGAGCTTTCGGCCGGTGGCAGTATCCAGATTCCCCGACGGTTCGTCGGCAAGCACGACATCCGGCTCGTTGGCCAACGCCCGTGCCACGGCCACGCGCTGCTGTTCTCCACCCGACAACTGATGCGGCCGATGGGTCATTCTATTAGTTAAACCCACCTGCTCAAGAAGGAGTTCCCCGCGCTCGACGGCCCGGGAATGTTTTACCCCGGCAAGTAACATCGGCAACATGGCATTCTCGAGAGCGGTAAAATCATCCAGCAGATAGTGCGACTGGAAAACAAAACCCACCCTTTTGTTACGGAACCGGGCCAGATTTTCCTCGCTCATACCGGTGAAGGATTCCTCCCCTATTCTGACCTCTCCCCGACTGGGCCGGTCCAGACCGCCCAGGATATGCAGCAAAGTCGACTTGCCCACGCCCGAAGCGCCCGTGACGGCGGCCATACGGCCTTTTTCAAGCTCCAATGTCACCCCTTTGAGGACCTCAAGAGCCCCCTCGGCTGTTTCGAATCGCCGGCAAATATCGGTCGCCGTAAGGATAGTATCCGCAGCTTTCAAATTCATATATGGCTAAAATCCTATTTTATCCTGACTACACTATTATTTTCGCCACATTCAGGTAAAGTTTTAGTCAAATCCCGTTATTTCATATAGTTATTGCCTCAGAACCTCAATCACCGACAACCGGGCCGCCTGATGAGAAGGGTAAATCGCAGCCAGAAAACATACGACAAACGTCACGATACCGGCGAGCAGGAAATCAAGTAAATGTGGCTCAATAGGCAGATAGGAAATAAAGTAAATATCAGACGGAAGCGAAACCAGGTGCCAGTGGTTCTGGGCAAAGCCGGCCAGCAGAGCCAGCAACCAGCCACTAATCACGCCCAGCAAGGCGATAGCCATAGCCTTGTAAACGAATATCCGCCGGATAGAAGCCGGAGTTGTACCAATTGTCTTGAGAATCCCTATTTCGATCCGTTTCTCCATCGTAAGCATAACAAGAGTAGAGATAATGGAAAAAGCGGCCACGAGCACAATGAGAGAGAATCCCAGAAAGAGCACTTTTTTCTCAATAGCGATCCATGAGAAGAGATTGCGGTGCAGAACATTCCACGGTACAACCTCGTAGCGATAGCCCAGCGCCGCGTCAATGGTCGGGGCGATACGCTCAGCGTCGTATATATTGGCCAGCTTGAGATGAACCGCCGTCACCGCGTCGCCCGTACGAAACAGCTTCTGTGCATCATGCAGTGAAATATAGGCCAACTGCCCGTCGAACTCATACATGCCGGTTTCAAACACACCGGCCAGGTAAAATTTGGCTACCCGAGGGCGAACATTCTTGCGAAGCTCCTCGGCCAGCATGGTATACAACACGACCGGCTGGCCTACCTGAACTTCCAGTCGGCTGGCCAGCGTTTTACCGAGAAGGATCCCCGGCACGGTATCGTCGCGGATTACGGCGGAATCGAAGCTGTACTCCCCGGCGGTAATACTGGCGCCTATCTTGGCCGTCCGCTTTTCCTTTTCCAAGTCAATGCCGCGCACAATGATACCGTCACCGGCCGACTCCGAGGCAATAGCCGCTTTGTAATAAATGAACGGAGATGCCGCCACCACACCATCGATCTTCTCAAGTGTATCGACCAGGGCCATATAGTCGTCTATATACTCCTGTCCGATGGGAAAAACCGAGATGTGCGAAGTGGTACCGAGGAGACGCTCACGGATCTCAGACTCGAAACCGTTATGCATAGACATAACGAAACAAACAACCGCTACGCCCAGCATGACCCCGGCCACGGTTATCCATGTAGAGATGGAGATAAAGAAACGCCCCGAGCGAAAGTAGCGTTTGGCGATATAGCTTTCAAATGACATAGCGCTGGTGTCAGACTCCCCGAGCTAATCTTTTAACTTCCAGAAGATTATACAACTCGCCGAAACGTGAAGGCAAACACTTTCGGGCTCTCGAAAAAACCAAAAGAGATTAAAAACCGGTCAGGCAGATCGGCTTGTGCTCGGTTGCGAACAGACGATCAACAACGTCGAGGAACCGTAAATCGGAAATCTCGGCCTGCCGGTAAAGGTGAAGAGTCCTGAAACGAATAGATCCCATGACAAGCGACGAAAACTCCGCGACCTTAAGACTGATCGCGACATCGCACGCCTGACTGTCACTGACAACCGGTTTCCCATCGACGAAATCAATCGTTACCGAACCGTGGTTGGACGCAAAAAAACTGTCATCTATGTCAATCCGCAACTTCAGAGTGACACCGTTGAAATCGTGATCGGCCAGGGCTCGGAAAAGCCGACGGGTATCCAGCACACGATACATTATTCCCACCCCACAGGTATGGCTTTCCTGATTAACCGGCGGGATCATCCGGTCACTGTCGTTGCGGGGTTCGTCCGGCAGGAAATAAAATTCGTCGTCCGAAACGGTAATAACAACCCGATTGACCTGGTCACGCTGGGCATGAAGGAAACCCAACAGCCCGGCCAGCGACTCTCGCGAGTTGTAGACCAATCGTGAAACGACAAGATCATGCTGCATGAAATTGCGCGGATTCGGATAATAGAACTTATAGATCAGAAAACCGTCGATCCGCCCGTCATGCTCGCAGCCGACCACCCGCATATTCGGCCGACCTTCGAACACCCACTGCCAGTACCTCTCGGTTTCTTCAAGCATACCGGTACGCTGCCGGTACAACCGGTCATAACAGGCGACCATGGCCGGAATATCGCTCTGAGTAAGAAAACGAACACCTTCTCCCGACTCGGTCCCGGGGATATCATGAGGCCGGATACGGTATTGATATGAGCGGCCGCCGTGACCGAAGCCCATGCGGCGATAGAAATTATGACGAAACGGCCACAGCACGGCCACGGGCGCACCGCGATCGTGATAGTGCTGAAGGTAAAAAGCCATCATCTCGCGGGCGATGTGTGTTTTCTTGTGCATCAGGTCAACCGCAACATCACCCACACCACCGGCCGGCACCAAAGCGCCGCGCACATTAAGCGAAAAGTCATAAAGGCACATGATCCCGACCATTCGCCCGTCGCGATAAAGACAATAAGAAACAGCAAAACCATCGTCGAGCCTGCTCCTGAGACGCTCGACGAACCGGGCTTGATCTTCGGCGCTGTTCTTTTTGATACCGGGGTAAGCCCCGGCGTGGATACGTGCGAACTCGTCACACTGATCGGCGGTGAGTTTTCTTATATCGGCCATGGACAACCTGTCCCGAAGGCGGTGATGCGACCGCCTTATCGATTCCCTTTGTTTTCTTCTTCCAACAATTGGTTGAGGATCTGCGAAACGGGCACGCTGCCCTCTTTCAGGTCCTTCATCTGAGGGAAAAATATAACGTCCCGGATATTGTGCTGGTCGGTCAAAAGCATAATCAGCCGGTCGATGCCGAACCCCAGTCCGGCCGTGGGCGGCATGCCATACGACAAAGCGGTAATGAAATCGTCATCAAGCGGCTGGGCCTCTTCGTCTCCCGCCGCCAGGGCCTTGCCCTGCTGCAAGAAACGCTGAAGCTGATCCACGGGATCATTCAGTTCGCTGAAAGCGTTGCCCATCTCAAGGGTCGCAATAAACAACTCGAAACGCTGGGTCAGGCGGTCATCGTCGCGGTGTCGCTTGGCCAGCGGTGATATCTCGACCGGGAAATCCGTCACGAAAGTCGGCTGAATCAGATTAGATTCCACCCTGGCCTCCCATACGGCCTCGATAACCTTCCCCCGATTGATCAGACCGTCGGGGTCCACACCCAGTTTCCCGGCTTCGGCCAAAGCCTGATCGTAATCCAGATCGGTAAAATCGACACCGGTCTCCTGCCTGATCGAGTCGATCATTGACACCCGGCGGAAGGGCGGTTCGAAATCTATCTCCTGCCCCTCGTAAGTTACCTTGTATGAACCATGCAACTCCCGGACAACATGGCGCAGCAAGTCCTCGAACAGTTGGGCCATGTCGTTATAGTCGGCGTAGGCCCAGTACAGTTCGATCATGGAGAATTCCGGGTTGTGCAAACGGTCCATGCCCTCATTGCGGAAATCTTTGCAAAATTCCCATACCTTGTCGTACCCTCCGACAATGAGTCGCTTGAGATACAACTCGTCGGCGATACGGAGATACATGGGCATATCCAGCTTGTCATGATGAGTCTTGAACGGCAGAGCCATGCCGCCACCGTAAAGCGGCTGAAGGATGGGCGTCTCGACCTCAAGAAAACTCTCCCGATTGAGAAAATCCCGAATGCTCCGGATGATTTTGGTGCGCCGGGCAAAAGCCTCCCGCACTTCCGGGTTCACAATCAGATCGGCATAGCGACGACGATAACGGGTCTCTTTGTCGGTCAGGCCACTATGTTTGTCGGGCAGCGGATGAAGCGCCTTGGTAAGCAACTCCAGCGAAGAAACCTTGATCGTACGTTCTCCGGTGCGGGTGACAAACAGCGTCCCCCCACAGCCGATAATATCACCGAGATCAAGCAGATCAAAAAGCTCGAACTGATCATCGCCCACATCGTCCTTGCGCACGTAAATCTGAATACGCTCGGTACTGTCGCGCAGATCGGCGAAGAAGACCTTCCCCATTTTGCGCTTGAGCATGATCCGCCCGGTCACGCGCACGGTTTCCGTTTCGCTTGCGAGCCTTTCGAAATCGGCCAGAATATCGCCGATGTAATGGCTCCACTCGTAGCGGAAAGGATACGGCTCGACGCCTTTTTCCCGCAGTCGGATCACTTTCTCCCGACGGGTTTTGATAAGCTCGGCCAGGGGAATCTGTATTTCTTCCGGTTTTTGCTGTGTCTCCGGCATTTTCTTTTTTTCGTTCATAGTATTATCCGCACTCGGTGTTATCCACCGCACTGTTGATGTTCGTAAAACCCGGCTGTCGACGCGGCGGGCGAAATTACCGTTTCATCTCTTCAAGGGGGAATTTCTTTTTCAGGGCCAGTCGGACCGGCTCCGGCACCAGGTCTGCCACATCGCCCCCGTTGGCTGCCACATCCTTCACGATCGACGACGAGAGATAGACCCACGACAAAGCAGGCATGAGAAAAACAGTCTCGGCTTCGCGCGCCAACTTCCGGTTCATTAAAGCCATCTGGAATTCATACTCGAAATCCGATACGGCCCGAAGGCCCCGCACAATAGCCACCGCACCGCGTTCACGCACCAGATCAGCCAGTAAGCCGTCGAAACCCGTTACCGTAATAGCACCATTTCCCTTCAGAGTGGCGACCGCCTGTTTCATCAGATCGAGACGTTCGTCAAACGAAAACAGCGGATCCTTGCCGGCATTGCGGGCTACCGCGACCACGACCTCGTCGAACAGATTACAGGCCCGGTCAGCCAGCGAAAGATGACCGTTGGTGACCGGATCGAAAGTGCCGGGATAAATGGCCCGGCGCGGTGTTTTTTCACTGCTCATAGTAATTACCCGCCGTCATTGATCCGCGATAAGTGCCCTACAGGGACGGAAAAATAGGACGAAACGCTAACCTTGGCAAGCTAATTGACCGCCAGACCGTGTCTTAGTTCGGGACGGCACTTTTCTGGAAGTAGTTACCGTTTCCGGCGCACCGGCGCCGTTGGCTTCTCACAAGTGGAGCGAAGCCCATCTATGTGCAGATACAAGCTGTCATGAACGCGCTGCCACATGGGATCGAGGATAACATCTAGTCCCTCTCTTCTGGCGAGCTTTGCAGCAGGGACAAAGTCGCTATCCCCTGTTACCAATATGATTCTACTGACGTGTCTCTTATACGCCAATGACGCCACGTCTAACCCAAGCCTCATATCTACACCTTTCTGAGTCACTTCATAGGTAACGTCACGCGCCTTTATATCCCCAAATTCAATTTCCTTCCTGAAAAGCTGTTTCAGCTTCTCGGGATTAACACGCCACTTCTCAGGGTTGTCCTTCAAAACCCCCAAGCGTAGTGCCACCTTCCGCATTCTAGCCAATTCGTAATGCAGTTGGCTTCTGAACTCTGCGGTCTTTGACTTAGAGAAATCTACCATCTCCCTCGAAATCGGATTGTGAACCTTCTTGTCAAGTGGTGGGCAATCATAGAAAAAAATGCGGTAGAGTTCTTCATCCTCCACATGCTTCATAACCATTGTGTAGAGATTATTTGCAACTTGATCGGGAGGGTGATTGATCCCTCCTTTGAAACAGTGCGGGTAGCGCTTCAGAAAGTAGGCCCCATCAACCAGTACCGCAATAGGTTTGCCAAAGATGATTCTGTTGTGTCTCTTGGTGGTCATGAATCCTCCCCAGAACAAAAAAATCCCGCAGGTTCGGCACTTCGTGAATTAAGCGAAGGCTTAATGCTACGGGATGGATTAGCTTTTTTGAACACATTTAATATCGGCACTTCGAGCCGATTGTCAAGCCAAATCGTTAAACACATTTAATCTCCAGATGTTCCGGCTTTCGCTTGCCTTATCAAGTCTGTGATACGTAATGAGTTAATTGATTCGCTTGCGGTTGCAATCGCCCTCCTAAATGACTATATGTGCCAACACCTATCCAATATATAGAAAAACTGGAGAGAAACGGCAACCTAATGTTCCCTTTCGTTTTCCGCGGATAATCAAACTATCCTGTCATTTAGAAACATTTACGTGCGATTGTTGGGAGTTCAAAACGGAACCCTGTTGACCGCCAGACCGAGAGCAACCAGATATCGTTCGAACGGGCCGGTCTCCTCGGAGGACAAATCACCAAAAAAACCCTCGCGCAACCGGGGAGAATCGACTCCAATCGGAAAATACCGCTGCATCCCCCGGTGCAAATCCTCGTCGACACTCGCCCCGAAAACAATCAGTACGGCCAGCGGCAAACCGATCCTCCGTTCGTGCAGAGCGGCCAGCCTGAAATTGACGATGGTCTTCAAATCGACAGCAAAACGTTCCCGGCCGGCCGGCGAAGCGAGGGGGGTATTATCCAGCGAAAGAAAAGCCAGATCGACAACGCGCCGCTGATAAATAAAGCAAATCGAAACCGCCCGATCGATGAGTTCGGCCACACATATCAGTTCCCCCTCAGGGGGTTCGCAAAAAGCGAGATAACCACGGCCCAGGGCCATTGACCGAGCCCGAAAGGTCCCGTTGATAACGGCTTCCGACGAAGTCAGGCCACAGGTTTCGGCCAGTTGCGCAAGGCGCTCGCGACGAAAAACAAAGCCAAGGTAAGACTCCGGCTGGGCCAGCGGATGATAATCGAAAGCGAATTGTTCTTCATCTTCCAGAACCGACCGGGCCAATTCGAAAGACAGGCGTGCCCGCACGGTCGCCTCGTCGCTACCCGGAACATACAGGGGCTTGACTGTCACATCGCGATCAGGAACGGCCAGCACCGTGCGACCGTCTATCGAGGAATCAATCGTCGAAGTCGCACTCTTCCACAACCGCACGACCCGCGGCCGACCGGCATCGTTTTCCACCCGAGCGTTATAAAAAGCCGACGAGTGATGATCAATACCCAGCACGGTGTTCATGGATGGTTTACTTTCAGATACGGGCGGATACGTTCGAACGTCCTGGGACCGATGCCCTTGACATTAGTGATGTCTATTTCTTTTTCGAAACGCTGGTGCTGGCGATAGGCTACAATGCGGTCGGCATAAACCCGACCGATACCCGGAAGCAGCTCCAGAGAGTCGGCCGGGGCGGTGTTGGGATCCAGCACAAAGACGCCGGTTACCGGCTGATCCGGCTCACTCAGAAAAACCGGAAGAGCGGGAGCTCCGGATTCGGCGGTGGCATAGGAACGAATGAAAAGATAAAGGCCCGCGATAAGAACAACGGCGCAGAGAAAAGCCACGAAACGTAGCTGAGTTGCGGTAAAATCGAAAAACCGGTTTATCTTTGCCATGGGCGGTTACCTTTGCCGGACGGCAATATATACCAAACAACGGCGAAAGCAACCAAGACGCCTAAGGCGAGGTTTGCAGCCGGACGAACTGGCGGCGCGGCAACGGAAGCAGCTTGCCCTCCCGATCCAGCAGACCGGAAAGTTCCAGCCCCGCCCGACCGGCCTCCCGCAATCGCCCCAACAATTTCTTGCTGAAAATGCCGAACAGCGGCTGTCGGGAATCGGAAGAATCGTCGCAGTAACCCAGAAACAACTCGCCGTCATATTTTCTTACCAGATCGACGGCCAGTTCCAAGGGAAAATCGACAATATCGGACGAACCGATAAACAAGGCCTCCGAGCGCGACTGTCGCAGGGCGGCCATAATACCAACCTCCACCCCGCGCCGGGAATCCTCGTCGCAAATGTGGGGATAATTCAGGTAACGCTCGCGGGCCTGCCCGGGCTTGAGTACCAGTCGGACTTTTTCGAAGATAGTGGCGTAACGACGGTAGCTTTTTTCCAAACGCGGAAGGCCACCTTCGGTAAGGAAATCCTGAGCCTCATTGCTTCGGCCCCCGGCCAGCACGAAGCAATCCATTTCGGCGAAGCGGTTCATCATGCGTCTCCCCGCTGGGTGACAAAGTCCCTTTGTCATTCGTGGCCGAAAAGCAGTATCCGCTCCTGCGGCAAGCTCTTCGTACCGGGATTAAATAAAGCGATGAAATGACATGGAAATCAAGCAAAAACAGGCACGCCACCACGCCTTTCCGCTAAGCTGAAACCACGTCACGGATTAACCGACACACCCGGACGACCGTAAGTTGCCCTTCGATTCAGATCCAACTGGATTATGAGCCAAACCGCCGGAGAGAAAAACAACCACAACAGCCACATTATCCAGCGATTGAACTGATCGGCGCTGATCCGCTCATACAGCTCGGCATGCTTGTAGTACGAATAAAGAGCACAAAAGGGAATGAACAGAAGAATCGTCCACAGCGCCGGTTCGGCCCGACGGTCCTCGCACAATTGCGCCATCTCAACGGAGGTCTGGTAAAACCAGTAGATGGAGTAGAGACCGATGGTGATTATCATCAGGCCAACCTGGCCCCACATGTTGCGATACTTGACCTGTTTCTGTACTTCCACGATACAACCTCGCTCGAATAAGTGTTCTAACGCTTTAATGTTCTAATGGTAATACCGGCCGATGCCGGCGATATTCACCGCAGTCGTTTTGCTTTCGTGAAGAACAAGACGACTGCGGAGGTTTATTCGGTCAGGTTCCTGGTGTCGGTCACGGTCCCGGAACTTTGACTGAGAATCTTGAATCGCGACAGGCCACGGTCGGCCTCGAAACCCCATCCGGTGAAAACCTGCCCGGGTCTCGTTACAGTGACATAGGCATCGGTTTCAATCTTGTTCGTTCTGGGATTCCAGATAAGATAATCGGTATCCAGACGGGAAGAATCGCCGGTATTAACGACCACATGACCGTAGACTTCAAAATAGCCGGCCTGTTCGTGGATAACACCGGAGTCGGCCACCAGCGTCGAGGTGAGACTGCCGACAGAGTCGAAGAAATCCATGTCGAGGTGGTAACCCATAGTTGAGTCCTTGTCCTCATACTGGATAATTTCCCCGGCCCTGATCTCACTATCCATAACGCCGCGCGTGTACAGATAGATAGTGGCGCCGCGCACCTCGGAATCGGGCAGAGAGGCACTGTCAACCGGACCCGGCGGTTCGATATCCGAGTCGGCCTTGTTGCTGCAACCCGTCAGAGCGATCAGCAGCATCAACAGTCCTGTCAGCGTGGCCCTCATACGTAACTGTCGCATCTCTTATATAATTATCGGCGTGAAAGATGCATCTTTATTTCCCGCTGTCAAGCGGAACTCGCCGGGTTCGCCATTTGTTGTGCTGCCATATCCACTGATCTTTGTGCGCATCTATGATTTCTTCCAGTGCCCGGGTGCATTTCAGCGTCAGATTATAGACATCGGTATCGAAATCACCACTGGGCTCGATTTCAATCGGCGGCTTAACAACCAGCCGGTAGCGGTCGTCATCAGTGCGAAGACAGGCCATGGGCACGAAGGCGGAACCGGTTTTGAGACCTATGATGCTCTGTCCGACGGGAGTATAGGACCAACGGCCGAAAGCGGGTATAAAAGCACCGCGGACACGATGTGAGTCGGTGTCTATCAGCACACCTATGGCGCCGCCGTTTTTTAGCCAGCGGAAAATCCTCTTGGGCGATTCGGTCGTCGCGATATTGGTCAGCCCGACGGCTCGCCGGTTCTCCAACAGGAGCCGGTCAAGGCGCGGGTCATACATCTCACGACCGATCACGGCTACGGGGTATCCCTCGCTCTGCACAAAAGCCGCCAGCAATTCGAAATTGCCGATATGTCCGGTGATACCTACCATACCCCGCCCGCGAGCCATCGCCGCTTCAATGTACTCCATCCCCTCAGTTTCCACCAGGGGCCTGATTTCGTCTGCGAAATGCTTTTTGAACCGCATCACATCGGCAAGGTTACGACCGGCTTTGATGTAGTAGCTGCGCCCGATGTTAGAACGCTGGCGAGGTGTGAAACGATCACCGTAGACCAATGCCAGATGACGACCGACCCGGTAGCGATCGTGACCCGAAAGATGCCAGAACAGAAGACCGAACCAACTCCCGATATAAATCGCCATCGTGCGCGGTACGACATTCAAGAACGACACCAACAGACGAACAACCATGTAAACGAGAGATCGTTTTACTTTTTTGCGAAGTTTCATCGTCGGCGTCCCGCTTTCTCATAACGTTGGGATTCGGTGGGGACAGTCGCCGTCAGACCAGTTTCGATTTCAAAATATCGTGCAGGTGGATGATTCCCGTCAGGCGGTCATCATCGTCCACCGTCGGCAACTGGGTAATAGCATGCTTTTCCATCATGGCCAGAGCCTTGTCCAGCACGGCGTCCCGGTGAATCCACTTCGACGTTCGGATCATCACGTCGGCGGCCTTCAGCGCAAGCAGCTCGGCATCCTTTGTTTTTTCGGAGAGACGTCGCAGGTCACCGTCGGTAAATATGCCGGCCACCTTGCCGTCGTCGTCTTTCATGAGAACACAGCCGAGTCTTTTCCCGGTCATCTCGACCAGCATCTCGGCAAGAGTGGCCTGGGGACCGACCAGCGGTATTTCGTCCCCGGAGTGGTGAAGCTCGCTAACATGCACCAGCAAACGGCGGCCCAGAAAACCGCCGGGATGCAGAACGGCGAAATCCGATTTGGTAAATCCGCGCGCATCCAGCAGCGCCACGGCCAGAGCATCGCCCATGACAAGAGCTGCGGTAGACGACGAAGTCGGCACCAAATTATCAGGGCAAGCCTCGCTGACCACCGAGCAATCCAGCCTGATATCCGATTTTTGACACAACGGAGAATCCATGTTGCCACACAACCCGATGATTTTGATATCGAGTCGCTTGGCCGCAAGGATGATTTCCTCCAACTCATACAACTGGCCGGACTTGGAAAGCACCATCAGGATATCATCCGAGCGCACCAGTCCCAGATCACCGTGGAGAGCTTCGGCCGGGTGAAGAAAGAACGACGATATTCCGGTGGAATTGAAAGTGGCGGTTATTTTGCGACCGATCAGGCCGGATTTTCCCATGCCCGTGATAATAACACGCCCCGGACAAGCGAGAATAGCCTCGACCGCCTGCGCAAAACTGTCGTCAATCCGTTCAGCCATCGCGGTCACCGCTTCGGCCTCGCGACGGATAACTTCCTGTGCGATTTTTTTGATATCCATCAGCGTATGTAGTCTTTGGGTTTGCGGTTCGTGCCCTCGAAGTAATACTCCAGAATTTCGCGGATAGCCCCATAGCCGCCGCGACGCGTGGTCACATAGGCGGATATCTCGATAAGCTCGGGCACGGCATCGGCAACGGCGATGGGCAAACCGACTCTCTCGGCCAGTTCAATATCCAGCAGTTCGTTACCGACAAAAGCAACTTCGGAAAAATCAATCTGCAAACTATCCAGCAGGGGCGTGATCATCTCGATCTTATTCTTCCGTCCCTGCAAAACATGCTTCACCCCCAGGTCCCGCATGCGTGTCTCCGTAGCCGCCGAATACCTTCCGGAAACTATGGCCAGTTCCAGACCACTGCGCATGGCCAGCGCCATGTAGAACCCGTCCGAAATGTTGAACCGCTTCATTTCGAACCCGTCCGGTCCGAAATATATGCTGTCGTCGGTCAGAACACCGTCGACATCCAGAGCCAGCAGACGGATCGACCGAAAACCCCGGGCGAATTCCTGAGGGGTGAGTTTTTTCATGGGTGGGCTTATTTCAACGCCTTTCCGATTTTCAACACGGCGTCCAGCAACTCTTCCATCCTCTCAAGCGGCAGCATAGCCCCGGCATCGGAAAGAGCCTTAGCGGGATCGGGATGAGTCTCGACAAACAGACCGTCGATACCTACCGCCATGGCGGCCCTGGCCATGGGAATGATAAACTCCGGCTGCCCGGTCGAAACTCCGCCACCACCACCAGGCAATTGCAGAGAATGGGTAACGTCAAAAACCACCGGCAGACCGGTCTTTCTCATTATGAGAAGGGAACGAAAATCCACGACCAGATTGCGATAACCAAAAGTCGTCCCGCGCTCGGTGAGCATCACCGGTGCGCCACTGGCCTTAGCGGCCAGATTGGCCATGTCTTCGGGCGCCAGGAACTGACCTTTTTTGATATTAATCCATTTCCCCGTGGCCGCCGCAGCTACGACCAAATCGGTCTGACGGCATAAAAAAGCGGGAATCTGTAGAATGTCGGCCACTTCAGCCACTTTCGGCACTTCGCTCGTCTCGTGAACATCGGTAATAACGGGAATACCGAAAGTCGCTTTTACCTTCCTGAGAACGGTCAGACCGGCCTCAAGACCGGGGCCGGAGTATGATTCACCCGAAAGCCGGTTGGCTTTGCGATAAGACGACTTGAATACGTACGGGATATCCAGCCGATTGGTGAGGGCCGAAACGCGATCGGCCACTTCCATGCAGAGTCCTTCCGATTCGATAACACAAGGTCCGGCGATAAGGAAGAACTCGCCCTTCTTTATTCTTTCGAGCGTCATGTCCATAGCAGGTTCAAATATAAGAAGCCGTATTTCAAAAGCCAGCGGTAATTAGACAACCTGTGGCCACCTGATCTTCCCCCTACAGAGGGCTTTTCGCTTGCTCACCAAGCACGAAGACCGTTTCTTTAGAACAAATTCGCAACAATTCACTTCATCACGAATAACGGAAAGCGTATGTCAACGAGAACCGACGAACCGACCCGTACCGATCTGTTGGGGCGCGAGGTGTACACCCGGGCACTCTCCAGAATCGTCGCCACCACTCAAACACCGCTGGTGATCGGCGTGCATGGAGGCTGGGGATCCGGCAAGACAAGCCTGATGATGCAGATCCGCGACATGGTAGAGCGGGAAGCTAAAACAAAGGAACAAAAAGTAGTCACGGTCTGGTTCAATCCCTGGCAGCACCAGTTCGAGCAGGCACCCGTAATACCGCTGTTGCATGAGATCAGGAACGCCTTCTCCAACATAAGCAAAGCCAAAACCGACAGCCTGAAGTTGTTCCGCGTGTTGGGCAAAGTGGCCGGAGAAACGGTGCTTCGCTTCAGCACCGGAGGGACGGTGAAACTGGAAGATATCGTACAGTACGGACAAGCCCATGAAATCGAATACTTCGAGGCAAAATCGGTCAGCGAGCGAATTCAGGAGCATTTCAGAGAGGCCGTCGACACGCTGGTCGGAGAAAACGGCCGCTTGGTGTTTTTCATCGACGATCTGGATCGTTGCCTTCCGGAGACGGCCCTGCGTGTGCTTGAGGCCCTGAAGCTGTTTCTCAACACCGAAAAGTGTGTCTATTTCCTGGCGGTCGACAAAGAAATCGTAGACAACGCCATTAAATCACACTACCGGGCGCTGGATATCAAAGCACCGGATTATCTCGATAAAATTATTCAATTGCCTTTCGAAATTCCGGCTATCGTCGACGAGCGAATCGATGAATACCTGGGTAAGTTAACCGATGACGAGGAATTAAAAAAACATTCGCCGCTGATAGCCTGGGGCGTGGACCGCAACCCGCGCACGGCCAAACGTTATATGAACGCCCTGTATATGCTGCACCTCGTGGCCAAGGACGTAATCGACGATTATCACGCGGTGGTTCTGGTAAAGCTGCTGATCATACAACTGCGTTTTCATGAATTATATCGCTATCTGACCGACTATCCGAACACGCTGACGGAACTTGAGGAGCACTTCACCGGCACATCCCCGGAGGATATGCCTGAGGAAACATCGGAAGCGCAAATGAGTCTGGTCGAGCGTTTCCAGTGCAACGCCGAGCTGCGCGAGTTTTTGCTGTTGGATAGCAAGAACATGGTTAAGGACATCAAGGGTCTTAATCTGCGCGAATACATTCATCTGACCCACCTTTCGACGGTAGAGATGGAGAAAATCCAGCCGGAACTGGAACCGGGCGGCTGGTTCGTTTATGGCGGAGATAAGCGGGTGCTGGTAGATGATGATGGTTTCCTGATCGACCCGGAATTGTGGAGCGAGGAATTAGCCGCGGCCCTCGCCAGGCATTACGAAGGCATAGAGGAAATGACCGAGGAACACTGGAAAGTGATCAATTTCATACGAGACTACTACCTGAAATTCGGTATCGCGCCTATGATCCGCAAGCTGTGTAAGGAGACCGGATTGCCGCTAAAGCGAATCTACGAACTCTTTCCCAGCGGCCCGGCGAAAGGGGCATGCAAAACAGCAGGATTGCCGAAACCGACCGGCTGCGTTTGAGTCCTCGGGGCGCTACTGGCTCTTGCGATAATGCCAGCGGACGTGATCACCGGGGGTCGTGATATGTCTGTCGGCGGCTGTCTGACCGGCGCTGTCGTTGACCGAGTAAATCCAGTAATAGCCGCCGCCGTTCTCCACACTGTCGATGGAAGTGACAAAAACGCCCATGGCACTACGGTTGAATTCGACCCGATGAGTGCGTTGCAACAGATCGAACACGGACAAAGAATCCACGGCGGTCAGTTCTATAACCAGGCTGTCGGTCGGTTTATCACCGACGGCGGTTGCTCGCTCGCTTTCTTTCTGCCCACACCCCGACAAGAACAGAAGGGCCGCGACAAGGATTACGGTCAACACCGTACCAAGATGAAGTGAAACGACTCGGCGAAGCATTCGTATTGTCCTTTGGATGTTTTTTTCTTGCCAGTATGGGTAACCAGAAGCTTGTTAAGGTACAAGATTTAATCATCCGACATAAGGCAACCGAAGAAAATGCCTGCCCGCCCGGGTGCGAGTGACATGTAATATATTAACGATTCGGAAAACGACTACCAAAAGAAAGGACCGGTTATGGATTTCGGAGGATTGATTCAGCGTTCCTTCAATCTTGCCTGGCGATACAAATCGCTGTGGATATTCGGCCTGTTCGCCAACGGAGGCGCCGGAACTTTCAATTTCGAACTTCCGGAAAAGCTGGCCGACCGGTTCGATATAAAAGACTTTATTCTGGGCGATGGTTTTGCCGCGGATATGGTCGAGCAGTTCATGGCCCCCCTTATCGTGGCGGGTTTAATCATGGGGCTTGCTATTTTCGTTTGTTCGATGATTGCCGTGCCGGCCCTGATCGACGGCGTTAACAAAGTCACGCGGGGAGGCTATTATCGTTTCGGCGAATCCTTCTCCCGCGGAATAGATTTCTTCTGGCGTTTCCTGGGACTGACCTTACTGGCCGTGGTGCTTATTATGGGAGCTATAATAATCATGGTCATTTTGGCTCTGGCTCTCACGCCCCTGTCATTGCTGTTGACTATTCCGGCCATGATTGTCTTTGCCTTTATCGTTTACCATACGTTTGAACTGGCACAGGTAGCTATGGTGGCACGGGATATCAGCATTGTCGACGCGCTCGACGAAGGCTGGCAGCTTCTCCGACAGAATATCGGAAACTGCCTGATAATGAGCCTGCTTCTGATCGGTCTGGGAATCGCTGTTTTTATCGTCATCGCCATCATTTCGCTGTTCACTTTTGTACCGCTTAATATCTTTCTCGCCACGACCGTAGACAGCCTGGCCACGTTCATAGTCCTGGCGGTAATACTGGGCCTGCCGGTGACTCTTATCCTCGGCGGCTATTTCGGTACGGTCTTCAACGCCATGTATATCCAATTCTATTTCGGACTGGTGGAACCGGCCGGGGTGCCCGCGGCGGTGCTGTCGCCAGATCCCGATCCCGACACTCCGCAGAATTGAACGGTTTTCAGATACGTATACGGACGGGGCCGAGCGGCCCCGTTTTAGTCTTGCCTAACACGGTCGCCCCGGGTTTATTGCACCAGCATGAGAAGTGCAATTTCAACGATTCTGATTGTTTTTATCCTGATTCAAGCGGCCGCGGCGCAGACCGGCGAGGGAGAAACAGCCCCGACCGCCAGGATTAAGGGTCTCCCGGAAGTACGGATCGACCACAGTTCGGTTTCGTTTCAGGCCGGCCTCTATCCGGAATACTATCGCAGTCATTCAGCGGTGCGTGACATGCGCTGGGTACAATCAAACGACAGTACTCTGATCAGTTTCTGGCAAACGAAAGGGGACAGCATTCTGTTGCTTCTGTCGCAATTGTCGGGACTGAACTGGGTGGAACCGACTATCAATATGTATCTGGTGCGTTTTTATCCCTCGGTGGGCAATTCCGTTCCACTGGTGATCCCGCTGGGTGGTATGCGCCGGGGGATTCTGGTGGAGGCCCCTCCCGAAGGGAATCGACTGCAATTGAATTTGATATACCAGCTTGCGCACCGGATGCTTTGTCAGGCGGAGCAGTCCGGTGACCCCATGACCAACCACCCCTTGATGCAACCGGGAGCATATCGACGCGATAACCTGGCCATGTTGCTGGCTCTGGTAACAGCCCAGCAGGTAATCGGGCTGGATTCGACCTACGATGCTTACCAGTCGGCATTTTGGAAACAACGCACGGCCGGACGGGAAATACTGGAACAATACATGCTCAGCGAATGGATCCTGACCGCGGATCACCCGCTTGCACGCTGGGTCGTGGATGAACCCTACGGTTCGGCTCTGGTCCGGGCCACTCGCCCGCCGCGAAAACAACAAAAAGACATCTCCCCTGTCAGACGAGTGTATGTCGAAGGACTACCACTGAAAGGACACCTGGGCTTTTCGGTCAAGATCGGCAATGCCGGACAACTGGTAATTGATAAGATCGATGTCACCCGTCTGGGTTACGCCTGCGGCTTGCGGGAAGGAGATGCGATACGAAGCGTGGACGGAAGCCGGGTGCGGACCCACAAGAAGCTGATCGAAAAAATTCTGGACGGGCTCGACCAGGGCGGCGCTACCGTGGAGTTCGTACGCGACGAACTGACCCAGACAGCGCTGATCATGCCCCCGGAGTTGTATAACGACGATTATTATTACTGGGAAGGGGAATACGGCGATTCGCTGGCCCCGACCGTACCACCGACAGAAGATACGCTTACTCCCGCGCCGGAATAAAAATTCGTCAAAGGCCTGTCGGGTAATATGACAAAACCCGCTTCCGGCAACGAAAGCGGGTTTTTATCGTTCAACAGCCCACAATCCCATGGGCTGATCCCTGTCAATCCGATTAGCGACGCTTCCTTTGAGGCTGACGCCAGTTGGTGCGGCTCTTTGAGCGACGGGTCGGCCGCGCAATGCGACGAGAGGAGGCACTCCAACTGCGACGTGTGGACTGCTGCCGCGTGGTGTTGGCGGTACCGGTGTTGCCTCTCCAAACCGAAGGACGTGCCTTCCGGATGTTCAGATCGGAAGCTTTGTAGCGCACGGAATAGACGGTACGACCGAGCTGACGAGCAACCCAGGACGTCTCGTTGTTCCGATAGTACTTGCGCATAAAGCTGATCTCTTCCCGGCTCCACGGGCTACCGCCCTTTGCGGTGCGACGGGTCGGGCGACGCGTGTTGTAACGACGCGTACCGGCGCGGCGAACGCTGCTTCTGGTTTTTCTAGTAGCCATATGCAACTCCTTGTTTGAGTCGTTGAAAATCGCGAGCAAAGACATGGCTCAGCCTTAGCTCACCTGTCAGATATCTACTAAAATACATCGTCAAGAAGCTAAGATACTTGACTGCAAGCGCTTAAGATTTTAGCTTATTCGGACCTGTTTTTTCCCGAGATATGGCAGCCGCCAATCAAGAATACAGACGTCTCAAAGCGACAATCACAGATCAAATATGGATAACCGAATCAATAAGGTTATAGGCTTTAACCCACACCGCCAAATCGACCAGCGAAACGTATATCATACGTCGCAACAACAAGTTACAGCCAACGCTCAGCCGCATCGAAAAACGTGGATATCCCCAACAACCGGATCGAACATTGCATATTGCACCAAAGTCGGGTAGCTCCGATTTCAAAAAAACCGGCCTTCGACACCGGCTATACACACCCGACCGACATCTTCGGCTCAGAAAAAAAACTCCTGATTCCATATGCTACGTCAGACCCTGCCGATACAAATCAATAGCTGTTGCATCACGCACGCGCCTTGGGTAGATTGTATGGGCTGTCTGATGTGTTCGCGGTGAGCTAAAATGAAAAGAGAATATCTGCTCATATCGCTTTTCTTTGTTATATCGGCGGCCATATTCTATCTGTTCTATCAAGTAGTCATCCCGTTTTTTATTCCCATCAGTTGGGCCGGCGTACTGGTTATTCTCTTCTTCCCGCTTTACGAAAAGACTCTCAAATGTGTGAAGAAGCGCGGTCTGGCCGCACTGATAATGTGCTTTTTTATCGTCATTCTCATCATCGGTCCGCTAACGTATTTGTTCGTGGCGCTGGTCGATGAAGCCGCCGACGCCGTGGCCAAAGTCAACGCACTCTACAAAAGCGGTCAACTTACGGCGCTGCTCAACATCGACATCCCCTGGTTCGATACCATCAAAGATCGACTGGCCCCCTATTACGATCTTTCCAAGATCAACGCCGATGAAATCATACGTGACGCCATCAACCGGGTCGGGGGAGTGGTTCTGAGTCAGACCACCTGGCTGGTAGCCAACGGTACCCGGACGTTCTTCTATTTCTTCCTGATGATTTTCGCCATGTACTACTTTTTTAAGGACGGGGAGTTTTTAATTAATCGTATCAAACGACTCATGCCCATGAAACAGCCGCAGGTTAATATCGCTTTCTCGCAGCTTCGCGATGTTATCTACGCCACCATGTACGGCGGGGTGGTCATCGCCTTATTGCAGGGAGTGCTGGGCGGGTTACTGTTTGTTGTCATGGGGATACCCTCTCCGGTTTTCTGGGGTGCTATCATGGCGTTCCTGGCTATTATCCCGATAGTGGGGGCATTTATAGTATACATCCCGGCCGGGCTCATATTGATAGTCAGCGGCTCTTACGTCAAAGGTATAATAGTCATTCTGTTCGGCTCGCTGGTGATCAGCCAGACCGATAATTTTATCCGTCCCTACCTGATTTCCGGTCGAACGAGTATTCATCCCCTGATGCTTTTCTTTACTATTCTGGGCGGTATTGCCACCTTCGGCATGCTGGGGATCGTGCTGGGGCCAATGATTGCGGCCGGGTTGACTATCCTTCTACGCGTTTTCGAAATGCGCCTGCACCCGGAAGACGAGGAAATGCCCCACCTGGAGCCGGACGAGTAGACAGGGGCAGATTGCCCGGCCTTGCTTATTTTCGAAAATCAGGTATACTGCCACTGGCCCGAGCCCACCCCAGAGTGGGCTTTTAGCTGTATAATACAGGGACCCGACGGCGGATTGCGAGACTGAAAGAGAAAAATATAATGAAGAACAAGCGTGTTTTGGTTACCGGCGGCGCCGGATTTCTCGGTTATCATCTGGCCCAGAATCTTCCCCATCGCGGGGCGGCCTTCATGGCCTTCAACGACATCGCTCCCTTTATCGATGACGAATATCCCGAAGGTTCGTTGCTGGTTAATGTCGACGTTCGTGACGCCGACGCCATGTATCGACTGATTCACGATAACAAAATCGACACCATCATTCACTGTGCCGCGGCTCTGCCGCTGTGGCCCCGCGAAGAGATTATGTCGACCAACATCGCGGGGGTGCGCAACACTCTCGATCAGGCACGCAAGTGCAATGTCGAACGGGTGATATTCATAAGCTCCACCGCCGTCTATGGTGTTCCGGAAAAACACCCGCTGGTCGAAGATGATCACCTTGAAGGGGTAGGCGCATACGGCGAGAGCAAAATTGCCGGGGAAGAAGTCTGTGCCGAATTCCGCGAACAAGGCATGTGTATCCCGGTTATCCGACCCAAGACGTTCATCGGCACCGCTCGGCTGGGCGTGTTCCAGATTCTGTATGACTGGGTGGACAGCGGCAAGCACATTCCCATCATCGGCAAAGGGGAAAACCTCTACCAGTTGCTGGAAGTATCCGACCTGATCGAGGCCATCTATCTGGCGGCTATCGCTCCCCCGGAACTGGCCAACGACATTTTCAACGTAGGCGCCCAGCATTTCGAAAAAGTCAAGCTGGATGTCGGTGCCTTGTGCGATTTTGCCGGCAACGGTTCGCGCGTACTACCGACCCCCGCCCCTCTTGTCAAAGGTATGCTGTCCGTGTTCGAGTTCATGAAAATCTCCCCCTTGTATAAATGGGTCTACGGCACAGCCGACAAGGACTCGTACGTCTCGACCGCAAAAATCGAAGAAAAACTGGGCTGGAAAGCGACCCATTCCAACCAGGACGCCCTGATCGTGTCACATCGCTGGTATCTCGAACACAAAGAAGAACTGGCCCATCAAAAGGCCGGTATCACCCATCGGGTGGGCTGGAATCAGGGGATTCTCAAACTGTTCAAACGAATTATGTAGCAACCGGGGTTTTTCAGATCTCCGGTTCCTTCATACCATAATCGGCCCATTGTTCTTTGGCCGGACCGAACACCCCGGGCACCTTAAGGCCGGCCTGACGCATCAGAACCGTCATCTGGCCGCGATGGTGAATCTCATGCAGACCGAGAACATGAAGAGTCAGACCGCGTTTCCATTTTTCACCGTACATATCGTCCTCAACAGCCAGAGCCTGATCATCCCAACCGCTGATGCGGTCCAGAAGCTCCCCGGCAGCCGCTCCGTAAGCCTCGCTTATTTCCGCAGCCGTGGCCGGTACGGGCGCTCCCTCATCGACCGCCGAAATACCGAGCCCGGCGCGATTCATCATCTCCGGTATGGACGTGACGATATGCCAGGCCACACGGCCAAGCGTACGATGACCATCGGCCACCGCCTGTGACAGACTTTCGTCGGTCATGGCATCCATAATTTGCCTGGTCTGGGCCGACTGTCGCTGCCAGCTTTCTTTGAAATCATTGATCTTGTAATACATAACACTCCCTCGCTTCAGTCATCGATAACACCGATTATACTACCCCCAAATCCCCGGTGGCAATCACATCCTGAAGCGGGTCGAGGGCGTCGCACCGAGGATAATTTCGATTTTTTCGATATTCTCGGAGTCCAGTTCCACGTCGGAAGCCGCCAGATTTTCTTCCAACTGCTCGACCGCGGTTGCCCCGGTTATCGCGGCGCTGATCTCCCGTTTTCTGAGAATCCAGGCCAGAGCCAATTGCCCCGTCGTGATGTCCAGCTCGGCGGCCAGAGCTCCCAGCTTTCTGACCCGGCTGAGGTTTTCGTCGGTTATATGCCCGGCCAGCCACATCGTCTCACTACCACGAGTCCCCCTGGGGGCACCGTCATTATATTTCCCGGTAAGTAAACCCTGAGCCAGCGGGGACCATACGGTCAGCCCCATGCCATGCCGGTCACAGGCAGGCATTATGCGTTCTTCGATATGTCGATCCAGCATATTGTAGCGGGGCTGCTCCACGCTTGGCAGGTAACCGTTGTATTCTTTCGCGATTCCTACGGCCTGTTCTATTTCTTCGGCTTCCCACACCGACGTACCCCAATACAACACCTTACCCTGCCGGACGAGATCACTCATGGCACGTACGGTTTCCTCGACCGGCGTGTCGGGATCAAAGCGATGACAGTAGTACAGATCAAGGTAGTCGGTACCGATGCGTTTGAGCGATTGTTCGACCGATTCCATAATATGTTTGCGGCTCAGTCCCCGGTCGTTAGGATTGTCCGACATCGGCCAGAATACCTTGCTGGAAAGAACCAGATCGGAACGCCTGACGTCTTTGATAGCCACCCCGACCGTTTTCTCCGCTTCTCCCTTGGCGTAGATGTCGGCGATATCGAGAAGATTGACCCCCTGATCGATAGCCGTGCGAATAATCCGGACAGCGATTTTATCTTCTACCGGTCCGCCATAGGTGAGCCAGGCACCGAGGGCTATTTCGGACACTTTGAGTCCGGTCCGGCCCACATTACGATACTTCATTTTTCTCCGTTCCTCCGATGGCTGCCACGACGTTATTCGAGTTGCCCGATGCGTTCGTTAATGTGATCCCATACCTCGGCCCAGGTTTTGTCGAACCCGGCCGCCCGGTACTCCTCGCGGGCGCGTTTGAGCATATTCAACCCTTCGGCCTTCCGACCTTCGGCTACGGCAATCTCGCCCAGATCTTCAAGAGCCTGACCGGTCGCGGAATGGTCGCCCAGTCTTTCGGCCCAGGCCAGCACCGGCCGGAGCCAGGCGGCGGCTTCCTTATATTTCCCCAACAGGCGACAGGTCATGCCGACATGATAATCGGCGTACAGCTTCGCCAGTTCGCCGGAGAAACGCCAGTGATATTCACGAGCCTTGAGAAAACAAGCCAGAGCGCTGTCGAACTGCTCGATATCGTAATAGGTGGTGGCAAGATTGTTCCAGAGCGGCCCCAGCCAGCTTTCTTCGCCGTACGCCTCGGCCGCTTCGATACCACGCTTGCCCCATTCGATCTGTTCCTCGGGGTCTGTCGCGACAATCGCGATCATATGGGCGGCATCAACAGCCCTTGAGGTCAGACCGTTGGTGTTGCAATAGACGTACATTTCGTCGAAGGTCTTCCGGGCAACCGCCAGACTATCGTCCTGCCATTCGAATCTTCCCCGCACACCCAGATATCTCGACCAGCCCATGGGGTCGTCGTCGGAAGCGCGTTCCTCGGCCTGCCTGAGCCACTTGCGACCTTCTTCCTTGTTGTTCAGTATAAGATACATGCGGGCAATTTGGGCAAGGGCTTCGGTTTCGACCGGGCGATTGAACTCGGCTCGGGCCACCTCGGCTACCTGCATGTATTTCTCCAGAGCCGCCCGGTGGTCTCTTGTCTGGAAAACCGCATCGGCGGTTTCAAGCAAAGAATCGGCGGTGTTTTCGTTCGACATTTGGGCTCCTTTTTCACGAACTTCCACGGCCGAAAGCAAGCAGGGGAAAGACAAAATAATAACGGCCATGCAGAGACTTTTCATGCCAACCTCCATCCGGTGGGATATCATAATATACGGCAGTCCCGACGGCATCTCAACCGATTACCGGGCGGAGCAGCGGCCTTTGCAGTTGACCGTCGGAGAGCAGCGGCCTATATTCGGCCATTGACAAACCATCGTCGATCCGGGAATTACGGATCGAACCGAGCCTTCGAAACACCGAGGCCCGGCACAGTTCGGAAGGATATATTATGCGCGCGCTTATCACTGGCATTACCGGTCAGGACGGATCGTATCTGGCCGAGTGGCTTCTGAAAAAGGGATATGAAGTCGTCGGTATGGTTCGACGCTCTTCGACCGAATCTTTCGAACGTATCAATCATATCAAGGACCGGCTGACCCTGGTACAGGCTGACCTTCTCGATCAATTGTCCATCATCAGTATCATCGAGGACTACCATCCCGAGGAGGTCTACAATCTGGCCGCCCAGTCGTTCGTTCCGGCAAGCTGGACACAACCGGTGTTGACCGGTCAGTTCGACGCCCTGGGCGTGACGAAAATGCTGGAAGCAATTCGGCTGGTGGATAAAAAAATCAGGTTCTACCAGGCTTCGTCTTCGGAGATGTTCGGCAAAGTCCGCGAGGTCCCGCAAAAAGAAAGCACCCCCTTCTACCCTCGCTCACCCTACGGAGTAGCCAAGGTTTACGGTCACTGGATCACGATCAACTACCGCGAGAGCTACGGCATCCACGCCAGCAGCGGCATCCTGTTCAACCACGAATCACCCCGCCGGGGACTGGAGTTCGTGACTCGCAAAGTTACCGATGGTGCGGTGCGGATCAAGCTGGGCATGAGCAAACAACTGGCGCTGGGTAATCTGGACGCAAAACGCGACTGGGGCTACGCCGGTGACTACGTACGCGCGATGTGGATGATGCTGCAACAACCGGAGGCCGGCGATTATGTCATAGCCACCGGGGAAACACATTCGGTGCGAGAGCTGGTCGAAGAAGCCTTTTCCGCCCTTGATCTGGATTACAAAAAGTACGTGGTAACCGATCCGAAATTTGTCCGACCGGCCGAGGTTGACCTGCTGGTGGGAGACAACTCACACGCCCGGGAAAAACTCGGCTGGGAACCACAGGTGACGTTCAGGGACCTGGTCAAAATGATGGTCGAGGCCGATCTGAAGCGTTTGTCCAAGAAATGAAAAAACGCCGGGCTTTTATAACCGGCATCGCCGGGTTTGCCGGGTCGTACCTGGCCGAGGAACTGCTGACCGAGGGATTCGAGGTCCTTGGCTCGCTCTATGGTAATGAATCTACCCGGAATATCGAGGCCTTCGGAAACAGCCTGAAATTATATCCTCTCGATATTCTGGAGCCCGACCATTGCCGAAAACTCATTACCCAACTGAAACCGGATTATATTTTCCATCTGGCCGCTCTGGCGTCGGTGGGGCAGTCTTTCGAGAAAGAGCGAGCTTTCTTCCGGGTCAATTTCGAAGGCACGGTTAATGTCCTTGAGGCGGCCCGCCAGATACCACGTCTGAAAGCATTCCTGTTCGTGAGTTCAGCCGATGTTTACGGCGCTTTCAGTCCCAAGGGCAAAACCCTGACCGAAGAACAGCCTTTCAACCCCATTTCTCCTTATGGGATATCAAAAGCGGCCGCGGAACGAACGGCTTTGTATTACCACCGCAGCTATGGCCTGCCGGTAATCGTAGCTCGATCATTCAACCACAGCGGCCCGAAACAGGACGACGGTTTCGTCATCCCGGCTTTCAGTAAACAGATCGCTTCAATCGAAGCCGGTTTTCAACCGCCGGTGGTGAAGACGGGCGACCTGTCGGCACGCCGCGACCTGAGTGACGTTCGCGATATCGTTCGGGGATATCGTCTGGCCGTAACGGTCGGTCAGCCCGGCCAGGTATACCAGTTTTGTTCCGGGCGGTCGGTCTCGATCCAGAAAGTTCTCGACTTATTACTGACCATGTCATCCGGCAGAATCAAACAGAAAATTGACCGGGCAAAACTGCGAAAATCAGATATCCCCGTACTGCGTGGAAGTAACCGCAAGGCAACTCAAAAGCTGGGCTTCAAAACCCGATACAAATTAAGAGATACGCTCCTTGACACACTTGCTTACTGGAGAAAAGAGGTTAGGGGCAATATCACGAAAAAAGCAACGAAGGCAGGAGAATCAGAATAATGCTACAAGGGACCAAACCGAAAAGTAAAAGCGCGGCGGCGCTGATTGCAAAAATCAAGGAGCGCAAAGCCCGGGTGGGCGTTATCGGGCTCGGCTATGTCGGTCTTCCGCTGTCGATGGTGATGGTCGAGGCCGGTTTCCCCGTAACGGGTTTCGATATCTCGCCGACCAAGGTCAAGCTCCTCAACGCGGGCAAGTCCGACATCGACGACATCGACGACCAAACCGTAAAGAAAGCCATTGAATCCGGTAGTTTCAAGGCCACCTCCGATCCCAAGCTGCTGGCCAACATGGACACTATCTCGATCTGTGTACCTACGCCCCTGTCGAAAACCAAGGACCCGGACGTAAGCTATATTCTGGCCGCTATGGACTGGGTGAAAGTCAACGTCAAGAAAGGTACGCTGGTCGTTCTGGAATCGACCACCTATCCGGGGACTACCGAAGACCTGCTGCTGCCTATTTTGCAGGAAAAGGGCTTGAAAGTGGGACAGGATTTCTTCCTGGCCTTCTCGCCGGAGCGCGTTGATCCGGGCAATCCGGTTTACACCACTCACAATACGCCACGGGTGGTGGGCGGAGTAACGCCGGACTGCACTCTGGTAGCCCGGACGTTCTACGAACAATCCATACCCGATGTCTACCCTGTTTCCTCGACCAAAGCGGCTGAGATGGTCAAGCTGCTGGAAAACACGTTCCGTTCGGTCAATATCGGACTGGTCAACGAGATGGCGGTGATGTGCAACCGCCTGAACGTGAATGTCTGGGAGATAATCGACGCGGCCGCCAGCAAACCGTTCGGCTTTATGCCCTTCTACCCCGGTCCCGGACTGGGCGGGCACTGTATTCCCATCGACCCGCACTATTTGTCATGGAAGCTGAAATCTCTCAACTACTACGCTCGGTTTATCGAGCTGGCCGGCGATGTCAACAGTCATATGCCGGAATACGTGGTCGAACAGATCAGCGGCGTGCTCAACCGCCGGTTTGCCAAGGCCCTGAATAAGGCTTCCATTCTGGTGCTGGGGGTGGCCTACAAACGTAATATCAAGGACCTGCGTGAGTCACCGGCTATTGACGTTATAAAACTGCTTGAAGACAAAGGGGCCAAGGTCTGCTACAACGATCCGTATGTCCCCTCCTTCATGACCTGGAAAAACAAGCAGATGAAATCAACCCGCCTTACTCAGGCCGTAATCCACAAAGCCGACCTGGTCGTAATTGTCACTGACCATAGCAGCTATGATTACGACTGGATTGTCAGAAACGCCCGGGTCGTGTTTGATACCCGCAACGCCACCATCAAAGTTAAGAACAATCGCAGCAAGATAGAATTGCTCTAACGGCGTTGAGCCAGAAGACGATAAGCAGATGAGCCGGTCAGATCGACCGGCTCTTTTTTTTATCGGAGACCTGTAAAACCCGGCTTTCGAGCCGATCTTACAATTAATGTAGAAAGCAATAAGCCAACCGGACCGTATGTCGCAAAATAAACTGCAGGATATCACGTTCATCTTGCGCGACTGGCTCAAGGTGATAAAGGTCGTCTCGATATATCCCGAGGGCAACCCGCTGCCTCAATCGCTGCGGCGCACCTTCGCCGAGAGACTGGTCGATATCGTGCAGGACTACGGCGACATTGAAATCAGCGTTGACAGCGATAACCTTGTCTGGAACCATGAGGTCGTTTTCACCGATCGTTCCAAAGAAGAAAGTCTGGCCGGGCTGCTTTTCGACACCGGTATAACCAAAGTCGTCTTCAAGCGGAATCTGGAAGTCAATGAGGTCTACCGTCTGCTGGACGCCATCAAGGACTTCCAAAACAGCTACGACCGCTCTAAGGATCTGGCCGCCTGCATCTGGGAAGCCGGCCTGTCGGGGTTCACGTTCCAGACAGTTGAGGATCTGGCCCTGGCGGAATACGACGGGGACATACGAATACAGGAATTCTCGGAAGAGGCCGAACACGATATCGGAAAAGGCCAGATCGCCTCGGATCAGATAGAAAACTACAACGCCCTGTTCGTGGCCGACGAGTCGGACGCACCTCCCAGGGATGAATCGAGCGGCATCTATATCGAAAACGTCGGCGAGGACATGGTCGAAGAATCCGGCGGCGATTTCATGCTCGGGGATCTCTTCGACATCGAAGACGAGAGCGAAGCGGATCGTTTGGAAATCGTGCAAGCGGTCAAGGCCATGGGACTTAACGACCTTCCCGCCCCCAAAAGAACCCTGCCCGATACCGCGGTCATTTTCTCCGGTGAACTTCGGCTGTCCGACGAAGAACAACAGCAACTAACGCGACTCATCCGCGAGGACGCCACGTTCTCACCGTGGGAATCGGCAACCGACCTGATCAAGGAAATCCTGAACCACGAATCGGAACTGCAAAGCTTCTATGAAAGCGTGACTATCTGCGACAAACTCGTAAACGAATTCGTTCAGGCCGGCCGACTGACCTATGCCAGCAGCCTTCTGCGCTATCTCGCCGAGCTGGAAGACAATATCAGAGCCGACAAGCCGCTGTGGGCCGAACGGCTCAAAGAAAGCCGGGTGACAGCCGGCAGTCGCGAACGCCTGAATACATTGACCGAAACCCTGAATCTACAGGAAGAAATCGGCAGTCTGGAAGTTCGGCGGTACCTGGAAGTTTTTGACTGGCAAGCCCTGATGGGCGTTTCCGAGATTCTCGATAAGCTGCGTCATGAAGTGCACCGTCAGGCTGTCAGTGACTATCTGGCCCAAAAAGGAAAAAATAACATCGGTATAATCGCCCGGGCATTGTACGATAAACGCCCCTCGCTGATATGCAGCGCCATACCCGTAATGGCCCGGGTCGGTGACAACACGGCTCTGGGACACCTCGAGAAACTTATCACTCACGAAGATCGGGAAGTCCGCATGGCTCTGGTGACGGCGCTGGAGGAATGCACCAACGATACGGCCGTGGACCTGCTCCGACGGCTGGCAAGTGACCGCGACGCCGCTATCAGAAAACAGGCGGTTCAGTCTATCGTGGCCAGACGCGGACAACCGGCCTTCGACGCGATAACCGAGATCATCAACAACGATGAATTCGAGTTCCTTGATCGGGATGATCAACAGGACATTCTCATTGCCTATTCCAAACTCGGCAGTGATATGGCGGTGGAATATCTGGCCGGTCTGGTGGAAAAAGTCAACCTGTTAAAAGACAGCAAACTGTCCTTTTATCGCCAGGCCGCCCTGGAGGCGCTGGCTCACAACCAGGGTGACAAAGCGGAGAAGTATCTCGTCAAACTGGCTTCAAGCTGGCGTATGCAACTGAAGACACAGGCAACCGAAGCTCTCAGGCGACGTCGCGAATTGCTCTACGGAGGAGACGATGGAGAAGACGAGTAACAGCGGCATCGGTCGCAGTCTGGCCAGCGTTGAAACCGAACGCCTTCTTACGGCGTTTTTTGTCCTGTACAAAACGGCCCGTATCCTGGATCCGTCCAACGCCACTTTCAAAAACCAACTCGGCAGTTTCATGAAACACCTGGTCGAGATAGGGTCTCGCCAGGGCGATGTTTCAATAAAGAGAATCTCCGGCCATTACTTCGTTAACGAAGAAATGGTGCAATTCGATGATAAAGGACTGTCGGGGGCGGCCGACGTGATCGCCGACTGGGAACGCCTGGGTATCGGAGGGGTCAGATTCAGCCCGGATATCCTTTCTGATGAAGCCGGGAAGTTTTTCACCTTCATGGCCACGATCAGACCGGACGACACCAACCTGGACAGACTGAGCAGTCAGTTGACCGAACACGGTTTTTCGCAGGTGTTGTTGTTGTCGGCCATTCCGGAAAAGTCGGATGAATCGGCCCCGGGAGAGGAGACCCGCCGGGAATTCCGGCGCGCAGCCCGCCAGACGTTCTTCCGGGCTATGAACGCGGTTAAAGACATCATAGTCGGACCCCAGACCGACCGTGATCTCAACGCGGCCAGAACCAAGCGGGTGGTGCACAGCCTCATCGATCAGATCATGCGTGACGAGCAATCGATGATCGAGCTGACGGCCATCAGAGATTACGACGACTACACGTACGCCCACTCCGTAAATGTCACCGTCTACGCCCTTACGCTCGGAATTCGGCTGGGACTCGACCGGGCACGACTGTCACAACTGGGGTTCGCGGGCCTGTTCCACGATGTCGGGAAAGTGAAACTGCCAACCGACCTGGTGCGTAAACCCGATGCCTTCGATGAAAACGACTGGCTTCAGATGCAGCGTCACCCGCTTCTGGGCGCCAAGACGATACTGCGCAATATGAAACTGGATATTCATACCGCGCGGGCCGCCCGCGTGGCTTTTGAACACCATATCAATAATGATCTCACCGGATATCCGAGGTTGCGCCTCAAGCAAGTTACACCGAACCTCTTCTCGCGAATCATCTCGGTCGTGGATTCGTTCGACGCCCTGGTCTCGGGCCGTATCTATATCAAGAAAAGCATCCCCCCGGATCAGGTATTCAAAAAAATGCAGTACCAAATGAGCGAGAAGTTCGACCCCTTCCTGCTCAAACTGTTCAATGATATCGTAGGTATCTATCCCCCGGGCACGCTGGTACTGTTGAATACCGATGAAATAGCGCTGGTGCTCACCAACAACTCGCACGACCCGGCCCGACCGTACGTGAAGATAATCGGTAACCGACAGGGACTTCTGGAAGAACCGATATGGGTCGATCTCACCATCCCGGAACGGGAAGACTGCAAAATCACCCGCCAGATCGACCCGGCGCGCTACGGTCTGAACGCACGCGATTTCATTCTCGAAGACTAAAAGCGATAAGTAAAAGCGGCGTTGATTCCCCCGGACTCGTCCGGACCGATATCGAGCGAGAATTTCTCGTTGCGTTCATCGACAGGTGACCCGGACAGGTGAGCGTCGACGTACGCATCAAACATGGAAATAAAAGTCACGATGCCGGCATACCAGATATACTTGTTACGACTTTTGCGTTTCTGATCGTAATCATAGTAAAGGACATTTCTTGTGCCCAGAGTGGTGGCGTTATCATACAACTCCCGCGCATCGGAAGCCTGCCGGCCGTAATGGACAGCGGAACTGATTAACCAGGCCTGAAGCCCCACGATCACCCCGGCCTTGATATAGCTATGATTGCCAAACTGTCCCCAGCCGGGCAGAACCATCGACTTGAACAGGGCCACGGTCGGATTCTGATACAGGTGCTCTTCAAAGTCGACCGGGTTGGTGACCTCTCCGGCCGCGGATTGATCCGGCGGGGGGGCAAACAGCACGGTGTCCGACGATCCAACCGTGAGCAGGCTGTCGATATAGCTGCTGTCGGCCGGGGGAACGGCTCCAACCGAAGAAACGAGCAGCACGCCAAGAACGAGCACCAACGGCCGCCAGCCGGTATGTAATCTAACAGAGTACACGGAGTTGTTTGTCACCCACACGAACCGCCAGAGTGTCGGTGGCCAATTCGATCAGTTCGCCGTCAAGGTAAAGAGTTCGTCCCCTGAGCAACTGGAGGGTGATTTCCTTACCCCGGTAGAGACGAATATCGTCTCCGTAGAGATATTTGCCTTTGACTATTGAACGCGTGAAGGCCGAAAAATTTCCCTCGCCCCGGCCGCGGTCGAAGATTATTTCCATATAACCGTCGTCGGCAATCGAAATCGGGGAAAGCGGCAGACCGGCCGAATATGACAACAGGTTGATATTGAAGATAATCGGTTTGATCTCGAAACGGAAAGCATCAACCTTCACCACTGTTTTCCGAAGCTCCACCGCGGCAGCGGCTTTGGCTCCGATCTGCGACCAGCCGAGAGCAAACCGGGGCAGGGCTCGTCCTTCCAATTCCTCGGTCAATCGCACGGTGAATCCGAGCCCCAGAGAACCGAAAAACGGGATATCAGCGGCCTGAGCGGTGTCGATTTCCCGGTATCCCCCGGTCAAAATGCTTCTGGAAATGACGTTAATATCACACGTCTTGCAAAGCGAACGCGCGATATTGTTGACCCGACCCAGAGGATAACAACCCACGGGCAATTGAGCCCGCACGGCGGCCCGGGCGACCAGATTAAACGTCCCGTCACCACCACAGGCAATCAAAGCCGTGACAGGACCACCGCGACCGTAAGGCTGCGGATTGGTCCGGGTGGCGTGGCGCAGTCCGGCGGCCACTTCGGCCTGTCTTAATAAATCCGCCGCTGACTCCGGCTCGAAGAGACTGTAGAAGAAACCTTTGGCCCTGATTGCCTCAATGAGCTTATCAATCGCCTTAGCCTGATAAAAAGAGGCCTTCTTGTTAACCAGCAGAACATAGTGCTGCTTCTTGAGGCGTTGTTGACGACGTACGGTCATGGTGTCAAGTATAGGCAATCAACCGCAGGGGTAAAAGAACATTTTCCCCTTTTGGAGGCTCACCCGACACAATCCTATGGGGTCAGCCCGAGCAAAGCGAAGAGGCTATCCGACATACCGGGACTAAACAAGACACAACCAATTGTCGATTAAGGATTTGTGGATTGATTTCGAGAGGTAAGCAACCTACCTTGGACAAGATGAAAAACGCCACTGCGACAATCCAGCGTTTCTCTCCGGGTCTGATCTGGATACCGGCCCTGCTGGTGGCCATGGTCTATCTTCCCGCCCTCCGTGACCTGGTCGTCAACTGGTATCAGGACGGCAACTATTCGCACGGCTTTCTTATTCCAATCGTGTCGTTATATATGCTCTGGTCGATCCGGTCGGAACTGGCCACCCTGCCGAAAAAAAGCAGTCGCGGCGGTCTGATTCTGCTGATCGCAGGAATGGTTCTGTTTATTCTCGGCAATGCTGCGGCAGAGTATTTCACGGTCCGGTTCTCTTTCGTGCTCGTGCTCTACAGTCTGGTCTGGTACTTCTCCGGTCGGGTTGTAGCCCGACGCGTATGGTTCCCGTTCTTCTTCCTGCTGTTCATGATCCCGATACCCTATGTCCTGTATTATGCGGTGGCTTTTCCGATGCAGCTTGCCGCGACGAAAATCACGGTCAAAGTGCTCGCGGCGGTCGGTATGGAAGTAGTCCGCCAGGGCAATATCATCCATCTGGCCGGTGGCTATTCGCTGGAAGTGGCCGAGGCTTGTTCGGGTATCCGGTCGCTGACGGCCCTGCTGGCGCTGGGGGCGTTGTATGCATACATCACGCAAAAAAAATTAACGGCTCAATTGCTCCTTTTCGTTTTTACCATCCCGGTGTCCGTATTCGCCAACGTGGTAAGGGTTTTCACTACCACTCTGCTGGTCTCGGCCGTGGGTTTGGAAATCACCAGGGAACCGCTGCACACGATCATGGGGCTTTCGGTGTTTGTCGTGTCGTTCGTGTGTCTGGCCATTGCCGGGGGAATACTGCGGAAGGTGTTCCGATGAAGAAGCACGTAATCATCGCATCGTTGCTGATTCTCGTCATGGGCGCAATCGGCAATTATCTCCGCTACGCCGAATCTTCGCCGGACCGTCCCGCCGACATGGGCCTGATTCCCATGCAAAGCAACGACTATACTTCCGAGGAACACCGTTTCGACCAACAAAGTTACGACGTTCTCCTGGCCGACACGACCACCCTTCGCGAATATCGCGACTCCGAGGGCAACCCGATCTGGCTGTTCGTTGCCTATTTCGAATCTCAGAAATACGGCAGTCAGATTCACTCTCCCAAACACTGCCTGCCGGGCAGCGGCTGGAAAATCGGTAAGATCGAGCCCTACCGCATCGCTTTGCCGGACGGACAGACGTTCGACGTCAACCGCATGGTTATCACGGAACGAGATCACAAACAACTTATGCTGTACTGGTTCGAAACACGGGGCGGGGTGATCCGGAGCGAGTTCGGGCTTAAATGGGATCTGATGCTGAATTCGCTGTTTTTGCGACCCACCGACGCCGCCTTCGTGAGGCTTAACCTTCCGATGGTAAACGGCAACGATCTCGAGGCCACCACCCGCGAGGCCACAGCCTATCTCGCCGAGTTTTACCCGGCTATCGAGAAGGCCCTCGGCTTCGCCAACTAAAAACTTGAGCCGCTCGCAACCGGTCCTTATTTTTCGGTATGATCAAAAACCTGATCAGTCTGGCCCGCCCGGTCCAGTGGATAAAAAACAGCGTGGTTCTGGCCGGCCTGTTTTTCGCCGGTGAAGCCGGCGATGCAACCAAGGTGGAACAGGCACTACTGGCCACGGCCATTTTTTGCCTGCTTTCCTCGGCCGTCTACACTTTCAACGATCTGATCGACCGCGAGCAGGACCGGCAACATCCGTTGAAAAAAAACCGCCCCTTAGCCTCCGGAGCGGTGAGCACGGTTCAGGCGACGATCATGATGGTCGTGCTGCTGGCCGCGGGGCTGGCGGCCTGTGTTTTGCTCAATCGTAATTTCTTCGTGGCCGTACTGTGTTTTCTGGGGCTCAACGTACTGTATTCGCTGTTGCTGAAAAACGTGGTGATTCTCGATGTCATGGGCATCGCGATCAGTTTCGTCATCCGCGCTTTCGCCGGCACCCTGGCCATAAACGTACCGGCTTCCGAATGGCTGCTGATCGTCACGCTGCTGCTGGCCCTGTTCCTGGGGTTCGGCAAACGACGTCATGAACTCGTCCTGCTGGAGAAAGGCGCCACGGCTCACCGCCGGATACTCGGGCGCTACTCGGCATATCTGCTGGATCAGTGTATCGGTGTGACTACCGCATCGGTGGTGGTGATGTACATGATGTATACTTTTTCGTCGGAAGTGAAGACCAAGCTGGGAACGGAGTACCTGTATTTCACCATTCCGTTCGTGGTTTACGGCATTTTCAGATACCTGTACCTGATTCACAAGGAAGAGAAGGGTGGCTCTCCCACCAGGGTACTGATAAGTGACCTGCCGATAATGCTGACAGTCGTTCTCTGGCTGCTGGCGGTAGTATTGATACTGTATGTGGTGTAATGGATTCTATGTGGTTAAAAAGAATTTTCTTAGTCCTGCTGGTGGCTCTGGTGACTCTCTCGTGTCTTTCGTGCAACAAGCAGAAGGATCAGGAAGCGGCCGTTCCGGAAAAGGCAGCGGAGAAACGATTTGAAGCCGACAGCCTGCTGATCAATCTTAAAGGCGACAGTACAACGCTGATCGAGCCGGCCGGCGACATCACGGTGATACCGCCGGATCAGGTCAAGCAGCATTTGGGCGAAGGGGGCGAGCATTACCAGGTTTACCATTTTACCGGCCTGGCTACGGGGGCTTTCGAGCTGGTCACGAACGGCGAGCGGTTTCGAATTTCCGCCGAGGTCACACAGTTCGACACTCCGGTCGACGCCTACGGATTCTATGCCGCCATGCGACCGGTAGACGCGGAGATGCTTCCGTTCGGAACGGAGTCGTATCTTCACGGCGATCATTTGTTCATGGTCTGCGGTCCTTTCATGTACGTTTTTTCGACCATGCCGGGCAGCGGCGAGGCCCCCCGGATACTTCCGATTATAGCCCAACTGGCCGCCGCCCAAACCGACGGCAATACGCCGACTCTGCCGGAAGCGTTCGACCAGTTCCCCGACTCCGGTCGTCTGGTCCACTCGTTCAAATATCACGCCGTGGCTTTTCTCGAAATGGACGCTCTGCGGGAAGTCTTTACCGCCGACTACGTGTTCGGCAATGACACGCTGGTACTGTTCATAAGTTCCGACGGAGGCGGAGTGAAATATGTCAAGATGCTGGAGTTCGCTTCACAGCAGTCGCAGGTCCGGCCGGCCCCGTTCGATTTCGACGATGGTTACAGCCTGGTTTTCCATTACGGGAAATACGGGCGCATAGTGGCCGGACTCAAGAGCGGCTGGTTGATCGGCGTGGTTGGATATCGACCGGAGTTCGATCATTTCATCGGTGACTGGGTGAAAAACATCAGACACGAAAGCACCAAACCACCCGCGTAGCGACCCCGCCCAGGGCTATGAACAACGCAAAAATAAGGGGGCCGAAAAAGCAGCCCCCTCTTACCCGCAGGGTGCGAACGAAAACTTAACAACAAAATCACGATAAACTCAAACGGCCAACACGCGGACCTAACTTCTCGGCCGTATGTGTTCCCTGTCTTCTGGTTAGACCCGACGGTAAACCAATGAGGAGGAAATTATGCCTAAGCAGACAGACACGACACGGACGAGGGATGATCAGGCACAGTCCTGCTGGCACTCCTACGGTCTGCAGTCTCTGAACACCTCCCGGTTCATTGAGATAACGGGGGCGATACTCGATGGCCGAATCGTACTTATCACCACGCGCGGCAATCGTAAGATACGGGGAAGTCTCATACCTCCGGCCGGTTCGGAGGAAAAGTCGACCGCGATGCGGAGCTTTTGCTGAACGAAGTCGCTCTATCCTTTGACGACACCCAGAGGTCGCAAACGGACGACTTTTCGCGCAATGCCGGAGTTGTGGGCAACCTCGACGACTTCATCAATGTCTTTGTACACGCCCGGAGCTTCTTCGGAAATGCCGCGTCGACTGGCGGCTTTGAGATAGATCCCCTTTTGTTGCATTCCGGAGCGGACCTGCTCGGCCGGGAAACGTTTGGTCGCGGCCCGGCGTGACATCAGCCGCCCGGCCCCGTGACAGCAGGAACCGAACGTATTTTCCATCGCCCTCCGAGTACCGGCCAGAAGGTAACTGGCGCTGCCCATATCACCCGGTATCAAAACCGGCTGACCGACCGCGCGATAGTCTTCGGGCAGAGCCGGATGACCGGGTCCGAAAGCCCGCGTGGCCCCTTTGCGGTGAACATACAGGTTGTACTTTTTTCCATCGTATTCGTGCTCTTCGAACTTGGCGATATTATGAGCAATGTCATAAACCAGATGCAGACCGAGACGTTCCGCCGACCGACCGAGAACCTGTTCGAATGACTCGCGGACCCAGTGGGTTATCATCTGCCGGTTGGCCCAGGCGAAATTGGCCCCGCATTTCATAGCGGCGAAATAGCGCTGCCCCTCCGGCGAATCGGCTGGCGCACAGGAAAGCTCATGGTCGACCAGGGGGATGCCATACTTGCGGTTGGCTTTGCGCATGATATCAAGATAGTCGGTACAAATCTGATGGCCGCAGCCCCGCGAACCGGTGTGGACCATAACGGCGATCTGGCCGACACGGGACACACCAAAAGCCTCGGCGAGTTGATCGTCGTAGATTTCATCGACTACCTGAATCTCAAGAAAGTGATTTCCCCCGCCCAGTGAACCCAGTTGGGGGATGCCTCGTTTGCGTGCGCTCTGACTGACAAGGGCGGGATCGGCCCCTTCAAGACAACCGTTTTCTTCCATGTGTTCAAGATCACCCGGCCAGCCGTAACCCTCGGACACCGCCCATTGGGCCCCCTTTTCCAGTACATGTTCGATTTCGTTGCCGACCAGCTTACGTCGCCCCCCGACACCGACCCCCGAAGGAACATTGGTAAACATGGTATCGACCAGCCTGGCGATGTGTCCGTGAACATCGGCGAGGTCCAGCGAGGTACGCATGAGTCGCACGCCGCAATTGATATCATAACCGACACCTCCCGGCGAGATGACACCATCGCGGGCATCGAAAGCCGCCACACCACCGATAGCAAAACCGTAACCGTGGTGAATATCCGGCATGGCGATTGACCGTCCGACGATACCGGGAAGAGTCGCCACATTGGCCACCTGATCGGGGGAATCGTCGGAAGTGATCTGGTCCAGCATGCGCTCGTCGGCGTAGATAAGACCGGGCACACGCATCTTAAGACCGTGTCGTTTCATCGCCTCCGACTGATAATCGGGGTCAATCCGGAAGCAATACGAATCGACCCGGGTCAATTTTCCCTGCCATGCCATAACGCCCTCGCCTTATCAAACCGGTTCCAAACCCGCAACAATCGCGCGGGATGATTCGCACTTATATATCGAAAAGCACCCGGGCCGATGCCGGACAACCACGCCGGGGTGGATTGATCTCAAGCATGTGATACGACGCCCCTTTTACCTGGATGCCTTCACCGTGTTTCTTCCGGTCGAACTTCTCCCCCCGCCCGGTAGCTCTCAAAGCGTTCTTGGCGGTGAATTCAACCTCGAATTCGGCCAGAACCAGCCCATCGACTTCATGGCACACGATCAGCTCGGACAAAAAAGCGACCAGCAACCCGGGCAGATCAATAGAAGCGACTTCCAGTTCTACCGTCTCGGCCGCGACCACGGCAGCCCCGCCGGTGATGACGGCAAACATACCCTCGGCAACAGCGGCAAAGGCTTCTTCAAGCGTATCGCCGGTGCCTTTGACAATAATATCTGCCGTATGATCAAGGAACTCGTAACTTTTCAACCGGGCCTCGTTAAAGTACTTCCAGCGGTTAAACCACACCGATACTTCTCACCGGCCGAATATCGGCAAACACCGGGCCGGGGTCAATCAAGGGAAAACGGGACACGGGGGCGAAAAGAGATATCCTTCGTACCGACAGTAGGATATTCCCCCAAAAAAGCGGCCCCCCGGGGTTCAGGCGGGGGGCATCAGTTGTCCAAAAGGGATTGCTATGCTTGCGTTCTTTTATACAACCGGTTCCGGGTCCGGTTCCAACGGAAAACTATTTTTTTGCTTTTGGGTGAAAAAAATAAGTCGTTATGTGACAACACGATACGTTTGCGGCCGAACCAAAAACAAAAAAAAGAAACGGCCACCCCGTGAAATATACGAGATGGCCGCCTGTGATCGCCTTCTTAATTGCAGTCGCTGGCCCGTCGGACTGCATACGAAGGCCTGCTGCAGCAGTACTCTACTTCAGCAGAATCATCTTTCTGGTCTGGCTGTACCGGTCGACTTCAAGCCGATACAGATATACCCCGCTCGCGTGCATAGAAGCGTCCCACACGACCGAGTAGTGCCCGGCCGAATACCAGCCGTCGGCCAGTGTGGCCACCTTCCGGCCCACGACATTGAACACCTCCAGCCTGACCTTACCCGCCTCCGGCAGAGCAAAACTGATCTCAGTAACCGGGTTGAACGGGTTAGGATAGTTCTGTTCGAGGGTATAACCGTCCGGAAGACCCGAAGGTACCGTTTCCGGTTGATCGCCTCCCTTGAACATCACATTGGGGGTATTAAGAGGAATAACCCCGGCCGGAATCAACAGTCCTTCAGAAATGCTCTCAATATCCCCGGCATGTGAATAATCGCCCAGTTCATAAAGTTTGGAGAAATATATAAGAGCCTGACTGTAGGTGGCCTTGTCGACACTGACAATGCTCTGCTCGCTGGTGAAACCGATGGATATATTGAGCATGGCTATCAGTAAACTACGCCGACAACGCAGTTCCAGAGTGCTGAAGGCTCCCTGGTCAACAAAGGGGGTACCGTCGACACAAGCGCAGCAAACATCGTTGAAACACATGGCCTGCGGCGGGGCTCCAATACAGGTAATCCCGGGGATTCGTATGGCGTAACAGTCATCGCGGTTATAGAAATGCTTGTAGATATCAAGTGCGTATCCGTTAACGTCTTCCTCGGCCATCGTGAAATCGGTCGCACCGCCGTCCCGAATACGCGCAAGCTGACGCTGCCACCATTCCAGGTTACGAGGGAAATCGTCAGCGGCATCCCAGAGACCGAATACAACCGGCCGGGCCTCGTCGCATCTGATTGTCACATCCTGACTCAACGGTGTGCCGGGCTCGAAACCCAACGGCAACTGGATCGTCGCCGTGTAGTGGGCCGAGCTACTCTTCACAAGACTGCGGAACAGGAAATAGCCTTCGTCGTCGGTCATTGTCTCCGCGGGCGGGGTGCCGTCGTTAGCCGAAAGGTAGACCATAACCCCTTCAAGGCCTATCAGTTTGGCATAATCTATTTCGCCCGGATCAAGCGGCCAGTTGCTGTAGACATAACCGAAGAGAGAGTCGAGCGGCGGGACCGGCTGAAAACCGATGTTTATCTGATGCGGATTGTCGGCATCACCGTGATAACTGATCAACCCCAAATCATCCTCCGCTACGATGTAGTATTCGCAACCACCCGTAACGTTGACCGTACCGGGAATAGTACCCGTGTAATTGTCCCCTCCCACATGAGTCATGGAAACATGAGTGTAAAGAAGGTCAAGGTACCGGCGGTAGAACAGCTCGACCCGGATCAGGCTATACGTGGAGTCGATGACCTCCGCGTTGACGGCCAGATTGATGCCAAGAGGCTGCGTCGGTCCAAGCGTATCATGTACAATCGACGGTGGTTCGTTCGGATAAACAGCGATCTGATACGGCAGGATATCGGGATCGACCGAAGGTGCCGAAGCAACGCACTCTCCATCGGTGGCCGTTATATAATAGTCAAGACCGGGATAGGCGACGTACCCACCGGGTATTTGGAACGAATACAGCGAATCGTGAAGGTGCTGCATCATTTCGACTTGATAAGTTGTACTCCCGGTGGTGCGATAGTGCAAAGTGACTGACTGGACAAACGGTTGAACATTATCCACCACCCAGCACTGAATCAATAACGGCAGACCGTCCATCTGCATGGTCTGCTCAAGAGCCCTCGTGTCCGGCGTCACGGTAACAACGGGACACATGCAGGGAGTGTAGTAAACGGTATCACAATCGCTGTGCGCCCCGTGCTGCACGCACACGACAACCTCGCGGTCAATCCCGTCGCAAACATCGTTGGAGGGACGGTACTTAACCAGGTAGTTGTCGCATACGCCGATGTTGTCGAGGATATTCCAGAAGGGAGCAGTCACATTGTCGACCGTACCGCCGGTCTGTTGGGCAATACCGTTGGGACCGCAGTAGTGAGCCCATGACGAACCGGAAGTTTGCAAAGCCCTCGCATGAACCGTAATGTTGTTGTTGTTACACAGATTGATGGCTTCCGAAAGGCTGCCACCGTCGCTATCTTCGTCGGTGATAAGAATAAAGTGACGGCTGGAACCGGGCCTGAAGCTGAAATACGTGGCGGCATTGATACACGCCTGAAGGCCGGGCTCAAAACCACCGCTAGCCCCCATAGCAGAAATCCAGCTATGGAAAACAGTCACGTCATCGGTGAGGGGTCCGTATATGTAAGGCTGGCCACCACCGGAACTCTGCCCGAACCGCACGGCGCCGAGTCGGTAGTCGATGCCAAGAGCATGAAGACTGTCTCCAAAAGCGATAGCGTTGTTCCTTACCTGGGCGATTTCCCCGCTCATACTCCCGCTGTTGTCGATAAGAAAAACGATATCGGCCGTCCGATAGCAGGGTGTGTCCGGAGGCACAACCTCGAAATAGTCGGTCTGAAGGACACCGTCTTCATGGACAGTGAAATGGCTGGTGTTCAGATACGGCCAGCCCTGACCGGCGCTGTCGAGAGTGACGTCGATGAAATTGAAGCGATTACCCGAATATAAAAGGCTCTGCAGTTTCACTATCTCCAGATCATAATCGCCGGTCTGCTTCGGGACCTGCACCATGGCCTGCAATTCGGGATCGCTCACGGTCAGTGGTGTGTTTACTTCAAATACCTTGTTGACGCCGGCTGGTGATTGCGACAACAGTCGGAACTCGTAGGTCTCCCCTTCTTTCAGTCCCTCCAGAGTCGCTTCATTTACCCGACCAACATAGACGGATTGCCAGTTATTATCAGACAGAGCCTTGAACTCGACCGTAAATCGGAGTCCTTCATATGCGATCTGATCGTAAGTATCAACGTACCAATACAGATAAACGGTTCCGTCAAGCTGGCTTACCTCTATATCCGGTCTGTCGATAACACTGCCACCAAAGACAGGCGTAACCAATACTAATAATACGAGAAGCGTGAAAAACGACCTCATCATTACCCTCCTGAGTTGTCCGAGGGTGGTGTTGAGTCTGGCAAGTTGTTGAAATGCCACCCCCCACTGCAAATTAGCTACCTGGTCAAAAAAATCGCGAAACGATAGTTATTCGACCGATTCACAATAAGCTAACCGGTCGAGCCTTCCAGATCCCCCCTCCTTTCTCCGCATTCGAACGCGGGGCGGTGAGTTCAGATTTGCAGACAGCTCGCTTTCCGCCGCAGATTGTCAGTATCAAGACCGAAATCGAGCCTGTCACCGAAGGTCCTATGTTACCCTAAAGCAACCGCGACCCGGCGGCGACCAATCTCAAAGTAAATCAGGTTGTCAGAAAACTTGATCCGAGGTACTCGGGTGTGCTCTTCAAATTATGATAAAAAATAGGCAAAAGAAGCCACGGAGTCAAGTCAGAAATCCGCTAATAGCCCGACTGGCCGCCTCTCCGCCGGGCTATTACCGTGCGGCGTTCCCAGATAGAAGGGCGAAGAAAAAGACCTGTTGTCGAAAAAAGAACTCGACAATATCCCGGCCCCGGAGCACATGATCCGACCTCGCAAGAGAAGATAAATCGGAACGGCGAACGAAAACATTGACAGGACCGTTCGTATAGCATAAAAATAAGCAGAACCAACCATTTCCAAGGAGGGGATCATGTCAACCGACGGTTGTAACAGAAGGGACTTCCTGCAAGGTCTTCTCGCCGGCTTGTGCGTAACAGCCATAGACTGGAGTGTGTTTCCCAGTGGCGTGCTGGCGAACACCGGAGAGGACAGTTATGACGCGCTGGTTATCGGATCGGGTCTGGGGGGATTGAGTTGTGCGGCTGCCTTCGCCCGTCAGGGTTTCAAACCACTCGTGCTGGAGAAACACACCCGAGCGGGCGGCTATGCCACTACTTTCAGACGCCCCGGAGGATTCGTTTTCGACGCTTCGCTGCATTCCACTTCGGTCAACGAGCGCGATGGCGTTTTCAACCTGATACCGGGGTTCCCGGAAATCAGCGAAGTCGAGTTCATACCACTCAAACACCTTTACCGGGCCATCTATCCGGATTTCGATTTCCGCGTGGCACAACAAGATACCGAGGCCTATAGCAAACAATTGATCGGGTTCTTTCCTGAGGAAGCGGAAGGAATCAAGGGGCTTTTCGCCGATATGCGCGGTGTAACCCGGGATATCCGGAAACTGTCGCAGGCCGGAGACAGTGTGGACATGAGCCGGTTCCCTTTTGATTTCCCCGATTTGTTCAAGTGCTACACCAAAACATGGGGCCAGATGATGGACGAACGCATCAATGACCCCAGGCTGCGGGCGGTCGTTTCGACACTGTGGGGCTACTACGGCCTGCCACCGTCCAGACTTTCGGGTCTATATTACGCCCTTCCGACTATTGGCTATCTGGAACAGGGCGGATACTATCCCCGAGGAAAATCGCAAACGATCAGCGACGCTTTCGTACACTTCATCGAAGAGCGCGGCGGACAAGTAAAAACCGGCACCGAAGTCACAGAAATCATTGTCGAGAACAATCAGGCCAAAGGTGTCCGCACCGCCGACGGCAAGGAGTACCGGGCTCGGGTAGTCGTTTCCAACGCCAACGCCTACGATACCTTCCACCGTATGATGAAACCGCAGGCAACCCTGACCGATTACCTGGCCCGCATGGATACTTTCACCGCCAGCCTGTCCAGTTTCCAGGTGTTTCTGGGGTTGAAGAAAGACCTGGTAAGAGAACTCGGCCTGACCGACACGGAGATTTTCTACGAGTCCGGATATGACATAGAAAGCGGTTATCAGGCGGCATTGAGCGCTAAAATGGATAACTCCGGCTATGGACTCACTCTGTACGACAACGTTTATGACGGTTATTCACCCGAGGGCAAAAATACTCTCAATATCGTCTTGCTGCAGGGTTACGATCACTGGCAAAGCTACGAAGCCGATTACTTCGCGGGTCGCAAAGACGCCTATCGAGCCGAGAAAGAACGCATGGCCGACATTCTTATCGACCGGGTCGAAAGCACTCTCATGCCCGGTCTGAGAGAAGCTATCGAAGTAAGAGAAACAGGCACTCCGCTCACGAACGTGCGCTACACCGGCAACTATCGGGGGGCCATCTACGGTTGGGATCAGACCTTAGGCAATTCCGGCCGACAGCGCGTGGGGCAAACCACCCCGATAGATAACCTGTACCTTTCGGGGGCCTGGACCAGTCCGGGTGGCGGTTATACGGCGGTGATCATGAGCGGCCTGCAATGTTTCGGAGAAATAATGAAGAAGTGGTAACCGTTGGTGATTACATTCCGGTTCCATCCAGACAAGAGGTAAAAAAATTATGGATCAGTTCGATCAACAGGCATTCAACGAATTCGTGGCCGAGAACGGTGTCTACGGTTTTTTCGAGCAAGCCATTACGCTGAAATCGGGCCGGAAGTCCCATTTTTACGCCAACTGGCGCACGGTGGTGGAAGATGTCTGGCTGACCGAAAAGCTGATCGAATACGTAATAGCCTTCGTCAAACAAAAAGGGCTGGCTGTCGACACATTCTACGGCGTGCCCGAGGGAGCAACCAAGTTGGGGGTGCTGACGCAATATACCTGGGCCCGACAGCAGCCCGACTACGGCCGAGGCTCGCATGTTCTGGCGATGGGCCGAGCCAAACCCAAGGAACACGGTGACCCCAAAGACAAGTACTTCGTGGGCATGCCGTCGGGGAAAGTGGTCGTCATCGAAGATGTTACCACCACCGGCGGATCCATGATCAAGAATCTGGACAGTCTTAAGCAGGCCGGAGCCGAAGTTGTGGCGGTTATCAGCCTGACCAACCGCATGGAAAAACGGGACGACGGCCTCAGCGTACAGGAAGCGGTACAGCAACGGGGCATCACCTTCTATACCATGAGTTCGTCGCTGGACGTTCTGCCGCAAGTCTATCGGAAGATAAAACCGGGTGAAGAGATCGCTCGGGCCATAGAAACTGAGTTTGACGAGTACGGTGTGCAGCCTCTCAAGCTAACGACCTGAGACTGTCTGCCCCATCGCTCGACCAATCAATCCCTGCCTTTGCGCAGTCTGGGAACCCGACCCCGGGGATCCGTGACAACCCGTTCAGGTATTCCCCGGCAGTTAGGTAACGATCACTTTTTTTCGAGGAAAATTACATCACGTCCGGCCATAGTCGCCTGTTTTCGAGACGGTTGACTTTTATTTGATTGTCGCTTTATTGCATCGGCCCCGGGTGGCAAGGCTGTTTTCCAAGATCAGCAGCACCAAACGGAGCTGACCGTCGAACGACCGCCGTAAATCAAAAAAAGGCGGCCGCAGAAAAGCGGTCGAGAGAAGAACCGCGTAATTGTGGGAAGTACCGCTATGGCATCTGATAAGACACCGGGTTCACCCCCGGCACAAAACGAAGAACGATTGTTTGAAGAATTTCCCGTTCCTACATATGATCAATGGCGAAGCGAGGTGGAACGTCTCCTCAAAGGTGTCCCCTTCGAGAAGAAGATGTTCACCCGAACGCCGGAAGGAATCACCCTGCAACCGATCTATCGTCGGGAAGATATCAGAGATCTGGCGGCAGTCCATTCCATGCCCGGCTCGGCCCCATTCATTCGCGGGCACCGGGCTATAGGCGCAAAAGGCAGAAGCTGGGAAGTCGCCCAGGAAATCGCCTACCCGACTTATGAAGAATTCAACAGCGCACTAAAGCATGACCTGACACGCGGGCTGACCGCGGTTGTGCTCCCTCTGGACGACGCTTCCCGAGCCGGCCTGGACCCGGATCGAGCCAAGACGGGTCAGGTGGGACACGGTGGTGTGTCGATCTCATCGTTGATCGGACTGACCAAAGCGCTTGACGGCGTTAACCTGTCGCAGATCCCCGTGTTTCTGCAGGCCGGCTGTAGTGGTCTGGCCTATCTGGGACTGTATATCGCACTGGCTCAGCGCTCGGGCGTGGCCCTGTCCGACCTGCGCGGGGCGGTAGCCACAGATCCCCTGGGGGAATTGATCGGCACCGGGACGCTTCCGGCCGCACCGGAGATTATCTACCGGGAAATGGCCGAGATGACGGCCTGGGCGGCCGACAATGCCCCGCAAATGGGCACGATCTGGGTACACGCCGAACCGTACAACGACGGCGGCGGCAACGCCGTTCAGGAACTGGCGTGCGCGCTGGCGACGGCCGTGGAATATATTCGCGAGATGGATAAGCGCGATCTGACAGCGGACAAAACCGTGCCCCGGATGCGTTTCAGTTTCGCTCAAGGCAACAGCTTTTTTATGGAAGTATCCAAGCTCCGGGCCGCCCGGTTACTCTGGAACCGAGTTTGTGAAAGCTGCGGCCTGCCGGAAGACAAACGCGATATGTGGATACACGTGCGCACTTCCCGTTATACCAAGACGACCTACGATCCTTACGTAAATATGCTGCGTCTGACCACCGAGGCGTTTTCGGGTGTGATCGGCGGGGCCGACAGTCTGAACGTGGCGGCCTTCGACGAACACATGCGCCCGGCCGACGAGTTTGCCCGACGTATTGCCCGCAACACCCAGTTAATTATCAAAGACGAAGCACACATGGGCAGGATCATCGATCCCGCCGGCGGTTGCTGGTGTGTCGAGCGCCTCACCGCCGAGCTGGCTTCGGCCGCCTGGAAACTCTTCCAGGAAATCGAGAAAAAGGGCGGCATGGGCCGGGCTTTGGCCGATGGTTTCGTGCAGCAGAGCGTCGCCGCCACGGCCGAATCGCGGGCCGATGCTCTGGCTTCGCGCAAGAGAATCATGGTCGGAACCAACCAGTTCCCGAACCCGTCGGAGCAACCGCTGGAACTGCGACCGATTGACTATACCGCCGTTCATACCCGACGGTCCCGACGTCTGCAGGAACTTCGCACCTCCCCCAGTCATCAGGAACAGGTAACGGTACTGGAAAAACTCAAGACGCTGGTAGATGCCGCCCCGGCCGCTGTTACCTCGGCAGTCATAGACGCCGCGGCTCACGGCGCGACAGTGGGCGAAATCACCCGAACCCTGCGGCCGGAAAAAGGCGACATCCCCAAGGTGGAACCGATTCCCGCCCGGCGGGCAACGGAGCCGTTTGAACGCCTGCGCCACGCGGTAGAAAAACAACGCTCGGAAAAAGGTAACATGAAAGCCTATCTGGCTACGCTCGGTCCCGTGGCGGGCTATATGCCGCGGCTCGATTTTTCGGCCTCGTTTTTCGAGGTGGGCGGTTTTGAGGTTATTCGGACCTCGGGACACGACAGCGCCGAAACGGCGGCCGCAAAAGCCCTGGAATCCGGAGCCGAGATCGTGGTGATCTGCGGTCAGGATGACGCCTATACCGACGGAGCCCCGACGGTGGCCACGCAAGTCAAGAAGACCAACCCGAACGCGGTGGTCGTTCTGGCCGGCTATCCGCGCGAGGAAGAGCTGGTCCAACGTTTCCAGCAGGCCGGGGTTGACATTTTCATCCACATCAAGTCCAACGCGCTGCAGGTCCTTTCCGATTTGGCAGTGAAGCTGGGGGTGCAGCTATGAGCAGGATACCTGATTTTACATCAATAGAACTCGGCGAAAACCGGCCTTCCGGCGACTACGACAGTTGGAAAGCACGAGTTGAAAAAGAAACCGGGCAAAAAATCGAAGATCTGGCCTGGCGTACCATGGAACAGATCGACGTGCACCCGCTGTATACCGAGCACGATCTGGATAAGCTGGAGCACCTTGATTTCCTGGCCGGTCTTCCACCGTACCTGCGCGGCCCCTATGCCACCATGTATGTCATGCGGCCCTGGACCGTGCGCCAGTACGCCGGATTTTCCACCGCGGAGGAATCGAACGCTTTTTACCGCCGCAATCTGGCGGCCGGACAAAAAGGCCTGTCGGTGGCTTTTGACCTGGCCACCCACCGGGGTTACGATTCCGATCACCCGCGCGTGGTCGGCGATGTCGGCAAGGCGGGAGTGGCTATCGACTCCATTCTGGATATGGAGGTCCTTTTCAACGGTATCCCGCTGAAGGACATGTCGGTATCGATGACCATGAACGGCGCGGTATTGCCGATCATGGCTTTCTATATCGTGGCCGCCATGGAACAGGGAGCATCGCTGGAACAACTGACCGGGACTATTCAGAACGACATTCTCAAAGAATACATGGTCCGCAACACGTACATATATCCCCCGACCGGGTCCATGCGGATAATCGGCGATATCATCGCTTTCACGGCCGGGAACATGCCCAGGTTCAACAGCATTTCGATTTCCGGTTACCACATGCAGGAAGCCGGAGCGACAGCCGACCTGGAGATGGCCTACACACTGGCCGACGGCGTGGAGTATGTACGAACGGGACTTAAAGCGGGTCTGACCATCGACCAGTTTGCACCACGACTATCATTCTTCTGGGCGGTGGGTATGAACTACTTCATGGAAATCGCCAAGATGCGCGCCGCCCGTATGCTGTGGGCCAAGCTGATGAAACAGTTCAACCCGAGCAATCCGAAGTCGATGATGCTTCGCACTCACTCGCAGACTTCGGGCTGGAGCCTGACCGAACAGGACCCGTACAACAACGTCACGCGCACTTGTCTCGAAGCGATGGCGGCCGCGCTGGGCCACACCCAGAGTCTGCACACCAACGCTCTGGACGAGGCTATCGCCCTGCCGACCGATTTCAGCGCCCGCATCGCCCGCAACACTCAGTTGTTCCTGCAAAATGAAACCGACATCTGTCAGGTAATCGATCCGTGGGGCGGTTCTTACTATCTGGAAGCGCTCACCGACGCCATCGCTCACAAAGCGTGGGAACACATCCGGGAAGTGGAAGGTTTGGGCGGGATGGCCGAGGCCATCAACAGCGGATTACCCAAGATGCGGATCGAGGAAGCGGCGGCGCGGCGTCAGGCTCGCATCGATTCCGGAGCCGAAACCATTATCGGGGTCAATCGCTATCGCCTTGACAAGGAAGCCCCGATTGACATCCTTGAGGTTGATAACGACGTCGTGCGCGAACAACAGGTCCGACGCCTGGCCGAATTGCGCAAAGAGCGCGATGACACGGCAGTGCAACAGGCAACGGGAGCCCTGACCGAAGCGGCGGAAACAGGCAAAGGTAACCTTCTGGCGCTGGCCGTGGAAGCGGCCAAAGTCCGGGCCTCACTGGGAGAGATAAGCATGGCCCTGGAACGCGTCTGGGGTCGCCATAAAGCGGAGACCAGAACTATTTCCGGAGTTTATAGCAGTGAATACGCCGAGTCGGAAGTAATCGCCCAGGTGCGACGGATGTCCGACGAGTTCGCCAAAACCCAGGGGCGCAGGCCACGCATTCTGATCGCCAAGATGGGTCAGGATGGCCACGACCGCGGTGCCAAAGTGATCGCTACGGCGTTCGCCGACCTGGGGTTCGATGTTGACGTGGGGCCGCTTTTCCAGACCCCCGAAGAAACAGCACGGCAGGCCGTGGAAAACGATGTCCATGTGGTCGGTATGAGTTCCTTGGCGGCCGGACACAAGACACTGCTTCCCAAGCTGGTGGAAGAACTCGGGAAACTTGGCCGCGAGGATATCCTGGTAGTTATCGGGGGAGTTATTCCGGCACCGGATTACCAGTTCCTTTATGATCACGGCGCGAGTGCGATTTTCGGCCCCGGCACGGTTATTCCGCTGGCGGCAAAAACCGTCCTTGAGAAACTGCAGCAAGGATAAAGACCGAAGAGCCGATAAACAGGTATATGCCCGAAGAATCACGGAAGAAAAGCAAATCGCCGGAAGAGACGCCCTCGGCCCTGCATGTTATGCCGGGTGTCGAGGGCGGTCACGACGGGTTGCCTTCGGGAAAATCGTCTGCGGCCCATGTCCGAAAGCGCGGCGGTCCGACCACACCGCGTTCGACCGAGGAGTTTGTCAGGGGAATTATCGACGGTGATCGGACAATGCTGGGGCGAGCCATAACCCTGATAGAATCCGATTCCCCCACCCACCAGGACCAGGCCCAGGAAGTCCTCAAGGCCATCATGCCGCAGACCGGTAAATCGATCCGCGTGGGCATCACGGGAGTACCGGGAGCGGGTAAGAGTACGTTTATCGAGACCTTCGGCGTACGCCTGACGCAACGGGGCCACAAAGTAGCGGTGATGGCGGTCGATCCTTCCAGCAGTATCACACGCGGCAGTATCCTGGGCGACAAAACGCGCATGGAACAGCTTGCGCGCGAGCCCAACGCCTTCATCCGCCCCAGTCCCAGCGGGGGTACACTGGGTGGCGTGGCCCGCAAAACCCGCGAGACCATGCTGGTGTTCGAAGCGGCCGGTTACGATGTCATTCTGGTGGAAACAATCGGCGTCGGACAGAGCGAGATCACAGTGCGTTCCATGGTCGATTTCTTTCTGCTCATTCTTATCGCCGGGGCCGGTGACGAATTGCAGGGTCTGAAAAGAGGGGTGATGGAAATCGCCGACGCGGTGGTGGTGAACAAGGCCGATGGTCGAAACCTCATGGCTGCGCGGCGAGCACGGGCCGAATACGAGCGTGCCCTGCATTACCTTATGCCCGCCACTCGGGGCTGGCAGACCGGGGCGTTCATGACTTCCGCTGTCACCGGTGAAGGGATCAATCAGATCTGGGAAGTTATCCAGCGATTCCGTGATATGTGCAAAAAGAGCGGATTTTTCGATAAGCGACGCCGGGAACAGACCCGCGAATGGCTGCACAGCATGCTCGAAGAGAAACTGCGGGATAGCTTCTACCATCACCCCGTGGTCAGTAACATGCTTCCGGATATCGAATGCGCGGTCATGGAGGGAAACCTCCCGGCTACCCAGGCCGCCCGGCAATTGCTGAAAGCATTCGAAACCCGCCGCGACGAACATTAGAGCGACGCACCGTTCTCATTCATCCACGATAGTCTATGCGGGTCCTTCGGGCTTTTAGCTTGACAGTCGGCCGATCAGGTCACTTTGATTCTTTCTAAACAAAGAAACCGCATTTCTCGTGTGCGGACAGCCCTGAGACATCCGCAACTGCTGGAGGTTGCTATGCGCAGAATACAGCCGGTTATTTTGACTCTGCTGATCACACTATTGTTATCACAATCCGCCGCAGCCGTGCCGGGCGACACTTTGCAATCGTTCCCCTCGCCGTCACACTGGCCGCAGGGTCTGACTTTCGACGGTCAGCACCTGTGGAACGTGGATCGTCGCACCGATATGCTCTATTGCGTCGATCCCAATAACGGCGCGCGGCTGGATTCCATTCCCGCCCCGGCTTATGCGATCCGGGGAATGACCTGGGACGGTACGCGTCTGTGGTGCGTTGACGCCGAAGAAGAGTCGCTGTATGCCATCAATCCGGACACGCGACTGGTGGAGAAAACTATCTATTGCCCGGCGAGTCAACCGGAAGGGCTGGCCTGGGACGGGGAGTACCTCTGGATTGCCGATGACGGTGAAGATAAACTGCATCGGCTCAGCAGCGAAGACGGCACAACTATCGAGTCTGTCCCCTCGCCCACCGGTCACCCGGGCGGGCTGACCTATGACGGCAAATACCTCTGGGTAGCCGACCGCTACGCCGACCAGATCTACATGGTGTTGCCTGAAAACGGGGACGTGATCAATGTGCTGAAGGCTCCCGGACCGTATGCCTGGGGGCTGGCCTGGGATGGAAAGAACCTGTGGAATGTCGATTACCAGACCGACCGCATTTACCGGCTGGTGCGCGAGGACGAGGTGAAGTTCAGTCGCACCGAGGCAAAAGAACAACAACTCGAGTTTATCTTCGACGCTCTCAATTTCGGCCCGGATACGATCAAGTCGCTCGATATCTACCTGGCCATACCTACGGATATGAACAATCAGGAGTTGCTGGACGAAGTGACGTTCACCCCCGAACCGACCGAGATCGTAGCCGACAAATGGGCTCAGAAAGTGGCCCACTTCCGCCTGGCCGATCTGGCCGCGAGTGAGTTGACCACGGTTACCATGCTGGCCCGCGCCCGTTTGTACTGTAATCGGTATTTCGTTTATCCCGAGAAAGTGGGCAAACTTGAGGAAATCCCGGAGGAAATCCGGCAGGCGTACCTGATCGACGATTCGAAGTTCTCACTGACCGACCCGGTCATTCGGCAGGCGGTCGAAAACGCCGTGGGAGACGAAACCAACCCGTACTGGATAGGCCGTAAGATATTCAACTACGTTATCGACCATGTCGAATACGAACTGGCCGGGGGGTGGAACATCGCCCCAACCGTGCTCGCGCGCGGGACGGGTTCCTGCTCGGAGTACAGTTTTGTCTATATCGCCATGTGTCGGGCGGCGGGGCTGCCCGCTCGCTATGTGGGGTCGGTCGCGGTGCGCGGTGATGATGCCTCGTACGACGACGTTTTTCATCGCTGGGTGGAAATATACCTGCCGGGTTACGGCTGGCTGCCGGTTGATCCGTCAGGCGGCGACTCCCCGTGGCCGTCATCACGCGCCAACGCCTTCGGTTATCTCAGAAACCGCTATCTTATCACTACGGCCGGCGGCGGCGGCTCGGAATTCCTGGAATGGGGCTACAATGCCAATGCCTGGTGGGTCTCCGAGGGACGGTGTAAAATCAGAGTGGAGTATTACGGCGAATGGACGCCGCTGGAAGAATAGGTATACCCGGTATCAGACTTTGTGTTCCGTGACCAGCCGGGCAAAATGCTCAAACGAGCGGTCGAACGTGCGCTCGGCCTCATCGGGGAAAAAGCAAGCCGGAAGCTCCCGGGCTTTTAAATGATAGCGGATGCAGTCACAACACACCCCCTTGCGGCGGCAGGGTTCGTAAGTACAGTTACATGATCCAAGGTTGTTGTTTTGCTTGCATTCCATAAGCTATTTTCCTCGTTTCGCACCGACAGGTTCGGGCCCTATTCCAAAAGAGACTACCCCAAGAAGCGGCGGGAATCAACGGAAATCAAGGGCCGATTGCTCAGGTTTACCCAAGCTGCGAAGCGGTGGAGCAACTCTCGGGGTTATGTTTCCCGCGCCCGTTTTTTTGTTGAGTTTAATTCGCTCAGGACTGAATATGCGAGACAGAACATTAGATAATATATGGAGGGTTATCCAATGATTAAGAAGATAGCCGATTTACTCGGCAAAGAATCAGACGATTTGCTTAAGTACAAATCCAACACGGTCTCGAAAGACCAGTTGCACATTCCGGGTCCGGATTTCATCAACCGCGTCCTCGTGCCGTCCGACCGTCCGGTTCCGGTGCTGCGCAATCTTCAGACCGTATTCAACCATGGCCGTCTGGCGGGAACCGGCTACCTTTCGGTTCTCCCGGTGGACCAGGGGATCGAACACACCGGCGGAGCAAGCTTTGCCCCCAACCCCATCTATTTCGATCCGGAGAATATCGTCAAACTGGCTATCGAAGGCGGTTGCAACGCGGTAGCTTCGACTCTGGGCGTGCTCGGCTCGGTAGCGCGCAAATACGCCCATCAAATTCCGTTTATCGTAAAGGTCAACCACAATGAGCTGCTGACTTACCCGACCAAATACGACCAAATCCTTTTTGCCTCGGTCGATCAGGCTTTCGAAATGGGAGCGATAGCCATCGGTGCGACCATTTACTACGGATCGGAAGAAAGCAACCGGCAGATAGTGGAAATCTCCAAGGTGTTCGAGTATGCGCACAGCATAGGGATGATCACGGTCCTGTGGGCGTACCTTCGCAACTCCGCTTTCAAGACGGATAAGGATTATCATATCTCCGCGGACATGACCGGCCAGGCGAACCATCTGGCGGTAACTATCGAAGCCGACATAGTCAAGCAGAAGCAAGCCGAAAATAACGGCGGCTTTAAGGCGCTTAAGTTCGGCAAGACCAACGAGAAGATGTACACCGAGTTGGCAACGGACCACCCTATCGACCTGACCCGCTATCAGGTGGTGAATTGCTTCATGGGACGCTCCGGGCTGATCAACTCCGGCGGTGCTTCGGGCAATAACGACCTCGCCCAGGCGGTGCGAACGGCCGTGATCAACAAGCGGGCCGGCGGCATGGGTATGATCAGCGGTCGAAAGGCCTTCCAGAAACCGATGAAAGAAGGCGTGGAACTTCTCAACGCTATTCAGGACGTTTATCTCTGCAAGGACGTGACGATCGCGTAGGTCGACGGACGAAATCGGAATACTCATAAACCGGCGGTCGGGTTCATCCGGCCACCGGTTTTGTTTTATTGGTCAGGAGTTTCAGAAAGAGGCTCGGTACCCTCGCTGAGAATTTCCATATACTTGGCATAGGCAAACAGCCGGTTTCGTTTGCGACCGGTTATCTCGTGAACGATTCCTTTACTTTCCAGGAGGGCAACCGCAACGCCAGAACCGGCAGAACTGAGCTTCGACGGGTGTTATTCCGCTTTCTGGGCCTCAAGAGTGCTTAATTAAGGATACCTAAATAACCAATTTCTTATTAAAGTTTCAAGGCCTTTTCTTTAATAAGGACATTCCACCCAGCAGACTAACTTATCCTTTTCTTATCTAATGTGGTTTGTAACTTATTAACCAATAATAAAATAACCGACCTGTAAGCTCGCAGACAAACCGGCCGTGGTGCCGCCGTAGAGTCAGTTCACCGCGCCGTGGTAAAAATACTGCCCCAGCCCGATAACGAGAATGCGCCGCCAGGCCAATCGAAGGCTCCCCGCATTCCACAAACGCCGTCGTTCAAATCGCTTATCCCGCAGCAGAAACACGAGGCACCAGAGGACAACCAACACCAGGAAAGACAAGACATAAACGGAACGGTCCGACACTACCACAAGAGCCGGACCGATCACAAACAGGAGAATCAGTTCTACCAGCAGACCGGGTCTGGTCACAGAACCGACCACTTAGAAAAAGCTGACGTCGATACCCGCAAAGCCCATTCCCACAATCGACATGATAATCGAGAACGTTATGAGCAGGCACGATGAAATGGCAGCCACAGCGATGCCCTTGCCGCGACTTATTCCGAATATGATCCCGAAACCGATCCCTCCCGCTATTATCGACCAGATCGCAAAAGCATCGAAATAATACAGGATCATGTAAAGCATCGAGGTGAAATCCTTACCCGGCATCAGGGCCGCCAACCCGTACGACACGTACATGCTTCCCTTGATCAGCACCAGCGGGATACGAAGCAGACCGCCGAACGTGGATATCACCATCGCCAATAACTCCACCCCCCAGGTGGCTTTGAACCGTGCCTCACCGCCGAAAACAACACGGCCCAGAAACCAGGCTATCAGGGCAGCTATTATCGATATGATCAGAACCGTTATCGGGGCACCCAGAGCCGTTTGGAGAAGGTTCGGGTGGGCCGCATTCTGGCGCATGACCTCGAGTGCCTGAGGAGGAAGAGTCGTGGACGTCTTCATCATGTCGTATTGCATTTTGGCGCTTAAGGGAGCGCTCACGACCGCGGCAATAACCGAAAACACGATGATCACTATCATGGGCCAGAGTATTCGTGGTTTGACTTTGAAATCCTCGAAAGCCTGCCGAGGAGACGAAAACACATGGAATATAATGCCCCAGATTCCAGGCGCCGCCGGGGACACGACACCGGCTTGATTATCGCTCGACTGAGGGTTGGTATCCATATTAGACCTGCCTCTCTACTTTGTTCCGTCCCGATGGCCGGACAACCGTTTCTCTTGACCTTTGATCTATTACTCCGAGAACCGAGTTTAGGTACGTTGGCAACCTCGCGCAAGTTTCAACTGGTCACCCCGGGACCAAACCGACAGTTCCACCGACTTCGCCCGAAAAGAAGCCAAAGTCGGATTTGCGCCCGTGGTACATTTCAAAGCGGCGACCCGGGCGAAAACACAAGGGAACAGAGCAATTCATGCATTTGTTAAGTAGTTGATGCTAAAGCAGGTATGGCTTTTTCCGACATTTAGAGTGTCACTGTCGCAATAACGGATGGACCCGGGCGGGGCGAAGAGGTATTGTCCAACAGCGATTATTCTTCATCGGACCGCCACAACAGTCTGAACACGGAGAGACAGAAATGGCCAATATAAGCGAAAAAAAGGGCGTAATAGGCATCCTCACCGGGGGCGGTGATGTACCCGGTCTCAATCCCGCTATCCGGGCTGTCACGATAAGAGCCATACGAGAAGGCTATCGGGTCATCGGCATAAGGCGCGGCTGGGCCGGCATCATGGAAACTATCCGCGACAAAGAAGCCAACAACAGCAACAACTACCAAATCCTTACCGAAGATATCGTCAATAAAGCCGGTCGTACAGGCGGCACGTTCCTGCACAGCTCGCGCACCCATCCGGGACGGGTAACCAAACTACAGGTTCCGGAACATCTGCGGGATACGTTCAATGACGAAATGAACGACCTGACACCGGAAGTAATAAAGAACCTCGATTTTCTGGGAATCGATTATCTCATCCCAATCGGCGGCGATGACACCCTGAGCTACGGCGTACATCTATACAAGCAAGGCGTCAGGGTGGTAGCTATTCCCAAAACGATGGACAACGATGTCCCCGGTACGGATTACTGCATCGGTTTCAGCACCTGCGTGACCCGGACGATCCAGATGACCAACAGCCTGCGCACCTCGGCCGGTTCCCATGAACGATTTCTGGTACTGGAAGTTTTCGGTCGTTATGCCGGTTTCACGGCCATGCTTCCGACCATGGCCGGAGCCGCCAACCGCTGTGTGATTCCCGAACACAAATTCGATATCGAACTGCTGACCGAACTGTTGAGTAATGACCGCAGCAGCAACCCCAGTCGCTATTCCGTGGTTCTGGTTTCGGAAGGAGCTATGTTCGAAGGCGGTGAGATGGTTTTTCAGGACGCCGTAACAGACGCCTACGGTCATGCCAAGCTGGGCGGAATAGGTGATCTGGTCTCAGCCGAACTCAAAGAACGCTCGCCGAAATACAACAACGGTCAACAGATCAACGTGATAAATCAGAAGTTCGGCTATCTCGTTCGCGGTGGCGATCCCGACGCCGTGGATTCCATCGTCCCCATGGCCTATGGCAACCTCGCCCTGGATTTAATTCTGAGAGGAATTCACGGACGCCTCGTGGTGCTCAAAAACGGCCGATACGACAACGTACCCGTGGACGTCGTTACCAGTCGAAAGAAAACGGTAAACGTCGACAAGCACTACAACAAGGAACGTCTGCGGCCGCTCTACAAAAGCTTCGAGATGCAGCCACAGTTCATCATGACGAGCGACTGAGAATTCACCCGACCGGGTTCCATACGCTTCCGCCGGTATGACCGTTTCGTCACAGCATGACGATACAAGTCAGCCGTCGGCAAAGATTCGGACATTTCTGCCGGCGCCGACTGTCAACCTGAATCATCTCGGGGTTGATGCAACCGTCCCGAATCTCATCGCGCAGCTTACCGGACATATCGGCCGTGTTCCCGCGAGCGGCGTTCACGTTCTTTGATCATATAACCCTCCTCCGATTATAATATCATATTGACATTACAACGATATCATAATAAAGACTCACGGCTTTTCCGTATTCGGGTTGTTTTTTTCTCCGTTTGGGGAATAATATAGCTCCCCGGAAACAAATATGACCATGCGGTGTTTCAAGAATCGGAGGATATGTCTACCCGGAAAGATAACCTGAACCGACAAGAGTATATCGTTCACCTTCAGCCGAACAGCGACAAAACGCCAATGCCGGAAGTTAATGACAAAAGGACAAAGGTTATCAGGCATGGTCGTGAAATAACCGGCCCGGTAATTTACGCCATGTCGCGCGACCAGAGAGTTAACGACAACTGGGCATTGTTATACGCCCGTCAACTGGCCGTTGAGCGAAAACAACCGCTGATCGTTGCCTGTCCAATAGCCGCCGATTATCCCGATGCTCCCGGGCGACAGCTTGACTTTATGATATCAGGACTGCGGGAAGTTGCGGTCAGATTGTTCCGCCTTCGCATACCATTCGTAGCCTCGCAGCAGCCGGCGGCTCACGCCTTACATTCTTTGATCGAAAGTATCGGAGCCGGAGCGCTGGTCTGTGACTTCAATCCTTTGAAAGAGAGTCGTTCGTGGAAGACCCGGCTGGCGGAAATAACCCAACTACCGATTTACGAAGTGGATGCCCACAATATCGTCCCTTGCCGGGAAGGATCGAACAAACAGGAATACGCCGCTTACACAATCCGGTCAAAGATACACAAAAAACTCAACGAGTATCTGGACGATATTCCCACTCTGAAAAAACATCCCTTTCCTCTCGCGAGTTCTGATTTTTCCGAAGAATGGTCGACTATCGATGAAATTATAAGCGACAGAGCCATTGATAACACGGGGGCTCCGTACAAGCCCGGCGAAGCGGCCGCCCAAAAGCAATTACGGCTTTTCCTTTCGAAAAAACTGATCGGCTATAACACCCTGAGAAACAACCCGGCCGTGGCCGGCCAATCCGATTTGTCACCCTATTTGCATTTCGGGCAACTGTCGGCGCAGCGTGCAGCCTTCGAGGCCCAGAAATACGACACTGATATAGCATCGCAGGAAGCGTTCCTCGAAGAATTGATCGTCCGTCGTGAACTGGCCGACAATTTCTGCTTTTACAACGACAGCTATGACTCTATTACCGGCTTCCCGCAATGGGCTCAGAAAACTCTCAACGAACACCGCCGCGATCTCCGTCTTCGCCTCTATGACAGGGATGAACTGGAAAACGCCGTTACCCATGACGAACTATGGAACGCCGCGCAAATCGAAATGGTCATAACCGGGAAAATGCACGGATACATGCGAATGTACTGGGCCAAAAAAATCCTGGAGTGGTCACCATCACCACGGGACGCTCTTTCCCACGCCATATACCTGAACAATAAGTATGAACTGGACGGGCACGACCCCAACGGCTATGCGGGTATCGCCTGGTCAATCGGCGGCGTTCACGACCGCGCCTGGTCCGAACGGGAGATTTTCGGAAAAATAAGATACATGAGCTACACCGGCTGCCGACGTAAATTCCCGGTCGATGACTACGTGAATCGCATCGCCGCGCTGGCGGAAAAAGTAATGGCGTAAAAACTCACGCCTTGAGAAGGACGACAAACAATCAGGTGCAAAGACCTGATGCTCACTCTACAATCCGGTCAGGGCTCTTTATCCCAGATAAATGGTCTCCCCTCCCACCGGCACTACCCGTGCCCTCCTGTGGTCCAGCATCCTGCCATAAAGAGCAATCACAAAATATATCACGACCGCCATCAGAACTCCCACCAACCCCGAGTCGTCCACAGTGTTACTGTATACATGCCAACCCATGGGAAACAGTATTGACCGGGTCCAGTAGTAGATATACCCGAACAGCACCGACATGATGAGAATCCCCTGCAATTGCCACACGGTCTTTGTCGGCCAGTGAGCCGATGTAAAAAGGAAAGCGCTTACCAGTATTGCTATCAACACGCGCCGCTTCCGCTTAACTAAAACGGCTATCAGGCTGTTGATCAGCAATACTCGGAATATCAACTCCTCGACAGAGGCATTGAAAACAACAAAAGATAGTTTGAGAGACACCGAACCGGAAACGATGTCACCATACGATAAAACAATAAAAGTACCACCCGCTATTAGCGCAAGCCCAAGCCAGCAACCCCAGTTAAGAGTAAAACCATAATCACCAAAAGATTCTCTGCACCCTACAACTCTCGCCGCAATCAACATAACGAAGAACACATTCACCGCCATCCCGGCGACGGACACCCCGGATACTACACCCCACAGACTATATGTCCAGCAGTAGCTGATAACATAGTTCGCTATAAACCCCATTAGCGTCCACAAAAGGATCAACAATACTGTCCCCTTGTTCAGGGCCGACTGGCTGCCGAGAGCAGTATACCATCTCTTATCGCTCATGAACATGTGCCTTATACTATACACGGTGCCACGACTACACCGACCCGCTCACCTGTCAGGACGCAACGGTAATAACTAAGTTTATCCTGTCCGAGATATCCACGTCTCTAATGTTTCCATTTTGCAAAGTCCAATTCACCAACCTCAATAGGTGTGCCTTCGCACCTGATCCCCGTTCGTCGGGAGTAAGATGTTCTCCCTGTCTCCCTCCTGCATGGGACGAAAAGACTTCGGCAACAACGAATCGGCAACCCCGGCCCAAAGACTACCGTCGCCTATGAACCGAAGATTACCATCATCGTCATACACCGACTCACAAGGGATGATGTTATCGTATCTTTCTCCTGATCTCTTGGATTTGTCTTGAACCAAAAGACTCAGCAAGTGTATATCCCTTACAGGCAAAGGAACAGCCTTGATCTCATAGTAAACGGTATCACCCTTAACTATCCCCGGTGCAATCCGCTGTGGCTCCGAAACTACCTTCATACCCTCTGCGTAGATCTGTATCTGTAGAGGATTGGGCAGATCATCGACCGCCGTCAGACGATAGCGCACCGTTGAAGTATCTCCTATCCGAAATACCGGCTTGACCGTAAAGTCGGTCAAAAAGAGATCATCATCACTGGGCTCTCCGCCATGCCGCAGCACATACACTGAATCCTTATTGAAAAACGTACACTGCTGACGGTTACAATCGTTATAATGATTAGACAGTTCGATCTTGTCCAGAAACGTTAAATTCCCATCCTGGTCAAAACACCAATGCACGTCCAACGCGCCATCCACGTTATCGAACATATACAGCATGAACTTATGAAGTCCTGATCGCAGCGGTACCAACTCAAAGCTGCCCGAATATGTCCCCCCAAGCGGGTGAGGCCCCGGCCAGACAAAAATAGAGTCTCCCAGCAGCCGCACGGCTTTGCAGTTCCAGACCAGATGGATCTTCCAATCTCCCTCAGGAACAAGAAAGTCGCGCGATACCTCAAGAGTGAAATCCACTCTCACTGGTTCCAAAGGGGCTGGCAGCTTCTCGAAATCGAACCTCCCCACAAACGGTCTCCGACCACCAGGAAGTCTTGGCGGCTTCATAATTATCTTCTCTTTATATCCATCTATGTGCAGTTTCACCTGAGCCGCCAACGGCGCAACCAAAAGAAATACCGCAAAGATTACCGTAAGCAATCTCATTGCTGATCCCTTCGATGGCCGGATGGCATTCTCATACTTCTCTGCTGCCACTTTTGCCTTTCGCATATCAACCTCAATAGGTGTGTCTTTGTATCTGTTCCCTGTCAGGAAAGATAATGATACTCTCCCTGTCTCCTTCCCGCATGGGACGAAAAGACTTCGGCAACAACGAATCGGCAACCCCGGCCCAAAGACTACCGTCGCCTATGAACCGAAGATTACCATCATCGTCATACACCGACTCACAAGGGATGATGTTATCGTATCTTTCTCCTGATCTCTTGGATTTGTCTTGAACCAAAAGACTCAGCAAGTGTATATCCCTTACAGGCAAAGGAACAGCCTTGATCTCATAGTAAACGGTATCACCCTTAACTATCCCCGGTGCAATCCGCTGTGGCTCCGAAACTACCTTCATACCCTCTGCGTAGATCTGTATCTGTAGAGGATTGGGCAGATCATCGACCGCCGTCAGACGATAGCGCACCGTTGAAGTATCTCCTATCCGAAATACCGGCTTGACCGTAAAGTCGGTCAAAAAGAGATCATCATCACTGGGCTCTCCGCCATGCCGCAGCACATACACTGAATCCTTATTGAAAAACGTACACTGCTGACGGTTACAATCGTTATAATGATTAGACAGTTCGATCTTGTCCAGAAACGTTAAATTCCCATCCTGGTCAAAACACCAATGCACGTCCAACGCGCCATCCACGTTATCGAACATATACAGCATGAACTTATGAAGTCCTGATCGCAGCGGTACCAACTCAAAGCTGCCCGAATATGTCCCCCCAAGCGGGTGAGGCCCCGGCCAGACAAAAATAGAGTCTCCCAGCAGCCGCACGGCTTTGCAGTTCCAGACCAGATGGATCTTCCAATCTCCCTCAGGAACAAGAAAGTCGCGCGATACCTCAAGAGTGAAATCCACTCTCACTGGTTCCAAAGGGGCTGGCAGCTTCTCGAAATCGAACCTCCCCACAAACGGTCTCCGACCATCAGGAAGATTGACAAATTTCAGGTTAACTTCCGGATTGTACCCATCTATATGCTGGTTCACCTGAGCCGCCAACGGCGCAGCCAAAAGAAACACCGCTAAGATTACCGTAAGCAATCTCATTGCTGACCTCTCTGTAGTAATAATCCATTCCCGGATTCCTGCTTCTGCCGATCAGGGCCGTTCTTCTTACCGGGGGGATCGAGTTCCCGCTGCCGGAAGTACTGCGGCGGAATATAACTCGAATCCTTCACCTCAATCTCTCGCCGCTCGAACTCCCGCTGTTTCTCCGACGTCAGGATACAACGATAGTAACCCGGCCATTCGGTCGGATGAAGATCGTCCAGGATTGATTCCAGGTATTCAGAATGTTTCGGATCTCGCAGATCAACCACAACCTCCTCGCCAACCTCAGGCTCCAGCTCGCGAAGCAGAGAATCAACACTCTTCCGCATCTGAGCCTGTTTCTCCTCAATGGTCATGCTTTCGGACAGCCGAAACTTGTATTCCCCCTTGTTCCGAATCCAGTACTGACCGTCAACCTCTATCACCTGAGCATTGTGCTCGGTCAGCGGCTTCTTCTCCAGTTCCTCCTTTCGCTCCCGCTGAAGGCGTTTCTCGAACACCTCCCACTCTCTGCGGGCCTCTTCCTGTTTCACACTATTAAGGCTGTCAGACCGCCGCTGCACCTCTCTGACGCGGGCACTGTCTACCGGCGGAAGCTTCCGGGGTGGGAACTTGCTTTTGTCAAGCGGGATAACCACCGATCCACTTGGCGGAACCAGAGGTGGCAAGGCCGGATCACGCCAGGAACCTATGATCGTTTCTCCGGTTGTAATGAAGTACTTACCAAAGTCCAGCGACAGTTGACACAGCTCAACCTTCATCACTACACCAGAGGTGTCGTTATTCGGCAACACAACTTGCAGGTGCGCAGTGAACGGCTTTCTCCTGGCGATCGGAGTGCTAATAGAGGTTTCACCCAGGATAGTCAGATCACCGATAGGAGCAAAAGTAACCCGCATCTCTTCGCAAGCAGCGGCAAATTCGAAGGAGAATTCCAATTCGGTCAGTTCGACTCCCTTCGTGTACGACACCGGTTTCAACTCCCAATCAAACGGCGGGCTCATCGCGCCACCTGCCTCAACTCTTGCCAACAGGCATACCAGCAATGCCGCCAAGGCCAGAGAGACGGTCGATAACAGTGATTTTACGGACATAATTCCCTCCCGTTTCTAAGGGAAAGACGTTCATGCTAATACGAACGTGCATTCTGCTATTGCAAGACACCTGCGACGGAACTCGTTGCACTTTGTCTCGCTCACCCTGTCCCACTCGCCGTTACCGTTTTCTGACAACAGCCATCAGACTACCCTGCCTCACGGTGACAGATGATTCACAACCGGCACAAATGTAAACATCCAAAACGACCTTTGTCTTAATGCTCCGGCCACACCGAGTGGCGGGAATGAACTTGCTTTGCAACAGCATCGCCAGATAAGCGTTGGCATAGCCATGCCCTTCGGGTTCCTCTTGCACGACACGCCATTTAATGCACCCATCTTCGTCAATGATCAAATCCACGACCAGGTGCCCCGTATCATCACCGATAATGTAAGTGGGATCGATATCGGAAAACAGAATCGTGGCCGGCTTGTTCGTAGCATCAATTGCAGTTGTCAACGGGAATATAGGTCGCCGTGGTCGGGGGAGATAAGGTTCATCACCGCCAAACCCGAAACCATCACCGCCAATCTCGAAGAAACAGAAACTATCACCATAACCAAAACCGTCACCCTCCGATTCCAACACGGGACCTTCGGCAGGAAACGATATCCGATGCGAACGAACATCGCCAGCATCACGAGGCAAGGAGCAATCGCGCACAATCTTGATGTGGCCAATAACGCCAACAGGGAAAGTTCCATCTCGGAACACACGACCTGTCCCTGATCGACCGCCGCCGCCCGCTTCCTGATGGCCGCCACCCGATACCGTATCACAAACCAAAACGAAACGACTCGGCTCAGCGTGTTCGTATTCCGGCGTAACCTTGCTGGGTTCGAGTGAAATCATGACAACAACAGCCAGTGCGATAATCGAATACGCCACCAAGGCCGCCTTCACGCAGTTGCGTTGATATTGAGACTTCTGGTATAACCCGGGATAATAGCTCGAACAGGTTCTGTTTTCCTCTTCCATCGAAACCACTCTCCCCTGCCGCAAAACGCTCCGCTATCGCCCGTGCGTTGATCCGAAACATTCTCTACAGTCACATCATTTAATACTCGGCCCGCCGACTCACGAACAACGCACACCCGAGGGCAACAACCGTCATTGCCGCCAGCACAATCAAATCGACCCCGCATGAGCCGATTGACTCGTTAAGATATGCCTGCCGCGCCAGATTACATGTGTAGGTCAGCGGATTCACCACACTAATAAGCCTGATCCAACCCGGGGCCAGGGATACATCATAGTACATGCTGCTCGAGAAGATCAGCGGCATGGAGATGAGCATCATAAGTATTTCGCGGATGTCATCACGCTTCAGAATGAAAGCCACGGACAAACCTATTAGAAGCCACACGGCAGAGCCGAGCACTATCACGACCAGCATCAAACCCATATTAGCGATATTACCGAGAGCCGTCGTCCCCCCGGCTATCAACAACGACAGAAGCACCAAAGCGGCACTCTTGATCGTGTTTATTGTTACCTGGGCGGTCATTTTGCCGCCGATATATCCCCCCAATCCACCCTGTGCAAGCACCACAATTCCCAGTATACCCGACATGCGGTCATGCCGTATGAACGTGAGCGCCATTTGGAATGTCATGAACGTCACGTAACCTATAAGACCGGGAGTGAAATAGACAAGGTAGTCGACTTCGGAACCGCCATACGAGAACGACGCCAGATTCCGTCCGAGTACGGTGGCAAAAAACACCAGCAGAAACAGCGGGGCTATAAAGTGCAACATGACACTCATAGCGGACGTGGTCATAGTCTTGAACTCTTTCCACACAACGGCCATCATGGCTTGTTCCTCCCGTATCTCTCGAACAGATCAACAAGCGACACTCGACGCTCAGCGAGACTCTTCAGCCCGAACTTGCGGGCTAACACACCGAGGAAGTTTATAACATCATCACTATACTCTGTGCACTCGATAGTGATATTCCGAGTCCCGCTCCCCGAGACCTTTACGCTCTTGGGGATCACATATTCGGTAGGTTCAAACGGCTGCACCAGGACACATTCAAGATATATCCGATTGTCTTCGGCCAGGTTCCGCGCGTTTCCCCGGTAAAGCAATTTTCCATGATCTATAAACGCAACTTCATCGCACATCGTCTCGACTTCGGCAATGTCGTTCGAAGCGAGGAATACGGTACAGCCATTATTGGCTGCAAACTCGCGAATCGTGCGCCATATCGTCATTTTACCCTGGATGTCAATCCCAAGGGTAGGTTCATCAAGGAGAATGCGGCGCGGCTGTCCCAGAAACGTCCGCGCCAGCTGAGCTCTTCTGAACTGCCCACCGGAAACGGCAAAGATATGTTTGCGGGCAAATTCGCCGAGCCCGAATTGCTCGACTACCCGCTCCACCGACGCCATACGCTCGGCTGTCTTCAACCCGATCAGGCGGCAATAGTAGTTGAGGTTATCTATCACGCTCAGTGTCGGATCAAGGGCCTTACCCTGGGGCATAAGGGCCAACGAGCGACCGGCAGACGCAGCGGCCTTTTCACCGGGTATCCCGTCGAACAGCACACGGCCGGAATCAGGTTTCAGCAGTGTCGAGCAAATACGCATCGTGGTGGTTTTACCTGCACCGTTGGGACCGAGCAGCCCGAATACCATACCGGTCGGCACGGCAAGCGACAGCTCATCAAGCGCCCTTACACTACCGTAGTTCTTGGAAACATGGTCAAGTTCAATTGCGTCTGGCATTACGTCAACCTCATGGTGTGTGTACTTCTGGGACAACCGGGCTGCACCCCGAAGCATGATTTGTGTACTTTATAAACATCTCTTATGCACCAACCTTTACTGTGAATGCACGGATCGAAATGCTCACAATCGTAGCACATGGTCCCCTTGAAACAGGACCTCTCCGGATAAGCCATTGATATTAGTTTCTGCGACTCCCACACCTTCTGTAGTGTATCGGTCGCCAGATCGCCAAGCACGTACGGTGCCTTCGTGGGAAGCTGTTCGCACGGCACGACCTTGCCTGACGGTGTTATGACTATTCCCACCCGGCCAAAGGCGCAAGCTGCCCGGTTCAAGAACTGAACTAGCCTTTCCTCGCTGTTGCCATCGCTCTTCTGAGGTTGCGGACACGGGACACTGCAACCTTCTGGCTTATCTATCACATCGAGCTGCTGCTTCAACCACACTAAGGACTCATCATCTACGAATAACTCGTCCCGGTGTCGAAATGTTGATCGATAGTATCGGCTTAGCACTATATTCGTAATCCCGCGTGACAGCAGGTATCGCACAAGTCCCGGCACATCGCGGTAGTTGTAACCAGTTATTACGGTATTTGTACTTACCTCAATGTCCACTGATTGTAGGTTTGCAATTGTCCGTAGAGCACCCCTTACGAAGTCCCGACGACCAGTCAGTAAGTGCCCTGTACCGGCGACCAATGTATCCACGCTGACCTGCATGTGCCGCACTCCCACATCTGCTAGGGCCATGCACTGCCGCTGCGACAGGAACTCCTTAGTCGACAATATAAGTCCAATACCATTGTCTACAACATAATGCACTAAGTCAACAACAGTCTTCCTATAGAAGGGATCGCCACCACCTAAGTAGATGAGCTCTACGCCGCAGTCCTTGGCCTGATCGACTATCGTTTTCGCTAGATCGAGACTCATCTCATTGACATCCTCGCTTGAATCACGATTAGCGTAACAGTACAGACACCGTGAGTTACAATTATAGGTGTACAGCAACACGAGCTGAAGGGGAGATCGTAATCTAAAACCGGACATGTCTATTTGTGATTCCGGCATAACGAAATCGACCGGGTTACATTGATCGTTGATACAGTTGGGCACTAGTAAGTCACTCAGTTCTGTCACGGCAGCAGAAACGAATTCCTCGCATTTTGCAGTAGATCTGTTAGTTATTTGGCTTACGATCTTCGCTATGTCGCTTGTCTTCCGTCTGCCGTCGAATAGAGACAGAATAACGGCCTGCAGCGGATGTAGAACTCGCTGCCGCACTATCTGGCCGCTTGACAGATCGATATCGTAGCTGTAGATGTTCGTTTCCGCCTTCCGAAAGCGAAGCCTGGGATCAAGACACAACATGCTTTACCTCAACGGGTTATACAGTCACTTAGGTTCAGTCAAACAACCGTTGTTCACGCTTGGGGCATCCCGCGATGCCCCAAGCGGATGCATCAATACGCGTTGAATCCGATGATGCAATTGGCACAGAACAACCCGCACATATCGCCAAAATGGAATATGCTCATAGGCGTGGGAGGTATCACTTCCGTAATCATATCAGTGAGGACCTCCACAAGCCCGTTTGCTTTCAGTGCGTCCTGCAATTCATGCACAAACATAAGTCTCTCCTTCCTAATTGTGCCAGCATTCCTACTGCGCATTAGCGGTTAACTGACAATTAGCATCAGGTCACGCCAAACAACTCACTAGTTCATAATTGATATCCCTCCTCTCGGTTTCCCCCGCCGGGCCCGGAGGTGAGTCTCTGCGGGGGTCCTTACTACAGACTCTTTACTCCCCCGGACCCGGCACGGTACGTTACGCGCTCGAAAGGGGACAAGCATATCCCCACTATTACGTTAGGCAACATCTGTGCCGAAGGGTGTGATCAGAGACCGGTATTCGCTAAGTTGTTATTGGACAGTGTGATCGATTATGAGCAGAGGTGGGCGTCGACTGTGCGAAACAGCCAAAAACAGGTCCAAAACCCCAAAAACTCGTACCGGGCAGGTACGAGTTTTTACTAAGTGACTGACAATCAACGAATACCAGGTACGAATTGCGGTACGAGGTCGGTACGAATCACCACAATGCGTTGCGTGACATCGAATAGCAGGTACGAACCGGCTTGACGACGGCTCCGAAATACGCAACGATCATACGAAAACACACCGGCTGCCAACACAACCGGTGCGTTTTCTCTTTGATAACAGGACTATCGTAACCTGAACGATACAGGCTACATCGGAGAAAGTCCATATTTGCGGATGCGCTTGCGCACCGCTCCCTCACTTACTCCCAAAACCCGCGCCGTCTCGGATCGATTCCAACCCGTCCGCTCCAACACCCGGAACAACTCGCCACGTTTCGGATCGGTCTCGTCGCGCAAAGCCAGAACAATCATCGAAGACAAGTCATGTTTCGATTCCAGCCACAGGCGATTTACTGTCGCCTCAAGCTCCCTTACATTACCCGGCCACTTGCGACGCGAAAGGAAATCGGCCAGGCGCAACACCAGATGGCCGGTTCCATTCATATTGACATCTAACCCCTGACGCGATAGAAAATGCCGCACCAGCTCCGGAATGTCTTCGCTGCGTTCTTCCAGCGGTGGCAGGTGAATCGGGATTTCGTTGAGACGATGATAAAGATCCAGGCGGAAACTCCGGTTTTTGAGACAGGCTTTAAGATCGTGATTAGTCGCCGCGATCAGACGGAAACTGACATCGCGCATCCGGTTCTCACCCAGCCGCCGAACTTTGCGCCTTTCCAAAACTTCGAGAAGCTTAGCCTGAAAACCGGTCGAGGCATCGGCAATCTCGTTCAGATAGAAAGTCCCTTCGCAAGCCTGTTCAAACAGACCGGCGCGGTTCTGATCGGCTCCGGTGAAAGCGCCTTTGCGGTGACCGAACAACTCCGCCTCGATCATACTGTTGGGAATGGCCGCCGCGTTGACCACCACGAACGGTCCCTGACGCCCGCTTACATGATGAATGTAATGGGCCAGAAAATCCTTGCCGGTCCCGGTGGCCCCGGTGAGAAACACCGTCATATCGGAACAGGCCACATTGTCGGCCAGAGCGACGATTTTCTTCATGGTCGGGTTGACCGCCACGACGCGCGGAACCGTTTGGTCGGAACGGCGACGGATAACGGCCGGCGAGCAGTTGAGTTCGCGGTCTATCCGGGTGATGTAGTCGCGGATGTTTTCACTCTCAAAATACTCCCGCGCCAGATACAGCAGGGCGGCGCGTTCGCCGTTGCCATACAGACCGGACGATCCGGCCAGATAACGCGTAACGGCCAGTTCGTAGCGCGACCCGATCTGGTTGAACAAATCGATAGCCTGACCGTACCAGTCGCAGGCGGCCTTGTCGTTGCCGCGATGCTGCTCAACCTGGGCGAATACTCGGCGACAGGCGGCGATTTCAACCCGCTCGTTCAGCTTGTCGGCGACTTCGAGCGCCTCGGCGGCATACTGGCGAGCCAAGTCGAACTCGCCGGTGGCTACATACAGATCACCGAACAGCCGCTTGATCTGAGAGACAAGGTCCGATTCCGGCGCGATCTCAAGCGCCAGTCGAAGGCCGGCGTCAAGTTCGCTCTTGGCTTCAGCGTAGCGTCTGCAGAGTATATAAGTCCATCCTTTGAATTCATGAAGTATTGCCTGCTCGCGCTTGTAACCACGGACATCTCTTTCGAGATCAGCGATGATATTGAGCGCCAACTTACTGTCACCGGATATGGCTGTTACCATGGCGAACCCGAGTTGACAAGCAATCCTGTTTTTGACTTCCGGCAAAGAGTTCTCGTGGAGGACCATGCGATAGGTCTCGAGCGATTTTGAGATCAAACCTCCTCGGAAGTAGACAAGTGCGAGATTAAAACGGCCTACCGCCACTCCAGGCCTGTGGTTTCGGCTTTCTTTCAACGCAATGCACTTCTCAAGATGGGAAATAGCCTGATCCATGTATCCCAGCGAATGATCAACAGAAGCAAGCATGTTGAGGGCTCTCGCCATCCATACGGTGTCTTCGGAACGGACTGAAGCCGCATAGGCTTGTGTGAATGCTTCCCTCGCCTCAAGTTGCAGGCCCAAAGCACGCAATTGGTGACCCCTGAAAAACTTGGCTCTTGCGTATTTCAGATTGTCAGCCGATGGCCGGTAGTATGCAATAGCTTCGTCAAGATACGTCTGCTCGTAATCACCAAGATGGAAGCAGGCTTCACCCATAAGCAGACAGTAATGGGCTCTGGGCTCACCCGACAACAACGCCTTGTCAAGTTCTGCCAGAGTCTCGTATGCCTCTCGGTGTTTACCTTCTCGGAGTTGTGCCTCGGCTCGTTCCAGAAGGTATCTGGCAGTTGATTTCATGGCGTTCACTTTCTGTTACTCTATTTATCGTCGGCTGTGAGGTTTGCTTGCTTCCGATCGCACATGATATAACAGAACACTGTGGGAATACAAATGCAATAAATCCGAACACGGATTTGAGAACGGGATGCCAAGCGAAGTCCGGTGCAGACTGTTGCGCGTCGCCCCAAGGGTCCCCATCATTATCAACCTGTTCCTGAGCCAGGGGTGGCGATGTGGAATAGCGAGGGTCGTGATGGGCCACGGCCGGAGGCACCAGCAACGTAAAGCAGAACATGAACAGCAGCACCAGCGAGATGACCCGGTTTATCCCCCCGGTTCCACTTCCGATCGTTCTTCTGTTTCTCATGATTTTATCCACCTCTTTTAGAGTCAAGATAGTGACCCGGCAGCCCCAAACCGCGGGCAAAACTAATCATCCCTGCTGTTTTGCGCCGACAGTCCGACTGCAGCAAAGTCACCCTCTGTTCATTCTGTCGTGATACCATGCGACCTCCCCTGATGGTCCGCCTGAACGGCTCAGAACCCCGATGCAATCCGGCGGGGCGTCCATAAGTATAATCGCCTTTCTGGACTACGATGTCAAGGATTTTTTGGCCGAGTTATCCCGCATCGAGCCCCCGAGATAATCAGCCCCATCCCCGGACCGGGACCCGTCACGGGGCATCCAGCCGGGCGGCAGCATGACAAAAAATGACAAACAAGGGCCGATAAGCCGCGCGAATCGGGGATATTCACGTACGGGCGGGACAAATCCGGCCGTCCTCACACACTACGGACCGGAGCGGCAAGCACGCCTCCATTGGGGTCAGGCTGAGTCTTTCTGTTATATTGTTTTACCTCTTAGTTATGTAATGAATTTTATTATCCCTTGTAAGGCAATGAGTTGCGACCCTACGGTCGGCGCCGAACTAATATTAACAATTTCAAATATATATTTGAAACCTTTATTTGAAACAAGCGTATTAAACCGTAACGAACACCGACCGCGGGGGTACCCGGTGCCCGGCGGAGAAGAAAAGACCTGGGAGAGTTCAATGAAAAAACCGAGGAAAGACTCGGAAAGAACCCGGAAAAACCTTTTGGATGCCGCCAGCAGCGTTTTCGCCGAGAAGGGGTACCGACCGGCTACTATCGCGGAGATCTGCGAACGTGCCGGAGCCAACATAGCGGCGGTGAACTATCATTTCGGCAACAAGAAGAACCTCTACCGCGAAAGCTGGAAGCAGTCTTTTGCGGATTTGATCAGGATTTACCCGTCGGACGGCGGAGTGGATTCCGGAGCACCGCCCGAGGAACGCCTGCGGGGAATAGTCACGGCGCTCCTTCACCGGGTCGCGGACGAAAAGAACAGGGAGTTCCCGATAGTTCAGAAGGAACTGGCCAACCCGACCGGATTACTGCGCGAAGTCATGCGAAAACAGCTAAAACCGCTCCATGATCGTATGCAGAGCGTCGTCGGCGATATTCTCGGCCCGGACGTTTCCCCTATGCAGGCGGCGTTTTGCGGAATCAGCATAATAAGCCAGTGTATCAACCCGATGGCGGCCAAAAGGGCATCGGGAAACGCGCAGAAAAACAGAAACGGCCCGCCGAAGATCGAAGATACGGATGCATACGCCGACCACGTGGTTAGTTTTTCCCTCGCCGGAATGCGTGAGATTCGGGAAACTGCTGAAAGACGGCGCCGGATCACCGATAACCGGAAATAGACAACTGCTCTTGGAGAAAGGAGTTCGTCATAAAATCTCCGAATGGATATATGATGGCAACCTTGCCGACCCGGCCTGAAGCCGCGCGGCCGGTTGCGAGGATTCTTCTGGCCCTGGGCGTACCCGTTATAGCGGTGCTTGTACTGTCGGGATGCGCAACGGTAGGGCCGGACTATGTAAGACCCGAGACACCGCTGCCGGCCGAATGGCACAACCAGCTCGAAGAAGATACGATTTCCGGTGACGTCGCTTCCCCGGGGCTGGCGGAGTGGTGGTCGGTATTCGGCGACACTCTGCTTTCCAATCTGGTCGAAAGCGCCGTCGAAAACAACCTTGATCTCAAACAGGCACAGGCCAGGGTACGCGAGGCGAGAGCCAAACGGGGCGCCACCAAAGCGGATTATTTCCCGACCATCGATGCCTCCGGCTCGGTATCGACAAGCCATGTCGAGCGAGATGACGGTTCGGAGATGTCAAACGAAAGCTATTCGGCCGGTCTCGACGCCGGCTGGGAGCTGGACCTGTTCGGCGGTGTGCGCCGCTCGGTAGAAGCATCTACAGCCGATCAGGAAGCGAGCGAGGAAGATCTCCGCGACGTGCTCGTCTCTCTCATTTCCGAAGTGGCGCTCAATTATACAAACGTGCGTGTTTACCAGGCGCGGCTCTATGCGGCCGAGAAAAACCTCGAACTGCAAAACGAAACCTACCAGTTGATTTTCTGGCGCAATCAGGCCGGTTTGAGTGATTCGCTGGAGGTCCAGCAGGCCCGCTATAATCTCGAAAACACGCGCTCCCTTATCCCGTCATTGCAGACAGGACTCGAGGAAGCAATGAACCACATCGCCATCCTGCTCGGTCAACATCCGGGCAGCGTTCATCAGCGGCTGCAAGAGCGCGCCGACGTACCGGTGGCACTCAGCCAGATCGCGGTCGGCATTCCGGCCGATATCATCCGGCGCCGTCCGGACATCCGGAAAGCGGAACGGCAACTTGCCGCACAAACGGCCAGGGTCGGTGTGGCTATGGCCGAACTCTATCCGAAATTCAAGCTGAGCGGTTCAATCGGTCTGGAGGCGCTTTCTCTCGACGGGCTCTTCTCCTCGGCCGACGAAACCTCAAGCGGAGGCGGCCTCATCAGTCTTCCGATTTTCAACGCGGGATCAATTAGAAACAACGTCAAGGCACAATCGGCTGCCCAGGAGCAATATCTTATCGCTTACGAAGCGGCGGTGCTGAACTCCCTCGAGGAAGTTGAGAACGCGCTGTTTACTCTGGCGAGAGAACAGGAACGGCAGGAAGCTCTGAGCGAAGCTACCCAGGCATGCGCGGATGCGGCCGAACTGGCACAGCGAAAATACGAAGCAGGACTGGTCGATTTCAGTGATGTTCTTGATGCCCAGCGGTCACTGGTTTCATTCCAGGATCAACTGGTCGAAAGCGAAGGAACTCTCACTTCAGACCTGATTCGACTCTATAAGGCCCTTGGCGGCGGCTGGAATGCGCCGACCGTCGAAGATCAAAAGGTGGCCCATAACACGGAGACAAATGAACTATGAGCACGCGGATTGATGCGAAAACCGATATCGCCGGCGTCCTCGAGACGGATCAACACTCCAACCGCAAAAGGCAGATGAGACGATGGCTCACCCTGGCGGTGGCAATCGTGGTGGTGATCGTGGTGGTAATTATTTTGAAAACACTGAGCGGCTCCGCCTCGGTACAATATACGACCCGAGATGTAACGCGTGGTGATCTGACGGTCATCGTCACGGCAACCGGCACCATACAGCCGACCAACGAAGTGGAAGTCGGCAGTGAGCTTTCCGGAATAATCGAGAGTGTAGAAGTCGATTTCAACGATGAAGTCACGGTGGGACAACCGCTGGCGCGTCTCGATACCTCGAAACTCGAGGCCCAGGTAACACAGTCTCGGGCCTCGCTGGAATCGGCCCGCGCAAAAGCCATGCAGTCACAGGCCACTGTCGACGAGACCTTCAGCAAACTGGAACAGCTCAAAAAGGTCCGCGAACTCAGCGGCAACAAGATACCTTCGAAAACTGACCTCGACGCAGCCGAAGCCTCCTGGCAACGGGCGGTCGCCGAAAAGGCCGCCGCCGATGCGGAAGTGTCTCAGGCCAAAGCCACCCTGACGGCCTATGAAACAGACCTTTCAAAGTCCATCATTCGCTCGCCCATCAACGGTGTTGTTCTCTCCCGCGACGTGGAACCGGGCCAGACCGTAGCCGCCTCGTTCACGGCTCCCGTGATGTTCACGCTGGCGGAAGATCTGACCGAAATGGAACTTCATGTCGACGTCGATGAAGCCGATATCGGCAAAGTAGCGAAGGGTCAGACCGCGGAATTCACCGTGGCTGCCTGGCCCGACCGCACTTTCAACGCGGTTATCACCGAGGTCCGCTTCGGTTCGTCGGAAACATCGGGCGTGGTAACGTACAAAACGGTATTAAAAGTGGATAACTTAGATCTCGCCCTCCGTCCCGGAATGACCGCCACGGCCGACATCACGGTGAACAAGGTCGAAGATGCGATCCTGGTCCCGAACGCCACCCTGCGGTTCTCTCCTCCCGTCGCACAGGACGCGGCGAAAAAGGAATCCTCCGGCAGTCTGGTCGGTTCGCTCCTTCCGGGCCCGCCGCACCACGACGACAAGTCGCAGTCGGTGGAAACATCCGTTAACGGAAAGCAGACCGTCTGGACGCTCAGCGACGGAGAACTCAAGTCCATCCCGGTAACTATTGGCATGACCGACGGAAGTTTCAGCGAAGTTGTATCCGGCGATGTCAAACCGGGGATGGTCCTCGTCACCGACTTGATCCAGACGGAGGAGTGATTGTGATGGCAGATCCCGCTCCGAACAGAGAGAACATTATCGAGCTGCACGGCGTTACCAAAGTGTACGGTCAGGGTCAGGCGGCCATGGCCGCGCTCCGCGGCATCGATCTGGGAATAGCCGAAGGCGAGTTTATGGCTGTGATGGGGCCGAGCGGTTCGGGAAAATCAACCTGCATGAACATCCTGGGCTGCCTCGATACACCGACAGCCGGCGAATACCTCTTCAAAGGGGTCAAAGTAACCAGCCTCACCCGAAACCAGCGTACCCGGCTTCGACGCTTCTTTCTCGGTTTCGTTTTTCAGGGATTTAACCTCCTGAGCCGAACGACAGCGCTGGAAAACGTGGAACTTCCCCTTATCTATCGCGGTGTCCCGGCACGAGAACGCAAAGAGAAAGCGCTCGAAGCGCTCGATACCGTGGGGCTCGTCGAATGGAAAACCCACACGCCGGGCGAGTTGTCCGGGGGGCAGCAGCAGCGTGTGGCCATCGCGCGGGCTATTGTTACCGACCCGATGGTGCTCTTTGCCGACGAACCGACGGGCAACCTGGATTCATCGCGAGCGCGGGAGATCATGGAACTTCTCGCTCGACTGAACCGCGACCGGGGGATCACCTGCGTTATGGTAACGCACGAACAAGAAATGGCCGCATACGCCGGACGAATCGTCCATTTCCTCGACGGCCAGGTCTCCTCTGACGAGAGTAACGGAAGGAAAGAATAATGCTGTGGAATACGATTCTCCTGGCCATTCGGGCATTGAGACGGAACGTTATGCGCTCGGTGCTTACGACACTGGGCATCGTCATCGGTGTCGGGGCGGTCATCACGATGGTAACGATTGGAGAAGGCGCGACCGCTCAGGTGAGAGAACAGATCGCGAGCATGGGCAGTAACCTGCTCATGATAAGTCCGGGCGGAAGACTCGGTCCGGGCCAGTCAAGCGGCATGGTTCCGTTCAAGGAATCCGACGGAGAGGCTATCATCAAAGATGTAAACTCCATCAGGGCCGTCGCTCCCATTTCATCGAAAACGCTCCAGGCGGTCTTCGGCAACGAGAACTGGTCCACGACGGTGACGGGAACAGAGAACACATACTTCGACATAACGAACAGGAACATCGAGTCGGGCCGACAGTTCACGGACGGCGAGGTGCGCGCCGGAGCGGCTGTCTGCGTTATCGGGACGACCATCCAGTCGGAATTGTTCGGCTCAGAGGATCCTGTCGGACAGAGGATCCGTCTTGAGAAGCTCACCTGTCAGATCGTGGGGGTCCTTCAATCGAAGGGACAGAACACGATGGGCCGTGACCAGGACGACATCGTGGTGGTTCCGTTGCGCACTTTCCAGAGACGTATCGCCGGATCTACCGATGTTTCGTTCTTCCAGGTGTCGGTGAACGAGGGCATCTCTACCGAAAAAGTGCAACAAGAAATCCGTTCCCTGTTGCGAAACAGACGGCATCTCGCCGCGAGCGACGACGACAATTTCAGAGTCATGGACACGAAAGAAATAGCCAACATGCTGACCGGGACAACACAACTGCTCACCGCTCTTCTCAGTTCCGTGGCGGCGGTAAGTTTGCTTGTCGGCGGAATCGGTATTATGAACATAATGCTCGTCTCGGTCACCGAACGGACACGCGAGATCGGCATAAGGCTCGCCATTGGCGCGCTGGAACGCGAAGTGCTGATTCAGTTTCTTGTCGAATCGGTGATCCTTTCGTCTTTCGGTGGTATTGTCGGTATAGTCCTCGCTCTGAGTGCATCCATCTGGGCGGCACACATGCTCCAGGTGCCTTTCATATTCAATGGGGGCATTATCACCCTGGCCTTTCTCTTTTCGGCTGCGGTTGGAGTGGCGTTTGGCTATTTCCCGGCCATGAAGGCGGCCAGGTTGGACCCGATAGAAGCGTTGCGGTACGAATAATATGCGGTCGTGAAATTTCGTGAGATTCCCGGGAGCCCGTGTTGCTCCCGGGCCGCGGTATCGGCGCGACCGGCCAGCCAACGACGAGACCATCTCCCCTGTTTCCGAAGTTCATCGACGCTTGTAACTGACCATCGGACACGCTCTGAAGATACTCCCCTGTTCCAGAAGACCGAGTTTCTTCTGGGCAAGTTTCTGTTGAGCGGCCATCAATAATGTCATTCCTTCGGAAATCTCGAAATTATTTGAAAATTCGTTGAATCGTTTTAAGATTCGGAATATCTAACAATACGTAATAGGAATTATTCCTAAATAGGAAATAAACAGAAAGGACATGGCAAATGAATGAAATTGAAACCACCGCCCAGCCGGTCGGCCTGCCGCGTCTCGGCGCTCCGGCCCCGCATTTCGAAGCCGTTACCACCCACGGGAAACTGCGCCTCGAGGATTACAAAGGAAGCTGGCTGATACTTTTCTCCCATCCGGCCGACTTCACGCCGGTATGCACCACCGAATTCATGGGTTTCGCCGAGATTTACCCTGAACTCCAGAAACTCAACACTCAGCTTCTGGGTCTCTCGGTCGACAGCGTCTATTCCCATATCGCCTGGGTGCGCAATATCGAGGAAAAGATGGGAGTCAAGATTCCGTTCCCCGTGATCGCCGACCTCGATATGAAAGTCGCCAAAACGTACGGCATGATCCACGAGGGCGAGAGTTCCACCGAAACCAGCCGGGCCGTGTTTATCATCGACGACAAGCAGAACCTTCGGGCCATGATCTACTACCCGCTGAGTACCGGCCGCAATATGAGCGAGATCCTTCGTACGGTTAAGGCGCTTCAAACAACCGATGCCAACGGGGTCGCTACCCCCGCCAACTGGCAACCGGGCGACAAAGTAATCGTGCCGCCGCCCCTGACGCAGGAGATGGCCGAGGAACGTGCCAACGACAAGACTGTCGAATGCACCGACTGGTACTTCTGCAAAAAGAACCTGTGAGGTGAGGCGCTATGGGCTGTGTTAATCCCGACGGATCACTGACATCCTCGGCTCGCCGGTTACTCCGGGCGCTGGAGCAGGAACACACGGCCGAAGAAGTCGGCGAACTGGCCGGCCAGCCGTTGTTCAAAGTACGCAGCAGCCTTCGGGAGATGGTCGAAACCGGGCTGGTCGAAGAATCGGACGGTCAATACAAGACAACCGATCTCGGCCGGTCGCAGGCCGCCAAAGGCGAGCAGTAGGCAGACACAACGACTGTTATCCGACAGTCACAAAGAGTAAACGCAAAGCGGCGGGTTCATTCACGGACTCGCCGCTTTCACTTGCAGGAACTCAAGAGTGCCCGTAGCTTTAGATGTTTTCCCTTGACTTACAACAACTTACAAAAAAAGAAGCTTCGCAGGAGAAATGATCCCTTAATCCCCATTGTGAAATAAAAACTTACTGATATTAAGGCCGAAATCGTATTGACCTAAAAACACACCCTAAAAAACAGCCCACAACTCAATCTCTTGTATCACAACAGATTAACTGTAAGCCCCGTCCCCCTATAATCAGAAAAAATTCAGCCCTAAAACGAAAATAAGCGAAAAATACTTGACGAATGTGTCAGTTTTGACGACAATGTCAAAAACGACAATGGTGTCAAATCGGATTGAGAATGACTGAAACGGCGAAAAAGCCCAAACGGCGAAGACAATCCCGGCAACAGAGACGGGTTGAAAAGACCAGGGATAAGCTGATGTCCGCTGCCCGGTCGGTCTTCTCGGAAAAAGGGCTCGGAGCGTCAGTAGACGAGATCGCCGAGCGGGCCGATGTGGCCCGCGGAAGTTTTTACTACCATTTCAAAAGCAGAGAAAAACTCATCCGGCAAATGGTAGATGATATCTTAGGGGAACTGACTGAGCGGATGAACACGGAGTGCTCGGGCAGAAACGGACTTGAAGAAATGCTGGACGGTATAATTCAGGCTCACATCTGCTTCTTCTCCACCCGCTGGCAGGATTTTGTTCTCTATTACCAGAGCCGGGCCGATCTGACCCTGGAAAACTCGTATGACGGTTTGGAAAGACCGTTTCTGAAATATGGCAAGAGCATCGAGAAATTGATCGATGCAAGTATTCCCGAACCTATCTCAGATGAACAACTTCGGCGTACAGCCAACGCCATTGCCGGATTCATATCGGGATATTATTCGTTTGCCAGTGTCGCGTCTCCCGATCAGGACGTTGATAAAGAATTCGAATCACTCAGAAAGGCTTTTGTCACAAGCCTGGCTCGATTTGCAAGGGAGGCTTTGCCTGAGAGTCAGGTAAAATGGTAGCACATAAAGTCACAAAGGATACAGTTCACGAAGACGGTTGGCCAATAAGGACCTAAACGAGTCAACCTCTCCTACGGAACAGTCATTCAGTAAGTCGTCGTTTTAGTTCGGTTCACGAGGAGAAGAATGCCGGACACGGGGAAGGCGGCTTCAGGGTCATCACCTGAATCACGTGGCCCCGCAGCCTGTGCGAATAAGGTTGCGCGGAGAAACTGACAGCACCAACAACAACTGAATAGAGAAACCAGGGTTTCGTTGCGATCCGAACAGGATTCGTAAACTTCGCCAGTTACACGGGACAAATCCGTGCAGTACGAGCGCTGAAGACATCGCGAACCCCGGTGTAGCTCTGAACCTCCGCTCCGGTGGTTGACAAAGACAGTAAGCAAGATCAAGAAACGATACCGGTTACGCTTATACCGTCGGACATGAATAACACGTAGTAATGAAACGGAGAAATGTAATGAAGAAGAGAATCGTAAAGTTCGCATTGGTTGCCACGATTCTGTTGGCATTGCCTTTCTCGGTCGGCTTAACTCAGGATTTCGAATATCCCGCGGACGAATCTACAGATGAGTATGAGCCGGAATACGAGGAGGATGTGCCGCCGGATATCGTCAAGACCATGACCGATTACGGCTCCCTCGAAACGTTTTTAGGACTGCTGGATAAAGCGGGGCTTATGGAGAAGCTGAAGGGACAAGGCCCTTTCACGTTGTTCGTGCCCGACGACTCCGCCTTCGCCCAGCTTGAACCGGCCCAGTTCGAGAAGTTAACATCCGACCCCGAATACCTGAAAGAGGTATTGTCACGACATATAGTCGCCGGACATCGGGTAGAGTTCGGTGATAATCCCGAGTCGCTGACCGTGAAGGCACTCAACGGGGCGGTGATCAATATCGAGGTCACCGAGGAGTCAGTCAGAATAGAGCAGGCCTGGGTTATCGATGAACAGATAGAATGCAGTAACGGCCTGCTGCATGTTATAGACGCGGTTTTGCTTCCCCCGGAGGGACAGCGGAAAGGCTAACTAACGAGCACATCTGAAGGGATAGACTCCGACAGATGCGCTCCAATGAACTCCTTTGTCCGGAGAAACATATTGTGAAAACAGAAGTCGCGGCTGGTACCGTCGTAAAAGACACGGTGACAAGGCTCACAGTAGACAAAGAACCGACTCGGTTCAACAAAGATGACCTCAGAAAGGCCTGGGGCCTGGCCGGCAGTTTTGACATTTATGACTGCAATCCCGAAACGATCCGTGACGCCGACGCAATCAAACGGTTCGTATATGAACTCTGTGACTTGATTGAAATGAAGCGTTTCGGTGACTGTGTCGTGGTTAATTTCGGCGAAGATGAACGGGTGGCCGGGTTTTCCATGATCCAACTTATCGAGACTTCCCTGATATCAGCCCATTTTGCCAATGCCAGCAATACCACTTACCTCGACGTCTTCAGTTGCAAGCCGTACGACCCCGAAGTCGTGGAAAAATTCGCCCTGGATTTCTTCGGTGGTTCACGCTGCATCACCCACGTGAACTTGAGGCGATAATGACAATGTGTCGCATAAAGACCACCAATGACCTCGAAGAATGTCGCATCCTGTGGCAACAACTGATCCCAACCGAGTTGGTTTCCGACCTCTGGGATGTCCGGTGCTGCTTTCACAATCAATACGGCCACCGGCCCCATTTCGTAGTGGCAGAGGATCACACGGGTATCCGTGGTTTTCTGCCGCTTAGCTGGAACGAGGAGACCGGACAATACAACTACTTCCCCGGCGAAACATGGGAAGGCAAAACCTGGCTGGAGCAAAACCGGGTTGTTGCAGACAGCCGGGAGACACTCGACACAATGCTGACCAGTCTGGACAAACCATACAGTCTTCGTTATCTGAAGAATAACCAGCACTGGAGCCGGACCGACGAGTGCGTCGATGAAGTCGGGTATTTGTTTGTTCCGGAATCGTACGATTACGACATAGACCGTTACCTGGATATTTTTTCTCACAAAGCGGCCAAGAAACTCCGCAAAGAACTGGCTTCATGGGATCGGCACACTGTCGAGTGGCGATACAACCGGTCCGGTGATTTCGATGAATTGTGTCAGATGAACCGGGAAAGATTCGGGCATTTATCATACTTCGACGACGAGCGGTTTCTCGAGAGTTTCAGATCGCTGACGAAGTATCTCGACGAGCGGGGTTGGCTTCGCATAGTGACAATCATCGTAGACGGAGAACCGGCCGCGACAGACCTGGGGAGCCTCTATACCGGTATGCTGACATTGCTGGCCGGAGGCACCAACACAAAATTCCCGGGGATAGCCAAGCTCATCAACATGCACCATATGCGATTCGCCTGCGAGCAGCGACTGGACAGTGTCGACTTTCTGTGCGGCGACTTCAACTGGAAGCCCCTCTTCCATCTCACCCCCGCACCCCTCTACGTCCTTGAAGGCGAACCGGGCCGACTTGAATCCAAAGTCCCCAGGCATACCATACTCCATCACACTCCCCCCAATCCGGATTGTATCGGGAGAGCACCTTATGCCTGACCGTCGGATACTGGTAGTGGGAACGACGCCCGATTATATCGCTTACATCCATAAGCGTTATCCTCACCGGGCACTCTTTCTAACGGACACCTCCATCCGTGCCGGTGCTTCCGATCCGGCGCCGGACGAACCCAGTGAGATTGTCACCGACCTCGGTAACGATCCCAACAACGTACTTGCAAATCTTCAGGCACACCTTAAAACACATAACCAGATCCTAACGGGCGTGACCTGCTACGATTGCGAATGGCTGACGCTCGCTGCGGAGCTGGCCCGGTCTTACGGCCTGTCATATTCTTCGCCGGAGGCCGTGAAAACCGCTCGGAGCAAGTTCCTTTCCAAAAAGCGGTGGCTCGAAGGTGAAGTGCGATGCCCGGCAAGCGAGCTGATAGACACCGGCAGGCAGGCACTCGAATTTCAGAAGAAGCACGGCCAAATCGTACTTAAACCTCTGACCGGAAGCGGAAGCGAGCTTACTTTCCTGTGCCGGGACGCGCTCGATTCATCGACCGCTTTTGAAGCGATCAAATCCGGCCTGATCAAGCGTCGCCGCCTTCCGTTATACAAAGAGTGCTATACAACCAACGCCAAACCCACCGCAACTCCCCCGATGCTGGCGGAAGAATATGTGGGCGGGCGCGAATACAGCGCCGATTTCATCGTAGATGGTGATCAGGTGACGGTGATCCGAGTCGCCAAGAAACTACAGCAGTCCGGACAGCCATTCGGGACTACAATGGCTTACGTGTTGCCCGCAACTTTGCCGGAACACGTACACCGGGAGTTTTTCGAAGAATCCCTTTGCAAAGCCTCGCACGCGCTCGGATTGACTCACGCCATATGCATGGTGGATTTCAAAATATGCCGGGATGAAATAGTCTTCCTGGAGTTGACACCGAGAATAGGCGGCGATTGTCTGCCGATGCTGATTCGTCAGAGCTGCGGGCTCGACACTATCGGACTGGCTCTGGAATTCGCCGAAGGAAACGCGATATCGATTCCTCCTCAAGCGCAATGGACCGAACTGATCGGGCTGCGCCTGTTCGCGACACGCAGTGGCACCCTCACCGGTATAGATATCCAACGCCTGGCGAACCACCCGCAAGTCAAAGAGACCTTTGTCAAACGCCGGCCGGGTCATAAGATTGTCATGCCACCCGATGACTATGATTCATGGATACTGGGACATGTGATATTCGAACCGCAACCGAACGACCGTCTCCCGGAACAATGCGAGAGTATAACCGACAAAGTCACGGTCAGTGTGGAGAGCTATCATGATCAGGAGTTCTCTCGGATTTCTAATAAGAGCCGCAGAACTGCTTAATCATCGTGTCCCCCGACTCGAGGAAAACGAACTCAGGCACTTCGTTCAGTCATTCATTGATCGAAGGGATGAGTTCCTCGCAACGGTTGACAAAGAAGGTTCTCCCCTGTACGTCATCGATACCGCTGCGCTTCGGACCAAAGCACGGCAGTTCCGCGCGGCTTTCTCGGCCGGGCTACCGGACATGCGCGTGTATTACGCCGTAAAAAGCAACAGTCACCCGACTATCGTATCGACACTGGTTAATGAAAATTTCGGGCTGGACGTTTCCAGCGGACTTGAACTCGACGCCGCGTTACAAGCCGGTGCGCGCGACATCGTATTAAGCGGTCCCGGAAAGCAACCGGACGAACTGAAACTTGCCGTCGACAACGCCAGTCGAGTAACCGTACTCATGGACAGCTTCGGCGAATTACGACAACTGGAGCAAATCGCCGAGCAGGCGCAAACAAAAATCCGGACCGGCATCCGACTCACTACCGACGAATCGGGCATCTGGCGCAAATTCGGAATACCGTTGAATCGCCTCCTGGAATTCGTAAAGGATACCGGCTCGTGCCGATGGACAGAATTCAGCGGTCTGCAGTTTCATATCAGTTGGAATCTCAAACCGGAATCCCAGGTTCTTTTTATCGCCCGGCTTTGTGCCGAGCTGCGACGACTGGATCGTGATCAGCGGAAACTCATCCGGTTTATCGATATCGGCGGCGGTTTCTGGCCCGAGGAAGGCGAGTGGCTCCAGCCGGCCGCCACACCGACCGGAATGCTGCAAACGGCCCTCGATGAAAAGACGATCAGGGGACTTGAGCACTTCAAGCACACGGCTTCCCCTATTACCGACTTCGCCGATCACATTGCGGGGGCCCTCAAAAAACAATTGCCCGGCGATATCAAACCCGTGATTTGTCTGGAACCGGGAAGATGGCTGTCCAACGGCTCCATGCATATCCTTCTGACGGTATCGGATCGCAAGTCCGCGGACGTTGTCATAACCGACGGCGGCACTAACGCCGTCGGCTGGGAGAGATTCGAGACGGATTACTTCCCCGTAATAAACCTTTCGCACCCGAGCCTTACCGAACACGAGTGCCTGGTTGCAGGGTCTCTGTGTACACCGCACGACCTGTGGGGATATAGCTATTTCGGGACGAACATCCATGCGGGCGATATCCTGCTGGTTCCCAACCAGGGGGCATATACCTACAGCCTGAGGCAGGAGTTCATCAAGCCGCTTCCGAAGAGTGCCACGCTCTCTTCTGATGTCACCGATCCCGACACAAAATTTCAACGACCGCCCGGGGGGCTGTCAAATCAACATGAAGACGGAAGAAACCATCGTCGTTAACGACACTCGGACCCGCACCGCCGGGAGCGATACTATCTCTTTCAATGTAGCCGCCTTCATGCCAGAGCTACCGGAACAAAAAAATAACGGGTTATAATCATTACATTACTGAAAGGTGTGAGTTATGGGACGATCCCGGAAATGCCCGCGTTGCGGAAGCAAAGACGTACTGCTACAGGATACATACGATAACGGTGTGAGACTGTACGTATGTTCCGATTGCGATTACGAGTTTGACGTCGGCGGATCACGTCGGAAAAACAATGCTTCGCAATACGAACAAAACGATGAGCCGAACGATTCTTCGTCGGAATACGAGCCGGACAAATGACTGCCCATCGTGACCCGAAAACCACTTCCCCCGGCAAAAGGCAAAGCCGCCCTCGTCACGCGGATATCGACGTCCCGGTAGCTAAAGATCCCGAGACGGACAGCTACATTAACCTGGCCGGTATCTATGATTACCTGAGTGACGGGTACTACTTATCCCAGGATTATGAACATACCGACCGTCGCATAAAACCCACATGCAAGGATATGCTCGACGCATACGTACCACCCCTGTGTCTGGAAAAAGCCAAACAAGCCGGCATACCCATCCCCGAATACTACGTCAGTAACGGGTATTTTGAACCGCCCGTTATCGTCGATCCCGTAAACCCTTTTACACTGAAAGGCAAACTGGTCAGGGGATCCGGCCGGGCCAGAAGCACGGGAAAATCGCTTACGCGCAATTACACCTACGCTATCTGTTGCCAGGAACTGCCGGAAGGGGCAAAGCTGGTTTACTTTCAATCGGTTCTCGGGTGGAGCGTCAAACCGGCCTACCGACCAATCGCCAGACAAGTGTGGGATGTTTTCTCGATTCCTTTAGCACGAGTGAGGTTAATCCATACTCGAACCGGTGAGTATCTTCTGAGTGACATCGCGCCGCTGTCTATCGAAGATCTGAGCGGGCGAGCAACGAAATACCTCGAGGAGCACGTGAAGTGGGATCATTAGGTATTTATGTCGAGCGCTATACGATTTCCAACTCGTATGAAATGAACGCCCTCATGCGCTTAAGTCAGGTAGCCAGGAAGATGGGATACCGCGTGGACTTCCTGTTTCGTCCGGACATGTACAAAATTCCCCAGTATGATGCGATTTATATTCGAGCGTTGACCGATCCCCTGAACTCGGCCTACGTAGCTTCCCGAACCGCAGAGATGTACAACGTCAGGGTTATCGACGACCCCGAGTCGATTCGCATCTGCTGCGACAAGGTCAACATGTACGGTCATCTCACCAAGCACCACGTCCCCATACCGAAAACACGCGTCGCCTCTCATCGAGATATCTCGATTGGCCTCGGCCGTCTTCTCCTCCGGGAACTCGGTTCTCCCGTGGTGTTGAAAGCGCCGAACAGCAGCTTTTCGAAGCAGGTGGAGAAAGTCACTACCGCCGACGAATTCGTCGCCGTCGCAAAACGATTCTTACGGCGTGCGGATCGTATCGTGGTTCAGCAGTTCGTGTCGTCGTCTTTCGATTGGCGAGTGGGCGTGCTGGCCGGTGAACCCCTTTATGTTTGTCAGTACGTCATCCCAAAGAAACGCTGGAAGATCCTCACTCACACGTCCGACGGAAGAACCATCCACGGTCCGGTGAAGGGAATACCTCTTCGGCAGGCTCCTCGCAAGCTGCTCAGCACGGCCGTCAAGGCGGCCAACGCGATTGGCTCGGGGCTTTATGGCGTGGATCTAAAGCAATGCGACACCGATTTCCTGGTAATCGAGGTAAATGATAATCCGACCATTAACGCGGGCGACGAGGATCAAGCCAACGGAGAACTCTATGAACGCCTGATCCGACACCTGATGGAAGGACATGCCAAAGCATGAAGTCTCGTTTTCGCATCAGGCTGGCAACCGCTCATGATCTTGACGTCTTGTTTCGACTCGAGCAGGTCGCCTTCGACTCGGATCGTTTCACGAGGGATCAGATCGATTACCTGCTTACGGAATCTCGTGCCACAACGTTCATAATAGAGGACCGATCCACCGTGGCGGGTGCTGCTTGCGTGTTGTGGCGCAAATCACACCAGGGAGCACGCCTTTACAACATTGCTGTTGACCCGGCCTATCAAGGCAAAAAACTTGGACAAAAACTCCTCGGGGAATGCGAACTCGAGGCCGCTCGGCGCGGTTGCGAGAAAATGACCCTGGAAGTACGAGAAGATAATCATAAAGCCATCGGCTTCTACGAAAAATCGGGGTATACCGTAATCCGTTCAATGAGCGATTACTATAACGACGGGTCCACCGGCCTGAAAATGTCCAAACTTTTCAGATTAAATGTGCCCAGGCGATGCAGACTCAATGTCCCGTATTATGCACAAACACTCGACTTCACCTGCGGACCCGCATGCCTGATGATGGCCCTGAAATACTTCCGCCCCGAAGCTGAACTGAACAGAGCGCTTGAAATGACCCTCTGGAAAGAAGCGACCTTGATATTCATGGCATCGGGATACGGAGGAACGGATGGTTATGGCCTCGCGCTTTCGGCTCTGACACGCGGTCTCGATTGTCGCATGGTTATGTCGATGGATTCCACGCCTCTGCTCAAATCAGTTCGAAGCACCGAAAAACGTGAGATAATGCGAATTGTCCATGCCGACCTCAAGCGCAAAGCGAAAAAAGCGGGGCTGGGCAGCGCGATTTACGAGTACGGCATCGATGAAATCGTTTCAGCACTGTATCGCGGCAGCCTTCCGATTGTAATGATCAGCACATATCGACTCACCGGCGACCGTGTTCCGCACTGGGTTATAGTAACAGGATTCGATGAAAACAACGTGTACATACACGACCCGGACGTAGCTTCTTATCGCAGGGACCGTTCCCGCGCCCGCAATTTGCGTATCGACAAAGCGGAATTCCTTCGCATGTCTCGTTACGGTAAAGAAGTCTATCGCTGCCTGCTTCTGGCAGGTCCCGGCAGATAATCCCTGGCAGCCGGGGGGTACTAAGTCCGCCTCGCCTACTCCTTGCGGCACAAGGGGTTGGGCAATCTACGGGCGGCCCGCCACCGCACACAGACCGGCCGTAATGAGCAGATTTTCGGGAACAAAAATAACTTGACATTGTAAACGATAGTACGTAATTCGTATATATCGTTTTCACGGGGTTTATGGTTTTCATGCTTCGGTAAGTACGAGATATGGACAGGCTAACTCATATCATACAGTCCGCACAAATGCTGTTCGCCCAGTTTGGTCTTAAACAAACTACGGTGGATGATATTGCAAAAGAAGCACACGTATCAAAAACCACCACATATAAATACTTCAGGAGCAAGGCTGAGATATTTGACCGAGTGGTCAACGACGAAGCGGATTCCCTGATGACCTTGATCAGAAACGATATCAAGGCCCAGGAGCGAGCCGTAGATAAACTGAGAGCGCATTTAACCGCTCGCCTGGGCAAGGTTAGTGAATTCGTGAACTTCTACCGGGTAACTCAAGAATCATGGGGTGATTACTGGCCCCATATTGCCCGCATGCGCAAGGACTTCATTTCCCGGGAGCAGGAAGCGGTTGCCGAGATTCTGAGAGCCGGCGCAAAGTCAGGCGAGCTACGGGTCGAAGACCCCGACAAAGCAGCAACCGCCCTGGTACTGGCCCTGGCATCGGTTGAGTTCCAATGGGCACTGGAGAACGGCAACTTCTCCCTCTCCGAGCTTGTGGAGATGATGCTCAACATGATAGTCAATGGTATCGGAGGGTTATCACATTGAGCGCGACCGCAGACAGATCGATCATGGCCGATACCTCTTCGGCCGTGTCTTATATCGCTACCGGACCTCACAACTTCTTTATCCCCGTAATGGGAACCGGCTTTACTATCGATACCCCTCTGAGAGTCGCCCAATACGGCATTTCATCGGTGGTCTCTATCGGTGACGACGTGTTAATCGAGCAAGTGAGAAAGCATTACTCGGACCGGTCGGGTAACGCTTTTGTCCCCATCAAGACCAATGAAGAAGATTCCCGGGTCAGGCGTATACGCACATATCTTGATTTCCTGCACGACCGTGTTCAGGCTCAAATTCAGAAAGTTCGTTCCAGTTCTTTCGAACCCGACAGCGAAATCACTCGATATTTCGACATGTTACCGGACGGGCCTCTCAAGACGGCCTACAATTATATGACAACTTGTCCGAATATCGAAACCAAGACCAGACTCCAGGAATCACTGCGCACAGGCGTCGTTGCCGGAAACATTGACGTCAACATCATGACCAAAGTCGACCGGGAACAAGTGCGAATAAACGGGCAACTGATTCCGGAGAGCGGTTTGGCCATGACCGCTTTACGCGGTTTTGCGACCAGCAAGTTGCGGTCGAGTATCGTACTCTCGGCGGGAATCAATAAAAGACTGTTCTCCTACATGGCGACGTTCGATGATTTTTTCCCCACCGCAGGCACTCCTCCCCCAAAAACCATAATACTAAAAGTCAGTGATTACCGCTCAGCCCACCTGCAGGGTATGTTGTTGGCCAAGCATGGACTGTGGGTGTCAGAGTACAGAATAGAATCCGGCCTTAACTGCGGCGGACACGCATTCGCCACCAAAGGTCAACTGATGGGTCCCGTACTCGAGGAATTCCTGGTTAACCGAACGTCATTGGCCTCCGAACTCACCGACTATTATTTCAAAGCCCTGAATAAACTGGGGAAAACATCCTGCGGTGAGCCGGATATCATCTTTTCCGCTCAAGGCGGAGTGGGAACACCCGATGAACACAAGTACCTCCTCGACCACTACAATATCAAAAGAGTGGGCTGGGGAACTCCTTTCCTGTTCGTACCGCAGGCGACAAACGTGGATCTCGAACAAATCAAGAAACTCACGGCCGCGGACGAGAATGACATCGCACTGAGCGAGGCTTCACCGTTAGGCGTCCCGTTCTGGATTTTGAAAAACACGGCAAGCGAGCAACAACGCAAGATGCAGATATCGAAAGGTACCCCGGGGCGGTGCTGCACCAAGCACTTCCTCGCCTCGGACTCGGAATTCTCTGCGACCACCATATGCAAAGCATCCAAAGCGTACCAGCACAAAAAACTGAAGCAGCTCGACAAAATGGAACTATCAGACACGCAGCGAAAGGCCGCGATATCGTGCGTGCTTGCCAAAACTTGTTTGTGTATGGATCTGGCCGGAGGAGCGCTGAACCGCCTCGGTATCGGTACCGAAGCGCATACGGCGGTCTGTTGCGGATTGAGTGCGGCCGATTTCGACAGAGTCTACAAACTAAAGGAAATGATCGACCACATCTACGGACGATCTCTAATCAGACTGCGATGGAACCGACCGAATATGTTCGTTCGTGAAGCCTCGTTGTATGTGGAGTATCTCAGGACCCAACTGACAAAGAACAAACTGGGCATAGAGACATTGTCAACGAAGTACTTCAACGATTTCGCACTTAATCTGTTGAGCGGGATAAAGTATTACCGGGAATTGATATCGGATCTCAAGAATAAAAAGGCAACGGCGTTTCTTGAGGCCTTAAGTGAATTCGAAGATCAACTGCTGTCTCTGGTCCAATGGAAAGTTGAAGAGTTATCTCTCGGCGTCGGTTCTCTGGCCGTTTAGTTTTCTTCAGCCTGACGAAGCATTGCCAAAATACCAAAAAGCCCCGTCGCCCGACACGCGGACTATCACAACTTCTCGGGGTCTACGATCACCTGCCCACGAGAGGTGAAAGAAACTCCTTGTTGCATCTGCGTTCCTATCATGATTGACTCCACAACAGGCGGGTTGATACACTTGTCGGCTGTCCATTCAACAATAAAATTCGCACCCGACCCACCACTCTTGTCCTGTTCCGGCACCACGTAGCGCAACGATTCAAGAGGACCCAGCACAATCGCGGTGTCGAGATACTCGCTCAGAAGTTTTCCCTGTGTCGCATAGTAATCAACCCGTGTGACCCTGATTTGGTTGTGCGGATCGGTGTTCCTGATACTCAGGGTCACGGTCAGAAGAAAAGGCTTCTCGTTATTCGCACTATAGATATGAGAATACGCCGGCACGTAAATCGTCTGCCCGGTCGATAATTCCGGCTTGTCGCAGGCCGGGACCGGTCCGGCAATCATAAACACAAAACAAACGACCACGAGTTGGCATATCATCTTGCGGAATTTATTCATTGTTGATCTCCTTTTAACCGAAATAACGCGGCATCTTTGTTCCACTCCGGTCTTTGTCGTATCGGCCTCCCGGTCGGGCCATTCACGGCCTTCATCCGAGGGGCACGCCGGGTTTTTACGACATTGTTTCGATACGCGACCGACCTTTCACTCAATAGGCGCAACATAGTATCGTCTGGAAACGCCCTCTATATCGTGATGATAATAAAAACAACCGGGATCGGCGAGGTCGATGGCCTCGATCAGTTTGCGCAGTTCATCGTGGGCGATAACGGTTCTTACCATCCAGAACGATTCGTTGCTATGACCTCCTATACCCTGCTGTACCGTATAAGTCCGATGGTTGAATGTCGTGGTAATAGCTTCGGCCACGGTCTTATAAGCCCTGGTGATGATTACGACCATGGTTATTTTGAATTTGCGATAGAGGTTGTCGAGAGTGGCGGCGGAAACGAAGATATAAATGCTCGTATACATCAGGGTGTTGACCGCGGTTTCGAATTCTCCGGTCTTCAGAAAATCCATGATCAAACCGAAAGCTGTAGATCCCACCGCCGCCAGCACGGCAATCGAACCTACCGGTTTGAGATATTTCACGGCAAAATAGGCCCCGAGTATATCCTCGTCACCGGTTGATCCGCGATTCCCGAAAGCGATGGCCTTGGCAACACCGGCCAGAAGACCGCCGAATATTACCAGGATAATGCGTTCATTCTGGGGTTCGGGTTGTGCAAATCGCAATTCGGGCAGGAAAGTCAGAAAGAAAGCTACCGTGGCAACGACAATCAGAGAGCGCACCGCGAAGGTCCTGCCGACCCGCACAAACGCAAACACCAGAAGTATCGTATGAAATATCACATAAAGAACTATGAACAACCGGTAGTTTTCGAAATAATAATACAGGGCCGAGGCGACACCCTCCATACCCGTCAGGATCACTTTAGAAGGCAACACAAAGTACTTCAATGTCACGGCGTAGATTATGCCCGCTCCCACACACACCATGAAATCAACAATCCACAACCGTGTCGAATTCGACTTCATATCACTTTCCTTCTGCCGCACAACCGCGATGTCTGAATCACCGGTATCGACATGGTTACCTGTCTCGTGCGATCAAACCGTCGACCGATTTCAGGCACTGTAAACGACAATAAATACAATCCGGGGAAAGCGCGGAGTCAACAATAACCGGTTACCTTGCTCCGGGTACACATTCCGGCGTGGCCGGGTCGTATCCACGATTACCGCCAGCCACCGCATGATATTTATGGCTATGACAAGAGCATGTACCGCCACCCCGGGGTGATTCGCGGCCGGGCGCTGTGGCATAAGAGTTTACACTGCATGGTGGCCGTCGTTTTCATGGGTACGCGCCTCGCCCCTCCTCCGCTCCCCTGGCCGAAACCCCTGACAATATCACCGGAACCGCGCGCCAACAAATAGGTTGCCGTTCTGTGCCGCAAAGCCTATATTCCCGCCAAGAATCTTACTTTGCCGCCAGGTTTTATGCAGAGAGATCCACGGAATCCGATTCTCACGCGACGTGATATTCCTCACATTAGCCCTCAGTTGATCGATGTTTCTTCGGTTTTCAATCCGGGCGCCATACGCTACCGTGACGAGATAATTCTCCTTCTCAGGGTTCAGAACCGAGGACGCGAGACTTTTCTTCTGCCGGCGTTCAGCAACGATGGTATCAATTTCAGACTCTCCGACGAGATTGTCCAACTTCACGGTATCGAACAACTCGGCTCTCATGCCTACCACGTGTACGACCCCCGGATCGTGCAAATCGGAGATGTCTTCTACATTACACTGGCGCTCGACACCGATGCCGGGTGCCTAACCGGTCTGGCCAGGACAACCGATTTCCGAAGGTTCGATTTCCTCGGAGAGATGTTACATGAGGACGCGCGCAACGCGGTGCTTTTTCCCGAAAAGATCAACGGCCGCTACTGTATGCTCTATCGTCCGAACCGAACCCGCGTGGACGGGGGCGTGGCAACCGGCAGCGTGATCGAACTGGCAATCTCGGATGACCTGATACAATGGCAACCGGAAGCTATGGTTATGGAAGGACGTTTCCATTATTGGGACGAACTGATCGGCTCCGGACCGCCACCGGTCAAGACAAAACGAGGCTGGCTGCATATTTATCACGGGGTGGCCACTCACTTCGCCGCCAGCAACGTTTACCAGGCCGGTGTGGTTCTCCTCGATTCGGAACAGCCCCAACGGGTAATCGCCCGCAGTCGGTGCAACATCCTGGAACCGCGCGAACTCTATGAGATGGTCGGACAGGTTCCCAATGTCGTGTTCCCGTCGGGCCTGGTTCCGGCCGAAGTGGCTTCCGATGGTTTCGTGCAAGAGGACACGGAGCTATACGTGTATTACGGTGCGGCTGATACCTCGGTCTGTTTGGCCATAACCACCGCAAGGGAATTGCTGGAGGCATGCGATGAAGTGTAGCCCGGGCGGATTCCGTTTCGCTGTATTCTGCCTTCTGTGTTTTTTATCGGTTGCATCGATACCTTCCCTCGGCAACGATTTGCTCCCGGTCCCCGAAATACCGTACGCGCCGCGCCATTACGTTTGTTACCGCACGACAGAGCCATTGACCATCGATGGTCGACCGGACGAAATCTCCTGGCAAAAGGCCGCCCCAACCGAGTCGTTCATTGATATCGAAGGCGACCTGAAACCGGCCCCTCGCTTCCTCACCCGTGCCCGCATGCTCTGGGATTCGACATATTTCTATGTTTCCGCCGAACTGGCCGAACCTCATATCTGGGCAACCCTGACCGAGCGCGACGCGGTCATCTACCATGACAACGATTTCGAAGTTTTCATTGATCCCGACGGTGACACGCACGAGTACTACGAACTTGAGATGAACGCCATCAATACCGTTTGGGATCTCTTGCTGATCAAGCCCTATCGAGACGACGGCCCGGCCGTAAATGCCTGGGACATTCAGGGGCTAAAGACCGCAGTGGCGCTTGACGGTACATTGAACGAACCCGGAGATATCGATTCCGGCTGGAGCGTGGAGATAGCCATTCCCTGGAAAGTGCTGGCCGAATGCGCTCACCGACCATCACCACCGCGCGACGGCGACCAATGGCGTGTCAACTTCTCGCGTGTCGAATGGCGAACCGAAATCAAAAACGGACACTACCTCAAAGTACTTAACCCGACCACCGGCAAATCGCTGCCGGAGGACAACTGGGTCTGGTCGCCTCAGGGCTTGATCGCCATGCATTACCCCGAGATGTGGGGCCTTGTGCAGTTCACCGTGGCCGAGGTCGGCAGTGCCGAAATTCCCTATGTGGAAGATGATCATGAACCGATCCGCTGGGCACTCCGGCAAGTCTATTACGCAGAGACGGACTACAGAACGCAGCACGGGAAATACACCTCCATCTGGTCTGAACTTAAACCTGACATCTCGGTTAGCGGCTGTACCTGGCCGCCCGATTTAGAGGCGACAACCGATCAATTCGAAGCAATGACCGTAAGCGACGATGGAGAGACTGTTTTTTACATCGCGCACGACGGTCGCCTGCGACAGGAGAGCAGGTAGGTAAACCAACACCGTAAGGGGGACATTGTGTCCGGGCAATCAAAACACGCCGCCACCACGGAGCATACATGAATCTGGGACTTCTTGACTGGACAATCGTAATCGTATCTCTTGGGCTGATGATTTTTTCGGTGGAAGCCGGACGTCGGGTCATGCGCAGTGTGGCCGATTTTCTGGCCGCCGGAAGATCAGCGGGGCGGTATGTCCTCTGCGTAGCGAGTGGCGCCGCCGGAATCGGTGCCATTACCGTCATTGGCAACCTTGAGATGAACCTGATCGCCGGCTTTTCGATGTCCTGGTGGGGGATGAGTACGGCGCTGGTGGTTTTGATAATCACGGTCTCCGGCTGGGTAATCTATCGTTTCCGCGAAACCCGCTCGCTCACACTGGCGCAGTATTTCGAGGCCCGGTACAGTCGTGAGTTTCGTATCTTCACCGGCATCATCGCATTCGTATCCGGCATCGTGAATTTCGGCATCTTTCCGGCGGTAGAGGCTCGCTTCTTCATCTACTTCTGCGGTCTGCCGGAGAGCATATCGATCCTGGGCCTTCAGGTCGGAACTTTTCCCCTCATGATGTTGCTGTTGCTGGGACTGGCGCTCTACTTCGTACTCGGCGGTGGCCAGATTTCGGTTATCTACGCCGACTTCTTTCAGGGTGTTCTGGTGTATGGTGTCTTCGTCGCCATGGTTTTGTACTTCTTCATCACATTCGACTGGAGCACCATAGAGTCCGCACTCATGGCCGCACCGCAGGACGCATCCCTGATCAATCCGTTCAAGACCAGCCAGGTTGAAGATTTCAACTTCTGGTATTTCCTGATCGGTATCATCGGCGTCATTTACGGCACCATGTCATGGCAGGGAACCCAGGCGTACAACTCGTCGGCCAAAAGTGCCCATGAAGCCAAAATGGCCCAGGTGCTTACCTCGCTGCGCAACCTGCCAATGGGCATCATGTTTCTGTTCGTGCCGATTATCGCCTACACCGTGCTCAACCATCCCGATTTCGCCAATATCGCACAGGCTGTTTCCGACAAACTGGCCGGTATCGAAGGCAAAGCGATCCAGAGTCAGCTCAAAGCGCCACTCGTTTTGACTCACATCCTTCCGCGCGGACTGATCGGCGGTTTCGCCGCCATGATGCTGGCCGCGAGCATCAGCACGCTTGACGCTTATATGCATTCCTGGGGCAGCATCCTCGTACAGGACGTTATCATGCCGCTTCGGAAGAAGCCGTTCACACCGAAGACACATCTGCGCGTGTTGCGCCTGGCCATCGTTGCCGTGGGGGTTTTCGCCTTTTTATTCAGTCTCATTTTTAAGCAGGCCGAATACATCTTCCTCTTCTTTGCGATCACCGGGGCGATTTTCGCGGGCGGGTCCGGGGCGGTCATCATCGGAGGCCTTTACTGGAAACGAGGCACCACCGCCGCCGCCTGGGCGGCTATGATTACCGGTTCCGGTATCGCGGTCGCCGGCATCATCATCCATCAGATAATCCCCGACTTTTTCATCAACGGCCAATGGTTCTGGGGAATCAGCATGGTGGGAGCCAGCCTGGTTTACACTATCTTTTCGCTCTTCAACAAACGACAGGATTATAATCTCGATAAGCTCCTGCATCGCGGTCGATACGCACTGGCCGGGGAGAAACAAATCATCGATGCCGTCCCGTCAAAGGGCTGGCGGGTACTCGGCATGGGAAAAGAATTCACGCGCGGCGACAAGGTTATCTATATCCTGAACTACGTGTGGACCGGCGCCTGGCTGCTGGTCTTCGCGGTCGGGACCATTTACAATCTGACGCACGACGTGGCCGACACCACCTGGGCGGGATTCTGGAGAACCTATCTCGTAATATACATAGTGGTCTCGGCCGGCATTATCGTCTGGTTCGTAGCCGGTGGTTTTCGTGATCTCCACCGGATGAACCGCAGCCTCAAAACCAGAGAGCGCAACCACGCCGACGACGGTTTCGTTATAAGGGACGAAGCCGACCCGACCTCGCCCGAGGAAGAACCGGTATGAACAAAAAAGACACGGAAATAAATATCCGACGCTTCGAGCATTTCCACGCCCGGATTCTGAAGAAAGTGCTGCCGCATTCGGTGCCGTTTGCGGTGCGCTGTGCCCGCACGAGTGATCCGGTCGATTTTGACCGTCGCCTGAACCTTGAGTATCACGATTTGCACCTCGGCGACATTTGGGGCAAGCGCTGGGATTCCGGCTGGATGCAACTGACCGGTTCGATTCCGCCGGACTGGCGTGGACAACCGGTGGTGGCGCATCTTGATGTCGGCGGTGAGGGGCTGGTATTTCGTCCCGACGGCACCATCCTTCAGGGCATCACCAACGGCTCGGTTTTCGACACCGAGTTCGGCCGCGATATCGTTCGGCTGACTGACGCCTGTAGCGGTGATGAGACGGTCGAGTTGTGGATCGAGGCTGCCGCTAACGGCCTTTTCGGGATGTTCTGCGATCTTGATCCCGGACCGGACTCGACTAATCGCTACGGATACTACGACGCCCGACTGAACCGGGCACGGCTGGCTGTGTTCAACTCCGAGATGTGGGCCCTTTCGCTGGATGTGCGCGTGTTGCTCGGACTTATAAAGTCGCTTCCTCCGGCCGCAGTCCGCCGCGCCCGCATCGTGCAGAATGCGGTCGAAGCCATGAATGCTTTCGCTCGCAGTAACGATGATCCTCGAGTGGCGCGCGAGATTCTCGCCTGCCAGTTGGATAAACCAGCGACAGCTTCGGCCCTGACGGCCACGGCCATAGGGCACGCTCACATAGACACGGCCTGGCTCTGGCCGGTACGTGAAACGATCCGCAAGTGCGCTCGGACTTTTGCCACTCAACTCGGATTGATAGAGCAATACCCGGAATATGTCTTCGGCGCCTCACAACCTCAGCACTATGAGTTTGTCAAAACACACTATCCGCAACTTTACAAAAAGATCAAAGCGGCGGTGGCGACGGGTCGGTGGGAAGTTCAGGGGTGTATGTGGGTCGAAGCCGATTGCAACCTCACGAGCGGTGAATCATTGGTCCGCCAGATTCTGCACGGCAAGAATTTCTTCCGTGACGAGTTCGGCGTGGATGTCGACAACCTCTGGTTGCCCGATGTCTTCGGCTACTCGGCCGCTCTGCCACAGATTCTCGACAAGAGCGGTGTCCGTTATTTCCTGACGCAAAAACTGTCGTGGAATCAGATCAACGAGTTCCCGCATCACACTTTCGTCTGGGAAGGGATCGACGGCACCCGGGTACTCACCCATTTCCCGCCCGAGAACACTTACAACAGCCAACTGGCCCCGGAAACGCTGGTCGCGGCGGCGGAACGATTCCACGAAAAGGAATACGTGGACGAGTTCGTCAGTCTGTTCGGGGTGGGCGACGGTGGCGGCGGACCGAAAGCGGAATATATCGAGATGGGACGGCGTCAGGCTGACCTTGAAGGGGCACCCCGCGTGCGATTCGGCCCGGCGGGAGATTTTCTCCGGCGCCTGGAGCAATATCGCGACCGGCTGCCGGTTTGGGTTGGTGAACTGTACCTCGAACTCCACCGGGGAACACTGACCACACAAGCCCGCGTGAAACAGGCCAACCGAAAACTGGAACACCAACTCCGCGCCGTTGAAATGCTCTGGTCCTGCCTGCCCCTCGAGAAATACCCGCAGGAAACCATCAACACGATCTGGAAAACCGTTCTTATAAATCAGTTTCATGACATTATCCCCGGTTCCAGCATCACCGAGGCCTATCGTGTAACTCACGAACAGCATGAAGAAGCACTTGATCGATGCCGTCAACTGACTCATGAAGCCGGGGCGCTTCTGGGTGAGCAGGATGAAAACCGCATCACTCTGTTCAACAGCCTGCATTACACCTATGACGGGGCTGTTGTGTTGCCGGAGACATGGACGAACTCCGGAGTGAAAGACACGGCAGACGGTGCGCTTGCCTGTCAGTCCGAAGACAATCGGACAATCGCGCGAGTTATCATTCCCCCGTATTCTTTCCGCACTCTGCGCAAGACAAACGGAACCCCACCGAAAGCCGTCAGACAGGATGCGCTGGTGCTCGAAAACGATTTGGTCCGCTACGAATTTAACCGGCAAGGACAATTGATCCGGGCGTTCGACAAAGAATTCGAACATGAGATCATCGATCCGGACCACCCGGGCAACATGCTCACCCTCTATGAGGATATCCCGAACGACTGGGACGCCTGGGATATCGATGTTTTCTACCGCGACGTTCCCCTCGAAATCGCAAGTGCCCTGCGAGTGGAACCGCCCGGCACGGGACCGGTCCGTTCGCACCTGTCGATTGAGTTTTGCATCGGTCTCTCGAGCGTAACTCAGCATGTCTGTCTCGACCGGAATTCAAAACGACTCGATTTCGAGACACGTGTCGACTGGAAAGAGAAGCACAAGATGTTACGGGTAGCTTTCCCGGTGACTTTACGCTCCGACCATGCGACTTTCGACATTCAGTACGGCTATCTGCGCCGTAGCACACACCGCAATACCTCATGGGAACAGGCAAAATTCGAAGTGGTCGGCCATCGATATGCCGATCTGTCGGACGCGACCCACGGTGTTGCATTGCTCAATGACTGCAAGTACGGATACTATGTCGAAAACGGTCTGCTCGATCTGAATCTGCTCCGCTCGCCCAATTATCCCGATCCGGATGCCGACCAGGATGAGCATAGTTTCGTTTACAGTTTACTTCCCCACCGGGGTGCTTTGATCGACTCCGATGTCATCGCCGAAGCGGCACGCCTTAATCAGGGACTGGTGATGTTCGACAAGTTGCGGATCGATTCCCCGGGCGGTATGCCGGTCAGGTTGAGTGGCGACGGAGTATCGCTTGAAGTTGTCAAAAAAGCCGAGAAAGAAACCTGCCGGGTGTTGCGTATCATCGAAACTCGCGGTTGTAAAGCGACGGCCCGACTGGAAGTCACCACTCCCGGTGCGACTATCCGGGAAACCGACCTTATGGAATGGCACGACGGTTCCGCTCAGACCTGCGACAAGAGCGTAACATTGCAACTCAAACCGTTCGAGATACGCACTTTCAAATTATGGTCATGAAACAGCAGATCGGAAGGATAGTACAGCCTTGACCCAGTCTCATGCATCATCGCCAGTCGCCTTGATTCCGCGTCCTACGGATTGTCGCTTCACCGGACACGACGTGCGCTTATCGTCACCTGTACCCGTATATGCGGAGGCGATTTCCGAAATCCTGCCCGTTTTGCAGACTTTCATCGATGACACGGCCTCTGTCGACGGTGTGGCAATGAAGCTCATCGGGCGGGTCAGGCAACCCGGCGATCCCGACGGTCTTTCGATTGAAATGAAAGGCGGCTCTCACGAACCCGAGGCTTATGAACTATCCGTGACGTCAAACGGCGTACGGCTCGCGGCGGCATCTTCGTCCGGTCTGCTTTACGGTTTGCACACCTGGTTGCAACTCTGCCGGATCGGGTCGGGAGACGTTACTGTGACGGGCATGGAAATAACCGACCGTCCCCGCTTCGTCTGGCGCGGGATGCATCTCGATGTAAGCCGTCACTTCTTTCCCGTGGCTTTTATAAAGAAGTTCGTCGATTTACTCGCCCGCCACAAGATGAACATCTTCCACTGGCATTTGTGTGACGATCAGGGCTGGCGGATAGAAATCCCCGCCTTTCCCCGCCTGACCGAGATCGGCGCCTGGCGCGACGAGGCAGACGGGCGCTATGGCGGTTTCTATCGACAGGACGATATCTCCGAAATAGTCGACTACGCACGTAAGCGGTGCGTGACCGTGGTTCCGGAAATCGAAATGCCCGGCCATGCCATAGCGGCGCTGGCCGCCTATCCCGAGTATTCCTGTACGGGGGGACCGTTTCGGGTTGCCACTACCTGGGGGGTGTTCGATGACGTTTACTGCGTCGGGAATGACAAAACCTTCGCTTTCCTCGAGACGATCCTGTCGGAGGCGGCCTCACTTTTTCCCGGCCCCGTGATTCATATCGGCGGTGACGAATGCCCCAAAGAGCGCTGGCGTGCTCATGCGCTCTGTCAGGAACGAATGCGGCGGGAAAGACTCGACGATGAAGATCAACTCCAGGCGCATTTTATACGTCGCATCGCCGATTATCTCGGCACCCTGGGGAAACGTTTGATCGGCTGGGATGAAATTCTGGACGGCGGGGCACCTCCCGGATCGACAATAATGGCCTGGCGAGGTATCGACAAAGGCGCCGAAGCCGCCCGGGCCGGTCACGATGTTATCATGTGCCCGATGTCATGCTGCTACTTTGACCATTACCAGGCCGACCCGGACAGCGAGCCGAAAGCAATCGGCGGTTTCACGCCTCTGAACAAAGTGTATGCGTTCGAACCGATCCCCGACGAATTGCCGGACGACCTGCACGGTCACATACTGGGCGCCCAGGGAAATGTCTGGACCGAGTACATGCCCTCTTCCGATCATGTCGAATACATGACCTTCCCCCGACTGTGTGCTCTTTCCGAAGTGCTCTGGTCTCCCGGCGGTACGCATTCATGGGACGACTTCCTGATCCGACTGCGCCCGCATCTGCGAAGGCTTGACCGAGTCGGTGTCAACTACAGTCGACATGGACTCTCGTAAGAGGAACCTGAGCCGTTGTCGACGGCTCTGTGATACAGGAGCAAAGTATGCTGTCAGTCGCTTCATTGAAACGGACGTTCGTTTGGCTTATCATCTCCGGCTGGCTTTGGTCGTTGCCGTCATCCTGCCGCTCGGTCGAGCAGGAACCGACCCGGGAAACTGAAACCGACCCGCTCGTGCTTCAGAAACTCGAATGGTTTCAGGACCAGAAATTCGGTCTGCTGATGCATTGGGGCACTTACAGCCAGTGGGGTATCGTCGAAAGCTGGAGTATCTGTCCGGAAGACGAGGACTGGACCAAACGGCGCGGCCCGTACGCCCAGGACTATTATACCTACGTCAGGGAATACGAAAAACTGCAGACGACTTTTAATCCTGCCGAATTCAATCCGACTCCATGGGCTGCCGCAGCGAAAGAAGCGGGCATGCGATACGTTATCTTCACCACCAAACACCACGACGGTTTCTGCATGTTCGACACCAAAGAAACGAACTACAAAACAACCGACCCCGCTTGCCCGTTCAGCGCCAATCCCAAAGCCGACATCACCAAAGAGATTTTTTCCGCTTTCCGAAACGAAGGGTTCGGTATCGGTGCTTATTTTTCCAAAGCCGACTGGCATTGTCCCGATTACTGGTGGCCTTATTTCCCGCCGTTCGACCGGAACGTAAACTACGATATCAAACGGTACCCGGAGAAATGGGAAGCATTCAAGACTTTCACCTATAACCAGATCAAGGAGTTGATGACCGATTACGGATCGGTTGACATCCTCTGGCTCGACGGTGGCTGGGTACAGCCCATGACGCCCACTTCACCGCGCTGGGGCAAAAATCCCTGCGACCAGAATATCAACATGCCGAAAATCGCAACCATGGCTCGCGAACTCCAGCCGGGGTTGATAATCGTCGACCGCGCTGTCGAAGGTCGTTACCAGAACTACCGCACTCCCGAGCAGGAAGTCCCCGAGAAAGCTCTCGACTACGTCTGGGAAACGTGCATGACCATGGCCACTTCGTGGAGCTATGTCAAAAACGATGAATACAAACCGACCCCACGGCTGATTCATCTGCTGGTCGATATCGTATGCAAAGGAGGCAACCTTCTGCTCAATATCGGCCCCGGCCCCGACGGGACGCTTTCACCGGTGGCGTTACAACGTATGAAAGAAATCGGTGCATGGATGAAAGTAAACGGCGACGCCATCTATGGCACCCGCGCCGTGGCGCCGTATAAAGAGCGCGATATCTGCTACACGCGGAGGCATGACGGGGCCATTAACGCTATCTATCTCCCGGCCGACACCGCCGCCTCTCTCCCCGAAATGATCACCGTTCCTTCTTTCGTTCCCCAAGCGGGCAGCGCGATAACGATGCTGGGGACAGACGAGCCAATAACCTGGGAGAAATCCGGAAGCGGCTGTATCATCCATGTACCCGAATCCGTGCGCACTGATCCGCCCTGTCGTTACGCCTGGGCCTTCCGCCTCATGCCGGAGTAGATCATGAATCCGCGCCGCGGTCAAACCATCTTCGGACTTGCCTGTTTCCTTCTGCTGGTACTTGCCGGCCGGGGACACCCCGCCGAGTCGATCACACTGACCGAAAACGGAAACAGCGCGTATAGTATCTGTCTGCCGGTCGATGCCTCACCACCGATCGCGGCCGCCGGAGAAACGCTCCGGCAATATATAGAAAAAGTCTCCGGGGCAACTTTGCCGATAATCGACACGATCCCACCTTTCGAAAATCGCATCATATTCGAAATCGGCGCATCGGTTGATCCCGACATCACCCTTGCGGCACCGGGAGAAGATGGTTTCCGAATCAAGACCATCGGCAAAGACCTTTACTTCACCGCACCGACCGCACCGGGCATTCAAAACGCCGTATATACTTTTCTTGAAACTTACCTCGGCTGCCGAAAGTACAGCCTGGATTTTGAGGTAATCCCGCACACCCCGACAATCGTACTGTCACCAATCGACGATACCCAGGTTCCTCTCATTACTTTCCGCATGCAGGATATCCGGGATTCGGCTTACAATGCGTGGCACAAACTGGACGACCTGAAAGACTGGGGCTTATTCGTTCACACGTTCAGGACACTTGTCCCGCCCGAGAAGTATTTCAATGACCATCCGGAGTACTTCTCGGAGAATAACGGCGTGCGAGTCGCCGACGCACAACTCTGCCTGACCAATCCCGATGTATTTCGTATCGTGGTCGAGGAATTACGCCGTCGCATCGAAGAAAACCCGACGGCCCGTTTTTGGTCGGTATCTCAAAACGATACTTACGTGCCCTGCCGCTGCGCCAACTGCCGCGCCATCGACAGCGCCGAGGGATCACCTTCCGGATCGATCCTCGCTTTCGTGAATCGCGTGGCCGGCGAGTTTCCGGACAAGACAATCTCGACCCTGGCATACCTGTATTCGCGCAAAGCTCCCGCGCATCTGAAACCGGCCCCCAATGTAAACATCATGCTTTGCAGCATCGACTGTAACCGGAGTCGACCGATAGCGGAAGATCCAAAGAATGCCTCCTTCGTAAGTGACCTCAAAGACTGGGCCGCCCTGACCAATAACATCTTTCTCTGGGATTACGTGGTCCAGTTCCGTAACCTCGTCAGTCCCTTTCCGAACCTTCGCACCCTTCAACCCAACATGCAGTTCTTCGTCGAGAACGGCATTACCTCGGTATTCGAACAGGGCGTAGCATCCATGGAAGGAGAGTTCGCCGAGTTGCGTGTCTATTTACTGGCGAAACTGTTGTGGAATCCATACGTCGACGTTGACTCGGTAATGAACGATTTCCTGCACGGGTACTACGGGGCCGCGGCGCCATATATCCGTGAGTACATCGACACCGAACACGATGCACTGACCCGTTCCGGCGAAGATTTGTCGATCTACGGTTATCCGTACCCATCGGACGACGGATATCTTTCGGCGTCAATGCTGGACCGCTATGAGGCTATTTTCGCCCAGGCCGAATCCGCTGTCCGCGACGATCCGGAGTATCTGCTTCATGTACAAACGGCCCATCTGCCCGTTCAGTACGCCATTCTTGAACAGGCAAAGATGCTCGCCTTCGGCGAACGCGGTTTCTTCGTAAAAGACGCCGATGGTTCCCGCCGCGCTCGACCCGAGCTGGAAACGCTGTTGCAGACGTTTTATGAACGCTGCAAGCGCGCCGGTATCACGCGGTTGTGGGAACACGGCAACTCGCCGGATTATTACCTGGCGTCCACGCGAGGGTTTATCGATGGCGCTCGGCAGGGGCATCTGGCCATGGGATGCCCGGTGACTCTGACGGTTCCGGCCAGTTCCAAATATCACAATGGCGAAGTGTCGGCTTTGACCGACGGCCTCAAAGGGTGGGATGATTACCATTTCCACTGGCTCGGTTTCGAGGGCGACGACATGGACGCTACTATCGACCTCGGTTCCGTGCAAACCGTGTCTCGTATCGAAACCGGTTTCCTTCAGGATATTTTATCGTGGGTGTTTATGCCACAGTCGGTCGAGTTTCTGGTATCGGAAGACGGGGAGACATTTCACCGCGCGGGGATCGTGCCGGATTCGATCCCGCCCCAACAAAGCGGCCCCATCGTGGCGTCGTTCAATGTGGAGTTCCCGACAACGTCGGCACGTTTCGTCAGAGTGAAAACAACGAGCTTCTTAACCTGTCCCGCCTGGCACAAAGGCGCGGGCGGAAAGGCCTGGATATTTATAGATGAAATCAAAGTGTTCTAAGGGCATTTTTTGCATTCTTCTGCTCCTGCTGAGCACACAAGCCCACGGCCAGTTATACCGCGATTCCACAGCGCCCGTAGATGAGCGAGTGCGGGACCTCATTGCACGCATGACCCCGGAGGAGAAGTTCTGGCAATTATTCATGGTCGCCGGTGATTTCATGGGTGACGAAACCCGTTATCGTGACGGTCTTTTCGGTCTGCAGGTGGCCGCGGAAGCCGGCGAGGTCGACCCGGTCGCACGCGCCAATGCCATCCAACGCCATTTCGTCGAACATACCCATCTCGGAATTCCAATCGTATTCTTTGCCGAAGCGTTGCACGGTCTGGTACAGAGCGGCGCCACGATCTTCCCTCAGGCGATTGGTTTGGCTGCGTCGTTCGACACCACATTAATGCACGACGTGGCCCGCGCGGTGGCTCTGGAGAGTCAAAGCCGTGGCGTGCGACAAGTGTTATCGCCCGTGGTCAATATCGCGTCCGACGTACGCTGGGGACGTACCGAGGAAACCTATGGAGAGGACCCCTTTCTGTCCGCCGCTATGGGGGTTGCGTTCGTATCGGAGTTTGAGTCACGCGGCGTGATTACGACACCGAAGCATTTCGTGGCCAATGTCGGCGACGGTGGCCGTGACAGCTACCCGATACACATGAGCGAACGTTTTCTGCATGAAATATATCTGCCGCCCTTCGAGGCCTGTCTCCTGCGCGGTGGTTCTCGCTCCGTTATGACCGCGTATAATTCCTTCGATGGTGCCCCCTGTTCCGCGAGCAACCGGTTGAACAATGACGTGTTGAAAAAAGAACTCGGTTTCCGCGGTTTCATTATATCCGACGCCGGGGCGGTTGGCGGGGCCAATGTTTTGCATTTTACGGCCACGGATTATGCCGATGCCGGGGCCCGGGCGATTTCATCCGGCCTCGACGTTATCTTCCAGACATCGTATGACCACCACGCCTTGTTCATGCCAGCGTTTCTGGACGGGCGGATCGATCGCGCCGTGATTGACTCGGCCGTGGCGCGTGTACTCCGCGCCAAATTCCAACTGGGCCTGTTTGAACACCCGTATGTGGAAGCCGACGAATTCGCGCCCGTCGGGATTCCTGAACATCACGCCCTTGCCTGTCGCGCCGCCCGGGAATCGATCGTACTTTTGAAGAACACCGGCGACGTTCTCCCCTTTAGCAAAACGACTCAAAACATCGCCGTTATCGGACCGGACGCGGCCGAACCGCGTTTTGGCGGTTACAGCGCTGCGACAACTCAAGCGTGCAGTATTCTGGATGGTCTCAGGGAAAAGATGGGACCGCAAGGCAACGTGCCGTATGCCCGGGGATGTAAAAGGCTGACCACGGAATACGTGACTGTTCCGACGGAGTTTCTTTCATGTCAACATGACAGCTCGACCGAAAAGGGGTTGCTTGGCGAGTATTTTGACAATGTCTCACTTTCAGGCCCCCCGGTGTTTTCCCGTGTCGACGGCCCCGTGCAATTCCAATGGACACTGTTCTCCCCCGATCCCGAGCGACTGACATACGATTTCTATTCCGTTCGCTGGACCGGCACCCTGACACCTGCCGTTTCGGGAAAATTCAAGCTCGGAGTCGAAGGTAACGACGGCTACCGTCTCTTTATAGATGATTCTCTGGTTATAGACAACCGGATCAAGGCGTCCTGTCGCACGACCATGACCGATTTTGTATTCGAGGCCGGGCACGCCTATCGACTTCGGCTGGAGTATTTCGAGCCCACGGGCAATGGGCGCATCCGGCTGGTGTGGAATGTGGGAGTAGATTCCGACGAGGAAACCACTATTCGCGAGGCGGTTAATCTCGCCGCCGGGTGTGACAAGGTCGTGCTCGTGGTTGGACTTGAGGAGGGCGAGTTCCGCGACCGCGCATCGCTGGCTCTTCCCGGCCGGCAGGAAGAACTGATCCGCCGGGTAGCGGCACTTAACAAACCCACCGTGGTTATCCTGATCGGGGGAAGCGCCGTTACAATGTCTCGCTGGCTGGACGACGTGTCTGCCGTGCTTTGCGCCTGGTATCCCGGCCAGGAAGGCGGCCGGGCGGTTGCCGACGTGCTGTTCGGCGATTTCAACCCGGCCGGACGATTACCCGTCACCTTCCCGATTGCCGAGGGGCAACTCCCGCTGGTGTACAACCATCTTCCAACCGGGCGCGGTGACGATTACTATGATCTCTCCGGCCAGCCCCTCTTCCCGTTCGGCTTCGGTCTCAGTTACACGACTTTCGAGTACGACAACCTTTATATAGATCCACCGGCAATCGCCACCGGACAGACAGCGCAGGTGCATTTCAATCTGAAAAACACCGGACCGCGCGAAGGCGATGAAGTCGTACAACTATACGTGAGAGATGAACTGGCCTCGACAGCACAGCCGATCATGGCACTCAAAGGGTTCCGAAGGATTCATCTCAAACCGGGCGAAACAGAGGACGTGACTTTCACAATCCCCCCCGATCTGCTGACGGTGCTGGACACGGACCTTCACCCGGTGATCGAGCCGGGGAGTTTCCGCATCATGATCGGAACCTCATCGAAGGACATCCGACTGCGTGGTATTCTGACGGTTACGGAATAACCAGGGCCGGACGCCCCCTTCTATTTGCTGCCGACGAAAGACAAAAAAGACAGGTTTTAACCACTTTACCCCTTGACAGAACAGTTAAGTTTCTTTACTGTTGCGGCATGGCTTCGAAAGCGGAACTGCTAAAGGATCTCTCCCGGACTATGCGGCGGATAATGAACAAACATCATCATCTGGAAACCATGCCGATAAAGCTCGATGCCGGCAGGGGCTTGTCCCACAAGGAGTTCCACGCCATACATGTCATCGGCTCCAACAACGAATCCACCGTCACAAGCCTGGCAGACCATTTCGGCATCACGGACAGCGCCGCCTCTCAAATGGTTTCCAAACTTGCAGATAAAGGCTACGTTAACAAAGAACCATCAAAACACAGCAAAAGGGAGCTGAAACTTACCCTAACCGACAGCGGTGCAGTGGCTTTCCGAGCTCACGAAATGTTCCACAACAGCCATCTGGAACAAGTGAACAAGATGCTGAACACCTTTACCCCGGACCAGATAGCCACGATCCTGACAATGCTTGATGTCATGGAAGGTTGTCTGGATGAGATACTTACGTCGGAGTAATCTTTTTTTTGCGACTATACTTAAGAAACTTAAGTGTTTCGGTTTAGTCGGCCCGGCATTCATTGTGACCTGATAAGACCAGGAGATTGAGATTATGAGCAGATTATTGGAAATACACGATCTCTGTGTTGAGGTAAAAGGCAAACGACTTCTCCGCGGGGTCAATCTTGATATATCGGAGGGTGAGATCCACGCCTTTCTCGGTCCCAACGGCAGCGGTAAAACGACCCTCCTTATGGCGATTATGGGATATCCCGAGTATGTCGTCACCTCGGGCGAAATCATTTTCGACGGACAAAATCTCGCCGGTGTCGATATCACGGAGCGCAGCCGTCTCGGCCTTGGCATGGCCCATCAGAGACCACCTACTCTGACCGGGGTCAGGCTCTCACAGATTCTCGACTACGTTTCATCACGCGATGATTGCCTGAAGAAAAAACTGCCGTCGGTAATCAAAGATGCACACCTCGACGGCTTGCTGGAGCGCGACGTCAATTCACGATTGTCCGGAGGTGAGATCAAACGTTCCGAGCTGGCCCAGGTAATCGCGAGTGGTCCGCGTTTGGCCTTGATAGACGAACCGGATTCCGGCGTTGACCCGGAGGCACTACGCTCGGTCGGCGGCATGATTCGCACTCTCTTCGAGCCTTCATCGGAGACCACAACCGGGAAACGATCGGGAATTATCGTGACGCATTCCGCGAACGCCCTCAGGTACATTCGCGTGAACCGCGCCCATGTCATGTTCGACGGGACTATTGGCTGTTCCGGAACGGCCGAACAGGTATTCGATATGATCGAAAATCAAGGCTATCAAGTATGCATCGAATGCATCTCGACCGGCAGGAACAAAGACGGACAAGCTAATTGTAATCGCGTGTAAAATAAGACCCGGCGAACCGTGCAACAATATCGGCACCATCGATTGACGGCCGTGATGCCCGGTGACGATGGACAAAAAACCGACACGGAAGGAACATGATACCATGTCATCGCAAATTATACAATCTCTCGAGAATATGCGACTCTCGGATGAATCCACCTCTCTGAAACAGGTAGGGATCGACTTCTCCGCTGACGGCAGATCGGGCACGTTCATCCTGGTCGATTCCCGACCCGTCTGTGTCAACAGCGAACTGGAGGGACTCGAAATACTTCCGCTCGGCGCAGCTCTTGAGCGCTACGACTGGTTGCGGAATGATTACTACTGGCGGGCCGTACCGAAAGATCTCGATGATGTAACCGCCCGGTGTGCCGACCAACATGATGTGACAGGCTATTTTGTCCGCGTGAAACAAGGTGCCCGCGCTACGGTTCCGTGCCAGGCGGCATTCTATATAGGTACCTCCGATACCTCGCAATGGGTTCATAACATCATAATCGTGGAAGACGGCGCGGAACTCAATATGATAACCGGATGCACCACGGGGTATGAAGTACACGGGGGCTATCACAACGCCATCAGTGAACACTATATCGGGAACAAAGCCAAACTCACGAACACCATGGTGCATAGCTGGGATATTAAGACCTCGGTACATCCCCGGTCCGGGACTATCGTCGAGGACAACGGAGTGTATATCTCCAATTACGTGTCTTTGCGTCCGTCGCACGATATCAAAACGCTGCCGCAGGTACGACTGATCGGGAAAAACGCCTCGGCGAAATTTACCACCATAATACTGAGTTCCCCCGGAACAAGAGTGGAAACCGGAGGAGACATCCGTCTCGAAGGTGAAGACTCCAGCGCCGAACTGGCCCATCGGGCTATCAGCAACGGAGGCCACGTCTATCAATCAGGGATGCTGACCGGACTCGCCAAATGTCGCGGACACGTGGATTGTTCGGGATTGCTTTCGGCGTCGGAGCCTCTCGGACTTATAGAGTCCATTCCCGGGCTGACGGCCAAACACCCGGACGCCCAGTTGAGCCACGAAGCGAGTATCGGCCGAATTAAGCCGGAAGAAGTCGAGTATCTCCGGGCGCGCGGCATGGAAGAACGAGAGGCTATTTCCGTTTTAATCCGAGGTTTTCTTGGTTCCGACATACCGGAACTGGGGCCATATCTGGATGAAAGAATCGCCGAGATCGCGGAATCAATCGGTCATCATGGTTGACGCTCTTGATACTATATGAGGCCCTGTTTGCACGACATTCGCTAACGGTATGAAACGATCAGGAGAAGGACATTGAAAAAAGAAGACTCGCGCAAGAGCTATGGTGACGACACCGGACACAATGAATATCGTATGGTACATCACCGGGGACACCGATTCGGCGGCAGCAGCTTTCTGTTGCAGGATCCCGAGGTGGTTTTCAAATCCATGCTCCTGAAACAGGGTGAGTGTTTTGTCGATCTCGGGTGCGGAGTCGGAGATTATTCGATTATGGCGTCGGAACTGGTCGGGAACACCGGTTCTGTTGTCGCCCTCGACCGTGCGACAGAGGCTCTGGGCATCCTGTCCGAGAAAGCCAGCTCTTTGAGGCGACAAAACATTTGCACCTACACGTGCGATATCACGAAACCCCTTCCGCTACGGAGCAATACCGCCGATGTCGTACTGATGGCCACGGTACTTCACATGATGCGATCGCAACAAATATCGCCACTGACCATTTTCCACGAAATCCACCGGATTCTAAGAAGCGATGGTCGCTTCGCCGTTCTGGAGTGCACCAAAAAGGACATGCCCTTCGGACCACCGAAACATGCCCGCTATTCTCAGGAAGAACTGGAAACGATAATAAAGCCCTGCGGATTTACTGTCCGAAAAATCGTCGATTTCGAGTATAACTACCTCATTCTGTTCGGTAAATCCGCGTCCGAAATATAAACCGGACTGTGTGAAGGGCAACTCCTGAAACCGCTCCCCTCTCACTGCCGGACAATACGAGTGCGGGGCCTCCGACCAGCCAAGCCGCACCGGAATACTCAGTCGAACGTTCCAATCGAGCCGGAACATTCCCAAACCGTCACACCGCCCAAAGCTCCGCTCCCGAACCACCCGCCCGACAAGGAAACCTGCCTGCCGTTTGAACCTCGGAAAAGGACTTTATTGAAAACCTTTTTTGTTGACTAGAATACTAAAGGCACCTTGATTATCTATAATAATGGGATGAGGAGCACTACATCCTTGATCATCAACTATATGACATGCTCAAATCTCATCTGCCAATGTATGCATTGAACACCTATATACCTCCGAGGGTTTTTGATTATGGCAACAAGATCAAACTCAACGGGCACTAAGAAAACGAACGTCACCAAATCAAGGATTAAAGAAAGCGACACCTCACCCTCTCCGGCAAAAACCAAAAAGACAATGGTGGTTAAGAAAAGCTCCGAGATCCCGAGAACACCAACTCATATTATCGGTATTGGAGCTTCGGCCGGCGGTTTGGAAGCTATTGAAGAGTTTTTCCGCAATATCCCCGATGTCACCGGGATGGCATTTGTCGTCATTCAGCATCTATCGCCCGATTTCAAAAGTCTGATGGGTGAACTGATGGCTCGGTTCACCAAAATGGACATACACCGGGTCGAAGATAACATGAAGGTTGAGCCGAACGCCGTCTACTTGATACCCCCCAAAAAAGAGATGGTTATCAAGAAAGGGCAACTCCGGGTCAAAGACAGAGAACCCAAACACAACCTGAATCTGCCTATCGACAAGTTCCTGCATTCACTGGCCGAGGACATGAAAGAGAAGGCGGTGGCTATCATTCTATCCGGCACCGGCAGTGACGGTTCCCGCGGTATAAAAAGCATTCATGATGCCGGGGGGCTGGTCATAGTCCAGAACGAGGAGAGCGCCAAGTTCGACGGTATGCCCAAGAGTGCCATTGCGACCAGTTTCGCCGATCTGGTGGTGCCGCCATTCGAAATGCCGGATATACTCGTAATGTACAGCCAGGGCTTGCTCGATAAGTCTCTGATAAAAGATAAACGAAGCATCATCTTTTCGGAAAACAGTGTTTACAAAGAAATCTTCAAGCTACTCCTGGAGCGATACGGAATCGACTTTGCCATGTATAAGCCGACAACAATCGGCCGCCGCATAGAACGTCGAATGAGTATCCGGCAGTATATCAACCTCGAGAAGTATATCGACCGGCTCAACAGGGACGAACAGGAACTTGAAGCTCTCTACAAAGATTTGCTTATCGGGGTTACGCAGTTCTTCAGGGATCCGGAAGCATTTGAAATAATCGAAAACCGGGTTATTCCGTCAATATTTTCGGAAATCAAAGATGACGAAGAGGTCAGAATCTGGGTCCCGGGGTGCGCATCGGGAGAAGAAGCATATTCGCTGGCGATTCTTCTCAAAGAGGCTATGCTCAAATTCTCCCGCCGTAATAACCTGAAAATTTTCGCCACCGATGCCCATAAATTCTCTCTTGAAAAAGCCGCCCTGGGGACATTCAGCGACGAAAGCGTCATGAACGTCCCGGATAAATATCTGTCAAAGTATTTCATCAAGGGAGATGATAATTACAAAGTAAAACCGGTCATCAGGAAAATGGTCGTTTTCGCTGAACACAATGTGATAAAAGACCCGCCGTTCACCAAAATCGACCTTGTCAGTTGTCGTAACTTGCTTATTTACCTGCAGCCTAACGCTCAGAGAAAAGCGCTTTCTTATTTCCATTTTTCACTTAAGACAGGAGGAACCCTCTTCCTCGGTCCCAGCGAGACACTGGGAAATCTGGAAAACGAATTCTTGCCTATCGACAAACACTGGAAAATATATAAGAAACGCCGCGACGTACGAATCGCCGATGATACGCATTTTTCCCATGTGCCTTTCATGAACAAGAAACGGATTCCTATTTTCACCAACAAGCAAACCTCCCCACAAACCGAAATAAGGATATCAAGGGCATATGAGCTGTTACTTCAACAGTATGTTCCGCCGAGTTTGCTAATCGATGAAAACCGAAGACTCATTCACTCGTTCGGGCCGGCACGAGAATTTCTAACGCCGCCGTCCGGCAGATTCGATCTCGACATTCTCTCGATGGTCGAAGGCGATTTACGTATCGCGATATCCACCGCCTTACAGAGAGCGGAAAAAGAAAATAAAGCCATCGCATACAAGGGCATCAAGTTCATGTCGGGTGATAAAGCCATAAATCTGCAGGTTATTGTCAAACCTCTGATTGATAAGGCTTCCGATGTGGACCATTACCTTGTAATCCTGGAAGAGATCAAGAAAGAACCGGGCTTTGACAAGAAAACGACAAAGCACGATAAAAACTTCAGACCGGACAAAGAAGCGAAGGCACACATTAAAGAGCTTGAAGAGGAACTTCAGTTCACCAAAGAACACCTGCAGGCCACGGTTGAAGAACTGGAAACCAGTAACGAAGAATTGCAGGCGACGAACGAAGAACTGCTGGCTTCCAACGAAGAGCTACAGAGCACTAACGAAGAATTACACTCCGTCAACGAGGAATTGTATACCGTTAACGGCGAATATGAACGCAAGATCGAGGAACTAACGCAACTAAACAACGACATCGACAATCTGATGAACAGCACAATGATAGGCACGGTGTTCCTTGACAAGAATTTGAAGATCAGAAAGTATACTCCCGCTATAAAAAATCAGTTCAGTATTATGTCGCAGGACATCGACCGACCGCTGTTCCATATTGCCAACAAGATCAAGGACAACAGCGAGTTATTCAACGATATCAACAGGGTCCTTTCCACCGACGAAGCTTCCGAAAGAGAAATCGAGACCGAAGCGGGCAGGTGGTATCTGGAACGCATCCTGCCGTACAAAGACGAGAAAAACAAAACCCAGGGCATAGTATTAACCTACATCGATATCAATGAAGCGAAGAAAGCTTCCGACAAACTGAGAGACCATCAGGAACAACTGAAAATGGCGCTCAAAGCCATAGACGCCGGCATATGGACATGGACTATCTCGGATAACCGTGTCATGTGGGACGAACGGACAGACGAGATATTCGGGTTCGATAAAGGCGAATTTACCAATGATATCGACGGTTGGAAAAACAGAGTCCACCCCGACGATGTGGAAAATGCAATTGAAGCGTTACGCGATGCCGCCGAAGGGGGCCCGCAATATGATGTCATCTATAGGGTCAAAGGCAAAGGTAACGAAGACTGGCGTTACATTCATTCTATCAGCAAGACAATATATAATGAACGAGGCCAGGCTTTCGGAATGACAGGCCTCTGCCACGACGTCACCGAGATGCATGAAAACGAAATCAGGCTGAACACGACGCTTGACGAATTGAGCGCGAAAAACAGACTGGTCGAAGGCATATTCAATGTTACACCGGCCGTCATATACGTATACAATATCAAGGAGAAAAAGAACATTTTCACCAGTCGGAGCATCCCCGAATTCCTTGGCTATACCAGGGAAGATGTGGGCTATCTTTCCGGCGCTTTGCTGAAATCGTTCATGCACCCCGATGATGTAAAACTGTACAAGTCGAAGATCAACCAGCAATACAAATCGGCCTCGGCCGGTCAAATTATCAACTACAAGTATCGAGTGCAAAAGAAGGACGGCAACTGGAGATGGCTCGATTGCCGTGAAGTTGTCCATTCCAGAGAGGAAGACGGCTCTCCCAAGCGCATACTGGGCCTGGCATATGACATTACCAATGAAATGGCCCTGAAGAGCGGGTTGAGTATAGTCGTAAGCTTCCCTGTCAAGTAGACAGTTGATAAGTAGAGTTTTGGGCGTTTTGT
>DAISVY010000007.1:0-45000 GCA_036826635.1 Candidatus Zixiibacteriota bacterium
GTTCGATTTCGAAAGGACCGAACGAGAGCAGATAGCGGGTGTCATAGCCATCGGCTACGTCAGAGGCAATCAGTTTATTCGGCGGCAGCCAGACCGGGTCGAGAGAGCCGATAGTGGCTGTTCGGACCTGATCGTAATCGAATTCGTTATTGCGCATGAAGAAATACTTATTACGGTCACCTTCCGGTGTTCCCATACCACTGGTACCGAGGTCACGCTCGTTCTCGCGCTTTACCGGGCCGAAATCGTAGAGGGGATCCTGGTTGCCGACCCACCAGTTAAAGGATACTTTCAACGAATCCTTGTTGGGGGTCCGCACGATGCGGGTAGCCGTAACGTTGGGCACCGGTGCGTAGCTTTCCCCGATATCACCGGAGTTGTCGGCGATCCAGGCGATATTTACCCGGTCACTGTCCGGTGGGCAGGTGGCCGGGAGATAAGTAGCTTCGGTGTACTCGCGAAAACCGCAAATATCGTCATCGGCCTTACCTTCACTGTCCTGGGAAAGAGCACCCACGTCGGCGTCAATATATACGCCTATATAGACCTTGTTGAGGCGGTCGAAGCCGATATTCTGGATAGAATAATCGAAGAGAATGAAATCTTCGGCGTAGGCATACGACCAAGAGTAACTGCGCTGTATGATCTCAATGTTCAGGGGTTGGTGGGGGCGCTTGTCGATGTAGTCGTCTTCCGGTACGATAGTTCTTGAGGTAAACGTATCGGTGTAAACGGCAATATAGTCCTGTTCGGAAACAGCCCCATCGTATTCCGGTTTGGCCGGGTCGATGGTGGAACGATAGATCATATTACCCAGCGGTGGTTCGTCGGGATGGAATTCCTGGTCGGATTGCCAGCCGTCATGTCCCACCGACACCAGCGTATCGTTGCCCACTACGGCGCCGATCCAGAAGGCCAGACCGTACATGTAAACGGTGTTGCTGCCCTTGGGATACTCGCACGAGGTCACTTCCTCACCGGTGAAGAAATCGAGCGTACCTGACTTAGAATAGTTGGTCCCGCAGGTTCCGTTGTTGTTCACCGCCATGGCCAGCTTGCCGATATTGTGTTCCGCAATGCAGTAGGCCGGGGTGGCCGCCGTGGTCGGTGTTGGTCTGTTTGGCCTGGCATCGTTGAGCATGCGAGCCGAAGAAAAGCTCGCGGCCGACAGCAGGAGACAAACCAAAGTGAATGTGACTGTGAGAATCTGTCGTTTCATCATCTACATCCCTGGCTAACGTAAAAAACTACAATACAATAACGTCAGACTACATTTAATCGTGCAATAATAGTCAAACTGATTCGCTAAATCAAGTAGTGAACACGACCTAAAGCAAGTCATTTTTGGCTCTTGTGGCGATTTCAATCCGGTAGATATGTGCTTATACAGGTCTGTCACACTCCTGATTTTTTCTCAATCGGGGGCGTAGCGGTTCAGTTTGTGGGCGGAAAACAGCAAAAGAAAAGGTTTGGAGGCTGGTGGGTGAGGCTATGTTATAGTAGGACAATAGGTTGGGTTGGCTAATAGAAAAGCCGACCCGGGCGGGTCGGCTTTTCCGGATATCTCATCCCGGCCCGGATTATTGGGGCGGGTTGAAGCTGTCCTCGGTGATGTCGGCAGGATTGATTTCATACGAGCTGTATGAAATAGCCTGTATTTTCTGTCCATTCATGGTGCGAGTGACGGTCATCGGCAGTTTGACTTCTCCTATCTGAGAGAAATTGCTGTAAACTTCCGTTATCGTCCCTTCGCCCATCGGGGTCTCGCCCCGGTATTCCTTGCCTACCAACTCCGAATTAGCGGCGTTGATAATATACCGGCACAGACTCTCGTCGTTTTCGTCCACGAGGGCCACATATTCGACATCGGTACCCTCGACTTTACCGGAACCGTCGTAAACAGCTCGGTAGGTCGGATTGTCGGCCTGTTGGAAGACCAGGATATTACTGCGGAGGTCTTCTTTGTCCTCTTCGGCGAGTTCCTCGGCGGTCTTGGGAACTATGCCCATGGTGGCCTGGTCGGTTTTCCAGCCGACATCATTGTTGCGGATATCATAGATTTTCTGACCCATGAAACTGATGAGCTGGCAATACTGGTCGGGAAAAGTACGAATTTCTTCGAACGACAGCGGTATTTCACGGCCGCCCATAACCAGTGTCAGGGTTCCTTTCGACGATACCGATTTGACGGCTTTGAAATTCTCGGTTCCTCCGAGAGTCGCCACGGCCTGTTTGAACAGCTCATCTCCCTTGGCGAGATTCTCGGGGGTTATTTCCAACTCATGAATTTCTTCGACGACGGGTATAGTAATGTCAACCGTGTCCACCGGACCATAACCCAGCGCCTCGGCCGGCTCGTCGAAATCGGAGCCTTTACCGACGATGACAATGCGCATCTTGTCGGGCTGGAGATTGCGATTGGCCGCGGCTACGACGTCATCGGCGGTTACTTTTTCGATTTTCTCCTTCTGTTGCTGAAGGAAATCATCGGGAATACCATAATAGTCGTAATTCATGAGGCGGTTGACCACCTCGGCCTTGCTGTCGAAGTTGAAGACGAAGGAATTGAGGTAGCTGTCCTTGGCCCGTTTGAGTTCTTCGGGGGTAGGCGGTTCGGTTTGCATGCTTTTGATGACCTCGATCATCTTCCGGATCGCCTTGATCGTCGATTCGTTCTTGGTGCTGACGAAGCCGAAGAAAATTCCCGGGTAGGAAATTCTGGCCGTATAGCTGGCCTGAGCAGTGTAAGCCAGACCGCCCTTGGTCCGCACCTCGTTGAACATGCGACTGCCGAAACCTCCACCCAGAATGTCGTTCATGACGATACGGTCGGCATAGTCGTCATCGGTAATCAATCCGCCTACGTGACCCATCAGGATGTTGGCCTGATTGACATCCTCTTTTCCGATATAACATATCTTGTTCTCGAAAGTGTGCTGTACTTCGGGCAGAGGCGGAACCTCGGCGGAACCCTTAGTCCAGTCACCGAACAATTCGGTTATTCTGGCTACGATAGCTTCTTTGTCGATATCGCCCCAGACAGCCATTTGAATGTTCTCGGGCCGGAAATAGGTTTCGTGAAAGGCCTTCATCTCGTCGCGTGTGATAGCGTCTATCGTGGCATACTCCGGATATCGGGCATACACCGACTCCGAGCCGTAGATCTGGTTTTTGAACTCACGAAGGCATATATCGAACGGGTCGTCGTTGCGGCGGGCGATGTTACTGCGCGCCTGAATCTTGGCCAGGTCGAGCTTGTCCTCGTTGAAAATCGGGTGCCTGAGAACCTGGGAAAGGACCTCAAGTCCCAGATCGGTGTAGTCTGAAAGGACATCGACATTCGCTCCGCAAGTGGCCAGTTCGCCGTTGGTTTCCACCGAACCACCGATTCCCTCGAGTAATTCGTCCAGTTCGTCGCCGGTCCACTTATCCGTACCGCCGGTGCGAAGGACAGTGCCGAGGATATCGATCATGCCGACTTTGTCGGCGCCTTCCAGGTATGATCCGGCGTTGACCCTGGCCGAGAGACGGAAAATGGGGAGCCGGTGATCCTCGACGAGATAAAGTCTCAGGCCGTTATCAAGAGTCACTTTCTGGATTTCGGGTATCTTCAGCTTGTTGAGTTCCGGGTACTTCAAATTGTTCAGGTCCACGGCCGTCGCGCTTAGCGTACCCAGGCTCAGCAGCAATGCCGAAAGTACAAGAATCAATCCTATTTTCGATTTCATGATCCTCTCTCCATCAGCTTTCAACCGTGCTCATCATAACGACGACACGATTCTTAGTGGTGAAATACTGCTTGGCTACGCGTTGGATATCTTCCGGTGTCACGGCGTTGATGCGGTCGAGTTCCCGGAACATCTGGTGCCAATCGCCCCATTCGGTCTGATAGGAGGCCAGTTGCTGAGCCAGTCCCATATTATCTACCAGGCCATTAATAAAGGTTGATTTCGCCCGGGCTTTGATCCCTTCCATTTCCTCCGGCGTTAGCAAGACTTCCTTGAGTCGTTCCACATCGGCGAGGATTTCCGTCTCGCATTCAAGGTTATCGTGTTCGGGGGTGGGAATGGCAATCACAGAGGCCATGGTGGGATATTTATTGCCCGGCAGACCGGCAAAAGCCATGACTTCAGCGGCGATTTTCTTATCCTTTACAAGGTTTTTATAAAGCAGCGAGGTGCGCCCCTGGCCGAGGTAGTCGAGCATGGCATCAATAGCCGGCCGGTCGGGATGGACACCTTCGGGAATATGCCAGCCTACCCAGTAAATCGGCTGGGCCGGGTCTTCCATCACCATGCGACGTTCGCCGAGTTGTTCCGGCTCGACCGTGGCTACCCGTTCGGGCTTGGGTTTGTTGGGCAGGCGACCCCAGTATTTCTTGGCCAGTTTGAATACGTCCTTGGGTTCAACGTCGCCGACCACGGCTACGGTCAGATTGGACGCAACGTAGTATTTATTGAAATGTTCTTTCAGGGCATCGCGGCTGTAATTCTGAATATCAGACATGTGCCCGATGACCGACACTCCATAGGGATGGGCCTTGAAAGCCAGCGCGAAGAACTCTTCCATCATGCGGCCAAAGGGGCTGGATTCGGTGCGCATGCGGCGTTCCTCGGCCACCACGTCTCGTTCCTTGTATAACTCGCGTAAAACCGGGTTAAGGAAACGTTCGGATTCACTGGCCATCCAGAATTCCACCTTATTTGAAGGCAGGCTCATCGTGTACATGGTGAAGTCGTAAGAAGTGCCGGCGTTGATCCCGACTCCTCCGACCTGGCCGGCCAGTTTGGTGTAGGCATTGGTTTCCACGATTTCAAAGGCGTCTTCACGGGCTTTGTCATAGGCCACTTCCAGTTCGGCCAGTTTGGTCGAATCGGCCAGGTGACCTTTTTTACGTTCGGCTCTGAGGGCCAGCCAGACCGAATCCTCGATAGCCATCAATTCCTTTTCCTTGTCGAAATCCTTGGCTCCGAGAGTGGTCGTGCCTTTGAAAGCCATGTGCTCCAGCATATGGGCTATGCCGGTGTACTCCTTGGGGTCATCGACACTGCCGACATCAGCCCAGGTGATGAAGGAAGCCACCGGGGCGTCGTGCCTCGGCAAGACTATGATCTTCAAACCGTTGTCGAGAGTCTGTTCCTGAACCGATTTTTCAAGCTCCGAAAAATCGAAAGCCATGGCGACAGAACAGACCAGGGTCAATGTTAGGGCGACACAAAGGAAAGAGCGCCCGATCCTGTTTAGCATGGTTACCTCCATAGAATCTAATGACTTACCAAACTTGCGAGGGAATAAACCACCGCGTCAAGTCAGTGTCAAGTGTTAAGTCCGACAATAAGTTAACAGGGGAATTAGCCCGCCCCTTGCGGTACAAACCCAACCATAAGTACCATAACGCTATCCGATTGTCCGGGTTGCATCATTTGTCGATCTTCGGGCTTTTATTACCGTTGGAATTTTACTGATCGTGGAAAAAAGGGAAGAAAAGGCAAGGCCGGCTGTATTCGAGGTGAAAGGCAAACACAATCCCTTGAGACAGGAGGTAAAGATGAGAACTCTATGTGTTACAGCGGCTTTGTCGATTCTTCTATTGGCTTTTGCGGGTGGGATCGGCCTGGGCAAAGAAGCGGTAACCGGGGATATCTCGGGGCAGCTTACCGATGCCCAAACCGGGGCCCCCATTGCGAGAGCATCAATAGTCCTGAGTGATAACAAGCATGGGGCGATTACCGATTCGCTGGGCCATTTTTTCATTAGAAACCTGTTGCCCGGCGATTATACGATCACGGTCACACATCCGGATTACGGAGTTGTCAGGGACAGAACGGATTTTACCGTTACCGTGAAGGCGGGCCGGACCGCCAGCATGAATCTGACCCTGAAACGTATTTCGGAGGAAGAGCGGTCGGATAATGATTGCAAGAAGACCAGTCTGTCGGGCGCCTGCCTTGTGGAAATCAAGGTTGTTGGTGATAACGTGCAGCCCAACATGAGCCAGGACAAAACGGTTGTGCGGGAAGGATCGGGAAGAAGATCTATAATGGAAGCTCCGACCATTTCAAATATCACGTCTAACTCGGCCGGGGGCGGTTGTATGCCACCCTATCCGAGTCGGGATGATCGCGGCAACGAGTACCGGTCGCAGGTGCCTTATGATATGTTCTTCCGGGATTATGGGACGAATAGTTTCGTGTCAACCGACCGTGATCGGTTTTCCACTTTTGCGGTCGATGTGGACGATGCTTCCTATACGCTGATTCGCCGGTATCTCCGCGAGGGGAACCTTCCGCCTCACGAAGCGGTTCGGGTCGAAGAGTTCATCAACCATTTCGATTATGGTTATAATGACCCGAAGGAGAACAAATTTCGGATATTCACCGAGTTTACGGATTCGCCGTTCGAGGCCGAGCGCACGGTGCTGAAAATCGGGATCAAGGGACGTGAAATCGACCGTCGTGATCGTCGCCCGCTTAATCTGACTCTGGTCGTCGATGTTTCCGGATCTATGAGTTATGACAACCGCATGGAATTGGTCAAAGAGTCGCTTCGCATGCTGGTGCGGCAGCTTGATCGTAACGATAAGGTTGGTCTGGTTGCCTATGGTTCCAGTGCGCGAGTGGTTCTGGAGCCGGTGTCCGCCGATAGTCGCGTCGAGATTTTCCGGGCTATCGATTGCCTGCATCCGGGCGGTTCCACCTATGCCGAAGCGGGTCTGACGCTGGGTTACGAAATGGCCAATCGGCAGTATGTCAACGGACATAATAATGTAGTGGTGTTTTGCAGCGACGGGGTGGCCAACGTTGGCCGAACCAGCCCGGAAGCCATAATGAACAAAATAGAACGTTTTGCGCGCAGGGGTATCACTATGTCGACGTTCGGGTTCGGCATGGGCAACTACAACGACGTGTTGCTGGAGCAACTGGCCCAGTCCGGAAACGGGCGGTATGCATACGTTAACAATCGCGAGGAGGCCCGCCGGACGTTCGTGGATGATTTTGGAAGCAATATGCAACTGCTGGCCCGTGATGTGAAGATACAGGTTGAATTCAATCCCCGGGTGGTTGAATCTTATCGTCTGCTGGGTTATGAAAATCGCGATGTGGCCGATCAGCATTTCCGGGATAATAGCCAGGATGGGGGAGAGGTCGGCGCCGGACATGAAATTACCGCTTTGTACGAGTTGGTGTTGACCGGTAAACATCCGAGGGGAAAAGCCGCTACGGTGTTCGTACGGTGGAAGGATTGCGACGATACCGAAGTGGTGGAAACGAGCCGTGAGGCTGTGCTGGAGCAGGACTTCCGGTCGTTTGATCGTTCTCGCCCGGAACTCCGGCTGGCCCTGGTGGCGAGCCGCTTTGCCGAAATTCTCAAAGGCAGTGTTTATGCCGGAGAGACAGCCTATGATGATCTCAGTCGGGTAGCCGAGCCTCTTCGCCGGCAGCTTCCGTCCGGGCAAACCGATGAGCTTCTTGAGTTGATCCGAATCGCCCGCGACCTCTCCGTGTCCTATACTGACTGGCAGCGCGAAGGCGATATCGGTTCCGATTCCAACTATCGTCGCTGAAGGTCGGGTCAGAAAAAAAGCGGGCGCTTCATGCGCCCGCTTTTGCTTGTCCGAAGTCCGATTGTCTTACCACCAACTGATCAGTTTTGGCTTGCGGGTATGCAGCAGGTGTTCGTTCTCCGGTATGACGCGGGCGGTGATGCCGAAGCGACCGGATTCGTGGCAGGTAATCTCTCCCACGTAGGAGAATATCCCGTCCGGTCCGCCATTGTCGGTCGGATCGTTCAACTCGGCGCGCACCGGTGCGAGTTCCAGGAATTTTTCCTGTGAATTGAGCCGCCCGGAGACTATTTCCACCGAAACATCCGAAGGTTGTATTTTGCCCAACTGGACCTTCATGTTCACCTTGATCTTATCGCCGACCAGGACAGTCGAGCTGACATTGGAGAACTCAATGTCGGCAATTTTGATTTTGTCCCAACTGTCGGAAATACGCTGGAGCCATGCGGTCAACTGGCGGTCATTCTCGAAATTGTTGGTCGACAGGCTGTCGGCCGCCCGAATAGCCGGGATGTAGAAGTTATTCGTGTAATCCTTCAGCATCCGTTGAGCCGAAAACCGCTGCCCGGCCATGTGGATTGAAGCCTTCATCATGTCTATCCAGTGTTCGGGCAGATCGGATTCGTTGCGTTTGTAAAACAGCGGGATAATCTCGCGCTCCAGGGTGTTGTACAACGATTCCGACTCAAGATAATCCTGGGTTTCGGGATTGTCGTATTGCAGGTCGCTGCCGATTTTGAAGCCGGTCGTTTCGTCGTACCCTTCGGCCCACCAGCCGTCGAGTATGCTGAAATGCAGAGCGCCGTTGAGAGCGGCTTTCATTCCGGATGTTCCCGAAGCTTCCTGCGGCCGCCGTGGATTATTCAACCACACGTCGGTCCCCTGAACCAGATAGCGGGCCACGTTAATATCGTAATCTTCGAGGAATATAATCCGTTTGCGGAATCGGGGATCACCGGTCCGCGTGAAGATATCCTTTATTATTTCTTTGCCGGGCGTATCGAGCGGGTGGGCCTTGCCGGCGATGATAATCTGAACCGGGCATTTCTCGTTGTTGAGAATATGGTCCAGACGATCCTGATTACGGAAAATGAGATTCCCCCGCTTATAGGTCGAGAAACGACGGGCGAATCCGATGGTCAGGATCTGCGGGTCGAGGCAGGTCTCCGCTCGCTGAATGTCCACCTGGGTGGCGCCGCGGTGCTGAAGTTGCTGTTTGAGCCGCTTGCGGGCGAAGAATATCAAGCGTTCCCGGCGCCGGTTGTGTACTCGCCAGAGTTCCATGGCGGGAATATCGTGAACCCGTTCCCATATTTCCGGGGCTCCCGGGTGTTCGACGAACTGCGGCCCAAGATAGGATTCGTACACCTCGTTCATGTCGTGGGATATCCACGATGAAAGATGAACTCCGTTGGTGATCGCCTTAATCGGGACTTCATCGATCGGTAAACTGGGCCAGATATTGTGCCACATCTCGCGCGAGACCTGGCTGTGCAGTTCGGATACACCGTTGCAGAAAGCGGAGCACTTGAGAGCGGCCACGGTCATACCGAAGTGCTCGGTTTCGTCCTCGGGGGTGATTCGTCCGATGGCCAGGAATTCTTTCCACGAAAGGCCCAGTTCTTTGACCAGGCTGCCCAGATAACGTTCGACCATAACCGGGTCGAATTTCTCGTTGCCCGCCGGCACCGGCGTGTGGGTGGTGAAAACGGTGGTGGACCAGACATACTGAGCGGCTTCTTTGAAAGAAAGATGCTGATCCTTCATCAGGCAGCGCAGCCGTTCCAGGGTCAGGAACCAGGAGTGTCCTTCGTTGCTGTGGAAAATGGTAGCATTTATACCAAGCTCCTGAAGAGCCTTAACGCCGCCGACGCCCAAAACGATCTCCTGACGGATGCGCATGTCTTTGTCGCCACCGTAGAGGACGGACGTTATCTCGCGTGCTTTCGAGGAATTTTCGGGGATGTTAGTGTCCAGCAGGTAGAGAGGAATAAGCCCCACCGAAACTTTCCATACCTGAATCTGGACCGGCGTGGTATCGAGCAGCACCGTAACTCGCAATGGTCGGCCCTGATTGTCCTTGACGAGCTGAACGGGCATATGGTACCAGTCGTTTTCCTCGTACCTTTCCTGCTGCCAGCCGTCCGGTGAAAGCGTCTGGCGGAAATAGCCGTAACGATAAAGCAGGCCGATAGCCACCATCGGCAGCCCCAAATCCGACGCCGATTTCAGCGTGTCGCCCGAAAGAACGCCCAGACCACCCGAATACACGGGCAGGCCGGTATCCAGGCCGTATTCCAGCGAGAAATAGGCCACGGTAGCGTTGGTAATGCCGCCGTGGCGGTACTGGAACCATCTTTTGCGATTCAGATAGTCCTGATATTTTTGGTAAACCTTGTCCAGACGGGCCAGGAAAGCCTCGTCCTTAGATGCTTTTTCAAGGCGGTGCTGGGGAAGTCGGGAGAGCATCTCGATAGGGTTCTGATAACAACGCTCCCACATGTCGGCATCCAGTCTGATAAACAGACTGACAACATCCCAACTCCAGGAGTAATAAAGATTACTTGCCAGTTCCTGCAGTTTGAGCAGGTTCTCAGGCAGTTTTGGCAGAACCAGAAGTTGTTTTACACGCATATTTTTCTTAGGCTTAAGGCCGTCTTTCCCCATGTTTTTGCACCCCTTTTGGTATCAAAAACCGCAACCCTTCGCAACAACAATTTTGGCGGCGGTGGGTTTGTATCCCGGTTGCGGCTAATTGGCCACGAAGTGCTTTTTTTCTTTCAAATCGGTCGAAAATGTATAAGATTGAGCGCTATGAAAAAGACAAAACGAATCGGAATACTCACCGGTGGGGGCGATTGCCCCGGGTTGAACGCCGTTATTCGCTCAATAGTGAGAACGGCCGACCATGATTATGGGATCGAAGTTATTGGTTTTCAGGACGGCTACGAGGGGCTGGTCGAGAACCGCTTCGTAACGCTGGGAAACAAGGACGTTTCCGGTATTCTGTCTCTGGGCGGGACTATCCTGGGGACTTCCAACCGGGCCGATCCTTTCAATTTCCCGGTCCTGGAAAACGATAAATATGTTTACCTCGACCGTTCGACTCAGGCCGCGCGCAATTATGAGCGCCTGGGTCTTAACGCCCTGATCGCTATCGGGGGGGACGGAACCATGGCCGCCTCGGCCGGGATGGCCGAGAAGGGCCTGCCTATTATCGGGGTCCCCAAGACGATAGACAACGACCTTTTCGGGACCGATGTTACTTTCGGGTTCGATTCGGCGATGTCCGTGGCCACCGAAGCTATCGACCGTATCCATACGACCGCCCAGTCTCACCATCGGGTCATGATAGTTGAAGTCATGGGTCGATATGCCGGCTGGATTGCTCTGGGGTCGGGGCTGGCCGGCGGCGGTGATATTATCCTGCTGCCGGAAATTCCATACGATGTCGAAGCGATCTGTGACCAGGTTCGGGAACGTCTTTCGCAGGGGAAGAATTTCTCCATTGTCGTGGTCGGTGAAGGAGCCCGACCTGCCGGTGGAGAGATGGTCGTCAAGCGGTTCATAGAACATTCGCCGGATGCTATCCGCCTCGGTGGTATTTCGAATCAGATAGCGGCACAACTGGAAGGCCTGCTGAGTATAGAGTGCCGGGTAACGATTCTGGGGCACCTGTTGCGAGGCGGGTCACCGACTGCCCGTGACCGTATTCTGGCTACCCGTTTCGGGATGGAGGCTCTGCACATGGCGGCCCGCGGGGAATCCGGCCGCATGGTGGTGCTGAAGGGGAGTGATATTGCTTCCGTCGCTATCAAAGACGTGGCCGGGAAGACACGCAAAGTTACCCCGGATCACCCCTGGGTGCGAACTGCCGGTTCCATCGGTATTTGTCTGGGGTTCGGGCACGACGTTGAGCCGGAAAAGGCCTTTACGCTCGATTAGGAACGGTCGCGTCGCATGAGCAGTGTTTGCAGTCTTAATCAGGCTGCTTTCCCGACATTATAGTAACTTCGGAGGTATATGTCTTGATCGAATTGTCCTTTCACGGAGCCGCCGGAACCGTTACCGGATCGAAATACCTGCTGGAAGTAAATGGCCGAAAAGTTCTGATAGACTGCGGGATGTTTCAGGGACCCGGGCGCCTGCGTCAGCTCAACTGGGATGCCCCGTGGTTCGAACCGACCGAACTGGAGGCGGTGATCGTTACTCACGGGCATATCGATCACATCGGTTATCTTCCCAAACTGGTCCGGCGGGGATACACCGGCAAAGTCTACGCCACGGCTCCGACCGTTGATATCTCCGGCATATCGCTTCTGGACGCCGCTCATATACAGGAAGAAGACGCCGAATTTCGTAACCGCAAGCATTTGACCCACCACAAAAAAGCGTTGCCTCTCTATACCACCGACAATGCCGAGGCGGCTATCGAGCTGTTTACGGCCGTGCCATATGATAAGTGGGTCGACGTGTGCGAAGGGGTGCGTTTCCGGTTGCGGATAGTCGGACATATTCTCGGGGCGGCCTCGGTGGAAGTAGAAGTCAGTGATGGCGGGACCAAGAAGACCATTCTGTTTTCCGGAGATGTCGGTCGCTATGGTAACCCGCTGACGATTGATCCGGCCGAGCCCCCGGAATGTGACTATCTGGTGTGCGAATCGACTTATGGCGGCCGTCTTCACTTCGATGAGGACCCCCGTCAGGTTTTCTCTGAGTTGATACACGAGTCGATCCGACACAAAAGCGTGCTTTTGATCCCGGCTTTTGCGGTCAGTCGCACTCAGCAGATTACTTTTCTCATAAACGGGTTGATTCGGGATGGTCTGATACCGGAAATTGATATTTATATCGACTCTCCGATGGCCATTTCGGCAACCGATATTTTCTGCAAGTATCACGCTTATCATTCGATTGACATTAAGCAGTTGGACGGATCGGGCTGTATTCTGGAAGGCAAAAACGTGCACCTGTGCCGCAAGCGGAAAGATTCCAAGGATCTCAATAAATTGAAAGGGCCCGCCGTTATTATGTCATCCAGCGGTATGATGACCGGGGGACGTATTATGCATCATTTGATGCTCCGTTTGCCCGACCCTGCGACCACCGTATTGCTGTCCGGCTTCATGGCCGAAGGAACACCGGGCCGGAAGCTGGCCGAGGGTGCGACCGAACTGCGTATTCACAAGCAGATGGTGCCGGTAAAGGCGCGCGTGAGGGCACTCTACGGTATATCGGGGCATGCCGATTATAGTGAACTGTTGAAATGGCTGGAACCAATCAAGACACCACCGCAAAGGGTTTTCGTGACCCACGGAGAACCGCCCCAGTCGACCGCGATGGCCGAGCACCTGAGACAAAACCGGGGATGGAATTGTCACCTTCCCGAACTTCACGAGACGGTTAGACTTTAGTAACAGGGTCTGTATAGAACTATGCCTCGGAAAGAGAAACCAGACAAGCACGCCATGGTGGCCGAACTGAAACAGTCACCGGCCTATCGGATTGCCTACAAAGATTCGGATTTCCTTGACAGCGCGTTCGCGCGTCCGGCTCGTTTGCAGTTGGAATTGCTGAAAACCGAAGTCGGAATGAGAGAAAATAATATCCAGTCGACAATCGTAACTTTCGGTGGTACCCGGATAATCGAATCCGTCGTGGCTCGTCGGAACGTGCGTAAGGCGGAATCGAGATTGAAGAAGAAGCCGCATGATCCGATTTTGAAACGAAATCTGAGAGTGGCCCGGTCAATCCTGGAAAAATCCGTTTATTACGACGAGGCTCGTGAGTTCGCCCGGTTGGTGTCATCGGAATGTCAGCTCTCGGAACACTCCGAATATGTGATCGTGACCGGCGGCGGTCCGGGCATTATGGAAGCGGCCAATCGGGGGGCTTATGATATGGGTGCGAAATCAATAGGTATGAATATCACTTTGCCTATGGAACAGCAGCCCAATCCGTATATCACGTCCGCCCTGTGTTTCCGGTTTCACTATTTTGCCATTCGCAAGATGCACTTCATGCTCAGGGCCAAAGCTCTGGTGGCTTTTCCCGGAGGGTTCGGTACGCTCGACGAACTTTTTGAGGCCATTACACTGGTGCAGACCGGGAAAATGGAACCCCTTCCTATTGTTTTGTTCGGCGAGAAGTTCTGGAAGAGTTTGATCGATTTCGATTATCTGGTCGAACAGGGGACAATTGACCCGGAGGATATCAAGCTGTTCGTATACGCCGACAAAGCGGTCGACGCCTGGAATTATATCAAATACTTTTATCGGGCTGTTACTTCCGATTGATAGTCGTTATGTCGGCTGTGTATTTGATCCGATAGATTTCCGCATTATGAGAAAGAGGCTGAGGTGGGTTATCACCTCAGCCTCTCGCATATGAGATAGCTGTTTCTGACGCTAAAAGCCCAGGTACGTCCGCTGGGCGTTTCGGGCTGATTCTATCTGACGCACGACCTCTTTGAAATGAGCGCGGGTCATCTCGTCGATGTTATTCGATTTAATCGCCCGGTTGGCCGCTTTTTCGAGTATATCCAGATCGTTGGCCGCGAGAGTGCGGGCGTCGGTCGGATATTTATTGGCTCCGCTGAGATAAATCATAATCAATCGTCCCAGGTGTGCCAATTGCAGTTGACGACGATAGCTGTTTACGTTTGTCGGTCCGTCGAGTTCCCCCCAGATGGAGTGACGGATGTCGGTGAACAAATCGTACATCGTGTACTTCTCGGCCGTTTTTTCAACCCGGGCCAGGTTATTGAGCAAACGATTGAGCACATAGGGACTGTAGAGGTTACCCAGGGCGGCGTTTTGTATGACGAGAACACGTTGATGCAGCGGATAGTCTACCTGGGAACGGCTGTAGGCGGAGAAGGTGAAGTCTTCCAGATCTTCCGCTTGCAGCTTGTTTACTAAGTCGACCGGCAGATCAAAGGCGTCGGCGGCGAATAACTGACGGCTCAGAAATTGTACCGCCTCGCGTTGTTTGGCGGCGGGAATAACCCGGAACGGATCCCGGCTGCCGGTGTCACCGATATGACTGCGGAGAAGGTCGAGACCGCCGACGTATTTGGGAGCGATGTGGGCGGCTGAGTTGTAGCCGCGCCAGCCGGTTTGGAAGACCCGGTATATTTTTTGATATCTCGTGCCGGGCTGCTCGAACTCTTTGATGGCATCGTGCCACAGCTCTTTGCCCCGGGTTACCTGCAGGCGGGCAAAGCCGAGCGGATCGGCTCCCAGATCGTGCAGGTTCACCAACGGGTCGATTGATTTGATACTGTAGCCGAAAGCGTCTTCGTCGGTCGCGTAGACGAGGTTCGGATCGCCGGGTCCGCGCGCTGCGATAGCTTCGATTTTATCGCGTTCTTCTTCGGGCGTGGCGGCCCCGAAATCGGCGTACGAGTATTCTATGAGCCAGTCATCGAACGGGCCGGGTACGGACGAGTAGAATTCACCCTGCGGCAGTCCGGGCGGGCTGATATTGGGGGCCATGTAGTCCATAATCGAACCGGTGGTGCCGTGATGGCGGGTAAACTCACGGTCGGAAAGCTGTTCCAGGGTGTAAATCGTGGATGCTTTGAAATTGTGCCGAAATCCCAGGGTGTGTCCGACCTCGTGTGCCACCAGTTCCACTACGTAGGAGTGGATATAGTCCCGGCTGACGGAGTCCTTGTCGGCCATGTCGCCGAGTGTGCTGATATATGCGAGACCGAAAGCGGCTTCGCGGGCGGTTTCGGACTGATAGAACATCTCGGATTGGTCGTAGCGATCATACGTCGATGTTGAGTCCGACGGCTCGTCGAATTCGTACAGATCGAAATCGTCCGGCGGTGTGCTGTAGGAGGTCATCGGAACGACCCAGTTCTCCGCGCTGGTATAGATGAACCGAATGAAGTCCGCCGACACACGTACGTCGGCATCATAAATCTGTCCGGTGAAGGGATTGGCCCGGCTCGGTCCCACGGCATATCCGCCGCCCGGCTGGACCATCCACTGTACCACGCTGTAGCGAACGTCCGCCGGGTCCCAGTCGGCGGTGTCGGGCATCTGTTTCGCGACTATGGCGTTGCGGAAACCGATCTTTTCGAACGCGGTGTTCCAGAATTCTATACCTTCCGCGAAGGCATCACGAAACTCCAGGGGAACGGCTTTATCGACCCAGAAAACAATCGGTTCCACCGGTTCCGATATGCGCGCGTCCGGGTTCTTCTTCTTCAGATTCCAGCGATTTATGTAGCGCACGTATGGGCTTTCCGTGTCCAGGTGGGTGTAATCCTGGTAGAGCGTTACGAAATGTCCCAGGCGGTCGTCGGCAAAACGCGGCACATAATCAGTCTCGGGAAGGGACGAAAGCGAATAATGGTAAGTATGGAAAAAATTGTACGGGTTTTGCAGGGTATTGCCGGTCTGCGGCTTGGGCGTGCTGTAATGAAGCCTGACGGCGATTTCACTGTTTTCGGGGAATGATTTGATCTCGTGGAAATAGCTGTTGGGGCGATCAAATTTCAGCCCGGTGTGAGCTTCCTGCCCGAGCAAATAGCTCACGTTTCCGGCATCCTGAAGGAACAGGTCAGCGGCGTCGATCAGGACCGCTTTCGTGGAATCGTCCGGCAGTGATTTTACGTCCGTGGCCGCCAGCAAATGATCGGAGTAGGCCGATTGTACGGCGTCGAACTGAACGTTGCTGCTGTCGACACGGAAGCGAACGTTCTTTTCCAGCATCATCATGCGATTGCCGATCCGGCTAAAATAGAAGGGGTAAGTTTCGCCCATGGAGTGGTTGTCGAAAAACTTACCCTCGGCCTGTGAGCGGCTCTCGCCACAGAGAAAGATCTTATCGATCTGATCCGATCTTATGGACATCAGCATGCTGTTGTCGAGCGTGTCATGGTAGAAAGTGAACAGCCCCTCGATGGGTACCTTGTCCTTGATTAGTTCGGCGAATGGTTTGAGTTTTCCGTCCGCGATGGGTTTCCCGTTCGCTTCGGCGGCCGCTTTTTTCTGCGTCCAGTAAGAATGATCACCCGTGGCGAAACCGTCGGCGGGGAAGAGCAGAAAACAAAGGGCCAGCGTGGCAAACAGCAGAACGGTGCGTTTGAAGTCCATCAGATCCTCCAGATTATCCGTTTGGTGTCATTATAAGATAAGACGTCATGAGACGCAAATTGTTGCATGGTAAAACAGTATCATGGTTAGAAGGTTCCATTGCGATGGTGTCGACAAAATTACCCGGAAGCAAGGTAGTGTTTCAGCCAGACCCGACCCTGTTCGGTCAGGTCATAATACGTATGGTTGCGATGTTTAATCCACTTGTGGTCGAGTTCCTTCTCGTGATAACTGACCATAACCGCCGGCACGCGTATCAGAAGCTTGAGTGCTTTTAGTTTCTTGTGGCGGTCGAAAGCTTCCTGTTTGTCTATCCGAAGGGCCTTTGCCACCATGAGAGAATAATCGATACCGTGGCTGTGGTGATATAACAGCACCGCGAAATCCGTTTCGTCGAGCGAATGGTAAGCCGGTCCGGGTTCAAATGACTTTTGGGCAAGAATGTCCGACCATGCCAGCGGGACCAGCCGGTCAGCCTCGGCCTTGCTCAGGTTTTTGCAATCCGCGCGATGGACTTTGAGAAGGTCGTGATGGCTGTGGTAGCCAACGATGTCGTCCCCGGGAGTCGGACAACAACAACGGGCTAAAACATATTTGTCCTTGAGACGTATCGGGTCGGCCATATCGACAATATAGTGTCGACCGCCGGTCTTGGCCAGTGGCCGGAGAGATTGTCGGGGAGCGAAATTGAGTTTGTTTGCCGGGATATCACCTCCGGCGTTTGCCACCGCTTTTCTGTGTCGCGGGGTGGGATAGAGACCTAATCTTCAATCGCGCCGCGCATCGGTACGAAACGAACGGCATACAGCGAGCGGCTTTTGATGCCTTGGGGCGTTTTTTCGATCACGTACAATTCCTGGCTGAACCCACTGACCTGTAGCGGGATCAGCAGGCGTCCACCCTCGGCCAATTGATCCGACAGTGCCGGTGGTACAGCGGGGGCGGCGGCCGTCACGATAATACTGGCAAAAGGTGCATACCTGGGCCAGCCCAAAGAACCGTCGCCTGCCATCGTCGTGATATTGTTATAACCGAGCCGGTGAAGCCGGTCTCTGGTTTCTTCGAACAGGTCGGGGATGTATTCGATTGAGTAGACATGCTGTACGATTTCAGCCAGAACGGCCGTCTGGTAACCGCAGCCGGTTCCGATTTCGAGAACACGCGAGTTACCGTCAACCGCCATTTCCTGAGTCATCGAGCCCACGATGTACGGTTGTGAAATCGTCTGTTCATGGCCGATGGGCAAAGGATAATCGCCGTAGGCCTGCTCAATCGATTGGCCGGGGACAAACAAATGGCGGGGAACCGTCCGCATCGCAGCCAGCACGGCACCGTCGGTAATTCCCCGGGCCTTCAACTGCCGGTCGACCATATTCAGGCGACAGGAGATGGCCTTGACTTCTGATGAATCGGAGGCTGACATCGCAAACGCATTATAAACAGTCGCTACGGCTTATGGGAAGATATTTTTCCGATGAACAAAAAACGCGATCAACGACTATTTGAGCAGAAGCATCTTGCGGGTTTCGCTAAAATACTCGCTGTCGATACGATAAAAATACATACCGCTGGCCACCGGCCGATCCCGATTGTCACGACCATCCCACGATACACGGTATTCCCCCGGGTAGAAATCACGATTCGCCAGAGCGCGAACGGTCTGCCCGAGCGCATTGTAGACAGTCAGGCGAACATGAGTGCGACGGGCCACCGAGAAACAGATCGTTGTGGAGGGATTGAAAGGATTGGGGAAATTCTGGCCGAGAGCAAAGACGTGGGGGAGAAGATCTTCTCCGTCGTCAACGGCCGATGATCCTCCGGCTTCCATGTTAAGGGCAAACTCGGAACTGTTGGCCCATTGATCGATGGCCATGGCCGTAACCGTATCCCCTCCGGCTATCCCGGACACGGCGGCCGCGAAGTTGCCGGACGCGTCGGCTTCCGTACTGCCGATCAGTCGTGCTCCTTCACCGGCCCCCGACGGATCCGGAGCAGCGAGGTAAATATCCACGGTTCCCCCGGGGACCGATCCCGTGCCTGAGACACTGTCGGTCGCGGCCCGGACGATGACCGGCGGGGTAAGGCCGTCCTGGGCGGCATTGTCTATTTTGATACCGAGTGAGTCATTGTCGTAGATTCGATTGTATCTGATCAAATTGGCGCGGGTTGGGGATCCGTCGATGTATACGCCGGCGCCTCGGTTCCCGGTTATGATGTTGCCTTGTTCCGGCATGTGTCCGCCGATTTCGTTTTCCGAAGCTCCGGCGTAAAGGCCGATGCCGTGGCCGTAGTTGACAACGGTGCTGTTGCTGTCGGCCGCCAGCCCAATCACGTTGCCGGTTACACGGTTGTATTTCGTGTCCGTTCCGTATAAGTGTATGCCGGCGGCAAGGCCCGATGTCTCGCTGCCTGAACCGTTACCGGAGATGACGTTGCGCGCGGCCGGGCCGGTATCGCCGATCAGATTGTGACTGGCACCGCCGCCGATGACAATACCGACGTTGTTGCGAAGTGAACGATTGCCTTCGATATCCAGACCGATCCAGTTGCCAAGCACGCGATTATAGGCGGTACCTTCGCCGAAAATCAACACGCCTGAGCCGTAGGGGAATGAGCCCGCCCGATTCCCGGAAATGATGTTTCCGGCGTTTTCGGTATCTCCTCCGATAGTGTTTTCCCGGGCGCCTTCGTCAATGACGACTCCGGCGTAATTGGGTTTGGAGCCGTTGGCCAGACCACTGGTGCCTATGAAATTGCCGCTGACGATATTATGGTCGGTCCCGGTTCCTTTGAGATGCACCCCGTAGCGGACATTGGCCGAGATAGCGTTCCGTTCGGTGGAAGATGGGCCGCCGATCAGATTGTAATGTGCACCCTTGTCGATAAGCACCCCGTCGCCGCAGCTCATGCCGTTGGGGATGCCCACGTAACCGGTGATGTCCAGCCCAATCAGGTTGCCTTTGAGTTCGTTGTAAGCCGTCGAAGCCCCGCTTATCATGACACCGCTGCTGTCATTGCCGGAGATAATGTTGCCCGGTTCGATTTCACTTTTACCGATATAGTTGTAGCTGGCCCCGTCGACTATAGCCACGCCGTGACCGCGATTGCCGAGCGACAACGAAGCCGAAGCATCAACCCCGATGCGATTCCAATTGATGACGTTGAAACGGACCGCCGGACCGCTCAGCCGAACGCCGTCGCCACCGTTGGCGGAGATAAGATTCCCGGCCCTGAGCGAGTCGCCGCCGATAAGATTGGAAAAAGCACCGGTCGTGACGAGAAGGCCGCCGCTTTCGTTTCCGGGCCCGCTGATTCCCCCGCTGTTGGGGCCGATGGTATTACCGGCAATGATATTATCGTGGGCAAGATCAGCGATGATGACGCCGTAAGACCGATTGCCGGAGATAAGATTACCGGCGCCGGGGGCGGCTCCACCGATGAAATTACCTGAAGCGCCGCCGGTGAGACGAACGCCGCTACGATTACCGTCAACAAGCGTGCCGTTACCGTACATCCCGATATAATTGCCGATGACATGGTTCCCCCGGGCGCTCTGTCCCTGAAGGCACACGGCGCCCCCCGAAGAATAGTCGAGGCCGTTGTTAAGAAACACGTTGTGCTGGCCGGCCTCCGTTCCGCCCAGTTGATTGTAAGCTCCCGTGACAACTAATCCGTCGCCACGCGAACGAATAATCGTCAGTCCGCAGATTGTGTTGCTGTCGGAAGCCAGCACGATGGTCGGGGTGTTGAGCGGATTGTTGACCCCGTCTATTGTCGGCAGACCGAACAGGCCCAGAATGCGGGTTGCATTGTCTTCTACGCGCAAAGCCCCCAGTTGCAGTGCAATCGGCGAGATATCGGACGGTATCGTTATCGTGTCGGGCCCGGGCAGGCTGTTTGCCTCCTCGATAGCGGCCCGAAGTGTACAACGGGCGGAATCCGGGTTGGGGTGATCGGCCGCGACGCCATCACCGGGGTTGATGTCATGACTATCGGCGGTGGAGTTGACGGCGAACGACGCGGCCAGTCCCATGCCCGGAAGTAGTATTGCCGCGGTCAGGAAAAAAGAAATGGCAACAAGGCAAAAATTCAACTTACCGACACTGTTTTTGAAACGCCGGGCCATCATTTCACCAGCATCATTTTGTGTGTTGTGCTTGCGTCCGGCGTAATCAGGCGGCAAAAGTATACACCGCTGGCTACTTTGCGGCCGTCATCCGACCGCCCGTCCCAGTCGACGGTGTGCCATCCGGTGCTTTGAGATTCGTCCACCAGCTTTGCCACCTGCTGCCCGAGAAGGTTGATGATCGATATCTCGACCGCGGCCGGGCCTGGCAGATAGTAACGGATGTTCGTCTGGGGGTTGAAGGGATTGGGGTAATTTTGCAGCGCGTAAATATCCGTATCGGAGTAATCGATTTCGGCGATGGGCTCGAGCGTCGGCGAATCGGAGGCGTACAGGTGGATAGCCGTGCCATCGGAAACGGCCAGCCGGGTGCTGTCGGCGGCGATGATATGGCCGGCGAAACCGCCGTAGTCCAGCACAGCGGGGGACTCTTCGCCCAGATCAAGGACACTGATGCCCCTGTTGCCCGTCGTGTATAGCCTGTTGCCGCATTGGGCTGAATTGACTACCGGTACGGGAAGAGTGTTCAGATGATCCACCACCGGGAGAGAGCCTTCGAGGCTGTCCAGCCGATACATGTCGAAATCGGCAAAGCCCAGTATGAGATTGGGAAGTGTTCCGCCGCCGTTGGCCACACGGGTACCCGTGGTCACGAGATGGTCGAGCGATTTGGGCGTGGCTACTGTCCACCACGGTCGAAGACTGTAGTCATCGAAATATCGATAGCCGTACAATTGTTGTCGATCGGTCGATACCAGCAGGTAATCGCCGGTGAAAACAGCATCCAGAGCTTGCCCCGGCAGGTTGGCCCGCGAAGTCAGTGTGACATTCCAGTTATCGGATACGCTGTAGAGATCAACCCGCGATTCCGCCGCTTCCTCGGAGTGACTCAGCAACAACAAGCCGAGCAGTGTATCGGCCGGGGTGCTTGCATGCAGTTTGATATCGATAACTTCGTCACCTTCCACCGGTATCATAGCTTTAATCTGAATAGAGTCGGGGGTGAAAATGAGCCCGAACAACAGGTCCGCCTCCGGGTACAGTACGAAGAACTTTTCTCCGTGGCCGGCCAGCGCACCGACATTGTTGAAGGCATAGAGGGTAGTATCGATAACCGGAGTGCCGTCGGTCTCGAAACGCCATGCCTCAAGCGGGTTTTGCAAACCGCCGGTGTAGAGATGGTCTTTATTCAGAACAATGTCAACCACCGGCCCCGGCCGTGCGAACGCCTGTTCCGGAACCGGGTCGAACCAGAGATTCTCCAGAGTGTACCGGGCCAACCCGCCGCTGGTTTCCGGCAGCAGAAGCTGGTGCAGACTTCCGATATTGGCGGCGTCGCCGTCGATCTCGTTCGGGAGGTTGTCCGGCAGCAGGCAAAGCAGCGAGTTGAACGTGTTGCGACTGACAACCTCCATGATGTGATCAAGAGGATCAAGTGCGACTACAAATGTGTCCGCGGTGATTACCGACAAAGGATAACCGACTGTCTGAATACTGTCTGCTATGCCGGGCCCGGTCGGTCCGTATTGGCCCAGGTAAATGCGCCGACGGTTTTCAATTGGGATAACCACGACCGAGTCCGTCAGAAGAAACGAGCGTGCCCTCAGGGGAAGATAGAAGAAGTCGACGAAATCCCCGAAACCTTCGGCGGTAAGATCGTATCGAATGATGCCGTTGTAATCGTCAAGAGCCATGAGCGTATCGCCGCAGTTTTCCACCTGTACGTAATGGATGCCGATCATGCTCGAATCGACGAATTCGGCGTCGGTGTAATCATGCATTTCGTAGTGCCACAGTCCGTCGAAACCGAAGGCCACATACAGTGACTGATCGGACAACGCGAAATCATAGAACTCGCGGCCGATATCGGTCTCACCCAGGAGAGTAAGGTCGGGCAGACCTGACAGATCGACGAAGTAGACAATATCCGCGTACGATCGCACGGCAGCGACCTGATCGTAGAGCTTGCAGGTGAACGGTTCGGTGGTCAGCAGCAGGTGACCGGTTTCTTCGTACAACTCCGTTTGCGGATCGAACTTGAGGACCACCAGGCCGAATCTGGTCGTAGCCACCGCAAAACTGTCGACCGGCCGAAGCGACGAGAAGCTGTTGAACAGCAATGAATGCTCGGGAGGATCGTTCAGAGCTGCCTGGGCCGGCAGCGCCATGATCATGCCGACGGCTAATATGAAAGCCAGTCGTTTCACTTCACCAGCACCATTTTCCTGGTTGTTTCGTTTTCATCCGTTCTGAGCCGGTAAAGATAGACACCCGAGGCAAACCGGGAACCGTCGAACTGCACGGTATGTTCTCCCGATGGCATAACGTCGTTTACTAATGTAACCACTTTGCGACCGAGGATGTTGAAAATGTCAAGGCGTACTTTCGCCCGCTTCGGTATTTCGAAAGCGATAGTGGTAGCGGGGTTGAACGGGTTCGGATAGTTCTGGTGCAAGCAGAATCGGTTCGGCCGGGAAGCGGGTTCTTCGTCGACATCGGTATAGATTGCGGCGGTATCGCCGAAGACGTTGCTGTTGAGATTGTCCACGAACAGACGGCCGGTGTTTTCTCCGACTTCCACCGAGGCGTCAAAATCCCAGGCGTATATTTCTGCCGCATCGCTTACGATTACAAGTTCTACCAGACTGTCGCCGTCGATATCATCGACAAACGGCACATACGGCGTGGAGAACACCTGGGCGGCCGGGGCGGGAGTGCTCATCGGCCAGCCGGGAATCGGGGTGAGGGTGTAGTCGAGCACATGTACCTGCTCGCTGCCGGTCCCGGGGAGGATATAGCCGGAGCGGAAGGTGATTTCCGGATGTTCGTCGCCGGTCAGATTGGCCACGATGGGCATGCTGAAGGTTGTCGGGTGAGAATATGCTTCGCCGTACGGGCGACCTTCCACGTTTCGATAAGGCGTACCGTCAATCCTGAAAATATAGAGCGAACTGATGTCGAAGCCGAAGAAGCTGACCATTATCTCCGGGACACCGTCAAGATCCAGATCGGCCAGCATCGGAGGGTTCCCCCGCCAGCCCCGGGCGTCCGGAAGTTGTACGGGCCAACCGGGCAGATCGTAAACACCGTCCGTTTTGATCCAAATTGTGGCCGCACTGGTGGTGTCGAAACCGCAGACGACAATCTCCGGTCGGCCGTCACCGGTCAAATCTCCCAGCACCGACCCGAGTACCATACCGGCTTCCAGAACGTAAGGAAGAGGCCGGTCAAAAGCCGGCTGACCGGTTCGTCCGTCGAACAAAGCTACCCCGGCGGTTGAACTGATGCCGGAGTAAGTCACGATGACCTCGCGCCGGTCGTCGCCATCCAGATCGGCGCTGCTGACGGCGTCGACACTCCAGTGGTAAGTCGATGAGGTCTCCGTGCTGAACGATGCGAACCAACCTTCAAGTGAATAGAAATACGAAGAGCCATCGAATTCCCAGGCCAGGACCTGCCCGTTGTCGTTTATCAGGACGATAGCGGAATCTTCGAAAGCGTTCAACTCCGTAACCGTCGCGTGGGGGCAGCCCAGGCCGTTGGAACCGGTAACACATTCTACCGGCCAGCCCGGCACATAGCTGCCGTCGTGATTAAAGGCGTGCAGGCCCTCTTCGTTGACACAGATGATTTCAGCCTGTCCGTCGCGATCAATATCGTAAATGGCCGGCACCGAGCGAACGTCGGTGGCCACCAGCGCCGGGAAACCGCTCACCGGCTGACCATCGCCGTGGAAAACTTGCAGTCCGTATGATGTGCCGATGATGATTTCCTTCTGTCCGTCATTGTCAAGATCGGCGCATACCGGACTCAAAGCGCCACGACCGGCGATGGACTGCGGCCAGCCCGACGTGAAAGCTGATTTCAGTATGAAGTCCACACTGTCGACGTATGTGTTGGCCCCGAAGTATCCGTACAGGTACAGGCGGTATTCACCTAAGGAAATGCCCGACGCATTCCAGTCGAAAATCAAAGAATCGAAATACTCTCCGGTCGTTTGTGCGAGCAGGATCGGTGAACCGGTACCATGGATATAAAACAGAGCTGCCGAATCAAGCTCGGAACCGTACACGAAACCGCTTACGGGGATATTATAAGTGTATTCTTCGCCGCTCCGGGGGCAGGTGAGTTGCAATGCCTGCCCGCTCACATAGACCACCTGAACGTATCGCTTTGTTCCGAAATCGTCGGTCAGGCGGAAAGTGATATGGTCATTGAGACTCGGTACGGAGAAGACATGCAGCAGCGAATCGGGCGGCGGTGCTTCACCTTCGGCGAGGAGTTGCCAGTTGTCGGGAGCCGTGTCGGTAGCGTAAGCCAACTGCCAGCCACCCGCATAGCTGCCGGTTGCAGCCGCTTTAATATATATCGAATCGGTGTATCTGCTTTTGTTGACCGGCGCGGTAAAATGCAGTCCTCCCTGGGTTGCCAGAAGAAGCGAACCGTGTACGTCGATATAACCGTAACCGCTGACCGTGTCCGGTCCGACAAGACTGTCTCCGAGTCCGAACGGGTCGACAATATCGCGTGCGCCCAGGCGAAGGAACGATTCCAGTTGTTGCAAAGTCAGGTCGGGGCGGATTGACAACATCAGAGCCGCGGCTCCGGCTACCATCGGTGCCGCCATTGAAGTGCCGTCGGCCAGATAGTACAAACTGTCATCACCGATGATATGCACCCCGGGTTCCTGGGTCGAAGCATACATGTCCGTGCCGGCCGCTCGAAGAGAGAGAATGTTGCTGCCGGGAGCCACGACGTCGATTTGCGGTCCCCAGGTGCTGAACCACGTTACCTGACCGCTGGAATTGCCGGCCGCGACCGCGAAGGCACTGTCGAAAGAAGCCGGGTACATGACATCGTTGCCGCCCGTATTCCCGGCCGCTATGGCGACGAAAACACCGTTCGCCCGGGCTACGTTCAAAGCCTCGCGGAGAACCTCGGCTTCGTAAGGCGTCCCCCAGCTTACATTGATAATATCAGCTCCGGCGTTGACCGCGTACAGGATGCCCAGAGCGCCGACTGTCGTGGTGGCGTTGGGGCGGATTTTTACCGCCATGATTTCAGCCCGGGGGGCCAGTCCGACTACCCCGACACCGTCCTGTCTTGCGGCTACGATACCGGCGCAATGTGTCCCGTGCCCGACCGAATCGGTCGGATCGTTGTCCATTTGGGGATCGATAAGCGTCAGCGTGTCTCCGGAGACATCGTATCCGAGTGTGTCGTCGATGAACCCGTTGTGGTCGTCATCAAGACCATTGTTCGCTATTTCGTCAGGATTGTGCCAGAAACGCCCCTGCAGTTCCGGGTGAACAAGATCGGCTCCGGAATCAATAATCGCTACCACGACAGCCGTGCTGACCGCGGGCGGGTTGTCATAATAATATGAAATCCCGGCGTCATTCCCGGCGGTACCTTGTTCCAGCATCAGGGTGTCGTTGTAATCGCCTTCCAGTCGATCCACCGCGAAATACGCCTGCCCGGTATTGTGCAAACCCCACTGGTGTGGGAAAAGAGGGTCGGAGGGGTAATCGAAAAACTCAAGATAGTATTCCGGTTCGACCCATTCGATATTTTCGGGACCGAGACGATTCTTCAGATCGCCGGCGGTCATAGCCGTATCGTCGGTGTGGAAAGTGAACACTCGACGGAACGACTCGCCCTGTTCGAGATCGTCTCGCAATCTCAACTGCGACGGCTTCCGGAGTTTTTCTCCGGCGGTCAGATTACGCTGGAGATCGGCTGCGCGGCATGTCGGGGCAAGTTTAATCACAAACCGGCCCGGGACAGGTCCGGATGGAGTTTCGGCCGCTGTCGGAGCAGCGCCGGTCAGCAGCAACAAAACCGCGCATAACACCCAGTGTGTAGCGACTGTTCTTATCTCTGTTTTTTCTTCAATTGGCGGTTGTCGCATCTCTCGTTTTCGGATCGGTGAAAACAACGCTTACCTCAAAGTGACGAAACCACCACCAATATAATCAAACGGTCCACCTGTGCCAACAACCGTGCGATGGTCAGGCTGACAAAAAAAAGAGAAGCCGAGGCTTTCTCCCGTGTCTTTATCGGGCGAGCTTTTCTATGGGTACGACACCAGGTTCCGCCGGGTCACAATCGACCTTGCCCACGCTGTCGACCGTCGTCGGTGTTGTGAAATAGTTCAGAAAAAAGCGGCCGTCGGTTGAAACCGGGCGGCCGCTGAAGCAAGCAATCCTTGCGATGTTATCTGTTTCCCTCTTACGGACAGGCGGGCAGAGGGTTGAGGCTGATGAACAGATGGTCGATCAGAACGGTCAGATCACCCATGTCCACGTCGGCCGGCAAAGGTTCCGGTTGTCCTGAGAGATCGACATCACCTTCATCGACGCAGCAGAGAGGATCAAGGCTGATGAAAAGGTGATCGATAAGGATGGTCAGGTCGCCCATGTCGACCACTCCCGCCACACAGTCCATGTTGCCCACGGAAGTACCCACACAGCAACCATGGGGCGGATCCACCGAGCCGTCGGTAGTTGTCGGGTCATAGTTTCCGGTATATGTGGTGAACTTCGGATACCAGGCCCCATAGCCTTCCAGCGTGACCGGGTTGGACTCTTCCGGCGAGCCGGAGGGAATATGGAACCACACGCTTACCACGGCCCCCGTACCCGGGACAAGATACGGCTGGGAACCTGTGCTGGAGCAGTTCAGCTTAATCGCCACCTTTTTCCCCATGGGGTTCCAGTTCAGCAGCTTATTGTCCTCGAAATAGTCGGTGCGAAGACCGGCCGTGGAGAATGAGTCGTATACCATGTCCAGCGGCCCGTCGTAGGAAATCGGGATCGTTATATCTTTAACCTCGAGGAAGTTGTGTGCGAAAATGTTGAGGCAGACATCGTCACCGGGGCTGGCTTCGACTTCGTCTACATCCAGCGTATCACTGTGGGCGGCCACGATATTCTCTATCGTTCTGTAGAAGGTCTTATGACTTGTGGTCACGGCCGCGTCTACCGTGTACAATCCCGGTGCGGTGTAAACATGCGAAGTTGTACTGCCCGAACCGCTCTGGCTGTCACCGAAATCCCAGGAACAATTCTCGACCGTGTCATAAGGCGCATCAGCCTCAAAATTCACGGTCAGCGGTATCTGGCCCAGGTTGTTCGTGGCGTTGATATTGATCGGCTGGTAGTAAATGTAGGAAGCGGCGTAGCCGACCGCGTTGCAACCGTATTCGATGCGGCAGTAACCGTCTTCACCCCAGTATGTACCCCATGAATTACGCAGGAACCAAACGCCTGATGTGCCCTGGTTGTCATCCCAGCCTACCAGTGTCACCGCGTGGTCGGTCGGGCCGCCGACGCATTCGTTAAAAACGCCATCGTCGTAGGCTTCGAAAGCATCGGTAGCGTTGATGGAAACCGATATCGGACCGTATTCTATGATGGCTTGTTTCATCGCCGAAACGGAGGGCGTACCGCCACCGCTGCCGATGTAGTTCCAATACTCACCCAGGTAAGGGTGGGTATACGGGCAATTGCACGGCACTTCGGATTCCACATACGGGAAGTCTGATTCCAGAACAGCGCCGGTGCTGTCGCACGGGTCGACCTGCCATACGTGATACTGATGGCAAACGAAGCCGCCGCCCTCGCAGCCGTAACCGTTCTGATTACAGCTTACCAGCCACTGTTCGGAAAGGTCTACCATGCTGTCGTCTTTCAGCCTGATCAGGCATTCCAGCGGTCCGACCGTGGCAAACGCCCAGCAACTGCCGCAGCCCCCCTGGTTTTTGGCGGGGGGAAGGTCGGCATAGTCACGCCAGTCGAAGCTGTCCGGTAAATCCCTGGACGGTATGCACGGGTCGAAATTTCCCAGTTCCTCCCAGTTGTCCGGCAGTACGAGGCCGGTCAACTGCTCGTGCGAGTATTGGGTGGCAGGATTGAGGCTGACCGTGAATGTCCAGCCTTCATCTTTGCCGCGCTCACGCATGGCGGCGATATCGTCTTCGGTCAATTGTCCGAAAACGGGGATTGAGGTCATGAGAACGGCAACGAAAATCACCAAAATCAAGCATTTGGTATGATTCTCTTTTCTCCCAAATCTCAACTGGTGTGACACTCCATGCTCCTTTCTAAAAACAGTGGGAGGTGGGAATCAAATAGTGGTCGAAGGGTACATTCTTCGGACCTTTCCGGCCAGCGGACATAAGCCCGTGAGGGTACGAGCCGGAAATGCGGCCCTATTTTTGCAAAAAGCCTTCCTACAAGCATAAATATAGCCAGTTTTATACCAAAGTCAAGTCAAGAAGCTCAACCGTGCCGGGTCAACTCCTTTTGTCTCAATGAACTTCATCCCGGCTCGAGATCAGGCCTCTTTCATCCTGTATCGGCTGTTGGCGGCTTTTACTTCTGTTTTGAGGTATAACTCCTTTCTTTTTGCTCGACCTCGCTAATGTCTTGGTGTACAGTTTGTTATGTTTTAGTTTCGGCGGTCGGGAGCTGTAACCGGTTTGATTTTCCGGTAACCGGTCGGGCTGGCTGGCGATTGATGGTTAAAAAAGCGGACAACCGGGAGAGTTATTGGGGCAATAGTCGGGTTATCGAATTACCACGAGCGCGGTCCTGAAATCCGTGAAAATAGATGTCAATCCACATTTAACGTACGATGGGGATGGATCGTGGTCCGCGGGAGTTCTTCGTCGCAGCGTGTACCATTCCGTTTTATTATTCGCGCCGGGGTTCCGGCGACCGTACAGTTTGAAGGTACATCGCACATAACAATGAAGCTGTTGGCGCCGATTTTGACGTTATCTCCGACCGTGATCGGTCCCAGGAGAATAGCACCGGTTCCGACAAAGACATTATCACCAAGCGTCGGGTGGCGTTTCATGTGATGTTTGCCGGTGCCGCCCAGAGTGACGTTGTGGAAAAGAACGCAGTTTCTGCCGATTTCCGTTGTTTCGCCTATCACCACGCCCATACCGTGGTCGACGAAAAAGCCCGGGCCGAGGGTGGCCCCGGGATGGATTTCCAGGCCGGTTATAAAACGGCTGATTTGTGAAAGGAGACGCGGGAAAAACGGTATTCGGAGTTTCCACAAAAGATGGATGAACCTGTGCATGAGAATAGCGTGGAATCCGGAATATAAAAGAAACTCGAGTCCCCGGGCGGCGGGGTCATTGCGATAAATGGCTTTGATGTCTTCCAGGACGATGCTCATTCTGGTTTTTTGTTTTTCTTGAGTTATTCGAGCCCGGCAAACAGACCGGTCGAAAGATATCGTTCTCCGGTGTCACATGCGATGGTCACGACGGTTTTGCCGGGACCAAGTAGCCGGGCCTCCTGCAGGGCGGCCCAGACGTTAGCTCCCGCGGAAATCCCCGCCAGGATACCTTCGTTTCGAGCCAGCGTCCGAGCGGTGGCAAAAGCATCCTTGCCGGTTACGGTTGTTATGGCGTCGATTATCGTCGGATCGTAATTCTCCGGCACAAAACCGGCTCCGATTCCCTGAATGGGGTGCGGTTCCGCCTGTCCGCCGGACAGTACCGGTGAAGCGGCCGGTTCTGCCGCGATGACTTTGCAACCGTACTTTTCTTTGAGAACCTGTCCGCAGCCGCTGACCGTGCCGCCGGTGCCGACACCCGCCACGAAAGCATGCAGGGGCGTATCTTCCAGATCGGTTATGATTTCAATTGCGGTCGTCTCGCGGTGGGCCGCCGGATTGGCCGGGTTGGCGAACTGGAACGGCTGAAAACAGTCGACCGAATCGGCCAGGTCCGCCGCCCGGTTGATGGCCCCCTTCATGCCCTCCGAAGCCGGGGTAAGGACGATCTCGGCACCAAGTATTCTCAGAATGACGCGACGTTCCACGCTCATTGTTTCCGGCATGGTCAGTATGCACTTATAGCCGCGGGCCGCCGCTACCATGGCCAGGGCAATACCGGTATTTCCGGAGGTCGATTCCACGATAGTCATGCCGGGTTTCAACCGACCGTCTTTTTCCGCGGCCTCGACCATAGCCAGACCGATGCGATCTTTGATCGAATGGCCGGGATTCATCGACTCAAGTTTCACGAAAATCGTGGCCATGTCGGGCTCGACGATCCGGTTCAGCCGCACCAGCGGGGTTCGACCGATTGCTTCAAGGATACTGTTAAATTTCATAGTGATTATCTCTTATTTCTAATATCGATGTAAACGAGGGAAACCCTTAGTCGAGTCCTGATGATCGGGGGTTGTTTTCACCGGTCGGGCTCGTCCCGCAACGGAGAATACCGTATGGCCGAAGATTTTAACGAATATCCGGGGAAGAATTACCACCGCATGTATATCGGTTAAATCGTTCGGTGTCTGATGAAACAGCCGGGGCTATACAGAAGATAACCCAAAGAAGAAGGGCCGGTTTTCAGAAACCGGCCCTTGATTACTATCGATGCTCAACTCGCCTACGGACAAGGCGGGAGAGGATCAAGACTTATGAACAGGTGATCGATCAGCACGGTGAGATCGGTCATGTCAATGTCCGTCATCTCCGGTTCCGGTTGTCCGGAGAGGTCGACATCGCCTTCTTCGATACAGTCAATAGGGTCAAGACTGATGAAAAGCAGGTCGATTATCCGGGTCAAGTCGCCCATATCGACTATACCCGGCTGGTTATCCATATTGCCGACGGTTTCACCGACACAGCAGCCCGATTCCACGATCGTGATTTGATAAGGGCTGGACCATGAGCTGGTATCACCCCAACTGTCGACCGCCCGGGCGGTGATGTCGTATACCCCGGCCATGTCCCACTGGTAAGGAGCCGGACAGCACAGACCGGGTCCATAAGGACCAAGCCAATCCGACTGGTTGCCATCGCCCCAATCCAGTTGATAATAGACGATGTCACCTTCGGGGTCGGTCGAGCACACCATGAACGTGTATTCCACCTCGGTCTCGCCTTCGGTAGTACCGGACGTTATGCCGACATCCGGCGGCGGCTGGTTGGCCGGAACGCCGTTACCGATACGTATTTTGATATCCAGAGTGCCCTTGTCCTGCCATTCAAGACCGGCAATAAGGTCCAAATTCGGAACGGTCCGGGCACCACACGTATTTATTCTGGAAGTATAATAGGAATCTTCACTGTAACCACCGACCAGAACCTCGTAGCCTCCGTCGAATATGCAGGTGGGAGTCCCCGCATAGTTGTAGGTGTTGTTCATGCGCGATTGGGCAATGCCGTTCGCGCTGACGACCAAGGCGGCGTAAATGAAGTTATAGTTGCCGGAATCATGAATTCTTTCCAATGCGGCCCGCGTGGCACAACAATAACCGCAGTATTCGGACGTGCCTTCTTCGATGAAGACCGTATGCGTGTAATCGCCGACAAGGTTCCTTCCGATTTTACCCGGGGTGGTTTCACAGGCAGCGTCAACGTAGTAAGCGTTGAAGTAATAACCGTTGGGGGGATAGGCATCCTGCTGGACATAGTCGTCATCGAAAACCACGACCTGGATCGCGATATTGTCCCCGGCCAGATCACCCCAGGTATCAGCCCAGGAAAATTCGTTTTCGTAAACGCCGGCATCCGGGATACTGATCGGTTTGGTCAGTGCGAAATCCATAAAGCCATTTTGAAACGGCATGTCGTTGGAATCGATCCAGCGAGATCGTGGCTCGACCACGTAAACGCGCACGGTACCGCCGTACACATCCTTTTCGCCCGTCACCTGCGGCGAGGCGGGTTGTTCGGAGATGACCTCCAGCGGCGTTGGCTCTCGCAGGATCGTGACGTCTGCGGCAATAGCGGCACCGGCAGAGGCCAACAGGATCACCGCCAAGGCGAGAAACAAGCCTCTTTTGCAGTGTTTCATGTGTTTGTCCCTTTCCAGATTCGGTACGATTCGGTCAGTGGGTCACCTAAATTATAATACAAACAATTATTCGATTCCCTGGCGAACACGGGCCGCTACGGACAACTCGGCAGCGGGTTCAGACTGATGAACAAATGGTCGATCAGCACCGTCAGGTCACCCATGTCCACACAACTCGGATTGCTTTCGGGATCCGGCTGGCCGGACAGGTCGACATCCCCTTCGGCCACGCAACACAGCGGCGAGAGGCTGATAAACAGGTGGTCAATCATCACCGTAAGATCACCCATGTCGGGTATGCCCGCAACACAGTCGAGATTACCGACGGAAGTCCCCTGGCAACAGCTACCACTTTCGGTGATCGTGATTTGCCGCGGATCGGACCAGGCCGTGGTGTCGCCCCAGGTATCTACACCCCGGACTTTTATCTGATAAGTGCCGGCCGTGCTCCAACTGTGCGATGTCTGGTAACACAATCCGTGGGGAACCAGGTTGCTCCAGTCGCCGACCGGACCGTCGTTCCAGTCCACCTGATAGCGGACAGCGTCTTCGTCGGCATCGCTGGTGCAGATAGTGAAGATGCACGAGGCGCCCGGAGAACTCTCTGCCGGGCCGGACTGAAATTCCGGTACCGAGGGGGGAGTATTGGCCGGGACGCCGTTTCCGACCCGGTAGTTTATGGTCATGGTGCCTTTGTCGCTCCAGTTGAGTCGAGCCACGAGGTCGACATCCGGCGTCATTCGGTCACAGCATGTTTCGATAGCCGTCTGATAAACGGATTCGGGGTGCTCGCCACCGACGACGACTTCATAGCCACAGTCGAAATATGAAGACGGCGTTCCCGGGTAATTCAAATCGTTGGTCATTCGGGACAGGGCCAGTGTGTTGTTGTCAACCACCAGGGCGGCGTAAACGAAATTATAACTCCCCGAGTCGTATATATTCTTGAGCGCGGCGCGGGCGAGCGGGCAATGTTGACAGCCGGTGGCGGTGCCTTCCTCGAGAAACACGGTATGGGTATATTCGGCGTCGGATATATTTCGTCCGGGGATTCCCGGCAAAGCCGCGCACGCGGCATCGACGTAATAAGCGTTAAAATAGTAACCGTAGGGCGGATAGGCGTCTGTCTCTACGTAATCGTCATCGAACAGCACTACTATTATTTCTATATTATCGGAGGTAACACCTGTCCAGCCGTTTGCGGCCGGATCCCAGGACAGGCTGTTGCTGTAGGTGTCGGCATCGGGGACACTGATGGTCTGAACCTGGGCGAAATCGAGAAAGCCAAAGTCAAACGGATCGCCGTTGTTGTCATCCCAGCGTGACTCGGGCTCGACTACATAAATTCTGACAGTTCCGTCGTAGGTCGCCTGACTACCGGCCAGAACGGTTCCGGCAAGGAGCAATACTGTCAGACAGAAAGGCAGAATCAACCCCGGTTTGCAGTTTCGCATATGTCTGTCCCTTTCCGGATTCGGTAAAGTTGGGGTACTTTGTTTGTCCAACCGTTAGAGTATTACAAAATATAGCATTATTATCTACTTTGGCAAGGGACTTCTTTGAGAGCCGCGGTGCATTTTGTTGGTATCCAACGGTCTCGGCCTGGCGAGTGCGGGCGATGTTAATTTTCTTTACCGGTTCGGACCTGCGGTGGTTTCGTTCAATATCGTACCGTCATACTTATGACCAGCGAAAAGTCGTCGTAATCGTAAACGGGTATGGTCGATGAGTTGTTCGTATAGTCGAGCCGGAGTGACGGTTCGAGATACAACCCCGAGTGCAAGGTCATGGGTAACAAAGCGTTCAGGAAGAACCGACGCTGGTCGTCATGCCGCTCTCTGGCGAAAAGCGTTGTCAGCACCGGGCCCAGCATAGGGTCGATATGCTGCTCCAGAACCAGCAGGAAATCCTTTTCCCAATAACCCGCCCCGGCGGTTACGATCACTTTGGGAATCAGGAAGGTCTTGATTTTCGCTGAAACGGCGTTGCCCTCGTAATCCGAAATCCATGGTGACAGCAACCCGGTGGAATAACCGTAGACGATAGCCGAATCGTCGGCATCCACGAAACTGCGATGGGAGAAGGTGACCGCCAGCCCGGTCTTGTTACCCAGGGGACGAGAAAAACGGGGAGAGATATAAAAAGATTTGAGGGTGCCGCTTACCAGCGAGGAATACTCGTTGCCCGGTCTGATAGCGGGAGGATAAAGAGAAGCGGGCACGTAATCGTAGGGGCCGGTCGAATAGCCGATCTCAAGGTCAAGGCTGTTATCTCCCCAGAGCGACAGGTTGGCCCCGGCGAACAGATCGGTGCGTTTTCGGTCGTTTACCTCTTCGGTTTCATAGCCGCTGGCCGTGAAAGAAACGCCCGTTCGTACTCTCAATCGCTGCGTGAGTCGGTAGCCGATTGAGAGCAGGCCGTCATAATCGGTGTCGTTGAACTCGTTGGTATTTACTTCCAAATTACTCTCACGATAATCGCGGTTGCGGTAGTTGCCCGAGGCGCGTACGGTCCAGCGCGAACTTTGGGGAGTAGGGATGAGAGTCACTGAGGCGCCATAAAGGTAATTGGCCAGACCGGCAAAATTGGTATAGGTGGTGTACTCTCCGGTCAGACTTATCTCGGCCATTGATACGGGATAAAAATCCACGGAGGCTCTGGCTGTGCTGTAGGTGTCGCTTTGGGTGCTGGAATCCTTGAGAAGATTGCTTGTAGAGGCTCCTTCCAAACCGACTTCAAACTCGACATCGGCCATAGCCAGGGGAGCAATCAGAATCAACAGGGTGCACAATGTTAGCGCTAAGCGGTTGTATGCCATGTTATTACCTGTCAGTGGGGCAGGCAGACGCCACCTGCACAGGCGCCGCCCGAGGATGTTCCGGTATTCGTTCCGGTGCTTGAACCGAAACCGGATTCAAAGTCACTACGGTTGCTGTCGAGACCCCGCGCGGCGAACTGGCGGCGGATAAAACGGTCGGAGTTCGGCATCGGCAGATCAGCGGCCGGGGTCGGTCCGAAAGCCGCAAAAGGGTTAATCGTCGGGGCTGTATCTGAAGGTTCCGAAACGGTTTCTTCTTCTTCGGTCTCCTGATTCATTAGAGTACCGTGTTCGGGGTCGAGGGCTTCGTCGTTGAAACCATCACCGTCGAGATCTATAAAAAGAGCATCCGTGTCCGGTTTCTCCGTGAGGGTACCGGCCCGGACAAAAGTCGTAAGAAACAGGCAGATCAAGACCGCCGACAGAAGACGCAAGACAAAATTCATTAAGGTTCCTCACTCAGGGGTTGATCCGGTCCGTGCCTTGTGGATAATGCAGCGCGGAAAAATCGCGGGCCACATGCATCGACCAACAAATACTATTCGACCCCATTTTTGTCAAGTTTTTTCGCCGGCCGGCCGCGGCTCCGGCGCAAATCCTGCGCTTGATGTGTTTATCTGGCATGGAGCTATATCATTTTGTTGACAGATATTTTTCACGGGCTATAATTGAGAAGGATAAAGGTATTCCTTCCGGTTCGTATGCCGGTCCTGCAAAGACATACGACCGGTGTTGAGACTATTACCGAAATTACATATCCCGAAATTGGCTTGCTTTTCTTACTCCCGGTGGAAAGCTTCCAAAACTTGACGACATAACTCATTAATACGCTAAAGAAATGGAGTGCACCTTGCGGAGATTCAGAATCGGCTTTTTTGTGGTCCTGTTACTTGCCTCAGGAGCAGCGTTCGCCGGCCAGACGGTTCAGGTGGCTGATTGCCCGAACGGGGTTACGTTGTTGAATGAAGACAGCAACGGCCTGACGCTTGAGACCAAACTGGGCGAGATTTCATTTGCCAATGTGGCCACTAAAGGCGGGACATTTAACCTGCTGACGGTTCCCGGGTTGACACGATCCCAGCATATCGGCGAACCGAACCTTCCGTCGTTCCGTCGCCTGATTGCTATTCCCGAAGGCTGTGAGCTTAAGGTCGAGGCGGTGAGTTCCGGCGTTAAGACGATTGCTTTGGCCGATTACGGTCTGGCCGAAGTGCTCATGCCCACTCAGCCTTCGTTGTGTAAATCGGACGACCCGGCCACGGTGCCGTTCGAGTTCGATCAGGCTCTTTACGAAAAAGCGGGTTATTATTCTTTGCCGACCGCCCAGACCGAGATTCTCGGGTTTATGCGCGATGTTCGGCTGGCTTTGGTGACAGTATCGCCGTTCGAATACAACCCGACCGAGCACGAACTGCGGATACATACCGATATCACGGTTACGGTGACATTCGATCATCCCGACTGGGCCAAAACCGAGACCAATCGTCTGCGCGGGTATTCTCCTTATTTCACGCCCGTGTTAGATCAGGTTATGAACTACCGACCGCCGACTGCGGGAACACGCGATGATTTGACCCGGGATCCGGTCAAGTATGTGATTGTATCCGATCCGATGTTCGAGGCACAATTGCAATCGTTCATCGAGTGGAAGACGCAGCGCGGTTTTGAGGTTATCACGGCCTACACTGATGAAATCGGAACCTCGAATACCCAGATCAGGAATTATCTGGATTCGCTCTGGGAGGCCCGGACATCTGAGAATCCGGCCCCCTCTTTCGTGTTGTTGGTCGGCGATGCTCAGCAGATACCGCCGTTCAACGGTCAGGCCGGAAGTCATGTTACCGATCTGCCGTTCTGCGAGTTTACCAGCGACGATTTTCCGGAGATTTACTACGGCCGGTTTTCCGCGCAGAATACCGACGATTTGCAGCCGCAGATTGACAAGACCATCGAGTATGAACAATACCTGATGCCGGACCCGTCTTATCTTGAGCGCGTGGCTCTGGTTTCCGGCGTCGATGCGTCCAACGCGTCCACGTATGGCAACGGGCAGATCAATTACGGTACGAGTCTGTATTTCAACGCCGCCCACGGAATCGATCCCAGTGTCTGGTTGTATCCCGCCTCTTCCGGCGGAACCGCAGCGGCGGACATTCGGGCCACGGTCAGCGAGGGCGTAGCGCTGTACAACTATACCGCTCACTGCGGCCATACCGGTCACAGTAATCCGTCATTTACCACCTCTCATATCCCCAGTCTGGAAAATTACCACATGTACGTTCTGGGGATTGGCAATTGCTGTACTCCCAACACCTTTGGCACCAGTTACTCGACTCCCTGTTTCGGTGAAGCTTTCCTGCAGGCGGTTGACAAGGGCGGGATCGGCTATATCGGTTCCACCGATAATACCTTGTGGGACGAGGACTACTGGTGGGGGGTCGGCAGCGGCCCGGTGGTAGGCGGAGGAGCGGATTACTCGGAAACCGGACTGGGTGCCTACGATGGTGTGTTCCACGATCACGGTGAACCGAAACAGTATCACTATGTGGCCAATGATGCTATCGTTTTCGCCGGTTGCATGGCCGTAAGCGAAGCTGGCAGCAGCAACGATAGCTATTATTGGGAAGCCTACATGCTGATGGGCGACCCGTCACTGATGACTTACCTCGGGGTACCGTCGGCAAACGATGTTTCCCATGATGCTTCCATCCTGCTGACGGCCGAAGAGTTTGAGGTGGAGGCGGAGCCGGGCAGTTATGTCGGCATAACTTTCGACGGTGAACTTCAGGGCGGTGCTTTTGTCGATTCTTCGGGATCTGTCGAAGTGCCGCTGGTCGGTTTTTCCGTCCCGGGCGAGGCCAAAATAGTCGTCTGCTGCCAGAACCGGATACCTTATATGGCTAATGTTCCGGTGGTAGCTCCGGTGGGTCCGTATGTCGTCTATGACTCCAGCAGTATCGATGACACAGCCGGTAACGGTAACGGTCTGGTCGATGTGGGTGAGTCCATGTTTGTCGGCGTACGGCTGAAAAACGTCGGCCCGGAGGACGGCCTGAACATCAACGCCACGCTTTCAAGCGCTGATCCTTATGTCACTATGCTGGATTCGGTCGAATCGTACGGCACGGTGCCCGGTGACTTCGGTCTGATTTATATCGCCGATGCGTTCGAGATAGAAATAGACCCGGCCGCACCGGACGGGCATGAGGTCGTTTTCAATCTGGAGATTACCGGTTCGGCTCGTGAGACCTGGACCGGCGATTTCGAAATGACGATTCACTCTCCCGCGTTGGCTTATTCCTATATGTTGATCAATGATGCCTCCGGAAACGGCAACGGTGTGGTCGATCCGGGCGAGAGTGCCGAACTGGTGATGACTCTGCGGAACGGAGGAACCGGTCAGGCATACGCGGTCGAGGCGTATCTGGTTCAGTCCGACCCTTATATAACGCTCACTGACGATTACGGTGCGTTTGGATTGATCGATTCCATCGACGGTTCGGCTGACAACAGCGGGGACGTATTTACTCTGACGGCGGACGGTGAATGTCCGGTCGGGTACGTTGTTCCGATGCAGTTGCAGGTTACGACCCAGGAAGGTTATGCCGTAACTCTGGATTGTCAGATTGTTGTCGGTGATCGGGCGATCGTGTATTTCGATGATTTCTCGACCGATCAGGGCTGGGGCATTCTTGGCGGTTCGGCGGAATGGGAAATCGGTCCGCTTATGGGGCTGGGCGGCGATCCGGCGGAGGACTATTCGTCGAGCTCCGACAACGGTGTTTTGGGTAACGATCTGTCCGGCAACGGGACCTATGAAAACAACATTGCCGAGACGCAATGGGTGACCTCGCCGGTTATAGACTGCGATAATCTCTCGGGGGTGATGATGTCGTTCTATCGCTGGCTGGGGGTGGAACGAAGCCTTTCCGATCTGGCCGCGCTGGAGGTGTTCGACGGTACCGACTGGGTCCGGCTTTATGAGAATTCTTCGGGAACCAGTGTGCGGGATAACGACTGGGTTCGGCAGGAGTATGACCTTTCGCTGATGGCCGATTACAACCCGGTCTTTCAGGTCCGGTTCGGTCTTGGACCGACCAGTATGGCGACCGCCTATTGCGGTTGGAATATCGACGATCTCGAAATCAAGGGCTACGGTAACCCGGGTCATCCCGACATGCAGTTGGCTGCGTCCGAGTTGATCGACAGTGTCCAGCCCGGCACGCAGGAATTGTCCGCAATACTGGTGCGCAACGATGGTGAGGGAACGCTCAGTGTGCGTTTCTCCACTAACAACGATTGGTTGCAGCTTTCCACGGCACCGCAGGTCGTTTACCAGCACGACAGCCTTGATTTTGAGATAACAATTGACGCCACGAGTCTTTCATGCGGCGATCATAACGGCGCCATATCCTGGGTTTCTAACGACAGTAAAGCGGCTTCCGGTATTATCCCGGTGTCTGTGCATGTCTACGCTCCCGAAGTGTACGTGATCGAAAGTGCCATAGACGAAATAGTCCAGGTTGGCGAGCAGGCCAGCCATCCGTATGTGATTAGCAACAACGGTCCGGGACGACTGGATTACGAGGTCGGCTGTCGGATGTTTACCGAACTCAAAGACGGAAGCAAGTACGGCGGGCCTGACAGTTTCGGGCATTTCTGGATCAGTTCCGACGATCCGGGCGGTCCGAGTTGTGACTGGATCGATATTTCCGGTGTGGGCACTCAGGTGATGCTTGGGGACGACGAAGTGGCCGGGCCGTTTGCTATCGGTTTCGATTTCCCGTTCTATGGCAATACGTGCAACTCGCTGTATTTCAATTCCAACGGACTGATCACTTTCGATGCCGGAGTTGGCAGTGGGGATAATATCGCTCTTCCCAGCCAGTCTCTCGGAACCGGTGCGATTGCCGCCTGGTGGGACAATCTCGATCCTTCCCAGGGCGGCTGTGCTTACTACTATCACGATGTTTCGAATGGCCGGTTTATCGTGAGCTATGTGGGAGTGCCGGTGGCGATGCACCCGGAGGCGGCCGGTTCGCTTTCGTTCCAGGTGGTGCTGTATGAGGACGGCGTGATACTGCTGCAATACGAAGTTATGTACAGCGGGACGGCGACGCTCAGAAACGGAACCGTGGCACTTCAAAACACGGCCGGCACCGACGGTCTTTTGATTGCGTATAACGAACCGTTCATGCACAGCCAACTGGCCGTTCTTATCAGTTCGGCTCACTGGCTGTCATCGGAGCCGGCGAGCGGGTCGGTCGAGCCGTTTGCCGATGCTACGGTGGAGATCAAATTTAACGCTACCGATATCGAACGCGGCAACTACACCGGTGCGGTTGTGATATCGTCCAACGATCCGAACCAGCCAATTTTGGAAACGTCGGTCAGTATGATCGCGGCGAACGGCTGCTGTATCGGGACTACCGGCAACGTTGACTGCGATCTCGCTCAGTCGGTGGATATGGGTGACCTTACGGTGCTGATAGACCACCTCTTTATTAGTCTTGGTCCGCTGTGCTGTGAGGCTGAGGGGAATATCGACAACGAGGGCGAGGTGGATATGGGCGATTTGACCACTTTGATCGATCACCTGTTCATTTCGCTGGCTCCGCTGCCTTTGTGTCCGTAGGGGCAGTTGTACAACAGAATGCTTGTGGCCGCTTCGTATTTTCGGGGCGGCTTTTTTTACGGGTAAACCGGACCGTGGTATGGTTGCGGCTGATATGTAATGTGTGGGGGGAGATGAAGATGAAAGAAATACCGGGGGAGCGGCTCGAACGCTCGACCCCCAGATCCACAATCTGGTGCTCTAACCAACTGAGCTACCCCGGCAAGCTGCCCTAAGTTACGAGGTTACGTCGGCAAGTCAAGAACTTATCCGTTTCGGTCGCCGGGAGCCATGACAAAAGGTCGGCCCGAAAGCCGACCCTGTGCAAATTGCGAATATCCGCCCGTTTCAACAGCCGCTGCAGCCCTTGCATGCTCCGGAGGCACCCGCCCGGATAGTGTAGCCGCCGCGCTGAGGCAGATAGTCTACGTTGATTTCCCCGAACTGCTTAAGTGTCTGCAACAAATCGGGGGCTATATACGCGGTAATGCTGTTCGATTCGAGTTTTTCCAGCTTGTCGACGGACTCGTCCAGAGCCATGCCCAGGGCGGGGCCGCCTCAGCCGAAGCCCTGAAGAAATATAATAAGGCTGGAGCCTTTTGCCTTGTCGGAGGCAAGGACTTTCTGGAGCTCATCGCGAGCGCTGTCGGAGACTATAAACATATTTCATTGACCCTTTCTGTCTTTGTTCTTCTAACGCTTTGGATGTCGAATATATGTCGAATGATTCAAAAAAGGTCCCGAAATTTACGGGAAAATCTCAAGATGTTGTGAAACAATATAATGGACCGATGTCCGGGTGGTGCGTCGTTTGGAAGTAGTTTCTCTGGTAGGGCGAGTCCGTCTTCGAACTCGCCATCTTTGGATATTATCGGCGGGATCGCAAGCGGTTCTGCCCTGCGTTTGATTCCGGTGGGGTGGCTTCGTCCGCGAAGCGGCCATTAATCCTAATAATGTTAACAAGGGATGTCCGGTTTTTTGGCCTTCGGATGAAAAATATGACGATTTTTAATAACAGGGCTTGACATGAGGAAGCTTAAGAAGTAATATCCCTCGCCGATAAACAGACAAGGGCCGACATGAGCGGAACCACCTGTCTTTTACCGGAATAGGCCGGGGCAAAAAAAGTGCTTCCGGCGAAAAAAGGCCTTGACACAGATAGTTGGAAGCGATATTATACGCTTCTGCCAGGCGGAAGAGCCAGGCAGGCTTTTTTTTCGAAAGCTGTTCTTTGACAACTAAATAGCCACGCTGAAGACAAGACAGTGGATCTTGTCGATATGTCGCGGGTCTTGGTTGCCTTGAGATATCAAGGTTCTTGAGACCTTTTTTGATGAATCATGAACAATGCGTACGTTCGCGTACAATCCGGATCATGACAAAACGTAATGTAATATTTGCGGAGAGTTTGATCCTGGCTCAGAACGAACGCTGGCGGCGTGCTTAATACATGCAAGTCGCGCGAGAAAACCCGGCTTCGGTTGGGTGAGTAAAGCGGCGAACGGGTGAGTAACACGTGGATAATCTACCCTTAAGTCCGGGATAATCCTTCGAAAGGGGGTCTAATACCGGGTAACACCTCCTGGCGACATCGCCTAGAGGTCAAAGGCGGGGCAACCTGCCGCTTAAGGATGAGTCCGCGCTCCATTAGCTTGTTGGTAGGGTAACGGCCTACCAAGGCTGCGATGGATAGCCGACCTGAGAGGGTGATCGGCCACACTGGGACTGAGATACGGCCCAGACTCCTACGGGAGGCAGCAGTAGGGAATATTGCGCAATGGACGAAAGTCTGACGCAGCAACGCCGCGTGGGTGATGAAGCATCTTGGTGCGTAAAACCCTGTCAGTGGGGAAGAAACGTACGGGGAGTAACTGCTCCGTACCTGACGGTACCCACAGAGGAAGTCCCGGCTAACTCCGTGCCAGCAGCCGCGGTAATACGGGGGGGACAAGCGTTGTTCGGATTTACTGGGCGTAAAGGGCGCGTAGGCGGGCCGACAAGTCGGACGTGAAAACTGGCAGCTTAACTGCCAGCCTGCATTCGATACTGCCGGTCTTGAGTACAGGAGAGGAGAGCGGAATTCCAGGTGTAGCGGTGAAATGCGTAGATATCTGGAAGAACACCAGTAGCGAAGGCGGCTCTCTGGACTGATACTGACGCTCAAGCGCGAAGGCATGGGGAGCAAACAGGATTAGATACCCTGGTAGTCCATGCGGTAAACGATGGGTACTAGGTGTCGGGGGTATCGACCCCCTCGGTGCCGGAGCTAACGTATTAAGTACCCCGCCTGGGGAGTACGGTCGCAAGATTGAAACTCAAAGGAATTGACGGGGGCCCGCACAAGCGGTGGAGTATGTGGTTTAATTCGAAGCAACGCGCAGAACCTTACCTGGGTTTGACATGCTTGGGCCGGCCGGTGAAAGCCGGTTTCCCCTTCGGGGGCCCTTGCACAGGTGCTGCATGGCTGTCGTCAGCTCGTGCCGTGAGGTGTTGGGTTAAGTCCCGCAACGAGCGCAACCCCTGTTCATAGTTGCCATCAGGTTATGCTGGGAACTCTATGGAGACTGCCGGTGACAAGCCGGAGGAAGGTGGGGACGACGTCAAGTCCTCATGGCCCTTACACCCAGGGCTACACACGTACTACAATGGCCGGTACAGAAGGTCGCAATACCGTGAGGTGGAGCTAATCCCCAAAACCGGCCTCAGTTCGGATTGGAGTCTGCAACTCGACTCCATGAAGGCGGAATCGCTAGTAATCGCTGATCAGCAGGCAGCGGTGAATACGTTCCCGGGCCTTGTACACACCGCCCGTCAAGCCACGGAAGTTGGGAGCACCCGAAGTCGTTTGTCTAACCGCAAGGAGGACGACGCCGAAGGTGATACTGACGACTGGGGCTAAGTCGTAACAAGGTAGCCGTAGCGGAAGCTGTGGCTGGATCACCTCCTTTCTAAGGAGTAAGGTGTGTTCGTGTCGAAATGACACGATTACCTAGGTCGAGCGACATAACGACGGATATTAACCGCTTTCTTGTCTCTCAGCTGGCTATTTAGATATAAATATGGTCGCCTACGGCGACGCAATCGGCCTTCGATTGGGCCTATAGCTCAGTTGGTTAGAGCGCGCGCCTGATAAGCGCGAGGTCATTGGTTCAACTCCAATTAGGCCCACCATGAACCTCTCGGCGGCCGATACTTGATTTTATGATGAGATGGCCCGAATCTCCAGGAATCGGGAGTTGAAAATCGGCCTGCGATTGTAAATGCCGACGGAAACATTTGAAGCGAGTACATATTGGAAATCACGACTCGGTGAACAGTTTAATCTGACCGGAGTCGGTTTCCGTCGAAGAAGCCTTGGTTATAATAGCTGGGTATATAAAACCCGAAGAACGATGTTAGACGCTCTTATTGACAATAACGACTGGCCGATTAAAGATCGGGCGGTCCTGGACGTGGGTTGCGGCACCGGGTATTTTATCGATTACTGGACCCGCCGTCAGGCCTCACCTATTATGGGTGTGGATCTGGCTGAGGTTAGTATCGACAACCTCAAGAGTCGCTATCCTGACGCCCGGTTCGCCTGTGCTGATCTGTCGGACCCGGAACTGAAACTTCACGGGTCATACGACTATATCAGTATCTTTGATGTGCTGTATCATATTGTCGACGACGGCAAGTTTGCTCTTGCGGCCGGTAATCTGGCCAAGGTTTGCCGTCCGGGTTCGAAAGTTTTCGTGACTGACCTGTTCGGATCGCGTACGGTTTCTTTGGTGAAGCATTGCCGCAACCGTTCGCTGGGATTGTACGAGAAGATTTTCTCCGAACATGGCTTTAAATTGATTGACATCAAACCGCTTTTTTATATGTTGATGCCTCCTACGGCGGTAGCCAACGGTTTCCTGCGATGGCTGGGTGTTCTGGCCTGGGAAGCCGTAACT
>DAISVY010000007.1:50000-205135 GCA_036826635.1 Candidatus Zixiibacteriota bacterium
GACACTGTGATTAGTCCCCTCTTGCTATCATAAGCTGTAGCGGATAAAAAAGGCCCCCGGCCCATGAAGGATCGGGGGCTTTCTTATGTCTGGTCTTGAAGAAGAAATGAGATCTGCTTCTTCAATCAAACGGGTTGTTGATTGTCCGGCTGACGACAACAGGCACGCTCGAAGGCTCCATGCGCGGTGGTGAGGCCGCCGTACTTGGCAGAACGAAAGAATGGTCAACCCGATAAGTTGCGTGACCTTCACCCTGGTTGGGCGCCCAGTCCCAGCGGTAGGGTTCGGGCTCCAGAATTACGTTGGCCGCGACCAGATCGAAAATGTTCGTGTTGCCCAGCCGCGAGAGCAGGATGTCGATTTCAAAGAAATTGGAGTAGTTGCTGATCTCTATCGAATCTATCAGTCCCACCCCGTCCCAATAACCATCGACCTGATTCCCCCACCAGTGGGCGAGGCTGTCACCGTGGTTGCCCACAATTATCCGATAATCGGCTCCGATATCGTTTATGTCGATAGTTCCGCCGGAAACATCGTCGGCCCCGGTGTGGTTGTTTTGATCCACGTCCAGAAACAGGGCGACGTCGATACCCTCCGCCGGATCTTTGTAATTGTTCCAGCCACGGGTGGTTTCCACTCGTAATTGTAACAACTCGTTGGTGCTGCGAGCGTAGATGTTTCGCAAGTCACGCGGAATTACCCCTCTTCCGTCGGTCTCCAGAGTGTCGTCGGCGATAATGAGTTGCCAGAGATAATGCACCGTGATCGAGTCCGTGATGTCGACGTTACCGCTGGAGTCATAGACGGTCGCGTTGAGGTAATGCACGCTTCCCAATTCCAGAGCCGAGGCATCCCAATAATACTCGAACGGTGCGGCGACATCGGTAGCCCCGGTAACCATTGATCCGTCGATGTAGAACTGCACGCTGTCGATGCTTTCGATATTACCCGCTTCGACTTCGATCAGGACCGAATCGCCGATCACTCCATTATCGATCGGAGAGACCACGGCCGCCGTGGAGGTGGTGAACTCCCAGAAGTAGTCCGAAGCCAGAGCGTTGCCGGCGATGTCTTTGGCTGCGGTTGTGACGGTTGCGGTGTAGGTCACGTTGGTGTCCAGGGCTTCGTCCGGGGCAAACGTGAGTACGTTGTCGGTATAGCTGAGCGATCCGGCTACGGTGGTCGGGGTGAGGCTGAAGGCCGTGCTGTTCAGACTGGCCGGATTCATTGCCTCGGAGAAGGTGACGGTAATGTCCGTTGTTACCGCTACCAGTTGAGCACCGTGCGCCGGACTGGTGGCCGTCACTTGCGGTGGGGTCGTATCGGTCGGGCTGACCGGGTCATCATCTCCGCATGACCCCAGCACGCATAGCAGGGAGCCAAGGATAACTGAAATAAGGAATCTGCGCATCGAAAACCTTTCGTTACCTGTTTTTCTCTCGGCCGGTGAAACCGGCACAGCGGACGGTCGCTTCTTATACCCGGCAGTTGCAAAATAGGGCCGTAATAGCTCTTTCGTCAAATAACAACGTGGGGTGAAGCTCATGATCCGGTCAGTCGGATAAATTCCCTTTGCCGGAAGACCGGGAGGCTATACTTTGGGGCAACGGAGTAAGGATTGATATGGTCAGGAAATCACGCGCTTTTTCAAATCGGACGCACCGACATTCGGACCGCAGCGTTTCTCTTTCTGTTTATACCGAAGATGATTTGCTGACCCGTCTGGACAAGCTCGAAAACGACCCGTTTCTGTTGATTCTCGATGGTGTGCAGGACCCGCATAATCTGGGTGCCTGTCTGCGTTCGGCCGACGGTGCCGGTGTTCAGGCGGTGGTGGTACCGAAAGATCGGGCCGTGTCGCTTACGGAGACGGTCCGCGAGGTGGCTTGCGGGGCGGCGGAGAATGTCCCGCTTGTTCAGGTGGTTAATCTGGCGCGCTTTCTGGATCAACTCAAACAACGCGGCATCTGGCTGGTCGGTACGGCCGACCGCGCTTCGGTACCGCTGTTCGATCTTGATCTGGCCGGACCGCTGGGGTTGGTGATGGGCTCCGAAGGCAAAGGGCTCAGACGTCTGACCGCCGAGAAATGTGATTTCCTCGCTCATTTGCCTATGGCCGGGTCGGTCAGCAGCCTGAATGTTTCGGTGGCCACCGGGATTTGTCTGTACGAAGCGGTGCGGCAACGGTTGGCCAAAAGTCGTGCCTGAGAATTCCAACGAGAAAGACCCATCTGGGCGATCCGAACGGGTCCGATACTCTTGCCATTTGTGCTATAACGGCGCTTGACTGGTAGTCACCGGAAAAATACGCAACACCGTTTAGTTGTCAACTCAATTGCTCGTTTCATTGAGATGGCAAGGCGGTCGGATTTCGCGCGGTGGTGCTGTTTTTGCCCGGTCTAAATGGGCGATACGGGCGCCATGAAGCCCAAAACCGTTTGACAACGGGGAGGCTTTGGCATATACTTGGCCTCTTGAACCCAGGTCCGGCCATCCGGCTATCTGGGTAAACAATATACGTTTGTGGAATTTGGAGGTTTGCTGGTGAAGGATTTTTCGACGGACAGTATTCGAAACGTGTGCTTGGCCGGACAGCGCGGCTGCGGCAAGACCAGCCTGGCCGACGCGATAGCCTTTGCGGTCGGCGTTAATAACCGAATCGGACGGGTGGACGACGGCAGCTCGTTTTTCGATTACACCGATGGAGAGATTGCCCGCAAGTCTTCGCTTTCCTCAAAGCTGCTGGCGGCGACATGGAAGAATCGGAAGATAAACCTGCTCGATTGTCCCGGTCATCCCGATTTCACCGGTGAATTTCTTTCCAGCATGTATGTCAGCGATACGGTGGGTTTTGTCATAGATGCGGCTTCCGGGGTCGAGGTCGGCACCCAATTGCAGTGGAAGGCCGTACCGGAGCAGCGCCTGGGGCGTTTCTTCTTCGTCAACAAGATGGAGAAAGAAAACGTTAAGTGGAAAGAAACGCTGGAATCCATCAGAAATGCTTTCGGCAAGGGCGTGGTGGCTCTTCAGATACCGATAGGCGAAGGTGATAGCTTCAAAGGGCTGGTTGATCTGCTCCAGATGAAAGCTTACACTTTCGACGGCGACAAACGGATGGAAATCGACATCCCCGGTGATATTCAGGCCGAGGCCGAGTCACAGAGAGAAGCCTTGATCGAAGTTGCGGCCGAAGCCGATGACGAACTGATTGAGAAGTATTTCGACGCCGGTACGCTTGAGCATGACGACATGGTCAAGGGGTTGCGGTCGGGAATCGTCAAAGGTACGCTGTTCCCGGTTCTTTTCGGATCGACGGGACGGAACATCGGCATTCAAGTGTTACTTGACTTTTTAATGGATTACTGCCCGGCTCCCAATCAGATGGCTCCACGTGAAGGTATTAACGTGAGCACGGAAGAGGCGGTCGGAATAACCTGCGATATGGCGACCAAGCCGATTCTTTACATCTTTAAGAATGTGTCGGAAAGCCGCCTTGGTGAAATGACCTTATTCCGGGTCATGGCTGGCAAGCTCTTTCCCGGTAAGGAATTGTACAATCAGCAGACCAGTGCTACCGAGCGTATAACGCAAATCTATACATTCCAGGGCAAGAACCGACAGGAAGTTTCTTCGTTGGCTGCCGGGGATATCGGAGTGGCGGTAAAGCTCAAAGATACGCATGCGGGCAATAGTTTGATCGAAAAGGGCACGGATATCATCGTTAAGCCGATCGAGTACCCGAATCCGGTTATGGACGTGGCGATCAGGCCGAAGTCGAAAGGCGACGAGGAGAAGATCGCGGCCGGTTTGACAAAACTGAATGAAGAAGACCCTACTTTCAAACTGGTTTCCGATCCCGCTTTGCGCCAGCAGGTGTTGTATGCTCAGGGGTCAACCCAGATCGAAGTGCTGGTGGAGAAACTCCAGAAGCGTTTCGGTGTCGAGGTTGATATGGTCAAACCCCGGATTCCGTATCGGGAAACCGTTACGAGCAAAACCGAGAAGCAGTACAAACACAAGAAGCAGACGGGTGGGCGTGGCCAGTACGGTGATGTTTACATCAGGATCGAACCGAACGGCCGAGGTAACGGCTTTGAGTTTGTCGACGAAATCAAGGGCGGCGTTATCCCCAATAAGTTTATCCCGGCTGTTGAGAAGGGTGTTGTCGAGTCCATGCAGCATGGTGGACTGTGTGGTGCGCCCGTTGTTGATGTCAAAGTAAGCCTTTACTTCGGATCGTTCCACGATGTTGATTCTTCGGAGATGGCTTTCAAGATCGCCGGCAGTATGGCCTTCCGGGAAGGTTTCATGGAGTGTAAACCGGTTATTCTGGAGCCTATCTATAACGTCGAAGTGCTGGTTCCGGATGATTTCACCGGTGACGTTATGGGTGATATCTCATCGCGTCGAGGGAAGATCGCCGGTATGGACCCCGAGGGGGGCTACCAGCGAATCCGCGCGACGGTACCGCGGGCGGAACTCTATCAATACTCGGTGGACCTGCGTTCTATGACTCAGGGCCAAGGCGTGTACACCATGGAGTTCTCGCATTACGAGACGGTTCCTCATGATACGGCGCAGAAAATCATCGAGGAAGCCAAGGCCGAGAAGGAAGCCGAGGGCTGATCGGTGAGTTGTAGCGAATATGAGCAGGCGGGTCATATGGCTCGCCTGTTTTTTTTGTTTTGTGATTGACAGATGAACAGATGGGCAGTACCATGAAGCGTGGTCGAAATCCGTTCGACAGGACGTAACCGTGGCTAAAAAGAAACTGACCGAGCGACAGCGACAGATTCTTGAATTCATCGAGGCTCAGATAACCGAGCGCGGGAGTTCGCCGACTATTCGAGAGATTGGTCGGCGTTTCGGTATCAGTTCCACCAACGGTGTCCGGACTCACCTGACCGCGTTGATTAAGAAGGGATATATCAAAAAGCAGGAGTATATCTCCAGGGGACTGGAGTTGACCCGGGCGCTGGTTTCGAATATCGGTCGTGTCCCGCTGGTAGGATCGGTTCCGGCCGGGGGGCCGATAGACGCAGCCGAGAATATCGAGGGAGAGATTGCTCTCGATTCATCCTTCGTGCCTCAGGGAGACAGCTTTTCGCTGACGGTGACGGGCAGTTCCATGATCAACGCCGGGATATTCGATGGTGATGTGGTTATTGTCAGAAAACAATCCGTGGCTCAGGCCGGAGAAATAGTCGTGGCTGTAATAGACGGTGAAGCTACGGTCAAGCGGTATTTCCCCGAGGGTAAGCAGATTCGTTTGCAGCCGGAGAACGACAGTTTTGACCCGATTATAGTAGATAAACGGGCTGGTGAATTCCGGATTGCGGGTAAAGTAGTCGGGTTGCTCAGGCGGATAGGTTAATACCTCTGGTTCAAAACGACGCGGTTTGGTCTTGACTTTCCTCCGTTTTTCCATAGATTTGCCGACCTGATTGATATCGTTAAGAGACAGGCCACCGTAGCTCAGCTGGTAGAGCAACTGATTCGTAATCAGTAGGTCAGCGGTTCGATCCCGCTCGGTGGCTTTTTTTGTTGGCGTTTTTTGCCTGCCTGTGTTCGGGAAATGAAAACGGCGGACCTGTCGACCCGCCGCTTGTTTTTTATCTCGCTGTTTTTCTGTCCGATCAGTCCGAGTTGGTAAACCAGTCTTTGGCCAGACGCTCGGTGATATTGATAATCTCCCGGTCTTTTTCCTTAAGGGCACCGCGTTCGATAAGGGTGTCGATTGGTTTGTGCAGGAGCACTACTTTGTCACGCACCGGGATCAGGGCCGGATAATACTCGTTGTTGAACATTATCTGGTACCGTTCGCGCAGGAATTCGTCTTCGAGCATTTTGCCGATCCGGCGTTCAAGTTCCGGTCCCTGCAGTTGCTCCAATTCTTCTTTCGGTGATTTCATCAGGGCTTTGGTGTGCTCGATATTCCGGTTGCAGATGAATGTTGTTTCCCAGCATTCGACCCGGCCCAGAGAAGTTATGGTCAGTGTGTTGACGGTGATCGTGTTGTCTTCGAGATTGGTCACGACCCCTTTCATCATCGGGATGTAATAGTTGTCGGTGATAGCCCCGAAGGCGCTGATACCGCCGGCGAAAGGATCATCGACAATGTCCGCGATGGTGAAGTACGGTTTCCGTTCGAAACGGGCGTCCTGGATCAGCATGAATTCTTCTTCCGTGAAATGGAACCGTTCTTTCCAGCGATGCTCGGGAGGAAGATCTTTGCGGGTCAGGGAAGACTGACTGGTCAGCATGCCGATAGCCTGACCGCCTCGCCAGACAAGGGGGAGAACACCGATAGCCCATTCGGCCGAACCGCCGATTTCGCCGATCAGAGAGTTGAGTCCGCGCGAATCGGGGAACTGAAGACCGGGCAACCCCAGCAGCACGGCCGGCAGAAGGTCGCCATCCTTGTCGAACGGGGTGCTTACTCCGGCTTGATTGAGAAGGTCCATTGCCGGCAGGTGTCGCGGTCTGTCCAGGAAGAATGCGCTGAGCTGGTCAATCGAGGTGACACCGTATGCCTTGGCGATAATCTCGGCGGCTCCCACAACGTCGGTGCCGCGGGGATTGAATTCCTTGAAATAGGTCCCGGCGGCCCATCGCTGTACGTAGATGTCGGGCAGGTGGCGCTTGATATTCGCTTCGGTAACGAACAGGGCCGTCATGCTCGAATGGATTCCTTTGACCGATTTGGTCGTGCCCTCGACCACATCGCTGCCCATTGAGAGCATGGTCACGCTGTTCGGCATGGTCATCCCATATTGAGCACAATGTTCTTTTTTGCCGTACACCGCGCCGACCGCAATGGTCGGATTCCCGCCGGCTTCCTTGCCGGGTTTGGCCCGGGCGCCTTCGGTTATAGCCGCTTCGATCAGTATCTCTTCGCCGTGCGGGAGGGCTTCGGATGTGGTCTGCAAAACTTCGGCTATAACCTGGGCCGAAGTGCGATCATTGGCCCGTTTGAGGGAATCGGTCAGCTTCTTCGTGACCTGGTCTTTGGGCACGCGGGACAGACTTCCCCGGCCGTGCAGGCCGATAGAGGCCGCCGCCAGAGCCGCCGAGAGGATGACCGACTGGCGAATCTGACGGTTTCTCAGGGCCCCGAGATTGGATCGCTGGTTCAGCCCGTCGTCCAGCGTTACGATCTCGCATTGCTGCAAGGTAATATCGTAATTGCCCAGAACCGCTTTGTGGCGGTGATTGAATTCCCAGACCTGATCGTCGGAAAAGACCTCCCGATTCTGTTTCCCGGAATAGGAGAGACGTTTATCTGCTATGTCGAAGCGAAGATCGTTGCTCATGCACACCGTCCTGTTCGGTCAAGTGGTTCACCCGATTGGTATCCTGCTGCCGATGTCGCCAATATCGTACAGGGTTAACGGGGAGCGCAAGCGTAAAAGCAGGTGGCGTGTGATACATAGGGCCGGTCGGGAATTTTGTTGCATCCTGATCCGGTCCGCCTTTCTTTGAGAAAACAGCAATCCAGGGGAAAGTACCGTTGAAATGTGGTGGAAGCTTCTGATATTCGTGGGTATGTCGGGCGTGATAGTGCTCAGCTTTCTTGCGCCGCCGCCGCAACCGCAGATCGGCCCGGCCAGCCGGATTTTTTACTATCACATTCCCCAGGCCTGGATTTGCGTGGTTGCTTTTGCCATGTCGATGATTTTCTCGATTCGCTATCTTCGCTCTCGTGCGCTGACCGAAGACGATAAAGCCGTAGCCGCCGCCGGGCTGGGGCTGCTCTTTTGTATTCTGGCAACGGTGACGGGATCGATTTTCGCGAAAGTTACCTGGGGATCGTTCTGGAACTGGGACCCGCGGGAGAGTTCCGTTTTCATTTTGCTGCTTATCTATGCTGCGTATTTCGCGTTGCGCAACGCTGTCGAGGTGGAAGAAAAACGGGCCGCCCTGTCGGCGGTGTATTCGATATTCGCGTTTGTGACCGTACCTTTTCTCGTTTTTATCGTGCCGCGCATGCTGCCGTCGTTACATCCCGAAGACACGGTTGTATCCCGGGAGCTTGAGTTTCAGATGGGTCCGCTGGTGGCGGTTGTTTGCTTCGGTTCGCTGGTGGTTTTTACGGCTTTGTTTTTCTGGATGTTTAATCTGTCCCGTCGGATTAATCGGACGCACCGGATACGGCAGGAGGAGGATCTGTAGATGGACGCCAATTATGTAACGCTGATGGTGACTCTGGTGATCTGGGTGGGGCTGTTTTTGTTCCTGCTGCGCCTGGACAAGCGGATCGGCCGGCTGGAACGACGCTCCGGGCGGTCGTAGGGTCGCCGTTTTTCTGCCGCTTTTTTCTCGGAACCTCGATATTCGCTCCTGATATAATTCTACATAAGCGCCGATCAGAGCATCCGCCACCGGCTTGACAGTCCGGTTGAAGATGCCTATTTTTTCGGGCTTGCAATGACAAGGTATTTGCGGAACACTCGTAGTCCGTCATAGAAATAAAAGGGTAAGTATGTATGAACGATAATTTGCCTCCTGCTATGATCGAAGCCCGCGGACTAAGCAAGTACTACGGCTCGTTCGTGGCTATCGAAAACATCACGTTTTCCATTCCCAAAGGGCAGATTGTGGCCTTCCTCGGACCGAACGGGGCGGGGAAATCGACCACCCTGAAAATCCTTACCGGGTTCCTGAGTGCTTCGGAGGGCAAAGCCTCCATCGCCGGACTGGATATCAACAGCCACCGGCTTGAAGCGGCCCGGCGACTGGGTTATCTGCCGGAGAACGGTCCGTTGTATGACGACATGACGCCTCAGCAATTGCTCAGGTTTTTCGGCGAGGCCCGGGGACTGGAAGGTTCACATCTGAAGGAACGCATGCGGGCCGTCACCGAGCAGTGCGCTCTTCACGACGTTTTGGAAAAGCCGATTGGCAAACTGTCCCGCGGCTATCGGCAAAGGGTCGGGCTGGCGCAGGCGCTGCTACATGATCCGGAAGTTCTGATTATGGATGAGCCGACCGCCGGACTGGACCCCAATCAGATCAGAGACTTTCGTGTCAACATAAAACGTCTGGGGGAAACCAAGACCATTCTGCTCTCCACCCACATTTTGCAGGAAGTGGAGGCCGTGGCCGAGCGAGTGCTGTTGATTCATAATGGCCGCTTGATTAACGACGCCACTCCGGCCGAACTGCAGAAAGGAGCCTCGCTGGAAGAGACTTTCTATCGCCTGACGGATTATGGTCGACCGGTCGGTCACCAGGTTGGCGAAGGAGGGGTGGCATGAAACTCAACTGGCGTCTTGTCTGGGTGATTTGTCGGCGCGATCTGCGTTCATACTTCAGCAGCCCTACGGGGTATGTTTTTATCACCCTGTTTATTTTCCTGAGCGCGGCAGCGGCTTTCTGGCAGGAACGTTTTTTTGCCGATAACCTGGCCAATCTTTCTCATCTCAATAATTTGTTTCCGTATATCCTGCTGTTCTTCGTTCCGGCTCTGACCATGAGCGTCTGGGCCGAAGGTCGCAAGAGCGGCACCGATGAACTTCTGTTAACTCTTCCGGCTACCGATGTTGAGGTGGTCATTGGCAAATATCTGGCCGTTCTGGGGATATACACGGCTTCTCTGCTGTTTTCGTTGAGCAACGTAATCGTGCTGTTCTGGCTGGGCAGCCCTGATATGGGCCTGATGATCGGCAATTATTTCGGGTACTGGCTGATCGGAGCGGCGCTTTTGTCGGTGGGTATGCTGGCCTCTTTGCTGACGGCCAACGCCACGGTGGGGTTCATCCTGGGCGCGGTTTTCTGTTTCTTTTTCGTTTTCGTGGACTCCGGGCAATGGACGATCCATTCCGGATTGCAGAATCTGCTTGCCCCGCTGGGGGTGTTCGGACATTTCCTCGATTTTGCCGACGGTGTAGTCACATTTTCCGGGCTGTTGTATTTCGCAACGGTGGTCGGCATTATGCTTTATCTGAATGTCGTTCTGCTGGGGCGGCGTCACTGGCCCGTGTCGGCGAGTGGTCACAGATACTGGCTGCATCAACTGATCCGCGTGGTGGCTGTTGTTGTGGCTTTGATCAGTGTGAACGTGATTCTGGCCCGAACCGGGTGGCATATCGATGTTACCGCCGAGCGACTGCATTCCCTGTCGGGCGAGACGAAAAAGCTCATGAAGCAAATCAGTGCCGACCGACCGGTACTGGTGCAGGCTTTTCTCAGTCCCGACGTGCCGCGTGAGTACGTGGAAACCCGGGCTAACCTGATCTCGACTCTGCAGGAGATATCGTCGGTTTCGGGTGATCGCATACAAGTGCTTATCCACGACACCGAGCCTTTCAGTCAGGAAGCCCGCGACGCGCGCGAGAAATTCGGTATTTTGCCCCGCGAGGTTATGACCACCCAGAGCGCGCATACGAGTACCTCGAAGGTGTTCATGGGACTGGCGTTTACCAGTGGTGCGGCCGAAGAAGTGATACCATTTTTCGACCGCGGTCTTCCCGTGGAGTACGAACTGGTCCGTTCCATAAGGGTAGCCGCCAGGACGGAACGCAAGACCATCGGAGTGCTGGCCACTGAAGCCAATATCTCCGGCGGGTTCGATTTTCAGACGATGCGGTCCACGCCGTCGTGGTCAATCGTCAGTGAACTGAAAAAACAATATGAAGTGCGCGACGTAACGGCCGACAAACCGATCACCGAGGAGCTCGACGGTTTGCTGGTTGTGTTGCCGTCGACCCTGACGCAAAAACAGCAGGATAATCTCAAAGAGTATATGCTGCGCGGCAAGCCGACTTTGCTGTTGATTGATCCTCTGCCAATGGTTAATCCGGCTCTTTCGCCGATTATTCCGGCCGGAGCCCAGAGAAATCCATTTACGCAGAATCAGCAGCCTCAGCCGGAGCCCAAGGGCAACATCCAGGAATTGCTTGCGGCCATCGGTGTTCGCTGGACACCATCGCAGGTGGTCTGGGATTCTTATAATCCCCACCCCGATCTTGGAGCCCTGCCACCGGAAGTTGTGTTTGTCTCGCAGTCTAACGAGTCCGTCGAAGCTTTCAACGAAAAGCACGCCGCTACGGCCGGTCTTCAGGAACTGGTCGCCATATATGCCGGCTTCGTTTACAGCGGACCCCAGTCACCTTATCAGTTCGAAACCCTTCTGCGGAGCGGTCGATTGGGGGGGATGACGGCCTGGAATCAGATCGTTCAGCAGGGTTTTCTCGGTTTGAGTATCAATCGTAATCCGCGTCGTACCACGACCAACGAGTCATTTATTCTGGCCGCACACGTTCACGGTGTGGGCGAGCCGCCCGAGGGCGATTCTCTGGCAGCGCTGCCCCGGGTGAATGCCATCGTAATCGCCGACGTTGATTTGATCTCGGAGCAATTCTTTATTCTGCGTCAAAGAGGACTTGGAGATATAAGTTTCGACAATGTCTCTTTTGTTCTCAACTGCATGGATGTTCTGGTGGGCGATGAGTCGTTTATACCCCTTCGGAAAAAACGTTTGAGACATCGGACGCTGGAAACCGTCGAGGCCCGTACGCAGGAGTATGTGGAGCGGCGTCTGGACGAGGAACATCAGGCCGAGAGCGAGGCGCAGGAGGCGCTGGCTCAGGCCCAGACACGGCTGGACGAAAAAGTCGCCGCGGTGCGTGATCGGGCCGATCTCGACGACCGGGCCAAGCAGATAATGATGCGGAATATCCAGGAAGTGGAGTCCCGACGGTTCGAGGTCACGAAGGCCAATATCGAGGCCCAGAAAGAAACCAAGGTAGAGGCCAGCAAGGAGACAATGGAAGTTGCGATCAGGGACATTCAGACCAGGATCAAAACTCTGGCGGTTACGCTGCCGCCTATTCCCGTCTTTGTCATCGGCGTCGTAATTTTTATCAGACGACGGCGACGTGAGCACGAGGGCGCTGTGGCTGCCCGGAGGTTGAGGAGCTAGACTATGAACGAGACAAAGAAAACAATCTGGTTTGCCGCCGTGGCGGTTGTTCTGGCTCTCGCGGCATTCATATTCGCCCCCGGTCGTATTACGCCCGACGCTTTTCTCGATCAGGGGGAACCGTTTTATCCCGAATTCACCGATCCCAACGAGGCTACGACGCTCGAAGTGATCGACTACGATGAAGCTTCCGGTCAGGCGCGGCCGTTCAAAGTAACGTTCAGTGAAGATCACTGGACGATACCGTCGCACCATAATTATCCGGCCGATGCCAAAGATCGTCTGGCCAAGACGGCGGCGGGAATTATCGATATAAAGAAAGATGATTTCCGCACCAGCAGCGTGGCCGATCACGAACAGTGCGGTGTCATTGACCCGCTCGACGAAAATGCCGTGCAGCTAACCGGGCGGGGAAGCCGGATTACGGTCCGAGGGGCCGACGGCGGTGTTCTGGCCGACTTCATTATCGGCAAGGAAGTTCCCGGCCGGGAAGGTTTTCGATTCGTGAGAGTTCCCGGTCAGAATCGGGTCTACGCCGCTCGGATGAATCTTGACCTCTCGACCCGTTTTTCCGACTGGATTCAGACCGACCTTTTGGAAGTCACGGCCGACAAAATCGATCAGATTACCCTCAATGACTATTCCATCAATGAGCGTACTCTGTCTGTCGAGACCCGCGGCCATGTCACTTTGATGCGTGACGGCGAGACGTGGAAGATTCGCGGGGCCAAAGGGGACCGGCCGGATTCCGCCAAGGTTAAGAAAATACTGAAGGCGCTGGAAGGCCTGAGTATTGTCGGGGTGCGTCCCAAACCCGCCGGGATAAGTGCCGGTCTGACCAGTTCGACCGACGCTCAGTCGATGCCTCGGTCGGAAAGGCTGTCTCTTCAGAGTAAGGGTTTCTATTTCGACAATGACGGTCGTCTTCTTTCCAATGAAGGGGAACTGAAAGTGAGTACGACCGACGGCGTGATTTATACGCTGCGTTTCGGAGAAGTGCTCTATGGTTCCGGTCTGGCCGTAAGCGCCGGGGTATCGGAAACCGATGAGGGGAAGACTAAGGGAGCAGAGGTCAACCGCTACCTGTTTATTACGACCGAATTCGACGAGGGGCATTTCAAACGTCCGCCCAAGCCGGGGAAGACCGATTTTCTTGACAAACCCGACTCTCTGTGGACCGATGCCGATAAGGAGAACAAGAAGAGCTACGACGAATACCAGAGATGGGAACGCCAGGTTGATAACGGCCGGGAAACATCAGCTCGTCTCAACGACCGTTTCGCCGGCTGGTATTATGTGATCTCGAACGACGATTTCGATAAGATCCATTTCAGCAAGAAGGATTTGCTGGACAACTAAACGGCGTCTTCGGTTAAAACACAACGGCCCGGCTGTTCCGCTGTTATATGCGGAAGAGTCGGGCTGTCTTGCGTAAGGTAGTCTATGTTCGGGATATGGTTTGTCCGGTCGGTGCCGAAACGCCCGTCCGGTATCAGCAGTTGACGATTTCCAACTCCACTTTGAAGAACAGGGCTGCCCAGATAAAGGTCAGGATGCCGCGCACGTCGGCGGGCCAGTGATAGCCGATCATGTACACGAAGCAGAGAAGCGTCAGACCGAAAAACACCTTGATCAGTCCTTCGTGCCAGTTGGACATGACCCAGCCGAAAAGGCCCCGGAGGAGATACAGGAAGATCAGTGCAGGGGCAAGAAAAGCTGCCAGCCAGGTCCAGGCGTTGAGACAAATAGGGGTATGATATCCCGGCCCGGCAGTGGTCAGATCAATCAATTGAACGACATGGGCCGCCAGGAAAAACATCGCAAGGGTCAGAAAGAGGAATCCCTGGAGATTGCCGTCTCTGACTTCTCTTATCCCAACCATGAGAAAGAACACCGCCACCGCAAGCAGAGCGGATAGTTGCAGCAGGAAGCCGTCCGAGAAAACTGTGGCAATATCGTGTTCCATGAGATCTACCTCCACCGTGGTATGTTTAAGCAGGTGGCGTGCCCGATGGCTTGCCGTGGACCTCGTTTTGTTAACTTATTGACTCTCACTCCGTTACCGCCGTTGGTTGTATTGTCGGTTGAGGGGTTGCTGACTGATCCGCTCATACAATGAGAAGGTAATTGCATATCTCTTTCTCATGTCTGACCTCTGTTTGGTTTACCGCCTGCCGATCTGGAACAGTACCGGGTGTTGCCGGGGTTTTGTTTGGCTTTGCTTGCCGGAGGCTGTTATTTTTGACACGTAGTTCGATCTGATGTTTTCACAAGGTTGAGAAGAAACTGTGGACAAGATTGCCGTACTGTATATCGAGGATGATAAAGCCCAGCGCGAATCATTGACCGGGGCTCTTCTGGACCGGGGTTTCGAGGTCTCCGCGACCGATTCCGGGGAAAGCGGAATACAGGCCTTTGACCCGTGTCATCACGACATCGTCCTGTGTGACCTGAACCTTCCCGGCATGAGTGGGCTGGACGTTCTCAGCGAAATCCGCAAACGCTGTTCCGATACCCCCCTCGTACTGCTGACAGCCCACGGGACTATCAGTCAGGCCGTGTACGCGGTCAAAAGCGGAGCGCAGCATTTTGTCCTTAAACCGGTGGAACCGGACGAGCTGGAGATAACGATTTATCAGTCTATCGAGCTCGCTCGCCTCCGGAAGCAGTTGCAGGAGTCGGAAGCTAACCTTCGTCTGGTAATGGAAAACGTTCCCGATGCTATTTTTTCCATTTCCACCGCCGGCAATTTTCTTGATATCAACAGGGCCGGGGAAATCATCACCGGTTATACCGCTGACGAGCTCATGGAGAAATCTCCCGGAGAAATAGTTCATCCCGACGACATGGAAAACTTCGAAGCCATGATCAAAGATATACTGGTTCGGAAAGAGACCACCGACACCGGTACCGTGACTTTTCGTATCATGGCCAAGGACGGCACGATCAAGCACATCGAAGTTAACCGGCGGGTGGTAAAAGGGGCGTCGGGTAAATTGGTGCGCATTGACGGTATTGCCCGGGATATCACGGAGCGCGTAAAACTCCAGGAGAAAGTCCATCGATACCAGGAGCAACTGGAACAAAAGGTGGAAGAGCGCACCGAGAGACTGGCGTACGTTAATCGGCAGCTCAAAGCGCTTAATGACGTCGCTCAGCGACTGTCAGCCTTTACCGATCTCGAATCTCTGTATAAAGCTGTCCCCGGACTGCTCACCGAAGCGCTGGATTTTGATCGGGCCGCTTTATTCCTTCGGGAGGCCGATGGGCCCTGTTTGAAATCCTATAACTACGGTTCTTTTGAGACCGAAGAAATTCGGGCTGAACTCGAGAAGCTTCGTACTCCGGGTGTTGTTTATCCGGCGGCTTTCTATCGCTGTCTCGAATCCGGCCAAACCGCTTTTTTATCCGATTTGCAGCATGATCCCGAGTGGTCCGCCTCGCTGGCCCCGGGGCTGAAAGCTGACGCCGTGGCCATGACGCCGGTGCGGGTGGGGGGCGTGATCGAAGGAATTCTGCTTGCGAATATGCAGTTTCACCAACGCCGGATGGATGTGCATGACCTGGCTCGTTTTGAGACTTTTTCATCCATTATCGGGCTGACGATTGAAACGATTCGAAGTTACCAGACTTTGGAAAGCAAGGTCCGGGAGAGGACGGAATCGCTGCGGGAAGCCAACGATGAGTTGAAGTCCAAGGCCCACCAGCTTGAAGACAGCGCCTTGCAACTGGGGAAAGCCAACATTGAGTTGCTTTCCGTTCAGGAACAATTGGAGGAGAAAAACCGGCAACTTGAACAGTTGTTGTCCCAGCTCTCCCGAAGTCGGGATGAACTGCAATCCATTCTCAATGTCTCGCGTGATCCGATCCTGATGGTCAACCACGAGGGGACGATAGTTGCCTGTAATAACAGCACTCCGGGTTTTTTCGGTTTGTCTGAGGAACGGGTTATGGCGATGGCCTTCGACTCTTTTGTCGAGCGAGTGACCCCGTGTTTCGAGGACTCGGAAGCCTTTCTTCAGCGGATCAGGCAGATGTCTGTCAATACGGAATATCTGTACGATTTCAACGAGGATCTCGAAACACTCTGGAGTGATGCTCTTAAACTCGTGCGGCCTCTGACGAAGTATGTCAATGTATGGTCACTGCCCGTTTGGGGGCGTGACAGCGAGGAGTTGGGCCGGGCCTGGATGTTCAGTGATATCACGTCGCTTCGACAGGCCGCCGAACACCTTCGGAGTATCATCGACGCCTCGCCGATTCCTCTTGTTGTCGTGCGGGCCAGAGACGAACGCATCGCCTACTCCAATTCTCACTTTGGGCAACTGCTGGGGCTTACCCGGAAAGAACTACTGGGGCTCAGGGTTTCCGATATGGCCTCCACTCAGGAAAGCCGGCGGAGTCTTGAACGTGAATTGACTGAGGGGCGGGTTGTGCAGGGCCGTGAGATTGCCCTGAAGAAAAAAGACGGATCGGTTGCCTGGTGCCTTTTTTCGATGGTGATGACTTCGGTCGGCGGCGAATCGGTCGTAATCGGCGGGTTGTATGACATCAGCGAGCGCAAACGTGCCGAAGATGCTTTGCGCCGCAGTGAGGAGAGATTCCGGGGACTGGTCGAAAACGCTCGCGGTATCATATATACGCTCAATCCACAGGGAGAGTTTACTTATCTCTCACCGTCGGCCGCGGAATACACCGGTCACGATGTCTCCGAGTATATCGGTAAGCCTTTTTATTCTCTGATTCATCCTGACGATGTCGGGCCGGCCCGGGCCTGGATGGAGGCCGGGTTCCCCGACCGAGCCGATGATTCGACGGTCAGTCACAACTTCGCCGAGATAAGGGTAAAAAGCAATAAAGGCGGCTGGTTGTGGTTCTCGTCGGACGACAAAACCATCTGTGATGACAAGGGCAACATCGTCGAGGTGCTCGGCATAGCCCACGACGTGACCGATATCAGGCAGGCTTACGAAGAGCTGGAGAAGGCCAACCAGGACCTGAAACGTGCTCAGGCAAGGTTGGTGCAGTCGGAGAAGATGGCCTCGCTCGGTACGCTGGTGGCGGGTATTGCCCACGAGATCAATACCCCTATTGGAGCGGTCGGCAGCATGCATAACACTCTGATGCGAGCCTGCCGTAAACTCCGGGAGGTGCTCGGCGAACAGTACGGCGAGGATATCCTGCGGAACGAGAAAGTCGCTTCGGTGCTCGGAATCATCGATGAGGCCAACAGCGTAATCGAAACCGGGACCGAGCGCGTCACGACCATTGTGCGTCGCTTGCGAAGCTTCGCCCGTCTGGACGAGGCGGAGCTCAAGAAAGTCGATATCCATGAAGGTCTGGAAGATACACTTACGCTGATTCATCATGAGATCAAAAATCGAATAAAGGTGGTGCGGGAGTATGGCGATCTGCCACTTGTCGCCTGCTTCCCCGGTCGTCTGAACCAGGTCTTTCTGAATCTGCTCAACAACGCCCGGCAGGCGATTGAGGGCGAAGGCGTTATCACTATCAACACCGCCGTGGTCGACGGCTCGGTTCGGATAAAGATTACCGACACCGGTCGCGGCATTGCTCCGGATCAGTTGGAGCGGGTGTTTGATCCCGGTTTTACCACGAAAGGTGTGGGGGTGGGTACGGGACTGGGACTGTCTATCTGTTACCAGATCATGGAGGACCATCGGGGGTCAATATCGGTAGAGAGCCAACTCGGGCATGGCAGTACTTTCACCCTGCGTCTTCCTTTGAATCTGGACTTGCTGCTCGCAGGTGAGGAAAAGCCCAAAAGTCAGCAGTAACTTTATGGCCAAGTTGTTCGGCACCGCCTTTGACATCCGTCCCGATGAAAAACGTCTCACCTGGTTGATGGTTTTTTATCACTACCTGTTGCTGGTAGTTCTTTACTTCCTTAAACCGGCCCGTGACAGTTTGTTTCTGGTCAAACTGGGGGCCGATCAACTGCCGTTCGTTTTTATTCTTATTGCTTTCGTCGGTATCCCGATAACGGCTCTCTATGCACGTTCGGGTCGGCGGCTGGAACTGAATCATCTGATTAATGGCACCACGGCCGTGCTTGTGATCGGTCTTCTTTTGCTGCGTGTTTTGCTTAGGCTGGAGCAGGGATGGGTCTTTTACCTGTTCTATGTGTATGTCAGTGTCTACGGGATTCTGGTTGTTTCTCAGTTCTGGTTGTTCGCCAACGCTATTTTCAGTGTGGCTCAGGCTAAGCGGGTTTTTACGCTGCTGGGGCTTGGCGGTATTGCGGGTGCTATTACCGGCGGCGGTATCGCCAGTGTGCTGGTGGATCAGATCGGCATTTCCACGACCGACCTGGTGCTTATCTGTGCCGCTATCCTTCTGGCCACCACGATCCTGGTCAATTGCATCTGGAAAAGGCGATCCCATGATGCGATCCGTTCGAAATGCGAGGACAGGGACGGACGGGGAGACGAACACCGATACGGCATAATACTCTCGACCCTTCTGCACTCCCGCTACCTGCTGCTAATTGTGGGTATCACGGCCCTTGCCACCGTAGCTTCGACGTTGATCGATTTTCAGTTCAAGACATTTGCTTCCGAAGCTTTTGCCGACGAGGAAAACCTGACCGCGTTTCTGGCTCGTTTTTACGGTCTTCTCAGTGTCGCCTCGGTACTGTTGCAGCTTCTGTTTACGCAGCGACTTCTCAAAATCCTGGGCGTGAGCGGAGTTGTTGCCTTGTTACCGATTGGGTTGCTGATCGGCTCGGTGGGCATTTTGCTTGTGCCATGTCTGACGGTTCTTACCCTGGTGCGCGGACTGGAAGGAAGCCTCAGCTATTCGGCCGACAAAACCGGGCGCGAGCTTCTGTATCTGCCGGTCCCTCTTAAGATCAAGAAACGGACCAAGGTCTTTATCGATATGTTTGCCGACCGGTTCTTTCAGGGTGTGGCGGGTGGTCTGCTGTTGCTTTTTACTCTGGTCTGGCATTTCTCGGTGCTTTCTATCAGTGTCGTTGTGCTGGTGGTGGCTGCGGTTTGGCTGTTGCTTGTTTCCGAAGCCCGCCGCGGTTATGTGAGCAGTTTTCGCAAAGCTCTTCGGACCAGAGAGATCGACCCCGAAAGCCTTCAGGTCGATATCAGCGAGGCGACGACGATCAATACGCTTATCGCCACTCTGGCCAGCGACAATGACCGGGAAGTGATATACGCCCTTGATCTGTTGGCTACGGTTCGCAGTGCGAAGACAATCGAGCCCGCATACTCGTGCCTTGGACACGCCAACGCCGAGATTCGATATAAGGCTATGCGTGTCCTTAATCTCAATGCGAATCCGGGCCGGATTGAGAAAATCGAAAAACTGACCACCGATTCCGACGCTCGGGTCAGGCGAGAGGCTGTTTGTTTTCTGGCCGGACGGGCCGGGGAAGGCCGGGTCGGTTTCCTTGAGAAGGCTTTGCGGAGCGATGATTTATTGCTGGAAACGGCGGCGGCCGATTGCATTGCCGAGTATGGTTCCGAAAACGAACGCGGATTGATAGACCGGCATATCATCGTCACACTGATGAAGGAGAAAGGGCCGTACCGTGTGCTCTGTCGTGAAATCGCCGCTCGACTGATAGGGCGGATCCAAAACCCGGAGTGGTACGGATTTTTGGGGCAGATGTTCGGTGATCGCTCGAGTGCCGTGGTGAAGACGGCCATGAGCAGTGCCGGTTGGACGGCTCAGCCGGCGTTTGTGTCTTTTATCATCGGCAAGCTGGGTGACGGTCGCTATCGTGCCGAGGCTGTTTCGGCCCTGGCCGAATATGGTCCGTCGGTTCTGGCTCTGTTGCGCAATACGATATTGGATAGACGTGTCAATTTAACTATCCGTCGGGCGGTGCCGAGGGTAATTAGCCGTATATCGGATCAGCGGGCCGTGGATGTTCTTTGCGCCATTTACGATAAAGTGGAGCCGTTCTTAAAATTTCCTCTGGTCCGCGCAATGAACAAGCTCCGACAGCGCTTTGCGGAACTGAGTTTTGACGCCGGCGCCGTTGGTGTTTTGTACGCGAACGAGTTGGTGCTCTATTATCAGATGCGCTTGTTGCTGAACTATGTTCGCGAGGATATGCACACCCCCGCCCAGCGACTTTTGGCGAGAGCGTTAGAGGAGAACCTCGCTTCCAATCTCGAACGCGTGTTTCGCCTGCTTGGTTTGGTTTACCCGCAGGATGATATTTACACCGCCTATATAAGCATAGCGGGCGAGAAGCCGGCCAACCGGGCCGAGGCTCTTGAGTTTTTGAACGGCATGTTGACGGTTGATGATCGGCGTTTGCTGTTGCCTCTTTTGGAAGATCGTCTGCCGCAGTCGGTCGGTGAAGTTGGTGCGTTTGCCGATTTTGAATGTCACAGCCGCACCGATGCTTTGAAATATCTGCTCGATAACAGTGACGTCTGGCTGAGAGCCTGTGTTTTTTATACGGCTTGTTCGGAAACGGATGAGTCTCTCTGGGATAAAATCAGGAGCGCCGAGCGGGATCATGATACCGTGGTGGCGGAGGCACGTCATCTGGCCCTGTCGTTACATCATGCCGAAGAACAGCGGGTGGAGACGAGTCCGGGAGCCGAGGGGCGGCATCGGGCGGTGTTAAACTTTGATCCGGGAGATCACAAGAGAATGCTCACAATCGTGGAAAAAGTAATTTTTCTTCAGGGTGTCGACGTGTTCGAAAACGTACCGACAAGCGAACTGGCGCACCTGGCGGCTATTGCCGGGGAAGTGTCGTTCCTCAAGGGCGAAGAAATATACCATCGCAATGATCCTTCGGACGCTCTTTATGTTGTGCTGGAGGGGACGGTTCGCCTGCACGAGGAACAGCAAACAATCGCGACCGCCGGGCCTAAATCGGCCTTTGGCACCTGGGCGCTTTTCGACGATGAACCCCGTGTTGTCACGGCTGTGGCGGCGGAGAACTGTCGCTTGTTGCGAGTTGACCGCGAAGATTTTATTGACCTGCTGGCTGATCATGTGCAAATTACCAGAGGCGTTCTGAAGAAAATGGCGGCCCGCCTGCGCGGTTTGGTGGCGCGGGTGGCTCCGGGAACTCCCGGAGGTTGAAAAAGCAAAGTACGAATATCTGTTCGAACAGGGGATGGGACGGGAAAACGATATGACCAACACCGATGAAAAACCGACCATAGTCATTGTAGATGACGAGGAAATGGTACTGACAAGTCTCAGCTCTTTTCTGAAGCTGGAGACCGATTTCAACGTGGTGACATTCGTTTCGGCTAAAGAAGCCATTGCGTATATCGAGAAAAACCCCATTGATGTCGTTATCTCGGATTATCTCATGCCGGAGATGGACGGTATGACGTTTCTGGCGAAGGTCCGTCATATACAACCGGAAGTGCCCCGTATTATACTGACCGGTTACGCCGACAAAGAAAACGCTATCAAGGCGATCAATGAAGTGGGTCTTTTTCAGTATATCGAAAAGCCGTGGGATAACGAAGATATTCTTATTATCCTGCGCAACGCCCTGGAAAAGAACGCGCTCATGAAAAAACTTCAGCAGAAGATAAACGAGATCAACAAGGCCTACGATGAGTTAAAGGGCCTTCATAAAGAGATCGTTAAGACGTTCGTCTGACGCGAAATTAACGAAAAGCGGGAAGAGGTGAGTTTTCGGTCTCGGCCGGTTGGTTATACTGGCCGCGGGGAAGAGGTCTGCCATACCCTTTTTCAGCGAAGAACCATTAGTTTGCCTTTTGCGCCGGATTCGGACACGTACCACATATAGACGCCCGATGCAACTTCATGACCGGCTTCGTTGGTGCCGTTCCATACGATGTCGTCGCCGCTGATATTGGCCCACTGTTTGACAACGGACCCCGACACCGACATCAGGACCAAGTCACTGCCTTCGGGTAAGTCGGTAAAAGTGGTTTGTTCACCGCTGGAGAGCTTTACGGGGTTGGGATAGGCGTGGGTAAACGGGGTGACCGAGAAACTAAAGATATCGCTGTAACCGACGTCGTTGGTGGCTACGCGCCAGAAGTACGTGTTATCGGCAGTCAGCTTTGCGGGTATTTTCCAACTGGTGGTTCCGCCGGGAGTCTGTTGGACCAGACCGCTGGCTACGAGTCCGAAGAAGGCCGAGTCGGTAGCCAGTTCAAAGCGATAGATATTGTCGTCATCACTGTTGGCGTTGGTCACTTCGAGAACCGGCTGAGAGGTCGGCAGAGTCGCGCCGAGCGGGGGCTGTGAGAGTTCGGCGATATCGTCGGCGGCTGCAATGAACGTGAATCTGGCTTCCGCATTAACGGCGTTGGAAAGAGCGGAGGCATTGAGGGCGTCATCGTAGGCTTTTATACCCACGTAATAGACCTCGCCGGGAATCAAATTGCCGACAGTAACGGATTGTTCATTGCCGGCCGGCTGAGGAGCCGGCGGGCTGTCAAACAGCACCGCCGACTCCCAGGTCTCTTCATTTACGGGTTCGGTTGAATAGCGAATAGCGTAGGCCGTTGCGATGCCCGACATCCCATCATCTCCGGGGGCGGTCCAAACCAGGTCGATTTCGCCGTCCTCTTCGCCCGTTGTGGCTGACAGGTCGTTGATGGGTGAGGGCGGAACGTTGTCTATCGCCGTGGTGTTGCTGGCGACATTAGACAGCTCCGACCAGTTGGGCATTTCGTCGGCAGCTTTAAGCGCAAAGTAATACGTCTGGCCTTCGTTAAGTCCGCTTACCAGCAAAGTCTCCGGGGTACCGGCCGGTTGCGGTGTCGGTTCTCCCGAAATCTGGGTAGCCAGAGCCCAGTTGGATTCGTTGATCGGAGAGACCGAATAACGGATATCATACTCCGAAGCCGTACCTTCGGACCCGTCGTCGCCCGGAGCTACCCAGAGCAGGGTGAGCGAGTTGCGAGTCGGCAGGATGGCGTTCAGAGTTGCCACCGCGACCGGCGGGGTGGCATCGGCCTGGGTGCTGGTGCCGGGACTGTTGGAAATTCCCGACCAGTTGGGCACTTCGTCGGCCGTCTTCAAAGCGAAGTAGTACGTCGTGCCCGAGTTTAAGCCGTCAACCTCAAAGGTCTCAAGGTTTCCGGCCGATTGCGGGACGGGTTCTCCCGTTATCGGTGTGGCCTCATCCCAGGTAGCTTCGGTGATCGCTCCGTTGGCGTAACGGATATCATACTGGCTGGCCGTACCGCTGTTGCCGTCGTCGCCCGGAGCCGTCCAGCTCAGAGTGATCGAGTGCTCGGAGGGACTGCCCGCGCCGAGGTTAGCCACGGCCGACGGGGCAATCGTTTCGGTGCTTGTGGCGCCACTGGCCACGTTGGAAATTGCGGACCAGTTGGGGACTTCGTCGGCTGTTTTGATAGCGAAGTAATACGTCTGTTCCGAAGAAAGCCCGCTGATCACGAACGATTCGGCACTACCGGCCGATGACGGGACCGGAGCACCGCTTGCCTGAGTGGCGGTGTTGAAATTGGCGGCCGTGATAATAGAGGTCGAGTAACGAACGTCGTACTGACTGGCTGTGCCGCTGTTGCCATCGTCACCGGGAGCGGTCCAGGACAAGGTCAGAGAAGTGGCCGTCGGGCTGCCGGTGACCAGATCGGCGATGACAGCCGGGGGAGTGTCTTCGGCCGAGGTCGTCTTGGTGATCACGTTGGAGATAGTCGACCAGTTGGGGACCTCGTCGCCCGTTTTCACCGCGAAATAATACGTGGTGCTGGGAGTCAGACCGACAACGGTAAACTCCTCGGGTGATCCGGCCGGTTGCGGTGAAGGTTCCCCGGTGGCCGGTGTGGCGGAATCCCAATTGCCTTCAGTGATCGCTGTCAGTGAGTAGCGAACGTCGTATACTGAGGCCGTACCCGACGTGCCGTCGTCACCGGGGGCTGTCCAGGTCAGAGTTACTGAATTCGGCGTAGCGGCTGCGGCTTTCAACGCCGCCTGCACAGCCGGGGACAGTCCCAACAGGCACAGTCCAAACAAGAGAATCGTCACGAATTTCTTTGTTGTGCTGGCTGATCTCATTATTTCTCCTTGATTGGTGCCCCTATGGTTTAACATCATTTGCTTTACTTACAAACGCCAAGCCAGCCTGATGGTTTTTTGTAAGACATTACAGCGCAATTGATTAGGGGTGGCGATTTGACGTTGGCCGTCAATTCTCGCCTATGGTTTCTGTGCGTTTCTCAGCCAGTGAGCGATTTATGCACAATCGCTTCTGATATTAGCAGAGATGGGGGGATGATTTCGATACCGACCGGATGAAATTGAAGAGATATCTTCGGGTCAGTTTTTCTGAAGCAGTTCTTTTATATGCTCTACGATTTCGCTCGACACTTGCTCGGCGGCCTCGGCCACTTCGGCACTGAGTTCCTGCCCGGTCGAGAATGTTTTTCCTTCAATGCCATAAATAATCATAGTGGGCGGGAGACGGTCGAGAGTTCGAGCGACTTCAACAGCCTCGGCCAGAGAAAAAGCATGAGTGGAATAGTTGAAAAAGCCCGTGGGGATTGTTTCCCGGGTCGCGTTCAGGCGATGGATTGTCCCCGGCCGGGCTCCGGACTGGACCGCGTCGATAAGCACGACATAATCGGCCCTGGTCCAGCGATCCATGAGGGTCGCCCCGTCGCCAAGATGGATAACCACGTCGACGCTTTCCGGGAGCAGTTTGCGCAGCCGTTCGGCGAGACGCACGCCAACGGCGTCATCACAGCGAAACTCATTGCCAAGGCCGATGATCCTGATAGCAGTCGTTCGAGAGGAAGCGCTGCCGGACTGCATGACTACTCTCGCTCGAGATGAAGCTTCAGGAAGTGGCAGGAACAGGAAATACACGGATCGTAGTTACGTACCGCCTGTTCACATTGCCAGGTCAGTTCATCGTCGGACAAGTGCAGACTCTGAGGAATGAGCTTCCTGAGATCATCCTCAATCGTACCCTGGTTCTGCGAGGTCGGAGCGGCTATCCGGGCCGAGGTAATAATTCCTTTGTCGTCTATCGTATAGCGATGATAGCAAATACCGCGCGGAGCCTCGGAACAGCCACAACCACGTGATTCTTTCGGTTTGACCTCGACATACGACCGGGTCGGCCGCTTATATTCTTTGATAATACGCAAGGCTTCGTCGATTGAGTAAACTACCTCAACCATGCGCACCAGCAAAGACTTGAAGGGGTTGTTGCAAGTACGTCCCAAACCGGCCTCGGCGGCGGCCTTTTTGGCCAGATCGTTCAGCTTGTCGTACTGAAGATTGTAGCGGGCCAGAGGTCCCGTGGAATAGTTACCCCGTTCCTTGATGTGACAATGCAGGGACGTCGAGTGCTTGACGTGTTCCTCTTCGAAATAGGTTTCGAATTCGTCGACGGAAATGTCCAGTCCCTTGTTGGATACCAGACGGCCTTCGTTGAAAGGATACTCGTCAGGATGGCTCATGCTGACGTATTCGTAATCAACTTCGAACTCGGGAAAAGTCAGGCCGGATAACCATTTGACGGCTTCAACCGAGGACTCGCGGGCCCATTCCAGACGAGGAATGAACGATTCCAGTTCCCGGACTTCCGGAGCGCGGTAGAAACCGCCCACACGAACGTTGATCGGATGGATTTCCCGACCGCCTACGGCCGTCATGAGATCGTTACCGAGTTTTTTTAACTCCAATCCGAGTTTCACCTTGTCGGGATGGTCTTTGGCCATCCTGATCGAGTCCTGATAACCCAGAAAATCGGGGGCGTGCAGCATGAAAACGTGCAACACATGGCTTTCAATCCATTCGCCGCAGTAAATCAGTCGTCGCAGGGCCCGAATAGCCGGCTCTTCGATTTTTACGCCCATGGCGCTTTCCATGGCGTGAACCGAACTCATCTGGTAAGCGACAGGACAAATTCCGCAAATGCGGGCGGTGATATCCGGAGCTTCGGTGAAATCCCGACCGCGCAGGAAGGCCTCGAAGAAGCGTGGCGGCTCGAATATCTTAAGTTTGCAGTCGGCGACCTGGCCGTTTTTTACCCTTACGTAAAGCGCTCCTTCCCCCTCAACGCGTGCCAGGTAATCGACTTTTATGGTCTTGGTTTGCTTAGCTTTCGGCTTTGAGGTTTTCATGATATTCACTCTCTTTACGGAAGGGTTCGGCGAAGGAGTTAAAGCCCCGGTAGGCTCGGATAAGGTCGTCATCGGATTTTCCGAGCTCTTTCCACTGATTGCTGAGGGATGCCACGTTGGGAGTTTCTTTGGGGCCGAAACAGCCGTAGCACCCGCGGTTGAAAGACGGGCAAAGAGCCCCGCAGCCGGCCTGGGTAACGGGCCCCAGACAGGGGGTACCGTGGGCGACCATGACACAGGGATTGCCGCGCAGCTTGCATTCCATGCAGACACTGTAAGTCGGGATATTGGGCTTGCGATTGTTCAACAGCGCGTTGATCAGTTCGAGCAATTGGTTCTTATTGATCGGGCAGCCGCGCAGTTCAAAATCGACAAAAACATGGAAACGAATCGGGGTGGATTGTTCCAGGGTTTCAATGTATTCCGGCTTGGCATAGACAATGGAAATAAAGTCTTTCACGTGAGCGAAATTGCGAAGGGCCTGAATACCGCCGCCGGTAGCACAGGCACCGATGGTCACCAAATACTTGGACTGACGACGGATCTTGTGAATGCGTTCGGCGTCGTGCGGTGTGGTGATGGAACCTTCGACTAAGGACAAGTCATACGGGCCATTCACCACCGCCCGGGAAGCTTCGGGGAAGTTGGCGATTTCCACGGCCCCGGCAACTTCCAGCAACTCGTCTTCGCAATCGAGCAGACTTAGCTGGCATCCGTCACAGGACGCGAACTTCCATACCGCCAGTTTTGGTTTCTTTCTGTTAGTCATATCATATCTCGTGCCTGGATAGCAGGTCTTTGACTTGGTTGTAGGTGAACACCGGGCCGTCTTTGCAGACGAAGACGGGACCGCACTGGCAATGTCCGCAGAAACCGCAACCGCATTTCATGTTGCGCTCCAGGGAGACCAGGATTTTATCATCGCTCACGCCCCGCTTTTGCAGCTCCATGACGCTGTAGCGCATCATTACTTCGGGGCCGCATATCATAGCGGTAGTGTGCATGGGATCGAAAGATGCTTTCGGAATCAGGGTGGTGACAACTCCGACATTGCCCCGCCATGGAGAAATAGCCCGGTCGACCGTGATGTGAATATCAAGATCGAAACGGGAGCGCCATTTCTGAATTTCCTTGCAATACAATATGTCCTCGGGGCTGCGAGTCCCGAAGAGCAGAATGACATGGCCGAACTTCCGCCGCCGGAAGAGAATCGAATAAAGCACCGGCCGCAAGGGAGCCAGGCCGATACCGCCGGCAACCAGTACGATGTCGTCGCCGACCGCATCGAGGATAGGCCAATCTGTCCCGTAAGGACCACGTACGCCGACGAGATCACCGGTTTTGAGGGCCCTGAGGGCTTTAGTGACCACCCCGACCTCACGCATGGTGTGGACCAGGGGCAGGCTACGGTCGGGATCGCCGCTTATTGAGATAGGCACTTCACCGGCGCCGAACACGTACAGCATATTGAACTGACCCGGCTTGAACGACATAGCCGGGCCTCCGTCGGCCGGAATGAGTTCGAGCGTGAACGTGTCGTGGGTATCCCGGATCACCTTGGTGACGGTGTGAAGGCGCGGGAGCATTTCGTTATTCACCGTGCCTCCGGCTGTTTGCTCAACTGCTTTTTCCATAGATATCCAGAAGTTGCAAGCGCGTGGCTCTGAGGTGGCTCTCCATCTCATGAGCGAATCGCTTCATTATCATATAGCCCAGTTCATAATCTTCTTCACATCTTTCCCGAAAACACTCGGCATTAAGGGCCACCGTCCGTGTTAGTTCGACGGCTTTCGCGCTGTAATGCCAGTGATAAGGAGGCAACAGCCATGACCACCCGAGTATTTCGCCGATCCCGGCAGTCTGAATAGTTAACTGGCCGCGATTGTGGGTGTTCAGCTCAAGGGCGATTCGGCCATGTCGGATAAAGAAGAATTGTTTTGCGTCCTGCCCTTCGCGAAACAAGTATTCGCCGGCCTCAAAGCTGGCATTATTAGCGCAGTCAACCAGTTTCTGGATGTGCTCATCTTTCATCCCCTGCAGGAAGGGGTGTTGCCTTAAGTACGATCCGAGGTCTTCCATGCGTTACTCCTTTACTGTAGCCCGTTCCGCTCGAGCGGCTTCGCTTTTGCGTATCGCCTCTACTTCTTCAGTAATATCGATTCCTGCCGGGCACCAGGTAATGCAGCGACCACAGCCGACACAGCCGGACATACCGAACTGATCCTGCCATGTCGCCAGTTTGTGCGTTATCCAGTGCCGATATCGTGCCTGCTCCGATGTTCTCACGCTCCCGCCGTGAACGTAGGAGTAATCCACGTTCATACACGAATCCCAGCGGCGTACACGTCCGGCGGTCTTTCCGTTCAGACCCGTTGTGTCTTCGATGGTACAGCAGAAGCAGGTGGGGCAGACCATAGTGCAGCTCGTGCAGGTCAAACATCGTTTCGCCACTTCTTCCCAGTGTTGATTTTCGATGTTGCGGTAAAGAAGCTCTTTGAGGCCGGTGGTGTTCAGTGTCCGGCCCATATTTTTCTCGGCCTTGGCCAGTAGTTTTTCGACCGTATCCTTTTGTTCTTCGCTCGGATCGGTGGCTTCGGTCAGCGACAGTATTTCGCCGCCTTTTTTGCTGCCGATTTCGACATAGAAATAATGCTTGTCTTTATCTATGACTTCGGTCATGGCTAGGTCGAATCCCTTTGTCGCCTTTGGGCCGGCATCCATCGAACTGCAGAAACAGTTTCCGCCCGGTTCCGTGCAATTGACGGCCAGGATGAAGTTGTGCCGGCGGCGCATTTGGTAATATTTATCTTTATACTGACTCTGGGTGAACACTTTGTCCTGTACGAACAGAGCCTTGATTTCGCAGGGGCGCACCCCGATAAAGGCCAGTTTGGGGGACTCCGGGACGTTTTCGGTCAGCTTGTAATCGTCGTTGGATTTCTCGGCGCTCCATATTGTCTCGCGCGGGGGATAGACGATTTGTTTCCAGGAATGCTGGCTGACCACGAAACCGAACAGAGCTTTGTCCCGTCGTTTGACCAGGCGATAAGAAGCGGGACTCTGTTGGTCGGTATAGCCGACGGGCAAGTCTTCCGTGCTGCTGATTTCATCGTAAGCGATGATTCCCTCACGCACTGTCGGCCCGTACACCCGGTACTCCTGCTTATGAAGCTCATCCAGAATAATCTGCAGTCCGGCGGGATCGATAACTTTCGTATCACCGGTTTTAAGCGCGTTGTTTTTCATCTGTAACGTATCCCTCAAAGCCTGAAAGGTCGCCTATGACATGTCTCAGAATTGTGTCCCGTTCTGCGGAAACACCGTGGGCACCCTTTACATAACATTATTGGCGTAATCGCCTTCAATTTTATAAGATCACAATTCGGACACTTAATGTCGTTATAAACAATCAACAAGTCAAGAGAAGTTTGTGAGTTTTTTCACATAATAATTAATATTATGACATGCTTCCGGCTTCTTGAAAATGGGCCGATTTGGTCTTGCCAGCGCCGGAAATTGGCTATATCTTCGCCATCTTATGAGGGTCGTCGCAAATGAAACATCGTACCCGCTCCAAAAGTGACAACAAGTAAATGAAGCCAAGAGCTTATCAGCCAAGGGACTAACCATGCACGAACTGGCTATTGCCGAGAATATCGTCACTGCTGTTTTGGCCGAGATGGCTCGGCGGCGGATCAGTCGGATTCGGGCGATAGGTCTGCGTATCGGCGACCTTACCGATGTCGTGCCGGAAGCTCTGGAGTTCGGTTTTGAGGCTATTACTAAAGATACCGACTTGGAAAAGACGGAACTGAAGATTGAACATATACCCTTGAAGGGGAGGTGTAACTCCTGTCGTCAGGAATTCCCGCTGGAGCGGTATTTGTTCATTTGTCCCGAGTGTGGGAGTCATGATGTCGATGTCATTGAAGGGCAGGAGCTTGACATAGCTTTCCTGGAAGTGGACGACGACGAAACAACCGAACAGAACGAAAGCGATGCCCCGGAACCCGGACAAGAAGACGGAGCAGGCTAAGCATAGATCAAGCGGAAAGGTGGTTCAGTATGGCTAAAGTGCCCATGGAGAAAAAAGTCCTTTCGGAAAACGACCGTCTGGCGGCCGCAATACGCGAGCAAATGACCGAGAAAAAGATTGTTTGTCTTAATATGGTCAGTTCTCCCGGGTCCGGCAAAACCAGCTTGCTGGAAAAGACGCTTGCCGCGATGCGTGACAAGATATCTTTCGGGCTCGTGGCCGGCGACGTACAGACGGAAAACGATGCGGACCGGCTCAAGGCGGCCGGTGGAAAGATCGTTCGTCCCATTATCACCGGGGGGGCGTGTCATCTGGACGCTCGCATGGTTACCAAGGCGCTCGAGCATCTCCCGCTGGACGAAATCGAGGTGCTGTTCATAGAGAACGTCGGTAACCTGGTGTGCCCGTCGAGTTACGATCTGGGTGAAGATATGAAGGTCGTGCTTGTCAGTGTCACCGAAGGCGACGACAAACCGCTCAAGTATCCCGGTATGTTCCGGCGTTCGTCGCTCATGATCATAAACAAACTCGATTTGCTGGAGCACTGCAATTTCAGTCTCGACCAAGTAAAACAAAACGCTCTGCAGATCAACGGGAAGCTCGAGACCATCGAATTGTGTTGTGCTACCGGTCAGGGGCTGGATACCTGGTACGCCTGGCTGGAAGGTCGTGTCAGAGCCAAGAGAGGATAGCGTCGAAGCGCCGTGAGTTCCAAGGGGCAAGAGCGGTCTGGGGAGCCGACGGGATCGGCCCTCGCGCGACGGAGTCTGCGTGTAGCGGGCATAGTTCAGGGGGTCGGCTTTCGGCCTTTTGTCTATCGTCTTGCTTCCGAGCTGGAGCTGGGCGGTTTCATCCTGAACGACCAGGACGGTGTTCTGATTGAAATCGAAGGACCGGTTGGCGGTCTGGATCGATTTTGCGAACGACTGACGGCCGAAGCTCCGCCGCTGTCGAGAATAACCGGTATCGAAACCGGCGATGTTGTCCCGGTTGGAGAAAAGGATTTCCGGATTACTCCGAGCGAAGCGGCCGGAGATGCGACAACGCTTATCTCACCCGACGTTGCCACTTGTGAAGATTGCCTGGCCGAGATGACCGATCCGGCCGATCGTCGTTATCGTTACCCGTTTATAAACTGTACCAATTGCGGACCGCGTTTTACGATAGTGCGAAGTATCCCGTATGATCGCCCGTTTACTTCAATGTCCATTTTTCCCCTGTGTGATGATTGCGAAAAGGAATATCACGATCCGTCCAATCGTCGCTTTCACGCTCAGCCCAACGCCTGTCCCGTGTGCGGTCCGGCTCTGACTCTGACCGACGGAGACAAAGAAATCGTCTGTTCCGATCCGATCAGGGCGACAGTAGCGCTTCTTGGAGAAGGTCGGGTCGTTGCCGTCCGTGGACTGGGAGGATTTCATCTGGCCGTTGATGCGACCAACGAGAAGGCGGTACGGCAGCTTCGTTTCCGTAAGGGACGGGCTCAGAAACCGTTCGCTCTTATGGCCCGGAATCTTGAAACGGTGCGGCGCTTTTGCCGGGTATCGCCGGCCGAAGAGCAGACCCTGACCCACCATACACGGCCGATAGTGCTGTTGCGCAAACGCTCGGCTGACGGTCTTGCGCCGTCAGTTGCTCCCGATAATTTGTATCTGGGGTTTATGCTTCCTTACACGCCGCTGCATCATCTGTTGTTGGGCGAAGATATCCCGGTTTTGGTAATGACCAGCGGCAATCTGGCCGAGGAACCGATAGCCATTGCAAACGACGAAGCCATACGGCGGCTGAAGGGACTGGCGGACTATTTTCTTCTGCACAATCGGGATATTATACAACGCTGCGATGATTCGATTGTTCGATACTCCGCCGGACGGGTACGTCTTATCCGTCGCGCTCGCGGTTATGTCCCACAACCCGTTGAGGTGCCGGTAGCGCTGGAACAACCGGTACTCGCCTGCGGGGGTGAACTTAAGAACACGATTGCGCTCGGGCGTAACTCCGAAGTGTTCCTCAGTCAGCATATCGGCGATCTGGATAACCCGGCGGCTTATGAATTTTTCGAACACTGTCTGCGGCACTTTCGACAGATTCTCCAAATTCAGCCTCGGGTTATTGCATACGACCAACACCCAGAATATCTGAGTACCAAATGGGCCTTGAAACAGGAGAACCTGCCGCTTGTCCCGGTACAGCACCACCATGCTCACCTGGTTTCGGTCATGGCTGACAACGGGGTGTCGGACCCGACCATCGGGATTATTCTCGATGGTACCGGATACGGATCGGACGGGACAATCTGGGGTGGCGAGATACTGGTCGGGGATGCCGCGGCGTTTGAACGTGTCGCCTGGCTGCAACCGGTAGCGATGCCCGGAGGCACGGCGGCGATTCGTCAGCCCTGGCGCATGGCTCTTAGCTGGCTGGCCGAGACCTGTGGGGAGAACATACGCAGTTTGCGGCTTCCGATGTTCGAGCAGGTCAGTTCCGCCGAGCGGGATATGGTGCTGAAAATGATAGAGCGTCGTTTCAACTCACCACTCACGTCAAGTTGCGGTCGGTTGTTCGACGCCGTGTCCGCAATGCTGGGACTCTGCACAGAGATAAACTACGAGGCCCAGGCCGCCATCGCGCTGGAAATGATCGCTCAAACAGATGATGACACGATCTATGATTTACCGTACAATAAGATCGGCAAGGGGCCGTTGTCGGTGATCCCGCTTGTGCGTGCGGTGGTCGCTGAGATAGAAAAGGGTGAGCCGGTCGAACGTATCTCCGGTCGCTTTCATCGCTCGCTGGGTGAACTTTTGACTTTCGCGGTCTGTTTTGTTCGGCAGACAACCGGGCTCAACCGGGTTGGACTTAGCGGCGGGGTGTATCAGAACAGTGTTTTGTTTGAGTATATGATAAAGCGTTTGGAAAAAGAAAATTTTACGGTACTGACGCATCGCCATGTACCGACCAACGATGGCGGTATCGCTTTGGGGCAGGTGGTTATAGCCGATGCGGCCATGAAAAGGCGATAACGTACGTAACGAAGAAAGAGGACGAAGCCATGTGTCTGGCTATTCCCGGTAAGTTAATTGAAGTTTACGAACAAAACGGCATGAAGATGGGGCGAGTGGATTATGCCGGTACTATCGGTTTGGCCTGTCTGGCTTATGTGCCGGAGGTTACGGTGGGCGAGTATGTGATAGTGCACGCCGGTTTCGGTTTGAGTGTTATAGACGAGGAAGAAGCCCAAAAGACTTACGAGATATGGCAGGAGATGGCGGAAAAGGCGGCCGAGGAAGGTATGGACGTGTTTGGTCATCCTCTTGAGCCGGGGGATACGGAGAGCGGTTCCGAGGGTGAGTCGTGAAGTATCTCAATGAATACCGCGACCCCGCCGTGGCTCGGCGTATCCTTTCGGAAATCGAGAAGGCAACCCGACACGACTGGGTGATAATGGAAATCTGCGGTGGTCAGACTCACGCTATATTGCGAAACGGTATCGATCAGCTTTTACCCCGGGGAATAGAACTGGTCCACGGGCCCGGTTGCCCCGTCTGTGTGACTTCGCTGGAGTTGATCGACAAAGCGATCAATATAGCCTCACGGCCGAATGTGATCTTCACGTCTTTTGGTGATATGTTGCGTGTTCCCGGTTCCAAAGAGGATTTGTTCGTGGCAAAATCGCGCGGGGCGGATGTTCGCGTGGTTTATTCACCTCTCGATGCGTTGTCCATCGCTCGGGACAATCCCGATAAAAGCGTGGTTTTCTTCGCGGTAGGATTCGAAACCACGACTCCGAACACGGCTATGACCGTGTGGCAGGCCCGCCGGGAGAACCTGTCCAATTTTTATCTGTTGGTGTCGCATGTGCTCGTACCTCCGGCTATTCGGGCGCTGCTCGGTTCGCCCGCCAATCGTGTTCAGGCGTATTTGCTGGCCGGGCATGTCTGTGCCGTGACCGGCTGGGGTGAATATGAGCCTGTTGCCGAAGAGTTCCGTATTCCCATGGTCGTTACCGGTTTTGAGCCGGTCGATCTTCTCAACGGTATTCTGGCTGTCGTGAAGCAGCTTGAAGCGGGCACGCATACGGTGGAAAACGAATACTCGCGGGTGGTTTCAAAAGAAGGCAACCCGGTAGCCAAACAGCGGGTCAAAGACGTATTCCGGATCGTTGACCGATCATGGCGGGGGATAGGCGTCATTCCGCAAAGCGGACTTGCCCTGAGAGATGAGTTCGCGGAACACGACGCCGAGAAAGCGTTTGCCCTGGAAACTCTGGAAGTCGCGGAATCGAAGGTGTGTATCAGCGGGCTGGTTTTGCAGGGGATAAAAAAGCCGCCCGAGTGTCCGGCTTTCGGTCGGGAATGCACCCCGCAAACGCCCCTGGGAGCGACTATGGTTTCTTCCGAAGGTGCCTGTGCGGCCTATTACACCTACAGCCGCCGACTGGATAACAACGATGATAAGAATGAGCCGACATCATGACCACGAAGATTAATCCCGAGGATTTTCACTGTCCGCTGCCTATATCGCAGCATGACACGATTCAGCTTGCCCACGGCAGCGGTGGTGCTCTCACGCATGATTTGGTTTCGAAACTGTTTGTCCGGGTGTTCGACAATCCGGCTTTGAAACGACAGGACGATCACGCTCTGCTGGAAGTCGGCGGAAATAAGTTTGCTTTCAGTACCGATTCATACGTGGTCGATCCGATCTTTTTCCCGGGCGGTGACATCGGCGAGTTGGCCGTTAACGGGACGATCAACGACCTTTGTATGGGGGGTGGCCGACCGCTCTTTCTCAGTGCGGGGTTTATTATCGAAGAAGGTCTGGCGATAGCCGAGCTGGGAAAAGTCGTTCTTTCCATGAAAGCCGCGGCCGATAAAGCCGGCGTCGTGATCGTTACCGGCGATACCAAGGTGGTGCACAAGGGTAAAGGCGATAAGATGTTCATCAATACCTCCGGGATCGCCGTGATCGAGCACGGGTATCGCATCGACGGTGAGAACCTTCAGCCCGGGGACAAAATCATTATAAGCGGCACTATCGCCGATCATGGTATAGCCGTGATGGCTACCCGCGAGGGGTTGTCGTTGCAAACTCCGGTCGAAAGCGATACCGTCGCCCTCAACGGTTTGGTGGAATGCATTGTAAAAACCGGCGGGGCCGCCGTGCACGCCATGAGAGATCCGACCCGGGGAGGTGTGGCCGCGACATTGAACGAACTGGCCGGGAGTTCGAAAGTCGGTATCAGGCTGGTTGAAGATAGCCTCCCGGTGCGGCCGGCCGTGGCCGGTGCCTGTGAAATTCTCGGACTTGATCCTCTTTATATCGCCAACGAAGGTAAACTGCTGGTGTCGGTAGCTGGCGAGAAGGCCGAGGCGGTTCTAAGCGCGATGAAGAAGCATGAGCACGGACACGAGGCTGCTGTTATCGGTGAAGTGTCGGCGGAGAAACCGGGGATGGTGTCGCTGCAAACGGGTCTTGGGACTTGGCGGATTGTCGACATGCCGGTCGGCCAGCAACTGCCAAGAATTTGTTAGGATGTCGGGCCGGAAACGGCTTTTGTCTACAGGTCGAAAATCTTTCCGGGGTTGAGAATGCCCTGAGGATCGAACTGCCGTTTTATTTTGCGCATCAATTCCACCGCGCCGCCATGTTCGGCCTCAAAGAGATCCTTGTGTCCCAGTCCAATCCCGTGCTCGCCGGAAATAGTCCCGCCCAATTCAATCGTTTTTTCGATGATCTTGTTATTTACCTTGTGAGCGCGGTCCCATTCGGCTTTATCGTCCGCATTGGCCAGCATCAGGGCGTGCAGGAGGCCCATACCGACATGTCCGAAAGCAAATAAAGTAATGCCGTTTTCGTCGCCAATCTGACGGCAGTAAGCAACCATCTCCGGAAGTTTGCTGATAGGAAAGGCCACGTCGTTGCGCATTATACTGTAACCGGGCTTGAAATGCTTGATGGCGTCGGTGGCCCAATGGCGAATATCCCAGGGTTTGTGACCCTCGGCCAACTCCAGAGGTTCGGCTTCCAGCTCTCGACAAATCGACTCGGCCAGTTCACTGTTGGAGTCCAGAACTTCTCTGGGGCCGTGGAACTCCAGAAAAAGCATCGGGGCTTCTTTCAGGCCGTAACCCTTGAGCTTGTTCAGAGCGACCGTCAGACGATGGTCAAGGAACTCGATAGCGGCAATGTCCAGACCGTAACGACGCATTTCCGACACGGCCTGGGCTGCCTGTACGTCGGTTTTGAACACCCAGGCGCTCTGGCGGCGATCCTCCGGCAGTCCGGCCAGACGGAGGGTGATGTTTGAAACAACGGCCAGCGTGCCCTCGGAACCGGCAACCAGATCAACCAGATTGTAACCGCTGGAACGTTTAATGGCTCGATTGCCCAGCCTCAGAATTTCCCCCGTACCGGTGATAACCTCCATCGCCAGGACATATTCGCGGGTCGCTCCATACTTGACCGAATAGATGCCGCTGGCATTGGTGGCCACCATGCCGCCTATCGTCGCCACGTCCCCGGACCCCCCCGGTGAAGGTGGGAAAAAGAGACCTTCACGCTTAAGGCGTTCGTTGAGATTATCGTATACGAGACCCGGTTCGACTTCGACTTGAAGGTCCTCGGTCCACAGGTTGCGTATCTGAGTCATGCGGCTCAGATCGAGCACGATACCGTCGGGCAGGGGAATAGTGGAGCCTTCCAGAGCGCTGCCGGCTCCCCGGGTAGTAATCGGGGTGCCTGTTTTCGCACCGGCCTTGACGATCTGCGAAATCTGCTCGCTGTTCATCGCCCAGACTACGGCCAGCGGTATTACACCGGGCAGAGTCGATTCGTCTTCAGAGACAACCTGTAACTGGTTCTTCTGGGTAGAGACCTGATCTTCGGGAAGCAACTCTCTCAGTTCGTCAACGATATTCATGGATGCCGTCTGTTTGTCTGTGGGTATTCTTTTACTTCTTAAGCAAATAATGAGAGTTCGCACACCAGCCGGTGGGCGTGGCGATGCGGATATCATGAGCCAGCGTTATGGACGGTCGGGCATCTTCAAGACCGAAACCGTTACCTTCGAGCGTCCGACGATAAACCTCGGTGTGAAGGTCGGTAAAACCACCGGAGAATTCTATTTCTTCCCCGTCGATAGAGATGGAACGATACGTTGTCTGTTCGTTTTGGTCTATCTGGGGAGGCAGGTCCGAGCGCTCAATCGACAGATACCATTTTACCTGGGCTTTTTCCAGTTCGATATAGCCCGCGGTCCGGGTAGGCTGGGCGCTGTGGACCTCGGAACCCTGAACCGGTCCGAACAGCCAGATCAGCAAATCGAAGAAGTGAATGCCAATATTGGTGGCCAGTCCGCCGGAACGATCAGCCTGACCTTTCCAGCTTACCAGATACCAGTAACCACGCGAGGTTATATAAGTAAGAATGACCTGGTGTTTGCCGTTGTGCTTTTGGGCGTCGAGTTTCTTTTTCAGGGCAATGATCGAAGGATGTATGCGGAGTTGCAGAACGGTGTTGATACGCCGTCCTGATTCCTGTTCCAGTTCGGCCAGAGCATCGATGTTCCAGGGGTTGAGCACGAGTGGTTTTTCGCAAATGGCGTCTGCGTCTACACGAAGAGCAAAGCGGGCGTGGGCGTCGTGCAGATAGTTAGGCGAGCAGATCGAAACGTAGTGAATTTTCTTCTCTCCGTTCTGACGGCGGAGTTTCTCTACGTGACGGTCGAAGCGCTCGAACTCGGTGAAAAAGTCAACATCGCTGAAATATCGGTCGATAATCCCGACCGAATCGCTGGGATCGCAGGCTGCGACCAGTCTGTTCCGGGTGTCTTTTATAGCTTTCAAATGGCGGGGGGCGATATAACCACCCACGCCCATAATAGCGAAATTTTTCGACATATTAATCCTTACCTCTCGTCACTTTCTGCATACCGCCGATCAATCGGCGCGGATGAGCAATATAGAACGCAAGTCGATCTCCGACAACAAGCAAATAACCCCTTCTTATATGCCCCGGGTAGAAGATGTTGCCCGCCGTAAAACCGTAAAACGGAAAGCCCGACCGCCGAGCGAATCGGCAGCCGGGCTGGCAGTAGTCCTCAAGTTACGCAGGGGCCAGAATCGGCTAAGGGCATGCCGGAAGTGGGGAGAGACTTATAAACAGATGATCGATGAGAACCGTAAGGTCGCCCATGTCGACATCTCCGGGGACCGGGTTGGGTTGTCCCGACAGATCAACGTCGCCTTCTTCAACACAGCAGAGAGGATCGAGGCTTATGAACAGGTGATCGATGAGTACGGTCAGATCGCCCATGTCGACCACACCCGCGATGCAGTCCATGTTACCTACCGAACTGCCAGTGCAACAGCCGCTGATCAGGTCAACCCCTCCGGCCACGGTTGTCGGTTTGTAGCTGCCGGCCGAGGCCGTGAATAGGATATCCCAGACACTGTATCCTGCTATTTCGACCGGATTGATATCGTACGGTGCCTCCGGCGGAATGGTAAAGAACAGACTCAGCACCGCATCTGTGCCCGGCGCCAGCAGAGGAAGAGAGTTGTCGTCCGATGATTTCAGTTTCACCGTGCCACGGGAATTGAACGGATCAAGATTGACCTGGCTCTGAAATTCGAAATACTCGGTACGAAGCCCCGCGGTCGAGAAAGAATCGTATTCCATCTCCAGCGGACCGGCCCAGGTGAAGGGGATAATCAGTTGTTCGAGAGGTAGATAATTGTGAGTGTCCACGTCTATGCGAACCGATGCCCCGGGGTGACTTTGCACATTGTCCACGATCAGCGTATCATCATAGACTGAAATCATGCCCTCGATACCGCGTGAGTACTCGTTGTATGGTGTGGTAATGGTCAGACTTACAGTGTAGTAACCCGGTTCCTCGTACACGTGCAGCGGGTGTTGCTGATCGGAGGAATCGGTATCGCCGAAATCCCAGGTCCAGCCGGTGGCCTCCGCCGAGTGGTCGGAAAACTGTACCGCCAGCGGGACCGGGCCGAAAGTCGTATCGGCCGTGAAATTGACGTGCGATTGGGTGGTATTCGCAAAAGCCATGCTCACCGTGTCCCAGTTGGCTACGGTAAGATCATTATAATAAGAGAAGCGGTAATACACGGCGGCGTTGACCGTCGGAGCCTCGGCCAAAGATATCCAGCCGGAGACCAGGTCATAGCAGTAGCCTTCATATGACAGCGGGCTGCCGTCGACAACCACTGAATCCACCGCGTACAACGGATGCCGGGTGGTGTAAAAAAGCTTGCGGTTTGCCTGAGCCGGGAACGTGTCGGCCAGTGCTTCCACGCCTTCCCCTCCGAGATCCACCCAGGCGACTTCCTCGGCGACCATCTCAATATCCGAGGTCCACACTTCGGCCGAAGTAAACGAATCGCCCAGGTTCTCGTAGATCATCAACTCATGGAACCAGCGCCCGGTCGCCAGGTCATCGTCTCCGTCATTGTCGTAGTCATACAGGGCCAGGGCCGAGCCGTAACCGTTGTTCTGAGATTCCCAGCCATGAACCGGGTTAAGATTTCCCGCTCCGTCGTTGTAATAGACTTCGTAATATCCGTCGGCTTTCTGATAGTTGTAGGCGACAATCAGGTCCAGCCAACCGTCACCGTTAACGTCGCCGAGCACAAGCGTATTGCCGGAATTGTTGTCGGCCGCGGTCCAGCTTGGCGTGGTTTCGAGAACGCCGTTTATATTGTAGTAGAGCACGGTCGGATCGTGTTCGAAACAAAACGCGACATCCAAATCACCGTCGTTGTCCACATCGCCCCATTGAACGTCGAGCGCCTCGGTCGTGGCGGCGGATTGCCAGACGGGAGTGTCGGAAAAAACACCATTGTCGTTCAGGTATACCAGATCGTGCTGTCGCTGGTTATGGTAACCCTCGCCGGTGGCAAAGGCGATATCCAGATCGCCGTCGTTGTCAACATCCCCGAATGCGCACGAAAAAGAATAGATGCTGTCAGGTGTATACCACGCGGGATCGACCCCTGGCAGCGGACCGCTGTTGAGATACAGATCGCTTCGATTGGGCACATTCCAGCCGCTGCCGAGATAGTTGGAAACTATGAAGTCGGGGAAGCCGTCGTCGTCAATGTCCCCGACCGCACAATGGCCCGAGAATTCGCAGTTCGACGATGACCATGACGCACTGGTGGGAAAATCGCCCGAGGTGAATAGATAGATCGTGTTGGCCGCCTGGGCCATGTCGTTTCCATTGGAGAAAAAGACGTCGATGATGCCATCGTTGTTGCAGTCACGCCAGATCATACCGGTACTGAAGATGCTAAGCTCGGAAGTCGACCAAAACGGCATTGTTTCTATGGGGACCTCGTCGGCAAAAGATACACCTGTCAGGATGAGGCCGCAGATCAAAATGAGAAGGATGATTCGCATATTGACTCCGGAATGTAACATCGTTCGGCAATCACAACGTGTGATTCGGTTACGAGTGCTCTTCGATAATAGACGAACCTGATGCTCGGGCGTTGTATTCTTTCTTTACCGCCACACTCGCTTTAAGGACAAGCGGGTAGTGGTGCCAGAGAAATGAACAAATGGTCGATCAGCTTCGTCAGATCACCCATGTCCACGTCGGCGGGTACCGGATCGGGCTGGCCCGACAGGTCGACATCGCCTTCTTCGATACAGCAAAGCGGGGCGAGACTGATGAAAAGATGATCGATGAGAATCGTCAGGTCACCCATATCAACTACGCCCACGGTACAATCCATATTGCCCACCGTACTGCCGCTGCAACAGCCCGGACTTACCGACCCGTTTTCGGTGGCCGGCTGATACTGACCGGCGTAGCTCTTCAGGCGCGGCGCGAACGAAATGTAGCTCACCAGTTCAATCGGGTTAACTTCGTCGGGCGCTCCCGATGGTATGGTAAACCAAAGACTCAACACCGGACCGTCGCCGGGATCGAGATACGGTTGCGAACCCGTGCTCGAGCAATTCAGGAAATAAGTAATCCGTTTGTTGAAAGGATCAAAATTCTGCTGTGAGACCTGTTCGAAATACTCCGTTCGCAGACCGGCCGTCGATACCGAATCGTAAACCAAATTCAACGGGCCGCCGTAGCTGAAAGGTATCATAATTTCTTTGACCGGCAGGTAATTGTGTACGCTCACATCGACTCGTACCGGATCCCCGGCCGATCCCGTAGCGTCGACTACTCGCATCGTGTCGGCATATGCGGAGACCAGACCGACCGCCGTATCGGAAAACCGACCATCGGGGATGTAGATAGACATTATCACGGTATGGTATCCCGGCTGCTGGTACTCATGAGACGGATTATCCCCGGGTGAGGAAGAACCATCACCGAAATCCCATACGATGCTGTCGACTTCCGGCCAGAGGTGAATCGACTCGAAATCCACGGTGAACGGAACGGCTCCAAGAGCATTTTCAGCGGAGGCCCGGCCGAAACCCTCGATGGCGGCCAGCACGTCGGGGCGCGGCCCGATATGTTCCGACGCCGGATTGTAACCGTCCTGCTGCGGTGACCCGGTGGCTTTCAGGAAATCCCGAAGTACATCCGTGTCCATATGGCCCCCTCCGGTTCTCTCACGGTAGATGCTTTCAAGAGCAATTACGGCCGAGGCCACGACCGGCGATGAACTGGAAGTGCCGTTGAAAGTCGAGGTGTAGTAATAGTCTTCGCCCTCGGTTGAGTAATAATCGCCGTAGCCGGTGGTCATGACCTGTTCTCCCCAGCCCTGTACGTCAAGCCGGGAGCCGTAGTTCGAGTATGTCAGACGTGAGCGGTCGACCTGCGAGCCGTTGAACTCTTCGGGAACGGCTCCGCCGCCGACGTAGATGGCTCCGGAGTTGTTTTCCGGAAGGAACGGCCAGTGCCCCCCGTTGCCGGTGCTGTATATCGGATCATCGAAATCCTCGCTGCCGTTGCCGGCTGCTTCCACCACGTGTATGCCGTTGCCAATAGCGGTCAGGATTACGTTATAGCATGATTCTATCCATTCCACGGACACGTAACCTTGCTGGGTGTCGCCGCCCGGATAGTTGGGGCCGGGAAGGTGCTGTTCAATCAGCCAGACGTCCCCTTCCGAGAAGTAAGGCATGGCATGGGTCATGGCGGTTGTCAGTTGCCAGGAACTGTTCAGGTAAACCGGGGCTACATACGGGTTAGCCTCGTAGGCTGCACCGGTAGTTCCCCAGCCGTTGTTGAGGCTGACAATCACTCCCATGACGGCCGTACCGTGATCGTTACCGTATGGTTCGCTGGGTGTCATGCCGGAGGGGATCAGGCGTGTAAATGTCGGCAAGTCATAATGGTCGTCGTTCCAGGCATACTCGAAATCACATATCTTGACCGCCGGGGCGTTGGACGGATCACCAAGACCACCGGGAATACCCCAGGCCGAGATTGCCCCGATACCGTCGGTGGCGTCATTCAAATAGCCCTGTTTGTACTGGTAGTCGTCCGGCAATGGCGGCGGAGGTGGCAGGGGGAGAGTTCGGGCCATTTCCACTTCCGGCAAAGCGTTCAAACGGTCTATCCAGGTTACGGTTTCGATGCCTTCGGGTACGGTTAGAATGAAATAATTGTTCAGGTCGGCAATGCCGCGGTTGAGATTTTGCTGAGCGGTGTTGCGCAACCGGTCCATTTCGGTTTCGGACGGGGCACACATTCTGCGCCAGGATCCTCCGGCTTCGGTAATAGTCGCCAGTATGCTCTCAGCGGCGGCTGATTTCAGAAGTCGGCCTTCACGGTCGAGCGGAGAACCATTTTTTGACAGCCCGATATCTTTGTCGTCTAAGAACTTGACCTCAACATGCCGGGCGTCGTAACCGGGCGAAATAACGGCGTGATCGGGTTTTACCGGTACCTTGCGAGGTCGAAAATTATCGGCGGAAATAGTACCTGCCAGCAGGAACACCAGCGACAGACTCAGGCTGATTGCTATCCGTCTCATTGTATCCTCCCACATGAGAGCTATTTGGACCCTCGGCTGAAGACACGAGGGATTGGATTCGTTCGTGCAGTAACGGGCGGTTCGGGAAGTCGGGTGGGACAACCGTATACAGGAACCACTATACCTATAATAAGGCCTGATGGCCGATTGAGCAAGGCTATTGATACGAACCGGCTTTCAATAGCCTTTCCCTGAAGAAAGAGAAGCCGCCCTGTTTTCTCAGGACAGCTTCTCTCGAAAATTCAGATTGCTGATGTTTTCTCTATGGGCAAGCTGGCAGCGGGTCCAGGCTGATGAACAGATGGTCGATCAGCACCGTCAGGTCGCCCATGTCAACCATCAGATTCTCGTCGAGGTCGGCCTCCTCGGGACACACCAAGGGTGCCATGGAGATGAACAGGTGGTCGATCAGCACCGTCAGATCACCCATACCCACAAGATCCTCAGGGTCGTAGTTCACGTTTCCCCGCATATCGCGACAACACTCGTCGGTAATCGTGAAACAGTGATCACCTTCCCAATACGGTGTATAGAATGCGTAGCTAGTCCAGCGCCAAGCTCCGGTAGAACAACTGTCAAAGCAGATTGTCTTACCTGCTTGATCGGGATCAATGGTAGTCGTGATTTTGAACAGCGAAACATTAAACCACTGTGGCATAGAACCGGACGGAACCCAAGACGCTTTCAGGTAAATAGTGTCGGCGTCAGAATCGTACACTTCGATGTCAACTAACGAAGGTGCGGTCAGCCATTGCGAGAAGCCCGGTACCGTATCAGCAACCGGTGTGGACCAGGTGGCGCCATCAGGGGAGAAGATTCTGAATCTGTTTTGCATATCATAAACGATGTCATTAAGCTCGTTCTGCCCACGTATATAGAAGGTGACAGGATTCCCGGACACAACGGTGCTGTCGTTATACTGACCATGAACATGACTTAACTCCATGTAGGCAAACGTGTCGCAGCCGTCGGGAACTCCATTATTGTTGATGTCCTGATTGTCGTCATACCCGGGGCACTGGTCACAGGGGTCCGGTACGCCATCGCCGTCGCTGTCTGGACCTTCACTCATTTCTATAGTGTAACAGGTCAGCCCCTGCCAACCGGGGTAGACGTCGCCGCTTGCAATGTTTGCCCATCTCCATAGACCACCCGGTACGTAGCCGGAATCGATGCAAATCTGTGCACCCTCCTCGCCCTGGTTCTGAATCTCGATATAGCACATGTCAGCGTCCGTGCCGTAGGGAAGGCCTAGGCCACTGGTTTGAGAGAAAACCAACCCTGTGGAATCACCCGGCTCGACAACTACAGCTTTTGTGATAGTTATGTTTCCAGTAATACTATCATTCGTTTTATCCCATGCTCCGGAATCTGGATCCCACTTGTAATGATTAACCCATATCCGGTTCCATATATCCAGGAATCCTTTCAGGAGACCGCCCTTGGTATATGTCCAGCTAACGCTGTCAGGTGACCAGACGTGAAACGCATTGGAGGTCCAAAACCCATCCCCGGGCGTTTCCTGACACGTCTCTACCATGTGAATGGTGAATCGGTTGACGGCGTTCGGGATCAGCTTGATCACGCCGTTGTCATCCCAGGAATTGGTTACGTCGGAAACATAAACCGAGCAGACTTGCGCCTGCGTACCCGCCGCCGCAAGCAGTAGGAAACAAACGGCGATTGTCGATAGCAGAGATTTCATAACACCCTCCGTGGCCTCCGGTCACGATCAACTCCGCCGGGTACTCACTCACAATCCATCGGGCCCGGTGGGCGACTCGGGCGATACCCGTGAGAGTGATGGTCCGGAGGCTGTCTGAATCCAGGTATCAAAGAGATTTTATACTACAATAATACGGAGAGCCGACTGTTTACACAAGTACTTTATTGACAATGAGATAACCGGACAATTCTTATCCGGTTTAATCCGACAAAAGCTCGCCACCGGAGCCCGGACGGACGTTTTTTCGCTGCCAGAAACCCATTGACCGGGAACGGGCCAACGCATATCATGCCGAATCGGAAAGCAACCGTTAACGCCCAATAACGAGGCCGCTATGAAAGATCTGGTACTTCGTCTGCTTCCGGAGATTAAGGAAATAAAAGACAAAGACTTACAGGAAAAAGTAATCGCCTGCTGGCAGGAGGCTATTGAATTCCGCGGCTGGACCGAGGAACTCCTGCGCAACATTCCGTTCACTCTGCTGGCCGAAAACGTCAAAATAACTTTCATCGATCACGTGCGGGCCGTGTGTGCCATGTGTATCGCCTGCGACAAGGTGCTTGATCAGTACCATCAGGAACGCAAGACCCCGGTCAACCGCGATTATCTCATCGCCGGGGCGCTGGTGGCCGATGTGGGCAAGCTGATGGAATACGAGATCGTTGACGGCAAACCGGTCAAGTCCGACTATGGCAAACACATACGGCATCCGTTCAGCGGTGTCGGGCTGGCTTTCAAACACGGTATGCCTTCGGAGGTAATGCACATTATCGCTACCCATTCGAAAGAAGGGGCCGGGGAGAAGCGCCTTCCCGAAAGCATTATATTCCATCACGCGGACTTCATAGATTTTGAGTTGGTAAAATAATATGGGACAGAACCTGATAGAAAAAATCGCCCAGCGCTATGCGGTCGGGTTGGAAAAAGACCGCCGCGCCAGGAGCGGAGATTATATTTCCATTCGCCCGGCTTATGTCATGACCCACGACAACAGCGGGGCGGTGATTCCGAAATTCAAGGCTATTGGTGCGACCAAAGTCGCCAATCCTCGCCAGATTGTTTTTACCCTGGATCACAACGTGCAGGATACCGGCGAGGCCAACCTGAAGAAGTATGCCGGTATCGAAGCTTTTGCCGCCGAGAAGGGGATCGATTTCTATCCGGCCGGTCGTGGTATCGGTCATCAAATTATGTGCGAGGAAGGTTATGCCTTCCCGGGTCGGATGGTTGTGGCTTCGGACAGTCATTCCAATATGTACGGTGGTTTGGGTTGTCTGGGGACTCCGATTGTCCGGACCGACGCTGCCGCTCTGTGGGCAACCGGACGAACCTGGTGGCAGATTCCGCCGGTGGCCAGGGTTACACTGACCGGTCGGATGCGTCCGGGGGTAACCGGTAAAGATGTCATTATCGCCCTGTGTGGTTTCTTCGGTCACGACGAGGTGCTCAATCATGCGGTCGAGTTCACCGGAGATGGTGTCGCGCACCTGTCAATTGATGAACGTCTGGCCATCGCCAATATGACCACCGAGTGGGGCGCGCTGGCCGGAGTTTTTCCCTGCGACGAAGTTACTCGGGAATGGTATCGCAAGCGGGTCGAAACCGTGACCAAACGCGGTCCGGCCGGAGTGCCGTCGGACGCCGATGGTCAGGGCGGTCATCCACGTCTGAACGCCGTCGCGTTGGAGCAACTGGCGACGCTTGACCTTAAAGCCGATGACGACGCTTATTACGCCAGGGAGCTGGTTCTTGATTTGTTCAGTGTGGTGCCGCACGTGGCCGGTCCGCATAACGTCAAAACCTATGCTCCGATCACCGAGATGCGTAAGCGTCGGGTGAAAATCAACAAGGCGTATCTCGTATCGTGCGTCAATAGTCGAGTGCAGGATCTGGCCGCCGCCGCGAAGATCATCAAAGGCAAGAAAGTTGCACCGGGTGTGGAGTTTTATATCGCTGCCGCTTCGAGTGAAGTGCAGGCGGAGAGCGAAAGACGGGGAGACTGGCAAGTGCTTGTTGAAGCCGGGGGCATTCCGCTTCCGCCGGGGTGCGGGCCGTGTATCGGTCTGGGCAGAGGTTTGCTCCAGGACGGCGAGGTCGGCATTTCCGCCACCAATCGCAATTTCAAAGGTCGTATGGGCTCGCGCGAGGCCGAGGCATATCTGGCCTCACCCGAAGTCGTGGCCGCTTCGGCGGTGGCCGGATATATCGACCTGCCCGGATACGAAGAAACCGCCCATATCAAGGGGTCGGTAAAGGAAAACCCTCGTCCGGCCGCTTCGGGACAGAGTGTGACTATTCTCGATGGTTTCCCGGCGTCGATCACCGGCGAGTTGATCTTCTGCCACCAGGATAATTTGAATACCGACGGGATCTATCCGGGTAAATATACCTATAAGGACGATTTCACTCCCGAACAGCAGGCTGGGGTGGTGATGGAGAACTACGACGGCGAATTCGGTAAACTGGTCAAGAAAGGCGATATTCTGGTCGGTGGTTTTAATTTCGGAACCGGGTCCTCTCGTGAGCAGGCGGCCACGGCTTTGAAGTATCGCGGCCTGGCCCTGGTGCTGGCCGGATCGTTCAGCGCCACCTATCAGCGCAACGCCTTGAACAACGGTTTTCTCGCCATCGAAGCCCCGGAGCTGGTGCGTGACTTGAAGAAACGTTTCGGGACCGACAAACTCAGCGTTCGCACCGGTCTTGAAGCTAAGATAGATTTTGCCGCCGCCCGTCTGGAAATCGGGGAGAAGACATATGAAATCAGCCCCGTGGGTTCCGCTGCTCAGGAACTGGTTATGGACGGCGGATTGGAAAACTGGGTAAGAAAACATTTGGACAATTGACGGGGGATGTGAGGACGAACTGAAATGGAAAAGACAATCTCGCAAAAGATAGCGGAATTCGCCGTAGGGTTGAGCTACAAGGACCTGCCGGACAACGTGGTGAACGAGGTCAAACGTTACTTGTATGATTCCCTCGGATGTGCCTATGGCGGTTATCACACCAGGGACGTCAATATCCTGCGCGATATCTATAAAGAGATGGCCGGTAAAAGTGAGGCTACCGTCATCGGATTCGGCGACAAGATCCCGGCGGTCAACGCTACCCTGGTCAATTCGCTGATGATTCGGGCGCTGGATTTCAATGACATTTATTGGAAAGAAGACCCTTCGCATCCGTCGGATCTTATCCCGGCCGCACTGGCTGCGGGGGAGATGGTCGGTGCTTCGATGGAAGAGGTCATCGTTGCTGTCGTTCTTGCCTACGAATTCGAAATGCGCCTGTGCGAATTCGCCGTTCCCGGCGTGCGCGAACGCAAATGGCACCATGCCACCCTGACCCAGTTTGTTTCGCCGATAGCGGCCGGTAAACTGCTCGGCCTGAATGTCGATCAGATGGTCAACGCTATCGGTATCAACGGAGCTCATAACCATACTATCGGTTGTCCCACGGCGGGCAAGCTGACCATGATGAAGAACACGGTCGATCCGATGGCTGTCCAGTCCGGTGTTTTTGCCGCCCTGATGGCGCAACGGGGATATTCGGGCACGGTTGCGGTGTTTGAGGGCAAGGAAGGTTTGATGGATGTCTTCGGTCCCGAATGGAACGAAGATAAACTGGTCGGCGGCTTGGGCGAGAAATACAAAATTCTCGAGTGCAGCATGAAGGCTTTTCCCACCGAAGCCCTTACCCATACCCATCTGACCTGTACGCTCAAGGTTATCAAAGAAAATGATATCGCGTACGATCAGGTGGAATCGGTGACGGTGAAGACAATCGCTCGCGCCTGTGATATTTTGTTCGATCCGCACAAATATCGTCCGGAATCCCGCGAGACGGCCGATCACTCCCTGCCGTACTGTCTGGCGGCCGCCATCGTTGACCGGCAGATTACCACGGCGACTTTCTCCGAGGAAAAACTCAAAGACCCGCGCATCTGGGGCGTTATCGACAAGATCAAGGGTGAAGCTTCGGTCGAGTTCGAGAAGATGTTCCCGGCCAAACAGCCGTCCGAGGTTACGGTCAGGACAAAAGACGGTAAGGAATACTCAGCCTACCTTGAGTATCCCAAGGGTGATCCGCGCGAGCCGATGAGTATGGAGGATTTGGAAGTGAAATTCAACGCCCTCTCCGCCTCTCTGCTCAACGCCGACCGACAGAAGAAAATTCAGGAAACGGTTTTCGCCTGCGAAAAGATGTCGGTTCGCGATTTCATGGCCGCTCTGGTCGTGTAGGCGGGAGACGAAAGAAGCAAAGACAAACCGGCGGCCGGGCGATAATTCACCCGGCCGTTGTGATTAGAGCGTAATCATCCCGCGGTCAGTGTTTTAAGATCCAGTCGGACAGATCGTCGATCACCTGATTGTCCACATGGCCCGCTTGTTCGTATTCGGCGGGGGTGGCCATGCCTTCACCGCTCATGAACAGATGATTGAGACCGGGGTAGAGCTTCATGGTGACATTGCTTTTCCCGGCGAGGGCGTTTTCCCACATATGGAAATCCTCTGTGGTCGATTGATAATCGCGTGCTCCCTGCATTATGAGCAGCGGTAAATTCAGTTGGGCCGCAATTTCGAGTGGTCGATAGCCTCTTAGATCCAGCCAGTATGACGCGGCGATCCCCAGCGGAAGATCGGTAGCTTCGGCGGTGGTGGAGAGGTCGGGACTTTTGGCCAGGGCGACCTGTTTTTTGATTTCGTCCAGATCGTACGGGGTCGGTTGCCCCGCCGCTTGCGATAACGAGTCGATGTATTCCAATTGATCCAGGACTACGTCTTCAAGCGGTCGTGCGGCTCCGGCCATCATAATCAGACCGGCCAGGTCGGGGGCTTTCGCGGCAATGCGGGGCCCGGCTATGGCTCCCAGAGAGTGTCCCGCTACGAACACCCGCTCGGAGTCGACGGCGGCATTGTTCCTGAGAAAAGCGACTGCCGCTACGGCGTCATCGACGGTTTCATCGTCGAGCGTGTAATCCGAGAGCTTGGCGAATTCAATCCCGTGCGCCTTGGTGCGTTTATCGAAGCTGAAAACGGCAATGCCGCGGGAGGCCAGGCCGAAAGAGATATCCTTGAACGGTTTGTTGGGTCCAACCGTTTCGTCGCGATCATTGGGCCCGGATCCATGGATTAAAATCAGCGCCGGAAAGGGGCCGTCACCGCTCGGGATACAAATCCTTCCCGGCAACTCCCAGCCCGGCAGACCGAAGCTGACTTCTTCTTCCCGGAAAGAGTCCGTGCGAACGTATCCCGGCGTTTCCCAGACGTCGGGAGGCGGGACCGGTTTCAGGAAAAATCCGGCGATCTTGTCATCGGGATCGAAAGTGACTTGGACATTCAACGATATGTGTTGAAACGCTACCGTGGCCGTGACGATGTCGTATTGTTCGTGAGGCTGAACGGTTATAGCGGTGATTTCCTGCACCGCTCCCACCTGGGCGATAACTCCCTGCCAGGTTTGTCTAAGTTTGTCAAGAGGCATGGCTGCGCTGATTGTGGAGTCGAACCGCGAAGCGGCGGTTTCGAACTGTTCCGTGCGAAGCTGCTCGATAAATTCTCGGGTGAGCTGCGTGAGTCGGTCATGTCTGGTCTGGGCCTGAAGGTTCAAGGACAGAACCGACATAATGATAAGAGCAGCGACCGGAATTTTAAGAAGTGATCTCATTGTTTTTTTACTCCTGTCCTGGTACGTTGTTGCTTTGATACTAATACCCGACGGTTGAGCCGTATATTCAAGTTTGAATCGGTCCCGGGGGATGACTGAAATCAACATCGTAATAATGTTGAGGAAAAAAAGCTTTCCCGGAAGGATTTTGCGCATACTTTATTTGCCTGAATGTTGATTGCGGGTAAACGAAAGATTCTATGACAAAGGCCAAGAAAAAACAGGACAACCGTGTCAGACCGCAGCTTCTGAAAGGGTTCCGCGACTATCCTCCAGAAGAAGAGATCGCCCGGCAGAAGATGCTGGCCAGTATCAGAGAGGCGGTGGAACTGATGGGCTTTTTGCCCTTGCAGACGGCCTCTCTGGAACCGGCGGAAGCGCTTCTCGGGTCACACTATAACCAGGATTCTTTGAATGAGTTGTTCGGTTTTCGGGGACCGGACGACACCGATATGGCTTTGCGGTACGAATTCACACTTTCGCTGGCCCGTTTCGTGGCCTCGCAGCCTAATCTTGCCCTGCCGTTCAGGCGCTATCAGTACGGTAATGTCTGGCGGGTCGACAAACCCGGCCCGGGCCGTTTTCGTGAGTTCATGCAATTCGACATCGACATCGTGGGCACCAGAAACCTGTTGGCCGATGCCGAAATCATTGCCGCCATGGTCACGGTTTTCGAGCACCTGGGCGTGGAGCGATTCAAGGTCCGTTTTTCCAATCGCAAAGTTCTCAACGGTTTGATCGAGTGGGCGGGAATTCCGGCCGAGCAAGGTCCCGATGTGATGCGGGTGCTCGACAAATACGAGAAACAGGGCAAACAGGCCGTTTTGGCGGAGCTGGCCGACGGACGGATTGATGATTCCGGCGCCGAAATTCCCGGTCTCAACTTGTCTGAGACACAAATAGATAGAATAAAGGTTTTTCTTGAAGACGGTCTGGTTGATCATGCCGACCGGCCCCTGCAATGGGTGGAAAGCCGTCTCAAGGGTCACCCGGCGGCCGAGGAGGGGCTGGAGGAACTCCGTTTAATACAGCAGTATCTGGATTACATGAGTATTCCGACGGAGAAGGCCGACGTTGATTTGACCATTGTGCGCGGGTTAGGTTATTACACGGGTCCGGTTTTTGAAACCGTTCTGCTCGACCTGCCGGAATACGGATCGGTTTTCTCGGGTGGGCGGTATGACAATTTAGTGGATCGTTTTCTCAGTCGTTCTATTCCCGCGGTCGGGACTTCGGTGGGGGTGGATCGCCTGCTGGCGGCGCTGGGAGCTCTGAACAGGCGGCGGATGCAACGGGCGACCTCGAAAGTCATAGTGACCGTCATGGACCGTGAGCGCATGCCGGAATATCTGAAGATGCTCTATGAGATACGAGCGGCCGGTTTGCCGGCGGAGATATTCGCCGGGGACACGAAAAATCTAACGAAGCAGATTAAATACGCCGACAAAGTCGGTATTCCCCTTGCGGTTATCGCCGGGTCCGACGAGTTCGAGGCGGGACGAGTGACGGTTAAGAATCTGGCTGCCGGGGCGCAGAAAGCGGAGCAGACGGCTGACCGCGAGGAATGGCTTAAGGCCGAGGGTTTCCAGGAGACAATCGACCGGGCCGGGCTTATTGCCTACCTGCGGGAAAGAGTGGCATCGTAATTTTGATCGTTTGGCAACCGCACGGATGAGATAAAGAATATGAAGAAAACAGGTGTTCTACAGGTTGTAAGCCTTCTGTGTTTGATGACACTGGCGGCTGTGTCATCGTTTACTCAAACGACCTCAGACCTGCCGGTTGGGGCGGTCCCGGATCGAGCGGTGCGGGCCGAGCATTCGATTCAATCCTTCCGTCAGGTGGGTGATTTGCGTGCCTGGACGTTTTTCGGTCGGCAGACCACTTTCGGGCAATTATCCTCGTCGCTCAAAGAGATAAAGAAAATCGGTGGACAGGAAGCCCTGGTATTCGAGGAAACACTGGATATCGATTTCTCCAAGATTGGTACGGACCGTCATACGCAGACCCGGGGGGAACATTGGGTCTCGCCCGAAGGCGGTTACCTTGGGTCACGCTACGAATTGGGTCCTGACACGGCGCTCGAAAAGCTCGAGTTGAAACGACGGGATGATGAAATCACGGGTTTCTATACTCGGGCGGGGAACAAAATCGACCTGTCTGTCGCCTGTCCTCGGGATTTGTTGGCCTGGGAAACGCATTTTGTCGACCAGCTTGAGATGTTTTTGGCTATGCGTGATCTGAGGGTGGGGGACATTATTGAGGATTCGATTTTTTCTCCTTTAAGTGCTTATGTCACGCCTCTGGCCGGTGAGGTCAAGTGGTTTATGTGGCAGGAGATCTACAAAGGGCGTATTGATTCGGTATTCGTGATTCGTCTCAGCGAACCCCAGAACTGCCAGTTGTATTTCACCGTCGATAAACGTTTGGTCCGGGTCGATTTTGTTGATCAGGGATTCCGGGTGTATCAGGATATGGTCAGGGCCGGAGAAACCGGCGTTCATGAGAGTAAGCCTCAGGCGGGCTCTTTGTCGTTACGAGCGATCCTGTTCCGGTTGCCGCACTATCTCGCTTATTTAGTGATTGTCGTTTTGGCCGTGCTGTTTATTTCGCAGACGGGCTACAAGTGGCTGAACTGTTATCTGGCCTTTTTGGCCGGGGCGGTTTCTTTCGTTATTATCCCCATAACGCAGATCCCGTTGCAGGAATATGCGGTTAGTCATTGGCTGCTGCCGCGGGTGACAGGTGGTGGATCGGTGTATGTCTGGGGATTGATTCCGTCGCTGATTGCCGGGATCGTTCAGGAAGCGGTCAAACTTGCGGCCGTATTCGGATTTATCTTTTGGCGTGCCCCTCGGGAGTATCGTCTGCCGGTCATAGCCGCTTATCTTTACGGAGGATTCGGTTTTGTCGAGTCCTGCTACGTGCTGGAGGCGGGCTTGATACCGTTGTTTAACTGGTCCCTGCTGGAGAGAGCGTTTCTGATTCTGTTCCATACGGCCGGCGGAGCGGTAATCGGACACAGTATTCTGAAGGGTTCCCGGCGCCTGATACCGGTGCTGCTTCTTGTCATGGCGGTCAATACCTGTTTTCGGTATCTGCCGATATTCGTTCAGAAAGGGGCGGTTGATTTGGGCCTGATGCATTTCATTATGGCTTTTATCACGTTGGCCTTCGTCGTGGTAGCCATTCTTATGATGCGCAGAGTAAAACAGGAGGTTTCTTCTTCGCCGGTGCACCGGGGCTGATTAGTCTTGACACAAGATTGTACCCTGTATATTTTGGCCGTGCTTTTGTCCGTTATCCGGCGGGCGAAAGTTACCTGCATTGAGAACAACAGACTGCTATTGATGGCTATTGTAAATGGCTGATAACTCCGTATACGCCGGTATAGATATCGGCGCAACTAACATTAAATACGGTTTGGTTGATTCCAAAGGGACGATTCTGTACAAGGATCGGCGCCCCACTCTGGCCGAGAAGGGGGCTGATCCCCTGATGCATCTCGTCACTAATATCGCCGAAGGCTTGATGTACCACGCTGCCGAAGAGGAATACGACGTGCGCTGGCTGGGGGTGGGGACTCCCGGGGCGGTCGACTGCAAAACCGGCCGGGTGATGGGACTGGCTCCCAACATCGAAGGCTGGCAGGGAACAACTATCGGTGAGACTCTTCATGAGCGGCTTAACATGCCGGTCTATGTCGATAATGACGTCAATTGTGTGGCTCTGGCCGAGTCTCGGTTTGGGGCGGCTATCGGCTATGGTGCCGTGGTGTGCGTGGCGGTAGGCACCGGGGTCGGCGGCGGAATTATTCTCAACGGCAAACTCTGGCGGGGAGCCAATCATGCCGCCGGTGAAATAGGGCACATCCCGATTGATCTCAACGGTCCCGAATGTCGTTGCGGCCGACGGGGTTGTGTTGAGGCCTACTGTTCTTCGGCGGCTATTGTCGAACGTGCCAGGGGTAAGCTGACCAATGGAATGACCGCCACATTTGAAGAAGTGCTTGAAGGGAAGATTGAGAATCTGAGTATAAAGAAGCTGTTTGCCGCAGCCAGAAAAGGAGACCGCACGGCTGCTGAGGTCATCGACGAAACGGCTCGGTATTTGGCTGCCGGACTGTGTTCCGTGGTAAACTTTTTTAACCCGGAGGTCGTAGTAATAGGTGGAGGCGTGGCTGACGGCGGGGCGGGCTTTGTGGAGGCTGTCGGTGCCGAGTTGCGCAAACAGGCCCTGGGTTTGGCGGTCGAGAAATTGAGGATAGCCAAGGCCAGTCTTGGCAACAGTGCCGGATTTATCGGGGCCGGATTGCTGGGAGAAATCAGATAGTCAGAGCGCTGAGGTGAGTATGACTGAAAAAACTCAATCCGCAACGACAGTATTTCGCACGGTCAAGTGGTACTGCTACATATTTTCCCTGATGTTTTTGTTCTACGGCGGGGTGACCATAATTCTCGATTTTCTCGATCACAAGTATGACAATCTGGCCGGGCCTTTCATTTTCCTGTTGGTTGGTGTTATTCTGATTAATATATGTTTTGCCTATCGTGACAAGCGACGCTGGGGCTGGTACGGTTTGGTCGTGGTGAACGGGCTGGTCGTATTGCTCTCGTTGTTCGGACTTGGCAATATAATGAACATTGTGTTGCTTGTTCTTTCCGCTGTTATGCTGGCGTTATTGTTCCTGCCTCAGACCAAGGCGGAGATTTTCAGCCGTTAGCAAATTTGAGTTGACATGCCGACGGTTCTAATTAAATTTCCGGGTCTTTCGAAGATTTGATATTCTTGGCGCCCTAGCTCAGTTGGTAGAGCAACGGACTGAAAATCCGTGTGTCCCCAGTTCAATTCTGGGGGGCGCCATTTTTTTCTGCTAAGGATAAGTTCACCGATTTTCCCGGGGGCCGTCCGGCGGCTGTTTTTGCGGCTGTCCGAAAAAGCCCGGTCGGTCCCGATTGGGGTTGAAATCCAGCCCGGAATCCCGTATAATTAAACTCCGACAGGATTGATATTTCTGTCGGAACCAACGAAGTGAGCCCGGTTTGTCTGCGGGTGAGCGTAAGAAGAAAGGACAGCATAGTGATAGAAGGTATTCAAGATGAGGTTCGTCCGGACAACTGGAGAATCCCGTCGCATGTTCTCAATCTGGAGACATCGATAATCAGAGAGATTCTCAAGATTTCGTCGCAGCCGGGCGTGGTATCGTTTGCCGGGGGACTACCGGCACCGGAAATGTTTCCGGTTGAGGAGCTCAAGGAAATGGCCTGTCAGGTGCTGGATAAGTATCGTGATGTGGCGGTTCAATATTCTATTTCAAGAGGCATTCTGCCGTTTCGCGAAGTGCTGGCCGAGCGGGCCACCGCCGCCGGTGCTCCGACCGAGCCGGAAAATATCCTGGTTACTTCCGGTTCACAACAGGGTATAGAGCTGCTGGCTCGGACTTTTATCGATCCCGGGGATTATATTCTCACGGAGAATCCCACTTATCTCGGTGCGCTTCAGGCTTTCAATTATTATCAGGCCAGGTATGTGACGGTGGAGATGGACCACGACGGTATGCTGGTCGATCAGGTTGAGGAACGGATAAAGAAATACAAACCCAAACTGATTTACGTGGTTTCGAATTTCCAGAATCCCACCGGTGTAACGATGAGCATCGAACGTCGCAAGAAACTTGTCGAGCTCGGGGCCAGGTATGATGTCCCGGTGGTGGACGACGATCCATACAGTGAAATTCGTTTTGCCGGCGAAAATCTGCCGACTCTCAAATCGTTCGGCGGCGACGGAGTCATATCTTTGCAGACGGCTTCCAAGATTATCAGTCCCGGTTTCCGCATCGGCTGGATGAACGGCCCGGCCAGGGTGGTGGCCCAGTTCGAAAAGGTCAAGCAATGCGCCGATTTGCACACCTGCACCTTTACTCAATTCATAATATATGAGTTCATTAAAGGAGGTCTGCTGGAACCGCACCTAGAACGGATCAGAGCCAACTATCTGGCTAAGCGGGATCTGATGATCAAAACTATGGCCGAAGTGTTCCCCAAGGGAATTAAATGGACCGAGCCGGACGGCGGGCTTTTCCTTTGGGTGGAACTCCCGGAGCACATGTCGGCGAAGGAGTTGTTCCCCAAGGCTATTGATCTGAAGGTCGCCTATGTTTACGGCTCGCCGTTTTTCCCGAACGGAGGCGGTGAAAACACGTTGCGGTTGAATTTCTCCAACTGCACTCATGAAGGTTTGGTGGAAGGCATAACTCGTCTGGGCAAACTTTTCGCGGATAATATGTAGCCCGATTTATGCTCAGAGACGTGCGGGACGGCAAAAAAAACAGGAGATAAAAGCACAACCCGCCTTCGGGCGGGTTTGCTGTTTTATGGCAACGTCTCTTTGAACTTAAACTCGCGTCGGAGATATGAAGCTAAAATTCAGGAAATACCAGGCTCTGGGAAACGATTTCATACTCTTTGATTTGCCCCCGGGCACTCTTACCCGGCGTCGGTTGCCTCGGCTGGCCGTGACGTTGTGTGATCGACACGCGGGCGTGGGGGCCGACGGCGTGCTGTGGCTTTCACCCAGCCGGAAAGCGGATTGTCGGATGGATATTTACAATGCCGACGGAAGCTGGGCGGAGAAGTGCGGCAACGGGGTGCGTATTGCGGCAGTTCATCTGGCCGGACGGAAAAAGAGAGTGCGGGATCTGCTTATCGAAACGGCCACTTCAGTGGATTCGGCTTGTCTGGTGCGGCAGATTTCCGGTGGGTATATCGTTCGTTCCCAACTGGGCAAACCGGCTTTTATGGCCGCCGATGTTCCCGTGCGCACGCGCCGGAAGTATTTTATAAACTCTCCTTTGCGGATCGGCACCGTTGATCTTCCGGTTACCTGTCTGGCTGTGGGGAACCCGCACGCGGTGATTCTGGTGGACAATTTCGATTTCGACTGGCCGGGCCTGGGGGCTGAAATAGAAACCGCCCGACCCTTTCCTAACGGTACGAATGTGGAGTTCGTGCAGGTGAAAAGTCGCCGGAAAATACTTATTGCCGAATGGGAACGCGGAGCGGGAGCGACCGGGTCGTCGGGTACCGGTGCGGCTGCGGCCGTTTGTGCTATGGTTATGCTGGGACTGACCGACCGTCGCTGCGAGGCGGAGTTCGAAACCGGGTCGTTGATCGTCGACTGGAAAGCCGACACCGGCATTATCGAACTGACCGGTCCGGTGCAGTATGTGATGGAGGGCGCGGTTGAGTATTCGTGAGGCCGCCTGCCTGTCAGCACCGGGCTGGCGGTACGGACTGTCTGCACTGCCTGATTGATGTCGACTACAGTGAACAACCTGGAGAAAAGGGGTGAAAGTTCGGGGCAGGTCCGCGGCCTTTTGGCCGGGTTACGGGATTACCTGGGCAGCATTCGGATGTTTTCTTCGAACGCCCGGTTGTTTCTTATCGGTTCGTTTCTTATCGGTCTCGATTTTAAGGTCTTCCAATTTCTTTTTAATCTCTATCTTAAAGAACTGGGCTTTGCCGAGAGTGCGATAGGTTTTCTCAATTCTTCTCGGGCGCTCGGTATGACTCTGATCGCTATTCCCGCGGCCATTCTTCTTACCAAGGTGCGGCTGAAGGTTCTGTTGTATTCCAGTTGTATTCTTTTCGCTGTTTTCACATACGGTTTGGCCAGTTTCCATGAGATGTCGTTGCTTATTGGTTGTGCTTTTCTGGCCGGGACGTCTTTTTCTTTCTTTCGGGTAGCCTCGAGCCCATTCTATATGCGCAACTCGAGTCCGGCCGAACGCACCCACCTGTTTTCTTTTTCGTTTGCCGCGCAATTGCTCTCCGGTATGATCGGTTCATGGGGGGCGGGCCTCATGGTTACTTACATCGGCGACATAACCGGCGATATCGTTTTGGGCTATCGCTTTACTTTGTATGCGGCGATAGCGGTCAGTCTGATCGCCCTGGTGCCGTTCGCCCGAATCAGAACCGGCAGCCCGTCGGACGGAGGTGATCGCATCGCGATTACGCTAAACCAGCTCAAACGGCGTGGCGGTTTTTATGCCAGGGTGGGTTCGGTCAATTTCCTGATAGGTATCGGCGCCGGGCTGGTCATCCCGTTTTTGAATCTGTACTTCCGGGATCGCTTTTACCTCGGGCCGGATAGAATAGGATTCTATTTCATTCTTTTGTCTTTCGGTATGCTTGTCGGGACTCTGTGCGGTCCGCTTCTGACCCGGCGGCTCGGGCTGGTGCGTACGATTGTCATTACTCAGTTGGCCTCTATTCCGTTCATGCTCGTGCTGTCGTATACTTATTCGCTGGCTCTGGCGGTGCCGGCTTTTGTAATCCGAGGCGGTTTGATGAATCTGGGCATGCCCATAAGCACCAACTTCGGTATGGAAATGTCGGAGGAACAGGAACAGGGCTTTGTCAATGCCCTGCTGATGGTTTCCTGGACTTCGGCATGGATGGTGGCCGTGGCTGTCGGAGGGCACCTTATTGAGGTTTACGGTTATACCATCGTATTGAATATCTCCGCGGCGTTGTACGTGGCGTCGTCGTTTATCTACTACGGGTTTTTCGGTCGCAGCGAGAGAAAGAACCGGGACAGTATCGGATGGCGAATGGCTCGCGAGGGCGATCTGTAATACGCCGCCCGCGTGGTGGTTCAATTACCGATTGCCATTGGCCCGATTCTGACAGATATTAACGTTCTTCAGGCAGGGAAAGCTTTGATCGCATGACAAAGGACAGGTACAAACAGCAATTCGCCGAAACTACCGCCGAGGCCTTTCGAGTTGCCTACCCGGATGTCTATGAGCAGCTTGGCGACAACGAACCGTTTGATTCGGCGGCTATTCTGAAAGCCCTGACAACTCCCCGGGACGCCGGGATGGGGCGTTTTGCTCTGCCGGTTTTCAAATATGCCCGGGCGCTAAAGGCTAAACCGCCGGATATCGCTGTCCGTGTGGCCGAAGAAACCAATCGCCTTTTGGAAAAGCGCCCCGACCGGTTGATCAAAAGTGTGGCCCTCAGCGGTTTCCTTAATGCCCAGGTCGATCCTCTCATCCTTGCCCGGGAGACACTTGATGCCGTGCTGACCCGGGGGACGGAATACGGCCAAAGTCAACTGGGCAACGACATGATATATCTGGTCGAGTATTCCTCGCCCAATATCGCCAAACCGTTCGGAGTGGGGCACCTTCGTTCGACCATTCTCGGTCACACCCTGCGCCGGATCTATCGGAAACTCGGCTACAATGTGGTGGGCATAAACTACCCCGGTGACTGGGGGACCCAGTTCGGCAAAATGATCGTGGCCTACGAAAAATGGGGCGACGAGAAGACACTTGAAGGTAACGCCGTAAAAAACCTTCTGGCGCTGTACGTTCGATATCATGAAGAGGCGGAGAAAGACGACAAACTTGACGATAAAGCTCGGCTCGCCTTCAAACGCCTTGAGGACGGCAATCCCGAGGCGGTACGTCTGTGGAAGACATTCAAAGAGATATCGTACGCCGAGTTTGACCGTGTGTATGGCCTGTTGGGAATAGAATTCGACTGGGTCTACGGAGAGTCGGACCTTAACGATAAAATGGAACCGCTGGTGCGGCGCCTTGAGCGGGACGGGCTCACGTCCGTTTCCCAGGGCGCCCTGGTGGTTGAACTGAACGACAAGCAACTTCCGCCGCTTTTGCTGAAAAAAGCCGACGGGGCTACGCTGTACGCCACACGTGATTTGACCGGTATGGTGTATCGATGGGATCGATATCCGGGTTTTTACGAATCTCTTTACGTGGTAAACACGGCTCAGTCGGATCATTTCAAGCAGTGTTTTCGGGTGATCGACATGATGGAAGAGACGGAGAAAATCCCGTCCGAAAAGCGCATGGGGGGGAGACTTCGTCATGTCGATTTCGGCTGGGTACGTTTCGGCGGCAAATCCATGTCTACCCGTCGCGGCAATATCGTTTTGCTTGAAGACGTCATAGCCGAGGCCACCGATCTGGCCCGGGGAAAGATACGTGAAAAGAACCCCGGTTTGGAACGTATCGATGAAACGGCCCGGATGATCGGGGTTGGAGCGGTGGTCTTCTCGCAGCTCTCGGTCCGGCGGCAGCGCGATGTCGATTTTCAATGGGAAGAAGTGCTGAGTTTCGAAGGCGAGACAGGTCCGTATTTACAGTATACGCATGCCCGTTTGTGCTCGTTGCTGCGGAAATACGACGGCCAGGTCTCGACGAAGATAGATCATGCGCGGCTGAACGCACCCGAGGAACAGAGAGTCATTGAAGCACTGGCCGATTTTCCTGAGGTTGTTGTCGATGCGGGAGAGCATTACGAACCCAATTTCATCGCCGCGTATCTTCTGAGGCTGGCCGGGGCTTTCAACAAGGTCTATCAGCGCAAAGACGATCAGGGGAATATCGATAAGATTATATCCGATGACTTGGAGCTTACGGCGGCGCGTATTGCGCTCGTGCGGGCCGTGCAACTGGTGATAGGGGAAGGACTCTATCTTTTGGGTTTACAGGCACCGGAGGAAATGTAAGTGCTCGTGGTGATGGATCGCTGCGCCACCGAAGAAATGGTGAGCCGTGTCTGTGACGCTATCGAGAAGATGGGGCTGCAGGCTCATCCCATGCCGGGGGCGTTGCGGACAGCCATAGGTGTGACCGGCAATAAGGATCGGATCGACGCTGATCGGATAATGGCGCTCGCCGGGGTGCGTCGGATAATTCACATTACCCAGCCGTATCGTCTGGTCAGTCGCGAATTTTATCCTGACGATACGGTTATTGATGTGTCCGGGATAAAGATCGGTGGTCCGGAATTTACCGTTATGGCCGGTCCCTGTGCGGTCGAGAGTCGGGAACAATGCTTTGCTATCGCTGAGAAAGTCGCGGCTTCGGGAGCCCGGATATTTCGCGGGGGGGCTTACAAACCGCGCACTTCGCCATACAGTTTTCAGGGGCTGGCCGAGGAAGGTCTTCGCATTCTCGCCGAAGTGCGTGAGAAATACGGTCTGGCGGTCGTAACGGAAGCAGTTGACACCGATACTCTGGATCTGGTGGCGGACTATGCGGATATTATTCAGATAGGCACCCGCAATATGCAGAACTACTCCCTGTTGCGCAAAGCCGGTCGCAGTCAAAAACCGATTTTGCTGAAACGGGGGCGTTCGGCTACTATTAACGAATTTCTCATGGCGGCCGAGTACATTCTGGCCGAGGGTAACCGTCGGGTTATTCTTTGTGAGCGCGGAGTGCGAACCCTTGCTGATGATTCCGGGAGTATTCTTGATCTTTCGGTCATTCCGCTGATCAAGCAGCAGAGCCATCTTCCGGTTATAGCCGATCCCAGCCACGGCACCGGTCACAAGGATCGGGTGTTACCTCTCTCGCGGGCCGCCATGGCAGCCGGGGCGCACGGCCTGATTGTTGAGGTTCACCACGAACCGGAAAAGGCGCTTTCCGACGGTGTTCAGTCCATTACACCGACGGCTTTTGATGATCTGATGGGCCAGTTGCGCCGTCTGGCCGACGCCCTCGACGGAGTTCGATTGTGAAAAGAGAAATACATCCGGCTAAACATATCGGTGGTACGGTTACCGTTCCCGGTGATAAGTCTATGGCCCAGCGGGCGGCTCTTCTGTCGATACTGGCGGAAGATACCGTTACGGTCAACAATTTCCCATCCGGTGCCGATGGGCAAACGTCCCTGACTGCCGCTCAGGCGTTTGGTGTGACAATAGTAACGGTCGGGGAGAATAGCCTTACGCTGACCCCGCCGTCCACTTTATCCCTTGCTTCGGGGGCCATCGTTGAATGTAACAATTCCGGGACGACCGCGCGCCTTCTGGCCGGTCTTGTCGCGGGGAGTTCGGTCGATGTTATTCTCTCCGGGGATGAATCGTTGTCAAAGCGGCCGATGGATCGCATTGTGGCGCCGCTTTCGAAAATGGGGGCCGAGGTGTTCGCTACCGATGATCACCTGCCGTTGAAAGTTCACGGAAAGAAGCTGTTGCCTTTCGAATATCGTTTGCCGCTGCCGTCAGCGCAGGTGAAATCCGCTCTTCTGCTGGCCGGGTTGGCTTCCGGTTGTTCGGTTACCCTGCGTGAGGACATCGTCAGTCGTGATCATACCGAGTTGATGATCGGTGCTCTGGGCGGTGATATTTCGGTCAGAGATGTCAAACCCGTGAGACAGGAAGACCCGAACGATCCGCGGAAAAGCCGCGTGATTATGCCGGAACCGTTTCGTCGGGAAATTATCCTGGGGGCTCGTGCCCATATCAAGGGGGGACAGGTCGATCTTCCCGGAGACTTTTCCACGGCGGCGAATTTTTTTGCGGTTGCGGCTCTGTCCGGCCGGTCGGTAACGGTTGAAAAGGTGGGGCTCAATCCCACTCGAACGGCATTTTTGGATCATCTTAAGGCGTGTGGTTGTCAGGTTGATATCAGTGCGAAAGAAACGCTCGGCGGCGAACCGCGCGGCAATGTGACGGTGACGGGCGGCCCGCTCAAGGCACGCAAGATCAGTGGTGACGTGACCGTCGGTTTGATCGACGAAATTCCGATTGTGGCCGTCATGGCTGCGTTTGCCAAAGGGACGACGGTTATTCGTGACGCGGCCGAGTTGAGAGTGAAGGAATCTGATCGGCTGGCGGCTATATCACATAATCTGGGTCTTATGGGTGTTTCCTGCGGGCTTCTTGAGGACGGTTTGGTTATTGAAGGAGCGAACGAACCGGCCGGAGCGGATTTCGAAAGTTTCGGGGATCATCGCATCGTGATGGCTTTTGCCGTTGCCGCGGTTTGTGCTACCGGACCGTCAACCATGGACGACGACGCGGCGGTGAATGTCTCGTGTCCCGAGTTCTTTGAATTGCTGGGCGGGATAGCGCAATGAGCAATGAAGAGTTGCGATTTGCTCTTATAGGTGAAAGAATAGATTATTCGCGTTCGCCGCAGATATTCGAGGCTATATTCGAGCAATTGCATCTTGTCGGCCGTTTCGAACTGCATTCGGTCGAACCGCAACAACTTGAAGCGCGTCTTCGCGATCTTGTCGCCGATGGTATCGCGGGGCTGTCGGTTTCGATTCCCTACAAACAGAAGGTCGTGCCCTATTTGAACGAAATCGGCCCCGTGGCTCGGGAGCTTGATGCGGTCAACTCGATTGTTGTCGACAACAATCGGTTGCGCGGTTACAACACCGATTGTCACGGTTTCTCCGTTCCGTTGCAAGCTTACGCGGATCGACTGCGTGACAGTCGGGCGGTGGTTGTCGGCAGCGGCGGTGCCGCTCGGGCCGTGATCTATGCTTTGGTGAACGATTTTGGGGTGACGCGTATTACGGTTGCGGGACGGAGTATCGACAACGTGGTGCGATTCAAACAGCAACTTGAAGACCGACTGGCGGGACTGGAAATTACACCGGTTTCCCTCGATTCGGACCTGAATACGACCATATCGGGGGCGGCACTTCTGGTGAACTGCACACCGGTCGGCGGAGCCAACCAGCCGTCGGTCAGCCCCTTTCCGAAAAGTTTCGATTTTACCCGGGTATCGATATATTACGATCTCAACTATAATCGGGACAACCGGCTGATCCGGGCCGCGCGCGAAGCCGGAATTATCACTATCGACGGGTCATCCATGCTCGTGGCTCAGGCGATCCGTTCGTTTCGACTGTGGACCGGTCGCACGATAGAATTTCAGCCGGTCTACGATGCGGTTTTTTCAGCCGGCTGACGGACGGCAGAGCTCTGCCATGACGACAGTCGAATTATATGACCATACCGTTTTTTTGACCGGTTTCTCCGGTTGTGGAAAGACCACTATAGGCAGAGAACTGGCTCGCTTGTTGGGGGTCGTTTTTGTCGATACCGATGAGTTGATTCGGAATCATACAGGCCGGAGCATCGCGGATATTTTCGAGAACGATGGAGAGAGCGTTTTTCGCCGAATGGAGCGCGGGGTGGTGGATGAACTGAGCCGTAACCGGCAACCGCGCGTTATTGCTCTGGGAGGCGGAGCCTTGCTGGACCGGCGGACACGCGAACGGGTGAGATCGCACGGGCGGCTGGTTTATCTCAGTTGTTCGTTGAAGGAACTGTGCCGTCGCCTTAAAGGAACCTCCGACCGACCGTTGCTTCGGGTACACTCCGCTGTCGGTTTGACCTCTCATGATGGTCGGGTAAAACGTGTTCGAGAACTCCTGAATGAACGCCTGCCGTACTATAAAAAAGCCGACCTGACCCTGTCCACTACGGCCCGGCAACCCGAACGGGCGGCGCGGGAGTTGTGGGCTATGCTGAGGAAACAGCGTGACCGTCATTAAAGCCAAAAGTGTCCGGGGTGACTACGCCGTAACGGTCGGCTGTGGCATTGATGACCGTCTGTGCCGAACGGTGGAATCTCACCGGCGGGGGGGACGCCTGTTCGTGTTTTACGATGCCGGTTTCTATGCTTTACACGGTGACCGGGTGAACCGAGTTTTGAGGGCCAAACGCCGTCTCGTTGAGGAACTGGTGCTGCCGTCCGGAGAGAGAACCAAATCGGCGCGTGAACTTGCCGCACTGTATGACTTTCTGCTCGACAAAAAAGTAAGTCGCTCCGATTTGATTCTGGCCTGCGGTGGCGGGGTGACCTTGGACCTGACCGGCTACGCCTCGGCTACGACTATGCGCGGTATTCGCTGGGGGGCGGTGCCGACGACGTTGATCGGTATGGCCGACGCCGCTATCGGTGGGAAGACCGGTATCAATCATGCCCTCGGCAAAAATCTGATCGGAACTTTCTGGCCACCCTGTTTTGTGCACTGCGACGTGGGTTCTCTGGCCACTCTGGATCGCCGCCAGATGACGGCCGGTTTCGGGGAACTGCTTAAGACGGCTGGTTTGGCCGGAGGGGAATTCCTTGAGCGGCTAAAGAATTACCCGTTGTCGCACGATCTCTATGATAACAGGCGGCTGGTCGCTTTGGTCGCCCGTGCGGTTCGTTATAAAGTCGCCCGGGTGGCGCGCGATGAACGGGACAGGGATGCTCGGATGGTGCTAAATTACGGTCACACTTTTGCCCATGGTTTGGAAAAAGCTGACGGCTACCGGCGACTGCTGCACGGCGAGGCGGTGATTCTGGGGATCCATGCGGCCCTCGATCTTGGTGCACGGTTGGGCTGTCATTCGCGGGGACTCGAGGATTACCGCGATTTAGCGGAGCGATTTATCCGTATGCTGCCGCGTCGCCGTATCGACTCGACGCGTGTGCTTGAGGCTATGGAACTGGACAAGAAACGTGACACCGGCGGGGCCAGATTTGTCCTGCTGCAGCGGCCGGGAAAACCTGTAATCCGTGGCGGTATCTCACGCCGTAACGTGAAAGCCGCGCTGGAAGATACGCTGGATTACTATCACATGAGGGGGCGGGATGCCTAAGATTCTGGTGGTTAACGGGCCCAATATGAACCTGCTGGGCATGCGGGAGCCGGACAAATACGGCCATGCCGCTCTTGACGAGATCAATGCGAGGCTGAAGCAGCGGGCGTCGGACGCGGGTGTTGACCTGGTGTTTTTCCAGTCCAACCATGAGGGGGAGATGATCGATTTCATTCATCGCGAGGGTCGCGACGCGGACGGTATGATCATCAATCCGGCGGCCTACACCACGACCAGCTACGCGATACGCGACGCTATTGCCGCGGTGGGAATAAAGACGGTAGAAGTACATGTTACTAATATCTTCGCACGCGAGGAATTCCGGCAACGGTCGGTCGTCGCGCCGGTGTGTGACGGTCAGGTGGCGGGTTTGGGAGAACGTGGTTATGAACTGGCCCTTTTGTATTTCGTCGAGGGGAAAAGGAAATAAGACGATGAGAGTTGGATACCATACGATATTGTCGCTGCTGGTAGTGTTTCTGGTGGCCGGTTGTTCTCAGCCGGGCGGTTCGCTCGGTAAGCGTGATCCCGTGCCGACCCTGGATTCTCTTGAGATCAAAACCGACTGGCTGGATTATCGAATCGGTCAGGAGCGCTGGGAAAAGATGATCACCGGGCAGTCCGATTCACTTGAAATTTTCGAGCATCTTTATCGGGCCGTTATCAGTGACGAGGCGGTCTTTGCCAGTTTGCAGGGGAGTCGGCCCCGGTTTCACGATGAGATCGATAAACGTCGTTACGATATATTGTACGCCGATGTTCTGCGAGCGGCGATTGATAACAGCCCGATTGTCGAACCGGTTTACGATTCGCTGGTCGACTATTTCGCAACCGACTGGTGTACTCTGGACGGTGTGAGTCAGTCGGTCGAGAAGGTAAAAGAGACAATGCGCCGAGGCGAGCGGTCGATTGATCGTGAAACAGCCTTCCGCGCTCTCGCTCAGCCGGCCCCGGACGTTATTCAACAGTTCGGGCGTCTCGTGCGTTTGCGCAATCAGGCCGCCCGACGTATGGGGTACAGCGACTATTTCAGTCTGGTGGCGCACCTGGCCGAAGAAACCCCCGAGGCTTACGACGCCTTGATCGACCGGATTGATTCCGTCACGCGCCCGAAGTACGAGGAAGTGTTGCAGGAACTGCGCCGCCGCAACAACGACGGCGTGGTGGAAATCTGGGACTGGGAGAGCGGTTTTGCCTCGATCTGCCGCGAGGTCGACAGCCGGCTTCCGGTCGATTCGCAGTTGGCTTTCGTCAAAAGAAGTTTGTTCGCTCTGGGTTTCGATTTGGACAGTCTGTCGGTTTATTTTCATTTCGGCGAAGTGGGCGGGATACCTGTTGAAACTCAAACATTGATTGTCAGGGCGCCGTATGATGTTCGCGTGGTGGTAAATCTCTCCGATGGTCTGGCCGGGACGGTGGCCCTCATGCGGGCGATTGCTACGGCCGTTCAAGTGTGTGAGTCGGCTCAGGACAGTCAACTCCTCTCGGGAGCCAGAGAGCCGGTGTGGCGGGAGAGTATAGCCGAACTTTTCGAACGGTTTTGTTACGAACCGCAATGGCTGGTTCGATACGCCGGTTTGCCGGAGAGCGAGATGGTTCGTTTCGAGGCGGCGGTGCGAGCCCGTCAGCTTTTGAATATCCGTTTGCTGCTTGCTCAGGCCGCTTTCGAACGAGAGGTCTACCGTAATCCCAATGCGGATTTCGGCGGGTTGTACTGGGATCTGTTTGCACGTTATACGATGTTGCCGCGGCATGATGATCTGGCCTGGTGGGCGGCCGATGAAGCTTTTGTGACGGCCCCGTTGAGTCGACAGGACCTCTTGTCGGCGCATATGGCCGCCGCCCAGACTATAGTTTATTTGCGTGATAATTACGGGCATATAATCGACAATCCGGAAGTTCGCTCGTTTTTGGTGCATAATTACTTTCGTTTCGGCAGTCGCTATCCCTGGCGCGATCTCGTAGAGAGAGCCACCGGGAAACCGGTTTCGGCCGCGGCGCTCGGTTTACTCTGAGCGAGACGCGCGTTTCTGTCGACTGTCCGGCCCAGCCGATTTCCCTTGTCCGATTCGGGCTTCTGTTTTACCGTATACGGCACTGCGTAAGAGTGTGCCTATGACGGACGATAACATCAAAGCTCAGTCTCGGGATATTACTTCCGGTCCTATCCTGCGCACGGTACTGGTGCTGGCGCTTCCGGTGACGCTCGGCATGTTCATGGAAGTCCTGTTGTCGATTACGGATTTCTACTGGGTCGGCAAGCTGGGGGCATCGGCCCAGGATGCCGTTACGACCTCAATGGTGGTCATCTGGACGGTTTTTTCCGCCGTGGCTATTATCAGTATAGGAATTACCGCGCTGGTTTCGCGTTACGTCGGAAGGGGCGATCACGAGGCCGCCGGTCACTATATTCGCCAGTCGCTCTGGCTGGCCATAGCTATCGGAATCATTCTTACTTTGGCCGGTTATGCCCTGACGCCGTCTTTGGTCGGTTTTATGGGGGCGGGTAAGGCAACCACCGTGCACGCCATACCGTACCTTCGCATTTTCTTCGTGGCCAATCTGTTTTTGTTCCTTTCGGAATCCGTCTATGCTGTCTTTCGGGCATCGGGCGACACCAAAACACCGATGAGAGTCGGGGTGACGGTGGTCAGTCTGAACATGGTGCTCGATCCGATACTCATTTTCGGGGTTGGGCCGGTTCCCGCTCTGGGGGTGCCGGGGGCGAGCATGGCGACAAGCATATCATACTTGATCGGTGTCGTATTGATTTTCCGGCAACTGCTCAGGGGAAAGCTCGGTTATCCGACCGGGCGACTCCTGCGCGACCGTCCCGAAATCCGCAGTATGCTGAAAATTGCGCGGATCGGTTTGCCCATCGCCAGCCAGCAGTTGGTGTTCGTATTGGTCTACTGGTTTTTGATAGATTATGTCCACGAGTTCGGGGAAGCGGCCGGTGCGGCTATGGGCATAGGCAACCGCATGGAGTCCATCTCGTATCTGATTTGCAGTGGCCTGTCGATAGCCGCATCGACAACCGTGGGACAAAACCTTGGTGCCGACAAACCGGATCGAGCCGTCCGTTGTGCCTGGAGTGCGGCCGGGCTGGGGATTGGCTGTACTCTTTTTCTCTCCATCTTTTTTATCGGTCTGCCCGGTTTGCTGGCCTCGGTGTTCACTTCCGATCCCCGGGTGAAGGCAATCGCGGTCGACTATCTCGTAATCCTCGGGTTGTCTCAGTTTACCATGGCGGTGGAGATCATTCTCGAAGGTGCTTTTTCGGGAGCCGGGGACACGGTCCCGCCGATGATTGTCATGATTCCCGGATCACTGGCCCGGATTCCGCTCGCTTATTATCTGGCTTTTGAACTCGACTGGGGTATCAACGGTATCTGGTGGACCCTGACGATCACATCTTTTGCCAAGGCGCTGGTGCTGGCCTGGTGGTTCAGTCGGGGGCGCTGGAAACTGAAGCGAGTCGGATAAAACGTTGACGGTCGCCGGACCACGCCGTTTATTCACTAAGTTCCGTTCCTGCAGGCAATAACGAAAGAGTCGAAAGGTTGACCCCGATGTTTCGTGCTTGCCTGTGTTTTGTGACAAGAGATAACTCCGACTTCCGCCACGGGATATCTGGATGGGGACATATCGGGACCCGCAAAAGAAAGATGGTCAGTAGTCGCGGGCCGGGAAGGAATTCAATTGAAGCCGGATGACAAAATCGAAGTCCGCATAGAGGGGATAGGCAGCCTTGAGAACAGGGTGGCTTAGTATTGTCGTCTTCGTGCTGACGGCAGCGATGGCAAGGGCTGCTGACCGGATCAGTATTGAGGCGACTCTCGACACCGACAGCAACACGGTTGTCGGAATCATGGAATGGACGTTGCCACCGCGCGCGTCGTTCCCTGCCGATTTGCGTTTTCAATTATATCCCAATCAATTCGTCGACAGGGTGGAATCCGGTGGCGTGGTCGTTGAGTCGCTTTTCGTCGACGGTCATGATATTACCGCAGCCATGGAGATTGACGGTACCGATCTCTACGTGCCGCTTCCTGAGCGATTTGAGCCCGGCGAGTCACTGCTCGTGCGCGCTTGTTTCACGAGTCGGCTGCCGCACAGTTGGCGACGTTTTGGCCGTTATGCCGGGCAGTATTCACTGGTCGCCTGGTATCCCGCGCCGGCGCCGTATCGGAACGGTGACTGGCAGAAAATAGAGTACCGCCCGTTTCTTGAACCATACGCGGAGTTGGTCGATTTCGAAGCGGTTGTGCATGTGCCCGATTCACTCAATATCATAGCGCCCGGTTTGCGATTTGTTGAGTCGGCCGATGGACTTACCACCGCCCGGATCGAGCTGGAAGCGGCCAACAGTCTGCCGTTGGTGATTGCTTCCGGTTACGAGACGGACAGCGTGTCCGTATTGGACGACGTTATGCTGCGCGTGTACTATCGGCCGGAGCACCGGCACGCCGTTGATTCGCTGTGCCGGTCAGTGGTGACCACGCTGGAATATATGTCCGAGTACGTGGCTCCGTATCCCTTCGGTGAACTGAATGTGGTAATCGGCGGGTTGTGGACCGACAGTGGCTTGGAGCTTCCGCGCATGATCCTCATGGGACCTCCGCCGCGAGTTTTCCAGACCCGTATATACTGGGAAACAGTCATTCATGAGGTGATTCACCAGTGGTTCTATGGTTTGGTCAACAGTAATCAGGCTGTCGCACCCTGGCTGGATGAGGCGGTGACTCAGTATTTCACCGAGAAGGTCATCAAAGAAACGGCCGGTGGAGATGGGGCCGATCTGATATCTTGCTGGGGCTTGACGCTGGATAATGCTACGACTAATCGTTTTTTCGGTCGTCCCGTTTTTGACCTTACGCCGCTTGACCAGCCGGTTGAACGGCTTTGTGACGACGATGAATATTACCGTGTTATATACGGCAAGGGGCCCAAGGTCATTCACACTTTGACCGCCCTGATGGGACCGGTGGCCGAACGGCGGTTCTGGCAGGAGTATGTATCGCAGTATCGGTTCCGCACGCCGCGGCCGGAAGATTTTATCAGGATTGCCGACAAATATTTGCCTCGGACAGACAGGGCCGACGCCCGGACGCTGCTCGGCAGTTGCGGTGCGACGGATTTCGAAATCATTTCGCTTAGCAGTGAACGGGTCTCTGTAGCCTCGGATTCGGTCGATACTTCGGCTGTCCCCGCTGAGCGTTTCGACGTTGTCGTTGAGTATGCGGCCCATCAGCCGCTTGGTTTTCCGGTTGATCTGCGGGTGGAATTTTTCGATGGCACCGTTGTGGATACGGTTCTGGAACCGTGGGCGGGTCGGAACAGCGTAACTTTCACGGCCGGCAGCCCGGCTGTGGGGGCAGTCATCGATCCGGAGTACAAGTATGCCATTGACATGAACCTGCTCAACAATTCGCTGGTCAAAATCCGTTCCCGGGGGGCCGGACTGCGTTTGTTCTCCGGGATAACGTTCCTGGTCGAATCTCTCTTCAGCACTTTGTGGGGGCTGTGATGCGGACGCTGATAGCCGACGGACTGAGAAATTTCCATTGCAATCGGCGGCTGTGGGGCTGGCTGTATCTGGGCAAACTTGCAGCGACGCTAATTTTCACGCTGCCGGTTTTTATCATGGTCAACCCATCCCTGGAATACTCCGACTATGCTGTCCCGCTGCTCAAATCGTGGTCCGTGGGAGTCATTTGGGAACTGACGATGACCCATGAGCAGCTCTTTCCGACTTTTCTCTCGGTGTTGCTGTTTTTGTCTCTGCTGGTGTTTCTGGTCAAGCAGTTTCTGAACGGCGGTATATATGTTTCGTTTCTTGCGAACACGAAGACAGGGGTAAGGGAGTTTTTTGCCGAAGGGGCGGCGCTGTTCACGGGAAATCTGAAGATTTCGTTGTTCATGCTGGTGATATACGTGCCGATGTTGATTGCCTCTCAGATCGTGGTCGAACTGGTGCCGGCCGATTTGTTCGGGAGTTTCGGTGCGTTTGCTTTCACCAAGCCGATTGCCCGGGTTGTGCTCCTGTACCTGTTTATGATTACGGTTTCGATTCTCTCGGACTGTCTGCGGCTGCATCTGGTTCTCCATCCCGCCGCCCGATTCGGGGAAAGACTGCGGGAGGCTACGAACTTCTATCTTGTCCGGCTTGTAAAACTGAATGTCCTTTACTATCTATACTTCGTGCCGTTCGTATTGATCTGGCTGCTGGTGGAGAAACTTGCCCTGACCGTGACCGGCGGCCTGGGGTCGGTGGTCGGAGTGTGGCTGGAACTGGCGCTGTTCCAACTCTGCTCGCTGCTTCGTACCGGCCAGTCGCTGGCCTTCACGGCGAGTCTGGCGGGTCCGGCGCGGGGAGCCTTGGGCGGCCGTTTTGTCGTTGACCGGAAAGAGAGTATGGGTGACTGAGCAACTTTATTACAAGGACTCGACACGGCTGGAATTTGAGGCGGTAATTGTAAGCAGCCGCGCTCAGGATGAGCGGTTTGTCACTGTTCTGGATCGCTCGGCTTTTTACCCCACTTCCGGGGGACAGCTTCACGACGTCGGATGGCTGAATGATGTCCCGGTTGTCGACGTCATGGAATCGGACGAAGGGGAAGTGTGGCATGTTACGGCTGAATCGGTCGGACGGCCCGGCGACAGGGTGAAGGGAGTTGTTGACCAACTGCGACGGCGGCGGCATTGTCAGACGCACACGGCACAGCATATTCTGTCCGCGGTGTTCGTGAAGCTGTACGATCTGGAAACGGTTTCCATGCATCTCGGTGAAGAATACGCGGCGATAGAACTGCCGGTGAAAAGCATTTCGGACGAACAGGTGCAGGCCGCGGAGAGACGGGCCAACGAGATCATTTCCTCGAACGCACCGGTGGAGATAAAATTCGTCGACCGTCAACAGGCGGCAGATCTGCCGTTGCGCAAAACACCCGGGCGCAGCGGTACCCTTCGGATTATCGGAATCGGTGATTTCGATTACTCGGCCTGCGGGGGGACACACTGCCGGGGGACCGCCGAAGTCGGGTTGGTGAAGGTAACGGGATGGGAAAAAATAAGGGGGAATACGCTGGTTAAATTTCTGGCCGGTGATCTGGCTGTCGAGGATTATGCCCGGCGATTCACGATTACCGACCGTTTGACCCGTTCTTTTACCTGTCATCTTAACGATCTTGAGGGCAGGGTGAGTAAACTGACCGACGAAAACAAGGAACTGCGTCGTTCCCTCGCCGCGGCACAGAAGGAGCTTCTGCCGATCAGGGTGCGCGAACTGGCCGGGACCGCGCAGACTCACGGCTCGTTGCCATGGGTGGGGCAGATTGTGGATGATGTCGATACGTCGCTGGCCGCGACTATGGCCGGCGAAGTCGCGAGTGAAATCAAGGGGCTGGCGGTGCTCATCATCGGCGGACGTTTGATCATTGCTGTCGCTTCGGGTACGGAACTGCACGCCGGCAATTTGGCCCGGGAATTGGCCGCCCGCACGGGACTGAAAGGCGGCGGCAGCGAGAAGGTCGCTCAAATAGGCGGAGCCGACGCCGCCCGGCTCGCGGAATACGTGAAAACGGTTTTGTCGCTGATAGACGATGCGTAAACTCGCTTTCATATTGTTGGTCCTTGGCGTACTGTCGGCCGGTCAATCCGGCCTGGCGCAGAATCGTGACCGTTTGGAAATACACCATGCGGACGATATCGAGTATGTTTTCTCCGCTTTGCAGGATACGACCTACGCGACAGGTTCGGTTATATTTGAAACCGAGTCCGGGCTTATTTATTGCGATTCGGCGATCTGGATTCCGGGAAAGGAGGCCGTTCTTCGGGGGCGCGTGGTGATCGATGACCGCGATTTCCGACTGGCCGCCGATTCGGTTCACTATGATCTCAAGACTTTCGGGGCGATAGCGGTCGGGGACTATGTGGAACTGTATTCCCGGCTGGATTCTCTTTTTGCTATCGGGACTTACGCTTACAACAATCGCCAGCACAAGTATTTTTACATGCTTGACCGTCCCACTTTGTATCTCAATTATCCGGATATGGCCAATCTTGTTGAGGTGATCGGGGACTATATCGAGTATCGCGGCGAGGAAGAGATTGCCGAAGCTTCCGGTAACGTCAGAATTTCGACTAATGATATCACGGCCTTGTCGGGCTGTGCGGTGATGAAATCGCACGAGAACACGCTTGACCTTTTCGATCATCCGGTTCTCCATCGAAACAAATCGGAAATCACCGGGCAATTCATCACGGTCAACACGTCTGGTCGTCTGCTCAGTCGGGTGGATGTGGTCGATTCGGCCTACGGCGAATTTGTCGAACCGGCCGATTCCGCGGAAACGCGGTTTAATCGGTCTATTCTCTCGGGCCAGCGCATGATTCTGGATTTCGAAGGCGGTGATCTTCGATACGTTACCAGTCACGGGCAGGCGTATTCCTGGTACTACCCGGTGAAAGGGGGAGACGGGAAGATTATCGAGAATTCCGTTTCCGGGGACGATATTGTTTTTACGGTCGAAAACGAGCAGTTGGTCCAGGTGGATGTCGATGGTGGCGCTATCGGGACTTATTTGAGTACCAGTGAACAGGTGCGGGATACGCTGGTGCCGGTCGATACGACCGAGATGGTCGAGGCGGCGCTACCGGATTCATCGGAGGCGGCGGACACCTCTGGCATGCGAACGATAACGGTTATTCAACAGGTCACCGACACAATAGATTACGGGGCCCGACACATAACGTACAATCTGCCGGACTCGCTCATTCGTCTGACCAGCCGGGCGAGTACCAACTCGGGCAGTTTGTCCCTGGAAGCGTACATGATAGAACTCAACACCGGGACGCGCGTGGTAGAAGCGTATTCCGGGGCCACCCACCATGACAGTATCACTTCCGCCAACATTTTCGCCGAGCAATTGCAGCCCAATGAAATCCCGGTGGTGCTCAAGGATCGGGAGCAGACCCTCTACGGTGATTATTTGCGTTATTCGCTCGATACGGAAAAAGGCCGCATCGTAACATCCAAATCGGATTACGAGACGGGGTTTTTCTACGGGGATAATCTGTATCGTCAGAAACGCAATGTCTTTTATCTGGAGGACGGTCGTTACACCACCTGTGATGCCGACGAACCACACTTCCATTTTTACAGCAAGCATCTGAAACTTATCGAGGGGGATAAACTGATCGCCAAACCGGTGGTGATGCATATCGGGCGTCTGCCCATTCTCGCTTTACCCTATTATGTTTTTCCGTTGAAGAAAGGGCGGCACTCGGGGATTCTTCCGTTCACCTTCGGCAATATCGAGCAGGGGGAGCGGTATGTTCGCAATGTCGGTTATTACTGGGCGGTGTCGGAATACTGGGACTGGCAGGGAGCGGTTGATTATTACGAAGAGAGCAGCCGGGTCAATTTCTTCAGCCGCGTGACCTACAATAAACGGTACTGTTTCAACGGCACGGTCTCCGGCAACTATGCCCGGCAATCGGACTACTCATATTCGCAGGGCCGTGAAATTCCTTCCAAGCGCTGGACGATCAGCGGTAGTCACAACCATGAATTGTCGCCTTCGTTCAAAATCAGCGCCACCGGTCAGCTTCAGTCGGACTCTCGTTATTACAACGACTTCTCGACCAATCTGGAGGAACGCCTGAACCGGGTCGTTCGCTCCAAGATAAATTTCACGAAGAAATTCGGCAAATCGGTGTCCGTTTCGGGATTGCTGTCGCATGACGATCAATTGGACGAGGAAGCCCGCACCGACCAATTGCCGAGTATCAGTGTCAGCCTGCCGACGATACGACCGTTCGGCAGCGGGTCGCTTAATGACGAGGGGAAGCTGGAACGGCACTGGTACAATGAGTTTATTATTTCGTACCGTCCGAACATGATCAACTATTCCTCACGGGTGACCAACAAGGAAGTGCTTTACGACACGCTGGTGACGTATGATACGTTATATGTGGATTCGTCTCCTGAGGAAATAGACACTATTATAGTAGATACTTCTTTTATAGTGACGGACACTCTTTCGGAGCGCAGCCGAAAGAAATACACCCGGGTCGATCACAGCATGAGTCTCAGTTTTCCTACTAAAATCGCCGGGTATATCACGTTTAATCCCAGTGTCAGCTACACCGAGAACTGGTACAAGATATTTAAGACCGACCAGTCGGACGCTAAGGATATAGACGCTTCCACGACTTATCGGACGTATCTTTACAGTGTCGGGGCCTCGGTCAAGACAGATATCTATGGTACTGTTTATCCCAATGTTCTGGGTCTGGTAGGGCTGCGCCAGGTTCTGACACCTTCGGTTTCCTATCGTTTCACGCCGGAAATTAACCGCCACCCCGAGATAAGATCATATGCCGGGGGAGGAGCGGGAAGTACGCGAAGAAGCCAGACCATGTCATTCTCGCTTAAGCAGGTTTACCAGGCCAAAATTAAACAAGCCGAGAGTGAACGCAATCTGGAACTGGTTTCCATTACGTCCAGTTTCGGCTACGATTTCGAGAAAGATACCCGAAGGCTTTCGGATTTGAGCACATCGTTCAGTTCTACTTTGTTACCTAAAATAAATTTCTACGGCAGTGCCAATCATTCATTTTATAAGGAAGACAGCGACGAGCTCGATTTCTTCAGCCCTCGTCTTTTGAATTTCAACCTGAGCGCCGGCATATCGTTGCATGGCCGCCATTTCCTGTTCGACGAGGAAGCCTCGGCCGGGATCCCCCGTGGGGCCGATTCCGCTTCTCATTTGTCTCGATCTCATAAACGGTCGGCTTTGTCCAGCCCGAGCAGTTCCGGCTGGAGCCTGTCGGCATCGTACGGGTATTCCGAGAGTGGGGTGGGGACGGAGTATTTCAGCAAGAAGAGCTATGTGCGATTCAGCCTGCGGTTCAATCTGACGCCTGAGACCAAAGTGACCTATTCGCAGTATTACGATTTCGTGGACAAAAAGACTATCAGTAACGAGGTCAATATAGAACGCACCCTTCATTGCTGGACCGGGATATTCCATTGGGTGCCAACAGGTTCTACCCGTGGGTGGGGTTTCAAGCTCTATGTCACCGGTATGCCGGATATCAAAATCGACAACTCCCAGAGTGCAATCAGTTCCAGTCTGATCCAGGACTTCCGATAACTGCCGATTCGCGGAAAAGCCCGTCTTTATGCCCCTTTTCCGGCTTTTGTGTTACTGTTTTTAGTTGACTTTAATGTCGGTCGGGAGGTTTTTTCGGGATAAAAGAGCAGTGAATAGACCAGAAACCCAAATGATCAGGAAGGATTTGTCGCTATGACCAAGGAAGAGATGATTGCGATGATGGCTGAGAGCTCCGGTATCAGCAAAAGGCAGGCAACTCAGGCACTCGAAGCTTTTATGAATGGTGTTACCAGACAGTTGACCAAGGGCAACAAGGTTAGTTTTGCGGGCTTCGGGACTTTTGCCATTTCGAACCGTAAGGCTCGTACCGGTCGCAATCCTCAGACCGGTGCTACGATTAACATCCCGGCCACTAAGGTCCCGGTGTTCCGCGCTGGCAAAAACCTCAAGGAAGCTGTGCGCAAATAGCTACATCGTCAAATCTTGAAAAGGCAGGATCGCTCGGTCCTGCCTTTTTTTACCGGTTTTTATGATTGCAAGCCGTGGGCAAAACGGCGATGTTCCCACCTGTATGGCACGACGGAAAAAGAAGAAAAACACGCCCTGGTCGACTCGGAGACGGCGTATTGCGGGAGCCGTCCTCTTTCTGCTGGCGGCTCTGATTCTCATCGCTCTTGTTTCGCATTCGGAGCTTGATGATAGCCGTATTACGGGAGGTGAGTACGGTCATCTTGACCCCTTCGAGATTCAATACCGTAATCAGGGGGGGATGCTGGGGGCGTATGTCTCTTACATGTTTCTGGTGATACTCGGCTGGCTTTCTTTCTTTGTACCGTTGGGGCTGGTCGTGGCGTCACTGAGGCTGTTTTCCTCCGAGATGTCTCGTCGTCTGGAACTGCACGGTTCGCTTTTGTTCCTCGTTGCCGTCCTCGGTACGGTTATTTACAATGTACACCTGCTGGCCAGTCCCACCGCGGGTTATGAAACGGGCGCCGTGGGCGGATACGTCGTAATCAAGCTGACCGGGCTGGCTATTGCCGTTGTCGGTGAGTTGGGTAGTTATGTCGTGGCCGCCGGGCTTATTCTGATTCTCCTGATGACGTACACCTCGATCACGCCCCTTCTTGCGGTTCGTTTGCGCTTGCCCGGAGGGGAAATCCTGGGGCAAGCCTGGCACGGACTGTGGGGCGCAGTGCGAGCGGTCGCCGGTCTCCGTTGGCTGTTGCCGTCGGGCAAGGGGGAAGAGTCCGACGATGTCGATCAGGATACGGCCGAACCGGATGACGATGAAGGGCCGGCGGAAGAATCTGATCTGTCGGCCGGGCCGGAAGTCGTTACTCACGAAGAACCGGTGGCCGGTCGGTCGTCACGCAAGAAAGCGACCATCAAGCGACCGGCCGAGCCGGTGCAAATCAAGTCGGTAAAATACTTTTATCCGACTCTTGACTTGCTGGCCGACGGTCCGGGAGATGAGACCGCGGTAACTTCCGACGAAATGCAGATGACCGCCCGGATGCTTAAAGAAACACTTGAGACGTTTCAGGTAAACATCCAGGGAAATATCGAAACTTATCCGGGGCCGGTGATTACTCGCTACGAATTCAAACCGGGCGCCGGGGTAAAAATAAACCGGATTGTCAGTTTGGCCGACGATCTGGCGCTGGCGCTGAAGGCCAAGCGCATTCGTATTGTCGCGCCGATTCCCGGCAAGGCGGCCGTGGGAGTCGAGATACCCAACCGCAATCCGCAGATGGTTTACCTTAAGGATATCATCAGCTCGGACGCTTTCAGTGATCGCAAGCTTAAGTTGCCGCTGGCTCTGGGTAAAAGCATCTCCGGGAAACCGCTGGTGGCTGATCTGTCCAGAATGCCGCATCTTTTAATTGCCGGGGCTACCGGATCGGGCAAATCGGTATGTATGAATGTCGTTATCACTTCGTTGATGTACCGTCTGCACCCTATGCGCATCCGATTCATTTTCATTGACCCCAAGATGCTGGAGTTGTCGATATATTCCGGTATTCCGCATCTCGGACGGCCGGTAGTAACCAGTCCCAAGCGGGCGGAAAAAGTTCTGGCCGACATTGTTGTTGAGATGGAAAACCGCTATCGGAAACTGGCCAACGCTTCGGTACGCAACATAGAAGATTTCAATAACCGCCAGAAGGTCGAGGAAGAGAAGCTCCCGTACATTATCGTCTGTGTGGATGAACTGGCCGATCTGATGATGTCGGCCACTTCGTCGAAGATCGAGACCCTGATTACTCGTTTGGCTCAAATGGCCCGGGCGGTCGGTATTCATTTGATTTTGGCTACCCAGCGTCCCTCGGTGGACGTAATTACGGGCTTGATTAAGGCTAACTTCCCGGCTCGCATAGCGTTTCAGGTATCATCTAAAGTCGATTCGAGGACAATCATCGACGCCAACGGGGCTGAAAAGCTGCTGGGGGCGGGTGATATGCTCTTCCTCAATACCGGTCAGCCGGAGCCGGTGCGTATTCACGGAGCGTATATCTCGAGCGAAGAGACCGAGCAACTGGTCGGTTTTATCAAGGATCAGGGACTTGAGATGATGGCGTTGACAGGTATTACTCAGGCGACCGGAGAAGCTACCGAAACCGAGATCGACCTGGGCGATCCGTTGTTCAAAGAAGCCTGCGAGGTGGTAATCCGGCACAAACAGGGATCGGTTTCGCTGTTGCAGAGACGGTTGGGTATCGGTTACCAGAGGGCTGCGCGCCTGATTGACAAGCTGGAACAGGCCGGGGTAGTTTCGCCGTTCGACGGCTCCAAAGCGCGTGATGTTATGGTCGATCAGAGTTATCTGCAGACCATGTTTGCCGGCAAATCTCAGAACGTAACGGATAGTTCCGGATAGACTCCGGACTTCTGTTATCTGTATAATCGGTTATGAAGAAGATAGTTACGATTGTCGGGGTGTTCTGTTGCCTGGGTTTGGGCGCGGCTTTTTCGGCTGACAGCTTTGAGCAAATCAAGAAGGCTATGGCCGAGGCCGGCTGCAATCGCTTCGAGTTTCTCTCGGTGGTCGAGTCCGATATTTTCGATACGGTCGATTCCACGGCCGGGGTGGCCTGTATTGCCCGCGACGGGCGCTACAGCGTGACTATCGGTACTGATCAGTATCTGTACGACGGCGAGTATCTTTACAGTTTCTCCGGGATAAATAATCAGGTAACGGTAGAACGGGTCGATCCTCGGACCGTGGCGGGGGAGGAAATATCGTTCGTTACACGTCTCGATGAGTTCTTCAGCACTTCTCAAACGTCGGTTCCCGGGCAATATCGTTTGGTGAAAACAGCCGGCGATGCGGAAAATCTTCCCGATTCGATGCTGGTGACCATAACGACCGAGCCTCTCGGGCTGAGCCGTATCGAGTATTACGATCTCAACGACGAGCTTAATCGCATTATCTTTCTCTCTCAGCGTACCGACGCCGAATGCGACTCGACCCGGTTTCTTCCGGTTTTCCCCGATTCGGCCGAAGTAATCAAGCTCTATTAAGATGAGATTTTTCATCCACAAACTCGGTTGTCCCAAGAACGACTGTGACGCCGATTATATTGCGGCCCGGCTGGTTTCCGATGGTCACCGGGCGGTTGCCGAGCCCGATGAAGCCGAATGTATTTTGGTAAACACCTGCGGGTTTATTCAACCGGCCAAGGAAGAATCTATCGAACAATTGCTGGCCTGGGCGGAAATGAAGAAAGAAGGCCGCCTGAAGTATCTTTTTGCCTGCGGCTGTCTGGCCCAGAGATACGGCGACGAACTGGTTCGGGAGATGCCCGAACTCGATGGTGTCTTCGGTCTGGGGCAGCTTGAAGCGGTGGCCCGCGCTATGAAATCGCCCCCATCGCCGGTCACGGTGGAACGAGTCGATTCGCGGCAATTGACCTATCTGGCCGGGGAAGGTCGATATATTGCCGACGATTTCCCGTACGCTTATCTCAAAATATCCGATGGGTGCAACCGTCCGTGCAGTTACTGTGCGATTCCGGCTATTCGCGGTCGATATCGAAGTCGCTCGATGGAGGCGATTGTGGACGAGGCTCGGTTTCTGGCGGCCAATGGTAAGAAAGAGCTTATTCTCGTTTCCCAGGAAGCCACTTTGTGGGGGTATGATCTCGGCCGGGGGGACAACATTATTACTCTTCTTGAGGCTCTGGACGGAATCGACGGGGTGGAGTGGCTACGGCTGATGTATCTCCATCCCGCCCAGGTGGACGACAAGCTCCTGAAGTATATAGCGGCTGACAATAAAACGCTGAATTATCTCGATATTCCCCTGCAGCACGTCAACTCCGAGATTCTGAAAGGCATGAGGCGACAGATGGATCGCGCCGGGGTAGACCGGCTGATGGCCGATATCCGTCGGGAGCTTCCCGGGGCCACTCTTCGCACTACGTTTATTGTGGGTTTTCCCGGTGAAAGCGAGAATCAGTTCGAAGAACTCCTGCGGGCCGTGGCGGAATACGAGTTTGATCGCGTGGGGGCTTTCGTATTTTGGGCCGAAGAAGGCACTCCGGCGGCGGCGATGGATGGTCAGATCCCGTTAAGCGAGCGTCGTAATCGGCTGGACCGTCTGATGAGCCTTCAGCGCGACATTGCTCTGGCCAGGAATAACTCCTTGATCGGAAACGTAGTAGAAGTTATCATTGATGCCGTCGAAGAGGACGGGTCGGCTGTCGGGCGGACTCGGGGTGATTGTCCGGAGATCGATCAGGAAGTGCTCGTAAGAGGTGTTGATCTGCGGGTTGGGGAAATCCGTTCGGTCCGAATAGATGAAGTTGACGGGTACGATTTGGTAGGAACCGCGACAGCGGAGTAGGCCATGATTGAATACGAAAAACTTGGCATTTTCCTTTCTAAACCGATCTCGATACTGCTGGTGCTGATTTACCTGATGCAGTCGGTGCTTCTGGTGTATCTGATTGCCGACAAGATCGATCTGGAAAAACAGATAACGTACCAGCAAAAGCGTATCGACGAACTCGAAGAACGCTTGCAGATATTCAAGGCGATTGATGATTTCCAGATCGGGTTCAACAAAAAAGAAGTCAGCGACCTGACCGAAGTCGTATACTCCGAAAGCAAGAAATACCAATATGATCCCATGTTCGTGCTGGCCGTAATTCTGACCGAATCATCATTCAAAAAACATCAGACCTCGCGTCAGGGAGCCCGTGGTTTGATGCAGTTGATTCCCTATGTCGGCAAGGACGTGGCCACGCGGGCCGGGGTGGAATGGGAAGGCGATAAAACGCTGTTTGAACCGACCGCCAATATCAGGCTGGGCATGCAGCACCTTTTTGAGCAGATACTGAAATTCAAGGATGTCAAAAAAGCCCTGCTCGCGTATAACATGGGAGAGACGAAGCTGCGTGATCTGATGCGGCAGAACCGGCCGTTACCCAAGGCTTATCTGGATCGGGTCATCGACTACTACCATATGCTTAAGGAGACATACAGAGTTTGATTTCATCAATTGAACGGACAGCCGTATTGCTTGTGGTGGTGGCGCTTCTGGTGACGGCGTGGGGTTGTGGCGGTCCGCCGGACCTGGGGCAGTTTCCGGCTGATGATCTTTATGATCGCGGTATGGATCTCTATGAGCGGGGGAAATATGTGGGCGCTATTCAGGCGTTCCAGGCAGTGATTTTCAATTATCCGGGCGAGGCGCTGGTCGATACGGCTCAATACTATCTTGCGTTGTCGTATTTCGGTAACGAAGATTATGCTTTGGCCGGGGTGGAGTTTAACCGTTTGCTGGTCAATTATCCGGCCTCGGATTTTGCGGTTACGGCTCAGTTGATGAAAGCCGTCTGCTATTTCGAGGGGACGCCAAGCAATTACGGGCTCGATCAGACCGATCTTGAGGAAGCCATCAGGCAGTTCGAAGATTTCATTATTGATCATCCCGAATCCGAGGCGGTTGCCGATGCCCGTATGTATCTGGCCAGGGCCCGGGAGCGACTGGCTAAAAAGTATTACACCAGCGCTGTCGTTTACAGTCGTCTGGGGGATTACAGGGCGGCCGAGATATATTTCCAACTGGTTATCGACGATTATACCTCCAGTGAGTATGCGGCTATGGCTACTTATCAGTTGGCCGAATGCTCTTACCGGTCCGGGAAATGGGACGAAGCTCACGAGCGATTCGAGAAGTTCAAAACCGTTTTCCCCGATCATGAATGGGCCGAAAAGGCCGCCCGGCGCTCGTGCGAAGCGCTTTGTGAGGGCGGGAAAGAGGCTTTTGAAAACGGTGATTATGGCTTGGCCAGGACACGATTCGAACGCCTCAAGCTGGTCTGTGCGATTCAGGACGAGGACAAGCTGAAAGACGCCGAGAAGTATCTTAAGAAAATCGACGAGGTGCAGGCTGTCACGGCGCAGGGAGAAGATGCCGGTTCCTGAACCCGGACAATCCTGGGGGATATTCGGCGGTCTGTTCGATCCCGTACATCTCGGCCACCTTGCGTTGGCCCGTAACATTCAAATTATAGCCGGACTCGACGGAGTTTTGCTGGTACCGGCTTTTGCTCCCCCGCACCGTCGAGAGCAACCGCAGGCCCCGTTTTCGGATCGCATTGATATGATACGCCTGGCTATTGCCGGGTCCGAGTCTTTCCTGCTCAGCGATATCGAAAAGGACCTTCCCCGGCCGGGTTACACCTTGGGCACGATTCAGGCTCTCAAGAAGCGATATTCCGGGGTAATTCTTCACTTTATCATGGGGGCGGACAACCTCGATACTTTCGTTAACTGGTATCGGAGTTCGGAACTGCTTGATGAGATTGACCTGTTGGTGGGTCACCGCACCGGTGCGCCGCCTGAAATCCCGGCGGAGTTGTCGGCCGGCCGCGTCAGGATGCTTGACACCGAACTGGTCGATATTTCTTCGACCCTGGTGCGGGAGGCGGTCCGTCGCGGTGCCGGGGCGGAGGAGTTGTCGCGGATGGTTCCTCGACCGGTAGCCGATTACATTTGTGAAAAGAAGCTGTACTTATGAGTGATTCACGACCACGCATGTACCTGGTCGACGGTTCGGCGCTTTTCTATCGCGCCTATTTCGCTTTTATTCGCAATCCTCTGATCAATTCCAAAGGTGAAAATACTTCGGCCACTTTCGGGTTGATCAACTCTTTGCTCAAAATAATACGCGAAGAACAGCCGGACTATTTTGCCGTTGTTTTCGATACCAAAGCACCGACCTTCAGACACGAGCGTTATCCCGAGTACAAATCCACCCGGGCCAAAATGCCCGACGATCTGGTGGCGCAATTGCCGCGTATTCGGCAGGCCGTGACGGCCATGAATATCGCTTCTTATGAAATGCCCGGCTTCGAGGCCGATGACGTCATTGGCACAATCGCCGTTCGAGCGGCCCGCGAGGGATTCCGGGTTTGGTGTGTGACCGGCGACAAAGATTATTTTCAACTCGTTTCGGAGAACATCGGAATATACAACCCCCGCAAAGTGACCGATACACCGGATAAAATGGGGCCCGAAGAAGTCAGGGAAAAGTTCGGTGTTTATCCTGAACGGGTGATCGACAAACTGGCTCTGATGGGTGACAGTTCGGACAATGTGCCCGGCGTGCCGGGGGTAGGTACTAAAACCGCGGATAAGTTGCTTGAGGAGTTCGGGTCGCTTGAGGCCGTGTTGGAAAATACGGAGAAGATCACAGCCAAAGGGCTGAGACAGAAGATAGCCAATAATGTCGATCTGGCGCGCCTCTCGAAAGAATTGGTGACTATCGATACCAATGTGCCGATTGAAATCGATTTAGATGATCTCAAGCGCCGTGAACCCGATTACGAAGCGATCAAGGCTCTTTGTCTGGAACTGGAATTCACCGCGCTTCTGAAACAGTTTCTTCCGAACGAAAGCGGTGACCTTGCGAAGGATGAGAAAGCGGCCGAGGAATCGAATTACCGCACGGTGACCTCGATAGAAGAGTTGAAAGAACTGGTTGCCTCGCTCGGCCGGTCCCGGGAAATAGCCGTGGATACCGAGACTACTTCTCTGAATGCTCTTCAGGCGGAACTGGTCGGTGTGTCGTTAACGGATCGCGCCCGGGCCGGCTGGTATATTCCCCTGGCTCACACCGGCGAGCCGGAAAGCAATTTGCCGCGGGAAGAGGCTCTGGAGCTTCTGCGCGGCTTGTTGGAAAATCCAAAGGTCCAGAAATTCGGACAGAACATTAAGTACGATCTGGAAGTGCTTCATCGCTGTGATATAGACATCGATCCGATTTCATTTGACACCATGCTGGCTTCGTACGTGCTGGACCCATCGGCTCATCGACACTCGCTGGACTTTTTGGCCCTGAAACATTTCGACTATCGAATGCAACCCATCACGGAGTTGATCGGTAGTGGCAAGGGACAGACGACGTTCGATACCGTCCCGGTCGATAAGGCCGGCTACTACGCCGCCGAGGATGCCGATTTTACTTTTCGTCTGCGGGCCGTGCAGGCGCCGTCGCTTGACGATTACGAGTTGAATAATCTGTATTACAATATCGAACTGCCGCTGATCAAAGTGCTGGCCGCGATGGAAGAGGCCGGTATTCGCGTGGACCACAAGTTCCTGGGTTCGCTATCGGTGAAAATGGAGAAGAAACTGACCCGGGTAGAAAAGGAAATTTATAAAATCGCCGGTGGTGAATTCAATATCAATTCCACGCAACAGCTTTCTCACGTGTTGTTCGACAAGCTGGGTCTGCCGCACAAGGGGAAGACGGCCAAGAAAACGGGGTATTCAACCGACGTGCGTGTTCTCGAAGAACTGACCTCGTTGCATGAATTCCCCGGTCTCGTTTTGGAGTATCGTCGCCTGAGCAAACTCAAGAGCACATACATCGACGCCATTCCTCGTTTGATAAACCCGGAAACGGGTCGGGTGCATACATCGTTCAACCAGGCGGTTGCGGCAACCGGGCGGCTGTCGTCGACCGATCCCAACCTTCAGAATATCCCCGTTCGCACCGAGGAGGGGCGCGAAATCCGCAAAGCGTTTGTGGCCCGTAACGCCGGGTATGTTTTGCTGACCGCCGATTATTCACAGATAGAGCTTCGTGTGCTGGCGCACTATTCGGATGACGCCGGACTTATACAGGCTTTCAAAGAGGGTGAAGATATTCACGCCCGGACCGCGGCCGAAGTGTACGGCGTGGGTTTGGACGAGGTTACACCGGAGATGCGGCGTGTCGCCAAAACGACCAATTTTGCCGTCATTTACGGAGTGTCGGCCTATGGTTTGTCGCAGCAGACGGATATGGGAGTCGAGGAAGCCCGGACGTTTATCGATACGTACTTTGCGCGTTATCCCGGAATCCGGAAATATATGGACAGCACGATCGCATCGGCCCGCGAAAAGGGATTTGTTACGACCATGTTCAACCGGCGTCGGTATCTTCCCGAGATCAACGAAAAGAACCGCAATGTCCGTCAGTTTGCCGAACGCACGGCTATCAATACCCCTATTCAGGGAACTTCAGCCGATATTATCAAACGCGCCATGCTCAGGATTTATGACGGCATGAAGTCGATGCGTTCGCAGATGGTGCTTCAGGTACACGACGAATTGGTTTTCGATGTTCACCGGGACGAATTGAAGCAGATGCAGGAACTGGTTCGGGACGGCATGGAAAAGGCGGTCAAGCTGAAAGTCCCGGTGGTGGCCGACATGGGGGTAGGGGAGAACTGGCTGGAAGCCAAGTAGACGGTGCGTTGCAAGGGGGCTGTGCCCGGGAGCGCTTCGCCCGGCTTGTTATTTATTCGTTAATATGCTTTATTTCCAATTATGGTTATAGGTCTGACCGGGCAGATAGGCGCGGGCAAAACAGCGGCCGCAAAAATTCTGGCCGGTTTCGGTGCAACGGTGATCGACGCCGACCGGATCGGTCATGAAGTCGTGGATGGATCGCCCGCCCTTAGGAAACAGTTGGCGCGTGCGTTCGGCAATCAAATTCTCGACGGGAACGGTCGGGTCCGACGTAAGAAACTCGCCGCGGTGGCTTTTGCCGATGAAGCCGGAAAAGAAAAGCTCAACCGACTGGTACACCCTCATTTGTTGCGGGAACTTCGCAAACAGGTCCGCCGGGTCGTTCGTTCCGGTCGGGTAGCGGTGATCGACGCGGCTTTGCTTCTGTACTGGAACATGGACGATGAAGTCGACTGTGTGCTGGTGATACACACTTCACGCCGTCGCCGTTTGGCGCGTATGGCCGAGCGGGGAATCTCTGCGGTCGATGCTTTAGCTCGCGAGAAAGCCCAGCTTCGATATGAAGAATTCCGGCGCCGGGCCGACGTGCTGTTGCTGAACAACGGCAGCAAGGAAGACCTGAAAAGAAAACTGAAAACCGTTTGGGGAAAACTTACCGCCGGGCTGACTTGACCGGCAGGCGTTTTTTTTACATCGGGCGGTCAGAATATCGGGTGAATCTGTGCCTCTTATTGATTCGAGAACCAACCGGATAATCCGTGAATACAATGTCAAGCAACTGGTCGAACGGGCCAATTACATGCGTGGTCTGAACGAAACGGCCCTGTGTTCGGCCGGCTCGGGGCATTCCGGGGGAACGCTGGGCGTGATGGACCTCTGCGCCGCTCTTTACCTTCGGGTGGCGCGCCATGATCCGAAAGAACCGTTCTGGCCCGACCGTGACCGCATTATCTGGTCGGCCGGTCACAAGGCTCCCGCTTTATATACTTCACTGGCCGTGTCCGGGTATTTCCCGGAAAGGGAGCTGATGAAACTGCGCATGCTCGGTTCACCGTTTCAGGGTCACCCGCACTGGCGCGATCTGGCCGGGGTGGAATTTTCCACCGGTTCGCTGGGGCAGGGGTTGTCTCTGGCGGTCGGCGTGGCTCTGGCGGCGAAGATGGACCAAAAGGAGCATCGCGTCTTTGTCATTTGTTCCGACGGAGAACAGCAGGAGGGGTCGATATGGGAGGCCGCTATGGCGGCTGCGGCTTACGGTCTCGACAATCTGATAGTCATCGTTGATAAGAATCGTCTTCAGATCGACGGCGAGGTCGATAAGGTAATGCCCATTGATTCTCTGGTAGAAAAATATCGGGCTTTCAACTGGGAGATGGTCGAAGTTGACGGCCATGACATGGGGGACATCGTTACTAAGCTGGAGCGGGCTCGTAATCACAACGAAACCGGCCGTCCGATGGTTCTGATTGGTCATACGAATAAAGGACGAGGCGTTTCGTTCATGGAAAACGTTGTCGGGTGGCACGGCAAAGCCCCCAACCGTGAACAACTGGATCAGGTGTTGGAAGAATTGAATCTCAAGGGTACGATTGCGGTCGACGATCTGCTGTCGTACGGTCGGGAATACCTGGTTTCGGTCAACGCTTCGATAGATTCGGGCATGCCGGAGTTTTCCCGAAATTACTGGTGGAATGCTTCCGCGCGCATGACTGTCGAGATGGAACCGACCCGGAAAGGGTTCGGCCGGGCTCTCGACAAATATGGTGACGACGAACGGATTGTTTGTCTGGGGGCTGATATTTCGGACTCCATTTGTATTTCGGATTTTTACCGGAATCATCCCGAGCGGAAACACCGTTTTATCTCGGTGGGGATTGCCGAGCAGAACGCGACCACTATTGCGGCCGGGTTGGCCAAAGAAGGGAAAATCCCCGTGTTCGGCACTTACGGTGTGTTTGCCTCGGCTCGTAATCTTGACCAGTTGCGCGTTTCGGTTTGCTATGGGAATCTTAATGTTTTAGTAGCCGGGGCGCACGGCGGAATATCGGTGGGACCGGACGGAGCCACTCATCAGGAACTTGAAGCCATGTTCCAGATCGCCGGGCTGCCCAATATGCACCTGGGTGTCCCCTGTGATGCCGTAGAAACCGAGAAAATGACCAGGGCCTTTCTGCAGGAAGTCGAGGGGCCGAAATACCTGCGTTTCGCCCGTGAGGCCACTCCCGTGATTACGTCGCCGCAGAGTCCGTTCATTTTTGGTGAAGGGAATATCTTCCGATTCCGGGAACCGGCAGATCGTTTGACTAACGCTTTCGAAATTTCGCCGGCTTCCGGGTACATTGACGAGGGGGAGGATCTGACCATCATTTCCTGTGGTCCGGAAACAGCCGAAGCCGTCCGGGCAGCTTTCATTCTTAAAACGGAATACGATATCGAGACCAGAGTATTGCACCTTCACACGGTCAAACCGCTTGATCGGTCGGCTATCGTGCGGGCGGCCGCCGAGACGGGGGCTGTTATTACGGCCGAGGAACATCAGGTGGGTGGTCTGGGCTTTCGCGTGGCGGCGGTCATTGCCTCGGAGGCGTCCCTTCGGGATAAGCAAGTGTCCTTTGCCATGATCGGAGTGGAAGATCGTTTCGGTGAATCCGGTCAGCCCTGGCAGTTGATCAAGGCCTTCGGTCTGGCGGCGGAGCATATCGCGGCCAAAGCCAAAACAATACTGAAATTGTAAATACGTAACCCGAACAAAAAAGATAAAAGCCGCATAGAGATTATTGCGGATCGCATCTTCGAGATCACGGGAGTTCTGTTCGACCTTTTTTGTTGCGCGGAGTCGTTCGGAAGAGCAACATTGCGTCGTGAAGTACGCCTGGGTGACAACTAATCTTCTGGATATGCGGAGCAGACCGAGTGTGCAGGGGGAGCGCGTCAACCAACTCCTGTTCGGTGAGACCGTAAAGATAACTTCGTCGCGTGGCGGATATTGCCGGGTGGAACAGGCGGATAAGTATGCCGGATGGGCGGACAGCCGGTTTCTTCGGCCTGTGACCGGACGGGAAGCGGAGCAATATCGGCGGCACCTCAACGGTGTGGTGGCTGTTGCCGAGGCGCGCGTATACGATCAGACGTCGGGCCGCAGTGTCCCGCCCCATTTTGCCTATTTCGGTACTCCCCTGTGGATCAGCCCCGGTCCGAAAGGTTTTACGATCGGTCGTCTGCCGGATGGCTCCCGACTTTTGTTCAGACAGAAACAAATTCGGCCTTTCGAAAAAAGAAAGAACGTTCCGGTGAGTCCGGTTAAACTGATTGCTCAGGCCGGGAAATTTCTTGGCGTGCCCTATCTTTGGGGTGGAATAACACCGGCGGGTTTCGATTGCTCCGGGATGGTTCAGGCGGTTTTTCGCAGCTTCGGCATCTTTTTACCTCGGGATACGAAAGATCAGATCAGCGTTGGCCGCAAGGTCGAACGTAGTGATATCCGAGCGGGTGATCTCTTGTTTTTCAAGCGGCACGTCGCTCTGGCTGTCGGCAAAGACCGGATTATACACGCCTCGGTCGGCGGGGGCGGGGTTCGCATCAACTCGCTCAAAGCGACCGGGAACGATTACCGTGAAGATCTCGACCGTGACTTCGTCACCGCCAGGAGGATCCTGTGATCGACGTGAAGACCGTTAAGGTATCGCTGCCGCTCAAGACTACCTTTGCCGTGTCAAAGGGCGGGACAGACGAGAAAACGAACCTGCTGGCCATTCTCAACAATCGTTACGCCGGCGAGGCCGCATCCTCGGTGTATTATGGTCCGACCGTCGAGCAGATCCATAGAGATTTGAAACGGGGAATCGCCAACCTCAAGCGCCGGAAGAAACTCGATTTCGCGGCTCTGGAGGCTATCAACAGGTACAAGATAAATGCTATCGCTCGCTCGGCGCTGATGGCTATGGTGGTCAATTATCTTTCCGGTGAAAGCGGCCGCTATCCCTGGGAGATTCTCAGCCTTGGCACCCCGGTCGGGATAAAGAATTCCATTACGATCAGCATTGACGAACCGAACGAAGTAATCGCGTCGATCCGGGCCAGTGATTTTCCGATTGTTAAAGTCAAAATGGGCGGGGATCACGACAGCGAACTGCTGAAGAAACTGAAAAGTATCGACAACAAGGAAATCCGGGTCGACGCCAACGGCGGATGGTCGTGTGAACGAGCCGAGGAGATGATTTTTTATCTGCATCGGTTGGGCGTGTGTATCATCGAGCAACCGACCGACGAGCAACACGTTCATGATTGGCCGCATCTCAAGGGTAAAACCGAAGGAGTGGAACTGATACAGGACGAAGGACTCAATACGATTGAAGATTACAGGAAGTACTCGGAGTTCTTCGACGGAGTGAACATCAAGATGGAGAAAAGCGGGGGTATTCTGGAAGCAATCAGGATTGCCCGGGAAGCTCGCCAGGACAACAAGAAAGTGATGCTTGGCTGTATGGTGCAGTCATCGGTCGGCATTGCTCAGTCGGTTTATATGTCATCGCTGGCCGACTATCATGACCTGGATGCTCCGCAGTTGCTCGTGGATGATATCGCCGCCGGTATTATATACGACCGCGATACGATCCATGTAGACCGCGAGATTATCGGCGGGCCGTCGCTCAAACGAGATGTGCTGGAAAAATACATCAAGGATTAACCTGGTCGCCGGTCTGTTGTGTGTCTTTATTCTGACGGCGATATCGACTTCGGGGGCGGAACCGCCCGCTATTGAGGTCGTGTATCCCAAAGCCGATCAGGAAATCAAAGCCGCAGACTCCACTTTTATCTTCGGTCATATTGGTGCGGACCGCATCGACCGGTCGTGGTTTCTTGAGATCAATGGGCAGCCGGTGGCCATTCATCGCGACGGTGGTTTTATCGCTTTTTTACCGATTGTGCCGGGAGAGTTCGATTTTAAGCTGGCTCTTTATTCTAAGACCGACGTTACGAGACCTTTGACCGATACTACCATTAAGGTACTGGTGCCTGAGCCGCTGCATACCCTGTCCGATGACACGCTTCAGATAGTGGCTGATTACAACCCGCCGCATGGTGATATCGTCCTGACCACCGGTGACCGGCTTGAAGTCTGGTTTTGGGGAACACCGGGAGAGGCGGCCTGGTTTTCGGTGCCGGGGGCGATTGACTCGGTGCCGATGATCGAAACCCCGCCGCGTGAACAACCTTTCTGGGGGGAAGCTGTTTTTGGAGCCGGGGCCGTGCCGGAATCGGTGTTGGTGGCCGGGATTTACAGCGGTTACTATATAGTACCGGAGTCAGTCTCGGTTGTTGATGCGCATATTGTCTATCATCTGGCGGCCGTCGACAAAGTAGCCCGGGCGCGCCGATTGCTGGACGAACCTTTTCGCGCTACTCTGTCTCAGGTATTGAAATATCTTGACATGGCCGACACCGTTTCGCGTCTCAGCGGTTACCGGGTCAGCCTGAATCATCCGGATTATCCATTCGTCGTTCGAACGGTCGACTCCGTGCAGATCATGCGCCACGGACCTCGCAAGGGTTATTTTTCCATTTTTCAGCCGGAGGGGATCGACTTGATGGTGGTCAGTCGCGAGGGAGACTGGTATCGCACCCGCCTGTCGCATTCGCAATATGCCTGGGTGGACACGATGTCCGTAAAGAGACTGCCCCGGGGTATGCTGCCGCCGCGTTCGTATCTGAGTTCTATCCGTACCTATGGAGATGTCGAGAAACTGGTTGTGGAGTTTCCCTTGAAAGGGCGGCATGCATTTCGCGTTTATGAAGATGACCTGCGGACGATACGTATCCAGCTTTTCGGTGTTACCAGTGATACCGACTGGATCCGTTACGATTTCTCGGATTCCCTCGTTGAGATTGCCACCTGGTCGCAGCCCGAGGACGATTTGTATGAATTGCGTCTGAAGCTTACCGAGGATATCTGGGGCTATGATACTTACTATGTCGGTAACACGTTTTGTTTTCAGTTGAACAAACCGCCCGCGCGGGTGAGTACGTTGTGGGGTAAAACCATTGTGATAGATCCCGGTCACTCGGCCGACGACGGGGCGGTCGGACCCACCGGATATACCGAGAAAGAGGCTAATCTCGGAATTGCTCTGGTCCTGGAAAAAATGCTGACACGTAAAGGGGCCAATGTCGTTATGACACGTTGCGACGGCAGCGATGTGCCTCTCTACGACCGTCCGGCCATTGCCAGGGCTCACCATGCCGATCTTTTCGTTTCCATTCATAATAACGCCGTGCCGGATGGGGTCAATCCGTTTACGAATCACGGTTCTTCGGTTTACTATTATCACCCGCACTCGATGAAACTGGCGCGCTCTATCCACGGAGAGATTCTGCGTGCGCTTGGGTTACCCGATCACGGTTTGTATTACGGTAACCTGGCCGTGGATCGTCCCACGCAATATCCGGCTATTCTGGTCGAGTGTGCTTTTCAAATTATTCCCGAACAGGAAGCCCTGTTGAAAACCGAGCGGTTCCGTCGCAGGATCGCCGAGGCTGTCGTGAAGGGACTGGAGAATTTCCTCAAGGAGTATGCTGATGTCAACCGCTAATGCTAATGATAATGATAAAGTTGTCCGCAAGGACAAGACGATCTGGCTTGTTTATCTGGCCGCCGCGATTGCGGGGATTCTGCTGTTGGCTGATGTTATGAACATCACCGTGCTGGAAAAGATCAGTGCCCGGTTGGGAATAGGCCTTTTATATTCGGCGGTCGCTTTACTGATAGCCAACGGTCGGGCTTCCGGCATTATTGCCAGTCTTATTTTGTGGGCGGCGATAATCATCACCTTTCTGGTATAGAAGTCGCAAACTTACGTTTGTTCCGACGTTGTGCGGCTAATCTTGATCGGGTGACGGGAAACCGGGATTGACCGGGGTGGTGCTTCGAACCGGTGTCGATTCCAGCGGGGTGAGCGGTTCCGCCACGAGTTCGTTAGCGAGAATGGCCAGAGCACAACTGTTGAGAGCATCCCAGAGACCACCCGGAAGGACGGTTTGTGCCCAGACCGTGTGTCGTGCTTTCAGGCTGTCGTCGAACTTGCCGCGGTAGCTTTTTTCCAGAGCTTTTTGCATGCGCCATTCGTTAATCTTCCAGTTGACATGAACGCTGATAAGCCACGCCCCTCGGGCATTGGGGTCAAGACATTCCATGATCGACAGCAGATAGCGGTTTTCCTGCGTATACAAACGAAGCAACAGACGCATCCTGACCCCGGATTCCATCTCCGTTTCCCCCGGTTCGGGAGGGAATACTTTGATCCTGTCCATCCATGATTCCATTTCGCCGGGAAACGAAAAGTCCAGTTGTTCCAACCAATCAAGTAGTTCCTGCTTGACTTCATTGATGTCCATCCGGGGCTGGATTTTCATCATTTGCTTCTTGATTGCTTGTTTGAATTCTTCCTTCCGGGACATTAGTGATTGCCTCTCTTGGGTATAGCTGTTCTCTGGCAAGAGTGCATAATATCTTATCGGAAGAAAGAGGCTATCAGTACAGTCTTTTGAAGATTGTTCCGAGGCTTGGCAGGATTCTTCGGGGAAAGATCTTTCTGAAGGGATAAAGCATATATGCCTTATCCCCCGGCCGGGGGCAATTCTGCCCCGTAAACTCGGGGGATAGCTCAATATGATATGCCGCCGCTTAAAAATCGACCGGTTCAGGGGCAGCACGGCGGTGGACCGTTTCGGAACAGAAAATCGGCCAGATACACGATGTCGCCGATCGTAACGAAACCGTCGCAATCGGCATCTCCCGAGCCGAGCGGTACGGGGATATCCGAATAAGCGAAGTAAAAATCCTTGATAAAAATTAGATCCGCAAATGTGATTTCACCGTTGCCGTCGGCATCGCCACAAACGTAGAAATTACAGCCCACGTCCAGTGCCCCGAAGCGCTCTCCGCACTCGTTGTTTCCACGGGCACAGGGAGAGTAGCCCGAGAGTCGGTAGTCCCCCGCGGTCGTATCGCAAAACAGGGGATCGAGCGATATGTTGCCGTTGACGCCGAGTTGCGCCGCTATTGCTCCGGTCCAGTCACCGAGCGGGTGGCCATAGATATCGGTACAGGTCAGAACCGGGTCGGGTCCGGACCCGACGCAATTGATCGCTTCGCTGCCCGTGTTGTAGGCGAAAATACAGTCGGCAAACTCGATCTCGCAGTTATAAATAACCGCCCCGCTGCCCGAAGAAGCTTGGTTACCCGTCATTGTACAGTTCGTAATGTTACCGGTAATGGACGTAAAGAAAAAGGCGCCGCCCCGATGGCAGTTGTTGCCCGCGAACAAACAGCCGGTCATGTCGAGGGTGCCGCCTTCGCAATAGATTCCGCCGCCCTGGATGTAGCGGGAGATAACATAATTGCCCCTGAACGAGCAATCGATGAGGCGGGGCGATGCATTCCAACTGTACAGCCCGATCCCGCCGACATCTCCGGCCAGAACGCCGCTATTCCTGTTGTCGATGAAATCACACTTAACCAGTTCCGGTGATGATACCCCGATGCAATACAGTCCGGCACCGCTACCGGCCGCGTTGGAGGTCAAAATACACTGATTGAGACGGGGAGAGGCATTTTCGCAGTAGATGGCGCCGCCGGCCCGGGCTCCGTAGGTACCCTGACCAAGACCGAAACCATTGCGTATCGTAAAACCATCGATAACCATCATAGAATCTTCGCCGGACCTGATCATAAAGCCTCGGTGCGGGTCGGTTTCATCGGCCTGGCAGTCAATGATCGTCAAGGCCGGTCCGTGGAGCGATTGTATCACCATCGGTCGGCCGTGAAGGTTGATATCGCGGTTGCCGTCGCCGGTGAAAACACCGCTCCCGACGTATATCGTGTCATAGTAGCCGGCGGTATTAACGGCGTGCTGGATGGTCGCGAAAGGATTAGTGGACGACCCGTCGCCGGATATATCGTCACCACCGACGGCGACATACCAGACATTGCCCATCTCACAAAGAGGGTGATCTTCGAAATAATAACCCATGTCGGCCCGGCTGCCATCGGGGTCCTGCATTGATGGATCCCCGGCGTCAATACATGGAGAGACCGAACACAGATTGAAATCGGTTGCGGAAACGTCGACAAGCAACGGATTGTTACTGATATTACCCGTCCCGGAATAATCCCAGCCTCCCGACACGCAGGAATAGTTGACCGTGGCCGATGAGACGGAATCGGTGTAGATTTGCTGGTGTGTATTGCCCCACAAGATGGAGTTAATCACCGTAACGTGAGAATTATTACAGAAAATTCCGCCGCCGACTCCCTGTGCTTCGTTGCCGACAATGGTGTTGCCGATTATGGTCGGGTTGGCACGGGTACAATAAATACCGGCACCGTGTCCGATTCCGGTCATACTTAAATAACCGAGAGCGCGGTTGTTTGCGATAAGGTTGTTGACAATAAGAGGGTTTGAATGTGAAACGTAAATTCCGCCGCCGGAGGCCGGAGCCATGCCGAAAGAGCAGTCCGATACGGTGTTATCAGTTATGATATTGTCTTTGATTTCGATTACCGCCTCGGTTTCTCCGCACAGGATACCGCCGCCCAGGGGGCTGGAGTTGTGATGAATATAGTTACGTTCAATGCAAGCCCCGGCGTAGTAGCAAACCACCCCGGCCGCTACGTTGATCGTATCGGTATTGGCGGTAATGATGTTATCGGTTATCCTCGGGCTTGAGCCGTAGCAATAGACTCCGCTCCAGCCGTTTCTGATAGTGAAACCGACAATGGCCGTTGTGGAGTCCTCGCCGTGCGTCAGTCGCATAACCGCGTCGGCATGACTGCCGTCGATAATCGTCGAAGAAATATAAGAGCTGTCCCCGGTCGTAAGGAACAGCGATGCCAGGACGATACAGTGGGTGTTGAAATTGACGTTTTCGTGATAGATTCCGGGTTGAACCAGCACGGTGTCGCCGTTGGCCGAACCGCTGATACCATTCTGGATGGTTGTGTAGTCAGCCGGTACGTTCCGGATTGTCGCTAACGAAGAAGAGGCGAATACAAGCAGCAGCGAAACCGTAAGGACGAACAGGACGCGTTGCATACACGTTTCTCCTTTAGTTTGAGATATGATTGGATATATACTTCGTTAGCAGTACTTGAATAAGATAACCACACTCCGCGATAAAGTCAAGCTTTTAGCTTGAGGTGGAGTGTGATTATCTTTTATTCTCTGTCGATTACGAGACCCGGCCGTGTTGACGGTCAGAACTCTTTCCGGCGGTTTCAGGGCTTGTGGCCGACCGGAGCCAGATAGATGACGAAGTGGTCCGCACCGTCGAAATTCAGCACACGGTTCAGGTCGTCGTCGGAAAACGCTCCCACGGCGCAGGTGCCGCAATCGATTGATTCGGCGCCAAGGTACAGGTTCTGGCAAACATGACCCGCGTCGAGATGCAGATAGCGATAGCCCCGTTCGTTATATCGCCAGGTCATGCGATAGGCCACCGCGACCCAGATGAAAGTCACGGCGCAGCTCTTTATGATCCGCTGGCCCAGGCAGGCCTCGGCACACCGGTCGGCCAGACCTTCGGTAAGGTCGATTTCCTGAAGGCAATGTCGACTGGCGAGAAATCGGTACAGTCCCGGCTTGAGCCCCTCGACGTTATTTACCAGCAGGTAGGTTTCGAAGGCATGTCTTGCCCCCGCCGAGGGTACGGTGCGCAGGAAGGCCTGATCGGCCCGGGTTTTCTGGACGCCCTGGGTACACCAGAGAAGGTATGACAATTCTTCGAGCGAAAGCGGCTGGTCGGAATAAGCCCGACGGCTCCGGCGACGGTCGATAACCTCGCGCAGGCTCATCGTGCCCAGTTTAATGTCCGGCGGTTTCGGCAGGTCGATTATCGGTTTGCTGTCGTCATACGCCTCTTCGAGCGGGGGGTGCGGTTTGTCCTCCATCTGGGCCGATTTCCCCATATTCTGGTACTTGGTCCCGTCCATAAATTTTCGACCGACGCTATCCATGTTTTACCCCTTTGCACATACAATCAAACCACAGATATATTTTATACCAACCTGGTTCAATTAAAAATACCCCCGTCAGGAATCGAACCTGAATTTCCGGCTCCGGAGGCCGACGCGTTATCCGTTACACCACGGGGGCTAAACGACCGTACCCGCCGATGTCTCCCGGCAGGTACATATTTGACTGCCCATAAATAGCCAAAACACGCGCGCCTGGCAACAGGAATCTGAACCCCAAACCTTCAAGACAGTCCCCAAACCGCAGGGGAGCACTTTTAAGATTGCGCGGGATAACCGAATAGGTATCTTAGGAGCCTTGCTGCGGGGCCGTTACTGGACGCGGCAAACAACGAGAAAAATTTCCGACCGAGTAAGGATTTATTCGATGCGATGGACCCAGACCTACATACCGACCCTGCGCGACAATCAGTCCGAGGCTGAGCTTATCTCCCACCAATTACTGTTGCGGGGCGGTTATATCCGCAAGCTGGCCGCCGGGGTGTATTTGTATCTGCCTCTTATGCAGCGAGTTATAGATAAATTCTCGACCATCGTGCGAGAGGAGATGAACCGCGTCGGCGGTCTCGAAATAACCATGTCGGTACTCTGCCCGGCTGAGTTGTGGCAGAAGTCGGGACGCTATGATACGGTCGGCAAAGAGCAAATGCGGCTGAAAGATCGTCACGACCACCAGATGGTTCTCTGTGGTACTCACGAGGAAACGGTTACCGATCTTGTCGCCGGTGAGGTCCGGAGTTACAAGCAACTGCCGCTCAATCTTTACCAGATCCAGGTAAAATTCCGCGACGAAATCCGGCCCCGGTTTGGTCTGATGCGCGGCCGCGAGTTCATCATGAAGGACGCTTATACTTTTGATGCCGATGAGGAGTCTTTCATGGTGACCTATCAGAAGCTGGTCGACGCTTACTATGCCATATTCAGAAGAGCCGGGCTGGACGTGCTGAAGGTCGAGTCTGATACCGGGGCTATGGGTGGCAAGGCGGCCCACGAGTTCATGCAACTGGTCGATACTGATGCCGGCGAGGAGAAAATTGCCACCTGCGAGGCTTGCGGCTACGCGGCCAACGTTGAAAAGGCCGAGTTCAGGGATGCGACGCCGATACAAAAAGATTCCGCGCTGAAGGACATGGAAACGGTTGACACTCCCGGGGCGGCGACAATCGAAGAAGTTACCGCTTTTCTCAAGGTCGAGGCCACCCGACTGGTCAAGACGCTTCTGTACATAGCCGACGGGAAACCGGTCGCTGCATTGATCCGGGGAGATCGCGAACTGAACGAGATAAAGCTTAAGAACGCTCTTGGGGCTAATGAAATAGAGATGGCCGACGCCGGCGAGGTCGAGCGGATAACCTCGGCCCCGGTCGGTTTTGCCGGTCCTGTGGGGCTCAAAAACGTGACTATTCTGGTGGACCCGCTGGTTACCGAATTGACCAATTTCATTGTGGGGGCCAATGAAAACGAGAAGCACATTATCAACGTGAATTTCGACCGCGATTTCAAGGCCGACAAGGTGGTGGAGCTGAGCACGGCCCGAGCGGGGGATTTGTGCCCGCGTTGTGGCAAAGTAATGTCGGTAAAAGACGGCATTGAGGTCGGCAACACGTTTCAACTGGGCACCAAATACTCGGAGTCTCTGGGGGCCAAATACCTGGATGCCGAGGGTAAAGAACGGCTTTGTATCATGGGTTCCTACGGGATCGGGATCACAAGGACGCCGCAGGCCGCGTTGGAACGATATCACGACGAGTACGGTATCATCTGGCCCAAGAACATCGCGCCTTATCTGGTCGAACTAATCCCGCTGAATATGAGCAATGAAGCCCAGGTTCAGACGGCGGAACGGATATACGACGAGCTTACGGAAGCCGGAATAGATGTTCTGTGGGACGACCGAAAAGAGCGGGCCGGGGTCAAATTCATGGATGCTGACCTGGTGGGAATGCCGATCCGGTTGACGATAGGCGATAAGTCGTTGAAAGAAGGTAAGGTAGAGCTAAAGGCCCGCTGCGAGGACAAGGTTGAGCGAGTTGCGGTGGAAAATGTCCTGGAAATGGTGCGCAAAATGGCTGACCGATTGAATTAGTTCATTATTTTGTTGCGCTGCAACGCATTTGTAGGTATCTTCTTCAGCTTGGTGAGTGGGCAGGGGCCCACTCTTTTGTTTAGTGAAGACTATGGCTGGTAAGGAAAATCTCGCTGTTTTCGAGCTTGTCCGAGGCCCGCTTGAACGCGAGGGCTTCGAGCTGGCGGAGGTGGTGGTATCGCGTTACAAGAACAATGTAACCGTTAAGGTGTTCTTGTATGGACAGGATGGAGTGACCATTGATGACTGCGGTCGACTCACTCGTGTGATCGGGGAGCTTATCGACGGCAGTGGACTGTTCGCCGACGGCTATGCGCTTGAAGTTTCTTCCGCCGGTCTGGACAGGCCCCTGAATACGTCGCGCGATTTCAGGTATCGAATAGGCGAGACGGTCAGGGTCAAATTCGCAGAAAAGAAGCGCAAGGATCTTCGGGCGAAGATTCTGTCGGTTGAAGGTGAGAAAATACGATTTGAAGGCCCTGAAGGTGAATTGGTCGTCGATGTGGCTGAGATCGAAAGAGCAAAAATCGTTTTCTGAGGAGAATAGCTGGTATGGCGTTTGACATGGTAGAGGCAATGACCCTTATCGCCAGGGAAAAGAACATAGATTTCGACGCTGTCGTGGAAACGCTGGAAGCCAGTCTGCTGGCCGCCGCCAAAAAGAAGTATGCCACCACTGATAACATCTCGTTCCGGTTTGATCGCAAAACCAACGAGCTGTACATGATTGTCACCAAGAAGGTCGTGGACAAGCTGGCTGACAAGGATCTCGAAATCAGCCTCAATGAGGCCAAAGAGATCGACGAGACCGCCGAACTGGGCGATGAGCTGGATATCTATTTGGATTATGAGACCGAGTTCGGGCGCAATGCCATTGCCTCGGCCAAACAAATCCTGGTGCAAAAGATACGCGATGTCGAGCACGAACGTATCTATGAAGAGTATATCGACAAAGTCGGCACTCTTGTCTCGGGCGTTGTACAGCAGATCGACAAAGGCAACGTCATTGTCAATCTCGGGCGCGGCGAAGGTGTCATGCCCATTAAAGAACAAATTCCGCGTGAGAAGTTCCGGCAGGGTGACCGGGTGCGTGCTTACATTCTTGATGTTCAGATAACGCCGCGCGGCCCGCAAATTACGCTGTCGCGGGTTAACAACGAATTCCTCAAGGCGCTCTTTGCTCTTGAAGTGCCCGAAATATACGAGAAGGTAATCGAGATCAGAGCTATCGCGCGCGAGCCCGGGGAAAGAGCCAAAATCGCCGTCTATTCGTCCGATGATCGCATCGATCCGGTCGGGGCCTGTGTTGGCATCAAGGGTGTTCGCGTGCAGTCGATTGTCCGTGAGGTCAACAACGAACGGATTGACATTGTACCGTATACGTCCAATCCCGACGTGTTCGTGGCCCGGGCCCTGGCTCCCGCCAAAGTAATCGACATGGAGTCCTTCGATATCGAACAGAAGATGACCGTGGTCGTAGCCGACGATCAGTTGTCACTGGCTATCGGGCGCAATGGTCAGAATGCGCGGTTGGCCTCCAAACTGACCGGGTGGAAGGTAAATATCCTTTCCGAGAGTCAGTACAACGAAGAGAAGCGCCGTGAAGCCGAAATGCTGCTTCCGGTCGGGCAGGTCGAGGGTATCGGGGCGAAGATTCGCGACCGTTTGATTGAAGCTGATATCAGTACCGTGCAGCGTTTGGCTCAGGCCACACCCGAGGCGTTGAGCCGGATCGACGGGGTCGGTCAGCGCACGGCCGAAACGCTCATTGAGCGTGCCAGGAAAATGGTGGGGGAACTGGAAGAGGAATACCGGAAACGTCAGGAGGAAGCTAAGGCGACGGAGAAAGACGAGGAAGCGGAGGAAGGAAAGCTTGAGGAGTCGGATGTTTTCGAGGACGATCAGGAATATGTCACGGAAGAAGATGACGTCCCCGAAGCGAAAGCTCCCGAGTTTGATGATGTTGAAGACGAGAACGAGGGTGAGGCTCAAACAGGAGAGCGGCCTGAGTAGCGGATCAGGGAGATACCGGATGCAAGGTGGAGAATCCCCGGTCATCGGAGGTGATAACGAGTGACAGCTAATACCAAGAGAATCTACGACCTGGCCAAAGAGTACAAAGTTTCTTCCCATGCCATGCTGAAGATCATTCAGGAGTTGGGTTTTGACGCTAAATCTCATATGTCGGTCGCTCTGCCGGAAATGATCAATGCTGTCAGTTTGAGATTCGCGCAGGAGAAGCAGGAAGCCAAGCGCGAAATGGAGCAAAAGCTACGGGCGGCTAAAGAAGCTGAGCGTCAAAAGGCAGCCGAGAAGGCCAAAGCCGAGGCGGAAGCGAAGGCCAGGGCCAAAGCTCGGGTGGAAGCCGAGGCCAGAGCAAAATCTCAGGCGGTGGAAAAGGATAAGACTCCCGCCAGGGCAAAAGTGATCCCCCGAGCTGTCGAGAAAAAGCCGCGCGTAGAACCGAAACCCGACGTTGAAGAAGTGGTTAGCGAGAAGGCGGAGGCTGCGCCCGACGGTGATAAGAGCGGTAATAAAGTTGATGTCGTCGGTATGTTCCGGAAGGCCGAGAAGAAAAAGAAACGACGTGATCGGCGGCGTAAAAAAGATAAGCGCGAAGTCGACCAGACGGAAGTGGCCCGTAGTTTCCGGGCTACTATGGCCAACCTCAGCGGGGTAAAAGGGAAACGCAAATACAAGCGGGGACCCGGACAGCAAGATATCGACGACGTGGAAAACGCCAACGTTATCGAAATCAACGAATTCATGTCAGTTGCCGAACTGGCCAATATCATGGATCACAAGCCGGCCGAGGTTGTGGCCAAGCTTCTGGAGCTCGGTATGATGGCCACCATCAACCAGCGGCTGGATATGGATACGATAGAGATGATCGCCTCCGAATTCGGTTTCGAAACCAAACAGGTTACCGAAATCGGAGAAGAGATACGACAGCAGGAAAACGAAGATGCCCTGGTGTCACGTGCTCCGGTGGTTACGGTCATGGGGCATGTGGACCATGGCAAAACGTCGTTGCTTGACTATATTCGAAAAACCAATGTCGTGGCCGGTGAAGCCGGGGCTATCACGCAGCATATCGGTGCTTATGAAGTTCAGGTCGACGGTCAGCGGATCGTTTTTCTCGACACCCCCGGTCACGAAGCGTTTACGGCGATGCGCGCCCGTGGCACCCAGATTACCGACATTGTTGTCCTGATTGTGGCCGCCGATGAGGGTATCCGCCCGCAGACGATTGAGGCTATCGATCATGCCCGCGCGGCCGGTGTGCCCATCGTGGTTGCTTTGAGCAAAATAGACAAGCCCGGTGCAAACCCCAACGAGGTCCGAACACAGTTGGCCAACCAGAACCTGTTGGTGGAAGATTGGGGCGGCAAAGTTATCGCCGTCGAGATTTCTTCGAAAACCGGTCAGGGAGTAGACAAGCTGCTGGAAATGATCCTGTTGCAGGCGGAAATGATGGATCTGAAGGCTGATCCGTCTATCCGCGGGCAGGGCGTGGTGGTCGAGGCCCGACTGGAAAAAGGGCGTGGTCCGGTCAGCACGGTGCTCATTCAGCGGGGAACCTGCAAGGTGGGTGACCCCATCGTAGCCGGTGTGCACAGCGGTCGTATCAGAACTATCGTCGATGACCGTGATCAGCGTCTGGATAAGATCGGTCCGTCAACCCCGGCCCAGATAACCGGTTTGTCGGGTGTTCCTCAGGCCGGTGACAGTTTCCTGGTTGTTAAGGACGATCATGAGGCGCGCGAGGTTACACTTAAGCGCGATCAGGTAAAACGGGAATACGATTTCCGTCGGCCTCAGGGACCGGTAACACTTGACCGTATCTTTACTCAGATACAGGAAGGCCAGATCAAGGAAGTCCGGCTTGTAATCAAGGGCGACGTTGACGGTTCGGTGGAAGTGTTATCCGATACTCTTGGAAAGATCGCCACCGATGAAGTCAAGACCAGTATCATCCGGCGCGGCGTGGGAGCTATTACGGAATCCGACGTTTTGCTTGCGGCGGCCTCCGATGCTATCATTATCGGTTTTCAGGTTTCCCCGGACGGCCGTGCCCGGGAACTGGCCAAGCGTGAAAAAGTGGATATCCGTCTATATGATATTATCTACGAAGCCGAGGACGATGTCAAAAAGGCGCTTGAAGGTCTCTTGTCACCGACTCTGTCCGAGGAGTTCGTCGGTATGGCCGAGGTGCGCAATACCTTCAAGGTCCCCAAGGTGGGACTCATTGCCGGTTGTTATGTCAAGCAGGGGAAGATCTCACGCAAGAACAAAGTACGACTCCTGCGGGACGGCAAACTGATTTATTCCGGGACTCTCGGTTCTCTTAAGCGGTTCAAGGACGATGTTAAGGAAGTCAAGGAAGGCTTCGAGTGCGGTTTGGGCATCGAAAACTTCAACGACGTCAAGGTCGGGGATATTGTCGAGGCGGTGGAAGTTGTTGAAACGGCCCGCACCCTCGGTTGAGGGAAAGAGATTCTTCTTGAGAAAAACCTGATGACGGGCCGAGTATGAGACAGTTCAAAAGATCGCAACGTCTGGGCGAGCAAATCCATCGCGATATTTCCCAGTTGCTCGAACGCGAGCTGGCGGAACTTACGCCCGGAATGCTTACGTTTACCCATGTCAGATTGAGCGACGATCTTCGTTACGCTAAAATATACTATTCGTTTCTGGGGACCCCGGAACAGCGGGCTCAGGTAGAGGAGTATCTGAATCGGGAAAACGGACGCATTCGCAGTGCGCTCGGTAAAAAACTGAGGGTGCGCAGTATTCCGGAATTGCAGTTCACATTCGATCCTTCCGTGGAGGCGGGCATCAGAATCGAAAAGTTGTTGAATGAGATAAAGAGTGGTGAACGTACCTCGGACTGACATGAAGGCACGGGCCGTGGCTCCGATTTTGCCAATACAGCGAAAACTGCTCGCCGCCGACCGCATCATGGTGATCACTCATATTGATCCCGACGGGGACGCTCTCGGTACGCAGTTGGCCTTCGGGCGTTACCTGAAAGATCTCGGTAAAAGGGTGTTCCTGATCAGGGACTCCGAGATTCCGGACAAGTACCTGTTTCTGCCGGGGGTCGGTGAAATTATCTCGGTGGATGACCTGTCGGAAGAGCCGGAGATCGACACTCTTCTTATTCTGGAATGTCCGAGTCTGGAACGAGCCGGTCGGGCCGCTCGCTTTGCCGGGGATGATGTTACCATTATCAGCATAGATCATCATCAGGGTTCGGCTGAGGTTGGCGAGATTAACTGGTTGGATCTCGAAACTTCTTCGGTCGGTGAAATGACCTATGAGTATTTCTGTTCGGTCGGTTATGATATTCCCCCGGAGGTGGCCGTCCAGTTGTACACGGCGCTCATGACCGACACCGGTCGTTTTCGATACCAGAGTACGTCACCGCGAACCATGGTTATTGCCGGTGAGTTGATAAACCTTGGAGCCGACCCGCGCATGATTTGCGATAACGTGTATTTCAACATGCGTCCGTCGACTATGATTCTGACCGGTAAGGTCCTGAGCACGATGGAATTTCATGATCATGGTCGCATTTGTCTGCTTACTTTGACTCGGGAAATGTTGCGGGAAGCCGGGGCCGACGAATCGGAATCCGACGGATTGGTCGATTTCTCTCTGTATACCAGGGGCGTGGTGGCCGGTGCTTTGCTAAAGGAAATCAGCGAAAACGAAACGAAAATTTCGCTGCGTTCGACCAACGGTGTTAACGTCGGCGAGATTGCGGCCCACCTGGACGGAGGGGGACATGTTAACGCCGCCGGTTGTCGCATGGCTCTGCCGCTGGAGAAGGCGCGCGTCGAATTGATCAAAATTTTGGGAGAGGCGAATGCCGCAAGCCGCGAATAAATACCACGGGGTGTTGCTGGTCGATAAGCCGGGCGGGCTTACCAGTCACGACGTAGTGGCGCGGATTCGCGAAGCTGTGGGGCAGCGTGCTGTCGGTCATGCCGGGACGCTTGATCCGGCGGCCGAAGGATTGTTGGTGGTGTGCCTGGGACGGGCTACGAAAATTGCCCGTTTTCTTTCCGGTCATGACAAAACGTACGAAGCTACTATACGACTGGGACGCGAGTCGGCAACTTACGATGCCGAGGGACTTGATCCGAAAGTGGCACCGGCACCGGTTCCCGAGCTCGATGAAAAAGACCTGCGGCAATTGCTTGGCGAATTTACCGGTCGGATCAAACAGAAGGTGCCGGCTTTTTCCGCGGTTCATGTCGACGGTCACCGCTTGCATGAACTGGCTCGTCGCGGTGAAGAAGTCGAGTTACCGGAACGCGAGGTGGAAATTCACCACCTTGACCTGCTCGGTTTTGACGGAAACAGCCTGGAGGTCAGAATCGTTTGCAGTGCCGGGACCTATGTCCGATCTCTGGCGCACGATATCGGCCGCAGGCTGGGTTGCGGGGCCTACCTGGCCCGGCTGCGCCGTATTGCCTGCGGGCACCTCAACGTCGATCAGGCGGTCGATCTGGACGGGTTGAGCGACGCCCACCAGTCAGAAAAATTGTCCGACCGATTGATTTCTATCGATCACGTACTCGGTTTTAGTTGTGTGAAGTTGAATGAGAGGTTCAGCGGATTGGTTCGACACGGTCGAGTACCCGGCTATGCCGATGTGCTCGCGTTGGAGGGAAGTTTCGATATCGGCGATTCCATTCTGGTTAAGGATTTTGCCGGGATAGTGATTGCCATCGGACATGCTACTGTTGCGTCGGCGGCTCTTGGGGCTGGTGCGGATCAGCGTATTCTGGAGTATGACAGGGTGTTGATGTGAGCACTGATTTTGTCCATGGCCTGAATAATCTTCCGGCGCCGCAACCGTCGGTGGTGACGGTCGGCACTTTCGACGGCATTCACCTCGGGCACCAGGCTATTTTCCGGCGTGTTCGTCAGGTTGCCGACGAGTACGGACTCCGGCCGATACTGGTGACTTTTCATCCGCATCCCCGGGAACTCGTGTCGCCGCACGATAAGCCGATGCTGTTGACATCTCTTACCGAGAAAGAGCTTTTTGTCCCCTGTTATTTCGAGGGGACGGTTCTGGTCATGCCGTTTGACCGACAGTTGATGAATCTCGGACCTGACGAGTTTGTGCGAAATGTTTTATTAGACAAAATCGGTCTGAAGAAGCTGGTAGTTGGGTACAACCATGCTTTGGGCAAAAATCGCGCGGGAACTATCGATGAACTGACTCGGCTGAGTTCCAAATATGACTTTGACGTTGAGGTAGTGGAACCTATAATTCATGATGGGGCGAAGGTGTCGTCGAGCAGAATCCGCCGGGCTATGACCCTGGGGCGCTATTCTCAGGCCCGGGAGCTTCTGGGTCATGAATACGCGATTGCCGGCATGGTGGAGCGGGGGATAGGGCTTGGTCGTCAGCTCGGGTATCCCACGGCTAACATTCGCTATGGGGAACGCAAGCTCCTGCCTCCCGAGGGAGTATATGCGTGCTGGACGGAAATCGGAGATGAGAAGAAGAGCGGCATGATGTTTATCGGCCAGAACCACTTCAATCCGGTGGCCAGGGTGTCGGTCGAGGCGAACCTGTTCGATTTTGATCGGGATATTTATGATAGAGAGTTGGTGGTTTACCCCACCGAATTCGTGAGGCGAAACCGATTGTTCAAAGAACGCGACGCGCTTATCGAACAGCTTAAACAAGATAAAATACAAGTGTTGGAAATACTACGTAGAGGAGAAAAGACAGAATGTCATTAGACAAGCAACAGAAGGCGACGGTTGTCGAGAAAAACCGCCTTCACGAAACGGACACGGGTTCCCCGGAAGTGCAAATTGCACTTTTTACGGAGCGCATCTCGTACCTGACCGATCACATGAAAATGCACAAGAAAGATTTTCATTCCCGTCACGGCCTGCGCAAGCTGATCGGTCAGAGGCGGCGCATGCTCGATTATCTGAAAGATCGCGATATCGAAAGCTATCGTGATGTAGTCAAGCGGTTGGGACTCCGGCGGTAAGGAAGTGATAGGAGTATATGTCAAGTAAAGTAGAATTGGAAGTCGGGGGTCGCACCCTGACGATTGAAACCGGTAAGCTCGCCAAGCAGGCCAACGGCGCGGTGACGGTGCGGTACGGTGATTCCATGGTTATTTCGACCGTCTGTGCCCAAAAAGAACCGCGGACTGGCTTTAATTTCTTCCCGCTGACCGTTGAGTATCGCGAGAAGCAGTATGCTGCGGGCAAAATTCCCGGTGGTTTTTTCAAGCGTGAAGGCCGACCGTCCGAGCGCGAGATTCTCTCGGCGCGGATTATTGATCGTCCTATCAGGCCCCTGTTCCCGGATGATTTCATGGGTGAAACCCAGTGCGTTAGTTATGTCATATCCCACGATCAGAAGAATGACACCGACGTCCTGGCGCTGATTGGTACCTCGGCGGCTATCGCCGTTTCGGACGTCCCCATCAGCAAGACCGTGGCGGCCGTGCGCGTGGGCCGAATCGACGGGCAATTGATTGTCAACCCGACCATTGAGCAACTGGACGATTGTGATCTTAAAATAACTATCGCGGGATCCGACGAGGGCATCACGATGGTTGAAGGTGGGGCCACTGAGGTATCCGAAGAAGACGTCATCGCGGCTTTGCAATTCGGACATGAATATATCCGACAGATCGTAGCCAAAATCGACGAACTCAAGGTCTCCTGTGGCAAGGAGAAATTCGAGTATGTCCCCGTGGCCGTGTCTGAAGAATTGTCCCGGCGCGTTACCGAGATAGTCGGTGCGAGGCTTGACGAACAAAACCACGTGGCCGACAAGGATACCCGCAAGAAAGCCAAACAGGCGATTGAGGATGAGGTGCTCGAGGCTCTGGCCGAGGAATTCCCGGACAGCGAACAGGAAATCAAGGATGTCATTCATAACCTTGACGCCGCTTCGATGCGTTCGATGATTCTCAGGGAGAAGAAACGTATCGACGGCCGTGGTGTCGATGATATTCGCGATATAACCTGTGAACCTGGTTTGTTGCCCCGGACGCACGGTTCCGCGTTGTTTACGCGTGGACAGACGCAGGCGCTGGTGGCGGTGACTCTCGGAACCAAGATCGATGAGCAACGGCTCGATGATCTCGACGGGGAATCGACCAAGAGCTATATGCTGCACTACAATTTCCCTCCGTTTTGTACCGGGGAAGCCAAGCCTATTCGGGGAACGTCCCGTCGTGAGATCGGTCATGGCAATTTGGCCGAGCGTGCCCTGCAGCCGGTTATTCCCAACGAAACGAGTTTCCCGTACACTGTGCGTATCGTTTCAGATATCATGGAATCCAATGGGTCGTCGTCGATGGCCTCCGTGTGTGGCGGTTCGCTGGCCCTGATGGATGCCGGTGTACCGATCAAGACGTCGGTGGCCGGAATAGCCATGGGGTTGATTAAATCCGAAGACGACGTGGTCATCCTTACCGATATTCTCGGTGACGAAGATCATTTCGGCGACATGGATTTCAAGGTGGCCGGGACGCGCGAAGGCATCACGGCCATTCAGATGGATATCAAGATAAGCGGTCTGGATATCGAGACCATGCGTCAGGCCCTGCAAAAGGCGAACAACGCACGAATCAGGATTCTCGATATCATGGATGCCACCCTGCCGAAACATCGCGATCAGCTTTCCGAGTATGCTCCGAGAATTATTACTATTCGGATCAACCCGGCCAAGATCGGCGATGTGATCGGCCCCGGCGGCAAGATTATCCGGGGTATTGTCGAGGAAACTGGCGCCAAGATCGATATCGATGATGATGGTACGGTGTTGATCGCTTCCACCGACGGTGAAGCCGGCCGAGCTGCTTTGGCTCGCATTGAGGCCATTGTCGAGGAGCCCGAACTCAACAAGGTTTACAACGGTATCGTTCGAAGGATTACCGACTTTGGAGCTTTTGTCGAGATTTTACCCGGAACCGACGGTTTGGTACATATTTCGGAGCTTGCCGTCGAACGTGTGGCTAAGGTCGAAGACATTTGCAAAGTGGGTGATCGCATGGAGGTCAAGGTCATCAATATCGATGCCGACGGTCGGGTGCGCTTGTCGCGTCGGGCCTTGTTGACCGATGAACCCCCCCCGCCGCCGCGTCCGAGAAACGGCGGTGGCAATAACAGGCGTCGAGTCCGGCGTTAGAAACAGTGAGTGGTCCTGAAATGGGGCTGAAAAAAGGAAGCGCCGGTTCGGATCGTCATCCGGTCCGTAAAACGACTCTGCGAAACGGTGTGAGGGTGGTCAGTGAATGGCTGCCCTCGGTTCGTTCTATTGCTCTCGGTGTCTGGGTGGGGGCCGGTTCCCGCTATGAGAAACCGGAAGAGAGCGGGCTTTCGCATTTTATCGAGCATCTCGTTTTCAAGGGGACCAAACGGCGCGATGCCCGACAGATAGCCCAGGCACTCGAGTCGCTCGGGGGCTCTCTCAATGCCTTTACCTCGCGTGAGCACACCTGTTATATCGCGCGTGTTCTGGACGAACATCTGCCGCAGGCGGTTGATGTTCTGGCCGATATCGTTTGTCATGCCACCTTTACTCCCACCAACATGAACCGCGAGCGTCTGGTTATTTGCGAAGAAATCAAGGAATCATTAGACAGTCCGGCCGATTACATTCACGATATTTTTGCCCGTGCTTTCTGGGGTGAACATCCGCTCGGTCAGCCTATTATGGGCTTTCAGGAAACGGTCATGTCGATTCCCCGACGGACCCTTCGGGCCTTTATCGACAGGCATTACCGTGCCCGTTCGGTGGTCATAGCGGCCAGCGGTTCGATATCACACGACCGTCTGGTCAAGCTGGTGCGCGACCATTTCAGTTTCGACGCCGGGGCTTCGGAGCCACCCCTGCCGGCCAATCGGATAAACGCGGATCGTGTCGTAATCAAACCCGACGATAACAGCCAAACTCAATTCTGTCTCGGTTTCCCGGGCCTGGCCTACCGTGACCTTCGCAAAATGGGCATGATGGTCATGACCTCTTATCTGGGCGGCGGGATGTCCTCGGTTCTTTTCCAGAAGATAAGAGAACAGCGCGGCTTGGCCTATTCGGTTTACAGTTTTCATGATTTCTTTCAGGACTTCGGGGTGTTCGGGGTGTATCTGGGGACCGACCGCAGTCACCTTGAGCAGGCATATGATGTGATCATGACCGAGTGCCGACGACTGAAACGCAGGAAAATGAGTGCCAGTGACCTGCATCAGGTTAAGGCTCAGATTAAGGGTAACCTTACGTTGGGCATGGAGTCCACGGTCAATCGCATGAACCGCCTGGGAAGAATGGAAATGATGATCGGGCAATACGTCCCGCTGGAGGCGACCATGGAAGCGGTAGACAAAGTTACCGCCGCCGAGATTGCCGAACTGGCCAATCTGGTTTTCGATGATGACCGTATCACTCTTGCGGTCCTGGGCCCGGTTGAGGAAAACACTTTTGCCGGCATATGAGAGTCCCAATAGTGCTTCCGAGGCGACAACATCCCCGCCTGTAATTTTGACTTTTCACAAGATTTGCCCGGGGTTTAGTTTTGGTTCTACCAATTTTTCTCCGCGACGTTTCCGCCGTCTTCTGCTTTTTCTGACCCAAACAGGTTTTTGTCTGACCGATTGCAATAACGCCCGGTCGGGGGAGAAGCCGAAAAGATTGGTCCTCAGTTTCGACGACGGTTACCAACATCTGGCCGAAGTGCTGCCACCGCTCATGTCCGAGTTCGAGTTTGTCCCGATTGTATTTATGCCGACGGCCTGGATCGGAAAAGGAAACCGCTGGGACTACAGCTACCGGCTTCGGCCGATGCGCCATCTGGAACGGGGTGCTGTTCGTGAACTTGCGGCTCTCGGCGTTGAATTCGGATCGCATGGCCATTCGCATATCGATCTGACGTCCTGTCCTCCGGACGTTTTACGGCAGGAGCTGGACTATTCCCGAAAAGTGCTTGAGGATATTACCGGATCGCAGGTTGGCGCAATAAGTTACCCTTTCGGTCGATACGATACACGGGTGCTGGCGGCGGTTGCCGAGGCCGGGTTCTCCCGGGGGTACACTATGGATTTCCCCGCTTCGGATGATTCATCTCTGGCTATGGGACGAGTGGCTGTCTATGGGTACGATACGCATCTGAGTGTTCGTCGCAAACTGACCCCGAATCGACTGCAACGGCTTGAATACCTCAAGGTGCGCCTGACCAATCGTTTGTCGGCGGGCACGGTTCTTCTTAATCGGCTGCGCGGCACTTCCCAACCGTAAACGCCGGCCAAAGGTCCGAACTTAAAAGGGTTGCCAATCTTCCGATAATGTGATAAAATTGCGCTCTGGTATTCAGAAACAGGACGGCAGGTTATGGCGGACAATGCAAAAATGATTCCGAAATATGATTTTACGAAAATCGAGAACAAGTGGCAGGCACGCTGGGACGAGGAGCAGCTTTTCCATTGCGGCGATCTGAGCGAAGCCGAGAAGAAATTCTACATGCTGGTCATGTTCGCCTATCCGTCCGGCGATATTCACATGGGGCATTTCCGCAACTATATCATCGGTGACGCGGTGGCCCGGCGACAGATGATGTTGGGTAAGAAAGTGCTTCATCCGTTCGGCTGGGACGCTTTCGGTCTGCCGGCCGAACGGGCGGCTATCCAGCGCGGTATTCATCCCGAGGTTTGGACTAAGGATAATATCGCTGTTTCCCGCAGGACCTTACAGAAGGTGGGTATTTCCTACGACTGGTCGCGCGAGGTGTCTTCATGTGACCCGGAATACTACAAATGGACCCAGTGGATGTTTATCCAGCTTTTCAAAAAGGGACTGGCCTATCGCAAACGGGGATTCGTCAACTGGTGTCCCGAGGACAAAACCGTTCTGGCCAACGAACAGGTTAAAGACGGCCGTTGCGAGCGCTGCGGTACGCTGGTGGAGAAAAAAGACCAGGTTCAGTGGTATTTCAGAATAACTGATTACGCCGACCGCCTGATAGACGATCTGGACAAGCTGCCGGGCTGGCCGGATAACGTCAAGACCATGCAAAAAGAGTGGATCGGTCGCTCGCATGGACTGGAAATCGATTTCGTTATCGAGCATACCGGCGAGAAACTGCCGATTTTCACCACCCGGCCGGACACGATCTACGGTGTCACGTTCATGGCCATATCGCCCGAGGCCGAGCTTCTGGATCGGTTGGGGATTGAAGGAGAATATGCCGAGAAGGTCGCTCAGTACAAGAAACTGGCGGCCGGTCGTTCGGACATCGAACGGGCTGCCGTTACCGACGACAAGGACGGTGTTTTTACCGGGCGATACGCGATAAACCCATATAATGGTGAGAAAGTACAACTCTGGGTCGCGGATTATGTCCTGGCTGGCTATGGCACCGGGGCGGTAATGGCTGTTCCGGCTCACGACACGCGCGATTTCGCCTTTGCCCGCAAATATGATATCCCGATCCGGGTCGTGATTCATCCCGACAAGAATACCGGTTTGGACGCCGCAACCATGGACGAGGCCTATGTGGATTATGGCCCGATGGTCAATTCGGACAAGTTCAATGGTCTCAGCGGCAAAGAAGCTATCGGGGCCGTATCTGATTACGCCGAGAGTGAAGGTATCGGACGCCGGAAGGTGAATTACAAGCTCAAAGACTGGTCAATCTCGCGGCAGCGCTACTGGGGCTGTCCGATTCCGATAATTCATTGTGAAAAATGCGGGCCGGTCGCGGTCGATCAGGCCGATCTGCCGGTTTTGCTGCCACAGGTTAAGGACTATCACCCGAAAGGCCGGTCGCCCCTGGCCGATGTTTCCGAATACATGAATGTGAAATGTCCGAAATGCGGGGGAGAGGCGCACCGCGATCCTGACACTATGGATACGTTCGTGTGCTCGTCGTGGTATTTCCTGCGCTATATTGACCCGAAAAACGATGAGCAGCCGTACGACAAAACCCAGGCCAATCGCTGGATGCCGATTGACTTGTATGTCGGCGGTGTCACTCACGCCACCGGGCACCTTATTTATTTCCGTTTCTTTACCAAGTTCCTGCATGATATCGGTTGGCTTGACTGCGATGAGCCGGCCACGCAATTGTTTAATCACGGGATGGTAATGGACAAAAACGGCGAGGTCATGTCGAAATCGAAAGGCAACGTGGTCTCGCCTATGTCACTGATCGAAACACGAGGATGCGATATCACGCGGCTGGCCATGTTTTTCACGGCCCCGTCGGAACGTCCGGTTCTGTGGAATGACGATACCCTGTCCGGAGTAGAGAAATTCGCTGCCTCGAAGCTATATAATGTTGTCAGTGAGTATCGCGGCAGTCAGCCGGACTTAAAGCAATACTTTAAGCGTTCGAATCTGTCCGATTATGAACGCACAATCTACGTGAAGCTAAACCAAACCGTTAAACGGGTCACGGAAGGTTTTGAGCGGCTCCAGTTCAATACCGCGATCGCGTCGTTAATGGAGCTGGTGCGGGATTATGAACCGTCGAAAATATCCAGCGATACCCTGAATGACCAGATCGTACTTAAGATAATCCAATTGATAGCCCCGCTGGCGCCTCATATGGCCGAGGAAATGTGGGAATTGGTCGGTTTTGAGGAATCCGTATTCAAATCGTCATGGCCGGAATTCGATCCGGACGCTGTTATCGGCGACGAAGTCGAAATAGCCGTACAGGTCAACGGAAAGCTGCGCGACAGCGTGTCGGTCCCGGCAGACGCCGATCAGGCCACGGTTGAACAAGCCGCTCTGGCAAGCGACAAGGTACAGAAGCACATCGAAGGCAAGACCGTGGTAAAGAAAATCTTCGTCAAGGGGCGATTGCTCAATATCGTTGTGAAGGGTTAGAAAGGCACTTTCCCACAGGGATGGGTTTGGCTTTATATTGTATAGTTAACATAATATCTCTTCTGGGACATTGTTTGATGGGTAATATCTTATCCGGGGGCCATTCAGAACCTCTCCACTGCGGCTTTCATTTATTATATCTATTGTGAAGCGAATTCCTGTTCCCGATCCAACTGCTTAAAGCCCCAGTCCAGCAGTTTGCGAGCTTCCCGGAATCTAAGCCGGTCTCCGGGAACACCCAGAACAACGGCGGTAAGATGTTTCCCCTGTTTGTTTTCAACTATGGTGGCCAAACAATAGTCGGCGGCCCGGATATATCCGGTTTTGCCGCTCAGGACATGATGACGTGAGTGGATTATCAGGTTGGTATTGGCCATCGGAACGGAGAGTCCCTTGCGGTTGACAACCTTACACTGATGGTGTTTTTCTGAGGTTATACGCGCGATCAACTCATAATCGTAGGCGTGATGAAGGATTCTGGCTACTTCGTGGGCTGTCGAGACGTTCCGGCTGTCGAGGCCGGTCGGTTCGACGAAGTGAGTATCTTTAAGGCCCAGCTTCTTCATTTTGAAATTCATCTCGCGGGCAAAATCCTCGATAGAGCCACAGGTAGCCCGAGCCAAAGCCCGTGCCGCGCGATTATCGGAGTTCATAAGGGCGGCATAAAGCAGGTCAAGGCGCGTCAGCTCATATCCTACGCGCAGGCGGGATCGTGACGAACGCCGGGCATCCTCGCGCGTGATTGCCTCGGTGCTGTCCAGATCGATACCTTTGTCCAGTACGACCATAGCGGTTACCAGCTTGCTGATGGAAGCGATGGGGCGAACCTTGTCCGGATTCTTGGCGTACAGCACCTGGCCGTTATCGTAATCGACGAGCAGCGCCGATTTTAGATTGAGGTAAGGTGCTTTGGTCCTGACGTTGCTGAAATCAAGGTGGTAGACATTGCTTGCGGTCGTCTGTACCGGGCCGGGCGGCACCTCCAGAAAGTACACCGTGTTGGCCGAGAAAAAGACAAAAGCGGCCAGAAGCAACAGGACTTTCGGCAGTGTTTTCCGGTTGAACATTCCAGGTTCCTCTTCCCTGCTTTAGTATCGGCACCACTTGATAATTTCCGAAAGGGTCGGCCGTTTACCGTACATGAGAATGCCGACACGGAACACCCGCGCAACCAGCCAGATCAGCAGCAGGGTCGTGATAACCGCGATGATAAAGGCTATGGTGCCCTCCGCCACGATGCCGGAGAAAAGCGAATAGTCGGTTGCCGACGGGGCCACGAACACGATGCGCATGAGCATCATGGTCGGAGAGAAAAACGGTATGTATGAAAGCACCTGGGCCCAGGCTACGTAAGGATCCTGGGCTACCGCGGAAACCAGCATTACCGGCAGGATCAGCGAAATCGTGATCGGGAAAACGAAATTCTGTGCTTCCTTGTCACTGTTGACCAACGAGCCCACGAGGGCGAACAACGTCGAATACATTATATAACCGACGATGAAGAACAAGACAAAGAAGATCACAATTACCGGATTGAACGCGATTTGACTGATCGATGGATCGATGGCAAACGATCCGGGACCGCTTGCGAGGAAAATAACCAGTCCGATCAGGATCCATATGGCCACCTGGGTGAAGGCGGCCGCCCCCAGCCCCAGAACCTTGCCGAGCATCAACTGGAACGGTGTCACCGACGAAACCAGAACCTCCATAATGCGACTGGTCTTCTCTTCGATCACCGAGCGCATCATGACGGCCCCGTAACCGACCACCATCATATATACGAGCATGACGAAAATCAGGCCCGAGAACATTTTGATAACCGGGGAGATAGATTCCCCTTTCGTGTTTTTGATCTGCAGGTCAACCCCGGAAGTCAGGGCCAGAATCGAGTCAATCGGCAGGTTAACTTCCGAAAGCTTCAATCTATACGAAGCCAGCACGTTGGCGAGTCGGGCCTCGAAGCGTGCGATGGTTCTGAAATTATCGGAGTTGGTCACCAGGGCAAGATTACTGTCCGCCAGGTATGCATTCGGTTTAATGACCAGGAAATACTTTATTCGTTTCTCGGCGATCTCGTTTGCCAGAGAATCATAAACCGAGGTGAAGTAAGCCGGCTCGTCGGTCGGTATGTTGAACACACTGTCGATCAGGAACATCGGATCATTTGTTCCGGGGAGTTTGTAGCGGTCGAGAGACTCGGCAAACTGCTCGCCGAAACCCAGTTCCCCGTTATCTATTACGGCCATGTGCTCCGCGACCGAGGTTTCTTTCATAGCCAGCATAGCCGGCAGGACCATGAAAGCGCTCATCAATAACGGCATGAGAATCAGGCCAATAACAAAAGACTTTTTCTTTACGACCTGGGCGTATTCGCGTTTGAAAATAACGAGAAACTTAGACATTAGCCGGTCCTCCCTTCTGGTTAAGGGTGGCAGGATCAACTTTGGCCATATCTATGAAGATATTGTACAGCGACGGTTCCATGAGTTCGAAGCGGCGCACTTTGACTTTCTCTACCAGGGCCTTGAGTATTATTTCGGGATCGGCCCCGTCGGCGAGTGCGATTTCGAGATAATTGTTGAACTCGGTTACTCCCTTGACACTTTCAACGGAGCGCAGAAAGGCCCCGTCACCTTCCATCTCCACCTGTATCGTGTTCTTGCCGAATTTGGCTTTCACTTCCGCGAGTTTACCGTCTATGACCTTTTTCCCCCGGGATATCATGCAGATATAATCACACAACTTCTCGGCCTGTTCCATGACGTGGGTCGAAAAGAGAATGGTCTTGCCGGCCCGTTTCTGTTCCAGCAGGACATCTTTGATAAGCTCGATATTTACCGGGTCCAGGCCGGAGAAAAGCTCGTCGAGGATAACGATATCGGGCTCGTGCAGCAGGGTGGTGATGAACTGTAGTTTCTGTGCCATTCCTTTGGACAGCTCTTCCACCTTGCGATGCTTATATTCCAGCAGGCCCATTCTTTGCAGCCAAGTGTCCATCCGTTCGTTGGCTTTCGAAGCCGGGTAGCTCTTGAGTTCCGCCATGTAAGCGAGGATTTCGCGGACGGTCATTTTTTTGTACAGTCCCCGTTCTTCGGGCAGATACCCCACGCGGTTTTTGAACGACTCGTCAATCTTGCGACCATCGAATGTAACTTCCCCTGAGTCGGGTGCGATGATGTTCATTATCATCCTTATCGTGGTCGTTTTTCCGGCTCCGTTGGGGCCGATGATGCCGTAGATACTCCCCTGTGGCACCTCCAGCGAGAGGTTGTCCACGGCCACTTTGGCATCGTACTGCTTGCGGATGTTATCGAGTTTCAGAAACATGTATAAAGCACCTCACGAAGGCGTCAATATCCTTTCGTACTTACTTTCAGTCAACTAATTTCCCGGTCCGTCTTCGAGCATTTTTAGGAACTGTCCGGCGTTGGTTGCCGCCTGACCCTCGTGGCAATTGTTGAAGAAGACGTAAGCGGTTTTCACTTTCTTTTTGAGCTTGTCGATTTTCTCTTTCCAGTATTCCAGTTCTTCTTCCGAGTAATTGTAGTCGTACCGAAGAGCACCGCCCTCCCACCAGTGTTCCGTATTGCGGCCATGGAGGCGCACATAGGCGGTGTCTGTAGTGGCGAAACAGTCCGGTTTCAGAAGTCCTCTCAGTTGTGGTTCGTCCACCGAGACGTAACCGATGCCTTCTCCATTCAGTCGGTCGTACATCGTCCGATTGACCCAGCCCGCGTGGCGAAACTCGGCGTACAGCGGATGCGGGGCCACGGCGTCCCGGCAACGGCTGACGTGATCGAGCGACAGGGACGAGAACTTGAAGGAATACGGAAACTGGGCAAGGCAACCGGCCAGTTTACCGGATTCGGCGAGCGGGGCCAGGGCTTTCCGAAAAGTGCCGGTATCGTCGTTCATATGTTCCCGATGGTGAGTGAACGACTGCGGCACCTTGACCATGAAATCGAACCCCTCGGGAGCTTTTTCGACCATGTTCTCAAATACCCGGGGAGGCGGAATACGGTAATATGTCGAGTTTATCTCGACGGTGGGAAAATGCCGGACATAATAATCGAGCATCTTTCCTTTTCCCGTTTCCGTCGGATAGAACCGGCCGCGCCAGTCTTCGAAGCTATAGCCGGAAGTCCCGACCCTTACATTCACTTCCGTGTCCTCTGTCTTTCCGTATCCGAGGGGTATATTCGTTTTTTTACTATACTCCGAATACGTATATGTATTCATCCGGTTTCAATGGTTTGTCGTGCGAAAATTCGGTGGCCGTTACTTTTTAAGATTCTGAAACCGCACCAGGCCGCATTTCGGACAGACCCACTTGCGCTGCTTATGAAACGTGCGCCGCATCTCTTTCATGGGAGTTTTGCACCGCGGGCATATCATGCGAAGTCCCGTATCAGTTGGTCAACCGAAGGAAGTCGGTGAGCAAAAACTCCACCCGACCTATGAACGTTGACATGCGCGACATGACCGTATAACCAAACGTGGTCCCGAAGAATATCATCAGGAACCAGGTGCCGATTCTGGCCGATTGTCCCAATGCGCCCTGATGCTCTCGGCTGAAATAAAAATACGAAAGCGTACACAGAACGCCGAAGACCACTATAATGCCGGAAAGAACCCCTCCGACAGAATCAGCTCCTACCGCCGAGGCCGTGGCCGACATCTGGGCCAGGGTGCGGGCGCCCAGCATGGCCGGTATGGCCACCCCCGCCCCGGAACCGATCAGCACGGCGATGGGGAACCGCGAAAGCACCGTCGTGCTCTTATGAAACCGTCCGAACATCATCAATCCCAAAGCCAGCGGAACAAGAAGAGCCAGACGTCCTTGTTCGAACAGGGGATGAAAAAGCAAACCCATCAGGCTGTTGGTCCAGGTAATGACCAGGAAATAGCCTATCGAAACCCCGATCAGCAGCGACTCGGCCATTTTGTATATCGGGTTGTCCCGGTAAAGAAAGGTAAAAATGGCCAGAGTGAGGAGCCCCGCTACCAGAGTAGAGATATCCATCAATTATCTCTCCCCTTTCGCCGGTTTCTGAAATAGACCACGTTCCCGATAATGATCAGCAGTATTACATATAAGTGTGCGCTGGTCTGGGCCAGCATACCTCGTGCGCCGCTGCCTCCGCTCCCGATCAGTTTTTCATACTCGGCGGCTCCGCGCAACCCTCCCACCATGGCGTGAAGTTGTCCGGAAGCGATATACGGGTCGTAGGTCGTGACCATGGCCGCGGTTACGAAAGCCGCCACGGGGACATGATAGCGGCCGTTTCCATACTCTATCCAGTGGGTTGTCATAGAACCGTCGGCTACGGATATTACCCCGGCGATATCATCATATGTGTTTACGCCGTTTAGCAGGGGAAATTCTGCAACCGGCCGGCCGAGGTAATCCTCGGGGAAAGTGCCCGGGATCGATTCTCCCATGGATAGAATGGCCGCGATATACTGCGGTTTGAAACCGAGATAAACATAATCGACGCCATATTCTTTGCCGTACTCCGCGGCCGTTTGTCGCATCAAACCATAACCGATCCCGGTGCCCTCGGCCAGCAGGGCAATGCCTACCAGTTTGTGATTTCGGGCAAAGGCGTGCCGAAGCAGAGCCATAGCCAGGGGGCGTATTTCCGGAAGTGACGACGCTTCATGATCGAATGAGACGATCAAAGTCGAACCTTCCGGCAAAGCTTCGATATACTCGTGCATTCGTCTGGTTTCGGGCGAGGGGGTCAGTTTCGGTTGCACGTTCAGCAGCATGGCGAGTATTACCACCACGGCAAGGCCGATAAACGCGTAGTGTCGGGATTCGAGTTTCACTTGCTGTCGCCTCCCAACCAGGTTCGTTCAATGCCGACGATGACACGCAGGGAGGTCGTCAGCGAGCCCAGCCCTATGCCGATCAGAATAGCCCGACGGGCTGACATGGACGGATTGTTGCGTACCCAGTCCGCGACGGCCGGCAGGTATTCGGAAAGTGTACCGCCCAAATCACAGCGGCTGAGAAGAGTCAGCAAAGCCGACACCAGCAGCACGGCGGCCGGGACCGAGCGAGCGCGAAACCCGCGATATGATGCTGAGGCCACAAAGAAAGCCAGCAACGCAAACACGGTGGACTGCATCGGGACCTGAACGTTCTCAAATACCCACATGAACGGCGTACCGCCTTTGATGCCCCATATCACGGCCAGCACCGGCATGGCCACCAGACCGATCAGAGAAACCGCACGGTAAGGACGATCTTCACCGCGCTCGATAGATTTCAGATTGACCTTGATGAAGCTGACCACCCCCACCAGCAACGTGAAAGCGAAAATTATCTGCCAGTATTCGACCAGGACAAACTGGTTGATCGATCCGGCTTTGGGATGGCTGGTGAAATACAGAACAAACAACAGCAGGCCGAACAGACCGCAGACAAGTTGCGGAAGACGTCTTCTCATCTGAAGTCCCACCAGGTTGAGCCACCGTCCAGAACCGCCCAGACGGAAGCCACGACGATGAATACCGCTATTATAAGTTTCAGGATGTCCTGAGCACGCACCGACGCCAGGATGGATCGATCACCTGAAAGATAACCGGAGGCCGCAAACAACTCCTCCCCTATCAGGGTATAGTCACAGGCTACGATAAAAAACGACAACTGGATAGTCGAGTCGGTACCCGCGATCTGGATAGCCCCGACCGTGTTACCGGTCTCGGCCAGTATCAGCGATTCGGCTTCGAATGTTCCCAACAGGAATATCGACGCCGGTTTCAAGCGAGAGATCAGTCCGTCGACGGCTGCGGCGTAACCGAACTGTGAAGAACTGACATAGCGGATATTGTCGGGCTGGAAACGATCCGGATACCCGGCCCGGGTACAGCTTTCCCGCACCACCTCCTGGGCGACCGATTGAATGACCGGATCGTGAGTGGGATAAATCAGCGGGCAGTCGTAAGCGGCCGTCATGGTGGCGACCTGACTCAATATGTTCATAGACGCGATAGTGGTCGGCCGCTGGATATCCCCACCCCAACCGGGCGTGTACAAAATGGGCCGAGCCATCTCGGTGGCCCGACCGATTGCTTCTTCAACCGCTTTCAGTCCGGCAATACGACGCATCCGAAACCGTTCCCGACTTTTCCGATGATACGTCGTATAAAGCACGACGGCAATCGAGATTACGGCACACACCAAAACCGGCAGTCGGGACTGATCGATCCACCCGGTGGCGGAGTCGTGTACCGTTATGAGGAGCAATACCCACATGAACTCTAATCATGCTCGGTGGTACGTGTCTATCAACTAAAAGATTTAATGTTGACCGTTTTTGGCCGGTCGGTATATTTCGACACTAAAGTCAAGCGAGGGAATATGCGTTCTTTTCTGATTCTGTTGGTTCTGTTTAGTCTGGGTGCGGCGGCATCCGTGGTGGCTGACACTACTATTGAATGGTGGCAGTTCTGGACTGATCCCGATGTCAAACCGACCGTGCAAGCCATCGTTAATGATTTCGAGGCGGCTAATCCCGATATCAAAGTGAAACTGACCGACATGACCTGGGCCAACGGTCACGAGAAAATTGCTATTGCCTTTGCTTCCGGATCGGCGCCTGACGTGGTGGAGTTGGGTTCGGACTGGATTGCTCAGTTTGCGGTCAACGGTCATCTGGCCGACCTTTCCGTCGATATGATAGCCGACAGCGGACATTCCGACGGCTGGAGTATGGCTTCGTACGATGATAAGGCCTATGCCCGGCCGTGGATTCTCGGCACCCGGGTACTGTTTATCAATCAGGATTTGATGAAAAGAGCCGGGCTGGGTGAGAACTACCTGCCGATCACCTGGGACGATCTGTATGATGCCGCTCAGAAGGTCAACGATCTGGGACGACGCATTTACGGCTGGGGTTCGAACACCGCCGAAAAACACCGGCTGTACAAGAAATTCCTCCCCTTCTTCTGGTCGGCCGGCGGGCAGATATTCAGTGACGACGGCAAGTACTGTGTGCTGTCTTCAATGGCCGGGATTCACGCTCTCGAATTCTATCGCAAGCTGCACGATTCCTGCGGCTACGTGGCCGATCAACGCGGTATCGAAGATGCTTTTCTGGATGGCCGTATCGGATTTATCATTTCGGGTGACTGGTTGCTCAAACGCATAGAACTCGAAAAGCGCGACATCAACTTCTCCACTACATTGATCCCCGGTCGAACAGCAGGAACACGGCGTTTCCCCGGACGGTCATTTCTGGGTGGGGAATTTCTGGCCATCAACGCAGCTTCCGAAAACAAGGAAGCCGCACGCAAGTTTATAACATTCGTGACCTCGCCGGAAAACCAGCTTCGTTTTTGCAAAGCCAACCGAACCGCCACGCCTTCCAGCAAAATAGCTCAGCAGGACGAGTATTTCCAAAGCGATCCGAATCTTCAGGTATTCGTCATACAACTCATGCAGTCCGTACATCCGCCGGTTGATCCGCAATGGGTGAATATCGAAACCATAATCGAACGAGCGGTCGAGAAAGTGCTCTTCGAGGATGCCCCGATACCCTCGACACTGCGTGAGGCCCGAATGCAGATAACCGAACTCAGGAAACCATGAGGCACTCCGGCCGGGTCAGTCAGCTTCTGCTTACCGCCCCCTGGATCGTTACCTTTCTGTTTTTCTGGGCGTTTCCGGTTCTCTATTCGTTTTACATGGGCTTCACCGATTACCGCCTGCTGGTCGGTAATTACGAGTGGATCGGTTGGGAAAACTATCGCCGTTTGCTCAGCGATCCGGATTTTTTGAATTCGCTCAAGAATACGTTTGTTTTCGTGTTCGGGACCATACCGATTACGACCGTCGCGGCGCTGGGTCTGGCTCTGCTGGTCAATCGTCAGTTCAAAGGTCGGGCTATTTTTCGCTCGGCTTTCTTCCTGCCGTCGATAACTTCCATGGTTGTGATAGCGCTGATATTCACCAACCTGTACCAGCGTGGCGGCTATATCGCATTTCTGGCCGGTCTGGCCGGGTTACAGGCGCCGATCAACGGTTTCCTCTACGACAAAGCGACGGCTCTGTACGCCATTATGGGAATGGACATTTGGATGTCGGTGGGTTATTACATGCTCATTTTCCTGGCCGGGCTTAAAGCCATACCGGATGAGCTTTACGAAGCCGCCGAGGTTGCCGGGGCATCGTCGGGCCGGCAGTTTTTTTCCATTACTTTACCCCTGCTGCGCCCGGTGGCGCTGTTCATTCTCGTGATCAACTGTGTCAAGTCGTTTCAAGTGTTCGTTGAAATTTTCGTGATGACCAAGGGGAAGTTCGACACTTCGACGGCCGTTTATTTTATTTATGAAAAAGGTCTGACGACGGCTTTTCAGGTCGGTTATGCTTCGGCGGCGGCCTATGTTCTGTTCATCATTATCGCCGTGTTTTCCCTTATGCAGTTTGCTTTGTTGCGACGCCGGGGGCAGACATGGTAGGACGAACCGGCTGGACAAAACAACTGTGGCGATATCTCACCCTCATCGTGATTTTCGTGGTGATGGTCTTCCCTCTTGTCTGGATGTTTCGAGTGGCCTTTATGAGGGCCGGTTCCGGTATTGCCTGGTCGGCTATGTTCACTGCGAACTGGACGTTGAGCAATTTCGGAGACCTGTTTTCCCGGGCTCATCTCGGGCGGGCTTTGTTCAACTCTGTTTTTGTGGGCGGCGTGGTCACACTGGGGAACATCCTGTTTTGTTTCATGGTGGCGTATGTTTTGGCTCGATACCGACATTTGGCTAATCGCCTTCTTTTCGCCAGTGTCGTCCTGGTGCTGATGATCCCGGTGCATATCGTTATTGTCCCGCTTTACCTGTTGTGTCTGCATGGTGGTCTGTATGACAGTTACTGGGCGTTGATTCTCCCCTGGCTGGTGAATCCCATCGGTATTTTTCTCGTCAAGCAATACATAGAGGGGGTACCGTCTTCGATGGAAGAAGCGGCGCGGGTGGACGGGGCCGGCGAATTACGAATCCTGTTTCGCATCGTTATGCCTCTGTGTAAACCGGCTCTGGCCGTGCTGGCTATTCAGGTGTTTTTCACTAACTGGAATTCTTTTCTCTTTCCCTTTATTCTCACCTCAAGCGATTCTCTTCGCACCCTTCCCGTTGCTCTGGCCCTGTACCAGGGCCATCAGGCTATTGACTGGCAGCACCTGATGGCCGGTTCGACGGTGGCGGTATTACCTGTTTTGATTTTGTTCCTGCTCATGCAGCGGCAGATTGTTTCCGGGATAACGGCCGGGGCCGTGAAGCAGTAAAATACGAACCATTTTTTTGTTGCTTTGGTTTGCAATCGACGGTAACATTGACGCCTAAGCAAGGGAAATAGTGTATAAAAGTCCGAATAGAACAGGAAAGGATACCAGATGATGCACAAGTTTATCGTTGCCTCGCTGGCGGTAATGCTGCTGGCGGCGGGGTGTGGGGTGAACAAAACGTACGTAGCTGAGCAGATATCGGCTTCGGAAGCGCGCACTTCCGGCCAGATTTCCGCCGTTCAAGACAAGACTGACGCCAATGCGGCGGAAGTTGCCAAGCTACAGGCGTTGGCCAAACAGATTGGTGACAAAGCCGATCTGGCCATCAACAAGGCGGCCGGGTTCGAGAACTACCAGATTATCTGGTCGGGTGAGGTTAATTTCGATTTTGACAGCTATGTCATAGATGACGTGGCGGCTTCGATTCTCGATGAAGCCGGAGGAAAAATGGAAGCTCACCCGGGTTCGGTCGTGGAAATCGTCGGTTATACCGATGCTACCGGTTCGGCCAAGTACAATCTGCTGATGGGTGAGAAACGGTCCAGTTCGGTCAAGCGCTATCTGGCCGATCATTTCGGTATTTCTCTCTACCGGATGTTTATTTTGTCGTACGGTGAGGAAAAACCGATTGCGATGCCCGATGAGAAGTACGCCGCTTCCAAAAACCGCCGGGCCACTCTGACTATCTGGGGTCAGCTTCAGTAGAACAGAGCAACTGCGAAAACGACAGAAAGCGGGACATTTGTTCCGCTTTCTTTTTTTTTGCCTCTATGGGTTAATCACCGCTATTTGAATTCGAATTCGATCCCGGCTGTTTCAAACCGAGCCCGCACGCCTATTGTGTCGGGGTATACAGCCTGGGTCTCGGCCGGCCTGAAAGGTATAATCGTGCCCGGTGAAAACTCGCCATTGGCATCCTGATCAATGAACCCGGACAGGATATACTGCCCCGCGGGAAGATCGATAGCAAAACGCCGGTCGTGTGAGGTCAGATTGTAACTCCCTTTTCCGCCGGTGTGTTTGAACTTCAGGATTACCGGGCTTTCGTTCCGGTCGGTCAGTGAAATTTTCACCTCGCCACTGATCGAACCAAGCGAGTCCGTATCCAGAGTCGAGAAACCGTAAACGGTGAGTGAATCCCCGACCAGGTTGCCCGCCCGGTCGGCCAGATCGAATTGGGCGATATCCAGGCGGTATTTCTGACCGGCCAGAAGTTGTTCCGGCTTCAACTGAAGATGAAAAGGATCCGACCAGACACGTTCCAGCAACACGGGTGTTTCTTCACCCTGCCAGAACATAAACGTCTGCGGGGTTATACGGGCCGTGTCTAACGGTTCGGAGAAGGTGAGACCCATTTTCACCTGGTTGACAAAATAAGCCTTCTGTCCCGGGGTGAAATTATCGATGTGTGGTTGTTCTTTATCTTCCCTTGGCTCGACATTTAACGGTTCATAGATCAAAACCGGAAGATCGGGGTCGTATTTCAACTGCAACAGATATGAACCAACTTTCAGGCTGTCGAAAAAGGCGGTAAGGATCGACGATTCGGGCAAATCTGATTCCAGCAGGCCCGCAACCGGGTAACCTGTCAGGGTGTCGTCGATAGGGCGAAGCATGAGATTGTCCGGACTTTCGCACACGAAATCGAGCCCGATAGCCTTGCTTAACCGCAGTCGTATCAGGTTGCCGGGGCGCACAGTGGCCGAGAGCACTTCCGAACGAAGCGAGTCATAGCTCGTTACCGACATCATCAAATCGGTGAACGGAAGTGGTCCTCCTATCGTTACTTCGCGGTCGGTCAGGGCGAAGCTTTCACGACCCGGGTTAAAACGCTCATCCCGGTTTTTGTCCATGAAACCGATGAGACGGTATGCGCCGTTCGGGAGATAGCGAAAATCGAAAAGTCCTTCCTTGGTGGTGGTGGTTACGTAGTCCGGGTAGAGAGAATCGTAAGGTACACTGTCAGACAGTGCGGCCGTCCGGTACAGCCCCATGACCATGCCGGAAACGGGTGATTCCTGTTGCCACACTCGTCCCCCTGCTCGTCCCGAGTCGATTTGCGTACCGGTGGAGAACGCTATGGTTACGGCACTGTCCAAAGGATTGTTGCGAAGGTCGGTGACGGCGGTATTGACCGAAACGATATACGTTTGGTCGGGCCGAAAAACCTCTTGCAGTTTGATTATGATTTCATCGCCTTTCCACTTGACTCTCGGTTCGAGGGTCGGACGAGGCGAGATGAAAACTGACTTGCTGTTGGATGGTTGTGTTATTCTTTCGGAGAACCGTAGCCTGATTTCATCGGAAGGCTGAACGCCAAGCTCTCCGTTGGCCGGTATCGACGTAAGCAAAAAAGGAGCGGTGCGGTCTACCTCTCCCCCCGGCGGATTGCCGACCTCAGCACAGCCCGCGGCCAGAAAAAGCACCAATGCGCAAAACGCAATAGGGCCACTGTAAATCGGGCCGTGGTGTTGCTTCAACGTTCCAGTTTCTCCTTTATGGCCGTGTTGTCCGGCTGTTGCTCCAACGCTTTGAGCCACCATTCGCGGGCTTTGTCAATCTCGCCCGTGGCGTCGTATGCGTCTCCCAAATGATCGAGAATGACCGGGTCGCTGTCAAGCTTGGCGGCCGATTTAAGATACTCCAGGGCATTGTTGTAATCGCCCAGGCGATAAAGTACCCAGCCGTAACTGTCCAGATATGCGGCGTTTTCCGGCTGTATTTTAAGAGCGCGGGATATCAGATCTTTGGCGTACTCAAGGCGAATGCCGCGGTCGGCCAGAGAATAGCCCAGATAGTTCAGGGCCTGATCGTCATCCGGTTTGTGGGCCAGAAGCTGCTCAAAGACACTCACTACCGAGTCCATCTGATCGAGCTGTTCGTAGCCCGCGGCCATGGCAAAATACAGCTTCGTAGCGCTGTCCTCGTCGGTAACGTGAGCCAGAGCGCGACGGTAGGTTTCTATTTCTTTTTCCTGCTCTCCCAGCTTGCGATAGGCAAAAGCCAGCCCCATCCAGCCGTCCGCGACCGTTTCGTCCCTTTGGGTCAGAATGGTAAACTCGTCCCTGGCCCGCTCGAAATCTTCATTGATCGAGGCAATAGCCCCCAGATAATAATGATCTGCCGGTTCGTCATCGTCGCGGGCCACCAGACGGGTAAAGATAGAATCGGCCTGCTTTAATGAATCCACACTATAATAAAGAATCCCCAGATGCCGCGAGGTTTGCGGGTCATCGGGAGCCAGGATCGACAGGGTCCGAATATGAGGCAAGGCTTTGAGGGTGGAATCCTGCTGGAAGCTTATTCGCACCATCGCCCTGTGTAACACCGGGTTGAGTGGCTCTATCTGAAGTCCCAGTTGAAACATGGCTTCAGCCGAATCCAGTTGTTGATCAAATTCGTATATTTCCCCCAGGCTATATATCGGCATCATGTTGCTCGGGTCGGAACGGACTTCCAGAGAGTGTCGGAATGCCTCCTTGGCGTCGTTTTCCCGGTCAACCAGCCGGTACAGCTTGCCCAGTTCGTTAAGTAACTGGTAATTTTCGGGGTCCAGTCGGGCCAGATTGTGATATGCCCAGATGGTGGAATCTATATTGTTTCTGTTCTGGTAGAAGCTTGCCAGAAACATATACGGGATGGTGCTGCTCGAATCGGTTTCCAGCATTTTGAGATATGTGGTGCAGGCTGACCGGCTATCCCCCAGCAGGCGATAGCACCCGGCGATCAGATTGTAAACTTCGGCGTCCTTGTGTTCCAGGCTGTCCAGTACTCCCACGGCCTCTTCCGGCTGTCTGAGATCGAACAACAGGTAGGCGTAGGAGAGGGCTATTTCGTGAGACCGGGGATAAAAGCTGAGTGCTTTTCGGTAACTGGCCGCGGCCGCTTTGAGTTCTCCGAGTTCTTCCAGGAGAAGGGCGTTGACGAAATCATTGTACGCTCTTTTGTCTATCTTTTCGAAAGGCGCGGGCGTTTTTTTGACCTTAAACCGTACCGCCTGGCTGTTTTCTTCGCCAGCCGCACGGGAATTTACGGCTGTTCCGGAGCAACCGAGGCCGGCGATTATGGTCAGCACCACCGGCATGACTATCCAAAAAGAACGTCTCACAGATCTAATAAAACCATCCCGTTATCTTCCAAGAGTGATAGTGCCCCAGTCGAGAAAAAGTTGCAGGTCAGTTTGTCTTTAACCGCAAAAAACGCCGCTTGCCGACCTTGAGCACCATCTCGTCCCTGAGCGGAAACTCGTAGTCGACATCGGTCACTTTTTCGCCGTCAATGGAAACACTTCCGGCCTGGATCAGCTTACGGGCCTCACTGTTGGACTTGCTCATCCCGGTCTTTGCGATCAGATGAACGAGATAAACCTTTTCGGGATCGAGTCCCAGGTCGGTCAGGCCGGCGGCGGTAAGTTCCGGTATTTCGTCGGGAAGCTGCTTTTGCGAAAAGACACGCTCGAATTCCTCGCGGGCGGCTTTGCCGGAACCGGCCGAGTGGTACACATCGACAATCGTCTCCCCCAGTTCCTTTTTAAGGAGCATGGGGTTGAAGTCCGGCTGAGCAAGTTGCTTTTTGACCTGCTCCAGTTTTTCGAGTGTTACTTCCGTAGTCAGCTCGAAGTAACTGTAGATCAAATCGTCGGGGATCGACATAACCTTGCCGAACATTTCCCGGGGCGATTCGTCTATCCCGATGTAATTGCCCAGCGATTTGGACATCTTCTTCTCGCCGTCGGTCCCCACGAGGATCGGCAGGGTGAGAATACACTGCGGTTCCATACCGTAGGCTTCCTGTATGGTTCGTCCGGCCAGCAGGTTGAAAGTTTGCTCGGTGGCGCCCAGCTCCAGGTCGGATTTCATGGCCACTGAGTCATAGGCCTGCATGAGAGGATAGAAAAGTTCGTGTACGGAAATTGGAATCCCGTTATTGATTCGTTTGGCGAAATCGTCCCGTTCCAGCAGTCGTGCCACGGTATAGTGAGCGGCCAGTTTCATGATATCCAGAAATTCCAGTTTCTTGAACCAGTCGCCGTTGAAAAGGACCTCGGTTTTGGAGCGGTCTAAAATTTTGAAGAATTGCTCCTGATAGGTCTCGGCGTTCTTCATGATCTGATCGTAGGACAACTGCGGACGAGTTGCCGATTGCCCCGACGGATCCCCCACCATAGCCGTATAATCACCCACGATAAGAACGATCTGGTGACCTAACTCTTGAAATTGCTTAAGCTTGCGAATGCCGACCGCGTGTCCGAGATGGATATCGGGCGAGGTTGGATCGAATCCCTGCTTGACCCGGAGCGGGCCTCGATCACCATTGAGGTATCTGACCAGCTTGTCTTTCAGTTCGAGTTCGGGGAGCAGTTCAATCGTACCCCGCGAGATGATCTTCATCTGGCGGTCCAGTTCCTGCTGTATTTCCGGGCGGAGAGAAGTGTTTTCCAAAATAGCCTTTCTGAACAGACGTCTACACTTATAACTAATCGGCATGAGCCGCAGGGAAGTCCATCCCGTTCTGCTTCGTCTTATGACCTGAAGCGGTATAAGAGGATAGCATAAAGTTGAGTTCTTTTCAAACCTATAAATGTGCTTTCTGTTTTTGCTTGACGGATAAGCCCGGACGAGGGTATCTACGCAGTTATGGCAGGGCGACCGTACAGAAGGACAACAATCAAGAAAGGCAGTCGGCGTCTTCGCAATTCGATCATTATTCTGGTTGCGTTGATTGTCGTGCTGGTTTTCATCGTTGGGTTCAAGACCTACCGTGTTTACCAGTCTGATTTGCCCTCGTTTGAGCAGCTTCATAACATCGAGCCCCGCCTGAACACCAAGATTTACGACCGTAACGGTACTCTTCTCAAGGAGTTCTATTCCGAAAACCGCGTTCTCACACCGCTCGACGAAATGCCGGTGCCGCTTCGCGAAATGCTCATCGCCAGCGAAGATCACGAGTTTTACGACCACTGGGGTATTAACATGCGCCGGATTGCCATCGTGGCCGCCGGCAATCTTTTGAGCGGCCGGATAACAGCCGGAGCCTCAACCATAACGCAGCAATTGGCCCGTATGCTGTTCCTGACAACCCAGCGGACCTATGAACGAAAGATCAAAGAAGCTCTGACGGCCATCAAGCTGGAACGGACATATTCCAAAGACGAGATACTGGAAATGTATCTCAACCAGCACTATTTCAGTCGCGGGGCCTATGGGGTAGCGGCGGTGGCGCGGCTCTTTTTCAACAAAGGGGTCTCCGAACTTAATCTCAACGACTGTGCCATTATTATCGGGTTGCTTCCCGGTCCCAATGTCAATTCCCCCCTGAATAATCCCGACAAGGCGCTTCGGGCCCGCAACCGCGTGCTGTATTCGTATTATAACTGGGGCGGGATTGATCGTCACACATACGACTCACTCCGGGCGCAGCCGCTGGAGATTTCGCCCCCGGAGGAGAATCTTGGTATTGCACCGTATTTCACCGAGACCGTGCGGCGGCACATTCTGGATACTTACGGCGAAGAGGTCCTGTATTCGGGCGGATTGAAAGTCTATACTTCGCTGGATGCGAGCCTGCAAAAAGCGGCCGAGGCGGCCGTATACAAGAAAATAGACTCCCTTCGGGCGCGGGTAGAGCGCACCTATAGTCTGAGCAATCAGAATTACACCACTTACCTGAGAGATACGGTTGACGAGTTCGGCGATTCGATTCTGACGTACAAAAAAGTCCAGGGCGCTCTGTTGGCGATAGACAACGCGAATGGCGACGTGCTGGCCATGGTGGGCGGGCGCTCATATGAGGAATCGCAGTGGAATCGGGCCTATCAGGCTACCCTCCAGCCCGGTTCGGTGTTCAAACCGTTTTTGTACACGGCCTGTATTGACAACGGTTATCGCACCACGAGCATTATCGACGACAACCCTATCGTGCTGGATATCCCCGGCGCCAAGCAATGGCGGCCACACAATTACGATTTCACTTTCCTGGGGCCGATCACTCTCCGCGACGGACTTCGCAAATCACGCAACCTGGTTTCTATTCGCCTGATGCTCAAAGTAGGCCCCGAGGAAGCGATTTTCTACGCCAAAAAGATGGGCGTGACCACTCCTCTCAAGCCGGTACCTTCGCTCGCCATCGGTACCGAGGTTGTCAAGCTGGTCGATATGGTCTCGGCTTTCAGCGTTTTTCCGAACAAGGGTATTCATATCCCTTACCGTATGATCCACCGGGTGGTTGATCGCTATGGCCGGGTGCTTGAAGACAATACGGCGGTCCAGAAAGAAGAAGTATTGTCGGCCCAGACGGCTTACGTGATGGTTGACCTGATGCGGTCGGTTATCGATACCGGCGGCACCGGTGTGCGGGCCCTGTGGATGGGCTTCACCCGCCCGGCCGGAGGCAAAACCGGGACCTCGGACAATTTCTGTGACAACTGGTTCATCGGCTACACGCCGCAAATCACGGCCGGGGTTTGGTTTGGGTTCGACGACAAGACCTCCCTGGGCCGGCATCAGGATGGTGGCCGCAACGGTGTGCCGGTCTGGACCGAATTCATGATTGCCGCCCACGATTCGCTGCCGATCATGGACTTCGATGAACCCGAGGGCATCGTGCATATGGATGTCTGTCTGGAATCCGGCGAGATTGCCACCGACCGTTGTGTGCAGGTGCGCAACGAGGTCTTTATCGAGGGGACTCAGCCTACCACCACCTGCCATCTCCATCCCTCGACCGGGCTGTATATCTCCAATAATGACGACCGGGACGAGATTCCGGTCGATACCGCCGAGGAACGGGTACATTTCTAAGGCTTCCCCGGTAAGCGAGCTTTCTCCAACAAAATCTTGACTTCGTCCCGGTCGGGTTATACTTTCTGAGGCGTTTCAAGCGACTGATCGGCTGCGGGTCGGTTAGTCTGTCATTGATGCCGGAGTGGTGAAAGTGGTAGACGCAGGGGACTCAAAATCCCCCGGTAGCAATACCATGTCGGTTCGAGTCCGACCTCCGGCATTTTTATTTACCCGAAAAAGCAATAAGGCCTGACAACATATCCAGAAAGTGATTGCGGGGATGGGCAACTGGATATTACGTGCGAATAGATTCTATTGAGTCATTTGACGTGTAGTCCTTTTTGTAGCCAGAAAGGTATTGGACAATGAAATGCAGGTTGTGCCAGGAAGACAAGCCACTGCTCAATTCGCATATTATTCCCGAATTCTGCTACAAACCGGTGTATGATGGCAAACACCGACTAAATGAGTTGTCTACTGATCCAGAGATCAAGAACCAATGCATCAGGCAGAAGGGTATTCGCGAACGGCTTCTGTGTAAAGACTGCGAGCAGCTTATTAGCCCCGCGGAGAAGTACGTTAGTGAATTCTTCGGAACTCATATGGTTCGCGCGATTAGTAAGAACCAAAAGTTCGTGCGATTCCACGGATTAGATTACTTTAAGCTCAGGCTTTTTCAACTAAGCATTCTCTGGAGAGCCAGCGTGTCGTCCAGCAAGTACTTTGCTAATGTCGCCTTAGGCTCCCATGAGGAAGTAATCCGTAATATGATTTTTGCGGGGAACATTGGCGAGTCCCACACATACCCGTGCATTATGTTCTCTGTTGTGACAGAAGAGGATAAGCTCAATGTTGTAGATGGCTTCATCCCAAATCCTGAAAGACTTGAGTTCCTGCCATGCCCCGTATACCGGTTTATATTTAGTGGTGTTGCGTGGTTTTATATTTTGTCTAAGGATGCTTCTTGGTTTAAGTATAAAGAACTTCTGTTGTCAAAAGAGGGGCAAGTGGTCATTCCCCTAATAAGAGCAGAAGACACAGACCTTTTCACGAGACTCGGCGCGGACCTCCATCTCCAAGGCAAACTTAGTGGACTAATCTGATACTGTAAAATTAGTTGTACTAAATGAGTTCTGCCGACAATGGAGTGTCAGGTCGTCATCCCCTCGCGCACGTGTTAAAACCACAGCAAAGGGGTTACGGCGGCCATCTCTCTATTAAGATAACCGCCGTTGCTGTCGGCCGGTGTGTCGGTATCAGAATGTCCAGGAATCGTATTGCCCGGCTTTGACGTGCATAGTCCCCTCGCTGACGCTGATACGGAATATCTCGGCATCGCTTTTGTAGGTATTGTGTTCGCTCTTGCCCGGCTTGAGCTTGATCGTGCGATGCTTTTCCGGGCTTTCGCTGACATCTTTGCCGCCCGTCAGGAAAGAAATTATACAAGTGGCGTCGACATCACCCGTATTGGAGAAACGGGCTTCGATAAACCAGTCGGCGGTCAGTGGCAAATCCAGAACCTCGCCCGGTCCAATCGTTTTCTCCATCATTTCGAGCCGTTTCGCTTCGAGGGTAAAATCGCCTTCGAAACAACGGATGACGAATTCATCGACCTCGGCGGTCGACTCGTGACGACGGTCGCATAGAGTCCCCTTGGCGGCGAAATTGTTGAGCATGCTTACGTCTTTGATCGGCTTTCCGTTTTTGAAAGGCACTACTTTGGCCTGGGCGCCGGCCTCGCCCGTGTCCGTACTTCTGACCGCCAGTGATTTCCCACTGGCTACGGCTATTCGGATCATCTCCCCTGCCTGCATCCGTTTTTCGAACGGCGGAACCATCAATGGAGCCTGCGGTACGTCTTCCGCCCAGTCCGGAATTTCGACAACCTCCGCGGGGTCGATCATGACCTCGTAATCTTCGGGAACTTCAAACAAGGTCGGGTCCAGGGAACCTTCCTGAATATTGACCAGCTCCACGGAATTGGTGCCTTCGGGATGATACTCGATCTTTATAGGGAAATTCAGATCAGTCGCTACCCAACGCGTAATAACCGGTTCATTGTACATTGAGATTACCCGCTTTTCGCATTCATGCCCGGTTATCGTCTCATTTCCCTCGGCTTTATCCTCGCCGACATCGGCCATGTGGATAATAACCTGGAACGGATCGTTCATCAGGCTCCTGTAATCCTGACTTTCCATTTCCATGTACTGTTTCAAAGTGGGAGACATGACCCGGGTTACGGCGGCCTTTCGATCAACCACGACAACGACCGATTCGCTGGATTGGACGATGTCCATGCGATAATAATCGGGCGTAACGTATATCTTCCCTGTCGTTACTTCGCTGCCCCCTGTCATGGTCAGGTCGGCCGTAAAATCGACCGCCAGACCACTGGTGGCCAGAAATGTCAGGCCAATACAGAAAGTGGCCAGTGTTGCCCTTCGAGATTTTTTCCTCATACAATCAGCCTCCCGACGAATGAATGAACGACGGAGCTTCATACTATTTCTTTTTGTTCGTGTCAGAAGCTCTTGGAAACGAGACTAAAAGGTGCGCACGCTCGGGAGGGAAGTCAAGGTTTTAGCACACATTCAAGCGCATGACAGACAATACGTTACGCGGCGCAATCAGGCTTGGTGTGCCTTTCTTTCCGAATTGACCGATGAAACGACGACAAGTTAAATCCTTGACGCCCTTTTTAATATCGATATATTGTATGTGGCGTGTGTACTTACACATATGGCCGCGTCGCTCATAAAGCACCGCAGCAACTTATTGTTCCTGCTTTTCGTATACCGGTGGCCTGTGTCTTCAGCCACCTCAAATATCACGAGACAATCAACGTTCCGATTGCACGAAGGTTTTTAATATCTGCATTACGTCAACCTTAGTTTGGAGACTGAGATGAGGGAAAAGAGGCACGCTTGGGTAATTCACCCGACCACGGGAGCAGTTCTCCTGCTGGCTGTTGCTCTGGCTTTGGCCCCCTGGGCTACCGCCTTGGCGGGTCAGTTGAGCATGGAGTACAGTTTCGAACGTCCGCAAATTAAGACAGTCACAATTAACGGTGACACTTACGACCGGGTAGAGATGTCTGACGCTCCGCCCTGTGGCAAGGTCGGCCAGCCGGCTCTCCCGGCTCGCGGTGCGCAGATTCTGCTGCCCTACGGGGCTGAAATCGAGAGTATTGAGATAACGGCGATTGACAAAGTCCTGATTGGCAAAGATTTCTATATCGAGCCGGTAGCACCACAGGGCAAACTGACCGGGGAACCGGTCGAGATTCAATTCCCGACGCCGGATGCCGTGATTTACAAGTCCGATCACATGTTCCCGGAAAGCGAGTTTCGTTCTCTGGGGGTACAGGTATTTCGCGGTTACCGGGTTCTGAATCTGCGCCTTCAGCCGGTTCAGTACCTTCCGACAACCGGCGAGCTGTATTACAGTCCGTCGTTGCGGGTGACGGTCAAGACGGTCGAGACGGGCAAGGCATCTTCCCTCTTCCGTGGCCTGGATGTTGACCGGACGGAAATATTGCAAAGGGTCGACAACCCGGAAATCGCAAATACGTATGTGGGCGGCAAGCTGGGTAGCAGGGCATACGACCTGTTGATCATTACCACCCCGGATCTGGCGACCGCTTTCCAACCGTTGAAGGATTACCACGATACGACCGGTATTCTCACCGAAATCCGCACCACCGATCAGGTGGGCAGTACGGCTCCCGATGACGTGCGTGATTACATCCGTCAGGCCTATATCGACGATGGTATACAATATGTGATCATCGGGGGCGACGACGATGCCATTCCGGCCAAAGACCTGTATGTTTGTTACTCCGAAAGCGGTGGCACCTCCGAATCGGCGATGCCGGGAGACCTCTATTTCGGTTGCCTCGACGGCACCTGGAACTACGACGGTGACTCGCAGTGGGGCGAGCCGACCGACGGAGAAGGCGGTGGCGATGTCGACATGGTTTATGACGTGTACGTGGGCCGCGCCGCAGCCGACAACACGACCGAAGTCGACCGTTTCGTTAACCGTACTATCCAGTATCTCACGGCGGATGGACAGTTCATCCAGACCGTGTTGCTGGTTGGGGAGTATCTGGGCTTCGGAGGTATCGCCGAATACGGTGGCAATTACCTCGACGAACTCGAGGACGGTTCTTCCGAGCACGGTTACACCACGAGTGGTATACCGTCGTCACTGTTCGACATTCAGAGACTATACGAGCGTGACGAGAGCTGGACAATGCAGAATCTCATTGACCGTTACAACGCCGGCCTTCACGTGGTCAACCATCTCGGTCACGGGGATACCGATTACGCCATGCAGCTCTACAATGACAATATCCTGAGCTCGATTACCAACACGGACCACTGTTTCATATATTCACAGACCTGCCTGGCCGGACACTTCGACGGAACGGATTGCTGGGCCGAACACATGAATCTGAAGGTTGACGGGGGCGCTTTCGCCGTCATCATGAATGCCCGCTATGGCTTCGGCGAATTCAACAGCACCGACGGAGCCTCGCAACGTTTCAATCGCGAGTTCTGGGATGCCATTTTCGGACCCATGGAGAACAAGCTGGAAATCGGTCGGGCCAATGCTGATTCGAAGGAAGATAACTACTACCGGATCAGTGATGACTACATGCGCTGGTGTTATTACGAAATCAACCTGTTCGGTGATCCCACCGTGACTTTCACGTCGCAGGGAGGAATTGCTTTCGATTTCACCAATGGTGTTCCCGAAGTGCTGGAGCCGGGCGTAGAATCTACGTTCGTAGTTAAAGTCATGAGCGCCTTCGGTGGCACGCCTGCCCCGGGGACCGGCGAGCTTCATTACTCGATCAACGATGGCACGTTGCAAACGGTCAGTATGACCGAATTGATGCCCAATCAGTACGAAGCTGCCCTGCCGGCTCTGGAATGCGGTGACTGGATCGACTTTTATGTCAGTGCCGAGGAAGCGGGTGGCACGCGTTTCTACAGCCCGCTGCCGCAGATGGCCTATCGCGCTTTCCCGGCCACCGAAGTGGTGAACGTGTTCGAAGACGACTTCGAAGCTGATCGGGGTTGGACAGCCGAAGCCACATGGGAACGCGGCACGCCTACCGGCGGCGGTGGTGAGTACGGCAATTCTGATCCCGACGGTGCCTACGAAGGCACTGGCGTTTACGGCTACAATCTTTCCGGTGACTATGAGAACAGCATGAGTGAAGAGCACCTGACGAGCTCCGCGATAGATTGCTCCGGGCTGTTCGATGTTACACTCAAGTTCCAGCGTTGGCTGGGAGTCGAGCAACCGTCATACGACCACGCCTACATTTACATTAGCACCGACGGTGTTACGTGGTCGACGGTATGGGAGAACGGAGCCGAAATTGCGGACGATGAATGGGTCGAAATGACCTACGATATCTCCGAATGGGCCGACAATCAGCCGACCGTGTATATTCGCTTCACGATGGGTGAAACCGACAGTGCCTGGCGCTACTGCGGCTGGAATATCGATAACCTCAGCGTTACGGGTTACATATGCAACGAAAACCCGGATGTCGATAACGACGGAGTGCTCGACGTCGATGACAACTGCGTCTTCGTATACAATCCGTATCAGGAAGATGCGAATGAGGACGGTATCGGCGATGCCTGCTGTTGTGTCGGCACGAGGGGTAATGTCGATGGTGATCCCGAAGATCAGGTGGATATCGGCGATGTCACCGTGCTGATTGACCATTTGTTCATAAGTCTGGCGCCGGTGGCCTGCCCGAACGAGGCCGATATTGACGGCGAATCGGGTTGCGATATCGGTGATCTGACGAGACTGATCGACAATCAGTATATATCGCTGGCTCCGCTGCCGGCCTGCCCGTAAAAATAAAAAAACGAGCGTGTGTTTGTCTGACAGATTAACGGTCGCCATGATGACATGGCGGCCGTTTCTGCACGGGTGATCGACGCCTTCTTGCCCGACGAGGGCCTTGACAAATCGGAAATATCGTATAGTATATAAACAAGTATGGGCCGCGGCCCGATTCTGTCCGATTAACCAACCGGAACACAGACCCGGAGAAAATGAAATGCGTATCTTATCCCCTGTTGCGATCATACTGTATACCTCTCTGTTGATGCTGGCAACTGTCGAGAGCCGGGCTCAGGATGTCGAGGATTGGTTTGTGCGTTATGACGGTCCCGGACATTCTTTGGATGGTGCCAACCGCGTCGTATTGGATAACGCCGGGAACATTTACATGGCGGGTGGCTGCAACGCTGTCGATCACAGCACGGCCATGTGCACGATCAAATGTAATTCACAGGGAGATACGCTGTGGACGGCGATATACGACTGGAATGTCGTCTATGACGATGTGATAGAGGATATGGTCGTCGATGAGGATCTGAACGTTTACGTGACAGGCCACGGCAGAGACGCCAATGACGATTACGATTTCTGTACCATTAAATATAATTCCATCGGTGATACTCTCTGGCTGCGGCACTACAACGGCCCCACCGACGGTTGGGACTATGCCCTGTCGCTGGGGCTGGATCGCTGGGGAAACGTGTATGTGGGCGGCTGGAGCTGGAACGACGGTAACGAGGATTTCCTGGTTGTCAAATACAGCTCGACCGGCGATTCGCTCTGGACGGCACGGTTCGACGGACCGGACAGTAATCGCGACGAAGCCACCTGCATGGCGGTCGATGCCGACGGCAACTCGTACATTACCGGCAAAACATGGTATAACGGCACCTGGGATTATTGCACGGTCAAGATCACGGCTTCCGGGGACACGGCCTGGAGCGTTTTGTATAACGGTCTCGGCAATAACACCGACGAACCCCACGCTATTGCGGTCGATGCTTCCGGGAACGTTTGCGTAACCGGGTACAGTTTCCAGAATGGGGCCGTCAATTTCGATATGCTGACGATCAAATACAGCCCTTCGGGTGACTCTCTCTGGGCCGCCCGCTATGACGGTCCGATGAATCTGAGCGACAACGCAACCGATATCACCGTTGACGATGCGGGGAACGTGTACGTTACCGGGTACGACTGGCACGGGGCTTCATCTCAGGGAGGTTCGGGCGAAGATTACTGTACGATCAAGTACAGCCCCGATGGAATAGAGCGCTGGGTAAGTCATTACAGCAGTGGTTCCTGTGACGACGAAGCCTACGCCGTGGCTGTTGACAACGAGGGCAACGTGTATGTAACCGGGCGAACTTTCGGTGCAACCGGGACCTACAAGGATATGGGCACGGTTATGTACGACTCGGCCGGACAGGAGCTATGGTCAGCCTGGTTTAACGGCGAAGAAGACGGCGAAGATTATGCGACGGATATCGCCGTGAATGAAGCCGGAGAAATCTTCGTCACGGGCAGAAGCTATAGCGATATGTGCCTGGTCAAATACACCCCTTCGTTCGCCGGTTGCTGCGTCGGTATGGTCGGCAACATCGATTGCAGTTTCATCGACACTCCCGACATGGGTGATCTTACCGTTATGATAGATCATCTGTTCATTAGTCTGATGCCGCTCTGCTGTATAGAAGAGGCCGATGTTGATCTTTCCGGTCAGCCCGATCCGGTCGATTTCAACGTTGACACCGGGGATTTGACCGTGCTGATAGACCATCTTTTCATCAGTCTCACCCCCCTGCCGCTGTGTCCCTGAGTCCGGGGCTGGGCTGTGAACCCACGGCAGTCGAACCCGACCGACTGCCTGCGGACGGTCTTGCCGGATCGATTCCGCTTGTATTCCGATATGTTCGCATATATTTTGTCGCTCCCCGGGTGGTGGCGTTCTGTCCGCGGAGTAACTACGCTGTTGCCCGTTGCTAATAACTCTGTTCATTCGAGGATGGATGGAAAGTATCCCCTCCTATCTGGGCGAAGCAACTGCTTTGCTCACCGCCATGACCTGGGCTCTGGCCGTTATCATGTTCAAGAAGAGCGGCGAGAGCGTGCACCCCATCGGTCTGAACCTGTTCAAGAGTGTTTTGGCCATTATTTTGTTTTTGCCCACCATGTGGCTATGGGGCGAGTCACTGTTCCGGGCGGCTCCTCTCAGTGATTACCTTATAGTTCTGGCCAGCGGAGCCATTGGAATCGCGATTTCCGATACTCTGTTTCTCAAGAGTCTTAACATCCTTGGGGCCGGTCTTTCCGCCATTGTGGATTGTCTGTACAGCCCTTTTGTCATCGGCCTTTCCATTCTCTGGCTGGGCGAGAAATTGACTCTCTGGCAGGTGGTGGGCGTGGTCATGATTGTCTCGGCCGTACTGACAGCCATGAACGAAAACAACAGCGGACCGATAAGCAGGCGGGACATTCTTCTGGGGTTTCTCTGGGGAGCAACGGCCATGGTTGCCAATGCGGTCGGCATAGTCATGGTTAAACCGGTTCTCGACCACTCGCCTTTGCTGTGGGCCACCGAACTGCGTATTATCGGAGGCGCCGCGATGCTGGCCGTTATACTGCCTTTCCATCCACGGCGGCTTGTCATTATCCGATCCGTGTTTTCGGTGGACCAATGGAAATACACCCTGTCGGGTTCCTTCCTGGGCAGCTACCTGGCTATGTTGTTATGGCTTATGGGTATGAAGTTCACGCAGGCCTCTATTGCGGCGGCTCTCAACCAGACCAGCAACATATTTATATTCATATTTGCCGCCCTTCTGCTCCGTGAGCGGATAACTCGTTTCCGGCTGATTGGTATTTGCCTTGGGGTAATCGGGGCTCTGCTGGTCAGTTTCAATTAACTTGCAATACCGCGTCTATCCGTACTTATTCTCTGGTCTATTTTCGGGTTTCGGTCGGGACTAATCCGCCGGCGGAATCGTCCGATATAGTCAATTAGTATCACTAATTCCACGATCAATCCGGTCACAATTATCCCGGATTTGGAGGATGAGATGAAAAGCGAGATTAAGAAAAACACCTGGTCGCGCTTCTGCCGTAAGTTCAGCGCCTGTAATCAATACCGTAGTGCTACGGTCGAAGTCCGGAATCCCGGCGAGGCTGAAGGGACAACTTACCAACAGGCTCCTCTGATGGGTCTCGGCATCGTGAAAAAAGGTCGCCTGATCGACGGTATCGAGCTGTATTTGGGCGACTATGATCCGGACTCCATTTCCCAGCCGGTGGTGTCGGTCAACCGACCGGTAAAAGTGGTAGTCGAAAAAGACAAACAGGGCATGGACAGGGGAATTACGGTCGAAGGCGAAGACGGCACGATTGTCTCGATTTCCCTTTCCGGTGAAAAGAACCCGGACCTGCAGCGCGTCCTGGTCGAAAAAGTCGCTTATTTACTCGGTGAACGGCGTGGTTTCACCCCCGGTGCGGAACTCGACGACTGGTGCGAGGCCGAGAGAATTATCCAGGAAGCGGAAACCGCTTGTCTGGGATAGAAAACTCTTCCCGCCGCCACAACCGAATATCTCGGGGGCACGACAGTTTCTCCATTCGCCGGACATCGCCCCCACTACCGGTTCGACCGGTCTTGCCGGCCAGCCTGTCCCCCATTCTGTCGTTTTCCAAAGATTAGTTGGCGTTCGTCCCCCGGTTTGATTATCTATTGATTGTTTCCTGATTTTTTCAAAGGGAGAGAGAATGGGCACAATTATCATCCTGGTCATCATAGTTGTCCTGGCGGTGATCGCGGTAGCGGTGGTGGGCATATACAATCGCCTTGTCCGCATGAGAAACACGGTCCGCTCATCTTGGTCAGACATCGACGTACAACTGAAGAAACGCTACAATCTGGTCCCGAGTCTCGTGGAAACGGTCAAAGCCTACGCGAAGCACGAACGAGAAGTATTCGAAAACGTGACCAAAGCGCGAACCGCCGCCATGCAGGCCGGAACACCCGGCGAGAGCGCAAAGCAGGATAATTTCTTTAAGGATACCCTGAAGAGCCTCTTTGCCGTCGCCGAAGCCTATCCGGATTTGAAGGCCAACGAGAATTTCGTGAAACTGCAGGCACAGTTCCAGGAGCTTGAGGACGCTATCGAGGCGGCACGAAGGTACTATAACGCCGTCGTCCGGGATTACAATACGCTCACCGAATCGTTCCCGTCCAACATCGTCGCCGGTCTTTTCAGCTTCAAACGCGAGGAATTCTTTCAACTGGACGCCCCGGAAGAACAGAGAAAACCCATCAGACCCGATTTCTCTTGAGGGGGACTTCGCTTTGCACAGACAATACCGCTTTCTGAAACCGATGAAGGTCGCTCGTAACATATCACGTCTGGCGGCAGTACTGATTCTGCTGACCGGGTCGGTCTCGGCGCAGTATTTCACCATTGACCGCTTTCACGCCGATATAGACATCGACGCCAACTCGTCGTTTACGGTTAAAGAGACTATCGAGGTCACTTTCGAACGACAGCGTCACGGCATTTATCGTGAAATCCCCTACAAATATGTCGATGAGCTTGGGCGTACGACGAGAATGCCGCTCGAAGTTCTTTCGGTTACCGATGGTCGGGGGAGCGACCGATCATACAAAGTCAGTCGTCAGGGCAACGCCGTAAATATCAGGATCGGTCACCCGGACAGATATGTCGACGGTCGGCAGACGTATGTCATTGTCTATCGTGTCAAGAACGGACTTCTGTTTCTGAACGATCGTGATGAGTTGTACTGGAACATCACCGGTAACGACTGGCAGGCCCCGATTCTGCATGCCTCGGCGATCATTTCCCTTCCCCGTGGTGTTTCCAGTCCGCAGTATTGGGTGGCTTGTTATACCGGAGCTTCCGGCTCGCACGATGCCGAGTGTGATGCTGTCGGTTTCGACAATCGGGCCGAGTTTGTCTGTCGCACCCGGCTTCGCAGCGGCGAGGGGTTTACCGTGGCTTACGGTTTTGCCAAAGGTTTGATCTCCGAGCCGTCGGCCTGGCAACGCTTCATCTGGGACATGAATCTCGGTGAAACGTGGGTGCTGATCATTCCGGTAGTAATTTTCTTCCTCATGTTTTTCCTGTGGCGTCGGAAAGGGCGCGATCCCAAAGTTCGGGAAGCAATCACCGTTGTATATAAACCGGTCGAGTTCAATGGTCGACCGCTCACCGCGGCTGAGACCGGGACTCTGGTCGACGAAAAACTGGATGCCCGCGATATCACCGCCTCGATCATAGGACTGGCCGCTAAGGGCTATCTGGTAATCGAAGAAGTAGAGATCGAAGGAATGATCTCACTGTTCGACCGCACCGACTACAAATTGACCCGGGTAAAAGCAGCCGACTCCGATCTTACGCCTTTCGAAAGCAGCCTTCTGGCGAGTCTCTTTACCGGAGGCAAAAGTGAGTTGATGATTGCGGAGTTGAAAAACAAGTTCTACAAAAAGCTCCCGACGCTCAAAAGTACTCTGTATCAACAGTTGGTGGACAAGAAGTATTTCCGTGTCAGTCCCGAACGGGTTCGCGGTCAGTATATCGGTTTGGGCGTTGTGATCTTGTTCCTTGGAGTATTTATCACCTTTGCTTTGGCTGCCGATGCCTGGATTTTCAATATAATCGCCACGGTCCTGAGTGCTTTTGTCATCATTGCTTTCTCCAACGCCATGCCTGCCCGTACGCGCTCCGGCGCTCTGGCTCATATGCAAACACTCGGATTTCAGGAATTCATGGATCGGGTGGAGAAAGACAAGCTCGAACGCCTGGGCGAGAAAGATGTTTTCTTCAAATATCTGCCCTACGCTATAGCCCTGGATGTGGCCGACAACTGGGCCGGAGCTTTTGAAGGCATGTATCAGGAACCTCCTCAGTGGTATCGGTCGCGCCATGGCATGACGGCTTTCAGCACGGCCGCGTTTTCGAGGTCCTTGACCGCCGCGACCACAAGGATGAGTTCGGCGATGTACTCCTCGCCCCGAGGCGGCAGCGGCGGATCGGGTGGAGGAGGTTCATCTGGCGGAGGCGGAGGAGGGGGCGGCGGCGGAAGCTGGTAAGCCGCCCGATACAACGGAAAAGCAAGACGCCGCCCGATTTTACGGACGGCGTCCTTTTTTATGCCTTGCTGGCCGAGGGTTATAGTTTGACGAGTTCCACCCGACGATTATTGGCTTTGCCTTCGGCTGAATTGTTCGTGTCAATGGGCTTGGTTTCGCCCCAGCCTTTGGCCTCAAGCTGATCGGCACCCACCCCGTAATTAGCTATAAGATAGTCCCTTACAGCGTTGGCTCGATTTAGCGAAAGGTCCATATTGCTATCTTCGGCCCCGTCGCTGTCGGTATGTCCCTCAATGGACAAACGGAGCTGGGGGTCATCCTCAAAAAGGCGACCGATCAACTTCAGCGTGCAGTATGACTCAGCCTTGATTGTGTACGAACCCGGGTCAAACAAAATGCCGTGGGTGACGACTTTACCGGTTTCGTCCAACTGTTCACGCATGCTCTTGCCGCCTTCGGCGAAACGGAAAGTGCGTATGATATCCGGGTTTTGGGGATCATGGCCATATGGCGACATCTTGATCTGGAAACCGACCGGACTGACACCTTCGGTCTTCGGAACGTTAGCCATTCGTTCCTGATCGTGGTAGCATTTGATTGAACGACTGGTGGCCATTAACCTGAGCCAGTGCGGCCCTTTGCCTGGCCTCTCGGAGGTCGTCTTGTCAGACATTCTCTGATTATTGATATCGAGCCAGGTCTGGCCGTTACCACTTACCCCGAATGAGGCACAGGCTTGTCCCTTTGCGTCCAAAAGGAAGATTACAAACTCCCCGCCGTATACATTCGGACCATTGCTGTAATACTCCAATTCGACGGTGTATTTTTCCGGAAACGGAGCTTCGGGTACTTTCGGTCTGATATAACCCTGATCGGTGCACAGAATCCAGTACTTTCCGCCCATGCGGGCAATTTCGAATACGCCCCGATCCAAATTCCAGCGAGAGGGAAATTCGCCTTCCTCTTCCCCGCTCAGATCGTCGAAGAATATCACCCGGTCACCGGGTACGAAGTCATACTTGGTATACAGGGTCATGTCCTCGGCAGCCGGAACCGGTTTTGCGGTGGCCGGGGTGGTTGCCGCTGGCGTTGCAGCGGCGCCCGATGCTGCCGCCGGCTGCCCGGCTGTACCCGCCGCCTGAGAAGACGCGCCGTATTCCTGCGTGTACTCCCCCTGTCCCTGATAGCGGTAATAGTCTTTCGGCACCTCTTTGGAGACCAGATCTACGGTTTTGGCCAGAGCTGCCCGAACGGCCTTTTCCATCGGCTCGTTGGAGTACATGCCGAGGCCGCCCGACAGAGCGACATCCTTGGTCCAGCCGCCTCCGGCCATATCGGTTTTCCAGTTCTTGGTTTCGGCCTTGATCGTTTTGGCTTTCAAAATGCGGCGGGTACGGATGTCGATCAGTTTTATATCCATCTCAAGCTTGGCTGTTTTGGTCTGTACCCCGATTTTTCCAAAAGCTTTATTGGTCAGACCACCAAGACCACCACCGCTTCCCCCGGCATCCGGCTCAAACACGGTAACGGCACCGGTTATGAGCAAATCGGCCCCTTCCATTAGCCCTTTTTCCGGTCCACGGCCCTCTTCGACATACCCCGACTGGGCAAACTCGATTTCGTCGGCCAGTTCGGCCACTTCTTCCTGGCTGGCCAGGACTATGAATTTGCCGGTATTTACCAACGAGGTGGAAAGCATCTCTCCCACCGCGGCGGCCATGCCGGAACTACATTTATCAGCCTTGGGTTTGATCGTACCGATGGCGATACGTGCCTTGTTTCCCTGGTAGGTCAAAGTCTCTTCAATGTCGGCGTACGTGACCGTCCCCAGCACAAAAATCAGCGCCAGTACCGCTGTCAGAACTCGCCGGACTGCAGTTCTTCTCATATCCTTCCTCCTGAAATTGTTCTCTGTTCCTCCTGCCCGTGCACCGCAGGCACAAAATATAGGCAGGCAACAGCACCAATGCAATATCAACAGGGCCTTTCCGGGAAGTAATTAAGGGCCCGAAACCCCGCCCCGGGGCCCTCAATCGGCTATGAGTCAGCAGCTTACGGCTCGACAGGGGTTATCGTAACATTCCTTCAACAAATGCTAAGCAGCATTTGACGAATCGTAAAAAAAAACTATATTATTGGCGTACGTGCTAACGTCGTATCCTCACAAGACATACCGGTTATTACTTTTTTTGTAAGCCGTGACACTTAATCGCCCTTGATCATGCCGGAGGAATAATGAAACGCGCTCGTCTGCTTAGTGTAACATCCTCTTTGATTTTGCTGCTTTGTGGGTCAACGATGGCCGATCCCCCCAGCAGCTTTGATCTGCGAAATGTCGGTGGCAACAACTACGTTACTTCGGTTAAAAACCAGACCGGCGGTACCTGCTGGACTCATGGCTCCATGGCGGCTCTCGAAAGCAATATGTGTATTACGGGAGCCTGGGCCGCGGCCGGCGAAACCGGCGAACCTGCCCTGGCCGAATATCATCTCGACTGGTGGAACGGTTTCAATACCAACAACAACGACGACATTGATCCCCCCGACGGCGAGGGCATCGTGATCCACAACGGCGGGGATTACCTTATGGTCGCGGCGTACCTAAGTCGCGGCGAAGGGGCGGTGCGGGACATTGACGGTCAGTCGTATGACACGCCGCCGGCTCGCAGCGATCCGAGCTATCATTATTATTATCCCCGTCATATCGAGTGGCTCAATGCCAAAAACGACCTGAGCAATATCAATGAGGTCAAAAATCGGATCATGTCCGACGGCCTGGTGGCCACCTGTTTGTATTCCGACGGCAGCTATTTGAACGACGACTATGTCCACTATCAACCGTCCTGGAGTTATTACGATCCCAATCACTCCGTCGGTATGATCGGATGGGACGACAATAAGGTCACTCAGGCGTCACAACCCGGGGCCTGGCTGTGCAAGAACAGTTGGGGGACCGGCTGGGGCCTGGACGGCTATTTCTGGATTTCATATTACGATAAGCACTGCGGCAAGAACGACGAGATGGGGGCGGTCTCTTTTCGTGACGTGGAGCCCATGAGTTATGATCATATCTACTATCATGATTACCACGGCTGGCGTGAGATCAAGTCCGGCGTCAATCAGGCTTTCAATGTCTTCGTGGCTGAGGAAGACGAGGTCCTCCGGGCTGTCAGTTTTTATACCCCCGAGGACGATCTGACTTACACGGCCAGCGTGTACGGCAGTTTCAACGGCAGTGCCCTTTCGGATCTGATCGCCACCAAGTCCGGGACGTTCGAAAATACCGGTTTCCATACGGTGGATTTCGACAACGCCCATACTATCGAAAAGGGTGCGACGTTTTACGTGTATTTGTCTCTCTCCTCCGGTGGCCAGCCATATGACTGCACCTCGGATATACCGGTACTGCTCGGCGCCAGTTATCGGACTATCGTGGAGTCGCACTCGGAACCGGGACAGAGCTATTACTACAGCGGCTCAAGCTGGCATGATCTCTATAATGATGATTCAACAGCCAATTTCTGTATAAAAGCCCTTTGCGGGGTGGAATGCCGGGTGGAAGCGACCAACAACTTCGGTCATGTGCCGGTTGAGGTCGGGTTCTCCGCGGAGTCGCCGGGTACGGAGGTAAGCAACTGGCACTGGGATTACGGCGATGGCAACAGCAGCAACGGTTCGGCAACCAGTCATGTGTACGAACAGCCGGGCTATTATACGGTTGATCTGACCATTACGACCCCGCAGGGAGATATAGTAAAGTCATACACCGGTCTTGTTTCTGCTCATGCCGACACGATGTCCGTAGAGAATTCCCAGGGTGAACTCGGGCAACGGGTCCGGGTGGACGTTTCTCTTGATAACTACCTGCCGGTGAAGGAGATAACTATCCCCTTCACCTGGGACGGGTCGTTTAATCTCGTGTTTGACTCGTTCTCCACGATCGGTCTCAGAACGGCTTATTTTGAGCAACAAACCCAGAAGAATTATGACCCCTTCAATAATCGGGCAACCGTATACCTTAACGCCACTTACACTAATACCTCCCCCCTGCTGGAACCGGGACACGGGCCGGTGGCCAGTCTCTGGTTTACCATGCCGGGAGCGGTAACGGGTACATCTAACGATATATCTCTTGTGTCCTACGGCTCTTTCTCGCCGGAACTCAAGACCTATGAGGGCAATTATGCACCCACCGGACTAAGCGGATCGGTGCGGCTGACGTGCTGTTTCGGAAATACCGGAAACGTCGACTGCAGCGAATCCGAGTTGGCCGACATGGGCGATTTGACGGTCCTTATCGATCACCTGTTTATCAGTCTCGCGCCATTGTGCTGCGAGGATGAGGCTAACGTCGATTTGGCCGGAACAATAGATATGGGAGATCTGACCGTTTTGATCGATCACCTGTTCATCAGTCTCGATCCGCTGCCGGCATGCCCGTAGACGGATGGATAAGCGCAGAATCTGCGGTTGTAGATCGACGGGAGCAGTGGTATTATAAAAGATCGGAAACATCGGTCGGGGTTATGTCAACCCCATAAAGGTCGGCATTTATGATCGCTCCGACCGTAAGGACCATCGCGCTAAGTCCTTGACGGATTTGAGAAATCGAGTATATTGGAATGCTTGAACAGGCCGTAGGTCAGGATTATCGGGCAGCTTTTGTCACGGCTTCCTGCGTGGTTTTACCCTCACTACCACTACCAGAAGTCTGCATTTTCCAGGATTAAAAAAGGCACTTAACGGACTGAAACATAAAAATACACGCCTATAAAACTCGGGAGTATCAGGAATGCAACTGAAACGCTATCTATCATCTCACATCCAATGGGGTGGTGTGATTCTCGCTCTGCTCGTTCTGAGTCTGTCGCCATCGATTCTGACAGCCGAGAGCATCACACTTGATTACAACTTCGAATACCCTGAATTGGGAACAGTCACCATCGGAGGCGATACCTACGATCAGGTCACTATGAAGAACGCCCCCAACGGCGGCAATACCGGACAGCCTTCGCTTCCCATCACGGGTGCCTCGATCCTGATCCCTATGGGCCATCAGGTCGAGACCGTGGAAATCATACCGGGCAAAAAAATCCTGGTAGGTACAAACCTTATGATAGAACCGGTGGGACCGCCCACCCCGCTGTCGCTTGACCCGAGCGAACGGAAACTGCCGACCCCCGATCCGGCTATCTACAATTCCGACAGTCCGTTCCCGGCCTCTCGCTACAGCAATACCGGGATTCAGAGCTTCCGAGGTTACGATATACTTATCCTGAAGCTCCAGCCTGCGGAGTATATCCCGACGACCGGAGAGCTTTACTATTATCCTGATCTCAGGGTCGTCGTGACAACCACGAATGTCGGCAAATCGAATTCGCTGCTTCGTGGCACGCAAAAGGATCTGGATGAAGTTATCACCCGGGTGGATAATCCCGAAATCGCCGATACCTATCCGATGTTCGGCAAAGCGGGTGCCCGGGGCTACGATATGCTTATTATCACCACCTCCGCTTTTGCTTCTTCTTTCGAGCCTTTGAAAAACTTCCACGACACTACCGGCCTTCTTACGAAAATCGTCACGACCGATGCCATCGGCAGTACCGATCCTGATGATCTCCGCGATTACATTCGCGATTTCTACCTCGGCGATGGTATCCAGTTCGTACTCATAGGAGCCGATGACGATATCATTCCCGCCAAAGACCTGTGGGTCGAGAGCGATGCCAGTGGTTCCTATATTGAAACTGACATGCCCGCCGACATTTACTTCGGCTGTCTCGATGGAACCTACAACAACGACGGTGACAGCTACTGGGGTGAGCCGACCGACGGCGAAGGCGGAGGCGATGTCGACCTGATGGCGGAGGTTTATGTCGGGCGCTGCGCCGCGGGAACGACCACCGAGGTTGACCGTTTTGTCAACAAAACAATCAAGTACGTTACGAGTTCCAGCAGCTATCTGCAGGAAGTCCTCCTGGTGGGTGAATACCTTGGTTTCGGAGGTGACTCCGACTACGGCAAACCGACCATGCTGGAGCTTATCGATAGCTGTTCCACCCACGGTTATTCGACTATCGGTATTCCCTCGATAGCTTACAATATCGATGGTCTTTATGAAGCCGATTATACGTGGACGCAATCGGACCTGAGAGACCGGATCAACAGCGGGCTGCACATAATCAACCACCTGGGGCATGGGTCCGAAGACTATGCGATGAAATTCTACAATTCCGATCTCAGTCAGCTTACCAATACGGACCACTGCTTCGTGTATTCACAAACCTGCCTGGCGGGCCATTTTGACGGGACCGATTGCTGGGCCGAAACAATGAACATCAAGCTCGATGCCGGAGCTTTTGCTGTCGTTATGAATGCTCGTTACGGTTTCGGCGAATACAATACGACCGACGGACCGTCGCAGCGTTTCGACCGCGAGTTCTGGGATGCCGTATTTAACCCGGCCGAGGGTAAAACTCAGTTGGGACCAGCTAACCACGATTCCAAAGAAGATAACCTTTACCGCATTGACGATGATTGTATGCGGTGGATTACCTACGAAGAGAACCTGTTCGGGGATCCCAGTATTTCTTTCAACATCCGGGCTTCTCTCGCCTTTTCTTACCCCGCCGGCGTACCGGATATGCTGACCCCCAACGAACCGGTTTCGTTTGAAGTTGATGTGACCGGTATTTTCGACGGTGTCCCCGTTGCCGGAACCGGCGAACTGCATTATTCCATTAAAGGTGGAACACTGCAAACCGTAGCCATGACGGAAATCGGCACCGATATGTACGAGGCCACTATTCCGGCTCTTGACTGCGGTGAATACATAGACTTCTACTTCAGCGCAGAGGAAGCCGGTGGCGGCATTTGTTATGGGCCAAGTCCGAGCAGTCCTTTCCGTGCCTTCCCGGCCACCGGGACTATTTCCCTGTTCGCCGACGATTTCGAGGGAGACAAGGGCTGGACGGCTGAAAGCGGCTGGGAACGCGGTGACCCGACCGGCGGCGGCGGTGATCACGGCAACCCGGACCCGACCTCGGGATATGAATCGCCCAATTGCTTCTGTTTCAACCGGACCGGTGACTACTCGGCCAATCTGCCGGAAACACACCTGACCAGTCCGGCCATAAATTGCAGCGGTTTCTTCAACGTCAACCTTTCCTTCATGCGCTGGCTGGGTGTTGAGCAGCCGACGTTCGACCATGCCTATATTCGGGCCAGTAACGACGGCGTGAACTGGGAAACGATCTGGGAAAACACCGCCGAAGTGGCCGACGATGAATGGCAGGCACTTGAGTACGATATCTCTTCCATTGCCGACGATCAACCGACCGTGTATCTGCGCTTCACGATGGGTGAAACCGACGGTGCTTGGGAGTATTGCGGATGGAATATCGATGATCTGGTGATCTCGGGTCTTGGTTGTGAAACCTCGCTCGACGATGACAATGACGGGATCCCGAACGATGTTGACAACTGCCGCGCTGTTGCCAACCCCGATCAGAAGGATACCGACGGTGATGGTATCGGCGATGCCTGCTGTTGTGTCGGTACGGTCGGAAACGTCGACGGCGATGAAGCCCAAATGGTCGATATCGGAGATATCACGGTTCTGATCGACCATCTCTTCATAAGTCAGGATCCGGTTGGCTGTCCCAATGAAGCGGATCTCGACAGAAGTGGCGGGGTCCTTGATATTGGCGATTTGACCATTTTGATAGACCGTCTGTTTATCAATATAGGTGAATTTTCTGACTGTCCGTAATCAGGCGGCATACGATATTTTCGAATCAAGGCGGCCATGACCCCATCCGGGTGATGGCCGCCTTCCTGTTGGTGGGCCGCAACTCCCTGCCTGTACGTAACTTCCGACTAAAATATGAACCCGGGGTTCATATCCAAACAATCAATATCTGCCCGACGCAATTTCTGCTTTGAGAAAAACGGTCTGTCTGCCGATTTTAGGTGTTGTAATAGATGCCGGGGGCCTTTTTCCGGAAGGGTGGCCTCTGGCCGAACTCTAAATGTTTTATTGACATAAGTCGTTTTGCTGATTATATTTCAAATTGACATTGAGCTTTATACCTGCGACTTAATTACCAACCTGGTCTGCGCAATAGCGGCACTCCAGAAAGCTTAAATTCGGACGGCTCCGATCCCGTTTACGGAGTAGCTTTGAAAAATAAAAAACCTATCCCATACATCAATAACGTCTATGGAGGTTAGTTTGCGGAACACAGCTATTGGCGTCTGCTTCGCCTTGCTCCTATTAGTGGCAATAACAGGAGTGGCGACTGCCGAGACGAAACAGATTCCTCTGAGCAGTGACCCCACCGAGGTCCAACTGCTTGATCAGAGAGATGACGGTTTGACCGTCAAACTGGATGTCGGCACTATCATGGTTTCTGATGTGCTGACCAGAGAAGGCGATTTCAGCATGATCTCCGGTCAGGGCTTGACTCGCTCGTATGCGATTGGCGAGCCGGATCTGCCCTTGGCCAGAGAAGTCATTGCTATCCCCATGGGCTGTCAGCTTTCAGCCGAGGTTGTCAGTTCCGAGGTCGAGGAAATTTCCCTGACCGCGTTGGGTGTAAGCAATCTTGTTATACCGGCGCAACCTTCTCTTTCGAAGTCCGACGATCCCATGTCGGTTCCGTTTGAGTACAATCGGGCTATCTACGAACGGACCGGATTCTACAGTCGGCCTCGAGTCGAAACCGAAGTTTCAGGTATTATGCGCGGTGTTCGCCTGGGAACGGTTACTATCAACCCGATTGAATACAATCCCATCGAGAACAAGCTGCGTGTTTACAAGAACATTACCGTTAAGGTGAGTTTCCAGAACGCTAACTGGGCCGAGACAGAGGCCACCAGGGATCGTTATTATTCACCGTTCTTCGAGCCGGTTTTTGATCAGATCATGAACTACAAGGCTATGTTCAGTACCGGACAGCGGGCCGATCTGCTCAAGTACCCGGTTAAGTATCTCATCATTTCCGACCCGATGTTCGAAGCCCAATTGGCGCCGTTCATCGAGTGGAAGACCCAGAAGGGCTTTAACGTAATTACGGCTTATACCGGTAGTGGTGCCGGTCAGATCGGTACTACCAATACGGAGATTAAGAGCTACATCCAGGGCATGTACACGGCAGCTAATCCGCCCGATGACCCTGCCCCGTCATTTGTCCTGTTTGTCGGCGATGCCGATCAGATTGAACCGTTCAGCGGTTCTGCCGGTTCTCACATCACCGATCTGCGTTTCTGCGAGTTTACCAACGATGATTTCCCGGAAATTTACTACGGCCGTTTTTCGGCTCAGACTACTGCGGACTTGCAGCCCCAGATCGACAAGACTCTGGAATACGAAAAATACTTGATGCCGGATAAGACCTATCTTGAAAAAGTAACTTTGGTCTCCGGTGTTGATGCCAGCCATGCCAGCACTTATGGCAACGGGCAGATCAACTACGGTACCAATTACTATTTCAATGCGGCCCATGGCATCGATCCTAACGTCTGGCTGTATCCGGCTTCCGACGGTTCTACCGCCCCGGCCGACATCAGACAGACCATCAGCGACGGCGTAGGCCTGTACAACTATACGGCGCACTGCAGTCACGACGGTCATGCCGATCCGGAGTTTGAAACACAGCACATTTCCGCTATCACGGAAAACCACAAATATCTTCTGGGTATAGGCAACTGCTGTGAGAGCAATACGTTTGCCACTGGCTCCACCCCTTGTTTCGGCGAGGCTTTCCTGCAAGCCGAGAATAAGGGCGGTATCGGTTATATCGGTGGTTCCAACTCCACCTATTGGGACGAAGATTATTACTGGGGTGTCGGTTCCGGTCCCATTGTTGGCGAAGGTCCGACCTATGAGGAAACGACGCTCGGTGCGTACGACGGCGTATTCCACGATCACGGTGAGCCGGACAGCAGCCATTACATCGTCAACGACGCTATCATCTTCGCCGGCAACCTCGGTGTAACGGCGAGCAGCAGCAGTCGGGTTCAGTATTATTGGGAAATTTATCACCTTATGGGTGACCCGTCTGTCATGACCTACCTCGGTGTACCTGCCGAGAACAATGTGCTGCATGACGCGGCGACGATCATGACGGCTACTTCCTTCGACGTTACCGCTGATCCCGGTTCCTATATCGGTATCAGTGTCAATGGTGTTCTTCAGGGATCGGCTTTTGTCGACGCTTCGGGCATGGTGAGTGTCCCGCTGGTCGGCTTCTCCCAGCCCTGCACGGCTGACATTGTTGTCACCGGTCAGAACAAGATTCCGTACATCAGCACCGTGCAGATCATTGCTCCTTCCGGGCCGTACGTGGTGTTTGAGAGTTACACGGTCGACGATCTGGCTGG
>DAISVY010000008.1:0-192414 GCA_036826635.1 Candidatus Zixiibacteriota bacterium
CTACTCTGCATAACGGTGAACTGGCCGACCTCGAAGCCAACGTGGAAGATGCTCGCAACTGGTACATCCAGTATCTGCGTCCGCTGTGCTATAACCCACAGCCATTTATCTGCGGTGATGTCGACGCCTCCGGGGGGGACGCGGATATGAATGATCTGACGGCACTGATCGATTATTTGTATCTGAGCCACACTCCCCTGGCCAGTCCCGAGGCCGGTGATATGGACGGTTACGAGGGAGTCACGAACAACGATCTCCTCACGCTGGTAGACCATTTGTTCATCTCGTTTTCGCCTATTGATTGCAGCGTTTCGCCCATTGCGTTTCCCGGCTCCAACGATGTGATCGAGATGCGAAACACGACGGTAGCACCGAGTGAAGGGACCTGGACCGTTGAGATGTGGTTTACGGCCGACCAACCATGGACCGGTTTCTGCGCAGCGCTGGAATTCGATTGCGGCACATCATCGATTACACTCAACAGCATTGCTTCGATGATCTCCGTGGCTAACGATACGATCCATGAAATCGACAACGGCAATCAGAAGCTACTGACCGTCGTAAACAGTTACACTACACCTAAACCGGCAGGTGAGTATCACATCGCCGACCTGGAATTTGCCGTAACGCCTTCGGCGGAGGAACAGCAGATCGGCTTCAGCCTGTCCGACTTCAACCCAAGTCATACTACCGTTATCTCCCGCGGCATGCCGCCCGCCGGTTATCTACCGCAACTGCTCATACCCTCAGGGACATCCGTCGAGCCGCTGGGTGACGCCGAGTTGGTCGTAGAGGGAGATTCGTCTGTAACTGTCAACAACATCGGCCATTCCGGTGATGACGGGTTCAGGCTGTCTATCGGCACCGACACTCTCTCTTCGGGCATAAAAATGGATCTGACCAATGTCGACATGTCGGTCGAAAATGCCTCATTGATGATTCGCTTCCTGGGTGAGACTTCCGATGCCAAAGGCGGCAAGGAACTCCAGGAATGCGGCATTTGCGGCGTATCCAGCTCGATCGGTCAGGTTCAGGTGGTGGCCGATTTCAACTCGCTGGGTGATCCCAACGTCCGATTCCAGGCCTATCAGAACAACGTCATGGTCGGTCAGGCCACTATCCCCGGGGGCGGGGTCGTTGCTATCGGTACCCCTTACAGCGGCAATCCCATGCCCACTGTTATCCGCTCGCAGATGTACGCCCAGAATCCGCCGGGCTTCTGCTTCCAGCTTAACGGCCTGACGCAGTTCACCCTGACCGATATGACTATACTGATAGCCGATGAGATCAGACTGGTAGCCGAAAACGCCACCAAAAACATCGACAATATCCGAATTGCCGATGTCACGGCATCTTATATCGGCTGGATGGGAGTCGGCTACGAGTATGATTACTGCTGTCGCGGATTCACCGGCAATGTCGACTGTGACCCGACCGATATAGCCGACATCGGCGACCTGACCGTACTCATAGACCATTTGTTTATCAGCCTTGCCCCTCTTTGCTGCTATGAGGAAGGTAACTGTGACGCTCAAGGGATGGTCGACATGGGTGATTTGACAATTCTTATCGACTTCCTGTTCATCTCACTTTCACCTCCGGCCGTCTGCCCATAGCGACCCGGAATCAATGCATAAGGTATAAAGCCAAGCGGCCATCTTCTTTCCCGAAGATGGCCGCTCTGGTGATGGATACAGATGATAAAACGACCGGGCAAGGCGCAATAATCCCCGGCCGTACTTGACAGAAACAACACGCTCAGTGTTTTTCAAAGCTCACTTTATCGAAATCCTCCCACTCGATCAGGACGTCGTCACCGTCGTCAAGATACACCACCACCCCGCGATTATCATCGTCAACATCGTTGGAACCGTACAATCTGAACTGCCGCCCATCCCAAAGAGTCACCGTGGCCGAACGATGAGAGCTCTTTTCTATCTCACTGATAAATTCGAATTCGACACTTAAATCGACATCCCGACATTCACCATCCAGAAATTCCCACGTGTATTCTTCATCGTCGTCCCACCGAATCGTTCCACGGTATTCGTCGCCGTCCTCGGTATAAACGGTGCCTTTCAACGGCCGGCCGCCGTCGAACCGATCATACCGCACCGGCTTCGGGGCCTCACTGAACTCGAGCCGGTCGAACTCATCCCAGCCGACCAAAACTTCACCGAACCCCGGATCGAAAATCAAAATTCCCCGGTTGTCGTCATCCACATCGTTAGTCCCCCGCAAAACCATATCATCGCCGGATCGAAGAGTCACCAACGCCGCACTCGAACTATAGCGCTCAATGGCCGCGATTTTACCGAACTCTATTTTTCTGGAACGACGCTTCTCGTCACCGTCGAGAATATCGTTAGTAAACACCTCATCTATATCCCAGCACACGAAACCGGTAAACTCATCGCCGCGCTTGGTCGTCAGCGTACCGTAGAGACGTTCGCCGAAAGATGACTTCTCGTTGCCGGGGGCCTGAAAAAACTCGATCTTTTCAATGTCATCCCACACAAACTCGACTTCACCTTCCCGCAAATCTTCGATAACGATTTCTCTAATGTCGACCCCGATATCAGTCGAACCGTCGCACAACTCCACATCCTTACCGGATTTCAATCGGAGAATAACACAATCGTCGCCGACAACATCCATTACACTGATATGCCCGAAACATATACCGGAAGACGCCGAACTCAAATAGTTGATATAGACGTCGTCGCCGCCGCTCAACTCTATTCCAAAAATCCTGAAACTTGATTTGTTTCTATGGTACTTTTTGCGACCGGCTCGCTTTCGATCATACCGCTCGGAGTCTTCCCTGTCCTTGGTGCCACTGAGAACGTCAATCCAATCGACTTCGTTTTTATCCCATCGAATCAGGCCTTCGAATTCATCACCGTCCACCGTGTAGATTTTCCCGTAGATACGACCGCTGTTGTCCGCCTGAACCGCAGCCGCCAGGACGATCACAAGTCCCAGTACACCAAAGGCAAATGTTATACAGCGCATTCGTCCTCCGAAAAGTCCCGCCTGTCTTGCTTTAGTTCGTCTACGTGACAGAGAACAAAAGGTTTAGGGGAAAAACGAAAAAATTGACCGGCTGCCGGAAAACCAGACCGAGATTACTTGACCAGCACCATTTTGCGAACCAGCGATTTTCCTCCGGCCAGAAGCCGGTAGAAATAGATACCTGAAGGAGCAGCTCGGCCGGCGTCAGTATAACCGTCCCAACTGACACTCTGATCGCTCCCGGCGGGAAGGCTGCCGCTGAAGATGGTTCGGACCTTCTGGCCAAGGATATTGAACACCTCCAGACTGGCCGGACCGGGCTCCATCAGATCGAATTCGATAACCGTACCCATATTGAAGGGGTTAGGATAATTCTGAGCCAATCGGTAGCTATCGGGAAGTACCCCGGGGCCGGGATCGGGAGGCGCCGATATGCGCACCTCGCCGGGCCGGACAACAAGAGGCAGGTTAACTCCGGCAGAAGTCACCAGATAAGCGGCAAGATCGCCGTCCCCCGCTTCATCCACCAGCATGACCCCTTCGGTATCTTTGGCCGTCACATAAATTTCCGCCAGACTGCAAACACCAGTCCCCAGGGAGCTGTCCGGCAAACCGCTTCCGAGATGCAGGCTGACCAGCCCGGCCGCACTATCTATTTGATATATTGCGGCGATGAATATGGGCAGACCCGCATCGAAAACAACCGAATCGATACCCATCAGGTCCGGCCGATAGCTCAGAGGAAGATAGACTTCCCGGGCCCGGTTAATCAACCGAAGTTCCACCGACAGGCTGGTTGACTTTTCAATTTCCACGTCGGCCGAAGCGACGATTACCGTATCGGCGGGATCGGACCCGCCGGAATCGTGATATTCCAGAACAAACCACAAACGTTCGGAAACATTAAATGCGCTGCTGTCGAAGACATCAACCCAGGAGAGGTGAGTTCCGTACGTTATACCGGTGGTATCGATTGACAGGTGAATCGTATCGCCGTTCAGTCCTTCGGTACGGTCGGCAAGAAGCCATTCATGAGCAACCGCGGCCTGCCAGTGCAGCTCTCCCCCGCCGATATTGCTGACCACCGCAAACTCATTCACCGAGGCCAACTCGACGACACTGACCGCGATACTGTCCGGCTGTAAATGTATATACGGCTGATCGGCCACGACAAGGAGCTCGATCCGAACAGTGTCCGGTGAATCGAGTGCTTCGAGAGCATCGAAAACCACCAGTCCCTGAAACAATCCGCTGTCCAGACCGGCGGCGTTCACTCTGAACACCACCGTATCACCGGCGGTCCCGTACTGAACCGACATCGTCAGCCAGTCTATCGATTCGCTCAAAGTCCAATCGAAAGTCCCTCGCCCCGCATTGTCTACGGTAATGCTTTGCTCCACCGTGTCATCGACACCGGCACAGGCCGTAAACAGAAGGGAATCATTCGACAATCGCAATCGGGGAAGCGTATCCTCGGGGTTCTGAAAATAGTCGAGGTCGAAGGCAATCCGAGCCGAGAGATTGAACGCCGCCGAATCGACGATCTCAACTTCGGCCACATACAAACCATATGTCAACCCGCTCGTGTCCACCGACAGATGAATCGTGTCGCCGTTGATCCCGGAAACCGGCTCGATCCGAAGCCATGACTCGCTGGCCGTGGCCTGCCAGTTGACCGTATCGACTCCCAGGTTGACGACAACGGCGAAGGTGTCGATATCGCTCGGTACCATACTCGCTATGGATATCGTATCCGGAATCACCGCGATATACGGCAGACTGTCGACCAGTTCCAGCAACACCACCACCGTATCGGGAGACTGCAAAGCTCCCTCGGCCGCCACCACCATATATCCTTCATAGCTACCGGTAGCCAGACCAACCGTGTTCACAGCCACACACAAAACCGTATCACCCGTTCCAGAATCCGCCGACACCGTCAACCAGTCAACTTCCTCTCTGACGGTCCAGTCAAGCTGCCCGGATCCGCCGTTGGCGATACCCAGGTCCAGACCGACCGAATCGTCTATTCCCGCATACGCCTCAAACAGCAACGTATCATGAGACACCTGCAAAACCGGGACCACGTAATCGATGTATTCGAGTTCAAAGACCATGACTTCCGACACGTTGAACGACGCCGAGTCAGTGACTACGACCCGCGTGCGGTGCACACCGAAGCCAAGGTCGGTGGTATCAATTGAAAGACGAATGGTATCGCCACTCATACCGGAGGAACAACCGAGGCGCAGCCAGGTATCATCCGCAACGGCCTGCCAGTTGAGAATACCCGGACCGGCATTGGTCACGACCAGAAAAGTATCGACCTCCGATGGATTATTGCTGGAAAGACTGATCGCCTCCGGCTCCAGCCAAATGTATGGCAGGTTATCGACAACTTCAAGAAACGCCCATACCGTGTCGGGCGAGTTCATGGCCTCGCCACCGTCGATAACAATCGTCTCCGTATAGTTTCCCGTTTCAAGACCCGGAACGTCCGCCCACACCGTCACAACAGAATCGCCGGTGCCGGCGTATGCCGAGGCGGACAGCCAGTCGGCGTTTTCATCAAGTGTCCAGTTAAGTTCTCCGCCGCCGTCATTACGTACGGTCAGGTTCTCCGAAACCGAATCGGTCAAACCGCTGAAAGCCCGAAAGACCAGCGTATCGGGCGAGATATCCAGAATCGGAGCGGTAACATCAAGCCGCACCGAGAGAACGACCGAAGAATCATGATTGTCAGTATCAATCAATGTGAGAGAACCCAAATACGTTCCGAAATCAAGGGTGTCAGTGGCAATACCCACCGTGATCGTATCGGGAGTAATGCCGCTGGCGGGACTCACCGTAAGCCAATTGTGCGACCGCAGAATTTCATAATTAATGGGATTATACCCGGCATGTTCCAGAACCACCGTTTGCGGTTCCGGGAGTTCGCCGCCGACCAGCATCTCAAACTTGAGAGCTGTCGGACAAGGATTGATCCCGGGATCATTATATTTCGAGATTGAAGCGTAGATATCGAAATTGCCATTGCGTTTATCGGCCCAGGTGACATAGCGATTTCGCCCGTCGAGAGCAACGTCGGGCTGCAACTGGGCCGAGTCGGCATCGGCATTAGCCTGGAAATTCGGCTCGCGAATCATCCCCTCAACATCGATCATCTGCCCCACGATATCCCACGACGACACGCCGGTGGAATCGGCCCAGATAAGAGCCACGTTACCCCGTCGGTCGGCCGATATGGTCGGCTGACGCTGAGCCCTTAAGGTTCCGTCTCGATTCACTCGAACGTCCCCGGTCAGTGGCATCATCAGGGTATCGAACTTGCGGGTATAGATATCGGGATTAGACGGGTAGCTCCCGTTGCGCCAGTCGACCCAAACCACGGTGAAATGCCCCGCGCCATCGGTCGCCACATCGGGAAACGCCTGACGAGCATCAAAACCAGCCGAGTTAACCCGGACATTACCGCCCAAAGCGTTACCGAGAGAATCATAACGCTGAACATAGATATCATCGGTGCCGAAACGATTGTCATACCACGTCACCACAAACCAGCCTTCCGGCGAAACGGCTACCCTGGGGGCATGCTGCTGCGACGATGTGGCATCGTTATTCACCATAAAATTGCTGCCGATCAAGGAACCGTTGGACGCGATCAACTGACCGTAGATATCCCAGTTGTGATTGCGATAGTCGGCCCAGACAAGAACTCCACCACCCCAGGGCGAGAGCGCGATATCGGGCGTCTCCTTCAGCGAATCGGGGTATTCGGTAGTGATCCGCCGGTTATCGTTCACCGGTGCAACAGCGGTGTCGTATCGCTGAAAATACATTTCGGGATCAAAGGGATAAAGACCGTCGCGATAGTCTTTCCAGACTACCGAGTACAAACCGGAAAGATCGACCGCCACGGCCGGTTCGGCCTGATAGGCGTCGACATCGTCGTCGTTGACGATGCGATTTCTTCCCACCGGTTTGCCCGCGGAGTCGAAACGCTGCAGGTAGATATCGGCCGACCCTGAGCGCTTGTCGACCCACACGATAACAAACCCGCCGTCAGAGGCTACGGCAATCCGCGGTTGATTCTGCTCGGCCACGGATCCGTCGTCGTTGACAATGAAATCGGCTTTGTCGGCGCGCACACCGGAAAAACAAAACAGAGCCAGTGCGATGGTCACACCGAACAATTTTACGTTCTTATAGTTCACCGCCCGGAAGAGGGCAAGAAAAATGCCCATCTGAGCAGATGGGCATTATTTTCTCCCAATACACGGTAAGGCGTTGCTTTATCTAACCTTATCAGGTGTGCGAGCGACCATTACCGAATCGGGTTGTTTTTTCTGACGCGTCAAAAGGGAAACAGCTTCCCTACGCCGGCGGATACTTTTTCCACCCGCCAAACTATTTGTTCTTCTTTTTATGACGATCAGCACGTCTGCGTTTTTTACGCTTGTGCGTCTTGATCTTGGCGCGCTTACGCTTCTTTCCGCTCGGCATCAATCCTCCGCGATAACGGCTTCTAAAGGTTAGATAGACAGTTTCGTGATCATGTTCTTAAATTCGTTGGACGGCTTGAACACGGGCACTTTACGATCCGGGACAGGTACGACCTCACCGGTGCGGGGGTTCCGCGCCTTTCTGGCTTTACGCAGCTTGATCTTGAAAGTACCAAAACCGCGGATTTCGATATTGTGTCCGCCCTCCACTGACTTTTTGACCGTATCGAGAAACGAATCGACGACGACAGCAACGTCAGTTCTGGTCAGCCCTGTTTTCTCGGCTACTTTTTCGACCAAATCAGCTTTAGTCACGTCATCCTCCCTCAACAGACTGTCTTGTAATATCAATTCTCATCATGCTCAATCTAACAAGGGTCACCACTCGGCCGACCCAATGTTTCGTCCCGCCGATAAGCCCTTGGGACAGTGGAAGATAATAAAATCTCCCACCAAGAAAAGGAAAATCTGATCCCCGGCCGACATTTTTTTACACTCAAGCCCGGTTCTTATTCATACAGGTACAGTAGTCTGGGGCCGCTCGACGTGGCTTCAATCTTCTGACCGAGGTCACCAAGCGCACCGCTCAGGAGATCAAAAACCGTAAATTTCTCCCTGCGATAGGGTCTGACCACTTTCGGCTCAGGTTCCATTCCGGCCAGTTCGGCGGCCATATCGACCGCCTCGCCAAGACCACCCAGAGTATCCACCAGACCCAGATTGTAAGCCTGAGAACCGGTGAAAATCGAGCCATCGGCCAGCGGATAGACCTCCTCCTTGTCCATTCCGCGCCCCTCGGCCACCACTTCGACAAACTGCTCGTATCCGTCCATCACCACCGAACTGAGCATCAGCCGCTCTTTTTCCGTCATTTTTCGGGAGTAGTCGCCGACGTCTTTGAGTTCCCCTGATTTGACCGTTTCGAGGCCGATGCCAAGCTTTTCCATGGCCCCCTCGAAAGTGTGGAAAGAAAGAATAGTCCCGATAGAACCGGTAACAGTGCCCGGATTGGCCATTACGCGATCAGCCGCACAGGCGATGTAATACCCCCCGGAAGCCGCCACCCCCGCCATTGATACGACAACCGGTTTGTAATCGCGCATCCTGAGAATAGCGCCGTAAATCTCCTGCGATATCCCCACTTCACCGCCGGGCGAATTGACATGCACCACCACCGCTTTGATGGAATTATTCTCGTACCAGCGTTCGAGATCATCGACCACCTGGCGTCCGCTGCTCTCGGTTATCTGACCGTAAACCTCCACGATGCCGACCGCCCCGCCCCCGAAAGTACCGAACGCCGCCCCATCGTTCGTAGAAAGAAAACCTATCATCGCCAGACCGAAAAAACCTATCACGACGACGAAGCAGGCAACGATTATTACGGCAACAACAACGTCACGACTTCTGGCCATTATGGTATTCCATTACCTGACATAGATTCTTAATTTATGCCCGATCCTGATATTGTCAGCATCGGTAATATGATTCGTGGCGAGGATTTTGGAAACAGTGGTTCGGTACTTCTTGGCGATACGACTCAGGGTGTCGCCTCGTTCGACTTTGTAGATCACGTAATCGGGGCCGCCGGAACCGGTCACGGCCAATACCTGCCCCGGATAAATCCGCGACGAACGACCCAAACCGTTAAGCCGGCGCAATTGTGCCGTCGTGGTACCGTATTTTCTGGCGATGTCCCAGAGGGTATCGCCGGAGCGAACCTTGTGCGTCTTCCCTCTACTCTCATTTTCGGTCTGGGATTCAGCCGAAACGTAAGCTCGATCCGACGAAGTCCGATTCATGTCTTTGAGCTTCTTGGCACTTGAGGGAATCTTGAGCTTCTGCCCGACATAGATTCGTGAACCGCGCTCAATATAGTTGATACGGCGCAAGGCGTTAACCGTGGTTCCGAAAGCCCGGGCGATATCCCACATGGTATCGCCGGAACGAACGGTATACACGGAATTATCGGCCTGATAATTATCTTTCGCATTCCGTTGCCATTGCGAATACTCGCGATCCAGCGGAACCGGGACAATAAGTGTTTTGCCGGCGTATATCTTGGAGCGATGGTTCAGGTTGTTAGCCTCGAAAATAGCATACTGCGAAACGCCGTATCTGGCGGCAATAGTACTCACCGTTTCGCCACGCCTGATTTCGTGCTTAACCCAACTGGTTTCCTTCGGCGACGGCATACCATCGTAGGCCGCCAGGAACTTGTGCTTGCTGCCGACGGGAAGTTTCAGTTTATACTTCTTGTCGTTCGGAGGAGTGTAGTTACGAAGCAGCTCAGGGTTAAGCTCTTTAAGCTCGTCGACACTGCATCCGACCTCGCGAGCAACCACTTTCAATTCCAGACATTTATCGATAGTGACTTCTTCCCAGATTAGTTCGGGCTCGAATTCAATATCATGGAAACCGTAGCGCCCGGGATCCTTGGCCATTAAAGCGGCGGCGTAAATAAGCGGAACGTAATCCATGGTTTGCCGCTTGAGCTTGAGTCTCCAGAAATCAACCGTTCCCTGCTTGCGCACGGCACGCTGCACTCGACCGGGGCCACCGTTATAAGCGGCCATAGCCAGTTCCCAATCGCCGAAACGAGTGTAGAGATCCTTAAGAAACCGTGCCGCGGCTTCGGTGGATTTCTCGGGATCTTTGCGCTCGTCCACCCACCAGTTGCGATCCAGCCCGTAAAGACGACCGGTTGAAGAGATGAACTGCCAGAGCCCCATGGCCCGCGCCCACGAGTATGCGTTGGGATTGTAGCCGGATTCGACCAGCGACAAGTATATCAAATCCTGAGGAATGTCATACTTGACCAGAATGTCCCTAAAAAGACGGTCGTACTTCCTGGAACGACTCAGATACTTGCGAAAAGCGTCTTTAGCCACGGTCTGGAAATAAATGATCGAACTTTTTACCCGGTCGTTCATCTTGACCGGCAAGTCGAAGGTGATCGCCTGGCTTTCTTCGGCAAAAACGAGCATGGTATCGGCGCCGAGACGTTTCTCCAGTTCGCCGAACCTCTCCACGACCACCGACGGAGTCACATCGGACTGCAACTCTCCCAAAGAACGAAGGGTCACCCGATAATCGGCGATGATATTGCTCAAAAGAGTGGTGTATTTGACCGCTTCCGGGGTAAGAACCGAGTCCGGTTCAATATCCAGATTGGCCAGAATTTTGAGACTCTTCTCGAAATAGTACTGGGCTTCTTCCCAACTCGCTTCCCGATTGGCAATCACCCCCATCGCCTGGTATTCCTCGGCCAGATCGAAAAGGCGCCAGACGGCGTCATCGACCGCCGATGCGGAGTCTTCGCTGTCGACCTCGCCATAGTAGAGCATGAAGTCGGCCGGGACAGCGCTCTCGTTATCGTTATACAGGTCTCTTTTGGGCGTTGTTTTCTCTTCCGGCTCAGAGCTTGCCGGAGGGACACTTTCCGAAGACACGGGGGGAATAGTCAATGTTACCGTATCGGGTGCCGTTTCCACAGGGAGCGGAGATTCTTCGGTGTCGTGACTTTTGGCCTCCGGCGAAACAGCGACCGGCTCCTCCTGTGCCGTTTCCTGATCCGAGGCGCCGCCGTCTCCGTACAGGCGGGGCCCGGAAGCCACCTGGTTGACCCCGCAGGAGGCAAACAGAGCAGCGGTCAAAAGGGCAAGGATTATCAGATACGGCGTGAAGCGAATACGTGGTTCAGCTTGAAACATCGATTCCTTTCCTCTGTTGTTATCGAGGCACCTTCCTGGTAATTATCGGTTCGAGTTTTCGGCCTCTTTAGGTCACGCCGCCTAAGTTCTTGCCATATAAGAAATAATAAAAACCCATGTCAAGTCTTTTCAGCCTTCTTTCGCATTCTCAGGACAATGGCAAGGCCTGTCTGAGGCTCTTGGCATCCGCAAAAAAGCGCCCGGTTATCTGATGTCGGAACCAGGTTATCTGTCTTTTGGCATAACGGCGCGTATTCCGCTTAATGGACGCCACCGCCTCATCAAAAGTGCAGTGCCCGTCCATATATTCCAGAAATTCGGAATACCCGATAACATTCGCCTCGCGTATGCGTTCACCGAGTCCGCGTTTCACAAGCCCTTCCAGTTCGGCCGGGAGACCGGCCAGAATCATTGCATCCACGCGAAATTCAATAGCCCGGTACAGCTTCTCACGCGGCGGCATAAGACAATAAAAATCGTAAACATAGTTACTCTTCTTATACGCCCCCGATTTCACCAGGTCCGATTTCGATTGCCCCGTTGATTCGAAAATTTCCAGCGCTCGGATAACTCGCACCCTGTTGTTGGGATGAACCGCGTCGGCTTCGGCCGGATCGATCTCGGCCAACCGGCGATGCATTTCCTCCGGGCCGAGCTTTTCCATATCGGCCTCCAGACGGTGACGAATCGCCGGGGCACTATCCCCTTCAATCTCCACCGCCCCCTCGGTCAATATCTTCAAATAGAGACCGGAGCCACCCACAATCAGCGGTATCCGGTCACGCTTTTTAATATCCGCAATAGCCGCCTCGGCCTCGGCAAGAAACCTGTAAGCGGAGTACTTCTCTCCGGGTTCAATAATATCAATAAGATGAGTAGGGACGATTTCGCGTTCCCGGACAGTCGGCTTGGCCGTGCCAATATCGAGATACTTGATAATCTGACATGAGTCGGCCGAGACAACCTCAACCGGATACTGCGCCGCCAGCTCAAGAGCGATACCGGACTTTCCCGAACCGGTCGGGCCGCAGATAATCGGAATAGCCTTGTCGTTAGCCTCGCCCAAATTGCTTATCCAGATCATCGCGGCTGATCTTTATCAGTGTCGGACGACCATGCGGACAGGAATAAGCGTTTCCACACTTCATCAACCGGCTTATCAATGCCTCCGCTTCCCTGTCGTCAAGACGGTCACCTGCCATCACCGCGGAACGGCAGGCTATCGACTGAGCGATGGCCTTTTTCAAATCGTATCCGGTGCCTTTCAGCGAAGCGATGTCGTCCAACACGGCCAGAATTGCCTTCTCGGGAGATTTCCGCGACAAAATCGAGGGAACGGCCTCGATGCGCACGGTCGTACCGCCGAAGGGGGCAATGTCGAAACCGGAGTGATTCAGGAGCGATTCCGACTCTTCGAACACGGCCATTTGTTCGGCGTTTAGTTCCACCTGAACCGGCAGTAACAACCGCTGAGCCACGCCCCCTTCGTGGTTCATCCATCTGAGAGTTTCCTCGAACAACACCCGCTCATGGGCGGTATGTTGATCAACGATGTACAACTCATCGGCACGCTGAAACAGAAGATACAGATCGGCGAACCGACCAATCAGATAGAAACCCTCGGCCGAGAGCGGTGTTGACGGGACGGCTGAAGTTTCCAGCTCCACGATCTCACCGGTGCTCGTATCCACCCGGGCGATACCGGGCAACGGATCGGCCGCCGGCGGTTGGGCTTTGTACAACTCGGCGAGCATACCGGGATCATACGGGGCATGCTGTCCCACCCCGGGAATCTTGTAGTTCGCCTGACCGGAAGAAGGATCGCGCGAAGGTGTCCAGGCCGGTTGTTCACCCGAGCCATGGGAATATCCGGGAACCTTCAGCGACGGCACAACCCCGGCGCGTTGAAGACCGTCATGGACAGCGTGATGAATAAGGCTGTGAATCTCACGCTCACAAGAAAGACGCACTTCGGTCTTGGCCGGATGAACGTTGACATCGATCTCCATCGGATCAACCGTGAGAAACAACGCCCCGACGGGGAAATTGCCACGCGGAAGCGATTCACCGTAACCCTGCGCAAAAGCATGACTCATCATGGGAGAATGGACATAACGACCATTGACAAAGAAGTACTGACTATTACGGTTACTCTGGGCCAGATCAGGCGGACCGACGTAAGCTTCGAGCCGAAGCGGGCCGCTCTCTCCCGTCGCCTCGATCAGTTTCTTCCCCGGTGTCAACAGGGCCGCCACTCGTTCGCCGGGCGGCTGTCCGGTCGGCAGCGAGAAGATTTTCCGTCCATTGAGACGATAGGTAAACCCGACCACGGAGCGACTCATCGCCATAGCCATAGCGACACGCGAGATGTGACGGGCTTCGGTGGTTTCGGCCTTGAGGAATTTCCGACGAGCCGGTGTGTTATAAAACAGATTCTCAACCTCTACGGTCGTTCCCAAACCGGCGGCAACCGGCTGTCTGGATTGCAGCACACCCCCCTCAATTACGATTTCGGCAGCGCTGTCGGCTTCGCCCGGACGGGAAACCATGCGCATGCGCGACACGGAAGCAATCGAAGGCAAAGCCTCACCCCGAAAACCGTACGAGACAATTCGGTCGAGATCGCGCGAGTCGGAAATTTTCGAAGTGGCATGGCGGGAAAAAGCTATCTCGATCTGATCTTCATCGATCCCGCACCCGTCATCCACGATCTTGATCAAAGATACGCCCGATTTCTCGATAATGATTTCGATCCGGCCGGCCCCGGCATCAAGAGCGTTCTCGACCAGTTCCTTGACCACGGAAGCCGGACGTTCCACCACTTCACCGGCGGCGATTTTGTTAATCAAACGTTCCGGCAAAGGACGGATACGGGGACGAGGGGACCGATTCTCGGAAGCGGGGGTCATTTGAGTTCCTCTTTGAGATGTTGCAGCAGTTCAAAGGCCTGCAATGGAGACATGTTGTCCAGATCGGCCGCTTTTATCTTTTGCTCTACGGATGAAGGCGGCCGGTCGAACAGGCTGGTCTGAACTTTTTCCTTGTAAATACCCTTACCCAACTCCGACTGGTTGAACTTACCCGAATCCAGCAAGCGAAGAATCTGCCTGGCACGTGTGATGGTGGCCCGGGGAATCCCGGCCAGGCGGGCGACCTCGATTCCGTAAGAATCATCGCAGCCCCCCGGAATAATCTTGTGCAGGAAGATCACTTTATCTTCCCATTTGCGCACAGCCACCTGATAGTTGCGGATACAGTCGTACAAACCGGCCATACCGGTCAGTTCATGATAGTGCGTTGCGAACACGGTGCGACAGCGCAGATTCTCGTTGATCGCTTCCACCACCGACCAGGCCACGGAGAGACCGTCGAAAGTCGACGTCCCGCGTCCCACTTCATCGAGCAAAACCAGCGAACGCTCGGTGGCATTGTTCAGGATATTGGCCGTCTCCACCATTTCCACCAGAAACGTGGACTGCCCCCCGGCCAGATTATCAAGCGCGCCGACCCGGGTAAAAACGCGGTCGACCAGACCAATTTCGGCTTTATCGGCGGGGACAAAAGACCCGATCTGGGCCATGATCACGATTAAACCGATCTGCCGAAGGTAAGTCGATTTCCCCGACATGTTGGGACCGGTGAGAATAACCACACGCTGTTCTTCAACCGACAGATCAACGTCGTTGGCAACAAAAGAGCCGGTCGGAAGCACCGACTCGACAACCGGATGACGCCCCCCGGATATGTTGAGCCGAGTATCGGCGTGCACTTCGGGACGGCAGAATCCCCGCTCGACCGCCAGATCGGCCAGAGATGAAACCAGATCTGTCTCGGCCAGCAATTCCGCCGTCAGCAGAATATCGGCGATGTTGTCGTTGAGAAACGCCGTCAACTCAGTGTAAAGCTCCTGCTCGAGAGAGATTATTTTCTCCTCGGCCGCAAAGATCAGCTCTTCTTTTTCCTTGAGTTCGGGGGTGATATAGCGCTCGGCGTTAACCAAAGTTTGCTTGCGTATATACTCCCCGGGCGCTTCATCGCGGTGGGCGTTGGTTATTTCAAGATAATAACCGAACACTTTGTTGAAACCGACCTTGAGCGTGGAAATACCGGTGCGCTCGCGTTCTTTCTGCTGCAACGAAGCGATGTAATCACGAGCCTCGCGGATAGAATCGTTCAAGGTGTCCAGCTTCGGCGAGAAACCGCGACGGAATATCTTCCCCTTGTTGACTGTCAGGGGCGGTTCTTCCACCAACGCCTGCTCGATTTTATCGATAACGGTCTCTTCAGAAGGAACAGCCGCGGCGATCCGCTGCAGGTGCGGACTATGGGCGTGCTCAAGCAACAGTCGCAGTTTACCGGATATTTTCAAAGCCTGGGCTATCGCGGCCATCTGACGGGGATTAAGCTTGCCGATACCAAGCCGACCGCCCAGCTTCTCCAGATCGGGCAGATTTTTGGTGTTCTCCGTTATTTCAAAACAGAGATCGCGATTGCGGACCAGTTCGGCCACCCCACCCAACCGCAATTCGATCCGCTCGCAGTTCACATACGGCCGCAACAAAGCCTGACGCAACCGGCGAGCTCCGGCCGCGGTGCGACAACGATTCATGACGGCAAAAAGGGTGTGAGTTTTGTTCTCCGAGGCTATGCTCTCGACCAGCTCCAGGTTGCGCACGCTGTTGTAGTCGAGCCTCATATACTCGGCGTCGTCCAGCCGCGTCAAACGTTTCACATGCGAAAGCCGTTCCCGGTGATTGTCGCGCAGGTAACGGAAAATCGCCCCGGCCGCAACCACGGCCAGCCTGTCGTCGGCAACACCGAAGCCCTCCAGTGTTTCGGTACCGAAATGAGCGTTCAGTTCGCGCTGGGCGGTTTTAAGATCGAAATTCCAGTCTTCGTAAGCACTAAGCACACCACCGAGACCGTTCTGTTCAAACAGATCAGGAAACTGTTCCCGGCCTTTCTCGGCCGGGTAAAGAATCTCCGCCGGTGCCATGATCCGCAGGCGTTCGAGTATTTTCCGGACCGATCCTTCCTCCACGATGAAAGTCCCGGTCGTAATGTCCAGCAGGGCCATACCGACCGTACGCCCGTCCCGGCCATACACCGCCGCCAGAGCGCCGCCAAGTTGTTCATTGTCGGGAGACTCGACCGTTGCCGTTCCCGGGGTAAGGACCTCAACCACCTCCCGTTTCACCAATCCCCGGGCGGTTTTGGGATCTTCCACCTGTTCGACGATAACAACTTTTTCGCCACGAGCCAGCAGTCGGGCCAGATAACGGTCGGCCGAATGGTGCGGTACTCCCGCGAGAGGGATTCGTTCCGAATTGCCGTGGGAGCGTGACGTCAGCGCAATACCGAGCATCGGGGCGGCCTTCACGGCGTCGTCCCCGAACATCTCGTAAAAATCTCCCATGCGAAAGAACAGAATTTTGTCGGGGTGCTGCTCTTTGATGGCGTGATACTGCCGCATGAGCGGGGTGAATCCGGACGAGGAGTCGACCTGCTTGCTCATCGGGTCACAACCTGAAATGCTTCGTGATGGGCCGCTTCAAGCTGAAGCTTAAACCGGGAGGCCTCGGCGTAATCCTGAAAACGACCTACGTAGACGACATGGTATTCCTTGCCGGAGATTTCTTTTTTCCTGATCTCGACCCCGCGGTCGTATCTCTCGAATTCGTCGGCGTATTCCTCGGCGTTCGACTTGCTCGAAAAGACACCTACTTTGATCGAATAGTATGTCCCGGTCAATTGCTCGGCGGCGTTATCCCCGGACGACGGGGTCGACATCCCCCCGAGTTTCTCCATCAGTTCGTCGAGACCGACCGCCGAAGGATAGCCTTCACGAATCAGATTATAATAAAACACGGCATCATCGATACGATTCCTGTGCACCGCCTCCATACCGAGAAGGTACAGAGCCTGAGGAATGCCGCCACCGGAGCGGGCGCGGACCAGAGCACGAAGCGTTTTTGATGACCCGATGCTTTTCTTATTGGCCGTCATAATGCGGGCCTTGTCCACCTGCCCCCACTGCTCGGTTTCACCCGAGGAATGCCTCACCAGATAGTGATCACACTCCTGCAAAGCGGCGTCGTAATCCCCGGCCAACTCGTCCCGAAGCACGGACAGGCGAAGCATTTCCCCCTGGTATCGTCCCGCCTCCCAGCGCGAATGATAGTCGGCCAGATGCCGCCCCAAACGCTGGTAGTCTCGCGTCAAAAGATAATACTGGGCCAGCCGGTAGTAGATTTCCTCCTGATACACAACCGCCACAGAAGCGTTCAGGGCCGCCTGCATCAGGCGAGCCGCCTGGTTGGCATCGGTTTCCAACAAGCTCTGGTAAAACAGGGTATTGCCGTCACGACTGGCGGCCGTGGCCAGACGGGAAAGCGAGTCGCGGGCTTCTCCCAGGTGTCCCTCTTGAATGAGAGTATAAACGGTTTCACCGTGCAACACCGGTGTGACGGCCAAAACCGCAAGCAGCAGTATGATGATGGATCGAATCATTGTCGGGCGGCCATTGGCCGGTCGGACTGATTATGCCCTGATCTCAGCAGGACCGCGGCTGGCCGACGGGTCGGACGGCCGATTTTTGTGTTCCTGATGTTTTTTCTCAAGCTCTCGGAGCAGACGTTCCACCTTACCCTTATCTCCGCTCTCCAGATAGACCCGAATCAGTTCCAGCACGGCCGAGATATCCGAAGGGTAATCGTCGACCACGTTTTCCAGTAATTGAACGGCCTGATCCAGGTCGCCCTTTTTCTGGTAAAACTCGGCCAAAGCTCGGCGCGCCTCAAGATTTCTGGGCGACTCCCGCAGAATCGACTCACAGATTTCCTGAATATCACCGAACCGACCCAGATCAAAAAGGGTCTTTTTCAGACGTTCGATAACCAGATGGCCCTGATCCGGCACAACCGAGATAAGCTTACGCCAAAACGTAACGGCGTCTTCGTACCGCCTTTCCTCGCAATAGGAATCACCTATAGCCAAATAGGCGCCGACCAGAGTCGGGTCCAGCCCCAGGGCTTCCTTGTACATTACACGGGCCTTATGATACTCCCGTTTGCGATACAACTGCTCAGCCGCCCGGAATTTGTATTTGGCTAACGGCTTTTTGGATTTATTGCCTTCAAGCCTAAGGATCTGACTGGCGGTTTCAAAAGCCAGGTCCCACGCCTGAGCCTGCTCCTGCAACCGCAACAGTTTCAAATGCGCCCAGTGATTGCCGGAATCAAGAGACAGAAGCTCTTTCAAGGCCGCTTCGCCCATCTTATAGTCGTTAACCGCCAGACAATCATCGGCGATCTCGTGCAGGATAGCCACACGGTCGGCCCGGTTGAGATCGGGACGGTGGGTCAGGTCCTTATGTACCTGCAAAGCTCGCTGGGGCTGGCTGTTCTCGCGCAGAATGCGCCCCAATCGCAAATACGCATCCAGATTACCCGAATCCTCGGCCACCACCTGACGCAGCTTGGTGAAAGCCGACTCCTGATGGCCATCGAGCAAATCTTTAAGACCGTCGACATATAACGAAACGTCACGCTTGGAAGACTTCCGAACAAAGCGCTCATAGACCAAATAAAACGCGAGCGCCACCAGTAAAAGAATCAGAAAGGCCAGGCCGTACTCGATCATAGCGGTCCGTCACTTGCAAACGGGGATTTAAGTTCATCCTGCCGGCGGTCCGCTCCTTTGAGCAATTCCGCCGACTCTTCAATAGGACGATTGCGCAAAATCGCCACTTCTTCCTCCAGCGACCGGATTCGCTTCCTCGCTCCGTGCACCTGAACCGACTGCCTTATGTAAACGGATACGAACAGCAACATGGACAGCACGGCCCCGGCCACGAATGACCAGAAAACAACCGTGACCAGAGGAACATCCACGTAATTCGACAGCACCGGTTGCAATTTCACATCAACGGTCTGGTCCGCGCTGAAGTTGTTATAAGCAAAAGCTACCACAACCAGCAGCAACAACAGCACAATTATCGCCCTCACCGCCCACATATGGCCTCCGTAGCTTAGGCGTTCTCAACCATAACAAGGGAAAATACCATGGCTGTCAAAACCAGTCAACTCCAAGTCTCAATGTTCGCAGGCGCAGTTATTCTTCCTCGGGTTGTTCCCAGGTCACGCTTCTGATCATAATCTGCACCTCGGAAAGGACCTGGTTGTAATACGGCCATTCGCACATGACGTGAAACATCAGAATCTTATTACCACCCATTTTGACGGCCGCGATGGCACCCCCATAGGAGCCATAAACACGCTTACCGCCCACCGATGATGCCGAAAGTTGAATTTCCTTCATGTACTTGGACTGCCCCTGCCAGAACACCCCCGAAGCTCCGTTCAGTTCCAAACGACTGCGCCCCTTGGGAATAATGTCCGGTTGCTGAAGAAACTCAAAAGCTTTAACGATCTCGCTTTTTTGATCGCTTTTGTAATCATCGGCCAACAGCGAATCAAGAAAGGAATGAACATTCATCGTCGTCGTGTCAACATAGACATCCACCCTCGGTACCTGGGTGTAATCGGGAGCACTCACATAATCCGCAGGAATAGCGTAATTTTTCTGCATCAATGTCAGGCGACATTTCTCGTCATCGTTCTTTACACGCGGCTTCCAGTTTTCATGCAAAATCAACTGGAAATCATACCGAGAGTCTACATATATGCTGTCGTTCTTGATCTTACCCGCTCTGGTTTGCTTCCGACCGGCCTCAACGGTAGGAACCGATAGCAGAACAACCATAGCAAAAAGTAATAGTCGTTTCATTGCACTCTCCTCCTTCTGCAGACTAATCCTCACTTACAACGTGTAATCCATATACAAGCAATAGTCAACAATTTATTCAATTGCTCTGCCTAAAGCCGCAAAAGTGGCTCTTTCAACAGCAGAAGTCCAATTGTACCAACGGAATCAGCGTTCGAACCCGATCCGGTGACGGGTCGTGTAGCGAATGTGATCGATCATGGCCGTAAATTCGAAATCATCCAACAGCCGTTCAAGTTTGGTCTCCAGGGTCGCCGTCGAACCGTAAGTGCGAAAATGCTGGAGAACCGACAGACCGGGTATCCGGGGCGGATGCGGGTCAATTTCCCACGGATGGATATAAACCAGGACCGGATAGCCCTCCCGGTTGATTCTGCGGATCATACGCCGTGAGTACCAATAAGGCGAATGCCGAAGATAACCGCCACCACCGAGCGGCAGGTTCTGCCCCAGCAAACGGTAAGTGGAAGCCGGCAATTCGTAAAGATACTTGCCACCGGGGAAACTCATCCGAAAAAGATGGCGCGGACCGGACGGCATCCCGTACAAATCGTGCTTGATCGGAAAGATGGAACTGTCGTATTCGAAACCCAAATCGGCCAGCGTCTCGAACGCCCAGGGGACTTTTTCATTAAGGGACCAACTCGGTGCCCGATAACCCATCGGGCGCACCCCCACGGCAGCCTGAATAGCCTCCATGGCCCGAATCGTATCGGCGCGGAAAGCTTCTTCTCCCAGACGGCCGACATGTCGATGGCGATAACTGTGACAGGCTATCTCATGACCTTCATCGGCTATCCGACGAATCAGATCCGGGTAACGCTCGGCACACCAGCCCAGCACGAACCAGGTCGCCCTGATTCCTTTACGGCGAAACAAACGCAGCAAACGGGTACAGTTGCGCGCCAGAGTGGAATCGAGTATCGGCCAGTCGTCAAAGGGAAAACGATCAGACAACGCCTCTACGGCAAACCATTCTTCGACATCGACCGTAAGTAAATTGAACTGCTTATCCATAGCTCAGACCGGCGATGCTAACGCGGGATCTGGTTATGATTCGATGACCCGGGTTTCCGGTTTGCCCCGCTTTCGGTACCGTTCCGGGAAGATTTCCTGCTCCCCTGCTTCTTACCCGAGGTTTTCCTGCCCCCGATTGACTGACTGTATTCATAGTGGTAATGGGAATGATCGTAATAATACGGCAGACTGCCCTTGACGTTATTCAGGACAACCCCCAAAAGATTGGTCTGGCTGTTGCCCATGATTTCGCTGGCCCGTCGCACAACTTCCCGGGCGGTAGCACCGACTTTGATTACCAGAATAGCCCCGTCCGTTTCCTGAGCCAGAAGCATGGGATCGGAAACGGGAATTACCGGCGGCGTATCGATAAAGATGTAGTCATAATAGAACTTCAACTCATTGACCAGCCCCCCGATAGTACGCGCGTCAAACAACTCGGTAGGCTGCGGGGTGGCCTTGCCGGCCGTGACCACATCCAGATTTTCCAGCGCGGTCTTCTTGATAACGCCCTTCATTTCCACTTCGCCGGACAGCACCTCGACCATCCCGTGTTCCCGCTCCATTCCGAAAAGTCGATGAAGAGTGGGACGGCGCATATCGCAATCCATAACGAGAGTCTTGTGCCCCTTAACGGCGGCCGTGATACCGAGCAGCGAACATACCGTCGATTTTCCTTCGGCGGTGGTAGCGGAAGTAAACAGAATCGATTTCAATTCCGGCTTACCCTGGCACTTTTCGAGATTGTGCAACAGACGACGCAGTTCGGTCGCCACCGGCGATTCCATACTGTAATGATCGATAATCGGAACGTAGTCTCGGCCCACGGTCTGCTTTATCCTTTCTCACCGATCCGTTTTACCGCTTCGTTGATCGTCTTCCGGGCTTCCTCGGCCACCTGCAATGACGCGGCAACACGGGTCAGCGACGGGTTCAACTCGGTCGTTTTCTTGAACTGCTGTACGCCCTTCTGCCAAACCAGCCGCGCCTGCTCCAGATAGCAGTGAGCCAGTTCCGCCTGAAGGTCAACATAGCCGGGATTCTTCTCCAGTTCATTTTCAAGAAAGCGGATGCGTTCCGTGATCGCTTCCTCGGTCACCCAACCGGAATTCAGCACGAAACGCATGTGGAAATCCGCGAATTCCCGACGGTGTCTCTCTTTCCTGGTCTCGCGGATTCCTTTCAGAATGGCCAAAGCTCGTCCGAAATCGTGATTTTCCAGAGCCTTAAGACCTTCGGAGTAATCCCGGTGATCCTTGTAGTCGGCACAGATCAACGAAGCTTTGTGCAAACACTGACGAGCCCGTTCAACCAAATTGCTCGCACCTTCTCTGTCCTTCAAATTGACCGCGTCCAGAGTATAAGCCAGACCGAGATTGAAATAGGCATCGCCATAGTAAAGATTTATACCTATCGCCTGTTCAAATTCAACGATAGCCCGACTCGGAGAATTGACCGCCAAGTAAGCCTCGCCCAGAGTGTTGCGGTAATCGGCATAACCCGGACGGCATCTAACCGCAGCCTCAGCCGCCTCTACCGCGTCATCGATAAGCCCCTGCCCAAGACAGGAAATAGCCAGATGATTCCAGGCCTGATGGTAATCGTCCCGACACCGCACGGCCACCGAAAGCAGCTCGACGGCTTCACGATAAAAACGCTTATACAAAAAAGCCGTGCCGAGCTGATACAAAGTGTTCGGGTCCCCTCGCTCCATCACCTCTTGATACGCTTTGAGAAGAGTCTCGAGCTCCTGGCGCTTCTCGCCATGGGTCGTCTTGATCAGCGCAAGAACCTCCTGAGGGTTGATCTCATCCGGATGCGGGCAGTCGACCGTTTCCGTCTGCATGCCGTCGACAAAAACCGCCGTAAGAACAGAACCTTTCGACGCATCGTTGGTCGTCTGGATGAGATATTCGCGGTCGTTCTCTTTGAGTCTACTGCTTATCCGGTAAGTTTCCATGGACTATATCTTGCCTCACAATTCAACCCGGGACATCGTTCACTGGTTATCATCGGTAAGCTGATCGTATAACAACACGACCGTGGCCACGGCTCCCACCGCCGCCGCCACACCGGCAATACCGGTACCGAAGAAACCGGATCGGCGGGCCGGTACGACGAACATGTCTTCCTTCTGCATTATGTATCGAGCGGGACGGCCAGTTTGGGAGTATTTCGCCAAATCAAAAGCCACCGTCTGCGCGTAATAGCCGTCTTTTATTATCAACTGAGTTTTGCCGAGATTAGCGTCAGCCGTAGGACCACCGGCAAGAGCCAGGGCTTCCATCACGTCGATATTTTCTTCGTAGGCAATAGGCCCGGGCGAATTGACCGCCCCGACAACGTAAATCAGATTCTTCTTCTCGGTCGTTCGGGCCACTTCACCCGCCAGAACCTGCCCCGGAGTGCGCGGGATTTCGATGGTATCCTGGCGCCGAATCTTCGGCAATTTATCCAATTCTCCGGAGGAAAGAGCCTGCGAAACGTTCACCACCTTGATCTTACCGGCCTCCGCACCACCGCGCACGATAGTTACCCGGCTAAGATCCCCCTGCGCGGCGACCCCGCCCGATTCATTGATAAGAGTCCACAGATCGGGGATTTCCTCAAATGTCTTCTTGCCGGGCTGATTCACCTGTCCGATCACGTACACGTGGTTATAATTGAACTCAACCACCCTGACGGTAGCCTGAGAGATGTTCTTGTTCAAACGCGATATCGGCTGGACAATATCACTCTGGAGTTGTTCCGTGGTTTTCCCGGCCGCTTCGATCTGACCTACGATATCCAGGGTTATCTTTCCGTCCAGCCCCACCGCCACCTCAGCGTTCAGGGAGGGATCCTGCCAAAAACTAATAGCCAGAACGTCTTCGGGTCCAATGATGTATTCCGCAGCGGCACAACGACTTCCTGTCAGACCGCCGATCACGATTGCGATCAGAGCACAGATTATCCCGGTCGCTTTGAGACTTCTCATCCTGTTCGTCTCCACAAAAGGTACTGGTATAGAAATCGGCATATTCCGCCGTTTGGTTAAAACTAAAATATAGACCCCTTAGAAGTTGCTTGTAAAGTACAAAACAAGCAGCTTAAGCGGCTCACTGTTACGGGAGGTTCAATCGCTGAGAATAAACTGGTTACGCCCCGATTCCTTGGCCTTCAGCAACGCCATATCCGCGGCGTAAATCAAGTGTTCGGAGGTGCTGCCATGGTCCGGGTAAACCGCCGCCCCCTGGGAAATCGTGCAGCGAAGACCTTCGCTGTCGGTCTTGAACTGCTCCAGCGTAAACTTATGACCCGCGATCTTCAATTGCAGACGGTTCATAAACCGCACACAAGTAGCCCGGTCCGCCTCCGGCATAACGACGCAGAACTCATCCCCCCCATAGCGAGCAATGACATCGATAGAACGAATAGAAGTTCGCATCAACTCGCCCACACGCTGGATAATCGTATCGCCCGCCTGATGTCCATAGCGGTCGTTCACACTCTTGAGTTCGTCGAGATCAAGAATAATCAGAGCCAGTGAACGTTCATACCGTTTGGCACGATCTATTTCTTCATCGAGACGTCTAAGAAAATAGCGCCGGTTGGCCAGCCCGGTCAGATTATCGGTATATGAAAGCTCCTCGACTCTTTCGAACGACTCGGCATTATCGACCAGTTCGGCCGCGGCGGCGGTGTGTTCTTTCAATTCCGGTAATATCGCCTGCGGAGTTTTTTCGTCTCCCCAGACCAGCAATCCGGCCCGTTCTGCCGAAAGCGGAAGAGCCGCAATATATTTCAGACCGGCCCGGGCCATCTCCTGACCGAAGGCGGCGGTCTCACCGAATTTCCGCAAATCCTCCACGGTACCGGAACCGTTGGAAACAACACGCGCAAGGACCTGATTGAAAACTTCCCGCTGGGGGATTTCCAGACTGTCGGTGATGCCGGAACGGTGTACCTGCACAGGCCGGGTGTTCTGCGGGGGTTCGTACATTAGGGCGGCTCTGGACAGGTTAAGATCCTTCGCCAGATTACCCAGAATCTCATCCAGAAGAGTCTCAGAGTTGCGATGGCGGACCAGTTTGAGCACCTGCATGCCCTGTTGTATTGACGCACGGGGTGGATGAACGACCTCTTCCTGAAGTTGCTGCATGCGTTGTTCCATACGGCCCTGCTTGTCTTCATGCCATTTGATATGATATGCGGCCGACAGAGACTGAGCCATCGACGCCACCAGCAATTGAAACGATGGTGACCTTATTTCCGCCGTACTCTTGATGAAATACAGGCCATACAGATGATCTCTCCAGAATACCGGGAAATACAGATCACATTCCCACTGATCCAGCTTTTTGAGCAGAGCCTCGGGAAGAATATCTTTCAGGGTACTGAGTTCATCGGGAAAAACCTGACCTTTCAGGCGATCTACCAAATCGGTTGCATAACGAACACGCAGGTCGTGCCGATTAAACCGGTTGACACCGAAGAAATAGTTCAACTCCAGATACTGGCGACGTTTCCTCAGGAACACGATTCGTTCACAACCGCAAGCACGTTTCAGGAGATCGGAAACTTTGCCGGCAACGAGTTGAATCGACCCGTCAAGCGTATTGGAACGAAGGAATTCGGAAAAATCAGAAAGAGTCATCCGGTAGATCGCTGCTGCGCGTCTCTCGGAACGTATCCGTACAACCAGCAATACAGACAGAACGATCACCAGAGTGAACAAACATATGATCAGCACGGTCTGCATCATAACCGGACTTCTTACCCCCTAACTTATTCTATTGAATAATAACAGATTACAAGCGATTGTCAACTAAAACTGACTTACGGTCGTCCCCATGCATAGCGGAACCGGGATTTCCGTCTCACCAGACGATTCCTGCGCAATATCGAAAATACCCGCCACCAGCCCACTTTACGTCCGGCGCGATAGTGCTCGTATTCCCTCCGTATTTCGGAAACCGTTACAAACGGATCGCTCTTGATCATCCGCAGGGCGAAAACCTCAAGGCTTTCATCCTCAGCCTCGATTCTCTCTATCGTAGTCGTGGGATCGTTGTCCGGGCGGTCGGAGCGGGCCGAAGCTACTTCGTCAATTACCCTCAGGCTGGTCGATTTGGTCGTTTTTTTTTTCCTCCCCCGGAGAGGGAGGACCGACGAACTTGTCGACGGCGGCGTCAACGGAGGTAAACACCTGAAGGACTTTATCGAATTCCAGCAACTCGAAAATCTCGTAAACGTCGGAAACCATATTGGCCAGCTTGATATCGCCCCCGTTGTCACGCACGTCCTTGATATGAGAAATGAATATCCCCCAGCCGGCCGAAGAGATATAATCCACCCCGGCCAGGTCAATCACGATCCGGTATCGGTTTCGCCGAAGAAGCGAATCCATGACCTGTTCCAGCTCCGACGCTGTCAGGGTATCAATAACACCGTCGATACGCACCTCGGATACGTCGCGGCGACGGCCACCTTCGGACAGGGAGATACTGATGTTATCCATCTAAACCCATTACATAACGCAGTAACTGATTGCTGATATCAAAAAAAGGCGGCCGGGGGATACAGGCAAGCAAAAACTTACTTCTCGTTCGAATCAGGTTCCCGGAGGGTCCGGCTTTCGACCGACTCGTCATCCTCGACCGGCTCCTCCCCCGAAACGGCACCGACGGCCACGATACGTCCGAGAATAAACGTAAGATCATCGCGCTGGCTGGCAAAACCGGAGAAATTGTCTATCTCGTCGACGATCCGACGGGCAACCTCGGCCACGGACGTATCGTTGTCACTCTTCAGTTGCTCCTGCATGAAATCTATCAAACGCTGTATCCCGTATTGCTCCCCTTCACGATTGATCGCTTCGGTAATACCATCGGTATACAGCAGGAAAGCATCCCCTTCGTCCAGCTTCAGGTCGATCTCTTCCAGGGTGTCGCTGAAATCCTCGTCGAGCGTCAGCGGCACGCCCAAAGGCATACCGGACGGATTCAGCTTCATCACCCGCCGTGTTCCGGCCTTAAACAGAAGCAGAGGATTGTGGCCGGCCGAGACAAGGTTCAGGGTACGTTTTTCGACATCAAGAATAGCCATCAACACGGTGATAAACATGCCGGGCGGCATGTTACCGGCCAGATAGTCGTTAACCTCGATCAGAATCGAGCGCGCCGAAACGTCCCGACGAGAATATATCTTCAAAACCGTCCGCAACATCGACATCACGAGCGAGGCCGGCACGCCCTTGCCCGACACATCGGCAACGACAAAGCAGCACCGTCGTTCATCGATCTCAAAGACGTCATATAAATCGCCGCCGATCATCGAGGCCGCCCGATAAAAAGCATCCACCTCCAGCCCGGACAACCCCGGCAACTGATGCGGCAGGAGAGTTTTCTGAATCTGAGAAGCGACTTCGATCTCCTTGGCCATCTTCTCCCGTTCCACGACCGTCTCCCGGTCGCGTCGCAACCGCGTCATCATCTCGTTAAGGGCCTTGGATATTTCGAAGAACTCGTCGGCCCCTTCCATAGGCAATTCGCTCTCCAGGTCACCCGAGGAAAACCGCCGCAGGCGTCGCGTTATATTCACGATTGGCTTAACGAAATAGTTGGACAATAAGTAAATACCGATTACCCCGATCAGGACCAGCACCCCGATCAGCCGGATCACCCGCCAGCGGGATTCGGACAACTTTTCGAGTATGGACTCCGAAGAATAGGTAATATGCGTTCTACCCAGGAGACGTTCGCCCGACCGTATCGGAAGAATCAGGTAGTTGACCTCCCGACCGCCGTCGGTCCAGCGCTGAGGAACAGACAGGAGCGCCGGGTCGGCCCGGTCCGGGTAATGGTACGGCTTGCGAATGTTATGAATATCATCCGAATGCGCCACCACCGTGCCGGTCGAGTCGGTCAGAACGATACGGGTAAGCGACGGGTTCGAGTTGCAATAGCTGATAACGAGTTCGTCGAATTCGACATCGCTGCGGTGGTTGATCATGGACAAAGCCGCCTGTTCCGTAATCGTCTGGCCCAGGGCAACCGCCGTGCCGTCGAGATGCGAGTAGATCTCTTTCGTCGTACGGTCATTGATATAATAGAATGCCGTACCTATTATCAAAGCGACGATCAAAAAAGTCCAGAGCGAGAATTTGGCCCGCAAAGTGAACATGCGTCTCAGCAGCGGCGTTCCCTGTTCGGCGTCGCGACCGATACGCCTGGTCATGCGCAGCTCGTTCTGTCCGGCCCAGGAGAAATACTCCACGGAATCCATGATCTTGCGGATCATGTAGAAGCCCAAACCACCACGACGCCCCGACTCGATCAGCCGATCCAGATCGAGTTTGCCGCTGCCTTCGGGACGGAACGAACGACCGGTATCAATCAGCGAAAAAACGATAAGCTTCTTGTATACCACGATGCGCAGCCGAAGCATACCGGTCTCATAGAGATAGGCATGGCGAACGATATTGGTCGCTCCCTCTTCGATAGCCAGCGCGACCGCCGAAACGTCCTTACGGCTCATGCCGGCGGAGGCACAGGCCTCACGCACGGTTCGCTGGACGCTGTCGAGATATTTTTCCTCGGCCGGAAACTCGGCGTTGATTTCCTTGGTGGGTCGGCGAAACATGACTGGAAACTTGCCCGTTCAGACGGAAAACACCAGTAAAAAACGTCAGAATTACTTGTTGTCGACGGGAGCCTCGGTCCCCAGACGCAGACGGGCCTGTTCGATATTGCTGAGGGTATTGGGATTGTTGGGGAATCTCCGCAGCACCTTTTCCCAGACCTCGATTGCTTTTTGGTACTCCTTGTTGCGCATGTATCTCAGGCCATCCAGATACCAGCCCCAGACCTCCTGGTCTCTTTCCAGATCTTCAAGAGTCGAGGTCCTGGTTTGGGCCTGGGAGATTCTGTCGAGGTAATCCCGGGCCACTGTCTCATCCGGGTTAACTTTGAGAATAGACCGGAACTGACCGGCGGCTTCATCAAATCGCCCTTTTTCGAACAACTCGATACCCAACCGCAGTTTCTCGGGCAGACCCATTTTGGTGAGAACTTCCCGCTTGGCCCGACCGGCTTCCTCATTATCGGGATCCAGCTCCAGCACCCGGGTGTAAGCTTCGATTGCCTCGGCCAACTGTCCGGCCGCGGCCGCCTTCCGGGCACGGTCGAGATTTTCGCCGACTTCAGAAACAATGGCTTGATGGTTACGACGTTGCAACAACTGAGCCCGCGGGTTAGCCTGATCGATATCAAAGATCAAATCGAGCAGATCAAGCGACGCATGGTAACTGCCCCGCGTATACAGCAACTCGGCCTGCTCCAGAAAACTGTTGATAGTCTGATTCCGTTCGGCTTCGGCCTGACGCAACCGAGCTTCCTGTTCCCGCTGTACCCGGCGGGCTTCGGCGATGGCCGCCAGAGAACCTATGATTTCCTCGTTTTCCCAGTCGTATTCCAGCGCCCGTTCGAAATACACCGCGGCCGAGTCCAGCTCAAAACGCCGCAGATAGCTGTTGGCCGTTTCCATCAGGGCCCTGAACTGCTTCTCTTCCTCACTCGGTTCCGGCGGCAACTTGGCCAGCTCCCGCAACCGTATCTGTTCACTGACCGATTTCCCAAGGAAGAAAGAAAGCGAGAAATGATGGATATTATCGACGTAATCTACCAGTTTATAGGCGTAATCAACCTTAAGACGACCGTGTCGCAGCCCGACACCGAGTGTCAGATTGTCCCGATCATAACCGGCTCGCAGGTTATAGCGATCCAGGAACGACAGCTCGGCTCCGGCGTGAACTTTGAAAGCCCTGTCCTCATGCTTCTCCAAGTCCACCCCCGCCGAGAAGGACGTATGCTCGGAAAGGTGAAGCTGCGAAAGCGACAAACCACCGGTCACCGAGCGAGGCGTTTTTTCCGAAAGGGAATCCAGGGCCAGTTCCGGCTGCATCAGATTCCGGGCAATGGCCCCAAGCGCCAGACCATGACAAATATCGATACGCCAACCGAGATCCAGCCCGACGCCATAATCGGAAACATTGTCGAGCGACTGATTGACAATTTTAAGACTGATACCCGTAGATAAAAACCGCCCGACATTGCGCCCGTATGACAGCAACATCTGCGTATACGAATAGTCGAATGTCCCGCGGTCGGCAAAATCGACCCGTCGAACGATGTCACCGGTGCCGATCCGCATGAACCCCGCCCCCACGCCGTGATTTTCCGTAATCGGATACACCCAGGAAGCAAAATCGTAGATGGAGCTTTCGAACAAAACAGTATGCATGAAAGCTGCTTCCTGATACTCCAGCGCCGACAAACCGGCCGGATTATAGTAAATAGCGGTAGCGTCGCACGAAAGAGTCGTAAAAGCGCCGCCCATTCCCAGCGAGCGGGCTCCCGCACCGAGCGAGAACGGGGTTTCCCGACCGGCGTCACCGGCCCGGGCAACCGAAAGCGCCAGCATCGTCAGTATGATCAGCGCGATATATGTCCGTCGCCGTATCATTTGAGCACCGCCACTTTCAGGATTGCTTTATCGTCTCCGCCCAAAGCCTCGATAACCGCCACGTACACGCCGTTTAACACCATGTCCGACTCATTGTCACGGCCGTTCCAGAAAACAGACTGTAATCCCGGAGCCGTTCCCGGATCGCCCAGGGCCAGATCAAGGCGATACACCTCTTCCCCGGTCAGGGTCAGCACCCGAAACTTGACGGCTGAAGCCTGCGGCAAATAGTAATTAAACTCGGCCGGCTCTTCGACGGGATTGAACGGGTTGTTGCGAATAGTAAACGAACCCTTCAGCGTAGCCGGCACTGTCGTGTACACTTCGTTAAGCACCCAGCCGGCGTCATCTTCCGAAACCACCTGCACCGGCTCGCCGGCCAGCGGACCGGAAGCAAAACTTGCGACAAGATCGTCGGTATCGAACCTGATACCGAATTCCTCGCTGCCCTCCGCTTTAACCCTCGCCCGGAATGAGACCCTGGCGGTATCGCCAGCCGCAACGACGTAATCATTGAAAATCAAGCGAAGCTGATCCGCCCCGACGGTAGCCGTAGCCACTTTGAGACCATCATCGTATAACCCGGCCGTCCCGGCCTCAAGCACCGAGCGCACACTAAGCGGTTGATCGGAACGATCCACGAACGAAAGCACCAGCGATTCGAGCTTCGTATCGGCAATAGACGAAGCTCCCGGGTTAATCAAAACCAACTCGAACAAATCCCTCTCACCGGACGGAAGAACGAGATTCGAACTCACGACTCGCCCCTCAGCGTATAACACCACCTGCGGAGAAGTCACCGGGAGCGTTATTTCAAAAGCCGTGTCGGTGATATACGCCGGAAGGTTGGTGTTCAGATCAAGAGGCTTGTCGATCAGGGCAAAACCGATTCTCACGGTCGTATCGTACATCGGGGCCGTGAAAGATATCCCGCGCGGTTCGCCGACATCGACGATACCGGTCAGGGGATCTTCCACCCCCAGATCCATACCATGGGTGGTTATCTCGAAAACCGCGCTTCCCGCGGCGGCTTCACCGGCGTTGAGAATCGTAATAACGATAGAGAATTCGGCACCTATGCTGACATATCCCTGTTCCGCCCCGAGCAATACGTGGGACAACGACAACATGGCCGCCTCCTGTATATTGGCCAGGGCGATATTGTCCACGGGCGGAAGCTGACTGACCCCGAGCGTCGTAATGTCTATCCAGAAGATCTCCGCCGGGTTAGCCGTGCCCGAAGCCGTCACGTCGAAAAGGACCTCCACCGTATCCTCGCCCGGAACACCGGGGACGGTCATATCGGACTCGAAAGTCGAGTTGCCGTCGGAAACCATGCGGATATCAAAAGGCGACATATCGGAAGTCGACAGGTTGGCAATGCGGCAAACGATCTGAAACGGTTGCCAGGTATTCACCTTCGGCGAATTAACCGACCTGACCGACACCTCGACAATCTGCACGATGGGCAGTTCCTCGACATTCACCAATTGATCACCGAAGGAAGTGGTAAAAGTCAGAGCGTTGGCCGCACCGCGATGATGATAGAAAATCGACGCCGCCACGCTCAGTTGTGCGCCGACCTGATCTTCCGGGATGAAAATGTGCTCGGTTTCGATCCGGTTACTCCCGACCACCAGCGTATCTTCGGAGATAATCAGGTTCGTCGTGGTGGAAAAACCGCTGCCCGCAACCTGAAAACTGGAGCGCGACGGATCGACCAACACCGGTTCCGTACCGTCTACCAAAAGGTCAAACTCGAAATACGTTTCCTGCCCCGAGGCTACGAGGTCGGGAGTAAAACTGCCCTCGACATACGTCAACCGTACACCCGGAAGCAGATAGAGAGAATCAACCGGCAATTCAGGAAGAGTGAAGACACTGCCACCGGAAATAAGTCGATATTCGAAACCGAGACGATACCAACCGGGGGCAAGATCAAGAGAGGAATCAACAACCCCCTCGATACCCGCATAATGGATGGTGTCCGACTCGAAACTGTCATACGCCACGTTACTGTCGAGCAAAACGGCCAGAACCGAGTCATCGGTCGAAAGAAGTCGAATCGCCAAGTCGGTTTCATCTATCGGCCCGGAGAAACCGGTCGCGGCAATATCAAAAGAGACATCAAACAACGCCCCGCTATGGACCGAATCCGGTTTCAGCGTACCATCCACGAAACGCACCTCGGCCTGCGGAAGGACCTCGACCGGTACTCTCATCGTGTCGTGCACAACCAGTTGGGAATCGGCCGGCCGGTATATACTCTCCAAAACCAGTATCAAGGTGTCCGGACCGGGACTCAGAGCACTGGTGGGCAAATCCATCAACAACGTATCACTCACCCCGTCAGTCCGGGGAGTGAAAAAGAGCTTAAGCGACCCGCCCCCGGAGGCAAAAAAGGCCTTGAGGTTCGGCTGCGTTATCGCCGTAAGTCCCCCGCCGTTGGCCACCGCTACTTCAATCGCGGTCGGTAACCCGGCGTAGATAGCCGACACGGGATCACCGTGAATATCGAAAGTCTCAAGGATATCGTACCCGTTGAATACAACCACTTCCCCCAATGACACGACACCGGAGTTGAAAGCCGTCATCTCAATCGGGCCCGAAAGCCCGTCGTATGTAACCCCCAGCGACAGAAAATCAATGATACCTTCGGAGAATAAAGACGAATCATCGATCACGGCGGGAGACAATGTTCCGCTGGAACTGCTGAGAGTAATGGGATGGGCCGACAGGTCGTAGTCGACAACCGGACTGGAACTGTCGTCCAACAGGAAAATCTGCGCCGTGGTTACCAGAGGATGTCCCACTACCTGCTGCGGCGCCACGTTGAGCACGAGCTGGTTTAACGGTCCGGCCGTAGCCCGGACATGATCAGCATCAGACCCGGACGGGTCAGCCCAAACAACGTCACCAGCCACCGCAAGAAAAACTGCGAGAGACAAGACCAGAGTCAAACATTTAGCTGCAATCCTCACAGAAGCCAACCTCTGCCATGTTTAGTCCCGGACAACAGAGCAATGGTAACTAAGGAGCAAAGGATATGCCCCTCAACCTGTTGCGCGACAGATAACTACCGGAAAATTATTCCCACACGAGAGAATCCGGGGACAATTGTAAGTAACTTATCCAAAATCACTTAAAAATCACATTATGGCATTCAAGGTCTGCGATACAACCATGGGCCATTTCAAGAACCGAAACCATTAACTTTAACCTGTCTCAGTATGCAACATGGTGCAGCAAAGAGGCAACGCGCGGCAGAGGATATCGATGTTCTCACCTGGGCGAACCGGCCGTATGTTCAGCCGCCATGACGGTATTGCTCATCAGCATAGCAATCGTCATTGGCCCGACACCGCCCGGTACCGGTGTGATATATGAGGCTTTTTCGACAACTTCATCGAAGACAACATCGCCCGTCAGGTAGTACCCTTTTTCGTTCCCGGAATCCTCCACCCGATTAACCCCGACATCAATCACCACAGCCCCGTCTTTGACCATCCCGGCGGTAATAGTACCCGGATGTCCGACCGCGGCGATAAGGATATCGGCCTCTCGAGTTACCGAAGCCAGATCGGGAGTACGGGAGTGGGCCACGGTGACTGTAGCATCGGCCCCGGGGCCTTTTTGCATCAACAAAGCGGCCAGAGGTTTACCGACGATATTGGAACGCCCCACGATGACAACCCGCCGACCGGCCGGATTGATCTCGTAATACTCCAGCAATTTCATAATGCCATGCGGGGTACAGGAAACGAATCCCGGACGCCCCATCAGAAGAAGACCGACATTGTGCGGATGAAAACCGTCCACATCCTTGTCGGGTCGAATGCGAAGCGTCACGGTCAACTCGTCGATATGCCCCGGCAGGGGGGATTGCACCAGAATACCGTGAATCTTGTCGTTGGCGTTAAGTTCGTCGACAATCCGAAGCAGATCGGCCTGTGTCGTATTTTCAGGACGAGTGATAATCTCGGAGTACAGGCCCAGCTTTTCGCATGCTCGCGCTTTGGAATTGACATAGGTAACGGAAGCCGGATCATCCCCGACCCTTACCGCAGCCAGCCCCGGCACCACTCCCTTTTCCCTGAGAGCGTGAATGCGTTCCTTGAGATCTTTTCGTACCTGTTTCGCTACAAGCTTACCGTCAATAAGTACTGCGGACATATTTTTCTCGCCTTCCTAATCAACATCATGCTGCGGACCATTCTGGTATTCCGCCAGGTCAAAACAGCGACTCACACGCTCGAAATGCACCGCCCGCCCGGTCTCCGCATCCACCCGCAACAGGGCTCCCTGAAGTCTCACATCATCCCGGGCCGTGGTGAAACGTTTGGGCATCCCGGTAAGGAACCGCCCCAGCGACGGTTTCTTGTCCATACCGATGATCGAATCCTGGGGACCGGTCATACCGGCATCGGTCAGATAAGCCGTACCCCGCGGGCTGATATTTTCGTCGGCCGTAGGTACATGCGTGTGAGTACCGATGACAGCCGAGACCCGACCGTCAAGATAATAGGCCATGGCCTGTTTTTCCGAAGTCGCCTCGGCGTGAAAGTCGACGATTATAATCGGGGTCCGGGTTTTCATCCAGTTGATCTCCCGGTCGGCGGTTCGGAAGGGACAATCCGTCGCCGGCATATAGGTGCGCCCGATCAGATTAAGCACGCCGATCTTACATTCGCCGACGAGATCGACAAACGAACCGTTACCGGGGACTCCTTCGGGGTAATTGGCCGGCCGGAGCAACTTAGGCGTTTCGTTGAGATACTCCAGTATCTGCACCCGGTCCCAGATATGATTTCCCGAAGTCTGAAGATCAATCCCGTAAGTGAACATCTTCCGCGACATCTCCGGTGTGATACCGAACCCACCGGCGGCGTTTTCGATATTGGCAATAACGTAATCGGCGTGGAATTCTTCGCGCAAGGGCTTGATGAGGTACGCAGCGGCCTGCCGGCCGGGACGACCGCAGACGTCCGCAACAAAAAGCACGGTCAACTCAGGCATGGAAACTCTTTTCTAAGGCGGAAGAGAGTCGGAACCGGGATATCCGCCTGTATCCCGACACCATGTACAACGCAAATCAGGTGGAGTCTAACACAACTCCACCTGATAATCAACCGCTTTTCAGTCGAACCGAAAGTCTACTTGGCGTATTCGGTAGCCCTCATTTCCCGTATCACCGTGACCTTGATCTGACCCGGATACTGCAGTTCGCTCTCGATTTTCGAGGCTATATCGCTGGCCAATATCTCACTGGCCAGATCATCGACCTTGTCGTGTTCGACAATAACCCGAACCTCGCGGCCGGCCTGAATGGCGTAAGCCTTGGAAACACCCTTGAAACTGTCGGCCAGTTCTTCCAGTTGAGTCAGCCGCTTGATGTAAGCTTCCAGAGGCTCACGTCGAGCTCCCGGGCGCGAGCCGGAGACAGCGTCGGCCGTCTGAACAAGCACCGGGAAAGGACTGGTCATAGGCACATCACCGTGGTGCGCCTCGGCGGCATTGACCACGAACTCATGTTCCTTATACCGTCGCAGGAATTCCGCCCCGATCTGAGTGTGCGTACCTTCGGTAATCCGGTCGATAGCCTTACCGATATCGTGCAGCAAACCGCAACGTTTCGCCATAACATCGTCGAGTTCAAGCTGAGAGGCCAGCAAACCGGCCAACTGCGCGACCTCTTTGGAATGCGCCAAGACATTCTGCCCATAGGAAGTGCGGTAATTGAGCTTCCCCAACATCTTAATAAGATCAGGATGGACACCGTGAACACCGAGTTCGAAACAGGCCTGTTCCCCGGCCTCCCGAACTATTACTTCCATCTCTTTCTGGCATTTATCCACGACCTCCTCGATGCGGGTAGGGTGGATTCGACCGTCGGAAATCAGCCTCTCCAGAGACATGCGGGCGATTTCGCGTCGGATGGGATCATAACCGGAAAGGATCACGGCCTCGGGGGTATCATCGACTATTACGTCGACCCCGGCGCAGGTTTCAAAAGCTCGGATATTGCGTCCCTCCCGCCCGATAATGCGGCCCTTCATCTCATCATTGGGCAAACTGACAACCGACACGGTGGTCTCGACCGTATGATCGGCGGCACAGCGATATATCGACTGAAGAATAATTTCCTTGGCTTCTTTGTCGGCTTCGCGCTCCGCCTTTTCCTTGATTTCTTTGATGTGTGCCGCCGCTTCCAGCCGAGCCTCGCCCATCATATTATCCATCAGTTGTTTTTTGGCTTCCTCGGGCGTCATCTGGGCTATTCTCTGCAGCCTTTCGTTTTGAGTCTCTATGATTTTGTTAAGTTCCGCCTCGCGCAGTTCAATGCCCTTCTCGCGAGCGCCAATCGACTTTTCCCGTCCGCTCAGATTATGTTCGGTGGTTTCAATGAGGTCGATTTTTTTCTGCAGCGTGCTGTTCTGTTCTTCAAGCCTCTTCTCGAATTTTTCCAGCTCCCGACGCCGTTCCTCCATCTCCCGGTCAAACTGCGATTTTTCTTTGAGGGCTTTTTCTCGGGCTTCGAGAGCCGCTTCCTTCTGTCGGATTCCGGCCTCTTTTTCGGCCTCTTCGATAACACGCCGGGCCTGCGCCTGGGCGTTGGCCAGACTCTTCTCCCCCATACGGCGAGTGACCTGAGCGCCCACCAGATAACCGATCAGACCGGCGGCTACAGCAGCGGATACAATGATCAGGACGTCCATTGTTACCTCCCGTCCGATCCGGAGACCGGACGATTCCATCTATGTGAAAGAGGATAACAGGAAATCAGGAAAATACGGTTCGAGGGATGCGAATGATCGGTTTGGTGTCAACGCTTATCGATAAGGGCATCGTTCAGGCGAGCCAGCAATTTGTCCAGATGTGCATCACGAGCACTGGCCGTTTGATCCAGACTATCGGTCTTTTCATACAGCTCAGAAGCCAATGACATCGCAGTCAGAATAGCAACCTTTTCTCTGACATTGGTACGACTCCGCCGGGCCACCTGCTGCATCCGGACATCAACAAAATCGGCGATTCTGGAGATATATTCCGGATCACCGGAACCGGTGATGGGATACTCTTCTCCAAATATCCTTACGACAACCTTATTTTCTATCGAAGGGCTTGACATATATTCAAACCGCACACACGAATCGTTATTTTCCTATCCCGCTATCGTTTAAGATCTTATACAATTTCCCGAAAGCAGTGTCAAGCAAAAACTCAGAGGCCGATCTTTTCCAGTTCTTCGATCCGACTCAACACGGAGGCAAGTCTGGACTTGATGAGTTCACTCTGATCGTGCTGGCTAAGCTGAAGGCTTTTGAACTGGTGCTTTATCTCGGTCAATTGCGACTCCAACCCGGTATTGGTTTCCCGGAGCCGGTCATTATCGGCTCGCAATTCCTCAAGTTTGGCGATGACCTGAGCGATTCTCTGCTCTAACAGCTCAAATTTGTCCGCCATACTACTTGTCCCTGACTTCGGCGTTAAACTTCTTCTTTAACTCAGCGATTATCTTTTCCTGCATCTTATCGACTTCCGCGCTCGACAAACTCCGCTCGGCCGACCGATAACTAATCGCCACCCCCACCGACTTTTTGCCCGACTCGACCTGTTTGCCGGTGTAAAGATCAAAAATGCTGACGGACTCGGCCAGCTCCCCGGCCAGCGACCGAATAAGCTCCACGATGTGACCGACCTTGGTCGTCTCGTCCACCAACAAGGCCAGATCACGAGGGGCGGAAGGAAAGACCGGCAGCGGTTTGAATTCGGCCAGCTTACCGGAAAAAGGCATCAGTGCCTCCAACCTCAACTGGGCCAGATAAACCGGCTGCTTGATGTCGAATTTCCTGGCTACTTCGGGTTTCACCTGCCCGACAGAGCCCACCGAATTGCCGTTCATCGCAATTGAGAAGGACAATTCCGGTTCAAAATACTCACCCTTGAACGGCTCAAAGCCAATGACCGGCCACTGAAAATGCCGACCCAGAGCGTTCAGCGCCCCGGTCAGATCGTAATAGTCATACGGTCGCGGACGACTACGCCAGTCGCCCGGTGTCTGACCGCTTACCAGCAACAGTAACCGCTCATCCTCGACCCAACGCCCTTCTTCGTCCGGCGGGAAATAGGCTTTACCCAGCTCGAAAAGGCTAAGATCAAGATTACGATGCGCAATGTTGTGATTAATCACGGTGAGGGCCGTTTGAACCAGGTCGTTGCGCATAATATCCAGATCTTCCGAGACCGGATTAACAATCCTCAACTGCGGCAAACCCGGATTCAGAAAAGACGCCAGACGGCTATCGGCCAGCCCGTGCCCCATCATTTCATCGAACCCCACCCCGGTAAGAACAGTACGAATTTCATCCCGGAAACGATCAGCGGCATGAGCAGGCGTGAACAACGGCCCGATATTGTCAACCGCGTCGGGGATGCTGTCATAACCCTCGATTCGGGCCACTTCCTCTATCAGGTCGATCTCGCGAGCAATATCATGGCGGAAAGTCGGTATCGTAACTTTCAGGGGATTATCACCCTCGACCCTGAACTCCAGATCACTCAGGATTTGCACCATCCGTTCCGTCGCGATATCGGTACCGAGCACATAGTTGCAACGCTGCGGGCGCAATTCGACAGTGGGCGGTTCGATCCGGCGAGGATAACAGTCAACCATACCCTCAAGCACATCCGCACCGCACAGCTCCCGGAACAAGAACGCCACCCGCTCGGAAGCATACGGCACATTATTGGGATCAACCCCCTTCTCGAAACGAGCCGAGGCTTCAGATACGAAACCGAGTTTCTTACGACTCGCGCGGATAACCGAAGGCTCGAAATAGGCCACTTCAAGCAAGATATTTTTCGTCCGGTCGGTCACCTCGGAGTTCAGCCCGCCCATGACACCGGCCGCGGATTTGGCCTCGCGACCGTTCGCAATCAATAACACCTCGGGGGTCAAATCATGTTCACGACCGTCAAGAGTGGTCAGCTTTTCACCTTCACGAGCACGCCGAACCACGACTTCATTCGAGCCGAATTCATCGAAATCGAAAGCATGAACCGGATTGCCGGTTTCGATCATAACCAGGTTGGTGACATCGACGATGTTAGAAATAGGTCGCACCCCGGCCGTGAGCAGTTTCTTCTGCAACCACCAGGGAGACGGACCTATCTTGACATTCTTTATGATACGGACCGCAAAACGCGCACACGCCTCGGGATTTTCAATCGTGACCTTGATATGGTCGGACGCTTTCTCGCTGACGGTTTCCAGCTCAAAGCGAGGATATCTGACTTTCGTCGAGGCCAGGGCGGCCAGGTCGCGGGCAAGACCGAAAGCCGACATGGAATCGGCACGGTCGGGGGTCAGTTCGAACCCCATCACGTAGTCGTCATAGTCGAGATGTTCGGCCAGCGGCTTTCCCGGCACGGCGGCCGGGTCCAGAACCATTATCCCGGAGTGATCGGCGGAAATACCCAGCTCGTCCTCGGCACAGATCATCCCGGCCGATTCAATCCCGCGTATCTTCGCTCTCTTGATTACAATACCACCGGCCAGCTCAGCACCTTCCAGGGCCACGGCCACTTTTTGTCCAACCGCTATATTAGGAGCCCCGCAGACAAGGTCCATGCGTTCACCGCCGAGATCAACGGTGGCCTTCTTTATCTTATCGGCTTTCGGGACAGGCTGAAGATCGGTAACGTGGCCAACCACGACCTTGTTCAGATACCTGGCGGTCGGCTCGATCTCTTCGCAGGCGGTGCCGCAAAGCGTCAGGCGATCCGCCATTTCCTTGACCGGCCAGTCCAGCCCGGTCAGTTCCCTGAGCCATTTATACGATATCTTCATTCTTAGAAGAACTGCCTGAGAAAACGCACATTATTGTTAAAGAATAAACGGATGTCCTTGATCTTGTATTTGAGCATAGCCACCCGTTCCACCCCCATACCAAACGCCAGTCCGGTGTATTTCTCCGGGTCGAAACCGGTCTTCTCAAGAACGACCGGATGGATCATACCACAACCGAGAATCTCCAGCCAGCCCGAATACTTGCACAACTGGCACCCCTTCCCCTTGCACAGGAAACAGGAGATATCGACCTCGGCCGAAGGTTCGGTGAAAGGAAAGAACGACGGACGAAACTTAAGCTTCAGATCCTCGCCGAAGAAAGCTCGACAGAAAGCCACGAGGACACCTTTCAAATCGGCCATGGTCACACCCTCGTCGACAAGGAAACCGTCGACCTGGTGAAACGAGACATGGGCCCGGGTGGAGATGGCTTCGTTGCGGAAGGTTGCACCCGGAGCGATGATTTTGATAGGCGGGTCTCGCCTTTCGAGTTCGCGCACCTGGACCGGCGTCGTATGAGTACGCAAAAGGCGCCCACCCTCGACAAAGAACGTGTCCTGCATGTCCCGGGCCGGGTGGTCCGGAGGGAAATTGAGAGCTTCGAAATTATAGAAATCGGTCTCGACATCCGGGCCATGGGCGATTTCGAAACCCATGCCATAGAATGTCCGGCAAATCTCCCCCATCACCTGATTAACGATGTGAACCGTTCCGACCCGATGCGCTGTTCCGGGCAGGGTGGGATCGAAAATCGATTTCCCTTCCGAAGCGGCAAACCTGTCGGCCGCGAGAGTCAGTTGTTTTTCGAGGTTATCACGGACCCGATTGGCCGCAGCTCCGACCTGCTTTCGCTCCTCGATCTCCAACTGACCGAGCCCCCGCAGCATGGACACAAGCGGCCCTTTACGCCCCAGATATGTAATCCGGAGTTGTTTGAGGCCCTCAAGCGAATCAGCCTGACTGATCCGTTCAAGAGCCTCTTTTTCCAGTCGAGTAACATCTTCAAGGAGCGACATAGGCGGTCTGTCGCTCACTGGTTTTCGCCGGCCATTTTGGCCAAATCGGCGAAAGTGGCCATGTCACGGGCGGCGATATCGGCCAGGGCCTTACGATTGAGATTAACGCCGGCCTTCTTCAGGCCGCACATCAGCGATGAGTAATTCGTATCGCACATCTTGGCCGCGGCTGAAATTCTCGTGATCCACAGGGCACGGAACGTCCGCTTTTTACTCCTGCGATCCCGGTAGGCGTATTGCAATCCCTTATGGACCGTCTCCAGGGCGGTGCGATAGAGGCGACTGCGGGCACCGTAGTTACCCCGGGCCCGTTTGAGGACTTTGTTGTGACGCCTTTTTGCCGCGACGTTATTTTTTGCGCGAGGCATATCTTTCGTCTCCTGTTTTGCTCGGTGTTACAAACCCCTAATTGGGGATCATCCGCATCACTTCCAACCGGTCAGCGCCGGCAATGAGCGCCCCCTTGCGCAGTTTGCGTTTGCGCTTGGGTGTTTTCTTGGTCAGAATGTGAGTCTTATGAGAATGGTGCCGCTTGATCTTTCCGGTTCCGGTCTTGTTGAACCGTTTGGCAGCGCTTCTCTTGGTCTTAATCTTCGGCATCATGTACCTCATTCGTCCGAATTGTCGGCCGAAACCGTCTGATTATCGGGCGAGTTACTGGTTTCTTCTTCCGTTTCCGCTTTTTCGTTTTTCTCTATCTTGGCCTTTTGCTTTCTATCTTCTTCCTTTGACCCGGCGTCATGCCTGGCTGCGGCCACACGTTTCAAAACCTCCGGCCGCGGGGCCACTACCATACTCATGGTACGACCTTCCATCTTCGGCTCGGAATCAATCATGGCGATTTCTTTAAGATCCTCTTTGAGCCGATCAAGTACCTTCCGGCCATATTCAATTCGGGTCATTTCCCGACCCCGAAACATCACAAACACGCGAACTTTACTTCCGGTCTCCAGAAAAGTGCGAACATGCCTGGTTTTGAACTGATAGTCATGTTCGTCAATCTTGGGCCGGTACCGCATCTCCTTGAGCTGGAAAGCATGCTGCTTTTTCTTGGCCAGCTTGTCTTTCTTGGTAAGCTCGTACTTGTACTTACCGTAATCCATGATCCGACAAACCGGCGGCCGGGCCGTGGGTGAAATCTCGACGAGGTCCAATTCCCGTTCTCTGGCTCGGCTGAGAGCTTCCTGAATCGGCAGAATACCGATCTGCTCGCCATCGGGTCCAATCAAACGAACCGGTGAGACCCTGATGCGGTCGTTGATTCTAATGTTCCGCTTGCTTATGCGATCCTCCTCGGCTACAACTATTTTTCGGGGGCAAGCCCTTTACTCTGTATTTCGGCTTCCAGAGCCGCCACGGCCTGATCGAGCGTCATCGTTCCCTGATCACCCTGGCCGTGTTTTCGCACCGCCACCGTTTCGGCCTCGGCCTCTCGGGCTCCGACCACGTACATGTACGGTATTTTCATTACCTCGGCCGCCCGAATCTTCGCCCCGACCTTCTCCGACCGGCTATCCAGCTCGGCCCGTACTTTCTTCTGTTTCAAACGGCTGACCACCTTCTCTCCGTATTCGTTGAAATCGTCGGAGACAGGCAGAACCCTGACCTGCGTCGGCGCCAGCCAAAGCGGGAAACTACCGGCGTAATGCTCAATAAGCACACCGAAGAAACGCTCGATAGAGCCCAGCAAAGCCCGATGAATCATGAACGGGCGCTTATGTTGACCGTCGGAATCAGTATACACCAAATCGAAGCGTTCCGGCAGTGAAAAATCAAACTGGATCGTGGAGCACTGCCAGGCCCGACCGATAGCGTCCTTGATCTGGATATCTATTTTGGGCCCGTAAAACGCTCCCTCGCCTTCATCCACCTGATATTTCAGACCGGTAGCCTTAAGAGCCGCTTCCAGACCGGCTTCGGCCTTGGCCCAGTCGGCCGGGTCGCCGATGGCCTTTTCGGGGCGCGTGGACAGGAATACGTCATAGTCGGTAAAACCGAACGACTGGATGATATGCAGGCAGAACCTGATCAGCCAGATCAACTCCTCTTCCATCCCTTCACGGGTGACAAAGTGATGGGCGTCGTCCTGCGTAAAACCGCGCACGCGCATCAGACCGTGAAGCACCCCCGGCTTTTCATAGCGATATACCGTGCCCAACTCCGCCCAGCGCAAAGGCAGATCGCGATACGACCACAGCCGCGACTTGTACATAGCGATATGGAACGGACAGTTCATAGGCTTCAACTGGAAATAGCGCTCATCGACCTTGATCGGCGAATACATATCCTCGGAATAAAAATCCAGATGGCCGCTGCGCTGCCACAACTCAAGATTGGCGACATGCGGCGAAAAGACCAGATCATAGCCGTTATCCAGGTGTTCCTCGCGCCAGAAATTCTCCATCTCGGTACGAATCCGAGCCCCGCGCGGCAGCCACAAAATCAGCCCCGCCCCGACCTCGTCGCTGACCGTATAGAGTTCAAGCTGCTTACCCAGCACACGATGGTCGCGTTTTTTGGCCTCTTCCATCCGTTTGAGATAATCGTCGAGAAGGCTCTTTTTCGGGTACGACACACCGTATATCCGTTGCAGCGTCTGCCGGGTCTCGTCTCCACGCCAGTACGCCGCCGAGGTCGCGGTGAGCTTGAACGCTTTCAGCATACCGGTCCGGGGAATATGCGGACCGCGACAGAGATCCTCGAAGCTCGAATGCTGATAGAAACTAACCGTATCGTCGGTCATTTCCTCCAGCATTTCGACCTTGTATATTTCGCCCCTGGCGCGATAGTGCTCGATAGCCTGGGAACGTTCCATCGTCCGGCACGTGAAAGGCGCATCCTGACCGATAATTTCGGCCATGCGCTTTTCTATTTTATCGATGTCTTCAGGAGAGAACGGGTGTTCCACCTCAAAATCGTAGTACCAGCCCTCGTCGATAGCCGGACCAATAGCCAGCCTGGCGTTGGGGAACAACTCCTGAACCGCCTGCGCCATGATGTGTGAGCTGGAATGCCAGAACACTTTGCGACCGTCAGGATCATCGAAAGTAAGAATCTGCACCGGCGCATCTTCGGAGATAGCATAAGCCAAATCGCGCACCGTACCGTCGACCTTCACCGCCACGGCTTCTTTGGCCAAACGCGGCGAAATGGATTCGGCGATCTGGTAACCGGTTATCCCGGAATCATACGACGAAACCGACCCGTCGGGGAATTGTATCTGCACTTGGGCCATTGTGCCAACCTGCTACATATTCAAAGCGGGGTGTTGGGAATGCCGTCGTCCCAAACATCCCGCAAAAAAAATGGTGGGCGATACTGGAATTGAACCAGTGACCCCTTGCATGTCAAGCAAGTACTCTAACCATCTGAGCTAATCGCCCACGTCTCTTGCTAAAAAACCACGGAATTCAGCGAATCCCGTGAAGTGTGCAAGTATATAGCCTTAGATCGACCTTGTCAATAGAAATTTTACCCGTTAACAGCGATGAATCTCAAGCGCCCTAACAACTTACAGCGCGCCCCCAGGCACCCCGCCGTCGGTCGGACCTTACAACCCCCGGACAACCCAGAGCCAAGGGCGGCATACAGTTAAAACTTGTTTCGTAAAGTATTCCCGGAGTAATTTCATGAAAAAGCAAGTTAGGACTAATACCTGCAAAAAAACGCCGCAGGCACCGTTGGAAAGACACACCGTTTCTCGGTCGGTTTTAAGGCCCGGCAAAGCGGCAACAACAGGAAAAAAAATTATTAACTGAGGCAGGAGGCTGACTATGATAAGCGGCAAAAGAATCTTCATCACCGGCGGAAGCGGTTTCATCGGTTCCTCACTGATCGAACGGCTCATCGATGAAAACGAAATCGTTGTCTATGACAATTTCCGCCTGGATGCACTCAGCAGCCGCCCTTTCGCTCATCACCCCAACCTGACCATTATTCGGGGAGATGTGCTGGATTATCCTTCACTCGAAAAAGCCATGCGCGGAGCCAACTACGTGGTCCATTGTGCCGCCGTGGTCGGTATCGACACGGTTATTCTGAAACCGACCGAGACTATCCGGGTCAACATGCTGGGCGCAGCCAAAGTTCTCGAAGCGGCCAACAAGCTTCCCCACCTGGAACGGCTGATCAATTTCTCGACCAGTGAGGTTTTCGGCCAGACGGCTTTTCAATCGCAGGAAGGCGATTCGACAACCATCGGACCGGTCGGCGAAGCACGCTGGACCTACTCAGTCGCCAAACTGGCCGCCGAACACCTGACCCAGGCCTATCATCAGGAATTCGGTATGCCCACCGTGAGTGTCCGGCCGTTTAACGTCTACGGACCCGGCCGGGTCGGGGAAGCCGCCATTATGATCTTTATCCGCCGGGCACTGGCGAACGAGAATATAGAAATCCACGGCGACGGCAACCAGATACGGGCCTGGTGCTATATCGACGATTTTATCGACGGTCTGCTGCTGAGTATGACACACCCCAACGCCGTCGGTGAATCGTTCAACATCGGTTACGCCAGAGCCGTTATCACCATTTACGGACTGGCCCAGACAGTGGTCAGAGTACTGGGGTCATCGTCGACCATCACGTTCGTCAAACGAGAAGGTCAGGATGTCGAGTTGCGCATCCCTAACGTGACCAAGGCCAAAAAGCTGGTCGGTTTCGAAGCCCGGGTGGGGTTGGAGGAAGGTATTCTCCGAACGGCCGACTACATGATCAAACACCAGAAAGTCGTGCCCGACGATGCGGTGGTGCACCGGTGGAAAGACAAAACCGAACGTCTGAACAAGGCAGCGATAACTTCCGAAGAATGAGAGTCGCTCTTTTCAGCAGCACGGTATTCGGATACCGCTGCCTGGTCAACGGTATCCTTCGTGCTCCACAGGTAAAACTGACAGGTATCGTAACCACCCCCGGGAAAATTCCGTTAGGCAAGGGACAAAAACAGCTATCAATCGTAACCGCGGCCGATTTCAGTGAACCGGCCCGCCGGAGCGACTGCGAACTGGTGACGTTTGAAAATCGCGTCACGGTTTCGCAATACGAGCAGGTCCTCGAAAAATGGCGTCCGGATTTCGTACTGGCGCTGGGCTGGTATCACATCGTTCCCGAAAAAATTATCCGCCTCCCCCAACTTGGCTGGGCCTGTCTCCATGCCGCCCTGCTGCCCAAAGGAAGGGGCATGGCTCCGATCAACTGGGCCATAATAAACGGCGAACGGGAAACCGGTGTGACATTCTTCTACCTCGATAAAAATGTCGACAGCGGGGATATCATAGCTCAAACCCGTCTGACAATCGACATCGACGATACATGTGCCAGCCTGTACGAAAAAGCGACGCAGGCATCCGAAGAAATCCTCCGCCGGTATCTTCCCCGCATCGCCGCCGGCACCGCTCCGAGAATAAAACAGAACGAGGTGGAAGCTACCTATTACCGCCTGCGCACACCGGCCGACGGGTTGATCGACTGGGACCAGGACGCCCGCCACGTGTACGATTTCATCCGGGCACAAACACATCCCTACCCGGGCGCTTTCACGCTGGTGGACAACCGCAAACTGTATATCTGGCGCGCCGTCGTAACGGAAAGCGAACCCGCAAGCGGCCCCGGAATCGGAGAATTCGTGCGAACCGACCGGGGAACAGAAGTACAGTGCGGCCGCGGTCGCATCCGATTATTGGAAGTACAGTGGGAAAATCAGGACAACAGCGGTGAACCTTCCGTGATCCTTGCCGATATTCTTAATAGGACATCGGCTTGATATTCCATGGAGGGATAACGTCTTGAAAAACAATCCCCTGATAACGGTCTGTGTGACCAGCTATAACCATGAGCGCTATATCCGTGAGTGTATAGATTCCGTACTTAACCAAACCTATCCGCATACTCACGTTCATGTCATAGACGACTGTTCCACCGACCGCTCGGCCGAAATCCTGCGCTCCTACGGTGATCGCATCGAACTGACCGTGCGCGAGAAGAATCTGGGCCTTCCGGCATACAACGACACGATCAATGACAGCATACGTGCGGCCGAGGGGGAATTCTTCTATCGTCTGGACAGCGACGATTTTCTCGAACCGAATTACTTCAAACGGATGATCGAAGAAGTAAACGCCGATCCGAAACTCGACTGGGTGTGCGGCGGCCTTAACGTGGTCGATCAGGACAGTCGCATCATTGATACCTGGGAATACACCTCGTGGCCGACCGATCCGGATACGGCCCTGGCCCGGGGTTGGCATAGTTGTTCGGTGGTGGTACCTCACAACGGCATCCTGCGAACGGATTTCATCCGGGATAACGATCTCTACTGGCGCTTCTTCCCCTACGGCTGGGGTTCCGACGTACTTTTCACCATCCAGGCGATGAAATACCGACCGGCAATCAAACTCATTTCCGGACCGGGACTAAACTGGAGAACACACGGCAAAAACAACAGTTGTGACGTAGTCAGGCGAATCAACTTGGTACTGGCGGTCAGAGAATACTACGCCGAAAATATACCGGAATCGATCTATCTCAAAAATCCGCTAATGAACGAGTATCCCGTCGGCAGCGACGATTACCTGGCCACCAAGTTTTTCCTGCTGGCGGTCAGTTTGTACCATACAAAGGCCCAATTCCGGGTGCCGACGATATTCAGAGGCCCGGACACGAAGAAAGGAATCGAGGACAACCTCTACCTCTTCAACACCGCCATTCGCAAGTACACCGAACGGTCATTGAGTTACTCGAAGCGTTATCGCAATGAGCTCAACTCTCTGCGGGAACAGATCGAGGCCGAGGGACAAGTTCGAGAAGGAAAGCGCTTTCTAAGCGCAGGGGATTTCAAACAGGCCACAGATCGTTTCAAACAGGTGTTGCTAACCAATCCGAAATCGACAAGCGCTCTGACCGGACTCACCGAAGCTCGTTTCGCAGCCGGCGACGTGGCGGCGGCTCAAAGATATTCCCTGCAGGCAATGCAGGTGGCCCCGCATGACCCTCGAGCCCTGAACAACGCCGGGGTACTCATGTACAACATGGGAGATTTCGACCGCGCCGAGAAATCGTTTCGCAAGGCCGCGGAACTCGACCCGGAGTGTCTCGATATACACGTCAACCTGCTCGATCTATACGCCAGTATCAACCAACAAGAGCTGCTCGACCCGGACCAGCAACAGACCATGCTGACCAGCGCGCGCTGGGTGGCGGACAAGGGCTCAGATAATCCCCATGACGAGCTGATGCGAGAGAATACCCGACTTCGCCTCGACGTTCTGGATCGGTACACCGACCGCTACGCGAAGGCCGGGATACGCATTCTGCTGCATCGTCCCGACAACGGCGCCCTGAAATACCTGATGGACAGTTGGGCGGAAGTACTCAATACCATGGGCATCCCGACCGAACTGCTGCACTGGGGGGAAAATACTCGCGACAAAATAGCCCGCTTCCGTCCCACCGTATTCATCACCGTAAGCGATCCGGCTTACATCGAACAGCTCGACATGACCCCGATCAGACAATACCGGCACTTTCATCGGCTTCAAATCGGCCATATCACAACCCTTGAGCACAGTTTTGAACCGGTCGATTTCTTCATAACTTTCCATCTCGATCCGTCGCGGGATAATCGCTTCAGCCGTCTTGGTCGACCGTTGTTATCGCTGCCGTTCGCGATCAATCCCCTGCGGCATTACATGCGGCCGGGACGAGAAGTCTGGGACTATTTCTTTGTCGGGACCAATTCCCGACTCAAGACCGACCAGACAGCGAAACTGCTCATACCGATAATCAAAAACTATCACGGCCTTCTGGCCGGTGTGGGCTGGCCGGCGGGAGCCGGAGAACTGCCGCTTGACGAGGTCGCCCGACTGTATAGTCTGGCGCACATCTCCCCCAACTATCACATCGCCTATCAATACGATCTTTATAACGAGATAAACGAACGCACCTATATCATCCCGGCCTGCGGCGGTTTTGAACTTACCGACAACCCGGCCGCCATGAAGGACATGTTCGCTCCGGATGAAATGGCCGTAGCCCGATCTCCACAGGAATACCACGAGATGTTCCATCACTTTCTGGAACACCCGGAACAAAGGCTTGCTTACATCCGCAAAGGGATGCAACGAGTATACCGGGAATATACCCTGTTCCATGTGCTGGAACGTCTGACCGAACATCTGGGGGTTAAATCAACCGCCCCGGACCAGACCAAGGTTACAGCCTAAAATGAAAATCCCCGCCGGTTGCCCGGCAGGGAATTTTATGATCGAAAAGGAACAAAGCTACTATCTAATACCGGCCATCTTCATAAAAGTTTCAGATTTCAGGTATTCTTCCCTGAGCAACTCTGAAATCGCATCCTGATCATCCGGCAAAATCTGAAGATAGTCCATTACTTCATCCTGAGGAGACCCGATCAAATAAGCCTCGTCTTCCTCGTAGAATGTCTTTTTGGCAATGTAGTTGGCCACGTGAATAATATGCGGGACGGGCTGATCACCATCACTAAGTTCCGGATGATGATGGAAAGCTACCGCCTCGGCAAGTCGATGAGGCAATTTCCATTGTTCGGCCAGGACAGATCCGACCTGAGCATGGTTGTAACCAAGCACTCGCTCTTCGATTTCGTAGGTCTGAGACTGAGTATCCCGGACACGCTCGGCGGCAACGGCCGCGTATTCGTCGGGTAAGAAACAGTTCATCACTACCTTGCCGATATCGTGCAGCAGACCACCCGAGAAAGCCGCGTCGGGATCAATTATGCTCCGGCTCTTCACCTTGCGAGCCAGAATGCGGGCGCAGAAACCGACCGCCAGAGAGTGTCTCCAGAATCCTTCCTGAAACTCCTGGTCGACCTTGTCACCTTTGAACATATCCAGCACAGAGGCCGAGAGAACCAGGTTCTTAATAGCCTCCATACCGACCACGATCACCGCCTGCTTAACCGAATCGATCTCCCTGGCCAAACCGTAAAAAGCCGAGTTGGTCAGCTTGAGAACCTTCACGGACATAGCCGGATCTTCGGAGAGAATAGAGGCAATCTGCCCCGCGGATACCTTGGGGTCGTTAATGACTTTCTGAATCTGATGAAAGACAATAGGCGGAGTCGGCAGGTTGCGGATATTAGATATAACCTGCCGGACCTTATTATCAATCGTCTCCACTGACATGCTTTTGCCCACCCCTTTTTTCAAATATCCAGATCGTCGGCCAATCTGCGAGCAACTTCATTTTTTACTTCCGGCCGGTCATAAAATCCGGATTCTATTTTTTCGCGGATTTCATCAAGCCGACTGGGCGTCCCGCCGGTGGCGGGTTCATTCACATCGGCGTTTCCAATTTCCCGGTCGATGTGGTGCTCGTTAAGTTTAGCGTCAGCCAGCTCCGCAAGTCTGGCCCGGGCGTTGTCGGATATTTCTACTTTGTCGGTTACCTGATTCTGATGACCAGGTGCGTCCTGCCTGGCCGGCTCTCGAGCGATGTAACCGTTCAAGGGTTTGTCGTTCGGCAAGGGTCCTATTTCCATGCTTTCACCTTATACCTATCCTATCGTCGGTGAAATGCCCAAACTTTAGGTCGATCCAGCCTCTATGTTATCGATCGTCACTTTTTTCCGTCAATAAAAAGAGGCGATGGCTCTCCTTCCGAGAGATATTGTATCATTTTACGACTATTTTTCAACTCATTTAATTCGCTGCGTATACGTTCGTGGCGACTGACAAGGAATTCCTTGTTATCTTCAACGAGAGCGATATTCTTCTTAACCAGTGTAATAATGCTGTTGACGAGCTTACGCACCTCCGGATGCACCGAGGCCAATTTGAAGAGGCGGGGATCTTTCTCTTTTATGGCCGTAATTCGGGCTTCCGATTCCTTGATGCGCCGCTGACAACGTTCGATCTCGGCGTACAGATCAAGAAGATTCTCATCCTTGTCGTACTTCACCAAATCCCGCTGCTTGTCCATCAGAATATAAAGGGACTGGTAAAACGAGTACTCTTCCTTGAGAGTACTCAGAATGTTTTTCTCAAGCTGGCTGATAGCGTTGTTATTCATCCCATTTCCGTTCATATCTACGCCGAGGTAACGAAACTATCGGTGGCGGAAGTCGTTTCAATATCACCTTTTTTCGCCACGGTCTCCTTGCGGCTCTCCAAATTCTCCTTGGCACCGGCCCAACCCGCACGGATATTACTCAACACCTTCACGATGAGGTCAATCTGTTCCACCTGTTTCGTAGCTTCCACACCGTCGGTTTCGTTAATAACATAGGCGTACATCGTCCCGAGATTCTCGGCTATCTGCCCGCCTTTTTCGAAATCAAGCGTGGTATAAAGATGAGTGATAAACCGCTTGGCTCGTTCGAGTTGATCATACCCGGCCTGAAACTCCTCGGCTTGGTAATGTTCGGCCGCTCTGTTGTAGGCGTCAATGGCGCCGTCATAGACCTGAAGTATTAAATCGATTTGCGACTTGCCAAGGGTTTGACTCCGCCAGTAAGCATCAACTTTGCCGTCCATGGTCCATCCTTCCCGTAGTTGCAGACTAATTAGTTACTTTTCCAGTTGGCTTCGATATTTTCCAGTTGACTGGTGAGATAATCACTCGTACTGGTGAGTTCACCGATTACCTCTTCCATATACAGGAATTCATCCTCAAGACGCTCCCGCCTGAGTTCCAGTCGTTCGTCGAATTCGGCGATACGTTCCTCAAGATCTTTCACCTGACTCTGATAGGAGGAGATACGACTGTCAAACAACCCCTCGCCGGTAGCCGTGTAACTCTCCAGCAAATCACCCAGTCGTGCGGTCAGGCCCTTGGTAACGGTAATCGACCCTTCCGCCCCGCTCACTATCTGAGATGCGTCAAGGGTGATCTCCAGCTTAAGTCCGTCGGTCGTGGCGTTCCCCTCGTCGCCGGTCAGAATCTGACCGTTACCGGTGGCCGATTCACCGTTGATCGTACCCTCGACATCCACCCCGTCAATGCTCAAACCGGCAGCCAAACCAAGAGTGGCAAAAGCCGAGTTGGAAATGCTGGTAATTATTTCAACCTGAGACTTGGAACCGTAGGTGGAACTGGTCAACTGGAGATAACCGGAATCGCTCCCGGTTGAGACCCATTCAACCGTCAGGCCCCGGTCGCCGATCTTGTCGTCATTGTCAATCTTTTCCTGAATCTCGCGAACAAGTTCATCGGCCGAATTGTACGTTTTCTCGGCCAGGACTATCTCGTCGGAGTGCACCCCATTAATCGAGAACTTCAGTTTGTTGTTGGAACTGGTCAGGGTAATCGAGTCGGCACTCGGATCGGTCAGATTCGAACCCCGGAAGATACCATGCGTGGCGGCACGAGTGATATTGACTTCATACTTTTCGCCCACCTCGGTATCGACAGAAGAACTGACATAATTGATATAATTCGAATTGCTCACTCCCGAGCTGGTAAAAAGCTGCACGACTTCGTCGAGGTTTTCCCGAAGAGCTTCTTCCAATTGGCTGCTGTCTTTAATCGACAGGGTACCGTCGGTTCCGGTTCGAATTCCCACCGAGTACAACTGATTGTACTTGGAATCGAGGCCTTCAATGCCGAGGCTCATGGCCGATCTCATGGAATTCTGAATAACCTGAAGAGTGTAATCTCCGAACAGGACGCCCGACTCCTCGGTCTCCGTGTCGTAGCTGTTCTGATCGTCGATGTATGACATGACGGCGTTGTACTTTTCGATAACGCTGCTGATCTGGTCCTTGATAGCCTCCACATCAACATCGGTCCCGATGGTTACGTATTCCCCTTCTTCCGTCTCCTGCTTAACGGTCAGTGACACACCGGCGATGATATTGCTGAAACTATTGGTCTTAGACGTTACCGTTATCGGTGAACCGGTTCCACCACTGGACCCCAGCGCAATGCGGGCATCCGAGGCGTCCTGCAAAAGAGGAGAAAAAGTCGCCACCTGGAAGGTATCTCCGGCCGAGAGTTGGCCGGACGAAAGAGCCAGTTTCAAACCGTCGGATCCATCACCCACCAGTTCCACTTCGGTATCGGCCTGCGTGATTACAATGGAACCGGAGTTCGTACCGTCGGTCCAGTTGAGGGTAATGTTATCGCTGCCGACAGTCTGGCTTCCGGTGCCATCGACGGTGAAGGTGTAAATTTTGTTTTCACTGCCGGTATATGCGGCCGTGGTCCCCAGGGCTATCTGGGCGGTGGAACCGGAGTCGAACGAAAGGGTCTCAGGCGCGTCGAAAGAGGCCGTAGAATAGTTGAGGTTATCACCGCCGATCAAATCGGAGGTAATCGAAATTTTGTTGGCCGCGCCGGTATTCTCGGCCGAGAGAACCAACCGATAGGGATTAGATTCGGAACCGTCATTTATAATGTTGGCCCGGACACCGGCATCGGCGTCATTAATAGCCTGAGCAATACCGACCAGCGAATTGTTGGAGGAATCGATGGTGATGACCTGCTGTGATCGGTCACCGACCCCGATAGTTATCGTTCCGGTACCGAAAGTGGACAGCGAACTGTCATCGAAGCCCTGGCTGGCGATCTGATGATTGCGAGCCATGGAAAGAACCTGGATGTCGTAGGACCCGGTAGCCACCCGGCCGGTGGCGGTGGCGTCGATAACGTCTTCATCGGAGACCGTGACCGACGCGGCTTCGAAAGTACTGCTGCGCGCAAGAACCTTGAGCTGCGTCTGCAGAGCGATGACCTTTGCCTGCAGAGCCTTGTAGGCGGTTATGATATTCGTCTTCTCTGCCTGCTCTTCCTCCCAGAGCACGGCAGGTTCCCGCTCGACCTCCATGATAGCGTCGACATAGGAATCGGTATCTATGCCGGAGTAAATACCTGAGATAGAGAAGGTTGACATAATGCGCTCCTATGATTGCCTTGACTTCACTGTCGTACCGGCTGCATGATATTCTGGTTTGGTTGTTCGGGGGAGATTTCTCTCCCCCGAACTTTTGCATCTATTACTCTTAGAAGAGCGACAGAACCACCTGCGGGATCTGGTTGGACTGGGCAAGCATAGCCATACCCGTCTGCACCAGGATCTGGTTCTTGGTGAATTCCGACATCTCTTCAGCCATATCGGTGTCGCGTATCTGGGACTCCGATGCGGTCAGGTTCTGAGAGGCGATTCGGAGGTTACGCAGGTTAGATTCCAGAGTGTTCTTCTGGAACGATCCGAGCGTACCTCTGGTCGTGGAAACCTCGTTGATAGCGAGGTCGATCAGCTCCTGTGCATCCTGAGCGCCCTGAGCGGTGGTAACATCGATCTCGGCCAATGACGAGAACATGTTACCGGCCACGTTCTTGGCGAGGTCGGAGGCCGACATGCTGCGCAGACCGATCTTGGTCGTCTGACCGACGTTGGCGCCGATCTGGAAGACCAGCGACTGGTCGGTGTTATTAATGGTTTCGGTTCCGCCCTGAGCGGTCAGATCCAGATCCACAACGATGGATTCGGTCCGAGCCGCGTTGTAAATGGTCGAATTAACACCGGCCGTGACGGAAGTAGCCGGGCCGCCGTCCAGACGGACGTCGAACGTGGCCGCCTTTACGTCAAGCAGCAGGTTACCCAGGTTGATACCATTCTGAGCGGTCTCAAGCGCTATATTGATCGAGCCGCGTCCGGCGTCACCTGACGCCTTGTTATACAAGGTAGCTGCGCCGGTGCTGGCGTACTTGACTCCGGTAATGGTGTTGGTGTAATTATCAAACGACACCAGAGCATCGGTACCGGTATTAGCCAGCGAATCGGACTCCATGTTCAGCACGTTCATCAGATTGGCCGTGCTGGTCGAGCCGGTATTCAGCTTGATCGAGTAATCGGAACCCTCGTCACGCGTGGCAAACTGAATCTGGTTGCTGTTAACCACGCTGGCAAGAATGTCATTGGTGGTCGCACCGCCGGCTATCGTACCAAAACCACCCGCACCACCGGACGTACGCAAGGCCGTGTTAAAGGCACTGACCAGAGAGTCCAGTGAGGTGTACGAACCGCTGGCGATGGTCGCCGTGGCTGTACGCCCGCTGCTCCACTGATCGGTTACCACGGTGAATTCCAGACTGCTCAGAGACGTACCGCGCACGGACGTGGCCGAGATATCAAAGCTCTGGGCCGTACCGGTGGTATTGGTGACCGATTCCATCTTGATCGAGTACTGCGCACCTTCGTTGGCAGACTGGAGGTTGATGAAATGGCCGTCACCGGCTGTCGCGGTAGCCGTGACCTTGCCCGACAACGTCGTGTTGGCATCGATCGCGACCTGAATAGCAGACGCGATATCCTCCGCCTTGTCACCGGCTTCAACGGTGAACTGGAGAGTCTGAAGACCGACGGCCGACTCATTGTTCTCGGCGTAGTTGAGCTTGATCTCATAAACACCGGCATCACCGGCGGTAGCCACACCGGATCCGCCCTGCATACCCACCGTGGCCACAGCCGCGGTCGAAAGGACCTGGGCCGCTGCCGCTGTAGCGGCGATGTTCATGGCCGTACCGAAGGTATCGGTCATGGAAACTGAGCCGGAGGACTTCTTGGCCACATCGGAGGCCTGAACAACGTCGATGTTGTGGATGGCCTCGGTCAGATCGGTCGGTGTCCCGCTCGAATCGGCCAGCGAAATTCCCAGCGCACTGGTGTTCAGAGTCGCGGTCGAATCGGCCGTCTTGGTAGCCGAAATCGAGTGCGTACCGGTAGTCAGGCCGGAACTGGCGATATTGATACCGGCCGTGTCGCCGCTGGTGATAGTGGCAACGTTGTCTTTGGTACCGTCGATAATCTTCTTGGTACCGAACTGGGTGTTGGCGGCGATACGATCGATAGTCGAGATGGCGTTATCGATTTCAGCCTGGTCAGCAGCCAACTGATCAGTATCGTTGAAACCTTCGTTGGCGGCGTGAATGGCCAGTTCCCGCATCGAGATCAACAGGTTGTTGATTTCGGTGAGAGCACCTTCAGCCGTCTGGATCATCGATATTGATCCTTCCGAGTTTTCAATAGCGCGGTTCAGTCCGGCAATCTGGGAGCGGAACTGCTCCGAAATAACCAGACCGGCCGGATCATCCGCAGCAGCGTTGATGCGATAGCCGGACGACAGTTTCTCCATTGATTTTTCAAGAGCACTGTTGGTCAGCTTCAGGTTAGTGTTCGCGTTCAGCGCCGCGAGATTGTGGTTAATGCGAAGTGACATCAGCCATTTCCTCCTTGAGTATGTTTCTTAGGCTTCCTCAACCTTTCACTTCCATTTCAGGTGACTTGTCACTTCCAATGTCTGTTGCAGAATTAACTGCACACAATTCCTAATTGACCTGTTGTAACTCCTAGTCCCCGTTGCATCCTTTCGTCAAGTGAATTGTCCTTCCTTAGGTCTTTTGTTTAAACGTTTAATTTTCCTTACTCCATTTTTCGGTACATATCCCTGCGACTTTACTACTATAAACCAGTATTTTTTAGTAATCTTCACTTATCCCGGATACGGCTGTGGCACGACTTCAGCCAACTGGTTGACCCGTTCCCGGGCAGCTTCAAAAGCGGGATTAACCTGCAGAATACGGCGATAGCCCATAAGAGCCGAATCTCTATGTCCCATATGGAGATAGCACTCAGAAATCTGATACAGGGCGGCCAGATCATCCGGATAATGGCTCAAATAACGCTCGTAAAGCGACAAAGCCGATTCGAAATCACCGGAATCGACGTATAAACCGCCGGTTATCTGCCATATCTCCGTTTCTTCCGGGTTGGTCTGGAGGTATCGCTCGAAAGACCATATCGCTTCCTGTGTCTTGCCCTGCCGGGCTCTGGCCAAACCGAGATTGCGATAGGTAACCTCCGGAACGGTCGGCATTTGGAGAGCCCGCAGGTATATGTCCTCGGCCTCGCCGTACCGGCCCTGACGGAACCGACAGTTGCCCAGATCGTTAAGGACCTCGGCGTCAGCCGTACCGCGATCAATCAACCGCTGATAGGCTTCGGCAGCCCGATCATACTGTTCCGCACGGAAGTAGGCTTCGGCGAGTTGTCGGCAAAGGGCGGCATCGGCCGGATTGGCCCGACAGGCCTGTTCCAGATGGGCCGTGGCGGCTTCGGCCTGCCCCTGTTCGGCATACAATTGGCCCAGCCGGGTTCGGGCGGAATCACTGTGGGGATTTATCTCAAGAGCTTTTCGGTAATACTCCTCGGCCTGAACGGGATCGTTGCGCTGAGTAGCGATCGCGGCCAGCCCCATCGCAGCGTCATGCGAAACTTCACCCTGCTCAAGTTGGCGACGGAAGTATTTCTCGGCTTCGTCGACCTTGTTCTTTTGCAGATAAAGCTGACCCAGATGACAGTTGGCCTGTTGATAATCGGGGCGGAGAGCAATCGTCTTGTGGTAGTATTCTCTGGCCTTTTCCTCATCACCCTTGACCCGATAAATCATGGCCATGCCATAGAACACGTTGGCCCGCGCATCGACATTCATCAGGATTATGTTGTCCATTTCGCGGGCAGGATCGTAGGCGGCCTGCGCTTCGATATAGTCCTGATAGCAAACCAGGGCCGCGTCGTAATCCTGTTGCTGCGCCCGAATATGCCCCATGAGCAGAAGGGGATCGAGATAACCCGGTTTGATAGCCAAAGCCCGCTGGCTATACTCCTCGGCCCGCTTAAGGTCTTTGGTGTAAAAACTGGTCCAGGCCAACTGGTCCAGCGCCATAACATGGATATGACGTTCTCGATTGCGCGAGGGATCGGTAAGTTCGACCGCCCGCGTGGCGTGCTTTATTATCTCCGGGGCGTTCTCGACCGGGAAACTCCCGTCACCGGCCCGCAACAACTGAGCCAGATTGAAACGAGCGAAGGCATTATCGGGATTCTCGCTTAACTGTTTTTCCAGAAGCTGTTTCGAACGCGCCAACTTTTTCTTCATCTTGTCAGGAGTCAGACCGTACCCGTAGTGTTTCATCCGAACCCCGGTACGAGCGGCCCGCAAATCGGACGGAACGTCAAGCTGGTTGTGAACGATACCTTTGTAGCGAAGGTTGAGTTCGCGTTTGAAGAAACGTTCCGAAGGCAGAAAAGTGGTCTGTTCCTCGTTCTTGCCATAGACATTTATAACGTTGACCGAGATGAACGGATGTTCGCCCGAGTTGAGCAACCGGACGATCTGTGGCACATCCTCCTCGTACACACGCTCATCGGCGTCGATGATAAAAACCCATTCGCCGGTGGCCTGTTCGATTGAATAATTGCGATGTTTGGAAAAGTTGGCTTCCCACGGCTGATGGTAGATTTTGGCCCCGTAGGAAGCGGCAATCTCAACCGTTCGGTCCGTCGAGCCGGTGTCGACAACGATTATCTCATCCACCCAGTCACGAATAGAATCGAGACAACCGGGCAGCATTTCTTCTTCATCTTTGACAATCATACAGGCAGAGATGGTGGTCTTCTTGCGAAAAGTGTCGAGCAGCATGCGCAGTTCCTGAATCTGGCGACAGCTTTTCAGCCCGCGGTCCACCACCGCCTCCGCTTTGGCCCAGTTTCTTTTCTGGACATAAAGCGAAGCCAGATTCAGATACGGCAGATGATTGCCGGGATCTTCCGCAATCGACTGTTCGAAAGTATCGACAGCCGCCTCGGTTCGCATCAGGTTCTGGTAACTCGTAGCGAGGAAATTGAGAAGCTGCGCGCGATGTCTCGAGGTGGCCGAAAAATGCTGTTCGGGTTTCGTGACGGCAGAATCATACTGCGCCAGATATTTCTCGGAAGCTTCCGCGGCCTCTTCGTATTCACGCATGGAGGCTTTCAGATAAGCCAAAGCATAATAGAAATCAATAGCGTCGGGAGCTTCCCTGAGACCGCGTTGGATATACTCCTCGGCCTCGGAAAAATGATGACCGCTCACATAACCGAAAGCCAAAAGCCGATTGTACAATGTCCGCTGAGCCGGATGGGGAAACGGATAGCGCTTTTCCAGAATCGACACCGCCTCGATGATCTTGTTCTCCTGCCCGTGCCTGGCCAGGTAGTCCCCCATATCCAGTATAGTCGTGACATTATCGGGAGTGGCCGAAGATTGCGCCGAAGGCTCCCGCAACGACGGCCGAGCGTCGGAGATAGCAGGCCGTGATGATATATGCGACCGGGGTTTCTGTCTTTTCTTACCTTTTGCCACGGCTATTGACCTTTCGTTAAATCTTGCGCTGCCGTCTTTTCAAGCAGCGAAGTAATGTCTGCCATCCGCTCCGCCTGATCGTAACGGCGACGGATATACTCACGGTTTTCCCGGCGCAACCGACCCTGATCGGCGGTTTCCAGACGTCGCAGGAGTTCCAGACAATCGTCGGGGTCGTTGTAAAGGTATCTCTCGGGATAGAGATAAGCGGCGCCGTACCAGTTATGAATCAGTGGTATCAGGCCGCAGGCCATTCCCTCGGCGACAGAGTAATGAAACGATTCGAACAGCGAGGTGGATATGACGTACCCTTTATCGGCATACCAGCCGGGCATGTCTTCCACCCAGCCGTCAAAGTGGATCGGCAGGTGCGAGTGTTCGAGAAATTGTTGGAAATACAGTTGAATGCGCGGGTCCTGATGCGTTCCGGCAATATGCAAACTGTACTCGGGGTCATATTCATGGATCTTCTTAAAGGCATACAGCAGCAACGCCGGATTCTTCTTATAATTAATGTAGCCCACCGAAGCTATTTTTTTCGACCCCTTCTTATTGACCGGAATCGAATAACGTTCGAGGTCGACACCGTTGTAAATGACGGTCGTGGCAACGGGGGCGGTGACCTGCCGGCGGAATATCTCTTCCACCGAACGGTTCACGAAAATCAGACGGTCTACCTTGGTCCAGTCAACCTGGGAAGGCATATCCGTAAACGCTTCGTAACTATGCAAGCGACAGACGATTCGACATACTTTGGGTAGCCGGGTGGCGGCGATAACAAGGTTGTCGCACCATTCGAACCAGGCCACGTCCGCCCATGTCATTAATTCCCGCATTTGATCAACAGTGTCACCGTCGAACAACCGGACCTCGTGGTCGCGCTTCAGCGCTTCTATGATACTCGTGATAAAAGTCCGATGAGTGGCAAAGACCGCGATTTTGAAGGTCTTATGAACAGGGTCAACATGGCTCCCGATAGCCGATTCTTCACGGTGTTCGGGTTCGGCGGCAACCTGTTGTTGGACCTGAGCGAAGATCTCTTTCCAGCGATGTATCTCGGCCCGCGAACGTTTTGTCAGGTGGTCTGATTTTTCCTGACGCAGCAACAGCTTGCGGCCCGACTTGATAAACCTGCGCTCAAGACATAGCTGCATGGCATTGTTTCTGGTATCGCTGTCGTTAGGATCCAGACGCAACGCCCTGGCATAGGCCCCAAGCGCCCGGCCGTAATTGCATACACCGGACCAGACAACCGCAATATCGTTGAGGAGTCTGGCGTTGTCGGGCTGCAACCGCCTGAGATGTTTCAAGTGAACAAGGGCCTGAGCGCCGTCCCCGTTCGTCATTTCAAACAGGGCCATGTTATAACGAGCATCGAAATCGTCCGGTGCGACCTTCAGAGCCGCCCTGAAATGTTCGGCCGCATTTCTGCGGGCATCCAGTTGCAAAGCGACCAGCCCGGCCGTAACCTGAAGCGAAGAACTTTCGGGGCGACTTTCAGCCAATTTCACAACAAGCGGATAGGCGCGTGAAAATTCGTTATGAGCCAGAAACTCATTGGCCTCACGAATCAATGTAGTTTCAGAGATACCGGCCGGAACTGCCGTAACAGAAGATCTGGGAGGTTTTATTCTCAGCATAGATGTCCTATTCCCCTGACCGGCACCGTCCCGGGCACCGGCAATTGTCAAAACGGTCAGCCGATCTACACGCCGACCGGTTCTTCGATCCGCGTTTCTTCCCGCTCGATTCTCTTGACGGCATCAAGCACCGAGTGCCGCACTTTGTACTCGGAGTTCACCAACACCAACTGCTTGGCCCGGTTGTTCTCCGTATTAATGAGAATGGGGCCCTGCAAATTGGCCGACATCTCGTGCGGGTTTTCGGGAATCGTGAGCACCACGTAGGTTTCCACCGAATGAACGTCGGCAACCTCCAGCTCAGCGATCTCTTTGGAGTTAATCTCGATCCGGTAATCCTTGAACATAAGCAAAGGATTGACTACCAGAAACGCGACCGCGGCTTCCTCGGTCGACTGCAACCACAGAAAAGGCCCCAGCTCGTCCATCTCGACAAGGCAAAAAGTGCGCAGAGACTCGAACCCAAGAATAGGTCTTTCCATGGTGATGATTTTGTTGTCCGGGACCTCAAGCGATCCGAAACGCATGCTATTGACAAGCATATGTGATACCCTTTCCTATCGTATCAAGTCGTATCAAGTCAGAAAATCCAGCAAACTTGGCTGTATAATGAGGGCAGCCGATTGCAGGGCCGCCTGGTAACTGGTTTCGTACAAAGCCAGGTCGGTAACCACCTCGGTCAGATCGGCGTCTTCAACTTCCGAAAGCAGTTCCGTAAAGCTCAGGTTCAGATTGACCAGCCGGTTTTCGGTAGAGTCAAGGCGCTGTACCGTCGAGCCCACACTGGCCCGGTTTTCCAAAGCCAGCGTGATGGCTTCATCGAAATTGCCGACCATCATCTCGATACCTTCCCGGTCGTCGTTCTCAAGAGCCTTATGCAGCACCAGAATCGAACCGAGCATGTCGCTGGAACCGTACAGTCCCATGTTCCGAGCCGCCCGACCGTCGGAGACATCCTCAACCGTAAACGACCGTGAACTGTCATTGTTGGCGATCTGAATACCTCGCCCGGAATCATTAATAGAGGCGGTGATATCGAGTCCCGAATTGTTTATTTGATCGAGAAGATCCTGAACGGTTATCAAAGACGGGTCACCGAAATCGACCGTGAAACTCCGTTCTCCCTGCCACATTACTATCTCATCATCACCCAGGCCGAAACCGTTATTGAGATCGGCCAGGCGAGAAGTAAGCAGAAGAGCGGGGTCGATATCGGTACCTGAAGCGTCCGAAGTGTAATCGCCGAAAATACCCAGATCGGCGGCGGTCGTTCCGGTGGTCTCGGCAATCTCGAAAGAAACCTGAGGCTCAAGATCACGGCCGACCAGCGAAGCCCCGACAAAACCCGCAATACCCAATTGACTGGCGGTTTGCTTGCTGTCGGAGATATTCTCTATTGTCAGATCGAGCGGCACGGGGTTGGTATCGTTTATCACCAGCCCGGTCCCGGTCGCATTGACATCCATCGTAACGTTGGCGTAACCGGCCGCCGCTATCTGCGTGTTAAAAGCGGTTATCACATCCCCTATCGTCTTAGCTGACGAAAGATCAATGAAGGTTTCCGCTCCACTGCCATCCACCACCTTGATTTGTCCGGGCTCCAGATCGACACCCGTACCATTGTTGAGCCGGGTCAGTTCGGTAGCCGTGGATATTTCACCGGTCTGAGTGGTAGTAAGGGCCAGACAGTTACCGACCTCGGAAATACTCATCGAGAGATTCGTTATCCCGGCCGCGGTCAACTGGTCGTTTATTTTCGTAATGGCTTCACCGACGGTCGTAGCCGGAGGGACCGTGTTCAGATCAATCGTGACGGAAGTACCGACGAGATTGAGATCGGTGATCGTGAAAGTGCCGGTCGTCAGATCGATACCTTCGCCGCCGTTAAGATCAGACAACAGCGTGTCATCGGTGAGACCTATATTGAAATCGGAATCCTGGCCCAGCACGTTAAACGAATGCATAAACGAGTCCAGGCCGCTCAGGTTGACCGTCTGATAAATCGATGATTCGATTTCGAATTTTATCTCGCCGCTGTCTCCCTGGAAAACCACACCGTCGGAGGTTGCCTCGAACGATTCGGTTTTGGTCTTGTATCCGGAAAACATGTAGCGACCGTCTATCTGCGTGTTGCCCAACTGGATCAATTGCTCGAAAATCGACTTAATTTCGTTGGCCGAGGCCACCCGGGCTGTTTCGTCATAGGTATCGTTGGCCATGGTCAGGGCGATCTCTTTGGCCTCGGAAACGAGATCTTTCACGTCGGACAGAACACTGTCGTAGGTACTCATCCAGCTCTGGGCCAGACTGATATTGTTCTGATACTGCTCGATTTTCGACAGTTCCGTCCGGTAATCCAAATCGCGCTGAGTGCCCAGGGGGTCATCCGACGGCGTATTGATCCGCCGCCCCGACGACATACTGGTCTGCAGGTCCATGTATCGCTTCATGGCCCGCTGTGTATTGTAGATGACCTGATTGGTCACCATGCTGTTAGTTACGCGCATTTTCCTCTAATCCCGCCTTGTGTTTGTGACCACCGACGGTCGCCGGGCGAATAAATTCCCGATCAGCTTTGATTGCCCGCCGTCGGCCGGTCGGACCGCTTGTCCTTATAATCGACCACCGACGATCTCTTTTTGGACGAGTCTCCTGCTATCTTTCCCTTGATCATCTTGACCACACCGAGAAGGTCGCTCTTGACGTTACCGGCGGCCTTACGGTTCTCCTCCTGGATTTTCACATAGATTTCCTCGCGGTGGACAACGACGTCACTGGGAGCATCGATCCCCAACCGCACCTGACGACCTCGTATCCCCAACACCGACACCTTAATGCTGTCGCCGATGGTGATAGATTCGCCCAACTTCCTTGTTAATATCAGCAAATCACCCTCCGTGGTACCATGCACTCCCAATTGTGGAGTGTCATTTTACCCTACAATCCTACTCTGCCCATTGCATTGATCACCAGATCCAGCGATTCATCCATGACCGTTATCACCCTGGCCGCGGCCTCGTAGGCATTTTGCACCTTTACCAGATTGGCCATCTCTTCGTCCAGAGAGACGCCCTGTACCGATTGCCGCTGATTATCAATCTGATTGGACAGAAGTTCGTAATTATTCGCAAAAGAGGAGGCTTCCTTGGATTGAACACCCAGGCTGCCTACCACACTATTATAGAATTCATTGAAAGTCGTCGTCCCGTTATCCATCAGGGCGGAGTCGCGCAGGCCGCTTATGGCCAGCGCTATATTGCCGTCGCGTACATCCGGATCGGACGACTCGGAACAGGCGATGCGATTAATATTGTTGGCCACTTCCTGGTTCAGACGTATCCCGGCCGCGTCGGTATAATTGGGATCGAAAAAGGCGACGTTGGTGGAGCCGTCCAGGCCATAACCGCTCTGATGCAGGTTGTTGATTTCGGTCACGATGGCCGACGCCAGTTCATCGAGTTGCTCAAGATAATCGGGAATGATTTCGTCACGGCTTTTCATAAGTCCGGCCAGCTCACCGTTCGTATTCTTGAGACTAACCTCCGTCCCCTGCCAAACCAGACGGTGCGTTAACTGACCATCCTTGTTTTCGGCTTTGGCCTCGATATTCATCGATGCGGAGCCGTCCACCAGGATCATGGAACCCATCGAAACCGCTACGGCGCCGTCCGCGTCCTCACGCACATTGACGTCAATGATAGCGGAAAGCTCGTCGATCAGAAGACCGCGCGCATCACGAAGGTCACTGGCCTCTTCCCCGCCCAGTTCCTGAGTCTTAATCTGCTGGTTCAACTGGGCAATCTCGTTGGTCATGCGGTTTATTTCGGAGGTGAGATTGGTCAGATCACGGTCGGTGGCATCGCGCAGATCGGTGAGACTGTCGGACAACTGATGAAAACCGTTGATCAACTGCTCGGTGGATGACAGCAAAGCATTGCGATTGCTGGCATCGTCGGAATCGGTCGATAACTGCGACCAGGCATTCCAAAATTCACTCAGCATGTCGTTGAGGGAATTGTCCTGCGGTTCGTTGAAAACGGATTCGATCTGAGAGAGAGTTTTTTCCTGATAAGACCAGTTGCCCAGCGATTCCTGGGCCTGGCGATATTGCGTAATCAGAAACGAATCCCGGATACCGACGATACCATCGACTTTGACTCCGGATCCGATTGTACCGTACACACTCGATTCGGGCATGGATGTACTGATCAGCACGCGCTGGCGGCTGAAGCCCGGGGTATCGACATTGGCAATGTTGTGCCCTATCGTCTGCATCGAGGCCTGATAGGTCATCATGGCACGCTTGCCTATCTCCAGTCCCTGCATAAGTCCGGCCATTATATCCTCCTGTCGACCATGACAGTTCCGTTTGTCCTCGGCGCTTCTCCATTGCGGCCATAAGCGATATCGGGGCTGTTCAACTGGGAGAGCATAACCATGGTGCGCGCGATAAACTCACGCGACTGATTGAGCAATAAAGCGTTGGTATTGCGTGCTTCGCTTATGCGTTCGTTCAGACTGAGAATAGCCTCGCGCAGGCTCAACAAACGCTCCGCCTGATTCTCGTCGACAAACTCCAACAGCCGCGCCACGGTAATGTCTCCCTGCAACGCATTGGCCTTTTTAATAGCCGCGATCACTTCCTCGCGCCGGCGATTAAGTTCCTGGCTCTCCAACAACTTTTGCTGCTGCAACGCGACGACGGCCTTGAGTTGGTCGACATCATTGGCCACGAGCACGTCTTTCTGTCGATCCAAAAGATCGAGGAATTCTTCAAAAAGAAGACTTTCCTGGCCGATAATTTCAATGAGTCGGTTAATCATATCCTATATCGCCGGTTTCATCCTGTATTATTTTATTCGACTGTTTCACTTCCGGTCTTTAGCTATTGACACACCTTTTGCTTCACTCACCTGCCGGTTCACGCGCTCCAGATATTGGTGGGTTTCGGTAAACGGCGGCACACCACCGTATTTATCCACATTGCCGGGACCCGCATTATAGGCCGCCAGAGCCAGTTCCAGGTCGCCATAGCGGTCCAGAAGGCGCTTCAGATAGCGGCTGCCGGCCCGAATGTTCTCGCGCGGGTCGAATACGTCACTCACTTCCAGTTCGTGTGCCGTGGAATCCATCAACTGCATAAGCCCTTTGGCCCCGGCATCGGACACCGCACCGGGGTCGCCGTCCGACTCCACCCTGATGACCGAGGCTATCAGGGTCGAGTCCAGCTCGGTCTCCCGGGCAGCCTCTTCGATATACTCACCGTACCGGCTGATAATGTGATCGGTAGTGACCTTGCGCGGCGCCGACTGCACGGGCAAAGCCGAAGGCTCACGCTCGATCGGTATGGGATCGGAGTCGGGAGACTGGATCGGCTGCTGGGATGTATCATCAAGCGGCAGAGGCTCCGATGCGGTAGAACGAAGCGACTCCAGTTCCTTCGAATCTTCGCCATCAGCGTACTTGGCATCGATCAGCTTTTCCAGTGAATTGTAAAGAAGACCGGCAATGGAATTCTGACCGCCGGTGCTGACTTTACGGGCCACCTCCATATCGAAAATGTCAGTGTAGGCGTCCTTGCCCATCCCCCCGGACATGGGGGTATCCTCGGTGAGGGGGTTTTCCGGTATGGTCTGCCGCATTGTCTTGAGCATCTGATACAGGAAGAAAGACTCGAATTCCCCGGCCGCTTTGCGCAGACGGACTTTCTCCGTCTCGGGATCATCCGACCGCGAACTCCTGAGTTTCTCCAGAGCCGTTTGATCGGCACCGGGGGAAATGCTTTTGACCACCAGGCTCATTACAATATTACCAGCTCCGCCCGCAAAGCCCCGGACTGCTTAAGCGCCTGAAAAATGGCTATTATGTCACGCGGCGTGGCCCCGATCTTGTTCAGGGCGCTGGCGACATCCGAGAGATTGGCTGATTGTTTGAGATTGACCACGCGCGCATTTTCCGGCTCGACGGTGATATATGATTCCTGGGTGACAATCGTTTCGCCTTCGGAAAACGCCTCCGGCTGAGAGATTATCGGTCGCGACTGAATACTTACCGTGATAGTCCCGTGAGCTACCGCGACCGGCTCGATGGTCACGTGTTGCCCGGCCACGATGGTGCCGGTCTTTTCGTTTATGACCACGCGCGCGATATTATCCGGAGAAATGAGAAGGTGACCGATATCCGACATGAATTTGGAACGAAGCGTCGGATACATGATGCTGTCGGGGACCACTACTTTTACCGTACCACCGTCGACCGAATAGGCGACCGTACCGTACTTGATGTTGATCCGTTCGGCGACCCGATGTGACGTGGTCAAATCGGGATTGATCAGCGACAGATAGAATTCACGCTCACTGCCGGGATCAGGCTCGACCGGCAGGGTCACCTTGGCCCCGCCCGGTACCCGTCCGACCAGCGTATAGTTGTTGACTATTTTATTGCCTTCGTCGACCTGAACATTGAAACCACCGATAGATACCGGCCCCTGCGCCACGGCCCGGGTTATCCCGGACGGGTCCGACAGGGGAGTCATCAACAGCGTCCCTCCCTGCAAAGAGGAAGCGTCGCCGATAGACGACACGGTAACATCGAAATAGGCGCCGGTCGATTGCTGGCTGGAAAGTTTGGCCGTTACCAATACGGCCGCGATATTCTTTACCTTTATCTTGTTCGGATCGACGGTCAGCCCCATGCGCTCCATCATGTTGGCCAAAGCCTGCATGGTAAACTGCGCACCGGTACCGTCGCCGGTACCGTCGAGACCGACTATCAACCCGTAGCCGATAAGATCAACTTCCTGTTTGTTCTGGAAAGCACAGATATCTTTAATCCGGACCTTGGCGCCGTCAGCCGGAGCGGCGAATAAAACGACAATCATAACGGCGATCATGAGACCGGCCGGCACAACGAGCCGGGAATGCAAATTGCCAAGCATACGGCCTCCTAAAAGATCCAGTTAAGAAGACGGGTGAAGAAACCGGGACGCGAACCGGTACTGGCGTTGCCCTTGCCGGTATACGAAATCTCCGCGTCCGCTATCATATAAGAGTCGACCGTATTCTCCGCCGTGACGTCACGGGGACGCACCACCCCGGAAACATAGATCGTCTCTTCATCGCCGTTGATACCGATAACCCGCGAGCCTTCAATCACCAGGTCACCGTTGGGACGTATTTCGGTGACCGTGACCGTTATTTTGGCCCGTATCGACCCGGTGCGAAGGTTCTCCCCTTTACCGTCAAACGTGTTGCTGTTGTCGGCGCTGCCACCGAACAACGGGATAAAATCAAGGGAACCTATTCCCGGACCGCCGCTGGTGCTGATCTCTGTGCTTTTTTCGGTTTTCGTCTCAACCTGGTTGGAGGCGCGGTTCTGCTCGACGATCAGGACAGTCAGAATGTCTCCGACCTGGTGTGCCTTTATATCGGCGAACAGAGACTGCCCCTGCCCGAACGTTTGTCCCTTGAGTTTCAACGAAAACGGCAGCAACAGAAGCACTGCCAGCAGGATGATAAACCGCTTGTAATTCATGGTAGTATCCTCGAATCCAATTCGTTTACGGATCTACGGCAACCGAGCGGTCGTCAACCACCCGGGCGGAAATGATTTTTCCCGAGACCTCATTCTTTACGCGGACGGCGTGACCGACCCAGCCGGTCTGAAGAACCTTGCCGGGCACGGTGATATTGCACAGACCGTCGGAATAAACGATGGTAACCTCCTCACCGACTTCAATGTCAGGGATCGATTCCATAGCTTCTTTGGTCAGGATGTCGCCTTTGTGCAGATTTCTCTTCAAACGCTGGTGCAGAATTTCATCAAAGGAGCCAATCGACTGCTCGCGCAGGGAGGTTACCTCCGTCCTTTTCAATTCGAACAGTTCCGCCGTCAATTGTTGATAGCGGTTGAGCCGGCCGGCGCTGACCAGAACATCTTCAAAACGCCTGATCCTCATCCGCACCTGCCCTTTATCGATCACCTCTCCCCCGTGGTTGATCGTCGCCATGATCGTGAACAAACCGATGGGATCTTTGCGCGATATCTCACAAAAAGTCAGATCTTCGGGATCCACCAGCCGGGTTTCGAGACGGTTGGACAAAATCTCTATCTCGTAGTGTTCCGGATCGAGATCATAAGTCTGCAACACAAGGTCACAGACAGCCTGGGGAGTGTCCACCGCCCAGGCGCTGGTCACACCGGCACCGATCAGAACCGACAGAACGATCACGACAATGTGCAGCGGTATCTTCATGGTTATCTCTTCAGATTGTTTGCGATCTGGGCCATATCGTCGCCGGTCTGAATAGCTTTGGAGTTCATTTCGTACGAACGCTGGGCCACGATCATGTCGACCATTTCATCGACCACGCTGACGTTCGACATCTCCAGGTATCCCTGGTCGATCTGTCCCATACCACTCTGGCCGGGGGTGTCGGTCACGGGATCACCGGAAGCTCCGGTTTGCAGCGCAAGGTTGCGGCCGACAGAAGCCAGACCGGCCGAATTCATGAAACGGGCCAGTTCGATCTGGCCAACTTCGGTCGGCGAATCCTGACCATACTGCTGCACCTCAATGGTGCCATCGGTACCCACGGATACGGATACGGCGTCCTCGGGTATACTCACCTCGGGAAGCAGGTAATAACCGTCGGTAGTCACGATCTGTCCCTCGGCCGAGAGCTTAAACGTTCCGTCGCGGGTGTACGCCGTGCTGCCGTCGGGCATCTGGATCTGGAAAAAACCGTCACCTTCAATGGCCAAATCGAGCGCATTGCCGGTATGGGAAAGATCGCCGGTCGAAAATTCCCTGACGGTTGCCGCCGCTTTTGTCCCGTAACCCACGTCAAGACCGACCGGAGTCTGCGAACCGACCGCCGTAGCCGTACCGGCCCGCCGGTAGTTCTGGTAGAGAACATCCTGAAACTGCAGCTTGCTTTTCTTGAAGCCGGTGGTATTGACGTTGGAAAGGTTGTTGGCGATGTTGTCGACATTCATCTGCTGAGCGGCCATACCACTGGCGGCTGTTCGCATCGCTTTTATCATCTCTCAACTCCTAAAGTTGACGTTTATTCGCTTTATCCTTCTCCGGCCACCCGCGAGAACAGGTTGCTCAAACTGGAATCCTGTTGCTGCAGGGCCTTGGCATTAGCTTCATAGGTTCTGTAAGCCACAATCATATCAACCATGGCGTTAACCACGTCGACGTTGGATGTCTCCAGATATCCCTGGCTGATAGTCGCCTGAATGGGCGCTATGAGTTCTTCCGTCTCGGGTACACCGAAAAGCGAACCGCCGAGACGTTCCAAATGGTCAAGATCGGCAATTGTCCGGGGAACCACCCGACCTACCGACTGACCGTTGACTTCAATCTCGCCGTTCTTCGCCACGGAGATATCACCGTTGCCCACTTGAATCGGGCCGCCATCGCCCAGCAAACGGAAACCACCCGGGAAAGACAGGAACCCTTCGTCATCAACCACGAAAGAGCCGGAACGAGTCAGAGCCGTAGTCCCTTCGGGTGTCTGAAGCGGGAAGAATCCGTCTCCCTCAATCGCCAGATCAAGCGGATTACCGGTCTTGTCAAACACACCCGGCGAATAATCGACATGCACCCGGGCATCCAGAGACTGTTGCCAGTCGGTCTTCCGAGACTCTGTGCGCTGCTCGGCCCGACTGAGTTCCCGGCTGAAGGTGACGTCCTTCTTGAAACCGGTAGTCCCGGCATTGGCCAGGTTGTTGGCGATCACTTCCTGCTCCTTCACGCGCGGAAGCATTCCCGAGGCGGATCTATACATACCTTTAATCATAGAGTCCTCCATCCCGACTATAGCAGTCACTATGCCAAACTTCGACCTGTCGACATAACGACCTGTACGATAAAGACTTAACTGTTCGAGTGGAGTGTGACGAAGCCGAGAAAAAAGATTATTCGGGAATGGATTTCTATGAGAAGGCGGAAAAGTTTTCTAAGCCGAGGGCTTATCAATTGAAATTGCCGGCGAACTCTTTTCTTCCGCGTCGGCATCCGAGGTCAGACGCTCGTGTTTCTCTTTTGTCTTGGAGATGAGCTTGTCCACGGCGGCATGAAAACGGGCTTCGCTGCATGGTTCGCCGTTAGATCGCAGATAGAGCGGACAGTCGGACTTGAAACCGTAACACATAAGCCCTTCGGCCAGATAGCAACCCTTGAAATACTGGCACTGAACCGAATTTTTCATAATTGACCCCTTGTATATACTTGTATCGGCAATTAGAGAATAAACGTGAACCGGCCAAAACACCCGAGAATAGAAAGATATATGCAGAAACATGCACATAGAAGGGTCAGGGGTAAAAAGAAATTGGTCGAGAGGAAGGATTGTCTTATATTGTCATTATCGAAAAAGGCTGAAAGACTTCAAGTACTTACGGGTTTATTTCGTCGTTAAACTCAACTCTGGCAGGAATCTAAAATCGGCCGCTCGGAAATGCATGTTTTTTGCTCCATAGCGAAGCACAACTAATGGGCGGAAATATGATACAACGTCTTGGTTTATCGCTATTAATGGTAATTGCGCTGCTGGCCGGGGTTTCGTCCGGCAACGCTCAGGTCGGGGTTGACCCCAATCAACCGGACACGCTGAAGGTGGACTCGTCCGTAGCTTTCATCTACGGCTCCGGGGTGGTACCGGTTAATTTCTTCAATGACGAAAAGCTGTCGGCCATGGAGGTCGTGTTGCACCACAACTGCCCCCATGTGTTAATCGACTCCTTCTCCTTCGCCGGTGGCCGTCTGGAAGAAGAAGGATTCGCCAACGGTTTTACCATCGATACCACCGACCGTGTTATCACCATCTTCTCGACTATCGGCAGTTCGCTGATACCGTCGGGCGACGGACTATTGGGGAAGCTTTACCTTTCGTATCCCCAGACAATCACGGAGCAGGTCATTCCGATTGACACCATCACGTGGATGTCGGGCTTGATCGAACATCGGACCAGTTTCGTGGGTGAGGATTTCTTATCCGATCCTTTCACGCCTCAGTTCGCCAAAGGATACCTGGATATCCAGGAAACTCCCGTAACTTTCGACTCGGTCTGGGTGTCCGACGTAGCCACCATGGCCAACGAACCGACGGCGGTCGGCATCTACACATATAACGAGCGCGACCTCAACAAAATCGCCGTAGCTCTCGAATACGGTACCGGCCTGCTGCATTTCGACAGTATCTCCTACCTCGACGGCCGGGGAGCGGCCGCCTCCAAAAAAACCATCAGGTCGGACACGACGAATCATACTCTGCGCCTGGTTCTGACTTTCGGTGATTTCGTTCCCCTGGTACCGGGCTCAGGCCTGCTGGCCACCATACATTTCACGGTCGGAAGCGGTAACGCCGACACCATCGTGGTCATCGACTCGACTACGGTGGGAACGGATGGCAACACCCGTTTCACTCTGACCTCGGTTGATGGCTCGGTGTCTTATGTCCCGCGTTTTCACCCGGGATCGGTAGCGGTAACCATGTCCACCGACGTGAAGGACATTACGGACGAGGACAATCTGCCAACGGACTACAGCCTCGCACAGAACTACCCGAACCCGTTCAACCCGACTACCGATATCGAGTTCACTCTGCCCGTCGCGGCCCGGGTGAAACTCGACGTATTCAATATCCTGGGACGTAAAGTCCGACGATTAATCGATCAGGATTTACCCGCCGGAGTGCACCGGGTGACATTCAACGGACAAGGAGATAACGGCAAAACTCTGGCTACCGGCGTATACTTCTACCGGTTGAACACGGAATCGTATACCGAGACCAAGAAGATGTTGTTACTGAAATAACGTCGGGACAGATTTACGAAGATATCGTCAGGGCAGCGAAGCTATTCGCTGCCTTTCTTTTTGCGGCGTCGGTCAGTGTTGGCACCGATTTCGTCAAGTTCTTTCTGCTCGGCTTTCTCGAGTTCCTGCATATGTTTGAACTGCCAGGTTTCTTTGAGAGTCTGAAAAATCTTTCGTTCCTTAGCCGCCTCGACCAGCTTCACCCGGCGCTCCTCGGCTTTAAGCTGCAAACCGTGCAGGAGTTCGGCACCACCGAGACGTTCCCGTCTCAGCTTCATCAGATAGCGCGAATACACCAATGCCTCGGCCACCGAGATTGACCCGGACAAATGGTTGCGTTGCTGTTTCAACGCGGTCAGGCGCATATTATCTATCCGGTCCAATTGCTCTTTCTGACGCACGACTTTCTCGACAGCCTCGGCGTGTTCTTTCTGACGTTCCTTTTCTTTGTGACGCCGCACGTTGAGCATCGGCTCGAACCGGAATTTGAACTTCTTCCCCGCCATGACCTACTCGCCGATTATTTCCTGCAAACGGGCCATCGACTCATCATAATGGCACTGCTCGTTTATACCCTGACGGAAATGTCGATTGAGATCGTCGATCTTTTCAATAGCTCGATCAATCCGGGGGTTGGAACCTTTGACATACGCCCCGATGTTAATGAGGTCCTCGGCTTCTCGATAGGTAGCCAACAATTCGCGCGCCTTGCCCGCCAGTTCCTGGACCTCCGGCGGAACAATATCTTTCATCAGACGACTGATGGAATCCAGACAATCCACGGCCGGATATTGGTTGAGCGAGGCCAGACGCCGCGAGAGAGCCACGTGCCCATCGAGAATCGAGCGTACGGCATCGGATATCGGTTCGTTGAAATCATCGGCTTCCACCAATACGGTATACATCCCGGTAATCGAACCCTGCTCATTACGTCCGGCGCGTTCCAGAAGGCTCGGCAGCAGAGACAGGACCGACGGCGTGTATCCCTTGGTGGCCGGCGGTTCTCCGATGGCGAGACCGATTTCACGTTGCGCCATAGCGATACGCGTAACGGAGTCCATCAGAAGCATGACATCCTTGCCCTGATCACGGAAATACTCAGCTATAGCCGTGGCCACCATGGCGCCTTTAATACGAATCAGTGCCGGTTGATCGGAACTTACCGCCACCACGACCGATCTTTTGAGACCTTCCGGGCCCAGATCGCGCTCGATGAATTCGCGGACCTCTCGCCCGCGTTCCCCCACCAGAGCGATGACGTTGACATCGGCCGACGAGTTCCGGGCGATCATCCCCAGCATGACGGATTTGCCCACACCGGAACCGGCGAATATACCCATGCGCTGTCCCTTGCCGATTGTGGTCATGGTGTCGATCACTTTTATTCCAGTATAAACCGGTTCCTTAATACGACGACGCTGCAACACCGGGATCGGTTCGGCTGAAACCGGCTGGGTTATGGCCGTGGTGATGGGCCCTTTGCCGTCAATCGGTTGTCCCAACCCGCCGAGCACACGCCCCACCAGAGTCGGCCCCACGGGAACGCGCAACTGATCGGCGGTCGAGGTGACAATGGCCCCGGGATTTATTCCACCTATCGAATCATAGGGCATAAGCAGGATACGGTTGTCGCGAAAACCGACAACTTCAGCGAGAATGCGCGATGATCCGTCATAATTTTCGATATTACAGAGACGCCCGATAGAGATAGCCGGGCCGGCCGATTCGATAACCAGACCTATAACCTGGGTAACTTTGCCGAAATGCTTGACCGTGCTGGCTCGTGCAATCCGGTCCGCATACATATCGTAGGTCTCAGTCATCGGGATCACTCCCTTTCCGAAAGCAGGGTGTCCTTTATAACCTCGAACTGCGATTCCAAACGGGCATCGATATCACCGCTGGGGGTTTCGATAAAACACCCCCCCATACGGACGCGGGGATCGGCCTCGAACCGCAACTCTTTGATCGCCGCAGATCCCGACAAAAAGCGTTCCATGTTCTGCTCTACGATTGGCAGATGATCCGGGTGCACTTTAATACACAGCCTGGAGCGGTCGACCAGTTGACCGATCACGTTCTCTATAAGAGCAACCGTGGCCTCGTGGTCGATTTCCATGGCTTCGAATGTAACTTTCTTGCTTATCTGAACTACCAGTTCGAGGATTTTCTGTTTCGCTTCCACAAGCATGGTGGTGCGCTGGTCGACAGCATCCTTAATCGCCGACTGAAACTGATTCAGCACTTTGCGTGCTTCATCGAGACCTTCTTTCAGACCGGTCTTATAACCATCATCGTATCCCTGCCGGTGCGCCTGCTCACAATCGACCCGCAGCTTTTCGTCGAGCTTGTAAATCTCCTGGATGGGAATCATCCTGGCGCCATCGGGACTGGTAATAAGAGACACGAGCGGGAACGTCTTACCGAGTATGGCTTCCGCCCGCTCTTCGGCTTCGACATCACACTGTCTCTCCCCGATAAAAACCGCCGGAGCCTCCGAAGTATAGCGAATAATCTTAGACAATTACATCCTCTTTACCGCCGCGACCGGAAATGATAATCTGACCTTCTTCTTCCAGACGACGGACAGCTTCGACAATACGTCCCTGGGCCGCCTCGACATCGGACAGTCGAATAGGCCCCATGAATTCCATTTCTTCCTGGATCATAGCCGAAACACGCTCGGATACGTTCGTAAAGATCTTGTTCTTGACCCCGTCCCCGGCGGCCTTGAGAGCCATCGACAGATCCTTCGTCTCGACCTCTTTGAGCAAACGCTGAACCGAACGGTCATCGAGCAGAACCAGATCGTCGAAGACGAACATCATGTTCTTCACTTCGGCGGCCAGATCGGGATCGTCGGCCTCAAGCGATTGCAGGATATTTTTCTCCGCAGAGGTATCGATCAGATTGAGAATTTCCGCAATCGCCTTGGCGCCGCCCGACACCGACAAGTCGCGGCCGGACACATCGCCGAAATGACTTTCCAGAGTCGTTTCTATTTCCTTGAGGATCTCCGGCGAAATTTTCTCCATCGTAGCCACGCGCAGCGATACTTCGGCCTGCAACTCCGGGGCCAGTTCCGAAAGGACGGCCGCGGCCTGCTGCGGAGCAAGCTGCGTGAGGACCAGAGCGGTAGTCTGAGGATGCTCGTTCTGGAAAAAACCGCTCAATTGTTTGGAATCAATATCTTTCAGGAGGGAGAATCCCCGAGTCTGAAAAGACGATTCCAGCCGGCCCATTATTTCTCTGGCCTTTTGTGCTCCGACGGCTTTCTGCAAAATCTCCGAGGCAAAGTCGATACCGCCCTGGGAAATATACTGGCGGGCCATAAAGATGCTGTAGCATTCACCGATGACTTTTTCCTCGATGTCGGAAGGCACGTCACGGAGGTTGGCGATCTCGATTGTAATCTTCTCCAGATCGGACTCGCTCATCCCTTTCAGGACGAGAGCGGAAACCTCGGGACCGAACGCCACGAGGGCTACGGCTGCCTTTTGCAGGGCTGTCATGTTATCGAAGTCCATAACCAACCTACTCGATCATCATCGTTTTGATTACTTTGGCGATTTCGTCCGGGCGATCCTTGGCTGTCTTCTGCATTTGATCCACCAGCCTGGGCTTGCGTTTTTCGGGCTGAATCGGCGGCACGAGTTCTTCTTCGGCTTCCTCCGCGGTTATCGGTTCGGGTTGGGGAGGAGCAGCCGGACGCGCCGGCATCAGTCGACTCAAATTGGCGAAAAGATTTTTGGACTTTTTCTTAAAGTACAGCAAAGCCAGAATGGCCAGAACCACCAGTCCGATCTTCTTACCCAGATCGAGATAGAAATCGCGAAGGTACATGGAATCCAGCATATCGCGGTCGGTTTGCAAATCGCGGCGGTCGAACGGGATATTTACGATTTCTATCTGGTCGTTCCGCTGCGAATCGAACCCCACGGCATTCTTGACAATAGCCGAAAGTCGATCCAGCTCATCCTGTGTTCTCGGTTGGTATACCTGCTCGACCTCCCCGGCCTCGTTCGCCACCTCGCTGTATGTGCCGTCGACCATAAGAGCAACCGAAAGACGCTGAATACCTCCGACGGCGTTGATAATGTGCTCGACGGTTTTATTCAGTTCGTAATTGGTAACCGTAGTCTCGCTGTTACCTTCCTCGGTACTCTCGTTATCTTCCTTGGCCTTGTCGCTGAGAGCGGAACTGCTGCGAGTACGTTCTTCACTTCGTACCGAAGGCGCATTGGGGTCGTATAACTCCGAGGTTCTTTCCAATTGCTGGAAATCGAGATCGGCCGTTACACGAACCATTGCGGTCGACGGTCCCAAAACACCATCAAGCAAAGTCTGGGCTTTTTCTTCGAGATAAGTCTCGACATTTTTGCGTACTTCCAACTGGGTCGCAGACAAGCCCGCCACGGGGTCGCTTTCTCGCCCGCTGGTCAGAAGATTACCATCATAGTCAACGATGGCGATATTACTCGGCTTCAATCCTTCCACCGAGGCCGCCACCAGATGCGTGATCCCGTTGATCTGGTGAGCCGTAAGGTTACGGCCGCCGGCCAGTTTAAGGACCACCGAGGCGCTGGCGTCCTTCTTATCTTCCTTGAACAAGCGTTCCTTCGGCATTACGATATGAACACGAGCCGCCTGGACCTCATTGAGCTGAACAATGGTGCGGGTCAACTCACCTTCAAGAGCCCGTCTGAAATTCAGGTTTTGCAGAAAATCGGTCATCCCCAGATTGCTTTTGTCGAATATGGAATACCCCATACTCCCCGACTGCGGCAGACCCTCGGCGGCCAGCGAAATGCGCGTCTGATAAACCTGATCCGACGGCACCTCTATCGCGCCGCCGTTGTCCTTCAAATGGAAGGGGATCTTCTGATCGTTGAGGTAATTGATTACATTTCCGGCCTCGGCTTCATCCAGATTGGAATAAAGCCGCGAATACGTGACGTCTCCCAGCCAGCCGATGACGAACACGGCGCCGACTACCGTACCGGCAATGACGCCGAAAAGCATCATTATCTGACTGGCCGTCATGCGGCCGACAAACCCGCTGAAGTTCTTGAAAAATTGCTTCAGATTATCCATACAACGTCCTATTTACCTACCGGCCCGGCCATCCATAGCCGAACGCATCGAAAAACCACGTTACATAGGCATTTGCATTATCTGGTTAAAAGCGGAAACCAGCTTGTTGCGAATCGCCAGAAGCAGATCCATACTGATCCCGGCTTCCTCCGCCTTGATCATGACTTCGTGCAGTTCTATCGGTTCACCTGCAATAAAAGCCTCCTGAGCCTGGGCGGATTGCTGCTGCGCCTGGTTTACCGATTCGACAAGGTCGGATACCATATCGGCGAACTTTGGTTCGTTTGCGACTTCGTTCCCGCCGACCGCCAGTTGTTTCCCGCCGGCTTGTTCAATCAACCCCGGCACAAGGCGCTGGATATTCGACACCGATCCACTCATGATCACACCTTAATATCGACCATCTGGCCGATTCCCTGTTCCTCGTCGGCTCCGCCGGTATCCGACTGATACCCCGCCCCGAAACGACCGGCCTCCCGAAAACGAGAGAACAGCAGATCAAGGGCCTGACGTTCATCCTCGGAGAGATACTTAGCATAGTCGCCGGAAGGACCCTTCACGGCTACCGCCGACTTCTGCACCGAAGTCTGCGGCTCAATGACCACCTTCTGATCGGCCGCCTTATCCTGGGCCTGGGTGATCGACGAGTTGTCCTGACGATTCAGTTGCTGATAAGATTGAATCGCAACCGGGTTGATCTTCATCTTCTACTCCTGCACTTTCTTAAATATCCAGAGCGTCCTGGGCCATCTGCTTGGACGCTGAAATGACCGACGTATTGGCTTCATACGCCCGTGTGGCGGTCATCATGTCAACCATCTCGGTTATCACATCGATATCCGGCATGCATACGTATCCATCTTCGTCCGCGTTCGGGTGACCGGGATCATATACCAGGCGGAAGCTGGAATCAGGATCGGTAACTTCCTCGTACGACACCGAAGACACCGTTTCTTTCTCGCCCGTTACCGCCGCCCTGGCGGGCCGGTGCGCCGCGTTAGTGCGAGCCAGGCGAGTGTTCGCCTGAGACAACAGCTTATTGAAAGAAACGGCTTTCTTGTCCTCGCTAACCACCACCCGACGCCGACGATACGGACCGCCCTCGTCGGTTTCCACGGTCTCGGCATTGGCCATATTCTCAGCGATGACGTTCATCTTGGCTCGCTGTGTCGACAAGCCCTGAGAAGATATCTCTATCGCGTTTATTAACCCGCCCATGGTCTATACTTCCTACTCACTGGTAATGGCGGTGTGAAGTGCCGAAAACTTTTTCTGCAACAGCCGGGCCGCCGTGGTATACACCAGTTCGTTCTGCGCCATCTTGGGAACTTCTTCATCAATGTTTACGGAATTGACTTCGCCCGATTCCACCCTATCCCGGTCGACCTTCGGGGAACGCTGCGAATGCTCACCGAGAGGAATATGGTCCGGGTCAGTGGTCGTGCCCGCCAGGTGCTTCGTCTCGCCACCGATACGAGCCAGTTCTCCTTTGAAATCAATATCACCGGAGCGGTAACCCGGAGTGGAAACATTGGCGACATTGGCCGAAATCAATCGGTGCCGAAGGCTGGTTAGATCCAACAACCTATTATAGTCTCCGACACCGACCTTATCGAAGATGAAGCTGGTAAGTTTATTTTCCATATTCCACGTCGAGTTACAACTTTTCACCGGCGTGGAAAGCAAGAGAAATGCCAAACCGCGTCCGCTTCACACACTCTATTGTCACACATGCAGTTAGAGCGTGCAAGCCAGGTCGACACTCGGGCTGTCAGGAACACACAGAAGGAACGGATTTCCGGTCCGTGGGGAATAATTTACCGGTCTTTATCGGAATAATATAATTGTGAAGTGGGTTCGGTCAGGGTTAGCTCCATAGTCAGAATTACAACGTCCACCCGACGGTTGCGGGACCGGCCTTCGACCGTGCTGTTCGGCTGGATGGGGCGAAATTCCCCGTAACCAAGGGCCGAAATCCGATCCGGTGGAATGGGGTGATTCTCGATCAGGTATCTTGCCACGGTTGTTGCCCGCGCCGATGAAAGCTCCCAGTTGGACGGATAAACAGAAGTGTGAATAGGCCGATTATCGGTATGCCCCTCCACTCTGACATGATTGGGGCGCCCTTTAACCTGTTCCGCGATCAAATCAAGGACATCGCGCGCCTTGAGCTTAAGCTCGGCCGAACCTTCATCGAAAAGGGCCGACTCTAAAATGTGAATAACCAGTCCCCGCTCGGTCACCTCGGACTGCAATTCCTCGTTCTTTCCAAGTTGCTTGAACCTGTCGTCGATACGCTGCTGAACCATACGCAGGTTTCCGAATTTGAGCAGGCCATGACCGGTTTTAGCCGGCATCAAACGGTATTTCAACGCCGAATTGCCACCTCGCAAAACGGTGTTAAGAGCATCGGAGACCAGACCGAATTTCTTGGCATCCACCTGGGACATCGAATACATGACAATGAAAAAAGCCAGCAGCAGAGTGATCAGATCGGCGTAGGTAAGCAACCAGCGCTCGAGATTTTCCGAAGAATCGAGTTTTTTGCGTTGACGGCGCACGGCCTAAACCTCTACAGGGCGCTCCGAAGGGGCTATGAATGACATGAGACGGGTCCGAATGTTACGCGGGTTATCTCCCGACTGAATCGCCACCACTCCTTCCATGATGAGTTCCAGATAGGCCATCTCTTCGTCGTTTTTCATCCGCAGCTTGTCGGACACGGGCAGGAAAAACAGATTGGCCAAACCGACACCCCAAAGAGTAGCGATAAATGCCGCAGCGATAGCCCCGGCCATCTGGCCGGCATCGGAAGTGCTCCCTAAAGCGTGAATCATCCCGAGCACGGTGCCCAATATGCCCAGGGTCGGTGCGAAACCACCGGCCTTCTGGAAAAACGCAATACCGCGTTTGTGACGTTCCTGCACGTAGGCAATCTCCGTTTCAAGAACTTCACGCAAAACAGTAACCTCGGTTCCGTCGATCAGAAGCTGGACAGCCTTTTTGAAAAAGGACTGCTTAATTTCTCTCTGATCGGCTTCCAGCCCCAGGATACCCTCACGCCGGGCCTTCTCGGCCAGCCTCACGATGTGGTTTATGACCTCGGCACAACTATGCGATGGCCCGGCAAAAGCCATCTGCAAATACTGAGGTACCCGCATAACGGTCTGAGCCGAGGTGGTAATCATGGTCGCTCCCAGAGTACCGCCTATTACAATCAGCATAGGAGCCAACAGGAAAACCGACTGCGGGTCGCCGCCTTCCAGCGCGTAAGCACCACAGATCGCACCGACGGACAGCACGAGGCCTAATATAGTAGCAAGATCCATTTAATCTGCGCCGTCTTAGCTGTATTTACACATCAACTTCGGGCGGTATAATAACCGCCCCATGAATGCAGTATCGGCAGGAAAGTTCAATATATGAACAAAAAGTGTGATGCCGGATGCGGCATTTCACAAACAGAAGGCCGGAAAAGACTTAATTCGTTTCCTGGGTCTGATATTCGGCGAGTTTATTACGAATAGTTCTGGCTGAGACCCCCAGGGCCTCGGCGGCTTTGGTCTTATTGCCGTTGAATTTCTCCAGAGTCTTGAGAATAAGGTACTTATTGCCGTCTTCCAGCTTCATTGGCACATGCAAACCGCCTTCCGGCGCGGCCGTTTCACCGATGGCCAACTCAACCGGAAAATCGTTTTCGGTCAGCCTGTCTTCCCTGGTAGTGACAACCGCCCGTTCGATCATATTCTCCAGTTCCCGCACGTTGCCCGGCCAGTGGTACTTCATCAGCATACGGAGAGCCTGCTGGCTGATACCAGTGATGTCTTTGCTGTTTTCACCGTTGTATTTCCGGATAAAGTGATCCACCAACAGCGGGATATCTTCGCGCCGTTCTCTCAAGGCCGGCAAATGAATAGGAATGACATTGAGGCGATAGAAAAGGTCCTCACGGAACCGACCGGCCAGGATGTACTCTTTGAGATTGCGGTTGGAAGTTGCAATAACCCGAACATCAACCGATATCGTCTGGGATGACCCGACTCTTTCGAACTCACGTTCCTGAATAACACGCAGGAGTTTCGACTGCAAATTCAGCGGCATCTCAGATATTTCATCAAGCAAAAGCGTACCTTCATGAGCCAGCTCGAAACGGCCCCGATGTGTTCTCTTGGCATCGGTAAAGGCACCCTTCTCATAACCGAACAGTTCGGCCTCCACCAACGTTTCAGGAAGAGCCGCGCAGTTGAGCTTGATAAAAGGACCTTCCCGCCGATTCGAACAATAATGAATGGCCCGGGCCACCATTTCTTTGCCGGAGCCCGAATCGCCCGTTATCATCACCGTAGAACGAGCCGCCGCCACCGACTGGATGAGATCGAAAATCCCCTTCATGATGCTCGTTTTGCCTATCATGTTCTGGAATTTGTGTGCCAGGTCATTGCGCATGATCTCATTCTGGGTACGGAGATCGATCATTTCGGTAATACGGGAAAGAACGTGTTCGACCGTTTCCGGGGTGACCGGTTTCAGCAGAAAATCGTGAGCCCCCTTCTTGATAGCGCTGACCGCTTTTTCCACCGTACCGTATGCGGTCATGATAACGACTATCGTTTCCGGGCTAATCCGCTTAATATGTTCCAACAGGGTCAGACCGTCCATTTCATGCATTTTCAGATCGGTCAGGACAATATCAAAACTCCTGGCTTTGATTTTCTCCAGGGCTTCTTCACCGGAATATACAGCGGCCGCATCGAAACCGGCTCGGGTCACCGTTTCGAGCACGTAGTCATTCACATACCTGTCATCATCCACCACCAGAACCGAGTAGTTCATCGTCAGATCTCCATCCATGCTCCGGTCATTAACTCGTCTCTATCGATGATCGCATATTCGTCGGCAAAGCGAGGGTGAACCGGGCACCATCGGACCGGTTCTCCGCGGCAATATCGCCACCGTGCGCTTTCATAATTTTCCATCCCACGGCCAGCCCCAGACCGTTCCCCCCTTCCTTGGTAGTGAAAAAGGGAGCGAACAGCTTTTCCAGCACGTCATCAGGAATACCCGGCCCGGTATCGGTGATCACGATCTGAAAAGCCGTCTCGTGCAGTCCCAGGAGAAGCCGGTCGCCGTATTGCTCGGCCGCCACCTGACGAGGCAGTTTTCGATATTCTATCGTCACCCGGCCGCGCCCCCGGCAAGCCTCGCACGAGTTGGTCATAACGTTGAACAGCACCTCTCTAAAAAGCACGGGATCAATGAACACCTCAATATCCTCACGCTGGGGAGGTGTCTCCCGAAGAATCAGTTCCATATTGCGGACCAGGTCGGCATTTTCTCTTTGGAACTGCGCCAGCACATCGGGCAGATACCGGTCGATTCGTATCTGTTCCCGATTCACTTCTTCATTGCGGGTATAGTTCAACAGGGTAGTCACGGTGCTGTTAAGCGTCTCTACCCCATCGGTGATTTTATTGATAAGTTTCTGTCGGGGGTCATCGGGGTCAAGATCGCGCTTAAGCAAAGAACCATAGCCGAGGATTCCCGAAAGCGGATTGCGCACCTGATGGGCAACCGTAGCGGCCATCTCACCCAGAGCCGCAAGCGTGTTCAGCCGCGCGATTTCCTGCTCCATTTTCTTGGTTCCGGTCAGATCGTGGAAAACTTCGACCGCCCCGTTGGCTCGCCCCTGTTTGTCGCGAAGAATGGCCGTGGAAACCGACACAACCATGCGAGTACCATCGGCAAGCTCCAGCCGTTTTTCGACCGAAGCCGCTTCCCGACCGGTCTCGGCAGACCGCAAGGCGTTGGCATCTACGGGGTTGCCCGGGGGGATAACGTCCCGATAAGGCTTCCCCAACGGTTCACTCTGGGGTATACCGAGCATTATTGATGCGGCCGGGTTGAAATGGGTGATCTGTCCGTCCTGATTCACGGCGACCACCCCGGCCGATATGGAGTTAAGAATACTATTGAGGAACTCGGTCGCTTCCAAATTGCGCGTGGTCATTTCCATGAGTTGTCGATTGGTCTCAGCCAACCGGTCGTTTTGGGCCGAGAATTCCTCTTTCAACTCGATATACTTGCGCTGAAGGGTATTAATTATCCGATTGAAGGAAGCGTACGAGTCGGCGAACTGGGAAAGATCGTCTATCGACTCAACGCCGCAATTACCTGCCATATCCCGCTTGTCAACCATTGCTATATCCCATCCTCCGAGAACAGGATATTAGAAGCAACGCTTGTTCAGTTCAACTAAAACTTGACTAAAAATAGCTGGTAATCTCAGCGGCGATGTTGTCAATGGGAGCAATGTGATCGGTAATATCAGCCTCGATAACGGCCTTCGGCATACCGTAAACAATACTGGTTCCTTCATCCTGGGCAATCAGAATACCGCCGCGGCTCTTAAGTAACCTGCCCCCCACGAGCCCATTGGAACCCATACCGGTCAGAATGACCGCCATGGCTCTGTTGCCGAAAGCTTCCGCTACCGAGTTGATCATCACGTCAATGCAGGGTTTATACAGAGTATCCGCGGGCTCGTCGGTAACCTGAGCGCGAGTCCGGCCACCGTAGCGCCGAACTTTAAGGTGCTTGCCGCCCGGAGCTATCAACACCAGGCCCGGTTCGACCGGGTCACCGTTTTCCGCTTCTCTGACCGTAACCTGCGACAGGCTGTTCAACCGTTCGGCCAGCGATTTGGTGAAAGTCGCCGGCATATGCTGCGCGATAACGATACCGACCGGAAAGTTTTTTGGCAAAGCGGAAACGACGGTCTGAAGAGCCTGCGGTCCTCCGGTGGATGCCCCTATCGCCACGATGCTGATCCCGTGATGTCTCCGGGGCGGAGATGAGATCTCGACCGGATGGGTATGAGCAGGTTTGGGAGCAGGAGGCGCCGGGGCGGTAGAAACATGCCGCACATGGTATCGGGCCATCAGGATATGTTTACGCCGAACAACATCTTTGATCTTGGCCAGCAAACCGTCTTTGATCTTGACGATGTCAAGACTGACGTATGACATCTGCTTGGGGATAAAATCGACCGCCCCCAGTTCCAGCGCCTGAAGCGTGGCGTTGGCCCCCTCCGTGGTGACCGACGAGATCATCATGACGAGAGTGGGCATGGCCGACATGATCTGGCGCAATGCCGTCAGACCGTCCATGCGCGGCATCTCGATATCCATAGTAACCAGGTCGGGCTTGAGCTGCCTGACCTTGGCCACGCCTTCTTCGCCGTCGCGTGCCGTACCGACCACTTTTATAGCCGGGTCCGATTCCAGCATCATGGTCAGAGCCTTGCGCATGAATGCGGAGTCGTCGACCACCAGAACTCTTATTGGCGGTGATGTTGTATCGACCACTGATCCGTCCCGGTTAACTCAGTTTTTTAGCGATACCGAACAATCCCATCAAATCGACGATCAACCGTATGCGACCGTCACCGAGTATCGCAGCGCCGGCCACTCCTTCCGTAGCACCCAAATACCCACCGAGCGATTTGATCACAACCTCTTCCTGCCCCAGGAAACGGTCGGTGATTATACCCAGTTTGCGGTCGGCCAACCCAACAATCACAATGTAAGGTTTCTCGGTCAGAACAAAACCCCGAGTCGAGGAACGGAGAATTTCCCCCAAGTTGACAACCGGAACCACCTCATCTCGCAGGCGCAACACGGGACGTTGATTTACATATGATATGTTGGCACCGGCGGTCCTGACCGTCTCAGAAACCGACGACAACGGCAGAATAAAAACCTCGTCATCGGACTGAATAAGTAAACCCCGAATGATAGCCAGCGTAAGCGGCAGTTTTATCGAAATAGTGGTGCCGACATCTTTGGTCGACGCTATCTCGACCAGGCCGTTAAGTTTTTCTATATTCGTACGGACCACGTCCATACCGACACCACGTCCGGAAACATCGGTAACAACTTTCGCCGTCGAGAAACCCGGCTCGAAAATGAATCCGAAAATATCGCGATCAGGCAAGCGCTCGACGTCGGCCCGTGAAACCAGCCCTCTCTCCACCGCTTTCTCTTTGATGGCCTCCACGTTGAGACCTTTACCGTCATCCTCGATCTTGATCACGATATGCGAACCTTCCTGACTGGCGGAAAGCCTGACGACCCCCTCGGCCGGTTTCCCTTTGGCCACCCGGTCGGCGGGAGATTCAATACCGTGGTCGCAGGAATTTCTAACAAGATGAACCAGCGGATCGCCTATCTCATCGATGACGGATTTGTCCAGTTCGGTTGTTTCACCCGAGATTTTCAGTTCAATGTTTTTTCCGTTCTCACGAGTCAAATCACGAACCAGCCGCGGGAACTTACCGAACACCTTTCCCACCGGCTGCATGCGCATTTTCATAACAGCCAATTGCAACTCGGTGGAGATATAGTTAACGGAAGCGCCTTCGCGACCGAGTCGCTCCTTGATCGCCGCTATGCTGTCGTTGTCCTCGAAAGAGTTGATCGTCTGAAGCAAGCTATTGCGAGAAAGTACCAGCTCCCCGACCAGATTCATCAAAGCATCGAGACGATTGACATCAACACGTATGGTCTGCTCGGACATTTTCCTGTCGCCCACACTCCGGACCGAATCGGCTTTCACCGGATCGGGAGCAACAACCGAGGTCTCATCTTCCCCGACAGCCGCCGACACCTCTTCCATCAGCGACGACAGGGATTCGACCGGGTCCGGCTGCTCGCCACAGACACTGGCCAAGCGGCCGATTATATCATCGAGAGCGACCTCTTCCTGATTGCCTTTCCGAACGTTATCAAGAAGGACCTTAAGAACGTCCACCGATTCAAGCAGCAAATCCATAATATCCGGAGTCACCGCTATTTCTGATCGGCGCAGCTTATTAAGGACATCCTCCATGCTGTGGGTGAGATTGGTAACCTGTTCAAAGCCCAGAAAACAGGAAGTACCTTTAATAGTATGAGCGGCACGAAAAATTTCGTTCAGAAGATCAAGGTCTCCGGGGGAAGCTTCCAGCCTGACCAGATTCTGGTCCAGTGAAGCGATCAGTTCATCCGCTTCCACCAGGAAATCATCAACGATCTCCTGCATCTCGTCCAATTCAAAGTCAGTGTCATTACTCATAATACGAAAACGTTACTTGTCCTTGACTTCGTTGAAAATCGTGTCGATATCCTCCTGTTTCGTCTTCTGGTTAAACAAGTCGGCATGAGGATCGTAGGCACGTTTCTTCCTGTTACCATCGCCCGGCTCGGCCACACATTCCTGATCGTCGCCGGTCCGAGAAAGAATGTTCTGTAGTTTACCTTCGATATCTTCCAGAATAGACGCGGCATGGTCCATCTGCTGAGCCGTAATATCCTGAAACTGGAGCGCATCCATAATCAGATAGACATCGTTGAGATTGGCGTTGGCTCTTTCCGCGACAGCCTCGGCCGTTGCATTGACGGCTTCGACATCTCCGGCCAGGACTTTTTCCTTGAGTTGCGCCATATCGTTTACGATTTCTTCCTCTCGTTGCATAACATGCTCTACTTTATCGAGCATCTGCTGAGTGGCCGCCTCGGTCTGCTGGCTGATCTTGTCGAGTTGATCGGTCGCTTGTGGCACCTGGGCACGGGATTCCACCAGCGGTCGTTTCAGGCTTCTCAAATTATCCACCAATTTGGATATGGCTTCGCTAAGACCGCTTATTTCGTGCTGTATTTTCATCTGTACGTTCTCCGTGACCGACATATTTCCCTGTCTCCCGTTCATGGTCTGCTAACCCGCCAACACCTGATCGATTTTATCTCTTAGTGTATCGGGAGTAAACGGCTTGACGATATAATTGTTAACACCCGCCTTCATGGCCTCCATGATGTCATCCTTGACGGAGCGAGTCGTCACCATCAGAATCGGCAACGACTTATATTCGTCCATAGATCGCAGCGTAGTCACAAATGTCAGCCCGTCCATTTCCGGCATATTCCAGTCGGTAATGACGAAATCAGGTTGCTCGATTTTGATCTTGACCAGCGCGTCTTTACCGTCGCTGGCTTCGATAACATCGGTATAACCGGCCCGTTTCAAAGTATTGATAATAATCCGACGCATGGTTGGACTATCGTCAACCGCAAGGATCTTGATATTACCCACAACGTCTCCTCGTTACCCCATGTTGCAGTTCAACAGCTTCGCCACCTCTGAGAGCAAAAGAGACGAATTGAAGGGCTTAACCAAATAAGAATCAGCCCCGGCAGCCATTCCCCTCTCGCGATCATCCTCGTCTCCTTCCGAGGACAGAATAATGATTGGTGTCTCTCGATGTACCTGGTTTTGCCTGACTGTTTCAATCAACCCGTAACCGTCAAGATTCGGCATATTCAAATCAGTAATAATGAGCATCACTTCATCGGGTAGACTGGACATCTTCTCCAGAGCATCCATCCCATCGCAGGCTGTCATCACTTCGTATCCCCCACTCTTGAGAGAGTACGAAACGAATTTGACCACGGTCGGAGAGTCGTCGACAACAAGAATCGTCTGGCTCATAAACTGTTCCCTATCTTCTGACAAGCGTATTCGTTCACTTCTTAACAGCCCCCCGCTTTATTTTACTGAGCAGGTCCAGAGCGCGAGTAGCTCCTTCGCCCGGGGCCACTCCGGTGGGCACGGCGGAGGCCTGTACCGTCTGAGACTTCGCTCGCGACGAGGATTCGGCGGTCACATTCTCTTTTTGATAAACCAGGGCGTTTTTGAAATAGACGAGCTTGAACGCCTTGGAGATCCCGTGCAGCGTCTCGGAATGACCGATATATAAATAGCCACCCGGATTGAGAGCGTTGAAGAAACCTCGCACCAGTTGCTTCTTGACTTCGTCGGAGAAGTAAATCATGACATTGCGACAGAAGATAACGTCCATGCCGCTGACCATCGAGACCTTCCGCGGTTCATTGAGGTTCATATGCGAGAACTTGACCATCGCTCTCACTTCGGGTTTAACCCGATACATGTCGCCCTGTTTTACGAAATATCTCTCCAACAACCTCGGGGGTACATTTCGCAGCGTGAGCCCAGAGTATTCACCGTACCGAGCTCTTTGCAACACATACTCGGAAATATCATTGGCTATTATTTCAACATTCCACCCGGCCATGCTTATCAGTTTTTCAAGAATCATAACGCCGAGTGTATATGGTTCCTCCCCGGTAGAGCACCCGGCCGACCAAATCTTTATATTTTTGGGTGCGTGTTCCCGTTTTTTGCGTTCCAGTAACTGCGGCAGGACTTCGTCGGAGAAACACTTGAGCTGCGGCTCGTTTCTGAAGAAGCTCGTCTCATTGGTGGTCATGAGCACCATGAGCTGGTTGAACTCTTTCAGCGATACGTCATACTTGACACGGTAGAAGTAATCGCGCACCGATTTTATATTCAACTCGCCCATGCGCTTCTGCAGCCTGTTCTTGACCAGATACATCTTGTTCTCTGCGAAGAAGATGCCGCTTTTTTCATGGATGAAGTCGCGGATCATGCGAAATTCATCCAGTGATATTTCGAGCTCAGACTCAAAACCGGAAATCATACAGCGCCCTTTTTCAGCGGTCCACTCGTTAATTCGACGAGCTTATTGCTCCCTGTCTTTCAACTTCGATTCCAGCAACTTGTAAAGTCGGTTGATGTTGAACGGCTTAATAATGTAGTCCTCAACCTTGTTTCTCAAACCATTCACGGCCGTCTCGACCGACGGATATCCCGTCATGAGAACAACCGGCATATTCGGATTGGTCTCCTTTACCCGACTGGTAAGAGCCAGACCATCCATTTCCGGCATTTTGATATCAGTCAGAAGCAAGTCGATCTTCCTGGCGCGGAGAATTTCCAGCGCCTTTTCTCCGTTCTCCGCAACCGAGATATCCCATCCCTGGCCGGTGAAGAAATCATAGAGCAAATCGCGTATGAGCAACTCGTCGTCAACAACCAGTATAGACGGCCTATTCATCAGGAATCCCCCTCGATTTTCCTCAGAGCCATTCTGGCGGCATCGGCCAAGTCCTGGTTGCGGCTGTCTGTCAGCCTGCTGAGCTGAGAGATTGCCTGGTTACTGCCGATTTGAGACAGCGCCTTGGCGGCTGCTATCTTGATGATATCCATCTCGTCCTCAAGGTACGGGATGATATATTCGGCATACCCCGGTTCGGCCAGTTCGGCAATAGATACAATCGTATGATATTTCACCCACACGTCTTCATCGTCCAGCAGGAACCGAATATCGGGAACGGCTTTCTTGCCCTTGAGCGTAATGAGAGCACTGACAGCAGCCTTGCGAACGGCGCTGTCCTCGTCGTTGAGAGCCGTTATTATCGATTCCGTGCTGTCCACCTGACCGATTCTGGCCAGGGAAGCCACGGCCGATTTGCGTACTCCCGAATCGGGATGATTGACCGCTTTAATCAGCGGCTCCACCACGTCCTGCTCGCCGATCCAGCCAAGAGCGGTCACGGCCAGCCGTTGTCTCTCGGCATCATCGTGGTAAAGGTCCGACGTAAACTTGGCGACCACTTTGGGACCACCTATAATAATCATGGCCCCGACCGCCGCCTCGCGGACGTCGGCATATTTGTCGTCGAGACCCGTGGCGACAAAGTCGACTTCATCGTCGGTACACAACCAGCCCAGCGCCGAGAAAGCAGCCGCACGAACGTGCCCGTTGGCATCCTCGGCCAGTCGCTTGAGATCTTCCACGGCCGGCGTATATCCCGAAATACCCAGTATATGTGCAACCTTCTGACGAATTTCGGGATCATCATCGTGAACGTACGGCAATATGTCGGGGGCGACTTTGTCATCGACCAACAATTTCATCACGTCCAGCAGCTTGAGCTTGAGACCTTTGGAAGCCTGAGGAATCTTCTTTATGATCGCTCCGGCCGCACCGTAGCCGACTTCGCCGAGTATCTCGGTGATACTTTGCAAACGATCGTCATCGACATAATCTATAACCTCAAGCAAACCGTTGATAACTTCGCTGCCGTACCAATGCTTCAAATGCGAAAGAGTGAACTCCGTAATAGCCTCGTTGCGATTCTTGATGCCATCGAAGAGAAACCCGGTGTACCTCTCGAGGGGAATGTCCACGCCAACGCTACCACCGTGCTTTCGGCTTATATCGATGATGGCCGTCATGGCAACTTCACCAGCCGTACGTTCGGACCCGTCGAGGAATTCGGCCAGATGTGAAATCGACTCCTTTTGGCCGATCTTGCCTATTGCCTCAATAACGATATAGGTCGTAATCGGATCTTCATTACCCAGGTAACGATAGAGATGTCCCAGAGCCGCAGGATCACCGATCTTACCCAGCGCTTCTATGGCCGGCAGCCGGGCATCTTCGATCCTTTCGGCAACAGCGATCAGGTCTCCCACAGCGCGGTGCGAGCCTATCTCCCCCAGCGCCTCGGCAGCCGAGCAAACGACGTTGGCATTTTCATCCCAGAGCCGTTGAAGCAAAGGTTCCACGGCCTCCCCATCACGGATAAGACCGAGAACATCGCATATGAACTTGCGCACGTCGTGATCGTCGTTGTCCAGATTCTCGATAAGAGAAGACACCGCCCCGGAACCAATCCTCACCAGAATCTCCGAGGCCAGGTTACGCGTACCGATGTCATCATTGGCAAGGAAACGAATCAATAGCTGAGCCGCCGTGGCTCCCTTGATACGCGCCAGGTGATCCGCGGCAAGCTCTCGAATGCCCAGATCGGGATCTTCCATAGCGATGACCAGCCCGGCAACCGCTTCATCCTCGGAATACGTCCCGAGTTCTTTGACGGCTTCCTCACGTTCGAAAAAATCAGGCGACTGCAGCTTGGCCAGCAAGTCCCCGATTTGCTCTTCCACTGTGTTCATAACCATTCACCCATCCTTTGCAGCTCATTGATCCTAATTGGCCGGCACGGATTGGAATGACTGCACTGCCTCTTCCTCGGTAGAGTAAATCTCGAAGATGTGAGACAGTTGGGTAATCTCGAAAATCTCCTGGACATAACTGGCCAGATTGGAAAGCGTCAGGCGACCTTTAAGCAGCCGAATTTCTTTCATGATCGACACCAACGCTCCCAGACCGGAACTGTTGATAAACTCAACCTCTGACAGATTGAGATGTATCAAGGTTATATTCTTGTCGAACTGTTCCTTGAGATGCTGCTTGAGCGTGGCCCCGCTGACCAGATCAAGACGACCGCTCAACGAAAGAACGGCAACATTCCCCTCTTCCCTCATTGTAACGTCCATAATCTCCTCCGAAGAATGTTATCTTTCGAATATCTCCGTTTTCTTTTCTTTCTCAAACGACAGGGAAACCCGCAGCCCTCCATCTGCACATTCCGAGAACTCGGTTGATACCGCGAGCAAGCGCATGAGTCCGATCCCCCGACCTCTTTCGGCCGAAGGCCCCACCGGGCGATGAGCCCGGATTTGTGCCAACCCACCATTTCCCTGATCCGTTATATCGGCACGAATCTCGCATTCGTTTACTTCCAGTTCCAGGTGAATCAACTTTTCGGGATTGCAACCATTGCCATGGACCAGAGCATTGGTAAACGCCTCTGATATGGCTACCGTAACTTTCCACAGGAGCTTCTGCGGAACCCCATGCTGCTCCATGAGTTCAATTGCCTCATCCAACATGCGGTTGGGGGCATCAAGCGTTGACGAATAACTCCGGTGATATATCACGGTTCTTAATCCACCCTGACCTGAACAATAGTGAAATCATCCTGGCTGTCTTCAGGAGCACCATCGGTGAAACGATCCACCCAATCTTTAACCCTCAAACAGAAGTCCTCGGGATTCATACCAATTTCCGCGGAAAAGACCTGCTCGGCCCGTTCCCGCCCGAAAAGATTACCCTCTATATCGCGAGCCTCGGTCAAACCGTCGGTAAACAGAAACAACCGATCCCGGCTGGAAAAAGCGCGCTCCCCGAGACTATATGAAGTGCCCTCGAACTGGCCCAGAATAGGCCCGCCCTCGGACAGTTCCTCAATACGACCTTCACGATTATCCCAAAAAAGGCCCGGCATATGGCCCGCGTTGCAATAAGTAAGTTTACGAGTGGCCAAATCGAACTTGCAGAAGAACAGGGTAACAAACATCTCTCTTTTCTTGATTATCTTAGCCGCCATCAGGTCGTTAACCCGTTCAGCCAGCGCGGACATACTGATAGTGGGATTGCTCGTCAGGATCGACTTGATAACAGCCGAACAGGCCGACATGATCAGCGCGGCCGGTACGCCTTTGTTGGAGACATCCCCGATAATGACGATAAAACGACGTTCATCGATTTTGAGAATATCATAGAAATCGCCACCCACTTCGCGAGCCGGGAAATACACCGCTCCGATACTGGCGCCGAAGATATCCCCCACATCACCCGGCAGAATCGTTTCCTGAATCTGCTTGGCGATGGCCATTTCCTGGCCGACTTTCTGCTGCTTTAGCTTGTCTTTAATAAGGGTAGAGTTTTCTACCGCGACCGCGACAAAGCTCAGAAGCATCTCAAGGATATCCCTATCCTCATCCGTGTAGTTACCCCCGCCAGCCTTATTGATAACGATCATTACGCCGAGACATCTCTGCCGGGCATGGATCGGGGCAGCGATAACCGTATCCAGAACGATACCTTCGGATTTCAGATCCAGATCAGACAGGAGGATCATCTGATCGCGCTTGAAGCAATAGCTGGCCAGATCCAGACCATCCTCATACATCAGCGAGCGGACAAAAGAATCGGAAACTCCCCAGGCTACCCTGGGCTTGAGTTCCCCGTCTTCTTCGATAAGTATAACCCCCACTTCGCCATCGACCAGCCGAAGGGCCATGTCCATCGTAACGGACAAAACGGCATCAATTTCAAGGAATGCCGTAATAACCGCCCCCATGGTGGCGAGGTCGCGGACCTGGGCTCGCTGAGCCGCGAGTTTGGCCTCGAGCTTCTCGACCGTAGTTGTCTGTTCCACCGACGCCATCGGTCAATATATCGGCAGATCGACTTTACAATTGACGAATTAGCCGGATTTGGAACCCGGTTCGGGAAGATAAGCGCCAGAATATCAGACTTTTACGAGAGATATCAGAGCAGTTCCAGGGCCAGCATTCTGAACCAGCCCCGGAACCAAATTCGATTCAAACACTTGAGGTTAATCAGAAACGTCGACATGCACGTTGATCGGTTCTCCGTCCGATTCTAATCGTATTTTGCCATCAGTAGTAGCTATTTTTACCTCTATTTTGTCCGGCCCTGCTGCTCCCATGTCTTCTTTCTCAAGTATGACCGGGAGTGTTTCGGGCTTGATACCATTCCAGCCGCCTGTTACCGCATCGACCACAACTCCAACCAAACCCGTAAAGAAAACATCCAGAAAGACATACCCAAACTTTGCGGATGCTTGCAGATGCTTATTGCATGTCTTGTAACCTTCCTTGCTGAAGGTCAGATCGTAGCTGTATTTTCTGGACACCTGGATACTTGCCGGGGTCGTATACTCTCCAATCCCCGGTGATGCCTCTATCTGAGCCCCCGATGGAGAACTCTCAATTTCTACAATCTGTGTGGAACCTTGAAACATAGTCCCACAACCGACTGTCAACAGCAATAAACCAACCAAAACAAACAGGGACATGAAGCTTCTCATACATCCTCCTCCCAAAAGATTTATTGTGATTACTGTACCCGAAAACTACCCCGAGCAGCGAGACTCGGTGAGTTGATTACACACCTCCACCCCTGAATACGTTCGGCTGTGCTCTCTATGATCGTTGTTCTATTACGTACCAGAAGATATCACTAACGAACCCGAAACAAACTCATGGTGGAATTATATGGCGTTAATTCCATTGCGTCAAGCGAAAATTGAGATATCCCGAGCCACTATTCCGCGTCGCGTAAACCCGCCGGCGAAAACTTACTTGCGGCGGCATTTTATCCGGATGGGCGTACCCTCAAAACCGAACGTGGCCCGAAGCTGATTGGTCAGATAGCTAAGGTATGTTTTGTCCACCAGATGCGGACGATTGGTGAAAAACAAAAACGTCGGAGGAGCAACCTCACTCTGCGTGACGTATTTGAAATGGATATATTTGCCCTGTTTGGCCGGCGGCTTGCGACGAGCGAAAGCCTTTTGCAAAAAATCGTTCAATTCCGACGTGGGTATCTGCTTGTGATGCTCGGCATTGACCCGGTCAACAAGCGAAAGAACTTTTTCCACCCGCTGGCCGGTCAGAGCGGAAACAAAAATAATGGGAATAAAAGCGTAATGGGCCAGTTGCTCTTTGATGGCAACCGTGAATTTTTCGGCGGTCCCGGTATCTTTAGCCACCAGATCCCATTTGTTTACGGCCAGCACAGCCGCCCGACGACTCTGAATAACCTGCGTCATGACATGCTGGTCCTGGGCCGTAAAACCATCGGTGGCGTCTATCATAATAATAGCTACCTGACAACTCTCGATTGCCCTGGTCACGCGCAGATTGGTATAAAACTCGATATTCTCGCGGACTTTGTACCTGCGCCGCAGCCCGGCCGTATCGATCAAAACATATTTCCGGCCTTCCAGCTCAAACGGAGTGTCCACCGCATCCCGGGTTGTCCCGGCTTTGTCCGAAACCACCAGACGCTTCTGGCCCAGTAACGAATTGATAAACGACGATTTGCCTACATTCGGCCGCCCTACCAGAGCCACCCGAACCGCCTCGCTCTCGCCTTCGGTTTCTTTCTGCTCGGGCAACCTGTTCACGATTTCGTCGAGCAACTCCCCTATCCCCCGTCCGGCCGTGGCGGAAACAGGCACAGGGTCACCCATCCCCAAACGGGTGAAGGCATAGATATCGCTGTCCAGCAGGTCGTTGTCGGCTTTGTTGGCCACCAGAATAGTAGGTCGGTCGGTCCGATGCAGACTTCGGGCCAGTTTCTCGTCAACCTGGTCCACACCGACCTGAGTATCCACGAGCAGCAGAATCAGATCGGCCTCCTGCACGGCGAACTGGGACTGATCGAAAATCACGCGCTCCATGGCGTCATGCGAATCGGGCACCATCCCACCCGTGTCCACCAGTTGGAACTCGCGACCGTTCCAGTCACAAACGGCGTAGTTGCGATCCCGCGTGACTCCGGAGTCGGGATGCACCACGGCCGCCTTCCGTTTCAACAGACGATTGAAAAGGGACGATTTCCCCACATTGGGACGTCCGATTATGGCCACCACCGGCAGACTCATACGCATACTTCCCTGATTGTGTCGGCCAGGTTATACCGACCGATCACCACCTCTCGACCCAACATATGGCGAAAATCACCAAGAGGCAAATTGTCGAGGAAAAGCTCCTCACTGTTGAGACAATTGGGCGGAATCACGAGCTGATCGAATTCCCCTTTGCGGGACTGGGCATACCGCAACAGGTCCTGACCGGTCAAAAGCCCCGAAACAGTCACGCTTTCTCCCCAAAACCGGTTGGGGATTTCGTCCAGCCGGATATCCAGCCCCAGTTCCTTCTGAAGGTATGGCATAATGCTTTCAGCCAGAAATTCGTGAGCCGAGTGACCCGTAACCATGAGAACGCGCCGCCGAGTCTTAAGACCCTTCAGGTGTCGCCGGCGGCGATTGAAACTGCTGATGAAATGCCGGGCCATACCAACACCGTTTTCGAACTGGGCCATATCCTCGTAACTTCCGAGAGAAGGAAAAGCCCGCCCGGCGATGACATAAAATTCATCGGCCGGCCAGACAAAACGGCTGCCCAAACGAGGCAACAATTCTTCCTGACAAGATTCCAGATAATCCAACACATCGGCCGCCTCGGCGCGCGTCGGTGTCCTGAGTTGCGGTAACCGCTGCCGATACCGGGTCAGCCCTACCGGAACCACGGCCAGTGTCTGAACGCCGGGATAGAGAGCCGCCAGATCATCGACCGTTTTCCGTAAATTATCGCCGTCGTTGATTCCCGGACACAGAACCACCTGCGCATGGACAGCGATGCCGTGCCCGGTAAGACGACGAAGCAGCGGAAGAACGGCCGGAAGTTTCGGGTTACGGAACATCGTACGCCGCAACTCATCGTCGGTAGTGTGCACCGAGACATACAGTGGCGAGAGGCGCTGTTCGATTATGCGCTCGATGTCGCCATCATTCAGATTGGATAAAGTAATAAAATTACCGTGAGTAAAAGAAAGACGATAATCCTCGTCTTTGACATACAGAGCTTTTCGCATTCCCTTTGGTTGTTGCGCCACAAAACAGAAAATGCAGTTGTTTTTGCATATCCTGACCTTTCCTTCCTCGAAAGACAAACCCAACTCGCCACAGTCGGGGAAATCGAAAGAAAAAGTCTGCTGCGCGTCCCCGCGGTCGGCAAAGACCAGCGTTACCTTATCCTCGGCTATCTTGAAGCGGAAATCGATAGAATCAACAACCGGTTGGCCGTTAACGGAAATCAACCGCTGGCCGGGGCGGACATGGCCGTAGAGCGGAGAAGAAGGATCGACAGCCAGAATTTTCATTGCACATACACCACCCGACACGGCCAACAAAAAAAGCGGGCGAGGAGGATCGAACTCCCGACGTCAAGCTTGGGAAGCTTGCATTCTACCGCTGAATTACGCCCGCTTGAATATCGTTTACCGACAATCTAACCCGGTCGCCCGATCTTGTCAACTGTCATCAGGTTGCCCGCCCCCCGCCTTGCGCTGCACCACTTTCACTACGATAATAGAAACTTCGTACAAAATGTACAAAGGCGCAGCCAGAAGAACCTGGGTAAATACGTCCGGAGGGGTAATTATAGCGGCCACGACCAGAATCAGCACGATGGCATAACGGCGCCCCTTAGCCAGAAATGGGGCCGACACGATGCCCATACGACCCAGAAAATAGGCCAGAATAGGCATCTGGAAACCGAACCCGAAGGCCAGCAACAACAGCCCGGCGAAACTGATATAGCTACCAATAGTTATGTAATTGATTATCAGATCACCGGCAAAACCGATCAGAAATTTCAGAGCAATCGGCAAAACGACCACAAAACAGAACCCGCCGCCTATCAGAAAAAGAACAATCGAAGTCAGAATAAGCGGAATAATGGCCCGCTTCTCCCGCTGATACAGCCCCGGGGCGATAAAAGCCCACATCTGGTAAAACACCACCGGCAGCGCCCCCACCACACCGGAGATCAGCGATATCTTGAGATAGGCGTAAAAGGTCCCGGTCACCTGCAGATTATGCAGAGGAACACCATGAAGCGGAACTATGATAAAGGCGAAGATTTCATCGGAAAAGTAAAAAGCGACCGCCGAAGCCACAATTATGGCCAGAAACGATTTGATCAGTCGGCGACGCAATTCCTCGAGATGTTCCAGGAAGGGCATGCGTGACACCGCCTGCGATTGCTCGTCTGTCTCAGCCATAGATCGAAAAGTTAGCGGCCGGGGTTTGATAATGTCAAACGGAATCTCATTGCGAGCATCAAAGTACCGGAGCTTACTCCAGCAGCTTTTTCATTTCCTCCAGGAACTCGGCCTTGTCGGCAAACTTGCGGTAGACCGAGGCAAACCGAACATAAGCGATCTCATCGACTTCGCGAAGCTTGGCCATGACCATCTCACCGATCTGCTTGCTCTCGACCTCGGCTTTGCCCTGCGCATGCAACTGCGCTTCTATGTCGTCGGCCATCGCGGCCATTTCAAAGGATGTCACCGGGCGCTTGTTGCAGGCGAGCTTGATCCCGTGGAGGACTTTGTTACGATCAAACGGCTCGCAGCGACTGTCGGTTTTGAGAACGGTCAGCGCCTGCTGTTCGACGTACTCGAAAGTAGTGAAGCGTTTACCGCACTTGAGACATTCGCGGCGACGGCGAACCGCCCGGCCTTCCTGATGCGGTCGGCTGTCGACAACCTTGTCTTCCTCATGTCCGCAATGGGGGCATCTCACGATCCATCCCCCCGCCCGCGGACCATCGACAGGTTGTCCCGACCATCCGTGTTTTTACCCGGCATGGATCTCGTCGCGCACCCAGGCAAGGTACTCGGGCAGTCCGGCAGACACGTCCAGGGCAAGGATCTCAGGCGGATCGTACGGGTGGTTATCCTGTACATAGGTCATCAATTCGTCGAACTTGCCCTTTATCGTCTTGACCAGAAGCAGAGCCTCGGTATCGTTCTGCACGGTATCGTCCCACCAGAAATAGGATTCGATCTTGGGGATGATGTTGACGCAGGCGGCCAGCCGTTTTTCAACCAGCGTTCGCGCCAGCTTGTTCGTTTCCCCCAGCGGGACGGAGATGAACACTACTCGCACTGTTTCCATTACTTGTTGACCTCCCTGCCTAACTTTTTTTCGACTGAGGCGGTCTTGCCCGTGAGACGCCCGCGGGCGCCTTTGCGATCATCAATGCTCATTACGATATATACGCGGCTGTATTTGCGGCGCAAAGCCAGCCGAGCCTTGTTTATAACCGCCAGCACCTCGTCCCAGCTTCCTTCGATGGCCGTCGACATCGGACCGAACTTGTACGGCAAACCGGACTTGTCGATGATGTCGATTACCCGGGCCACATCGGCCGAGGCCGAAGTCCCCCCCTTCGAGGTCGGGAACATACTCACCTGAAACAGCATGACCGTATCTCCTATTGACGCTCCGGGTACAACGGGAACTTCTTGCAGAATTCCGCAACCTCGACGGCTATCCCGGCCAAAGCGTCATCATCGCGACGATTCTGAATCGCTCGATCAATAAAGTCGGCAATTATCGGCATTTCCCCAACGCCCATGCCCCGTGTCGTGATAGCCGGCGTACCGATACGGATACCCGAAGTCACGAAGGGCTTCTCCGGATCAAAAGGAACGGTGTTTTTGTTGGCCGTAATCCCCGCCTTATCCAGAGCCTTCTCCACCTTTTTGCCCGTCAACTTCGGAACATCGATAAAGGAAAGAAGCATCAAATGAGTGTCGGTACCGCCCGAGACCAGCTTGTAGCCTTTGTCAGTCAGGGCCTGGGCCAGCGCCTTGGCGTTATCGACGATCCTCTTCTGATAGGCGTTGAACTCGTCGGTCAAAGCTTCTTTGAAAGCGACGGCTTTGGCGGCGATGATATGCATCAGCGGTCCACCCTGGATACCCGGCATGACCATGCGGTCCAGATCGGCGGCGTACTGCTCTTTGCACATGACCATGCCACCACGCGGACCGCGCAGTGTTTTGTGCGTGGTGGTGGTGACGAAATCGGCGTACGGTATCGGTGATGGATGCAGACCGGCCGCGACCAGACCGGCTATGTGTGCGATATCCACCATCATGTATGCTCCGACGGCATCACAGGCGGCGCGTATCTTTTCGAAATCGAAAAAACGCGGATAAGCCGAAGCTCCCGACACGACCATCTTTGGTTTTACTTCTTTCACCTGCTTTATCAGTTTATCGTAGTCGATCACTTCGGTGTCCCGCTCCACCTGATAGGCGGTGAAATTGAAAAGAAACCCGGAGAAATTGATAGGGTGACCGTGAGTAAGATGGCCGCCGTGTGACAGGTCCAGCCCCATGACTTTATCACCGGGTTTGAGGACGGTGAAATACACGGCCATGTTGGCCTGAGAACCGGAATGCGGCTGAACATTGGCATGGTCGCACCCGAAAAGTTTTTTGGCCCGGTCGCGAGCAAGATCCTCGGCAACGTCGACGAACTCACAACCACCATAGTAACGCTTGGCCGGGTAACCCTCGGCGTACTTGTTGGTCATCACACCGCCGGCCGCTTCCATAACCGCTTCCGAAACGAAATTCTCAGAAGCAATCAGTTCAAGCTTGGTCGACTGGCGATTCGTCTCCTTGGTCATCGCGTCATATATCTCAGGGTCGGTTTGCTGCAAATACGACATACTCTCCTCCACGAGTGAAATATCAGAACCTGCCCAATGTAGCTAAAATACCATAACGGGTCAACGGGTTACCGACAGGTGATCCGGGACCTGTCGGGCCGCGGCAAAAAGCCGGATTCTCCGCCCAAAAACGCAGAATCCGGCTCAGAATCGTGACTGTCCGGTGGCCATCCGGTGCGGTGGCTCAGTTGTCCCGGCTTTCCTCCCGGCGGATCTTTTCAAGCCGCCGTATGTGCCGCCCGCCTTCAAACGGGGTTTCCAGAAAAGTCCGGACTATTTCCTCCAACTGATCCTCAGGCGTAAATTTGGCGGCCAGAGTGAGAACGTTGGCATCGTTGTGAAGACGCGTGAGCTGGGCCATCTCGACGTTAAGAGCCAGCCCGGCCCGTACGCCACGGACTTTATTGGCCGCGATATTCATACCGTTGCCGGTCCAGCACACGGTAATGCCATAATCCACCGTCCCGTTGGCGACGTTGTGGGCCACCTGAAGCCCGAAATCGGGGTAATCGACAGAGTCGGTCGCATTGTCGGTACCCACATCCACAACCGAATGGCCGAGCTTCCGCAGAATCCGTTTAACCTTCTCTTTGAACTCGTAACCTTTGTGATCGGAGCCTATGGCTATCTTCATTTAGGCCGAGACCTCCTTGTATTCCGGCACCGGCGTGAGCCAGCCGAATTTGTCTTCGGCCCGGCCCGAAACAATATCAAAATAAGCCTGCTGGAGTTTTTTGGTAATCGGTCCCCGGGTCCCGGACCCGATAGAAATGCCGTCGATTTCCCGAATCGGACTTATCTCGGCGGCGGAACCGGTAAAGAATACCTCGTCGGCCAGATAGAGTGCCTCGCGAGGGATATTTTGTTCGATAACCTTAATGCCCATATCTTCCGCCAGACAGATAACATTGTGGCGCGTTATACCCGGCAGAATCGAAGCCGTAAAAGTCGGCGTAATCAGTACACCGTTGCGTACGATAAACAGATTCTCCCCCGACCCCTCGGAAACATGACCGGACACATCCAGCGCAATACCTTCCGTATAGCCATGCGCAATGGCCTCCAGTTTGATCAACTGACCGTTCATATAATTGGCCCCGGCTTTGGCCATGGCCGGTATGGTGTTAGGAGCCATGCGATTCCATGACGACACACAAACTCGCACACCGTTCTCAATAGCGTCATCGCCGAGATATTTACCCCAATACCAAACCGCAATAGCCACATCTATCGGACAGCCCCGAGGATCCACGCCCAGCGACTTGTAACCGCGAAACACGACCGGGCGAATATAGCACGACTTAAGCCCATTGGCCCCGATAAGACTCAAAATGGCCTGGTTGATCTCTTCCTGACTATAGGGTATCTCCATGCGATATATCTTGGCCGAATCGAACAAACGCTTGGTGTGCTCCTCCAGACACAACACCGCCGGTCCCCTTGATGTCTCATAGCATCGAGCCCCCTCGAAAACCGAGGAACCGTAGTGAACGACATGTGAGAGCACATGAATCTTCGCATCTTCCCATTTGACCAATTTACCGTTCATCCAGATGTATTCGACCTGTTCCATAACCTTCTCCTTGTGCAACTGAGCAGTTCAGAATTCAACCTGAAAATAATACGAAAATCCCACCGGCACTTCAACGAAAATCGCTCCGTTCCCCCAAGCCCGAACCAGCCGCGCCGGCATTAAGCCTTTGACGAAAGGAAGGTTCCGGGGTATATTACAGACAGCAACATCGGGGCTTTTTCTGATTACAATTCGAATCGCAAACGCAACGCCGCAGGGGATCGGTCTCTGCGGAAACGTTGTAGTACCGTCTAACTCCGGAGGGAACCGATCATGAACAAGATCAGTGCATGTTGTGTGCTGGCCGTGTTAATTCTGGCCACACCGTCAATCTTCGCCGTGTGCGGAGACGTTAACGCCAGCGGTGGACTACCGAATTTAGCCGACATTTCCGCCCTGGTAAACTTTCTTTTTATCGATGCCACACTGGCCGCACCCGCCGACGCCGATCTCGACGATATGGCCGGGATAAGCATTGCCGACTTGAATCATCTCACCGATCATCTCTTCGGTACTTTCCCTCCACTGGACTGCGTGATCGACAACTGTTATGATTTCGGCATCTCTCTTGAAGACACCGTCATCTTACCGATGGCCCAGTGTGTCGACTTCAGCCTGAACAACCTTGCACTGCCGGTTGAAACACGACTGGGGCCCAACACCACCTCGCTTTACCTGCCGATTGATCCTGTCGGATCGGGTTCCAACGGTTGTTTTTCGTTCGTCAACGCTACCCTGACCGGCCCTACGGGATCAGTCGGTCAGGCTGCCACCGGGACTATTGCCGTCGTGGGTGGCGTTGAACCCGGGAATTACGTCGGTACGAACACGTTTTTCGAATTAAACTACACCCGCACAGCCCCCGGCTACGGCACGGTAACGACCGGCCCCACGGACATAGACTGGGACCGACGCTTTGTGATTCAGCATACCGATCCGATAACAGGAGAACGCGATCTGTTTCGTCCGGTTATCGAATACTGCTGGGTATATGATTATCCCGATGGTGATATTGACTGCAATTGCATGCGGGATATGGGGGACCTTACGATCATGATCGACGGGCTGTTCATCAGCCTCACCTGGCCGCCATCCTGCCCCCATCTGCCATTTTGATGACACCTGCGGCAACCGGGCAGTAGAAGCGAATCGGAAAAACACGGCTCGCAATCAAGCGCCGCCGCTGGGGGTTTTCAGGAACCCCCAGCGCGAACACTTTTATTTTCCTGCGCTATCCGATTCGATTAATTCTAATCTCTCAAGAGATCCCGAGATATCACCATCCGCTGGGCCTCGGTCGTTCCCTCGTAAAGCTCCGTGACCCGGGCGTCCCGGAAATAGCGTTCGACGGGATACTCTTTTATGTATCCATAACCACCATGGATTTGCACCGCTTCATTACACACGTAATTGGCCGTTCGGCTGCAAAACAGCTTGGCCATGGATGACTCGCGATGACATGGTTTCCCCTCGTCTTTCAACTGAGCGGCCCGATAGGCCAGCAAACGACCGGCGTCCAGACGAGTGGCCATTTCCGCCAGCTTGAACTGAATAGCCTGGAAATTGCTGATCGTCTGACCGAACTGCTTGCGTTCCTTAGAATACTTGACGGCCTCATTGAGCGCCGCCTGGGCAATACCGATAGACTGGAAAGAAACCCCTATACGTCCCGAGTTGAGAATAGTAACGCACTGTTTGAAACCGTCACCTTCATTCCCTACCAGGTTTTCCCTGGGCACTTTCACGTCCTGGAGACTTATCTCCCGGGTGTCCGACGCCTTCATGCCGCACTTCTCTTCGGCCTTCCCCACCGTGATTCCCTCGGCATCACCGTCTACCACAAGGCAGGATATACCCTTGCGGCCGGCCTCGGGGTTCGTTTTCGTAAAGACAACAAGCACCTTGGCCAGGGAACCGTTGGTCACGAAGGTTTTGGTCCCATTGAGCAGATAATGATCGCCTTTGTTCACCGCCGTGGTGCTGAGCGAGGCCACATCCGTTCCGGCGTTCGGCTCGGTGATACAATAAGCCCCGATCTTCTGACCGGTAGCCATGGCCGGGAGATACTTCTGCTGAAGTTCCTTTGAGCCGAAGAGACGAAGAATCTCACAGGCCAGAGAGTTGTGTACCGAGAGCATGATACCGAACCCGGCCGAGGCGGCGCAGATTTCTTCCAGCACCCCCATAAACGAGGTGGAATTCATGCCCAGACCGTCGAATTCCTCCGGCACCGTAAAACCGAAATATCCCAACTCGGCGCATTCGTCGATCAGGTCCTGGGGCGATTCGCCTTTTTCGTCCATTTCCATGGCACGCGGGTAAATCCGTTTCTCGGCCAACTCGCGGGCCATTTGCTTCAGTTCCAGATCCTCTTCAGACAGATGAAAATCCATGGTGACGCTCCTTATTGGTCATAAGTATAAAATCCGCGTCCCGCTTTCCGACCGAGATACCCGGCCTGCACCATCTTGCGCAGGAGAGGACAGGGACGATATTTCGGATCGCCCAAACCCTCGTGCATTACTTCCAAAATAGCCAGGCAAACATCGAGACCGATAAAATCGGCCAGGAAGAGCGGCCCCATGGGGTGCCCCATCCCGAGTTTCATAACCTCGTCAATCGCCTCCACCGTGCCCACGCCTTCCATGCGGGCGAAAATCGCCTCGTTAATCATAGGCATAAGGATGCGATTAGCGATAAACCCGGGATAGTCGTTCACTTCCACCGGTGTCTTGCCAAGCTTCACGGACAACTCTTTTATGAGAGTAAAGGTGTCATCCGATGTGGCCATGCCCCGGATAAGTTCGATCAATCTCATCATCGGAACCGGATTCATGAAATGCATTCCAATGAATTTGTCCGGGTGATTCGTAGCGGCCGCCAGACGTGTAATAGGTAACGATGAAGTGTTCGAAGCCAGGATCACGTCGCCCGTACAGACATCGCCAAGCTTTCGGAACAAGTCCAGCTTGACGTCCAGATCTTCGGTCACGGCTTCGATGACCAGTTGCGAGCCGGCTACGGCCTTTACGTCGATGGCGGCGGTTATTCGCCCCAGCGCGGCCTGTTTGTCGGCATCGGTAATCTTCTCTTTTTTGATCATACGGTCGAGCGACTTACCTATCACGGCCAGCGCTCGATCCAGAAAAGACTGTTCCATATCAACCAGGGTCACATCGTACCCGGTCTGGGCAAATACCTGGGCAATACCGTTGCCCATGGTGCCACAGCCTATCACCGAAATATTCTTGATGTCGTCAATTTTCATTTCATTGTCTCCTGCCCTGATTGCTCACACCATCTCGATAGCCATGGCCACGGCGTTAGCACCCCCCAGACAAAGAGTGGCCAACCCATTTTTCAGGTCGCGGTCCTTAAGGGCATAAATAAGAGTGGTCAAAACCCGAGCACCGGAAGCCCCGATGGGATGTCCCAGAGCCACCGCCCCGCCGTGCACATTGACCCGGTCGAAATCCCAGCCCAAACCGCGGCCGTCGGCAATTGCCTGAGCCGAGAAGGCCTCGTTGGCTTCGATCAGACCCCAATGGTTGATGTCAACGTTCATTTTTTTCATCAACTTCTGAACCGCGTAAATCGGGGTAAAGAAAACGTCCATAGGTTCGGCGCCAGAGGCGGCATAGTCAACTACTTTCGCCAGCGGTTTGAGACCTTTCTCTCTGACGTATTCCCCGGAAGCGAGCACGAGAGCAGAGGTGCCGTCGTTTAGTCCGGGAGAGTTACCGGCCGTCACGGTACCGTCCTTTTCAAAGGCCGGTCGCAACCGGGCCAGTTTTTCCAGGGAAATGTCTGGACGAGGGTTTTCGTCAGCCTTGAACACGATGGGGTCACCCTTGCGCTGCGGAATTATGACCGGGAAAATCTCGGCGTCGAATTTCCCCGCCCCCATCGCGGCAACCGCCTTGCGATGCGAATTGTACGCATACTCGTCCTGCTCTTCGCGGGTTATGCCGACTTTTCTGCACGTATACTCGGCGGCACTGCCCATGTGAACGTCGTTGAAACTGTCCCACAGACCGTCGGAGATCATGATGTCATCAAGTTTGCTGTGTCCGAACTTGGTGCCGGTTTTGGCCCCCCGGATAATATACGGTGTCTGCGACATCGACTCCATGCCTCCGACCACGAAAAGGTTGCCGTCGCCGGCCCGAATGGCCTGGGTGGCCAGCATCACGGCTTTAAGGCCTGACCCGCACACTTTGTTTATCGTCATACAGGGAACATCCGCCGGGATACCACCGTGGATGGCCGCCTGACGGGCCGGTGCCTGACCACATCCCCCCTGCACAACCTGCCCCATAATGACTTCATCGATGTCCGCCGGGTCGATTTTGGCCCGTTTAACGGCCTCTTTGATAGCCTGTGCTCCCAGTTGTGTTGCAGACATGGTCCCCAACCCGCCGTGAAGCACTCCAATGGCGCTTCGGCAAGCTGAGATGATATACGCTTCTTTCCCATCAGCCATAAAGTAAAGCCTCCACTTGGATGATATGATTAAGTAGATGTGTGATGGAGCCTATATAACGAAATCGCCCGACCGGCGCAAGTAAGCCGACAACAAATTATCGATCCGGGGCCGCCCCTCTTGTCGGCCCTCCCCCTGAAACACCCGAGCTCAGAAAGGCTAAAGCCGGGTTCGAATGCGACCGATCTTAAACCGTGGTGTCCGTCAAAACCCTGAAAAGGAGAGACTATGAAAAAACTATGGTGGCTGATTGCAATCCTGCTCACCTTCACCGTCGCCGCCTCGGCCCAGACGCCGGTGCCGTTCACGCTGTATGCCAGCGGGGCGTTCTCACTACCGAATTCGCCCGACGGTTTCAAGGACAATTTCAAAACAGGTTATCACGGCTCACTTGGTCTCGGCATTAAAATGATGCCCAACTTCCAGATAATCGGAAAGGCAGAGCTCCATTCATTCAAGTTCGATTTCGACAATTCGGAGCTTTTTGCCGGGATGGACGGATATTCGGGCGGCACTAACAACATGTGGATGTTTGGAGCCGACGGCCGCTTCTCGTTCAATCTGCCGGCAGCCCCCATCAGCCCGTTTGTTCTGGCCGGTGCGGGAGTCGCCAGCATAAAACAGACGGAGTTCGACGGACCGGCCAGCCTGGCCCTGAGCGCGCTGAACTCGTACCTTGACGAAACTCAAACCAAGTTCTACTGGAACGTAGGCGGTGGCTTTGACTTGAAGAGCGGGCCGCTTTTCAGTCTTTTCGTTCAGGCTCGCTATGTCAGTATTGCAACCGAAGGTGAAGCTTCAAGTTTTGTCCCTATCTCCCTGGGGATCAGACTCTTCTAATAAGAACCGGTCATCTGACACGATATCAAGCCGGGATTTCCGATCCCGGCTTTTCTTCTATCCGGGCTTTCCTTTCTCACCGATATTGCCTATTTTGGGACCCGGATAAGAGTCGCGGAACAGGAGTATGACAGTGCGTCTGTCGCACGCGGTGCTGCTGACCCTGCTGGTGACGGCGACGTCATTGCATGCCGGGGCTGGTCGGCCGATTCAGATATACGCAGCGGGGGAATTGGCTCAACCGGTCGGCGACCTGCATGATCGGGTCGATGGCAGTCCGGGAGGCTCGCTGGGGTTAGGGTATGCTCCCGGGTTTATCTCAACCGGTGAAATTGAGTTTGTACTGCGCGGGGGCTACGAGAGATTCAACACAAACCGTAATTACGGTCCCGACTTTCGTTTCATCACCATCGGGCTTGACTTCAAACTTAATCTCACCGCTGCTTCGACCAGCAATTACTACCTTCTATTGGGAGCCGGGTATAGCCATACCGGCCAGTGTAGTTTTGATGTCCCCGGCTACACCTTCAAAAGTCACACCGAACATAACCCCTACCTCTCGGCCGGAGTGGGCGTGGAATATCGGCGCAATCCGGTCAGCCCGTTCGTTCAGATTCGTTTCACGGATGTGTCCGGCAAACAAATAGGCGATTACCAATTCTTCAAGTTCGCACTTGGCCTGAAGCTCTGACCTGTTCGGTCATAACCGAAACATACGGCGACAACCCTTCGTCCATACGCTTTGAGCTTGCTCCATCCTGCGGTTAATCGTATCCTCCAGCCGGAACGCAGAAGGACACAGCCGCTTGTCAAAAATCGTCAGACCTGTAATCGTTGTAAGTAAATGCCTGACCGGGGCAAAGTGTCGCTATGACGGTGTTTCCCGTGACAATTCGTTCGTACGAGGCCTCAGGGATTACGCCCGCCTGACAGCGGTTTGTCCCGAGATGGAAATCGGCCTCGGTTGTCCTCGCGACCGCATCATTGTTGTCCCGACCAGGTCCGACACAACCCTGCACCAGCCCGCTACCGGCCGTAACCTTACGCGCCAGATGACCGCTTTCTCTCGTCGCTACCTGAACGCGCTGGGCGAGGTAGACGGCTTTCTCCTCAAAAGCAAGTCTCCCTCGTGCGGTTTGAGAGATTGCAAATGGTTCGAGACCGCCGACGAAAACGCCCGTATCGTTGCTCGCGGTCCCGGCCTTTTCGCCAGGGAAGTTCTCAGGCAACACCCGGACCTTCCGCTGGAAGACGAACGCCGGACGCAACAACGCCGGATTCGTGAACATTGGCTGACGGTTGTTTTTGCTCGGGCGGCTTTTCGAAGAATCAAAAAAAACCGGTCATACTCCGCCCTGAGAACGTTTCACGACAAGAACCGGGACCTCTTACGACTGTACAGTCGCAAACACGAACGCCTGCTTGACCAGCTAATCTCCGAACCTTCAGCCCCAACCGCAACAACACTCATAAACACCTATGAGCAACTCTTCACGGCCGCCTTCAAAAAAAGGCCCCGGCGCGGTTCAGCCAGACCGATGCTGCTGGCGGCCCTGGCCCATTACTCCCCCAACTTGTGGAAAAAAGACAAACGCGATTTTGAAAAGGCCCTTGAGTTGTATTCCGAAGGTCAGTGGGAACTTGGTGATATTATCAAAACCGTCCAGATCTGGGCGGTCCGCTACGACAAGACATTCACTCGCCAACAGACGTTCTGGCAACCTTACCCCAGGCAGCTCCTTAACACCTGAAGCCATCCCTCGGCGTCTTCTCCCCCACCGATAAAATCGCCCTCAACCCATTTTTCTTGCACAGACAATCATCTCACCGGGGTCTGTTGTCCCGAATGGCGTGCGATCATAGCCGCCCCAGATGTTCTCTATCGAGAAACCGACCCGCGCCAGAAGATGCTCCACTTCGTAACGGAACAAGTAACGTAGCGGAAAGGCCTGCACCAGGCGTTCCTCGGTTCCATCGGGGTATTTCACGTAGTAGATCATCTCGCAGCTTATGATTTGCTCGGCCCGATCCACCCGTTCGTTGCGATAGCGCATAATCACCCGTCGGCCGTCCGGCATCGTGAACGGAGGTTCCTCGCCGAATTCATCGGTGCCGCTGTCGTCCATGAGAACAGGCGGGTGCGGATTGAAAAGATCAAGAATCAGGCGACTGTCGGCGTCCATGTGACGATGAATCGAAGCCAGACAGGCGATCTGATCCGGCACCGTGACAAGAGCCTGAAACGACCGAAACGGCGTAATGATCAACCCGAATGTCCGGTCCAGATTAAACCCGCACATGCTCTGATGGACCAACTCAATCCGCTTTTGAGTTTCCTCGGGTTCGGAGAGCACTCTCGCCCGACAGATTTCAAGCATGTTCCGAGCGATATCCAGACCGACAATTTCAAACCCCGCCCGGGCGACCGGCAAAAGCACCCGTCCCGTACCGCAACCCAATTCCAGAACCGGTCCGCCAAACTCGTTAGCCGATGCGATATAAAAATCAAGGTCGGCTCGTTCCTGAGCAAACGCAACGTGGTCGTAGAAGTCAGCGGCAAAATCGAAATCGGCGTAGCCTCCCGATGTATTCATAAATCCGTTCTCACTCCTGCTTCTTAACTAACAACAATACCCGACAGCCGGCGGCTGGCATATTTATTATGATCTATCTGTCTGGGACAACCCCGTCACCTTACGACCGAGAGATGGTACAGTATACGCACCGTCCCGCGCCGTGACAAGCAGTAACCCCGATCTCCCCGGTTGGTAAAACTAACAAAAACGACAGGTTAATCGTCCCCTCCCTACCGCCGATATAACTGGAATATGAGACGAATATCGCTTTACCTGTCGCTTCTGCTCGGCCTGACCCTGAGTAGCGCCACGGCGCAAACGGAGACAGACTTAGACAGCAACGTCGCGTTCTATGAAGGGGAATCGTTCAATTACGTCATCTATCCGCCGGACGGATTCAGGATGGTTACCGACGAGGCTGCGTACGACGGTTATTCTTTCGCCTTTGTTCCGGAACCGTCGACTTACGACAGCTCGGATATAATGATCGGAGTGAACATCTTCAAAATTCGCGGGCTCGATTTCAATGACATGGTAAAACAGGACACGGCCAGTATCAGAGAGCATTACGGCGCGAACATGCTGATCCGTCCGGTCGATTCGGTCTTCAGTGGAAGTGGTGATATTCTGCCGACTTTCTATATCGACAACCGCGAGATATTTATCCCTAACGTGATGATCTCATATTACAACGGGAAAACCGAAGTGCTGATATTCGAACTGGTCATCTCCGAGGGAACGACCCGTTTCAAAGCCGAAGATCTCTTCATCGCTTGCCTGAAAGAATTCAAAGCCATGCCGGTGGGTGAGCTGGGATACGAATAAAAACTTCTCTTATTCCTTTTCGAACAAAGAAACCGGCCGGGACATTAAGTCGCGACCGGTTTCTTATTTATCGCAGGTTCTCAACCGACGAGTTTCTCTTCGCTCGTCTCTTTGGAAGATGCGGTGAGACGCAGTTCATTATCGGCCACACCGACCTTCAGACTCTGCCCGGATTTGAGTTTCCCGGCCAGCAGCATCTGAGCTACCCGCTGACTGAGTTCCTTGTTAATGAACCGCTTGATCGGACGTGCTCCGAAAGTCTGATCGAACGAACTGTCGGCAATAAACGTAACCGCCTTGTCGTTTACCTTCAGAACAATGTCCTTGTCGGCCAGAAGAGCTTCCAGACGATTCAACTGCAGTCGAACGATCTGTTTTATTTCGTCCTTCGTCAGTGAAGCGAACACGATGGTCTCATCGATTCGGTTAAGGAACTCCGGCCGCAGACTCTGCCTCAGAGTTTCAAGGACATTCTTTTTCAGGTTCTCGTACACGATCTCACGGTTGAACTCACCGATGTTGGTGGATTCGCGCTGGATATACTCGGCGGCGATGTTCGACGTCATAATAAGTATGGTGTTCTTGAACGATACGGTCCGGCCCTGATTGTCGGTCAGACGGCCGTCTTCAAGTACCTGCAAGAGAATGTTGAACACCTCCGGGTGCGCCTTTTCGATTTCGTCGAGCAGCACAACGGCATAGGGCCGCCGGCGAACCGCTTCGGTCAACTGCCCGCCTTCATCATAGCCGACATACCCCGGCGGGGCACCGATCAAACGTGAGACCGCATGTTTCTCCATGTATTCCGACATATCCAGACGAACCATGGCGTCTTCGCTGCCGTAGAGAAACTCGGCCAGGGCTCGGGCCAGTTCGGTCTTGCCCACGCCGGTCGGACCGAGGAATATGAACGAGCCAATCGGTCGATTGGGGTCGGACAGACCCGCACGCGACTGCCGGACGGCATTGGCCACGGCCCCGACCGCCTCGTCCTGACCGATCACCCGGTGATGCAGTTCCTCTTCAAGCCGAAGCAGTTTCTCCGACTCCGATTCCGAAAGCCGCGTAACCGGGATCCCCGTCCACTTGGATACGACCTGAGCGATTTCTTCAGCGTCGACCTCTTCCTTAAGCAATTGCCGGTTTTCCTGTATCGCCGCCAGAGAATGGGTCAAGAATTCCAGTTTCTTCTGGGCCTCGGCGATATCACCGTACTTGAGCTTGGCGGCCTTTTCGAAATCCGCCCGCCGTTCGGCTTCTTCAACCCGGCGTTTGTTCTCTTCTATCTCGGCCTTGACCGACCGGATGGCGTTAACCGTTTCCTTTTCCTTGTTCCACTGGGCGCTGAGATCCTCGCGCTGAGCGTACAATTCCGACAGATGTTCCTCGATCGGTTTCAACCGTTCGCGGGCATCCTTCTCGCGCTTAACGCCCTCTTTTTCGATTTCCAACTGACGGATACGTTTCTCGACCGCATCCAGCTCTTCGGGCATGGAATCAATCGATATACGCAGTTCCGCCGCCGCTTCGTCAATAAGATCAATCGCCTTGTCGGGCAGAAAACGGTCGGCGATATACCGATCCGAAAGCTGCGCCGCCGCGACCAGGGCACCATCGGATATTTTTATCCCGTGAAACACTTCGTAACGCTCGCGCAGACCACGAAGGATCGAAACGGTATCCTCTACCGACGGCGGCTCGATCAACACCGGGGCAAACCGGCGTTCGAGCGCGGCATCTTTCTCGACGTGCTTACGATATTCGTCAAGCGTCGTGGCTCCGATGAACCTGATCTCACCACGCGCCAGAGCGGGTTTAAGCATGTTGGAAGCGTCCATCGAACCCTCGACCGCTCCCGCTCCTACCAGGGTGTGCATCTCGTCGATAAACAGGATGATGCGCCCTTCGGAAGCCTCGACCTCCTTAAGGACAGCCTTCAGCCGGTCTTCGAATTCACCACGGAACTTGGAACCGGCAATCAGCGCCCCCAGATCAAGAGCGACCAACTGGCGATCTTTCAGCGTTTCCGGGACCTCGCCGTGCGCGATTTTCGTAGCCAGCCCCTCGACCACCGCCGTCTTACCGGTACCCGGTTCACCGATCAGCACCGGGTTGTTCTTGGTTCGACGCGAAAGGATCTTGATGACACGACGAATCTCATCGTCACGCCCGATCACGGGATCGAGCTTATCTTCACGGGCCATAGCCGTAAGGTCACGCGAGAACTTCTCCAGCGCCCCGTATTTGGATTCCGGGTCGGCATCGGTAACACGGTTACTGCCACGTATGGAGGTCAGCGTTCTGAGCAAAAGATCACGGTTGATACCGTTACTTTTGAGAATCTCCTGAGCCTTACACTTGACCTCCAGCATCGCCAGCAGGATGTGTTCGACCGAGACATACTCGTCCTTGAAATGCTTCAGTTCCTTCTCGGCCTTAAACAGCACCTGAGTAAGCTCGTTGGTCGGATACAACTGCCCGCCCTGCTGCTTGGGCAACAAGCTCAAAGCATGATCGACTTCGGTCTTCAACTGAGACAGGTCCGCACCCATTTTCTTGATCACCGTCGGCACCAGACCTTCGTCCTGTCTGAGCAGGGCCGAGAGAAGGTGCTCGGGGGTGAGTTGGGGATGTTGTTCCGCCTGCGCCATCTGCTGAGCGTAATTGATGGCGTCGATTGATTTTTGTGTAAACTTATTCAGGTTCATATATCACCACTCGCTTTCTTCATATATTACGACCGCCGGTTATACCTCCCATTCCTCCAGCAGTCGGCGCTGCTTGTCGGTCAGCGTTTTGGGAATAGAGACTTTGATCTCGACATACAGATCCCCCTGCGTACCGCCCACCGCCAGACCCATGCCCTTGAGTCGCATCGTTGCGCCCGGCTGGGTACCCGGCGGAACGGTCAAAGCTACGGTTTTCGTCAGGGTCTTCACATTCTTCTTGCAGCCCTTAATGGCTTCGACAAACGAAATTTCCAGCGAACTGAAGATATCGTTGCCCTTGCGTTCGAATTGCTGATCCGGCATAACTCTCACCGTTATGATTAAATCACCGTTTTCACCACCGAAAGGCCCGGGCTGTCCCTGGCCGCGCAGACGGATCTTGCCGCCGTCATCTATTCCCGCCGGGATTTTCACCCGCAGCTTCTTGCCGCCATCGGGACCGCTGACCGCCATGATACGTTCCGTCCCGGAGATCATCTCCTGAAACGAGATAGTGATCGAACTCGCGATATCGGTCCCTCGCTGCGCTTTTCTGCGACCGCGCGTGAATGTCTCCGGCCCCATGCGACTCCCGCTCGCTCCGCCGGCGCTATGCGCCCCACCGAAAAACGAAGACAGGATATCCTCCAGGCCGTTCATTCCGGTGTTGCCGCGTCCGCCGAAATGGACCTTGAAACCCTGCGCCCCACTGTCCGTGAAATCCGAGAAATCGAAACCATGGGCGCCGAAACCTCCCTGAGCGGCTCGTCCGAACTGCGAGAAATTGGCCCCGCCCGTCGGACCGCCGGCGAAAGCACCGTACTTGCGCAGCATATCATATTCCTGACGTTTCTGCTTGTCGGAAAGAGTGCTGTAAGCCTCGGAGATCTCTTTGAATTTCGCCTCGGCCGCCTTGTCGCCCTTGTTGTGATCGGGATGATGCTTCTTGGCCAGCTTGCGGTATGCACGCTTGATCTCGTCGATCTCGGCGTTTTCGGGAACACCCAATATTTTGTAATAATCAGCGGCCATGGTTTATTCAATCCTCGTCTTTCAAAGCATATCATCAACTCTCACAACTTAGTCACATTAAACTCTTTTTACAAGAAAGGCCGACCGCAAGTGGCCGACCTTTCCTCTTGTCAGAGCAATGTAGAATGGCACAGAATGTCACTTACGCAACCTTCACCTCGATCTGTTTCGGCTTGACTTCCTCAAGCTTCGGCATCGTCACTTCCAGCATGCCGTTCTTGTAGTCAGCCGAAATCTTCTCGTGGTTGACCGTCTCGGGCAAAGTGAACGAGCGGCAGAAAGCCCCGCTTGAAATCTCACTGCGCACATAGTCGTCTTCCTTGACCTCGCGCTTCAATTCACGGGTACCGGAAACGGTCAGGGTACCGTCGTCCATCGTTACCTTGATGTCCTTCTTTTCCATGCCGGGCAGTTCGAAAGTCAGGCGAACATCATCCTTGGTTTCGTGGATGTTCACCCTCGGGACAAACTCACTGTCGTCTTCGGCAGACCGCCGCGGGAAACGTAAGAAATCATCAAAGAACTGGTCAAAGTCTCTGGCCCACAGGCTGCGGTTGGGGCGAATCATCATCTTGGTCATTTTACTTACCTCCTTATTTTCCTTCTTTTTCTGTCGTTCGACCCCAGGTAAGACAAGTGTCGTGCCAAAACATTTAAGTCGTTATTTTTCAATAAGTTAATAAAAAGGCCGCCAAGCGCACCAAAAGCCACACCGCCATTACGGCAGGCCAATGGCACATTTTGGCAGACACGACACGCCGATATGACAGCAGTCTGCCATATCGGCGGTAAATCCAGCCTGTGAACTAAATCAATAGCGAGAAAGAACCTCTGAAATGGCCCTGTTAACCGCAGAATTCTTGAACAAAACCTTGGACGCAGTCGACTGACTTTCCCTGAACTTCTTTATATGCTCAATGGACGGTTTGTCGCCTATCTGACCGAGTGCCTTAATCACGGCCACTTTCAAATCGTCCCGGGAAACCCGACCACCGGCAAGATCGGCCAGTTTCTGCGGGTCACACAGCAGATCAGTCAGAAACATCCGGGCTTCTTCACCCCCAAGCTTGCCCAGGGCGGTGACCGCCCGGACAGCTTCCCCGCCTTGGCGACGGGCAATATCGATGAGAATAGGCGCCGCTTCCGGCTTCCCGGTCAAACCAATAGCGATAATAGCAGCCTCGCGGACTTCCCTGAGCGGATCGTCAGCCATCAGGGTCAAACAATCGACCGCCTCCTCGCCGCCGATTTTTTCCAGCGCGGCAATGATCTCCCGCCTGACCCGAACATCCTTGTCGGATATCCGCGCGCGAAGAGCCGGAATCCCCTGCTGATCGTGCAGCGAACCGAGAACGAATATACAATTGCGCACGATGTACCATTTCTCATCCGGGAGCTCATGACGGTCGGACGGTCGTTCCAGCATACTGTCATCGAGCAGCATACGGGAAAACACCTTCAGCGACGACTTGCCCAGCTCGGCCAGTATTTTCAACGTTAACTGTCTTACTGCGCGAAGAGGATGAGAAATAATACGGGACAAAGCCAGAGCAACACTCTCCGAACCGATATTAACCAGGGTTTCTTTGATAAACCCGGCCTGATCGTGCTGAGCGGTTGTCAGCTCGGCAATCAATCGATCTATTATCTCGGGCCGGGCGATATTCTCGAACCCTTTTTTCACGGCCATGGAATCGTAAACGGTCACGTTGTCGTTCACCGTTCGCCGCCCGGCCATAGCCTGAACCAGCCGCGCCATCAGATCGTATTGCTTCTCGGCATGACACGACTCGAAGATCTTCCACAGAAGCTCCGAGTATTCGTAGGTTTCGCGGTGCGACTCCAGACGCCTGACCACACCGTCAACCGCGGCTTCCATCACCACCCGATCGGTAAGAGAGCTTAACTGCCCCACCACGGTTACCAGAAGATTAAGCGCCAACTGACGGAAACCGGGATTATCGGAACCCATATAATCAATCAGGCGACCGAGCAATTCCTGAGCTTTTATCTGTTGACCGGTTTTCAGCAGACGCAGGAAACTATCGCTGAATTCCGAGATGTCATACTTGCGCTGCCCCTCCGCAAACATGCTGTCGACCAGTTTGTCAACCTGCCGAACCAGTTCTATCTTTATGGCTCCGGTCTGAGAATGCGGATCATCCACGCCGCCCGCGACATCAAGCCCACTCGACAGTTTCTGATCGAACCCGTCCACGATGAGGTCATGCTGCGGATGACTTTCCACCAGCTTGAACATCGACATATAGCGCCAGGTGGCGTCCTCTTTCTTCTGCGGATCGGCGGCGGGGTCGTTGATCTCACACGTCAGATCGGTCAGGTAGTCGCGGATTCTCTCTGGCGAAATCGTCGCGATTTTCTCCGCCAGCAGATATTCAAGAATGGCCGGATCGAAATCTATACCGTATTTAAGCAGGGTCGTATCATGCGCTCCCTGGACTCGGGTAAGCAATCCCAAATCGGTCCCGAACTGATCCATGGCCAAATGCCTGACCGAAAAATCCCCACCGGCGTCGCCACGATACTTCCGGCGATTCTCAAACAGCTCGAAGGCCGTTTCCGTATTGACCTGAATGGCCTCTACCCCCTGTTTTCTGAGGTAGTCGCTGAAAATGAAATCGGGCGTGTTGGCGATCTCCCGCCTGGTCATACTTTCGATAAACGTGGTCAACTCACCGATGGTCATGCGTCGCTCGAAGATGATCGTCTTGACATCGAGCACCTGGAGCAATTGCACGATCTGATCACTGAACACCGATTCCTTAAGCTGGATATTCATCATGTACAAACGGCCGCGTTCGATGTTCAGAGTCACAACGGTTTTGAATCTGAAAATACCGTCGATAACGAAAAACGGTTTCTCGACGGCCTTGGCCGACTGCGGGTGGTCCTTGCCGTAGACCGTCACTTTGCGACAGGCCATGGCCAACTCACGCACCAGAGCGTGAGCCTCGTCGCAGAGATTGGTACTCAATGTTGATTCTTTAATCGACGTTGTAGATCGCTTCATTTTTCTCTCCGAAGCAGACTATTTCTCCTGACTGAGTGGCAACGTAAACCCGCCGACCGTCCGTCACCGGACCAAAAGCTATTGCTCCCTCAAGTTCGGCCGCATCCACCAGCGTCCCATCATCCGCCTTCAGAACCAGAACCCGTCCGGTCATCGTCCCGACAATTACAAACTCACCGACGGCCAAAGGCGATCCCTTGACGACTTCACCCGTGGAATAACGCCACAACTGGCGCCCACCGGCCGTTTCCAGGGCAACTACGCCCCCTCCGCTGTGACCGATGAACACCCTGCCGTGGGCCACCACCGGGGTTGTCCATATCGGCGCCCCAATATCCTGCTGCCACAGAATCGCACCGCTGGCGGGCTCAAGGGCATATACCCGACCGAGCATATCAGCGACAAAGATTCGTTCACCTGCCGCCACCGGACTGACTACGGGTCCGTCAAAGTCAACCTGATAAAGCTCCCGGGCGTCTTCTACTGAAAGAACACAGAGCCGTCCCCGGTCAACCGGTTGGTACAAGCGACCATCAGCATAACTGACAGCGGCTGCAAGTTGTTGTTCCGGCTCGAAAGCCCAATCCACCTGGCCGTCTTCAAGGGCGTATGCTTCAAGCTTACCCTCGGTCGACGAAACCAGAAGGCGATTATTCACTATTATCGGAGAAGGTTGAGCATCCTTAACGGGCCGGTTCCAGAGCACCTTATATCTTATCAGGTCATAGGCATACAGGCGGCTCCGTCGAGGTCCCAAAGCCACGAAACCGAGAGAATCGGCAGTCACCAAACCGCTCTGCGGTACCCCTTTCAGCTTAATACGCCCCAGCTTTTGTCCCGTAATCAGATCATAAAAGACGATCCTTTTCTTGGTATTGGGATAAATCAGGCAGCCATGGCCAATCGTCAGCGGCCCGGCGGGTTTCCCGCCATACCGGGTTTGCCAGACGATATTCAGATGCCCGCGAAACTCGCCCGACTCCACCGCACCTGTCGCGGCCGCCGTACCGTGCGCAAAAGGCCATTTCTCCTCGAACGAAATCTGGTTTCGCTTCAGATGATAGCGCGCTCCGCAGGAAACCAGCAGAAACAACAAAGGAAACACGAGCAGCAAACGCCGGAACATCAGAAATTCCACCCGAAGAAAAAGTCAAAATCGAATTTGGGACTTACCGTTTCAAAGTCGGTGGTCCGCGTGAAATCAAAACGAAGCTGGACAACATAGCCCAGATTAACCCGTACCCCGGCACCGAACGAACCCAGGAACCGGTCGAAATCATCGTCCCAGGCGTTACCGACATCGAAAAACATTGCCCCGCGAATACCGCGGAAATCAAGACCGCCGATGGGGAAACCGATCAACAGAGCGTCAATAAGGGGGAAACGCAGTTCATTCGAGGCAAACAGTACATTACGATTATAGAAATGACGACGACCAAACCCCCGAAACGACCAGCTCCCGCCGAAATATATACGCTGAGGATCATAGCCCGCCGAGGAGTATGCAAAAAGGCGATTGGCCAGCGCGGAATAGCGCCCCAGGCGAAAATAATGGCGCACATCGGCAAAAGCCAGCCGGTTCCAACTACGACCCTCGTCAAGAGAGTAAGTCACCCCGGCTGAAAAATTGTAGCGACGACCTTCGATTGGTCCGGAGATGTCCCAGATTGAGTTGTCATAAACCCAGCTTAACAGACCGGTTACCAGAAACCCTTCCCGGTCTTCCTGCCCGTAACGCAGATCCTTCTTCTCATAGCGCACATACGTATTCAGGTCAAAGCGGTCGAATTTGGACACCGGGTACGAAAACATCCCCACCACCCCGGCCTGACGCTTATAGAAATACTGATCGTGGTCATTGTAGTACTCGTCGTAAAGATGAAACAGTCCCGCTCCCCAGTTCATCCGCTTTTCCCGATTGAGATAGCTGACCGCGACATTGAACGACGAGAGTATTTCGTCTTTGCTTTCGGCCGTGTTGGCCACCAGAAAATAGTAGGCATGGTTGCCCAGGATGTCAGACACGGCCGCCTGAACACCACCCATCGAACCATAGATGGGATCATAAGTAATCATGGACTGGGCAATATCGAACGAATAATCGGTGTCGTATCGTATCGAGGCCCGGGCGGTTTTTCCGTCGATCTGCCGGGGATACCAGCAGACGGAACCGGAATCGGGCGCCACGGTTGCAAGGGGCTGAGGATCGGCGATCAGTTTCATGCTGTACACATGGTACTGCATATCCTGATAACCGGAGTAAATGAGCTCCGAACCGTCGGACGAAAGACGCGGATCATGCGCCCCCGTGACATAAGTCGACTGCCGTGTAATCTGACCGGAACTGTCGAGCAGAAAAAGATTGTACGAACCCAAACGGTCGGACGAGAAGAAAATCCCGTGCTCCGTCACCTCGGGCGTTTCGTCCCGGAAATTGCCGAAGGTGAGTTGTTTCACCCGGCGGCCGTTACGAAGGTCTATCTCGAATAAATTGACCGCTCCTTCTTCTCCGTGTGCACCCTGATCGGACGAAAAGACAATACGGCTGCCGTCCGTCGAAAAAGCCGGATCGATGTCGTTGTAAATATCCTCGGTGATGGCTTCGTACTTACCGGTCTCCAGATGCAACAGGAAAATGTCCGCCTGCCCGCTCTTGCGTATACCGGAAAATACCACCTGCCGTTCATCGGGCGAAAAACGCGGTGACCGCGCCGCCACCAAATCCTCGATACGATAACTGTCCGTCACCCGACTGCAATTCAGATCGTACACATACAACACGTCCCGGGCTTTGGATTTCGAAGAGAACACGATCAGACCGGAGTTGGTGGCGTCAATCCCGGAGCGCAGCAGATAAAGCGATTCGAATCTGCTGGAACGTTCACCTTTTATCAACGTGCGAAGGCCTTTTCCGTTCGGCCGTCGCGGTTTGAGATATATACCCGTGTAGCCTCGGCGATAGGCCATGAAGACAAGCCACTCTTTGGTGCCATGACCGTCGTCCCAGGTAACAGGCACGCCTTTGACACAATAACCGTCGTAGGTCAGGCGGTCCGATTCCATTTCGGGCAAACCCAACTCGGCCATCTGCGGGTAATAACGTTTCTTCTGAGCATACTCCCATTTCGCCGAAAGCTCGTGAAGTCCGTCCCCGAGAGTATACCGGACGACCTCATCGAAAGTGCGCCCCTTGGTCCAGTTATCGAACAGCCGGGTGAGTTTATCGGGACCGTACTCGTCGTTGATAAACATACACACGGACTGCCCCAGCTTGTACATGAAATAGCTTCCGCGAACCGTCCAGAACTCGGAAATCGGCAGTAAGCCACCGCGAATGACCATATCCTTGATGATCAGGTCCGCCTCCGTATCCCAGCCTTCCGACCAGTATTCGGCGATGCCTTCGGTAAACCAGAGCGGCGGATAAAGGTAACGCGGACGAGACTGGCGTTCCATGCGCTCGGCCAGTTTCGAGAACATGAAAACATGCACCAGTTCATGCCGAATGACATGAACGAAATCATAATAGGAACCGTAAAACGGCACCACCACTCGCCCCTTAAGAAATTCGGTAAAACCACCCACCGATTCCGGCAGAAGCTGCGTCACCACGTTGGTCTGGGCGAAATGGCCGGGCGAGGAATAAATAATAAGCGGGATCTTTCGCGTTATCTCGTGGTTGAATTTCGCCGCCAGCGGGGCGTAGGCATCTTCGGCAATCCGAGCCGCAACGCGAGCGACCGAACCCTCGTCGACATAGAAATAGATACGGAAATGCTCCGTCGTCATGACCTGCCAGTCAAAACTGGCATACTGCACTTTGTTTTTACCGAAATAGAACTGCCCGACAGCCGGAGTTACCAGCAAACCGACCAGGGTAACAGCCAACAGCAGAGTGCCGAATTTCCGTATTCTGATATCCCTGAGGGGTGACATATTACCGTATGGGGCTTCGGAGGTTCCTTCACATCATTAACGGCTCGGCGAGAGCGACGGTTCCAATCGCCACCGACCGCCGAAATCCGACGGCCGTACGATTATCCCTATATCTGCTGTATCGACCGCCGGCTCGCATAGTTGACTTCTTGCCGGATATCTCTCGGAAACTCTCCCCGGTGGCCAGGTCGCCCGGTACCAAAAGAATGACGTCAGCCCACACCCGCATGTTCAATCCGGCACTCAACCGCAGCGAGCAGATTGTCGAACACCAGTTGCTCGCCCCCGCGCCCGGACTCAATGAGTTGCTGAATCATCTTCGGTCCATACCCGGTCCGCACCAGACAGGATTCGGCCCCGATCACCCGCCCCAGGTACGCATCCACCAGCGAATCGCCCACCACCAGAGATCGGCGGAGATCAATTCCCAAATCCAGCGCGGCCGCCTCGGCCATCCCGGCCGCGGGCTTGCGGCTGCCACTTTCGCGCGCGAATTCGGTTACCCGACCGCGAGAATGGTAAGGACAGTAGTACAACCCGTCCACCTCCACTTTTTCCCGAGCCAGGATTTCGAGCAACCGACCGTTTACCCTCTCAACGTCTTCAATACCGAACAACCCGCGGGCCACCCCCGATTGATTGGAAACAATAACGATCTTGTAACCGGCGGCTTTCGCTCGTCGAAGAGCTTCGGCCGACCCCGGAATCAACTCCACCTGATCCGGATCGGACAGGAAATACTTATCCGCTATGATCGTGCCGTCCCTGTCGGCAATCAGCGCCGGCGAGTTGTCTTTGGTCGCGGCCAGCATTTCCTCGATTGTTCGGACCACGTCTTCGGGCGTTATGCCGGTAAGACAATAGCGCTCATCGCGGATACAGGGACCTTCGCCATGCAGAGAACACGGTCGGCAGGCCTCGTCCACTTCGATTATCCGGTCATGCAACCCGCGCGGAGCAAAACCAAGCACCGGATGAGTCGGTCCGAAAACAGCCAGCACCGGCGTACCGACCGCCGACGACAGATGGGCAACTCCGGAATCATTGGCCAGAGTAAGATCGGCCCGGGCCATCACCGCCGCCAGCTTGTCTATGGGACAGTCGACCAGTTGTATCACGTCTTCTTCCGGCAACGAACCGGTCCACGCCACCGCGTGCGCATCGGCGGCCGTCAGAGCCCGGATTATCCGAATCCCATGCGATGAATTAAGCTCTTCGGCCACCGCCGCAAAACGTTCCGGCGGCCACTGCTTGACCGCATGAGCCGCCCCGGGCGCTATCACCACGACACGGTGAGCCGCAAAGAATTCGTCGCTGATCTCATCGGGAAGAGTCCCGACATGCATAACCGGCCGCCGACAGAAGACACTCTGTCCGATTTGTCGCAGGACATCATTGTATAAGTCGATAGTGTGAGGATATTCAGCGGGGAAAATCTTCTTCCGCACGGCTTGGCGACGTTCCCCTCGTCTCCGGGGATAAACCAGCCGGGTGTTGGCAGTCAGCAGCTTTCGTACACACCAGGAACGGAAATTGCCGTGAAGATCGACAATAAGGTCGAAACCGGTTTTGTCCAATTCAGTAAGGGTGGAAAACAACTCCCGGGCCGAGGCATGGTCGGGGACGGTTCTGATTTCGTCCACTCCGTCGAAACACTCCACGACCGGGCGAAAGCGTTCTTTGGTCAGAAAAACCAGATGGCTGCCGGGATTGTTAAGATGCAGGTTGAGCACCGTAGCTGAGGTCAGGACAACGTCTCCCAGCGACCCGAAGCGTACAACAAGGATCTTCTTCCGCATTCAGATGAAAAGATAAAGCCCTATCACACCGACCGCAAAGCAATAGTACGCAAAGTACTCGAATTTCCCGCGCCTGATCGTCGCCAGCACACCGTATACGGCGATAAGGCCGAAAACAAAAGCGGACAGAGCCCCGGCCAGATAATGCCACAGGCTCACGCTGTCAAGCTGTATCAACTCTTCCGACTTGAACAAAACAGCCCCGGCAATAGCGGGAATAGCCAGCAAAAAAGAGTATTCGGCTGCCTCGCGTGGTTTTACCCCCAGCATCATTCCGGTCGCTATGGTCGTCCCCGACCGCGATATGCCCGGCAATACGGCGGCGGCCTGGGCCAGTCCTATTATCACCGCCGAAAACCAGCCTACCGACTCTGCCCGTTTGGGAACAAAGCGAGTACTCAACAATACCGCCCCGGTCACCAGCAACATAGCCGAGGTAAAAACCGGATTGCTGAAAACACGCTCGAACAAACCGTTGAAAATCAGCCCCAGAAAAGCAACGGGAAGCGTCCCCACGACCAGAAGAGCCAGCAGTCGACGCTCCGATTTCATTCCACGGACGAAAACAGAACGGATCAGCCTGAATATCCGAGTCCGAAAATACACCAGTACCGCTACCAGTGTACCCAGATGAGCCAGCAACTCAAATATCACCCCGGGCGGGTTTACACCCATTATTTCCTGAACAAGAACAAGGTGCCCTGAAGAGGAGATGGGAAGAAATTCGGTCAGCCCCTGAATGATGCCCAGAAAAACAGCCTCAAGATAGGTCATGCCGTTCGGGCCCTGTGCGACGGGTTGCTGTCAATCAAGGCGTTTTTGCCTACATCACGTTCATATCAATACCGAAGAACACCCCGTCGTTTCCGTCGATCTGAAACTCACCGTAGAGCCCCCAGACGGGTGTCATTTGCCACATGAGACCACCGTTGAGCCCCATTTCCAGATTGCTCTCGGAATCGTCTCCTCTGGCTCCGGCGGGCAGGTCCAGACTGATCGATTCCACCCGCGCATTGATTCGACCGTAGGGAATAATCGTGCTCTTACCCTCGTTGAAGACAATCGGGTAAGAGGCTATCGCCTGTGCCCCCACCTGCAACACCGACACCCCCTCCAGATCACTGTATTCGAAGAAACCGCCGAGAGAAAGATCGAACGGTTTATCACCGACCGGTGTCGCACTCCAGAACTGCCAGGTAAAATCGGCCCCCAATACAAGCTTGGCATCGCTGTAATCGGTATCAAGCAACCCCAGTTTGATCCGCCCATCGGTATATTTGGATAGCCCGTATTTGAAACTCCCGGTAAACGATGTGGCGTCGGCCAGACCGACACTAAATCCAAAAGTCCCCTTTCCCTGCCCTATCGCCTGGGCCGTGGTCAGTCCACCGAAAGCGGAGCCTACAGCATCCACCCCATATGCCGAACCAGCCCCTAACACTATCAAAACTACCAGGGAAATCAGTTGCCGTTTCATACCGATGTCCTTTTTTACTTATACCTTACCATTCAAAACCAACCTATTTTTCCCTTCTGCCAGTGTCAATAAAAAACGCGACCGACCCGACGGCAATAATAGTTGACAGTTCTCCGCTCGCTTTCTTTCTTCTGTGCCGACAGTAATTTGTATTCTTCGGGTGTCCGACGACGTCCGTTCACCATGGCCAGCCCATGCGATCTGACGCACGCCAAGACAATAATCGGCAGGGAGACATCACATGGCGGACATACCTGCATTGAATAACTCTCTCCCGGGTACGACCGGGAAAACCACCCGCGCTCATTGGAGCAGCCGTTTCGGTTTCATTCTGGCCGCATCCGGTTCGGCTGTCGGTCTGGGCAATATCTGGAAATTTCCTTATATCACCGGTGTCTACGGAGGCGGAGCGTTCGTAATCGTATACCTCGGCTGTGTCGCCATTGTCGGTCTTCCCCTGATGATTGCCGAATTCATGATCGGCCGTCACGCTCAGGAAAACCCGGTCGGGGCGTTCCAGCGACTGCACCGCAACGGTTCACCCTGGCAGATAACCGGCTGGCTGGGGGTTGCCTCGGGATTCATAATTCTCGCTTTCTACTCCGTCGTTGCCGGGTGGGCACTGGCCTATATTTTCAAAGCCTTGGTCGGATTCACCGGTACCCCGGATCAGATTCAGTCCCAGTTCACGGCCCTGATCGACAGCCCCTTCTGGTCAATCTTCTGGCACACCATCTTCATGGCCCTGACTATCGGCATCGTATTGGGAGGAATCCGCGAAGGCATTGAGCGCTGGTCGAAGATTCTCATGCCGGCCCTTTTGATCATTCTGATCGGCCTGGTTTTCTATGGCCTGTTCGATACCGACGGCGGCACGAGGGCAATCAATTTCCTCTTTCAACCGGACTTCTCCAAGCTTTCGGCCGAGGGCATGCTGTCGGCTCTCGGTCATGCCTTCTTTACTCTTTCGCTTGGAATGGGGGCAATGATCACCTACGGCAGCTATATGGAGCGAGGCTCCCGACTGGTGCGTGACGCCGTGACAATTTCCATCTTGGACACGGTGATCGCCCTTCTGGCCGGGCTGGCCATATTCTCGATGGTTTTCGCCTACAATCTGGAGCCGGGCGCCGGACCGGGCCTTATTTTTCAGACGTTGCCGGTTCTTTTTGCCCAGACCGGACCGCTGATTTCCGTACCGTTTTTCATCCTGCTTACTTTTGCCGCTCTCAGTTCGGCGATATCGCTGCTTGAGGTCGTTGTCTCTTATTTCGTGGACGAACGAGGCTGGAGCCGAACCAAGGCAACCAGTCTGATGGGCCTTGTCATTTATGTCCTGGGGCTGCTGTGTGCCATCACGGCGATCAAAGTCCCCTTCAGAGGGTGCGAACAAGGATTCCAGGACATATTCGATTTCATAACCACCAACTACATGCTGCCCGTAGGAGGTCTGCTGACCTGCCTGTTCGTGGCCTGGGTTATGAAACGCGCCGCGATAGTCGAAGAATTGGGGACCTCGGGACCGTTGTTACACGTGCTCGTGTTCGTGCTGCGATACGTCACGCCGATTGCGGTCCTCTTAGTCTTGCTGCACGGCCTGGAGTTGTTACCGTTCATGAATTACGGACAGTAGATACTACCGCCACGAAATGACCGGTGCTCATTCGTCACCGCGAAGGTATCCCAGAGCCTGACGCAACAGACGTTCCTTGTCGAAGCCTTCCAGTGAAGCGGTCTTGAGGTATTCGGCAAAAGCCTGATCGAGCTGCCCCACCGCCGAGCGACCAAACTGTGTTTGTTCCTGTTCCGGTTCCCTTTGAAAGCGTATATCCAGCGAGAAGGAACCGTGCTTCAACTCGGCCAGGGCATCGGCCGGCATGGTCTTGAGAGTCTCGGGCGACGCACTCTCGATATTGACCCGCACGATCTTGTCGGAACTGTTTATTTCCTTAAGCTGTTCGCGGATCATTTCAACCAATTGATCCCCCCGTTTGCCGGCCGCATTGATAACCGGAACATCCACCATCTCCCGGGTCGAAACTTCACGGAATCTCGTCCTGAACGGCTCCAGCTCGACCTCAACGTACCCCTTGGTGGCCTGACGCTCCGATTGCGATAGCCGCTCGGTAGACCCGCTGTAAAAAGCCCGTGGAGCAACCTGCACGAAATTGTGAAAATGCCCCAGAGCCGTGTAATCGAAAGGCTCCATCGCCTTCAGAGGAATCTCCAGCTCGCCCAGATCGGCCATCGAAAACTGGGGCATCCCGGCCGCCACCCCATGCAGAATAAGAACGTTGAAATCCGCCTCCGGATCAGGCTGACAAAGGGCCAGTTGTTCCTGAAACGCCTTACCGGTAAGACAATGCGGCAGGGCAAAAAAACGGGCCCCCTTGATCTCGAAAGTCTCCAGTTTGCCTCCGGCCGCTATGTACAGGTTGTCGATCTGACGAAAGACATCAAGTGCCGCACCTACGTGAGGTTGTCTGGGGGCATCGTGATTACCCGCGATTACGACAGTCGGAATACCGTGTTCCGCCGCCAGTCGGTGTAACTGATGCGCCGCAACCGCCATGATGGAGTTGAGCGGCCGCACGGTGTGAAAAAGGTCACCGGCATGAATACAGACATCCGGACGACAGGCAATGATGCTGTCGACAGCCTCCACGAAACTGCCGATTATATCCTCCTGGCGTTCCGTGAGTCCGCTGGGAGCGCGACGCGGATGCGTTTCCCCGGCACCGAGGTGACTGTCGGCAAGATGGCAGATTTTCATAGAACTGAATATACAAAGACACGCCGCATCGCAAAATCACAAACGGTAACGAAGAAATAAAGCACGCCGCCGACCCGGGCGAGCGATCAATAAAGACCGTACTTGGCTATTCGGTCTCGAAGAGTGTTACGAGAAATACCGAGCGTTTCCGAAGTTTTAACCTGGTTGCCGTTGAACTGCCGCAGGCAGGAGGCTATAACCGCTCGCTCCAGGGCCGATTCGAGGAAGTGATAAATCTGACCCGAAGAATTCGTAATCAACTTGGGCATGATCGGATCGACGATCTTGCGGAAGGTGTCGGTGTAATCGTCCTGAAGAACGGAGAGATCCAAATCGACTTTGGGGTTCTCGTCGGCCAGACTGGGGAAATCGCCCGGCTGGAGTTGTTCGTTCTTGGACATGACCAACGCGGTATGAACATTATTCTCAAGCTCGCGCACGTTACCGGGCCAGAGATACTTGGTCAGGGCCTGCAGGGCGCGTTTCGATACCGTTCTGGGCGCAACTGATAATTGACGGGAGAACTTATTAATAAAATGATCAATCAGCAGCGGGATATCGGTGCGACGTTCGCGTAACGGCGGGATGTATATGGAAACCACTTTCAGGCGATAGAAAAGGTCAACCCGAAACGAACCTTCCTTCATTGCCTGTACCAGCGACTTGTTGGTCGCGGCAATTATGCGCACATCCACCCGCGTGGTATCATTCCCCCCCACTCGTTCGAACTGTTGTTCCTGAAGTACCCGAAGAACTTTGGACTGGGTAAGCATACTCATGTCGCCGATCTCATCTAAGAACAGCGTACCATCATCGGCCTGTTCGAACTTGCCTATTCGCTTGTAATAAGCACCGGTGAAAGCACCCTTCTCATGACCGAAAAGTTCCGACTCGAGCAATGTCTCGGGAAGAGCGGCGCAGTTGACCGACAGAAAAGCGTGATTGCCTCGCGTGGAATTACGATGAATAGCCCTGGCCACGACCTCCTTGCCGGTACCCGATTCACCGAAGATAAGCACGGCCGCATCGGTCTTGGCCACCTGACCGATCAGCTTGGCGATTTCGACGATTTCCGGTGACTTCCCCACGATCTCGTCCACGATTTCGACGGGCTCCTTTACGAGCTCGGCCGAGGTGGGGATATGCACATGGGCACTGTAGCCGCAAGCTTTGTTCACGGTATCGATCAGCCGGCTTATCTCAAAAGGCTTGGTCAAATACTCGTACGCACCTTCCCGCATCGCCTCGATAGCGTTCTCGGTCGAAACAAAACCCGAGATCATGATAACGGGCAGATCATTGTTGGACTGGCGGATCTGCTTGAGAACTTCCAACCCCGAAAGAGTGGGAAGGTTCACATCGAGCATGACGAGATCTACCTCGTTGTGCTCTTGCAGAAACCGCTGCACCCTGTCACCGTCCTCCAAAAAGTCGAACCGGTACTTGTCCGGATCGAAAAGATTGGCCAGTGACTGCGATACTTCTTTGTCGTCGTCAACCAGTAGTATGTTCTTCATCTTCGCTGTTGCCCCTGAGGGTATACTGCTGTTATCGGACGAATGACCGCTTTTTTGAAGGGAAAAACGCTTAAGGAGAGATCAAAATTACCTGCAAGACCGGCCGATATCGAAATCGGTCGGACCGACGACCTCCCGACAATTCCGATCAACCATGCAGAGGAAACAAATGAAAAGATAAGCGTCGGACCGAAAAGGAAACTCAGTCTTCAAAGTCGACCAGGAAACGGGTCGCCATGCTCATCCAGAAGAAGTTGGCAATCATCTCAAAGAACAGTCCGGCCAGCAACAGCCAATAAACCAGTTCCGGTTTGAAACGTTCTATAATGGAATCGGGATAACTGCCGAAAGCGGAACAAAGCAAAGGCAGGAACAAAACCACCACGGACAGAAAGAAACAGGTCAGGGGCCGACGGGAAAAGATGCGCAGGGATCGACCGATAGCCCGGAAGGCGTTTTCGCCGTAAACCACCACCGAAGGAATGGCAAAAAAGAACAGGGAAAAAATAACCGTAAAAACGAACGGCAAAACGACGAAACTGAACACCAGCAAACGACGCGGACCGTTCAGCAAAGGCCCCAACCATTCCGGAAGCAATATACCGGCGGCTACGGTCAAAGCATTGAGCACCCCCCAGACAATCACCAGATGAATCCAGGCCGCGGCCAGCGACTTCCCGGTCTCCCTCCCGGCACCATAACGCCGGGCAAACAACCGGACCGCCGCCCCCAGCACCAAACCTTCCAGAACCAGACCAACCCCCAGCTTGGCCCAACCATACAACTCAGCCATCAACGCGAATTGCTGCGGGTAATGAGAAAACATGCGGCCGGCCTGCTCTCCGAAAAGCGAACTCCAAGCCGTAACGATCCCGTAAAATAAGGGCGACAGAAAATCGTAATGGGCGTATAGAATCAGCCAGTTGAGCAGGAAAAAACCTCCCAACAACAGCCAAACCCGCCAGTATCCGAACTGGCGAAAGGGACTGACTATCAGGAGGAAAAAATTGTTAACGCGCTCCAGCACGCTCACCGACAGTCCTCCGGGGCTTTACCTTCCGACTTCGACTTCGTTTTCGGAGGAAGCACTCAAACCCTGACGATCAAACACGAACACACGATAATAGTAAACCGTGCTCTCGGTTGGGAAAGGCAGAAAATCGTCATAGCTAAGCGTTCCCTGATCGGTCAGAATAGCGACCAGATCGTCGGCCAGACTTATGCCTGCCGAAGTATCCCGATATATTCGATATGATTCGAAATCAGAATCATGATTACGCGTCCACGTCAAATGGGCGGTACTGGAATCACTCAAGGTCACAGCTACGGCCACCCCTTCCGGCGGCTCATTCACCGTCGTCATGGCGCTGTCGACATCGGAACCGGAGCGAAGACCGGCATTGTTCATAACGTACACGCGGTAGTAGTATTTCGTGTTCTCGTCCAGAGTAGTGTCAAGATACTCCGTGACCGATTTCTGGTCTATCCCGGCCACAAGCAACGAACTGTCCGAAACTGTCGCCACCTCATCCCGATAAACGCGGTACTCGAAGAAATCGTCACCGCCAAACTCCGACCAGCGCAGTTGTATCTCGAAACTGGAAAGGGCTTCCACCAAAGTGAATTGTACCAACATGGGCCTGGCCGTGATATCCAGCGACTGAGCCGCCGTAGCCTGAACCGCAACGTTCCCGGCCGCGTCGGTGAAATCACCGAAGACAATACCGCCACTGACATTAAGACCAACCGGCACAACGTAAGCCGTCGAATAAACACCGTCATCAGCTATCACGTCACCCCGGGTACCGTCGTCATGCAAAGGTATTTCCCCCGCCGACGACAAGGTCACGATGGCTTCACCGCCCACCTCGCCCGAGGCATCTACGATGAAAACAATCGTATCACCGGGACTGAACACCTGATAGATCGGTGAATAATAAACGGAATCTATAGCGGCATAAGTATCAAGGATAATGTTGTCCCGAACAATTCCTTCCGACTCCGAACCGTCTTCGAAAATAAAACGCGCGTAAACCGTCTTCAGACCGTCGCCCTGCGAAAGCCGGAAAGATCGCTGCGACTGAAAAGGCGAATTGACCTCGCCCGATCCGAACAGGGAATCCTCGGACAGCATAACGTAAGCCGGATCACCGGGCGCGTAAAGCTGGACGGTTACATCACGACTGTTGGTATATTCGTCGTTGTCGTCTATGGCTATCGAGAGGAGACCAACCGTTACGGTAACCGCCCGAGAAGGTTCCCCTTCGAAATCGTAGTTCCCCACGGCTCTCACCTGGAGGCGAATCGGTTCATTAAAAGGAAGGCCGATAACGGTCTGCGAATAGACCGAGGTGGAATCGAAAAGCGTGAACTCCTCGTCTTCCTCCTCCGCGACGTAAATACGGAACCTGACCACGCCCGAGCTGTCGACCATCTCCCAACTCAGGACCACCGCGCGATCCTGAATTCGAGCGCTCAGGTTCACGGGTTTCCCCGGACGGTCCGGAAGTGATCGGACCGGGTCCTTGGATTCAATATGTCGGTCACAGCCCGCCATCAGGAGAAGCACAGCGGACACGATAACCGTCAGATTCGCAAACAGCCTCTTCATCATTTAGAATGCCTTCGACAGAGTCAAACCCACCCCGTCGGCACCGACCTCCGGAACTACGGAAATCCCCTTCACGGTATACAAAGCTTCGTCCCCCGGCGTAAACAGCAGAGCGTCGAGGATGTTCAGACCCCAGGCACCTATAACCGTCCCAATAGCCACCCGACGGACATTCTCGGAGTCGTAAGCGTCTTGCTGTGCCGAAGTGAGGGTTTGCAGAAGTCCCCGCAACTCGGTGTCACCGGCCGCTCTCTTTACCGCCTCGTCGTATTCCCCTCGGGCCCGGACGAAGTCGTCTTCCTTGTCATCGAAATCATGATCAGCAATAAAATAGAAAGCCGCCGCCCCGGCGAACAAACCGGCAAACAACAGGCTCTTGGTATTCTGATCGGTATAATGTTGTCCCCAGCCGGGAATAAACATCGAGCGCACGGCCGCCTTTATTCCGGTCTTGCGCGAGAGGTTTACATCAAGGGAGAATTCTTTCGAAGGATCCAGCACCAGTCTGGATTTGTAATCCTCATAGCCGTGTTTTCTGACAACGACTTTGTATTCACCGATAAGAGGATAACGAAAAGCGGTAGGCGTCACGCCCGTGACCATAGCGTCACCTTCAAGAATAACTTCCGCCCCGGGAGGATTGGACGTTATGGTCAAACCCGACTGCCCTGCTGTCTGAGACATCACGGACACCGACGATAAAACCAGAAGCAACAGGGTTGTCAAAATCCGTTTCAACAACGTAACTCTTTCGCGTGGTTATGTTTCCAGTCGTGTTTCTATCGGAACTATACGAAAATCCTGAAGTCCGATCAACATTTAAATCACAATAAAAGGCCGCTGCAAAGCGGCCCTTGGATTATCGTTTCTCATACCGGCTGAGGGTTAACAAGCACCGCGACCGGTGAATACAACCACGACCGTCTTAAAAAGAATCCGCACATCGGCCCAGACTGACCAGCCGTGAATATATGTCAGGTCGGAGTTTACTTTTTCACGAACCGAGGCTATCGAAGAATCATAACCGTTTTCAACCTGAGCCAACCCGGTCAGACCCGGCTTAACTTCCAGCCGTTCCCGGTAGCCCTCGACCTTTGTCGAAAGATCACGGACGAAAGAGGGACGCTCGGGGCGCGGCCCCACCAGCGACATATCGCCCTTAAGGATACTCCAGAACTGAGGAACCTCGTCCAGACGTGTCTTGCGAAGAAACGCCCCCAAACGGGTTACCCGGGAGTCATTTTTCGTCGCCCAGACAGGCCCAATGCCCTTCTCGGCATCCTGAACCATCGTCCGTAGTTTGATGATAGTAAACGGCTTGCCGAAATGGTCCTCACGCCGACGATCACGCGTGCGATGATCGGCGGTCAAACCAGTCTGCTGACAGAAACGGCGCTCTCTCTTACGACGATTGACACCGACACGGACCTGACGATAAAAAACCGGACCGGGAGAATCTAACTTGATCAGGGCCGCCAGCACCAGCATAACCGGCAACGAGAAAATCAGACCGACCGTCGCAGCGACAATATCAATCGCTCTTTTGATTATTCGGCCCATCGCAACCTTCAACTCATACGGGCTGGCCAGCTTCGCCGGCATTGCGAAGATATAACAAGTTGACAGAATAATAAACATGAAGCCGGTCAACTCGCCAAGGAAAAACTTGAACTTTCGGGATATAGGTATCGGGCGAACAATCGGCTTCCGTACGGGTACACCGAGCGGATAGGTTTCTGCCGCCCCATAGCGAAGACTGGCCGCATTAACTGCAACTGAATTGTGAGATCGAGTGTTGCTGAGTCTTTGGCTATTCTTCATAATAATCAGGTCTCGAATTATTCCCGGAGCGGTTGGTAAGCAGTCTCCGGAACCAATCGACCTGAGAGATAGCAAACTAACTGCCAAAATTGAATAAACACTGAAACTGAAAGACTATCCGAACATCGCCCGAAACCGCCCACTAACCGACTATCCATCAACACCTTACAGGTTAGCCTCACATACCCATAACGGGCCGAGACTACCCCCCTTCGCTCGTAACGCCCATTATGCACATGTTAATACGCAATTGCACTGCATGACCTGCAAACAATTGCGTACTATAGTGACATAGCTGCCGCATCATATCGCGGCGCTATGTGTTAGCTCATGTCAAATTGGACAGGACGGGCCTTGCCTGAACGGCTTTATCGTCCCAGTCTGAAGACCAATGAGAAGCGGTGCAAATCTTCCGAAGTCGACTTGTCGTTGGGCGTAAAGGCGTAATCGAATCTGGCAAAATCAAAGTCAACACCGGCTCCGACCGAGATGCCGGTAGACAGCGAACGACCGTCCTGAGCCGGAAGGTAATCGTAGCCCGTTCTCAAATAGTAATGTTCGCTGAACCCCAGCTCGACTCCCTGGCGGATGAGATAATTGCCGTAAACCCGTTTTTCTACCTCGAAAGAGGCTACCATAGCATTGTCGAAAGGTCTGGCGGCGACACCGACTTTCACGGCCGTCGGCAGATTTTCGCTCTGCTGATCAAACTTCAAATCCGAGCCGATGTTACAAACGGCCGCGGCTATCGAAAAACGTTCGAATCGGTATTTCAAACCGAAATCGGCGGCAAAAGCCGAAGCGCTGTATTCGTCCAGCTTCTGAGTGATATATTTGGCCGTAACCCCGGCCGAGAAAGCGTCGGTAAGCTGATACCCGAACGACAAACCACCCGCCAGATCATAAGCCGTCAGATCCCCCGTAGCTACCCCAGAGGCATCATATCCGTCGATTGACCCGTAATTGACATATGTAACCGAGGCCGCCATGGAACCTTCACCCGAGATGACCGGCCAGGCGAAACTGAGTTGCTCAACGGTTATATCCTGAAACCAGGAGAAATGACCCAGTGAAATTTCCGAGCTTTCCATTGATGCAAGTCCGGCCGGATTCCAGTAAGCAGCAATGGCTCCTTCAGAAATAGCGGTATACGCTCCCCCCAGACCGGCCGCTCGCGCTCCCTGGCCAATCTGGAGAAAATCAGCCGAAGTCCGCCCGACATCGGAAGCCGCCACAGAAACATCTCCCAACAAAGCAGCCACGAGAATCAGGACGATCCAGCCAAGAACTATTCGGCGAAGACACTTCTTAATCATTTTCGGTTCCCTTCCAATTGTTTCACTACACCGACAATCGCAAGCGTAGTGCCTGAGAAGAGAACCAAAATCTGAAGCAACGAACATTTTTATTACGCCCGGCCCGGGCCGCTATTCACTTGTCGCCTAATAGGTTGTCTTGCCACAGCAGAAGCCCGAGCCCCCTCATGGAGCGATCCTTCGCCAACCGGTATAAGGTGAGTACGCGTTAATATTGCTTCAGTTCTGAGCAACACCGGCCGAAGGCGCTCTTTTAGTCACATAACAACAAGTCCACCAATCGATTGCACCGATTGTCGGAAACTTCACATCCTTATGGTCATTGTCGGAATTTTGACCAGCTTTTTCACTGTAATGCGGCCATTTTCCAACAATCTCCAGACAAGCTGAACAGGCGGTAAGCCCTTGTCAACTAAAAACTTCCGAGGGGGTCAATTTTTCGTTTCGCGCAAAGCTCTTTGTCCCACACAGGATTAGACAATCGCCAATATCCCGCTGGCAGAAAATAAACCCGGAACTCGAACTCGCAAAAAACGCTATTCCCCCATACAGTGTAGGTACATTCCCCATATTGAGCAGATAAGATCCATGGAAATGGACATCCCTGCCTTATCCGTCCGATACCAACCGGACGTCGAAAATCCACTCTTTCAAAGCTTCGCTTTGTCGGCCAGATCACTAATGATCGGCAAGCGGTAGTTTCTCCCCTGCAGCGCCAGTATAATGCCGGCCACCGAAAAGGCCAGAGCAACGATTAACAAGGCCGTAAAAACGAAATCGGCCACTCGGTCAATCAGAAAAATCAGCGCCACTAATTCGATCAAAAACAACATTACGCCTTGGCGGGCATGAAAACGGGCTTCTTCGTTATGCTTCATGTTAAGAAGCGGAATAAAACAGAGGAACGGTATATACGACATAACCGCGGCCAATCGTCCTTCGTCAGAGGTAAATGTTCCGCTGTCTGCATTATCCCCTCCCAGCCCCCGGTCCAACCCGGGAATTTCACCCTTGGGTTTCTTGTCCGACTGGTTATCGAAGAAAGAAGATTCCGCCATGGTAAACCTCCGCACCTTATTCCCGACACTTAAAACGGCCAGAATATCTCTTCATCGCGCCGGGGAACTTCAAGGTGAACAGGCTCATATTCCGGCCAGTTTTCCAGCTTCTGACCATCCTGCAGAAGAGTCACGACAAAACTGAGCGGACCGTGCCCATCGGGCCACAAGTAGTCTCGCGCCACCGACATTTCAAAAATCTCACCGATGGCGTATTTGTACTCTCCCAGCGTTCCGCCCTGAGGCTCGTCCGCATTCAGGTTCAGCCCAATCGTGACGCGTTCGGGAACGAAAAACGTCACTACCAGCTTTAACCCGGCTATTGATTCTACCTCTTTTTTATCGCGGAAGTCAAGTCGAATGTAAAACCACCCGCCATCATAAGCAAAGTGTATACCGGTGATCTGGCGGTCGACCTGGTGCATGGTACCGCCGGCTTTAACACAATCAAAGAACCCGGAGCCCGCCCATTCATAGTATTGAGTCACCCGACCGTCGATCTTCGGCGTCAACCGGCCATCCGGCATAACGGTACAGGATTCCACCCCGGCTTCGCTGATAGCCTTAAGCAACTCCAGCGGTATTTCCAGGCCCAGAAGTTCATACACGGCCACAAGGTGCTGACGATAAATCCGATCAAACTGATCATTATCTTCGCCGCGGTGTTCGTCGCCATACCACCAGCACCAATCGGACCCCTCGGCGATATATATCTGATCCCACGCCTGCTTAAGACGAAGGGGATCGAAATTCGGATTGCCGGCCTGAAAAGACGTCAGCGTATCGCGCGTTTTCTGCAACAGATCCCAGGCGGTGTTGTCCTCGTGATGCCCGATCCAGATACGGAAATTGTGATTGATCCACGACCCGGCAAAAACAGAAGGCAAAGAACCAACATCCGGGCTCTGGGCCGCTTCGCTCATCGTGACAGTCTGGATGTCTTTGTCGGCATTAAGAGTTTCGTAAAAACAACTCAGGAACTCGGTCGCATCGTTAGGGAAATACTCCCAGGCATTCTCGCCATCGAGAATGATCGGCACCACCGTGCTGTCCAGACGGTTCGCGTAGATACCGCGAAGTTGCTTGATGTGCCCAACGAAATCAGCCACTGCCCGGTGCGGGTCCCAGGTGGAATATACAAAGCCGATACGGTCGGACAGGGCATGATCGCGGAAAAGCAGTTTCAAACCGGGGCCGAACTCGTAGACACGATGAACCGGGTTATCGGCCGTATTCATCCCCGACTTGCGTAAAGAATGGACCAATATCTCCTGATCGGTGGCGGTCCACTTAACGCCGTGGCGGATCATCATTCTCAGAACTTCTTCGGATACGGATCCCTCGGAAGGCCACATACCAGCCATCTTCCGGCCGAAAACGCGCTCGTACTTCTCAACGGCTGCAGCTATTTGATACTCGGCATCTTCGGGATGACAGAAACGCTGCCGGGGCAATTTGATACTGGGCAGGGCTTCCCGGGCAACGTCGGTATCGCACAGAAGCGGCAGAATCGGATGATTATACGGGGTGAATGAAACCTCTATCTTCCCGTCGTCCTGAAGCTTGCGGTATCCCGGGACGATTCTCCCTATCAGATCCCGTTCCCAGCCAAGCAACCCCATTTTTTCCTCTTCCGTGAAATGACGCTGTTCGGCAAAAAGCGAGCGAACCGGCTCCTCTTCGCGGAACATCGGATCGATCCACGTCAGATTGGACCACACCTGCAGGTCGCGATATTCCCCGGAGGAAAACAGACGCGGCAACGAGCGACGATCACTGATGCCCGAACGATATTTCTTATATAATTCCCGATAACGGTCATACGGTTCGATCATGTGGGCCGGATTGGCCGTAAAGAACGTATCCAGAATTTCCAGGCGTTGTTCGTCGTCAAGCTCCTCCACGCGCAAACGTGTCAACTCGAGATGCCGGTCGGTACCGCCTTCCAGATACAAATCCAACTGGTCAAGCAGCGAAGGAACGAGGTTGAAAGTAACTCTTACGTTTTCGTATTCCGCGGCCCTAAGGGGCATATCCAGATAATCTTTGAGGGCATGAAGGCGGACCCATGGCATAGCAAGACGCCGCGAGTGCGGCTCGCGGTAGTTCGGCTGGTGCATGTGCCACAGGATGGCAACTTTTATAGCGGCAGATTTAGCCACGGGTATCGATGTAGCCCGGCTCTAACCGCTGGTCTTTTCGGTATAGAGCCTGATCGCACGATTGGTATTCTCGTCGTCGGCATGTTCCTTTTTCAAAACCGCCAGACGGGCCTCGGCCGACTCGGCGTCTCCGACCTCGAGAAAATTACGCACCGCTCCCAGTTCGTAATCGGCAGCCATCGGTCCTTCAGGATATTCCTCGGAAGCTCGCACGAATGAGGCCGCCGCTTCAGCATTATTTCCCTGATTCTCGCTGGCCACCGCAATACCGGCCAGAGCCGCCGCCCGACTGATCCGATCAGCCTTGTACTTGTCGAGGTACATCTGGAAATACCGGATAGCCTCGCTGTAATTGCGGGTGTCGAGATTGATCTTGCCGACTAAGTAAACAGCCTGTTCGCAAACGGCCGCTCCACCGTAATCGTCGATAACCTCGGTAAAACCGAGAATGGCAATCTGGTCGTTACCGTTTTGATAGTCAAGCATGGCGCGGGCGAATCGTGCCGAGGCCTCTTCCCCTTTGGTCGACTGCGAACTGAAGTAGTAGCTCACGGCGGCGACCAGCAGGATTACCACTACGATGCCAATGACATAAAACTGCCAGTTCTGCTGAAACTGGTCTTTAGCCGTCAGCATAAACGTGGTAAATTTATCTTCTTTTATTTCCCGCTTGGTCAGTTTAACCTTGCTCTGCATTGATTACTCCCGGCAGCCACCGCCCGTTACATTACTCGTGATATCGGTATACGACCTGTTCAGTTTAGAGAAGCTTGAGTGGGTCTGACGGGACAGCCGGTCATGCTCTCGGCTGCCCCGCAACACTTCGTTCTTAGAAATATCCCGTGAACGTCAGATCGAAGCTATTACTCGAATTCGACGACGTCTGCGGGAAATTCAAATTTTCGCAATCCAGGGACGAATGCGTATACGAAACGTCCAGATAGATTTGATCCCAACGCACCCCCGCACCCAGGGAAAAACTGGTTTTCTTGGCTGTCGCGGTTTCCGAATTTGCATCGATATCCGGCTGCGCAATAGGCGTATAACCGAATCCGGCGCGGACCGGAACAAGCGGCAGGAGAGAGAATCCCGTGCTCCACATATATTCGCCTCCGAAGCGCAAGACGAATACATTGTTCCACTTGGGATCAATAGTCGTGAAATACTCGGTATCTTTCTCTCCGGGGATCAAGCGCAACGAATCGCGCCGGTTAACCTCACCACTGCCGAAAGGACGATATTCCGCGTCAAGCGCCAGCAGCAGCCGTTCTATGGGACGATAGCTCACCCCGGCCCCTACCGTCACCGGCATATCCAGCTCCACCAGGTTGTCGTCGCGGTAAAAGATCTGAACACCTTCGGACGTAAGCTGACCGTTTTCCGTAGTCGAGAGATAAATACTCGAATCGGTCGTCTGTTTGAGGGTATGCGGTGTCCTGACTACCAACCCGGCCGACAGTTTTTCTTTCACGTACTGCAAACCGATAGTGAAATAGACTCCCGAATAACTCATGGAATCTACCACCGTGCTGTCGATGACCTGAGTGATGCTCTGACCGTAATAGTCCTCTATGCCTTCCTCCGTCTCGACAAAACGCTGATGACTGACGCCCTTACCGTCGTAAATGTTGACGGCAAGACCGATCGATATATCACCGTACAGACGAGTACCGAACCCAAGATTAATGGTGTTGATACCGCTGTGGTAAGACTGGCGATAATCGGCCGACCACAATCCCTTGGTTGGGTCATCATCGGACGGCGTCCAATCCAGAAGCGTATCGAAATACAGCCCGCCGTTGAAATACTCGTCGCTTATTCGCGTGTAACTACCGGAGATGACAAAAGGATGTCCCTTTATTCTGATCGGGGCCAGGAAACTGGCCAGAGTCAGATTATTGAAAAGATCGTCATCCTTGTATTCCTGCCTCAGGAAATCAACATCGTAAGTACCTTTTGGCGAGAAGGTACCGTAACCGAGCCCCATAACCGGCTGATCGAACGGATTGTCCTTGCGATACAAGCCGGCAGGATTCCAACTCACCGCGCTGATGTCGTCAGATACACCTATGAAGGCGCCACCCATGCCCTCGGCCCGAGCACCACCGCCTTTGAAATCATAGGAGTATGGATAAGGAACCTGGAAGTATCCGGTGCCGAGATATCGGGACAGCACCCCCCACGGATCATCAATAACCTGCGCCGAAACAGCGCTTGAGAGAATAACGATAATCAGTAAAGCCTTAGCCAGCAGCCCTTTCATGCGGCTATCTCCTCACCTATTACAAGAAACGTTAACATCCCTTTTCAAAATAAGACGTACGAGACGCCGAAAACAGGCAAAGAATATAGGGAAACCGCAAAGCCGTGTCAAACGAAATCGTCGCATTTTCGGCCGCTTATCTGCTTGTTCCAAAACAGGTTGCGCGGCAGCCTGCGAACTTGCCCAAAAACCCGCCGGATTTCACGTTCCGGCCGCCACCACGGGCATATCTGCCGATCAGCCCACAACCCGGTCCAACCGGTCGATCGGATGTTTTGTTGTAGAACCACCAACCTATCACTTCGTATACTTAAGAAGTATTCAAGCACTTAGAAAAACGGTTTTTGTCGAGGTTACGACATGAAAAAACGCGGAATTCTCAACCTGTTCGTTGCTCTTCTCTTTATTGGCGGCATTGACGCCCAAGCCCAGCTAACCGATCCCTACGAAATAATGACGCGGCATTACGAAGCCACCGGCGGGCTGGACAGGTACCGAGCACAAAAGACGAGTTACAGCGAAGGGAAAATCATTCTTGAAGGTACGGGGCTGGAAGGAACATACGCCCAATGGAACAGCTATCCCATCAAGAACCGGCAGGAAGTCGACCTGAAAGTCATCAGCCAGTTAAGCGGAGATAACGGCGAGTACCGGTGGAGTGTGGATCATAACGGCAAGGTACAGATTAACCGCGACGAAAAGACAATCGGGGAACGTCGGGTGGAAACCCTCATGGCCGAGTTCGATCATCTTAACCGAGAATCGGACAATTTCGAATTGCTTTTTCAAGGCATCGAGAAAATCGGTCAGACCGACTGCTACGGCGTAAAACTGACCAACAATATAAATAATGACATTACTATCCAGTATTTCGATACGGCCAGTTTCTACTTACTGAAGAATGTGCATATTACACCGGATTCCGAAACTCGCAGCCTGTTCTCGGACTTTCGTGAAACAGACGGCTTCATAAATGCCTTTCGACAGGAAATGGAAATTCTGCCGATCGGAATGAAACAGACTATCGAAATAAGCCGGATAGAAATCAATCCGGAGATAGACGAAGCTCTTTTCGAACCACCGACCGAAGACGTCGAGGACTTCGCATTCGCCAACGGAAAAAGCGCCGAAAATATCCCTTTCCAGTTCCTGGAAGACCATATTTACCTTAAGGTTACCATCGCCGGCCAACCCCGCCTCTGGGTCCTCGATACGGGAGCAGGAGCCACCGTCATAGACAAGACGTATGCCGCGGAACTGGGCCTGCAAACCGAAGGCGAGATGACCGGCCGAGGTGCGGGCAACCTGGTAGCTTATTCCTGGGTAACCATGCCCGCATTCGAGTTCCCCGGACTGAAGTTCAACGAGCAGAAAGTCGTGACGATGGATATCGCGCCCCTCTTTCGCAAGTCTCTTGGTCTCGAAGTAGTCGGAATCCTTGGCTATGATTTTCTCTCACGGCTGGTCACCAGAGTAGATTTCGCTAACGAATCGCTGTCTTTTTATCACCCGGACAGTTTCGCTTATCATGGACCGGGGACCGTGATTGAGGCACCGGTCACCCAGGGCAACATGTTTCACGTACCGGCTACGGTCGACGGTCAGTACAGCGGTCTGTGGAATCTTGATCTGGGCGCCAACGGTTTGAATTTTCAATATCCTTTCTCGGCCGCGCACAATTTCAGTCAAAGACCGGGCATTGACCACATCGGGGCCGGAGCCGGCGGATTCATGAAGGAAAAAACCTGTCAATTCGACTCGATCAGCTTTGCCGGTTTCACGGTCGACAAACCATTGATCTCGATCTCGCTGGAAGAGGGACCGGGAGCGTTTTCTTCCGGTGACCTTATCGGCAACCTGGGAAATGAACTCTTTCGACGATTCGTGATGTATCTCGACTACAAACGCGAGCAGGTCATCGTGGAAAAGGGAGACAACTTCGAGCGCGTCTTCCCGCGCGACAACAGCGGACTGGCGGTGTGGTTCGACGATGAGGGGCAAATGTCGGTCCTGTTCGTTCCCCCGGGCACACCGGCGGAAAAAGCCGGGTTTGTGGCCGGTGATATCGTGACGGCTATAAACGACATCGAAGTGGAATATCTGGACGGCCCGATCGCGGTGAGAAAACTTCTGAAAAAAAAGCCCGGCACCAAGTTGACGTTCAACGTAATCAGAGACGGACAGGAGAAGACGCTCAAAATGACCCTGCGCGATCTATACGATTGAGCGCACCGTCCGATCATCGGTTACTGACACCGGTCAGACCGGAAAGCTGCGGGGATTCACCATGGTGCCGTCGACGCTCATCAACGTGAAGAACCTGGGCATCTCTTTTCAGCAACGGAAACTGCTGGAAGGGTTGTCGTTTTCCGTCCAGACCGGTCAACTGCTGGCCCTCATCGGCGCCAACGGCTGCGGCAAATCGACCGTGCTGCGAGTTTTGCACGCCCGGAAAAACAATAACGAAGAACCGGACAACGATGATATCAGCCTGAGCGGTGATATCTCGAAAGCCCCGAATCTTGAGGTTGCCCTTCTCCCCCAGTCTCTGCGAACCCCCGGCGGTATTTGGTCTTCTCTGACCGACCCCTCCCCGGAACCGACCGGGCTTGAGGGTAAACTGGTATGCGAGTTCGGGCTGGACGATTATCTGAGCCCGGCAGATCAATTGTCCGAGGGACAACTGCAAAAACGAGCCCTGGTACACACTCTGCTTGCCGACTGCGACCTCTACCTCTTCGATGAACCGACCAACTACCTTGACATTACCGGGATAACCGCCTTCGAACAGCACGTCGAACGTCTCAAACGTGGTGGCAAGGGTATTATTCTGGTAACTCACGACCGCACCCTGACCGACAATCTGGCCGACCGGACCGTTTTCATTACACCCAACGGCATTTATCAAAGTGCCGGCGGCGGCAGTGCGGTTTGGTCGTTAAAAAACGCCGATTTAACCGGTCGGAACCGCAGCGCCGGAGAAATAAGACGCAAAATACGGCAACTTCAGGAAGACATGCGCTCCAAAGCCGGCTGGTCAGCCAAAAAAGAAAAACAAAAGATCGGGGCCAAAGGGGCCAAGGGACATATCAGTCGACTCTCGGCCAAAATGGCCAAACGTTCCAAGACAGCTCAAAAGCGCGCCGAACAACAGATCGAGAAACTGGCGGCGACCAAACCTTTCGTGCCCAAACAACTCAACCTTCGTTTCCCCGACTACAAGATACGCAAACGACAGGTTTTCTCACTGCGGGAAACCTGCTTCTCTTATGGACAAGAAGTTCCATTACCCGACCCGGCCGAAAAATTCCTTCTGGACAACATAAGCCTCGCCGCTTCGACACGGGACAAAATATGCCTGATGGGAGCCAACGGCTCAGGGAAAACAACTCTGCTTAAACTGATTCAGGGAGAGATCACCCCCTTAAGCGGTGACCACCAACTAAATAAAGGGGTCAAGTTGATCCGCCTGCCCCAGGGACTGGTCGGTTTCTATCACCGGGAACGTCTTCTGGATAATTTCGATCAGTGCAATGAAAGCGAGACCACTATCCGTCGCTATCTGGGAGCGGCGTTGATCCGAAGAGAAAAAGTGCGCGACCCGATCACCGAGTTTTCCTACGGCGAACTCATGCGAGCGGCGGTTGTCATGAGTATCCTGCAACAAGCGGAGTTTCTGCTTCTGGACGAGCCGACTTGTCATCTCGATATCGAATCGATTGAGGTTCTGGAACAACTGCTTCAGGATTTCAAAGGCGGCTTTCTGGTAATAAGTCACGACCGACGGTTTGTCGAAAATGTCGCCCACAAGCTTTACCTGCTGGATGGCGGTCGATTGACGGTGGTCTGACCCGAGAAGAGATGCTGCGGTCGGCGAAGAGTCGACGACACGAAATCACCCGAAAAAAATGCCCCCGGCAGGAGTCGAACCTGCAACCTACGGTTTAGGAAACCGTCGCTCTATCCTGCTGAGCTACGGGGGCAAGCGGTATCACTTTCCCGGCGCCATACGCAATCGACACCGGGGCCGCTAATTTACGAAACCGGATCGATCCTGGCAAGAGGAGGTTATTCGGAGTCGTAGGAAATCAAGTAGTGCAGATCGTAGTCCCTGAGCCTGTCCCGGTATGGAAAGAAATCAAGGCCTATAACAGCGGAAATACCGACCACTTCGCCGCCCAGACGTTCAACCAATTTGCACGCCGCCGCCAGAGTGCCGCCGGTAGCAATCAGATCATCGACAATCACAACTCGCTCTCCGGCTGTCACGGCGTCGGCATGGATTTCCAATTTATCGGTACCGTACTCGAGATCGTATTCCTCGGCAATAGTACGATAGGGCAGTTTCCCGGGCTTGCGGGCGGGCACGAGACCGATTTTCAAACGGTCGGCCAGCGCCGCCCCGAATATGAAACCCCGAGCCTCTATGGCCACGATCTTCTGAGCCTTTTTGCCGCGAATGAATTCTTCCATTCGCTGCAGCGCCAGTTCAAAACCCGCCCGCTCCTGAAAAAGTGTCGTGATATCGTAGAAAACAATACCTTTTTTGGGGAAATCGGGCACACTTCTTATATACTTTTTTAATTCTTCCACTTCATTATCCCCTGATGTCAAACATCTTATATCGGCCGGTATACTCAATCCAGTCAACATCGACCCTGGATATGGAAGCGTAAGTCGGCCCCACTTTAAGTTCCTTGATCAGAATTTCCAACGTGCCGCGGTCTCCTTCGGCCGTTATCATTACGGTCCCGTCGGGCATATTTCTGGCCCATCCGACCAGGCCGAGTTCAACAGCGGTCCGGTAACAAAAATACCTGTACCCCACCCCCTGTACGATTCCGTGTATGGTCAATTGTACCGCAGATAGGCTCACTTACCCGCTCGTGCCAGTTCCATGGCCATCCGGGCAGCTTCCAGAGGATCGTCTACCTGTATAATATCATCACCCAGTTTCCAGGCGGAAACCGATACGACCGGTCGGCCCGCCTGCAGGGCGAAAGCCATCTCGGAGAGGGTACCGAACTTGCCGGGAAAAGCGATCACCGCATCGGCCGCGCGAACAACTATGATATTCCTGGCTTCTCCGAACCCGGTCGGAATCACATAATCAATAAACTCGTTAGCGTCATCCCTGTTGTTGGTAGGAAGAATACCGATAGTCGTGCCGCCGGCCTCTTTGGCGCCCCGAGCCGCACCTTCCATAATTCCGCCCATACCACCGCACACAAGTATACCGCCACTGTCAGCTATATACTTGCCGACTACGGCGGCCATATCGCGGAGTTTTTTGGAACACTTGCTGGCGCCGATGACGGCGATAACCGGCTTTCTATCCACAGGCCTGTCCTCTGTCCTTTCCCCCGAAACAGTCACCCGGGCACCGTTTTCCCCCGGTACTTCGCTGCCATAGCATTTACGTGAAATCGAAGAAAAATCGGGGCGACTGGATTCGAACCAGCGACCTCTTAGTCCCGAACCAAGCGCGCTACCAACCTGCGCCACGCCCCGATATTCAAGTAGCCTGAATAATATCTCATTTGGACCGATTGTCAATAGTTTATCGGTCAAACGGCGCGATAATTGACCGCCCCGGGCAATATGGAAACCCTTGTCAGATCTTCACCTTGAGTTCCCGGCAGCGCCGGAGGACCTCGGTATCGGTGAATTTAAGCTGCATGGGGGTTATCGAGACAATCCCACGGTCGACAGCCGCAAAATCGGTACCTTCGGCGACTTTCCACTTGGCCCGCCCACCTATCCAATAGTAAGACAGACCACGAGGATCGGTTTTCCGAATGACGACATCTTTGTACTGGCGCACCCCCTGTACCGTCCAGGCTACCTGTCGATAGGCCCGGCCGTTGTCCGCCGGCAAGTTGACGTTGAGAAAAGTCGACGGCGGCAGTTGCAGTCGATCATAACTGTTGATCAAACGGGTGACAAAACGGGCCGCGTGTTTCATACCGCAGGTCGGCTCATAATTGGCCATGGATACGGCTATAGACGGAATACCGAGAATAGCACCCTCGATAGCCGCCGCCACCGTACCCGAATAAGTCACGTCGTCCCCCATGTTGGCGCCATGGTTTATTCCGGAAATAATAAAATCCGGCCGTCGCTTTTTGAAAATCAGGTGCAGCCCGAGCATAACACAATCGGTCGGGGTACCATCGGTAATAAAGTGGTTCTGATCGAGCTTGTGCATACGCAGAGGACGGTTCAGCGTCAGAGAATGCGAACTGGCCGATTGTTCCCGATCAGGAGCAACCAGAAAAACCTCGGCTATTCCGGAAAGCTCGGCGTAAAGGGCCTTGATACCATCGGAAAAGTAGCCATCGTCATTAGTAACAAGAATGTGCATTTTCCTGTCAGACACGGGGCACATCCAATCCCGTCCGGCACGGCAATATATCGCTGGTTTTCATCCCGATAAAGTAGGCTGCAAAAAGAGTGAACGCAAGTTTCCTCTGGTCAGATCCAGAAACGTTTCCAGATCTGGCCCACGAAACGAAAGGTGTCGCCGAAATGCCTTATGTGCGAACCGGCATGCCCGTAAACCGTCGCTATCGGAAGCTCGACAACCGGGTAACCCATAGCCCCGGCTTTGAACAGAAGTTCCGATTCCAGATCGAAATCGACCGCCGTAAGCGGGACGGCCCGAAGAAGCTCGACCGGAATAAGACGGAAACCGGACTGACTGTCCCGGATACGCTCGGCAGAAAAGACAGAAACGATAATCGAGGTCAGATTATTGGATATCCAGCGACTCAACGGCATCACGCCCAGCCTGGGCCGACGTGTACCGAGGATCAGATGATGACCGTCGTCAACCGAGAGAAAACGCGGGATATCCTCCGGCGAATGCTGCAAATCGGCATCCAGAGTAAGAACCGAGCGATAACCCTGCCCCATGGCATAATCGAACCCGGCCTTGAGAGCCGCGCCCTTTCCCCGATTGCGAGAGAACGAAATGTAGTTAACCTTATGCTCATTGAGAACGGCCAGCGTGCGGTCGACCGAGCCATCGTTGACAACCAACAGGTCATCGGGAGGAACCAGCGCCTTAAGCTGCGGCAGAAGGTCAGGCAGGTAATCTCCGGCGTTGTAAGCCGGGATCAGGATGAGCACATTTCTTTGGGAGCGGCTGGTCATAGTCGACGAATCACCGTTCGGTGTCACGGCGGTATCAATCGCCCGATGAGAAACCGCGGTGCACATAAAAAATGGTCGGAGCGAGCCGATTTGAACGGCCGACCTCTCCCACCCCAAGGGAGTGCGCTAACCAAACTGCGCTACGCTCCGACACATCTCAAAAACGCGGGGATAATCCCCTTACTGGATGAAATCTACCGGATAACGCTCAAAACTCAAGAGAAAAGTTTCAGCAGATCCTCGACATCTTTCCTTATCTTACCGACCAGAGTACGGGCCCGGGCATGATTGATCGATTCCTCCGCCTGCTCGCCTTTCTTTCTCATATTGAGTCTGTTTCTGGCTCCGGCAATAGTCAGTTTCTCATCCTTGCGAAGGTGGTTTATCCGATTCACCAACTCGATATCTTTCGACGTATACAGGCGATTCCCACCCTTATTTTTACGTGGACGGAGCGTAGGGAATTCCTTTTCCCAATAGCGCAGAACATATTGTTCGAGCCCGGTCATCCGTGAGACTTCGCTGATGGAATAGTATCGCTTGTCGCCGTTATCAGTTTTCTTCATCGCACTTCCCCTTCAGAACCTCCCACACTACTGCCATATTTCCGCACGGAGTTTTCGTTCCATAAGATCATTGACCGCCTCCGAAGCCGCTTTTCCCTCGAATAACACCCGGTGGACCTGCTCGGTGATAGGTACTTCGACCTGATGTTTTCGGGCCAGAGCCAACCCGGAACGGGTGGTTTCCACCCCCTCGGCCACCATGGTCATTTTGGCCAGGATATCGTCCAGCCGACGCCCACGGCCTATCTGTTCACCGACGAAACGGTTACGACTGTGACGGGATATGCAAGTTGTTACCAAATCGCCCAAACCGGAAAGACCGGCAAAAGTCTCAGCACGGGCTCCGGCGGCCAAACCCAGACGTGTAATCTCGGCCAGACCGCGGGTGAGCAGCGCTCCCTTGGTGTTGCTCTCGAAACCCAGCCCATCGACAATCCCGGCGGCAATGGCCACGATATTCTTGAGCGACCCGCCCAGTTCAACGCCGATGATATCATCCGTCTTGTAAACACGGAAACTGCCACAACTGAACAGTTCCTGCAGGGAAACGGTCAGACTGTCCGATACGGAGGCCACCACAACGGTCGTGGGCATTTTCTTCACCGTCTCTTCGGCGTGCGACGGACCCGACAGAGTTGCAATTTTCTCGAAAGGCAAACCCGTTTCTTCGTGGATGACTTCTGACATGCGCCTGAGCGACCCGATCTCGATACCTTTGGCCAGATTTACGACCGCCGACGCCCGCCCCAACCGGACCTTCGCCCGGCGTAACACCCCGCGAAGATGCTGAGAAGGGACCGCCAGCACGACCACATCGGCATCCGCCAGAGCGGTTTCAAGATCATTGCTCAGGGTTATACTTTCGGCCAGTTGGAAATCCTTGAGCTTGTCGGGATTGGAACGGGTTTTGACAAGCCGCTCGTAGTCACGCGGGAAGTGCTCCCACAGCGTTACCCCGCAGCCGGTTGAATCCAGCAGGCTGCCGACGGCCATCCCCCAAGAACCGCTTCCAAGAACGGTAACATGCTTAGACATGCAACCCCGCTTTCCCCGCCCTTGAAGAGAAACTGAACCGGCTTTCGGTCCCGGCGAAAAGCCTGCGGATATTGGAGCGATGAGTAAACAACACCAGCACCGCCAATAATATCCCGAAATAAAAATAGACGTCGGGCACGGTCTGTTCAAACACGTATCGCTGTACCGCCAGCGTTAGAGGAAAAGCCAAAGCCGCACAGACGGAACCGAGTGAGACATATCGAAAAAGCCCCACCAGCACCAGAAAGACACCCAGACATATCAGCACCGCCCATGGCATGAGTACTACCATAGCCCCCAGAGCCGTGTTGACACCTTTACCGCCCCGGAAGCCCAGATAAACGGGAAAAACATGACCGATAATAGCCGCCAGAGCCACCAGCATCAGGAAAATATCCGATGGCCACCAGATCGGCAGGATCAAACGCGCCACCAGTACCGGCAACACGCCTTTGGCAATATCGACCAGATATACCCAAACACCGACTCTGAAACCGGCCACCCGGCAGACATTGGTCGCCCCGATATTCCCGGATCCAACCCGGCGGATATCTTCTATGCCTGCCAGACGAGCGATAATCAGACCGGAAGGTATCCCGCCTACCAAATAGGCGGCGAGTATGAGCGCGAGGGTCATCACCATTATCGCAACAGCGCCCCCCCAAACAACCGGACCATCAGCCCGATGTCCGAACCACCGAATTACTCGATTTCAAGCGTATCCGGAATCTCGACCGGTTCTTCCTCTTCAGCAGGCAGCACATCCTTCAGTTCAGGATAGTAATCGACCATAGCATCCATGACCACCTTTACGTCGTACTGGTCGATATCCTGATCCCCCAGGATGTTCTGAATCGACTGCATGAAAAGGCCATACTTTTGAAGGTCGAGTGTCTCGTCTTCTCCCAGGCGAGTCACAAAGGCATCGGCAAGAGCGTTGAACTGTGTCGTGTCGACACCATCGACCTGGTTCTGAATCAGTTCCTGCTTGAGCCCGTTGATGGCCGTAGTGGCCCCCATCTTGGCCAAATCATCTTTGTAGATCCAGCAGGTTATACCACCGATAATGATGATGACAACAATGGCCCCAACGATAATAAGGCCGATCAGACACCCCTTTGACATGCCCTTTTTCTTCTGAACGTCTTCCATTACGCTCCCCTATCATACGCTAAACTGTTTATTGCCAGAAGTACACACCAAGTCGTTCGTACCCGGTTGCTTGCCGGAATTAGCTAATGTCTTGGCTTAACTTGTATATAACAGACAGCGGGACCAATATCAAGTCAATATCTTGACCCAAAAAAAGACCCGCCCTGAACAGGCGGGTCATAAACAACGGGAATTTATCCCCGTCTATTTTTGGGCCGCGGTCTTTTCCTTGCCCTCTTTCTTGCCCTTAGCCGCCTTGACGGGCTTCGGAGTAAGCAGTTCCACTACGGAAATGGGGGCGCCGTCGCCTCTGCGCACGCCCAGTTTCATAACGCGCGTGAATCCGGAATCCCGGTCGGCAAACTGAGGCACGACCTCGTCGTAGAACTTCTTAAAGACCTCCTTAACCTTGATGGTCTTGGCCACCTGCCGCCGGGAGGCCAGAGTATCTTTCTTGGCGGTGGCAATAAGGCGGTCGACCACCGGTCGCAACGCCTTGGCCTTGGCATCGGTCGTCTTGATGACCCGGTAAGTAATCAGTGACATAGCCATATTGGCCAGCATAGCCTCGCGATGCGGTTTGGTACGACCGAGTTTCTTTACCTTATCTTGATGTCCCATGTTCTACTTTCGGATTTCTATTTTTTCTGCAGTTCCACGTATTTCGAGATATCCATGCCGAACGAAAGGTTCATTTGTTCGAGCAGGGTGCTGATCTCGTTCAGTGATTTACGGCCGAAATTACGATATTTAAGCATTTCGGATTCGGTTTTGGTGACGAGATCTTCAAGAGTCTGGATGTTGGCCGCTCGCAGGCAGTTGGAGGAGCGAACCGAAAGTTCCAGTTCATCGACGCGCGTTTTAAGAAGATTCCGCACGCGCAGGACTTCCTCATCTTCTTCCAATTCCTCTTCGACCATAACTTCCTCATCCATGTGGATGAACAACTGAAGATGATCTTTGAGCAACTTGGCCGCATAGCTGAGAGCATCCTCGGGCGTAATCGAGCCGTCGGTATTCAACTCCATGATAAGACGATCATAGTCGGTCTTCTGCCCGACACGAGTATTCTCGACCCGGTACGACACTTTGGTCACCGGCGAGAACAGCGAATCGAGATAAATCGTATTGGTCGGAGCGTCCTCACGCTTGTTGAGTTCGGCGTCGTAATAGCCCCGTCCGGAGTTGATATCCATCTCCATTTCGAAATCGATCTCATCGGTGAGTTCGCAAATGTGCAAATCCGGATTGAGAATTTCGACGGTCGTATCGCCGCCGAACATCCCGGCCGTGATAATCCCTTTCTGGTTGGCCTTGGCGCGAAGAATACGAAGGCCATCCTCATGCGCGACAACTATCATTTTCTTCACGTTCAGGACAATGTTGGTAACGTCCTCATACACGCCCGGAATAGTGGAGAACTCGTGGAGACAGTCCCTGATACGTATTGACACGACCGCCGCTCCCTGAATCGAGGAAAGCAGGACCCGCCTCAGCGAGTTGCCCAGCGTCATGCCGTAGCCTCTCTCCAGCGGCTCGATAATGAAGCGAGAGTAGTTATCGGTATCCGAAGATTGATCGTTGACGATCTCCTTCGGCATTGTCAAAGGCTTCCATTTCATATCTAACGGACCTCCCAGAACGGCCTTAAGCCTATTTGGAATACAACTCGACGATGAGCTGTTCGTTCGCGGTAAGCGGGATCTCGGAGCGTTTCGGTACTTCGAGCAATTCCCCTTCCAGTGCCGCTTTGTTTAAGCGCAACCAGGGAATCTCGTCCCCGCGACCCGTTTTCAGAGCTCCGTGGATGAGATCCAGGTTCTTAGACTTGTCCTTAACTCTAATAACCTGTCCCGGTCTCACGGAATATGAAGGGACGTCAACAATGCGGTCGTTCACCATGATATGGCGATGCCGGACAAGCTGACGGGCAGATTTGCGCGATGGGGCAAAACCCAGCCGGTACACCAGATTGTCCAACCTCTGTTCCAGAAACTGCACGAGGTTTTCGCCGGTAATGCCGGTCTTGGCATCGGCCTTTTTGAAATAGTTGCGGAACTGTCGCTCCAGGATACCATAGGTGCGACGAACCTTCTGTTTTTCACGCAACTGCAGACCATAGGCCGATACTTTTCGGCGCATACTTTGCCCGTGCTGCCCCGGTGCATACTGACGCCGTTCGACGGCGCATTTCTGGGAAAGACACCGGGAACCTTTCAGGAAGAGCTTCTCCCCTTCCCGGCGGCAAAGTTTGCAATTAGCGTCACGATAACGAGCCATCTATACTCCCACTGCTTTCATCAATCACATTCCGGTCAACATCAAACCCGGCGTCGTTTGGGCGGGCGACACCCATTGTGCGGAATAGGTGTCACGTCCTTTATAAGCGTAACTTCCAGACCGGCAGCCGCCAGCGAGCGGATAGCCGCCTCACGTCCGGAACCGGGACCTTTGACCCACACTTCAACCCGGCGCAGGCCGAGACCCATAGCCTCTTTGGCCGCCGCGGAACCAGCTAACTGGGCCGCGAAGGGGGTCGATTTCTTGGAACCCTTGAAACCGACCTTACCGGCCGTACCCCAAGAAATCGTTTTGCCGTGGACGTCGGTCACGGTAATGACAGTATTATTGAAGGTCGCCTTGATATGAACAACGCCCTGTGAGTCGACCCGTCCGGCTTTTTTCCGGACTTTTTTCTTCTTCGGATCTGCCACGTTATATCCTCTGCATCAAACGTTTACTTCGCACCCGGCGGTTTCTTCTTAAGGCCGCCGACAGCCCGACGCGGTCCCTTGCGAGTACGCGCGTTAGTTTTAGTCCTCTGGCCTCTGACCGGAAGGCCGCGTCGATGGCGCAGACCCCGGTAGCTGCCGATATCAATGAGGCGCTTGATGTTCATCGAGATTTCACCACGCAAGCTGCCCTCGACCGAGTAGTCGTTCTCGATAACCGCGCGCAGCTTAGCTACTTCTGCGTCTGTTAACTGGTTTACCCGGGTTTCCGGTTTCACGCCAGTTTTCTCGAGAATCTGATTGGAAATATACGGTCCGATACCGTAGATATACCTCAACCCAATATCGATTCTCTTCTCATTCGGCAAGTCAACACCGGCTATACGAGCCAAACTTCACTCCTTTATTAACAAGAACCTGTTCGCTTAACCCTGACGCTGCTTATGACTGGGTTTCTTCTTGCAGATAACCCGAAGCACCCCGTGACGACGGATAATCTTGCAGTGTTCGCAACGTTTTCTAATCGACGATTTTACCTTCATAGCTTTCAATCGCTCCCATACTGCCGGTTATCATTTATACCGGTATGTGATCCTTCCCCGCGTGAGATCATACGGAGACAGTTCCATCGTTACTTTGTCACCGGGCAGTATTTTAATAAAATGCATGCGCATCTTTCCCGATATGTGAGCCAGCACTACATGACCATTGTCCAACTCGACTCGAAACATCGCGTTGGGAAGGGCCTCTACAACTTTACCTTCAACAGTTATGGTTTCTTCTTTAGCCATAGGCCCTTTCAAACCAGCGACAAAATATCCGGGCCATTTTCGGTGATAGCGACCATGTGCTCAAAATGAGCCGACGGTTGCCCGTCAGCCGTCACGATCGTCCATCCATCCGGCATCGTCAAGACATCGTACGTACCCACATTGATCATGGGCTCGATGGCGATGACCATGCCGATCTCCAGAACCGGCCCTTCCTTCGGCGAACCGAAGTTGGGCACCTGCGGTTCCTCGTGCATCCGGCGTCCGATACCGTGACCGACCAACTGACGCACCACTCCGTACCCGGCATCCTCGGCCACCCGCTGAACGGCAGCCGAAATCTCACCCAATCTATTACCTTTTCTTGCTTTGTCAATACCGGCCATCAACGACTGGCGTGTAACTTCCATCAGGCGCTGCTTTTCCGGGCCAATTTCGCCCACCGCCAAAGTGCGGGCGGAATCGCCGTAGAAATCATTGATCAGGCTACCGACATCGACCGAAACAATATCACCATCATTTATCACGCGCTTGCCGGGAATACCGTGAACCACCTCTTCATTGATGGAAATACAAGCCGCCGCAGGGTATCCCTGATATCCCTTGAATGCCGGCCGCGCTCCCTGCGAGAGAATATACTCCTCGATTATCCCGTCAAGATCGGACGTGGTCATACCCGCTTTGATCTCATGCTCGGCCGTCTCCAAAGCTCCGAAGACAATACTTCCGGCTTTGCGCATGAGCTCTATTTCTTCCCGGGTTTTCAGATAAATCTTCATAACTGCTCAACCGACCGCTTTCTCGACCTCACGGAACACATTATCCGGAGTATTCTCTCCCGGGACTTCCACCAGAATCGACTGTTTCCGATAGAACGCCTCAATCGGAGCCGTCTGCCGTTGATAGACTTCCAATCGGTTAAGGATCACCTCGCGGGTATCGTCGGCCCGGCCTTCAATTTGAGCCCGGTTTTCCAACCTCTTGAGTATCTCGTCGGCCCCAACCGTAAGAAGAATGGCCTTGTCCAGGGCTATCGCGTGCTTATCGAACATCCGCTTGAGACTCTCCGCCTGAGCCATGGTCCGGGGGAAACCGTCGAGGATAAACCCTTTGTCGAGATCTCCCGACTCTACCTTCTCCTCGATCAATTCAATCATCAAATCGTCCGGAACCAATTCTCCCCGCGACATATACTCATCGGCTTTGCGGCCCAGATCGGTGCCCCGTTTGACGGCCTCACGGAGGACATCACCGGTCGAAACATGCACCACGCCGAGCTTCTGAGCCAAACGAATAGCCTGGGTCCCTTTGCCGGACCCGGGCGGTCCGAGGAAAACGAGATTCATGCCTACATCGACCTCCCGCGGATACGACCCTTCTTCATGAAACCGTCATAATGACGCATGACAAGGTGCGATTCAATCTGCTGCAACGTATCCAGAGCGACACCGACCACGATCAGCAAACCGGTACCGCCGAAGAAGAAGTTGACATTGGCTCGGCTTATCAGCACCCAGGGCAGAATAGCGATACAGGCAAAGAATATGGCCCCGGGCAAAGTGATGCGCGTAAGCACTCGTTCTATATATTCAGCGGTGTTTTTACCCGGACGAATGCCCGGGATGTACCCGCCATTTTTACGCATGTTGTCCGCGATATCCATAGGGTTGAAGACAATCGCGGTGTAGAAGAAAGCAAAGAAAATGATAATCAGCCCGTACACTATCGAATACCAGAAGCTACCCGGAGCCAGAGCCACCGAGACGAGGTTCTGGAGCCAGTCAACACCGGGGAACAACTGGGCCACGGTGGACGGCAGAAACATAATCGACTGGGCGAAAATGATCGGGATAACACCGGCCGAGTTGACCGACAACGGAAGGTGCGTGCTGGCCCCCCCGAAAACACGACGGCCAATCACCTTGCGCGGATACTGTACGGGAATCTTGCGCTGCGCCCGAGTGATCAGGACGATGGCGGCGATAACCAACAACATCATGGCTACCATGATCAGTTCCAGCCACAAAGCACGCGTGCCCACCCACAACATTTGAATTTCACTGACCACGGCGTCCGGGAAACGGGCAATGATACCGATGAAGATGATCAGCGATATACCGTTGCCGATACCCCGCTCGGTAATTTGCTCACCCAGCCACATGATAAATATGGTGCCGCAGGTAAAAGTAAGAATGGTCAGCGGAATAAAAGCACTGGTGGCCATGTGCACGGCCTGGATACCGTTATAATTGATAGTAGCCAGAAAACCGGCCGTTCCCCAGGCCTGCAGAGCGGCGATCAAAACAGTCAGATAACGAGTATACTGCGTGATCTTACGACGGCCCTCTTCGCCTTCACGCTGCAGACGCTGGAGATAAGGGACAACAGCCCCGAGCAACTGCAACATAATGGAAGCGGAGATATAAGGCATAATCCCCATGGCGAAAATGGTCGCCTTGGCGAATGCACCACCTGCGAAAAGGTCGAGCAGCCCGAAGATGGACTGCGAAGAGAGCGCCATGCTGATAACGGAACCGTCCACCCCGGGAGTGGGGATATGGCCACCGATTCTGTAGACAACCAGAAGTGCTAAAGTGAAGAAGATTTTCTTCCTCAGCTCTTCGACCCTGAAGATTGATGCAAACGTCTCTAACACTAGACCACCTCAGCTTTTCCGCCAGCAGCTTCCAGCTTGGCTACGGCGGCTTTTGAGAACCCGGCCGCCTTTACCGAGTACGCTTTGTCGACATTTCCATTGCCGAGCACTTTAACCGGGAACTCAAGACTTTTTATCAGTCCGGCCTGCTTGAGGGTTTCGGTAGTGATCTCACCAGCTTCAAAGCGGGCCAGATCGGCCAGATTGATAATCTGCCATTGCTTTTTGAAGATATTCGTAAAGCCGAACTTGGGCAGACGGCGATGCAGGGGCATCTGGCCACCCTCGAAACCCGTCCTCTTACGGGCACCACTACGAGCGCCCTGACCCTTGTGGCCGCGACCGGACGTTTTGCCGGTTCCGCTGCCGGAGCCCCGGCCGACCCGTTTGCGGTTCTTCTTTGAGCCCTCAGCGGGCTTTAGACTATGCAGATCCATTTCGCGCCTCTATCCTCAGCCGTTCTAATCTATTTCTTCCACCTTCACCAGGTGACTGACCGATCGGATCATACCCCTGATTTGCGGGGTGTCATTATGCACGACGGAACGATGCAGTTTACCCAGTCCCAATGCGATGATAGTCCGCTTCTGGGGTTCTTTGCGATCAATCGTGCTTTTCAACTGCGTAATTTTCAGTCTTGCCATCTCTGTCGTACCTCTCGAAACCTCAAGCGCCCGCGCGGAATTTGTCTTCCTGCTCGCGGGTACAAAGGTTCAGCAAACCGTTCATGGTTGCCTTGACGACGTTGTTGGGATTGCGACTCCCCAGCACTTTGGCCAGGATATCCTGAACGCCGAGGGTTTCCAGAATCACCCGAACCGCACCGCCCGCGATCACTCCGGTACCGGGGGAAGCCGGTCTCATTACTATCGTGGTGGCACCGAACACACCGTCGATACGATGCGGAATGGTACCTTCGACCAGGTTGATGTCGATCATCTCGCGCCGGGCGGCATCGCTACCCTTGCGAATAGCATCGGAGACTTCTCGTCCCTTGCCCAGACCCACGCCAACCTTGCCGTTTTTGTCGCCGACTGCTACCAGAGCGGTGAAACTGAAGCGACGTCCGCCTTTAACCACTTTCGCCACACGGTTGACGGTTATGACCTTCTCCTCGAACTCGAGGTTATCCAGTTCGTACTTAGCCAATCTCTACCTCGTTACTCTATGCATGAGCGACTTTTCTTCATCAGAATTTCAGACCGCCTTCTCTTACCCCTTCAGCCAGAGCTTTTACCCGGCCATGATAGCGGTTCCGATTGCGATCAAACACCACTGTCTCAATACCTTTAGCCTTGGCCAGTTCGGCGATTTTACGGCCGACCTTACCGGCAACGGCCGTCTTATTGTCCGACTTTTCGACGATCTCCCGCATCGTGACAGAATTGGAAGCCAGCCCGACAAGCGTAATTCGCTTCTCATCATCGACAATCTGCGCCGCGATGTTATTCAGGGACTTACAAACCGTCAAACGGGGACAGCTATCGGTACCGAACACTTTGCCCCGCACACGGGTGCGCCGCCGTTCGGCTATCCGGTTCTTAACAAAGTTCTTATCAGCCATCTTATCTCACACTCAACATCTATATTTACCCGGCGGTCTTGCCAGCCTTGGTCCGCACCTGTTCGTCGGAATAACGGATCCCTTTACCCTTGTAAGGCTCCGGCTTGCGGAACGACCGAATCTTGGCCGCCGCCTGGCCGACCATTTCTTTATCCATACCCGAAATAATGATCTTACCCTGCTTGGGCGGCACCTCAATAGCTACCCCTTCCGGAGGGGTAAACACGATCGGGTGCGAATAGCCGAGATAGGCGATCAGATGACGCCCTTTCATCTCAGCCCGATAACCGACGCCCACAATCAGCAGCTCGCGAGTAAAGCCCTTCGAAACACCCTCGACCATATTAGCGATAAGAGCCCGGGTCAATCCGTGCAGGGCGCGGTGCTTTTTCTGATCCGAGGGGCGGGTCACCACGATTTGAGAACCGTCCAGCGCCGCAGTAATGTCGGGATGGATATCCCGTTCGAGGGTTCCCTTCGGTCCGGTGACCTTGATATGGGAACCGTTTATTTCAACATTGGTTTTGTCCGGTACAACGACCGGGGCTTTGCCTACGCGCGACATTTTGACCTTCCTTAAACTACCAGCACCTGAGCATAATCTCGCCGCCGATTTTCTTGCGGGCCGCCTCGAAATTGGTCATAATCCCGGACGAAGTGGATACGACGGTCATACCCCGCGTATTGAACGTCGACAGGCGGACCTGTTCGGCGTTGAGGTACTTACGCAGACCGGGGCGGGAGACTCGTTCCAGGCCTTTTATTACCGGCTTATCACCGGCGCTGTAACGAAGATAGACGCGAAGTATCCCCTGTTTATTGTCAGGTAGCTCCATCACGTCGCGGATGAAATTGTTCTCCTTGAGAATGCGAACAATTTCCTTCTTCAGTTTCGAGGCCGGGACATCCACAGCGGGCTTCTGGGCCTTCGAGGCATTTCGCACTCTCGTCAGAAGATCGGCGACCGGATCGGTCATACTCATAGATCACTTCTCCCAAACACCATTCTTATCCGTCCTACCAGCTGGCCTTGGTTACACCAGGCAGTTCGCCGGCAAGCGCCATCTCACGGAAGCAGATACGGCAGATCCCGAACCGGCGCATATACGCTCGCGGCCGTCCACAACGACGACAACGATTGTAATTACGAACGGCAAATTTAGGGGGCCGTTTCTGTTTCTCTATCAAGCACTTCTTGGCCATTGTTCTCCTACTTGCGGAAGGGCATGCCCAATTCCGTCAACAGCACCTTGGCCTCATCATCGGTCCTGGCCGTAGTGGTCAGCGAAATGGTCATCCCGCGCACTTTATCTATCTTGTCGTAATCGATTTCCGGAAAAATCAACTGCTCCTTGAGCCCCAGATTGTAGTTGCCCCGGCCGTCAAACGACTTGGGACTGATGCCCCGGAAGTCACGAATACGAGGCATAGCCACGTTCACCAGGCGGTCGAGGAACTCGTACATGCGTTCACGCCGCAGAGTAACGGCGCAACCGATCGACATACCCTGGCGGAGCTTAAAATTCGATATGCTCTTGCGCGCCCGAGTAACAACCGGTTTCTGGCCGGTGATCTGGGTAAGATCTTCCACGGCCGCTTCGAGAGCCTTGGGATTCTGGGTCGCCTCGCCCACCCCCAGGTTGATGGTAATCTTGCTCAACCGGGGAACTTCCATGATGGAAGAGTACTTGCCCTCTTTCATCAGTTTGGGGAGGATTTCATCGAAATACTTGTCTTTCAGCCTAGCCATAGGACACACTCTGCCTTAGATCTGTTCACCGGTGAGCCGGCTGTAACGGACCTTTATCTTCTTGCCGCTCTCGTCGATGGTTTTCTTCTTGACCCGAGTAGGCCTGTTGCCTCCGTCGAGCTGTACGAAAAGCGCCACGTTACTGATATGAATGGGACGCTCAACCTGAAGAATCCCGCCCTTGGGGTTGTTCTGCGTCGGTCGCTGGTGCTTTTGACGCATGTTGATTCCCTCGACCAGGATGGTATTCTCCTTGCGATTCACCGCCAGCACACGTCCCGTTTTCCCCTTGTAGGAACCGGACCGAACGTATACCGTATCGCCTTTTTTAATCACTGAACTCATATCACTTTCCCCTATATCACTTCAGGAGCAAGCGAGACTATTTTCATAAAATGCTTGTCACGCAATTCACGCGCCACCGGACCAAAGATACGTGTTCCGCGCGGCTCTTTTTGCTCGTTGATAATAACCGCGGCATTGTCCGAGAAGCGAATTAACGAACCGTCCTTGCGTCGAATGGGGGCTGTGGTTCGCACAACCACGGCCTTGCAAACTTCCGACTTCTTCACCGTACCGCCGGGGATGGCCTCTTTGACCGTGACTACCACGATATCCCCGACCGAGGCGCGTTTTCTCCTGGAGCCGCCCAGAATGCGGAAGCACATGGCCCGTTTGGCGCCCGAATTGTCCGCCACCGAAAGAACTGTGTATTCCTGTATCATCGTCAGTCTTCCTTACCTAACCTCAAGCCGTAAAAAAGGCTACTTGGCTTTCTCCAGAATCTCCACCACGCGCCAGCGTTTCATCTTCGACAACGGTCTGGTTTCCATGACACGAACCAGATCACCCTTATTGGCGTCGTTCTTTTCATCGTGGGCGTGCAGTTTGGTTGATGTTTTGACCGGCTTTTTGTACAGCGGGTGCTTGATTTGTCGGTCAACACGAACCACGACGGTCTTGTCCATACCGCTGGAAACTACCGTCCCGATGCGGACTTTTCTTCTGTTTCTTTGCGACAGCTCGCTCATCTAAGTATATCTCCCTGGTCACTTCTTCGCTTTTCCGGAGGCGCCGACCTGATCCAGAATGGACGTTCTGCTCTGGGCCAGTTTGCGGATACCCAGTTCATCTTCACGCAGCACGGTGTTGATTTGGGCGATTTCACGCCTGATGTGACGAAGGCGCAACGGATTATCGAGCGCCTTGAACGACCGGCGCATATTCAGATTAAACCGTTCTTCGTCCAGATCATGCTTTTTTTGCACGACCTCTTCGCGGGTCAACTCGCGCAATTCCTGAATTCTCATGACTACACCGCCTCGGTTTCCGCTCGGGTTATGAACTTGGTCTTCAAAGGCAGCTTATTGGCCGCCAGACGGAGAGCCTCGCGGGCCAGTTGCTCGGACACACCCTGGATTTCAAAAAGGACGCGACCCGGCTTAATCACGGCTACCCAGTATTCCGGGGCACCTTTACCCTTACCCATACGAGTCTCGGCCGGCTTCTTGGTGACCGGCTTATCCGGGAAAATACGGATCCAGATCTTACCGCCACGCTTGATATGACGAGTCATAGCTACACGGGCAGCCTCGATCTGACGGTTGGTCATCCAGCACGGCTCAAGGGCCTTGAGTCCGAAGTCGCCGAAATCCACACTGGTGCCACCGCGAGCCTTGCCGTTCATCCGGCCACGCTGCACTTTCCGAAACTTTGTCCTCTTCGGCATTAACATAGGCTTCTACTCCACACTCTCAAAATTGCCTCAGGCCTCTGATTTCCGGTTGTCAGTACCACCATCTTTTTCGGCGGGCCTGGTTGCCGGGCCGGAAGACTCGGGTTTGTCCGCCGAAAACTGAGCCGGAGCCTCGTTCGACATCGCATCAGGGCGACGTCCCCGAGGAGCCGGACCACGACGACCGGTTCGACGCAGCCGTCCACGCGGCCGCTTACGGGAATCGCCGCGCGCTCCTTCACGGGCACGACGCTCTCGGGCTGTCGGAACTCCGGTTTCCGGGGTGCCTTCTTTTTTCTCCTCGTCACTGGCGTAGAAATCGCCCGCACTCATTATCTCCCCGCGGCATATCCACACCTTAATACCGATACAACCATAAGTGGTGTGAGCCGTGGAAGTGGCGTAATCTATATCGGCCCTCAACGTATGCAACGGGACGCGACCATCCATGTACTTCTCGGAACGAGCAATCTCGGCCCCACCCAGACGGCCACCGCACTGAATCTTGATCCCCTCGGCGCCCATCTTCATGGTTGCGGCCAGAGCCTTCTTCATAGCCCGACGAAAAGACATACGGCCTTCAAGCTGCCGAGCGACGGAATCGGCGACCAGTTGTGAGTCGAGTTCCGGTTTCCTGACCTCGACGATATTCAGAAGAATGTCCTTCTTGGTGAGAAGCTGCAATTCCTCGCGCAGCTTGTCCACCTCCGCACCACGGCGACCGATCACGATGCCGGGCCGGGAAGTATGGATATCAATCGAAACCCGCTTGGAAGCACGGGAGATCAACACCTTGGCTATACCGGCGTTGTCCAGACGCTTCCGGATGTAGCGCTTGAGCATCATGTCTTCGTGCACCAGGTCGGCGAACTTACGGTCGGGAGCGAACCAACGACTGCTCCACGGCTTGATGATGCCCAACCGAAAACCGATGGGATGTGTCTTCTGTCCCAAATTTATCTCCTCGAAATAGCCATTCTATTCGCAGTTATCAGCTTCATCCCGCTCACTGGCCCCGCTTGGTGCCCTTCTGACCGGTACTTGTGGTCTTAACCGGCTGGACATTTTTGCCTTTGGTCGGGACCGGTTTTGCAACAGGCTTTCTTCCGCCTGCCGACTTGCGGCCTTTGGTAACCTTGGTTGTTTTTTTCTTTTTGGGCGTCGTCGCCTTCTTACTGTCGGCGGTACGCTTGGCGGCCGGTTTGGAAGGCGCCGCGGCTTTCGTGGCCGCCTCAGGGCGCGTTTCCAGATACACGCTCAAGTGGCACGAACGCTTGCGAACGCGAAAAACCCGGCCCATCGACTGAAACCGAACACGCTTGGCCGTGGGCCCGGACATCACATCTATTTTCTTAACCCTGAGATCCTCGGGGTCGAGATTCGACGTCCCTTCCAGCGAAAGCTTATTGGCCACCGCCGCCTTAAGAGTCACGGCCAGATTATGAGCCGCAATCTTCGGCGTAAAATTGAGAATGTTCAGCGCCTTCTCGACGGGCAGACCCTGAACCAGATCAGCCACCTGGCGCATCTTGCGCGGCGAGATGCTCAAATAGCGCGAGCTGGCCGTCGGCGTCAGACGAGGAACGATCTGGGCCAGAGTTCTCCCGACCATGTCCTGAGTAATACGGACCCTGCGGTAACTCTCACCGTCGTAAATCGCCAGGGTATGACCGACGAACTCCGATCTGACCTTGCTGCGGCGAGACCGCGTCTTGACGGCCTTATGCACACCGGCATCGTCAAGCGCTTTAATCTGGGCCAGAAGCTTATCCCTGACCGGTCGTTCTTGTACTTCCTGAGCCATAGCTCACTCTACCCTTTCAACTGCGTGGTACGTTCGACCAGTTTGCCGCCGTGTCCACGGTAGGTCCGAGTCGGCGAAAACTCTCCCAGCTTATGCCCCACCATGTTCTCCGTCACATAAATCGGGATAAACTTGTTCCCGTTGTGTACGGCAAAGGTGTGGCCGACGAAATCAGGAGCGATAGTGGATCGGCGCGACCAGGTTTTGATAACCTTTTTGTCGTTGCGCTGGTTGAGCTTGTCAACCTTCTCCTGAAGTTTCGCCTCGATGAACGGACCTTTTTTCAATGATCGCGGCATATATACTCTCCCTGACTACTTCGCTTTCTTGCGACCTTCCACCAGGTGATCGAGTGATTTGCGTTTACTTCTTGTCTTATATCCCTTGGTGGGTTTCCCCCACGGGGTACAGGGGTGACGTCCTCCCGAGCTTCGGCCTTCGCCTCCGCCCATAGGATGGTCGACCGGGTTCATAGCTACACCACGGACGTGCGGTCGCCGACCGCGCCAGCGCGAAGAGCCCGCTTTACCCCAGATCACGTTCTTATGGTCGACGTTGCCGACCTGACCGATGGTGCCGAAACACTTACCGGAAACGGTTCGCACTTCGCCGGACGGCATTTTCAACGTAACTTTGCCACCCTCTTTAGCCACCAACTGGGCCATGGAACCGGCCGAGCGCACCATCTGGGCGCCTTTACCGGGGCGCAACTCGATGTTGTGCACCATGGTTCCAAGCGGCATCCGCTGCAACGGCATGGCATTGCCAACACGGATATCGGCCTGTCCACCGGAAACGAGGCGGTCGTCTACCGCCACCCCGTCGGGAGCGATGATATAGCGTTTTTCTCCGTCAACGTAGTGCAACAATGCGATACGCGCCGACCGATTGGGATCGTACTCAATGGAAGCCACCCGGGCCGGAATATCGTGCTTGTTGCGCTTGAAATCCACAAGACGGTAGAAACGCTTGTGTCCGCCACCGCGATGGAAGGACGTAATTCGACCCTTGTTGTTGCGCCCCCCGGATTTTCGGACTGGTCGCAGCAATGCCTTCTCCGGCACCGTCGAGGTAATCTCGTCAAAAGCCGGAACGGTGCGAAATCTCGACGACGGTGTGACAGGGCGGAATTTCTTAATAGCCATAACGTCTCACCATACCCTACATATTTTCGAACATGCCAATCGTCTGCTTGTCTTTCAATTGCACGATGGCTTTTTTCCAGGTCGATGTCTTCCCGGCATAGCGACCCATACGCTTTACTTTGCCCGGCATAATCATGGTCCGTACATCTCCCACCTTGACCTTGAAAGCCGTTTCGACAGCCTGCTTGATCGCACCCTTCGAGGCTCTTTTGTCAACCTCGAAGACATACTCGCTGAACGACTCTTTGAGACGGGAGGAACGCTCGGTAACGATGTGCCTCTTAATGATGAGGTGCGGATCCACGGTCATGAGAACACCTCCTGTACTTTTTCCAGACCGGAACGGGTAAACAGCACAAACTCGGCGTTGAGTACGTCGTAGCCATTGGCTGTTTCTGCCGGCCGATACTTGACCCCGGGCAGGTTACGGCAGGCCAGAGACAGGTTATCGTTTCTGTTGCCGTCAAGAATAAGGCACTTCTTGCCTTCCAGCTCAAGCTTGCCCAGCAGGTCAATCATCCGCTTGGTCTTGATCTCGGGGAATTCCACGCGATCAACGACTTTGATCTTATCTGTTTTGGCCTTGTCGGAAAACACCGACTTAATAGCCAGACGCTTCATCCTCTTGGGAAACCGCGGATCAAACTCTTTCGGATGAGGACCGAACACGGTTCCACCGCCATGCCACAGTGGCGAGCGAATAGTCCCGGCCCGGGCCCGACCGGTGCCCTTCTGACGCCAGGGCTTGCGACCGCCGCCGGTAACATCGCTCCGCGTTTTCGTAGAGGCGTTTCCCTGGCGCTGACGAGCCAGATAATTCACCACGTATTGATGAACTACGGCCTCGTTGGGTTCTATCCCGAACACGGCCTCGGCCAGTTCCACGGTGCCGATCTCGGCGCCTTCCTGGTTATATACTTTTACAGTCATGCTCAACACTCACTAACGGCTGCGATTGGACTTGCGGATTTTCACCAGCGAACCACGATGCCCCGGTACCGCTCCCCGGACCAGGATCAGGTTCTCTTCTCCGATCACCTTAACCACCGGCAGGTTAAAGACAGTCACGGTGTCTTTACCCATCCGGCCGGCCATGCGGGTACCCTTAAAAACCCGCGACGGATAAGAAGACTGACCGATTGATCCCGGAGCACGCCAGCGGTCCGACTGACCGTGCGTCTTATTGGCTCCGGAGAACCCGTGTCGTTTCATACCGCCGGCAAAACCAAGACCACGGGACACACCGGTCACGTCGACCCGTTCACCTTCTTTGAAAACGTCAACCTTGAGTTCGGAACCGACTTCAAGGTCGCCCTCGTCGAAAGCGACTTCTTTCAAATACTGGGTAGGCTCGACTCCGGCCCGGGCAAACTGCCCCGCGAGAGGTTTGGTCAATCGCGATTTCTTACGTACACCAAAACCGACCTGGTAGGCGTCGTAGCCTTCCTTCTCCACGGTTCGCTTTGCAATAACCGGACAGGGACCGGCCTCAATCACCGTACAGGGGATTGCCTCGCCGTCCTCGTTGAAAATCCGGCTCATGCCCAGCTTCTTACCAAGTATCTCTTTCATAGCCCTCAACCTGTCAGGTCTTTATCTCAACATCCACACCGGCCGGCAGATCAAGCTTCATCAGGGCATCGACCGTTTGCGGCGTCGATTCATAAATATCTATCAGGCGCTTGTGCACGCGAGTTTCAAACTGCTCACGGGACTTCTTGTCGACATGCGGAGATCTGAGCACGGTATAAACCGTCCGGCGCGTCGGCAACGGCACCGGTCCCACGATCCTGGCGCCCGTGCGCAGGACAGTGTTGGCGATTTCCTTAGTCGACCGATCCAGCGAATAGTGATCGTATGCTTTCAGCCTGATTCTGATTTTTTGTACGTCCATTCCAGCCTACCCGTCGCCTATTCAGTGATATCCGCTATAACGCCGGCGCCGATGGTCCGACCACCTTCACGAATAGCAAAACGAAGCTCTTTCTCCATCGCTATCGGTGTGATCAATTCCACATCCATCGTTATGTTGTCACCCGGCATTACCATCTCTATGCCTTCAGGCAAATGAGCCACTCCCGTCACGTCCGTCGTCCGAAAATAAAACTGAGGCCGATAGCCCGTGAAAAACGGCGTGTGACGACCACCCTCTTCCTTCGTCAACACGTACACCTCAGCCTTAAACTTACGATGTGGCGTCACCGATCCGGGCTTCGCCAACACCATTCCTCGCTCCAGCGAATCCTTATCCACTCCCCGCAACAACAAACCAACGTTGTCACCAGCCTGTGCCTGGTCAAGCAACTTACGAAACATCTCCACCCCCGTCACCACTGTCTTCCGAGTGTCCCGTATCCCGACTATCTCAACCTCTTCACCCTGCTTGATCACACCACGCTCAACTCGACCCGTACCAACCGTGCCTCGACCCGTTATCGAAAATACGTCCTCGACCGGCATCAAAAACGGCTTGTCCGTCTCTCGCTTCGGCTCGGGAATATACTCGTCACAGGCATCCAATAACTCCATTATCGACTTGAATACCGGATCGTCCCACGACGTCCCCGCCATACCAGCCTGCAACGCCTGCAACGCCGAACCTCGAATCACCGGTATGTCATCCCCGGGAAATTGGTACTGGCTCAGCAAATCGCGAACCTCCAACTCCACCAAATCCAACAACTCCGGATCATCCACCATGTCCGTCTTGTTCATATATACTATGATATACGGCACGCCCACCTGACGAGCCAACAAGATGTGCTCCCGTGTCTGTGGCATCGGCCCGTCAGCCGCCGACACCACCAAAATAGCCCCGTCCATCTGGGCCGCACCCGTGATCATGTTCTTCACATAATCAGCGTGACCAGGACAGTCAACATGAGCATAATGACGCTTATCCGTCTCATACTCAACATGAGCCGTCGCTATCGTGATACCACGCTCCCGCTCCTCCGGCGCATTGTCAATCGAATCAAACGTCCGTATCGCCGTCTTGTTCTTCTGAGCCATCACCATCGTAATCGCCGCCGTTAACGTCGTCTTACCATGGTCCACGTGACCTATCGTCCCCACATTCACGTGCGGCTTACTGCGATCAAACTTCTCCTTTGCCATCTGATCGGCACCTCCAACTTTACACTATTACACCGTGAAGCATTCTTTTCGACACATCTTCGGGCACGGCCGCATACTTGGCGAACTCCATAGTAAACACGGCCCGTCCCTGCGATATATTGCGCAGCGAATTAGCATACCCGAACATCTCGGAAAGAGGCACGCTGGCCGCAATCACCGTGAGATCGGTTCGCGGAATCATGCCGTTTATCTTTCCCCGCCGAGAGTTGAGATCCCCGACAACCGAACCGACATAGGCCTCGGGCACAAGAACCTCAACATCCATAATAGGCTCAAGCAGGACCGGGTCCGCTCGCCGGGCACCGTCCTGAAAAGCCATCGAAGCGGCCACCTTAAAAGCCAGTTCATGCGAGTCGACGTCGTGGTAGCTGCCATCGAACAACTCGCAACGTACGCCAACCATGGGATAACCGGCCAGAACACCGTTCCCCATCGCCTGTTTCACCCCCTGCTCAATCGAAGAAACGAATTCCCGGGGGATAACACCGGCGTTCGGCAGCTTGTTCTCGAAAACGAAAGGCGAACCGTCAGTGGTCGGACTAAGGCGCAACCAAACGTGACCATACTGCCCCTTGCCACCCGTCTGGCGAACAAATTTCCCTTCCGACTCAACCTGACTGGTGATGGTCTCCTTGTAAGCGACAGACGGCCGCCCCACCGAAGCGCGGACACCGAACTCGCGCAGCAAACGGTCGGTCAGGACTTCCAGGTGCAGTTCGCCCATTCCGGAAATAATGGTCTGACCCGTTTCCTCGTCGTGAAATACGGTAAAGGTCGGGTCTTCCTCGGCCAGCTTAATCAGCGCGTCGATCAGCTTGTCATGATCAGCCTGGGTTTTCGGCTCGATAGACACACGCACCACCGGCTCCGGGAAGGTCATAGCTTCCAGCACAATGGGGTGTTTGACGTCGCAGAGAGTATCGCCGGTCGCCGTCTTGCGGAAACCTATTGCCGCAACGATATCGCCGGCGTTAGCAACTTTGATGTCCTCGCGCTTGTTGGAATGCATCCGCAACAGGCGGGCCACTCTCTCCTTGGTTCCCGAATTACTGTTCTGAACGTAGGAACCGGTTTCTATTTTACCGGAATATATCCGCAAATAAGTAAGGCGACCAACGAAAGGATCAGTGGCAATCTTAAAAGCCAGGGCGGCCGTGGGTTCGTTCACGTCTGGATGACGCTCCAGGCGTTTTTCGGGGTTCTTGACATCATGGCCGGTAACCGGCGGCATGTCAAGAGGCGACGGAAGGAAATCGACTATGGCGTCAAGAAGCTTCTGCACACCCTTGTTCTTGAACGACGAACCGCACAATACCGGGACCATTTTCAACTCGATAGTAGCCCGACGGACCGCCGCCATGACCCGGTCGGGGTCGAGCGATTTATCCTGAAGGAACTGCTCGAGCAGATTATCGTCCACCTCGGCAACGGATTCGAACAACACTTCGCGATATTCGTTAGCCGTTTCGACGATATCGTCCGGAACCGGCAGATCATCGAAAGTCGTACCGAAAGAATCTTCGTGGAAAACGCGGAACTTCATCGTCAACAAATCGACGATACCGCTGAACATCTCCCCTTCGCCGGCCGGGATACTGATAGCCACACACTTGGTGGCGAACCGCTCGTTCATCATTTCGAGCGTATGGGCAAAACTGGCCCCGGTGCGATCCATTTTGTTGACATAAGCTACCCGGGGAACACCGTACTTGTCGGCCTGCCGCCAGACTGTTTCCGACTGCGGCTCGACCCCGCCAACGGCACAGAAAAGAGCCACCGCACCGTCGAGGACACGAAGAGAACGCTCGACCTCGGCAGTGAAATCGACATGGCCGGGGGTATCGATGATATTGATCGTGTGCTGGCGCCAGAAGGCGGTAGTGGCAGCCGAGGTAATAGTTATACCACGCTCTTTCTCCTGTTCCATCCAGTCCATCGTGGCGGCGCCGTCATCGACTTCGCCAATACGATGGGTCTTACCGGTATAGTACAGGATACGCTCGGTAGTCGTAGTCTTACCCGCATCAATATGGGCCATAATCCCGATATTGCGGACTTTATCTAAACTCGCGGGGGCAGACATAAAAAAACCCTGGCTGACACCTTAACTAAAAAAACCAAAAAAACACTTTTCGCTCGAGAAGCGACAATCGTGGTTTTTCCAATCAGCAGGGTAGGAAGAACCGTGATGCCATCATCCCGACATCAGATCTTTGCGGCGTTCAATACAATTCCTCGTTTCAAACAGGTCGTGACCCGTTAGACGCGCCCGGTGCAACTCAAAATCGGGCGGCCGTCGGCCATCTTACCATCTGAAGTGAGCAAAGGCCTTGTTGGCCTCGGCCATCTTATGCGTATCTTCCTTCTTTTTGATAGCTCCGCCTTCGCTGTTCGAAGCCGCCAGGAACTCAGCCGCCAGCTTCTCAGCCATCGATTTCTCATTACGAGCCGAGGCGTAACCTATCAGCCACCTGATAGCCAAAGCAGTCCGCCTGTTTTGGCGAACCTCAACCGGCACCTGATACGTGGCACCGCCGACACGGCGGGAGCGCACCTCAAGGACCGGCTTAACGTTATTCATGGCCTTATGAAACACATCCAAGCCGGAATCGCCCGATTTCTTCTCCAGCAAGTTCAGCGAGTTATAAAACAACTGCTCGGCCGTCGAGCGCTTGCCCCGCTTCATCAGGCAGGAAACAAACTGGGTAACCAGTCGATCCTGATACTTGTGGTCGGGCAGTGCATCTCGCTTTCCCGCTTTGATTCTTCTGGACATTCTAAAACCTTACCGTCTATGATTTCGGCTTCTTGGCACCGTATTTGGAACGACTCTGTTTACGCTCAGCCACCCCGGCGGTGTCCATCGTACCGCGGATAATATGGTACCTGACGCCCGGCAGATCCTTGATACGACCGCCCCGGATAAGCACAATCGAGTGCTCCTGCAGGTTATGTCCCTCGCCGGGAATATAGGCCGTAACCTCAATCTGATTGGTCAGACGTACCCTGGCCACCTTCCGAAGCGCCGAATTCGGCTTCTTGGGGGTGGAAGTGTACACCCTGGTACAAACTCCCCGCTTCTGCGGGCAGCGTGTCATGGCCGGGGCCTTGGTTTTTTCTACGATCCGCTTTCTTCCCTTGCGAATCAACTGGCTAATCGTCGGCAAAATCGCTCCTGTACAAACGTTTACAATTTTTCAATCAAAAAGTGACCCGCAATTTATCCAAAGTCACCATATTGTCAAGCGTTTTCAGACATTTTCTTTAAAAATGTCAGCCGCTCTCATCGGCGCCTCATCGGCCTTTTGTTCTTTCGGCAGCTCATCTTCTTCCTCTTCCTCGTCCTCGATGACCTGAACACTGCGGTATCGCTCGATACCGGTACCGGCCGGGATGAGATGCCCGATAATTACGTTCTCTTTCAACCCCAGCAGGTTGTCTACCTTGCCGGATATCGCCGCCTCGGTCAGAACCCGGGTCGTTTCCTGGAACGAAGCCGCCGAAATAAAGCTCTCGGTGGACAACGAAGCCCTGGTAATACCCAGCAGGAGCGGCTCAGCCGTGGCCGGCTCGCCTCCCTCGGCGATGATACGGGAGTTCTCCTCAAGGAACTTGATCTTGTCTACCTTCTCCCCTTCCAGGAAGTTGGTATCACCCGGGTAGTCAATCTGCACCTTCTGCAGCATCTGTCGGACGATGATCTCAATGTGCTTGTCGTTTATTTTCACTCCCTGCAGACGGTAGACCTCCTGGATTTCGTTCACCAGATACGCCTGCACGTCGTACACACCGAGAATCTTCAGAATATCGTGCGGATCGACCGAACCCTCGCAAAGGCGGTCGCCGGCGTTTACCTGATCGCTGGAGTGAACCATCAGGTGCTTACCGTGCGGAATCAGATATTCGCGTTCCTCACCGGTGAAGTCCTTGACGATAATCTGCTGCTGACCCCTGACAATCTTACCGAACTCCACTTCCCCCTCGACCTCGGAGATAACGGCCGGATCGTGCGGCCGACGAGCCTCAAACAGCTCCGCAACCCGGGGCAAACCACCGGTGATATCGCGCGAACGTGAGATCATTCGCGGCATCTTGACCAAGTGATCACCGAGCTTGACCTCGTCGCCATCCTGAACCTGCAACTGGGCATCGGTAGGCACACGATAGCTGGCCACGGTTTTACCCTGCGGACCAACGATAAGAAGCGTCGGGAACAAGGTCTTGTCGCGGTGCTCGGTTATTTTGAGCTGGCGCAAACCGGTTTGGTCGTCGATTTCCTCGCGCACGGTGACATCAAGGATAATATCCTTAAATACCACCTTACCGGCCCGCTCGCAGACAATACTACCGGTGTAGGGATCCCATTCGAACATGATATCGCCGCGCTTGACCGCCTGTCCGTCCTTCACCTTGAGATGGGCTCCGTACGGCACTTTAAGACGAGAGCGCACGCGATCATTCTTATCCACAATATGCAGTTCACCAACTCCGTCGCGGCTGGTTACCACCAGGGTGTCAGGATCGGTTTCAACACCCTCGACGGAATTCAGTTTGACCGCACCGTCATATTTGGCTTCGACCTGAGATTGCTCGGCAATACGAGCCGCGGTCCCACCGATATGAAAAGTACGAAGAGTAAGCTGAGTACCCGGCTCGCCGATGGACTGAGCCGCAATAACACCGACGGCTTCACCGATATCGACCATCTCCAAAGTGGCGAGATTACGGCCATAACATTTGGCACAGACACCGTACTTCGATTCGCATGTCAATACGGAACGAATATGTACGGTTTCGATCCCGGATTCCTCAATAGCCGCGGCTTCGGCTTCCTTGATCTCGTCGCCGGCCTTGACGATCAGCTTCTCGGTGATGGGATCATAAATATCCTCAAGAGCCACACGTCCCAAAATACGGTCGCCCAGAGATTCGATGACCTCCTCACCTTCCTTCAGGGCACCGACTTCAAGCCCCAGAATAGTGCCGCAGTCCTTCTCCCGGACAATCACGTCCTGGGCCACATCAACCAGCCGTCGCGTCAGGTAACCGGCGTCGGCCGTCTTCAAGGCCGTGTCCGCCAAGCCCTTACGGGCGCCGTGCGTAGAGATGAAGTACTCCTGCACCGTGAGACCTTCACGGAAATTCGACGTTACCGGGGTTTCAATAATCTCACCCACCCCGCCGGTGATTTTCTTCTGCGGCTTAGCCATCAGCCCACGCATACCGGCAAGCTGACGAATCTGCTCTTTGGAACCACGAGCACCGGAATCGGCCATCATGTATATCGGGTTGAAACCCTGATTCTGGGCCGCGAGATTGTTGAACATCTCCTCAGCAACCTCGGAAGTGGTCCTGGTCCAGGTGTCAATGACCTGATTGTAGCGCTCGCCGTAGGTAATATAACCACGCTCGTACTGCTTCTGGATTTTGGCTACCTGTGCGGCCGCGACGGCAATCATCTTGTCCTTCTCTTCAGGAACCACAAAATCCTCAATCGACACGGTCACCCCGGCCTTGGTGGCATATTCAAAGCCAAGATATTTCAAGCGATCAAGAAAAGTGATAGTCTCACCGTGACCGCATATCCGGAAAGTGTCATGGACCAGCTCTTCAAGCTCTTTTCTCTTCGCGATTCTGTTAAAGAAGGGGAGCTTGTCCGGCAGGTTATTATTGAAAATTATCCGGCCGGGAGTGGTTTCGACCAACTGACCGTCAATGCGCACCTTGACCAAAGCATGCAGCGACACAAACCCGAAATCGTAAGCCGCCAACGCCTCGTCCGGCGAATGGAAACACATACCTTCGCCCTTATCATTCTTGCGCACGCTGGTCAAATAGTAACAACCGAGCACCATATCCTGAGAAGGGATGGCAATCGGTCGCCCGGAAGACGGTACCAGGATGTTGTTGGTCGCCAGCATGAGTACCCGCGCCTCAAGCTGAGCTTCGAAACTCAACGGCACATGCACAGCCATCTGGTCACCATCGAAGTCAGCGTTGAACGCCGCACAAACGAGAGGATGCAACCGAATGGCCTTGCCTTCCACCAAAACAGGGTAAAACGCCTGAATACCCAGCCGGTGAAGAGTCGGGGCACGGTTGAGCAGGACGGGATGATCTTCAATGATCTCCTCAAGTATGTCCCACACCTCCGGCCGCTCGCGCTCGACCAACTTTTTGGCCGACTTGACCGTCTGGACATATCCCTTCTCTTCCAACTTCATGATAATGAAGGGCTTGAACAGCTCCAGAGCCATATTCTTGGGGAGGCCGCACTGATGAAGCTGAAGCTCCGGCCCAACCACGATAACCGAACGTCCGGAATAGTCGACACGCTTGCCGAGCAGGTTCTGACGGAAACGGCCCTGCTTGCCCTTGAGCAAATCCGACAGTGATTTGAGCGGCCGTTTGGAGTCACCCCGCACCGAATGGGTCCGGCGCCCGTTGTCAAAAAGGGCATCGACCGCTTCCTGAAGCATCCGCTTTTCGTTGCGCAGAATGACTTCCGGGGCCTGAATATCAATCAACTTCTTAAGACGATTATTACGGTTGATAACTCGCCGGTAAAGATCGTTCAAATCGGAAGTGGCAAAACGGCCCCCTTCCAACGGCACCAGCGGGCGAAGATCCGGCGGAATAACCGGGATGACCTTCATAATCATCCACTCCGGCCTATTCTGCGACTGCCGGAAAGATTCGAATATACGCAGCCGCTTGAGAGTGTCCTTCTTGCGCTGGACCGAAGTTTCCACTTTCACCTGAGCTCGCAACGTGGCCACCGTCTCGTCGATGTCTATCTGCCTGAGCATCTCATACACGGCCTCGGCCCCCATGCGGGCGTCGAATTCCTTGCCGGCATCCTCAAGATCAAGAAATTCCTCTTCAGTGATAACATCCCCGCGCTCGTACGACGAGTTGCCGGGGTCGATCATGATATAGGCTTCGTAATAAAGGATCTTCTCAAGCTCACGGATCGACAGGTCAAGCATGTGACCTATCCGGGAAGGAAGAGACTTGAAATACCAGATGTGCGAAACGGGAACGGCCAGATCGATATGCCCCATCCGCTCACGGCGCACCTTGGACTGGGTAACCTCGACCCCGCAACGATCACAGACGATGCCGCGGAAACGGATTCTCTTGTATTTTCCGCAATTGCACTCCCAATCCTTGACCGGTCCGAAGATTCTCTCGCAGAACAGACCATCCCGCTCGGGTTTGAAGGAGCGGTAGTTAATCGTCTCCGGCTTGGTCACCTCACCGTATGACCAGGAATATATGGTGTCCGGAGAAGCGATTTGAATCTGAATAGCCGCGAAATCCGACGGCTTCTTCTGCGGGCCATGTGTTCTGGTAAAATCAACCACGGCTGACTCCTTTATCTCCAGCGCCCCGCGACGGAGCGACATCGTTTACCACCAAAACAGCTCACTTCACAGCTTACTTCTCGATCAGTTTGATATCCAGACCGAGAGCCTGAAGTTCCTTGATCAACACGTTAAAGGCCTCGGGATAGCCCGGTTCCGGCGGATTCTCACCCTTGACAATGGCTTCATAAACACGAGAACGGCCGGTCACGTCGTCCGACTTCACGGTCAGCATCTCCTGCAACGTGTACGCCGCACCATAGGCCTCAAGCGCCCAGACCTCCATCTCGCCGAAACGCTGCCCGCCGAACTGAGCTTTACCTCCGAGCGGCTGCTGGGTAACCAGCGAATACGGACCGATGGAACGAGCGTGGATCTTATCATCGACCAGGTGCGACAGCTTGAGCATATAGATGTACCCGACCGTGATCTCATTGTCGAAAGTATCCCCTGTCCGACCGTCGTACAGCATGATTTTGCCATTAAGCGGCAAGCCCGCCTGCTGCAGCATATCATGGATATCGTCGATATCGGCCCCGTCGAAAACGGGCGTCGCGACCTTTTCACCAAGCTTTTTGGCCGCCCAGCCGAGGTGTGTTTCCAACACCTGACCGACATTCATACGCGAGGGAACACCCAGAGGATTGAGGATAATGTCAATGGGAGTACCGTCGGCCATGTACGGCATGTCCTCAATCGGTACGATTTTGGACACAACGCCCTTGTTGCCATGACGGCCGGCCATCTTGTCGCCCACGGAGATCTTACGGCGGATAGCCACCGTAACCTTGACCAGTTGTTTGACGCCCGGAGGCAGCTCGGCCCCGCGCACAACTTTGTCGATTTCGATCTCCTTCTTCTCTGTCTTATCCTGAAGAAGGCGACCGGCCTCCGCAATCACGTTCTCGACCTGCTTGTTGATGTTGTCATCCGAGCAGAAGCCATTAGTGGTCACGGCGTTGTCCAGATCGAAGTTTTCGAAAAAGTCCGCCTTGTACTTGTGACCGGAACGTACTATCACGGAGTTATCGATAGCCGAGCGTACCAGTCGCGAAGTCTGATTATCGAGCAACTCGCCGATACGCTGGTTGCGCAACCGTGTAATGTCGAGCAGAACCTTGTTATATTTCTTCTCGATTTCGGCCCGTTCCCGCTTCTCCAGTTTCTTGGCCTCCTCGGTCTTCTCCTTGCGGCTGAAGACCCGGGTCTTGATGATCACACCTTTCATCCCCGGCGGAGCCTTCAGCGAAGCATCCCGCACATCACCGGCCTTCTCCCCGAATATGGCGCGCAACAGTCTTTCTTCCGGCGAGAGTTCGGTTTCACCCTTCGGCGTCACCTTGCCGACCATGATGTCACCGGCCTCGACCTCGGAACCGACCCGGATAATTCCCTGCTCGTCAAGATTGAGCAAAGCTTCTTCGGAAACATTGGGAATTTCCCGGGTTATTTCCTCGGCCCCGCGTTTGGTATCACGAACCTGAAGCTCGTATTCCTCGATATGTATCGAGGTAAATATATCCTGATGTACGAGCCGCTCGGAAAGTATGATAGCGTCCTCGTAGTTGTAACCACGCCACGGCATAAAAGCCACCAGCGTATTGTTGCCCAGGGCCAGTTCACCATCGGATACCGCCGGACCGTCAGCCAGAATGTCACCGACCTTGACTTCATCACCGATCTTCACCACGGGAATGTAGTTTATGCAGGTGTCCTGATTGGAACGGCGATACTTGGTAAGAAGGTACTCGTTATCTTCACTGTAACCCAGGGTGCCGGGCCGGAAATTAACCCGGGGGCGAATAATCACTCGTTCGGCGTCCACATGTACAACCGTACCGGTCTGCTCGGCCCGCACCACCACACCGGCGTCCTCGGCCACCTTTCGCTCCATACCGGTCCCGACCACCGGACTTTCGGTCCGCAGAAGAGGCACGGCCTGGCGCTGCATGTTCGAGCCCATAAGAGCGCGGTTGGCATCGTCGTGCTCGAGGAAGGGAATAAGACTCGCGGCCACCGACACGATCTGACGTGTCGACACGTCCATGTACTGTACTTCCTCGGCTTTAACGGTCGGGTAGTCACTACGGTGACGCACCGTTATAATACTGTTAACGAACTCACCTTTGTCGGTCAGCGGTTCGTTGGCCTGGGCGATCAGATAGCGGTCTTCTTCGTCGGCCGAGAGATACTCGATCTCTTCGGTAACTTTACCCTTGACCACCTTGCGGTACGGCGTCTCGAGAAAACCGTACTTGTTGATACGGGCAAACGTCGCCATCGACGTAATCAGCCCGATATTGGGACCTTCCGGGGTCTCAATAGGACACATGCGGCCGTAGTGGGTATGGTGAACATCGCGCACCTCGAAACCGGCCCGTTCCCGTGTCAGACCGCCCGGTCCCAGTGCCGAAAGACGGCGCTTATGCGTCAACTCGGCCAGCGGGTTGGTCTGATCCATAAACTGAGACAACTGCGACGATCCGAAGAAACTCTCGATAACCGAAGACACGGTGCGGGCATTAACGAGCAACTGCGGAGTAACGTTTTCCTGGTCCTTAAGCGAAAGACGCTCGCGTATGGTCCGAGCTACACGCGAAAGACCGACCGAAAACAGGTTGGCCAGCAACTCGCCCACGGTACGTGCCCGCCGGTTACCCAAATGGTCAATGTCGTCGGTAAAACCTTCATCGTTGGCCAAACCGATCAGATACTTGGTAATGGCCACGAAATCCTTATTGTCGAAAACGGTATGTTCCAGCGGAATATCCAGACCCAGCCGCTGATTGATCATATACCGGCCGACCTCACCAAGATCATAACGTTTATTGGAGAAGAACAATTTCTCCAGAAGCGACTCGGCCATCTCCATGGTCGGCGGCTCACCGGGACGCATCAGTGAATAAATCTTTACCAGCGCTTCCTCGCGCGATTTGGTCGGGTCTTTCCTGAGCGTATTGAGGATAACATAGGCGTTGCGCCGTTCTTCTTTGGGGACAACGCGAATGGTCTTGCGGCCGCTCTCTTTGATTTTATCGATCACATTCTCGGTCAGAGGCTCCCCGACCGGAAACACCAACTCGCCCGTTTCCTTGTCAACGAAAGTCTCGCCAAGATAGCAGCCCTCGTAGCTTGCATCCTTGCTGCCCAGGTTCAATTTTTTGACATCGTAATAAAGATCAACCAGATCTTCGTCGGTGGAATAACCGATGGCCCGCATGATAGTCGTCGCGGGCAGCTTACGCTTGGAATCGATATACACCCACATGATGTCGTTGATATCGAGACTGAACTCGACCCAACTGCCGCGATACGGAATAACCCGTGCCGAGTTAAGCTTCTTCCCGTTAGGGTGAATTTCTTCGTCGAAGAACACCCCGGGGCTGCGGTGCAACTGACTGACCGTGACACGTTCCGCGCCGTTGACTATGAACGTCCCCCATTTGGTAATCAAAGGCAATTCGCCGAGATAGACGTCCTGTTCGATGATGTCCTTGACCTCTTTTTGATCACCCTCACCCTGGCGACAGATCAATCGCATAGTGACTTTGAGCGGGGCGGCGTACGTCATGTTACGCTCTCGGCACTCGTCAATGGAATAACGGGTGGGCCCCAGATGATAGCTCACGTACTCGAGTGAGTAATTCTCGTGGACGTCCGTGACCGGGAATATATCGGAAAAGATCTGGTGCAATCCCACCATCTGACGCTTGTGAGGCGGGACATCAAGCTGTAAAAACGCATCGTACGAATTCAGCTGAACGTCCAGAAGATTTGGCATCTCGCAAGCATCGGCGATGGTTGCATAAGTCTTTCTGGTATTCGTTTGGCCCAAAACATCATCCTCCTGCTAAAAATGGAGAAGGCCCACCGCAGACGTACTTCTCCGGTGAGGGCCGCATAAAACAAGGAAAACGTATGTATGACGTGGTGATCCTGCCATCTATTTCATTACTCTCCCTGTGTCAATCGTCGTATCAGGGAGCGGGTTTTGCAGACAATCCACCAGCTAAACCGGGAAGGGGAAGTTTTTACACTCAGACCTGCCCTCGTCTAACCGGCCGGGAACGAAAAAGTCCCCGGCCCGAAACAACAGACAATCTACTTCAAATCAACCTGGGCGCCGACTTCTTCAAGCTTGCTCTTGGCCGCTTCGGCCTCATCTTTGGTCAGGCCTTCCTTAACGGCGGCCGGAGCCGATTCGACCAGTTCCTTGGCCTCTTTGAGACCCAGAGAGGTCAACTCGCGGACGACTTTGATAACCTGTATCTTCTTGTCGCCCACAGCCGTCAACATCACGTCGAACTCGGTCTTTTCCTCGGCGGCATCGGCACCACCGGCGGCCGGCATCGGTCCACCCATCATAACCGGGGCGGCTGCCGTCACACCGAACTTGTCCTGAATCGCCTTGGACAGATCAGCCAGCTCCATCGCAGAAAGAGCCGCAATCTTGTCAACAATCTCGTCAATCGCTGCGTTAGCCACAGTCCTTACCTCGCACAGTTCAAAAAGATTCTTAAATTCCAGCTTTATCTATTGAAGCTCTTTCCAACCCAGGCGGCGAGACAAAACCACCTAGAAGCGTGGGTCGAACAGCTCCAAACAAGTCTCAGTTTTTACTAACCTTCCGTTTTCTTTTTGTCCGCCAGAGCATCCACCAGCCCGATCAGTCCACGGAAGAAACCGTCAAGAGAGCCGATCAGCTCCGTGAAGGGCGATTCAACCGCGGCCACCACATGCGACAACAATACGTCACGCGGCGGCAACTCGGCCAAAGCCTTTACCTCCTCCGGATTGTGAATCTTGCCGTCCAGAACGAAAGCCCGGAAACTCGGCAACTTTCTCTCTTTGTAGGAATCATGGAGTATCTTGGCCGCAACCGGCGGTTCATCGGCAAAAGCCACCGCCGTCGGCCCGGCGAAAAACTCGTCAAGCCCTTCCACCCCGGCGTCCCTGGCGGCCAGCTTGAACAGAGTGTTCTTGGCCACGAGATAACGCACGTTGTTTTCGCGAAGGTTCTTGCGCAGGTCGGTCATATCGCTCACGTTCAGTCCCTGGTAATCGGTAATGAAGTAAGCGGAAGCTCCGCTGAAGAGCTCCTTTATTTCAGCAATCAGTTCATTTTTTTCTTGCCTAAGCATCGCAGAAAGCTCCTTAGCTCGTTACTTCTTTACCGTTGCCGCCAGTTCCGCGTGATCGAGCTTGAGACCCGGACTCATGGTCGTGCAAATGGAAGCGCCCAGGAAATAGGCCCCCTTCGCCGCCGCCGGCTTGGCTCGCAACACCGCGTCTACGAAAGCGTGAACGTTTTCAATAATCTTTTCCGGTTCAAAAGATATCTTACCCACCGAAACGGCGATATTGGACTGCCGATCAACCCGGAACTCAATACGGCCGGCCTTGACCTCTTTGATCGTGCGGGCCAGATCCATAGTGACCGTACCGGTCTTGGGATTAGGCATAAGACCGCGAGGTCCCAGAACCTTACCCAGCTTGCCGACGACCTTCATCATATCCGGGGTAGCCACCGCCACCTCAAATTCGGTCCAGCCGCCCTGGATCTTTTCGGCGATATCCTCACCCCCGACGAAATCGGCTCCGGCCTCGGTGGCCTCGGTGGCCTTGTCACCCTGGGCAAAAGCCACTACCCGCACCACCCGGCCATTGCCATGCGGAAGCGAGACGGTAGACCGCACCATCTGGTCGGCGTGTTTGGGATTGACGCCCAGCCTGACGGCTACTTCGACCGACTCGTCAAATTTGGAACGGGGGATTTCCTTGAGAATCCTGACCGCTTCACCCAGCGCATACCGCTTACGTCGGTCAATGTTCTCTCGGGATTTCTGATACTTCTTCGAATGTTTCATGTGTGCTTATTCTCCCTCCCGGCGGTTCAGACCGCCGAGGTCCAAACGAATATCACAAATCGCGTAATGCTTTCCTGTCCTTACTGCTGTATGGTAATGCCCATCGAGCGAGCCGTACCCTCAACCATCTTGACCGCAGCATCCAGCGAACTCGCGTTCAAATCCTGCATTTTCTGCTGGGCAATTTCACGCACCTGCTGCATGGAAATCTGCCCTACTTTATCCTTATTGGGGATACTGGAACCTTTTTTCACCTTGGCGGCCATGCGGATCAAGGTGGAGGCCGGCGGCGTCTTGACAATGAACTTGAAGGACTTATCCTCGAACACGGTAATAATAACCGGGGTCAGGATTCCGTTGCCCCCCTGCGTCTTGGCGTTAAACGCCTTGCAGAACTCCATGATATTGACGCCACGCTGGCCGAGCGCCGGTCCCACCGGCGGGGCCGGATTGGCCTGGCCCGCCGGAATCTGCAATTTAATAAAGCCCGCTATTTTTTTAGCCACGATATTCTATCTCCACCAACAGCAAGTAATCCCGTCAGGACTTGGCCTTAACCAAATCAACCTGAAGAAAGTCCAACTCGACCGGGGTCGGCCGACCGAAAATGGACACCATAACTTTCACTTTGCGCCGTTCCATGTTGACCTCGCTGACGGTTCCCGAAAAATCCTGGAACGGACCGTCATTCACCTTCACCGGATCGCCCGCCTGGAAAGGAATGTCGGTAACCTCCTCGGTCCGACTGCGGTCGATCTGCCCCACGATACGCTCGACTTCGCTCTGCCGCAGAGGCGTCGGTTTGCCGCCGGCCCCCACGAAATTCGTCACGCCCGTGGTCGACACTACCAGATTCTGCGTCTCTTTGTCCAATTCCATCTCGATGAGAATGTAACTGGGCAGGAACTTTTTGGTACTCGTCGACCGCTTGCCCTGCTTCATTTCGATGACCTGTTCCGTGGGAACTAAGATCTGACCGAACTTGTGCTCCAGACCGGCATTGGCAATGGCCGATTCGAGATACGTCTTGGCCTTCTGCTCATGCCCGGCATAAGTGTGGGCCACATACCACCGCAAGGCCATCTATCCCCCCATACCGGTGCCAAAGATCGACTGAATAATGAGCAAAAGAATGCGATCGACAATCCCGATAAAAGCGGCAATGATCACGGACACCACGACCGTGACAATGGTCGAACCTATCAACTCATCTTTCGACGGCCAGGTCATTTTGCGCATCTCGGCCGCGGTTTCTTTCAAGTATTTTTCAATCTTTTTAAACACCGTCGCAGAACCGTATTTTTCCAGGCCAGGAGGGACTCGAACCCCCAACATCCGGTTTTGGAGACCGGCGCTCTACCAATTGGAGCTACTGGCCTAAGGTTAAAGACCCTACCTCGTCTCCTTGTGCAACGTATGCTTGTTGCAGAAGGGGCAGTATTTCTTGTACTCCACCCTCTCCGGATGAAGGCGTTTATTCTTCTTGGTATCGTAGTTGCGGCGTTTGCACTCGCCGCAGGCCAATGTAATTCTGTCTCTCGGCACTTAATTTAACCCGTTCTTTCCCGTCGCCTATTCAGTGATATCCGCTATAACGCCGGCGCCGATGGTCCGACCACCTTCACGAATAGCAAAACGAAGCTCTTTCTCCATCGCTATCGGTGTGATCAATTCCACATCCATCGTTATGTTGTCACCCGGCATTACCATCTCTATGCCTTCAGGCAAATGAGCCACTCCCGTCACGTCCGTCGTCCGAAAATAAAACTGAGGCCGATAGCCCGTGAAAAACGGCGTGTGACGACCACCCTCTTCCTTCGTCAACACGTACACCTCAGCCTTAAACTTACGATGTGGCGTCACCGATCCGGGCTTCGCCAACACCATTCCTCGCTCCAGCGAATCCTTATCCACTCCCCGCAACAACAAACCAACGTTGTCACCAGCCTGTGCCTGGTCAAGCAACTTACGAAACATCTCCACCCCCGTCACCACTGTCTTCCGAGTGTCCCGTATCCCGACTATCTCAACCTCTTCACCCTGCTTGATCACACCACGCTCAACTCGACCCGTACCAACCGTGCCTCGACCCGTTATCGAAAATACGTCCTCGACCGGCATCAAAAACGGCTTGTCCGTCTCTCGCTTCGGCTCGGGAATATACTCGTCACAGGCATCCAATAACTCCATTATCGACTTGAATACCGGATCGTCCCACGACGTCCCCGCCATACCAGCCTGCAACGCCTGCAACGCCGAACCTCGAATCACCGGTATGTCATCCCCGGGAAATTGGTACTGGCTCAGCAAATCGCGAACCTCCAACTCCACCAAATCCAACAACTCCGGATCATCCACCATGTCCGTCTTGTTCATATATACTATGATATACGGCACGCCCACCTGACGAGCCAACAAGATGTGCTCCCGTGTCTGTGGCATCGGCCCGTCAGCCGCCGACACCACCAAAATAGCCCCGTCCATCTGGGCCGCACCCGTGATCATGTTCTTCACATAATCAGCGTGACCAGGACAGTCAACATGAGCATAATGACGCTTATCCGTCTCATACTCAACATGAGCCGTCGCTATCGTGATACCACGCTCCCGCTCCTCCGGCGCATTGTCAATCGAATCAAACGTCCGTATCGCCGTCTTGTTCTTCTGAGCCATCACCATCGTAATCGCCGCCGTTAACGTCGTCTTACCATGGTCCACGTGACCTATCGTCCCCACATTCACGTGCGGCTTACTGCGATCAAACTTCTCCTTTGCCATCTGATCGACTTCTCCTTAGGCTATAAAAGAGCCCAGAACCAGGATTGAACTGGTGACCTCATCCTTACCAAGGATGTGCTCTACCAACTGAGCTATCTGGGCTGCTCAAAAATACTCTATTTACTATGTCGTTTCGCTTCCGCGCCAACAACTTCCACACCTTTCGGCACGGGCGAGCCCTAAATATAGAGGTGACCTTATGCCTGTCAAGCCCTTTTTCAGTCCCCACCCCCGATTTGAATATGCCGAAAAGAGCCAAACGAAAATGCTGAAATCGGCCCCTTACGACTATTTTTCGGCCCTGAAACCAATTTCCTGACTGTTTTTGTTCAATTTTAGAACAAAAAGGCCAAAGCCAAAATCCGGAAAATCGACATTTTACGGGCTCAATCGGGCCCAATCAAGGGGTCTGACCCTCCAGCCGAGCCTTCAGTTGCTCAAGCGGCAAAACATCCCAGACCACGCGCTCGGAATCGGTGGTAAGGGTGTCAAGCGGGGCCAGACAGGGACGACCGAGACTATCATTAAAGTGTTGCGTGCCATACTTTTGGGGCTGACCACTAAATACCAGGTAGCGGTCCAGGCAAACCGCCGCCAGGTGCCGGGCCTGATCGTACCCTTTCTCGGCGGCGTTGGCGGCCAGATAATGAGCCAGCAGGCAGCATTCCGGTCCGGCCGACTGATCGGCCGACTGGAGAATCAGGGCGGCCCGGTACAGATCTACGGGCTCTCTTATAAGCGCTTGAGCAATAAGGGAATAAGTGGTCTCCCGGAAGGTTTTCAGGATATTTTCGCGCCGCTCGAGAGGAACGAGAGAATCGGCCATAAATCTTTCCTGCTCAGTGACCATTTCGGCCAACTGCGCTGACACCGGCGACTCTTTGCGGGCCAGTCGCTCCGGTTTGCGCTGAACACAGGAAGACACCGCGAGCAAACCACAAAGAATAAACAATAATAATAGTAAAGAACGAGAGGTCAAATTCATACCGAAAGGGGTTCCTTAGATCCCAAAAAGATGAAAAAGCGGGAGACGAGGCTCGAACTCGCGACCAACAGCTTGGAAGGCTGTGACTCTACCAACTGAGTTACTCCCGCTTATCTATAAAAATGTAGTCAGGAAGCTACCCGGACACTCGACAATACGCAAGTGCTTTTTGCCACCACCGTCACCGGGTTCGCCTGTACGGCGGCATCCCCCAGTGTAGCTTGCTGCGCAGCAACTCATAATATGAATTCTCCGGGAAAACGATAAACCGACTTCGAAAATCGGCCCGGGAAATTGTCACCGCCTCGTTACGATAGACCCTTACCCCGACCTGACCGTCGAGCGTGAGCAACGCCGTCCGCTGCTCGGTAAGCGCCCGGAGTTCGACCCTGTCCTCTCCCCTTATTATCATTGGACGAGTGGTCAGCGAGAAAGGCGATATGGGTGCGGCTATCATAGCATCCAGACCGGGATGTACAATCGGTCCGCCCACCGCCAGATTATAGGCGGTTGACCCGGTTGGCGTGCTGATAATCAAACCATCGGCGAGATAAGTGACGACCTCTTCATCGTTGACTTTCAGACTCACCTCCAGAACGCGGCTAACCGGGCCGTTATCCAGCACCATGTCGTTGAGCGCAAAGGGGGCCGGCAACGGGGCGTGTCCCTCGACCTTAACCTGAAGCATCATTCGTTCTTCAACGTGGTAAGCCCCGGCCGCAACCGCTTCCAGAGTTGGCATCAATCTCTCGGGCGTCTGCTGGGCGAGAAAACCGAGCGACCCGAGATTCACACCGAGGACCGGCGTACCCAGCGAGCCAACGGCACGTACCGCCGCCAGAATAGTACCATCACCGCCCATGGTAATCAAAACATCCACCTGAGCGGCGAGTTCACTTCGGGGCACGAAGGTGGCTTTCCGGGATACGGCCGGTTCAAGTTCGTCGCAAAGAATGACCTGATGACCGGTCTGAGCCGCCCAGTCCATGACGACATTGATGCTCTCTCCGGCACCTATTCGTTTGAGATTGGCGATCAGTCCGAAACGCATGCGCAGATACTCCGCGTTGTCTTATTTTCTATTCCGAACCGGTATTAGTCGCCGGGATATCGCTGTCAACGGATTTCTGGTGATCATCGTGACGCTCCAAAACGAGTTTCTGAAGCAAACCACCGTTGTGTGCAGTTTTCTGATCCCGGGACGAACCGTCCACCAACGGCGACAGCACTTTGATAAGACCGGCCGTGTCGAGTTCGGTTTCGCGCAGCAGTTCCTTGCGCTCGCCATGCATCACGAAACGGTCCGGCAGGCCCAGCGATCTAAATTTTCCGTTGAACCCTTTTTCCAACAGATAAGCGGCCACCGCTTGCCCAAAACCGCCGCGCATAACCCCTTCCTCAACCGTCACGATCACCTCGGCCTCACGGCGTACTTTTTCCAGGATCGTAAAGTCGAACGGTTTGACAAACCGAGCGTTAACCACGCCGACCCGGATCCGATCTTCGGCCAGCTTACCTGCGGCTTCAAGCGACGGCACTACCATAGACCCCACGGCCAGCACTACCACCGGCGAAGGATCGGTAAGCCATTCCCATGTCCCCCAGTCAATCGGAGGGATATCATCCGTCATCGGCCCCGGCACGGGAGCGCGCGGATAACGAATAGCCGTAATACCCGACAGCTCATTGTCGGCCGTGTAGTGCAGCATCGCCCGCAGTTCATTACCGTCTTTGGGGGCGGCAATAGTCACGTTGGGCACACTCGAAAGATAGGCCAGATCGAAAGCACCATGGTGAGTCGGACCATCACTGCCAACCAGCCCGGCACGATCCATGCAAACGACTACCGGAAGGTTCTGGATAGCCATATCGTGGATCACCTGGTCATAGGCCCGTTGCATAAAAGTCGAGTAAACGGCCAGGTACGGACGGATACCGTCGACCGCAGTCGCGGCGGCAAAACAACCGGCGTGACCTTCGGCAATCCCCACATCAAAGAAACGGTCGGGAAAACGCCCGGCAAAAGCATCGAGGCCCGTACCGGAAGACATGGCCGCCGTAATGGCAATGATCTTATCGTTTTTCTGACCCAGCTCCACCATAGTCTGGCCGAACACCTTGGTGTAGGCGGGAAGAGTGGCACCCGACGGGGCCGTCCGACCGGTCACCTTGTCGAACTTCCCGATCCCGTGAAACTTGAAAGCGTTTTCCTCGGACGGCGGGTAGCCCTTACCCTTCACGGTTGCCACATGGAGCAAAATCGGCCCGGTTATATTCTGAAGATCCTTCAGCGTTTTTATCAACAACGGAATGTCATGCCCGTCGATAGGTCCCAGATATCTGAACCCCAGCTTCTCGAATAATATCCCCGGAACAAGAAAACCTTTGATGGAATTTTCCAGACCTTTGATCGTTTCTCTTATCTTGTCGCGACGTTTGAACTTGCCGGTGAGTTCCCACACTTCCTTGCGCAATTTGTTGAACTTCTCGTCGGCCATGATGCTGGTGAGATACTTGGAAAGAGCCCCCACGTTCTTGGAAATGGACCAGGTGTTGTCGTTCAGGACAACTATCATGTCCTTTTTAAGCGACCCGGCGTTGTTGAGTCCTTCAAAAGACAACCCGCCGGTCATGGCCCCATCGCCGATCACGGCGATAACACGATAATCATCGCCGTTCAGATCGCGGGCCGTAGCCAACCCCAACGCCACGGAGATCGAAGTGGAAGCATGCCCGGCCCCGAAAGCATCGTATTCGGATTCCGCCCGTCGGCAATAACCGGCCAGTCCCCCGTAGCGCCGCAGAGTGTGAAACTGAGCGCGACGACCGGTCAGGAGCTTGTGAGCGTAAGTCTGGTGACTGACATCATAGACTATTCTGTCCCTGGGGGCATCAAAAACGTAGTGCATGGCCACCGTAAGCTCAACCGCTCCGAGACTGGACGCCAGATGACCGCCGGTACCGGAAACAACCGCGATAATCTCCTGTCGAATCTCACGGGCCAGTTCGGTCAGTTCCTCGACACTCAGCAATTTGAGATCAGCGGGACTGTCTATTTTCCCAAGATATTTCATGCCACACTACATTTCGAACCGGCTAACTCTCGCGCTGGCCTATAAATCTCGCCAGAAACTTGAGGATATTGTCCTCGTCGTCATCTAAACAGGCCAAAGCTTCATCTACAAGGCCGGCGGCTTCCCGGCGTGATTCCTCGACTCCGACCGTGGCCGGAAAAGTCGCTTTGCGGTTTTTTGAATCCGAACCGATATCTTTACCGAGCAGTTCCTGATTGCCCTCAATATCAAGGATATCATCGACAATCTGAAAAGCCAGGCCTATTTTCTCGCCGTAAGTAGTCAGACATGACAGTGTTTTGCTGTCTGCCCCGGCCAGCAAAGCCCCGATACGAACCGCCCCCCGGATCAGCGCACCGGTTTTGCGTCGGTGGATGCTCTCCATTTCCTCGCGGCTGACGGTACGCCCTTCGGCTTCGATATCCGCCATCTGACCGCCCAGCATGCCGGAGGTGCCCACCGCCCAAGCCATTTCCAGCACTACGTCGGTCGAGCCCGTTTCCGCCATCAATTGAAACGCCACCACGTGCAGAGCATCACCGGCCAGAGTGGCAACGGCCTCGCCGAATTTCTTGTGGCAGGTCGGCCGACCGCGCCTAAGGTCATCGTCGTCCATGCACGGCAGATCGTCGTGAATCAGCGAATAAGTGTGAACCATCTCCAACGCGGCCATAGCGTAGTGAATCGGTAAATCCGATCCGGCCGCATCACCGCCGCAATACTCATAAGCGGCCAAGGCGAGAATCGGACGCAACCGTTTCCCCCCCGCCATAACCGAATAACGCATTGCGGTATGCAACTGTTGCGGTTCTTCGTCGTCCGCAGGGATGTATTTTTCCAGCAAGCAATCGACCAGGGCGCGCGCATCCTGCATGTACTTGTGACCGTCAACGGCCGTTTTCGTCATCAATTCTCGGCGTCCTCTTCTTCGAAATCCTCTTCGGTCGCCAAGCCGTCCTTCTCGCTGATAATCTTGATCTTCTTCTCGGCTTCGATCAGCTTATTGTCACAGAAGCGAGCGATATCCAAACCCTCGGTGTACAGAGCGATAGCTTCTTCGAGACTGGCCTCACCGGACTCAAGCTGCTCGGTTATCTCATTCAGCCGAGCCATGGCCGACTCGTAATCTTTATACTTCTTTTTGGTCGTCATGACTCCGTTTACAGCTTGTCCTTTTTCATTTCTATCGACGAGATAAGGCGACCGTCGGCCAGAATCGTTTCCATCTTCTCTCCGGCCGCCACATCGTTTCGGGACCTGATCACCCGGCCGTCGTCGGCCCGTCGACTGACCGAATATCCCCGCGCCAGCGTTTTGAGCGGCGAAAGGGCATCCAAACGCGACAGAACCAAAGATAAAGCGTTTTTGTGTCTCTCGAAACGGTTTTTTCCGGCGGCCGCCATCAGGCGATAGCTATGGTCGAACTCCTGACGACGCTGATACACCAGATCAAGGGGACTGCGGAAAACCGGTCGGCGCAGCAGGGTTGCGAGGTCCCGACGCGCCTGAGATACCAGTCCGGTAAGCATGCCCGCCTGAGCGTACAGCGTATCGCGAATCTCCTCGCGAAATTCCGCGCGCGACCACACCGCCAGCTCGGCAGCGGCCGAAGGCGTGGGAGCGCGAAGGTCCGCCGCCAGATCGGACAGGGTGATATCCACCTCGTGACCGACCGCCGAGATTACGGGAAGACGCGACGCGGCCACCGCTCGCACGACCGTCTCGGTATTGAACGGCCAGAGATCTTCCAGCGAACCGCCCCCCCGACCGATGATGATAATGTCAATGTCGTCACGGGTATTGAAATAGCGAAGACCGGCCGCGATTGTCTCCCCGGCTCCTTCCCCCTGCACTTGGGCCGGGTGGATAATCAGTTGCACCGAGGGGTTACGTCGGCGGGATATCTGGATAATATCGCGGATAGCCGCCCCGGTCGGCGAGGTGACAATCCCGATTTTGGACGGATATTGGGGAATCGATTGCTTGCGGTCTTCGTCGAACAGCCCCTCGGCCGAAAGCTTCTCGTGCAATTGTCGAAAGGCCAGCTCAAGTTCCCCCACTCCCACCGGCACCAGTCGCTTGCAGGTAAGCTGGTACTGGCCGCCTTTTTCGTACACGGAAATATCGCCGAAAGCCAGCACTTTCTGGCCATTCTCCGGCTCAAACTTGAGATATGCCCCCATCGAACGCCACATGACCACCCGAAGTACGGCTTTGTCATCCTTGAGAGTGATATAGCGATGGCCCGAGGAGTGATGGTGATAATTGGATATCTCCCCTTCCACCCAGATATCGCAGAACTGTTCTTCGAGGCTGCTTTTGATCATCCGGGTGATCGCCGATACGCTGTAGGCTTGTGGCTTCTCAAGCATGCGTCAAGATACAGCCCGGCTGTATCGTTTGGCAATGATTTCGTCAACACCGAAACAAAGACTTGACAGGTGAATCCGTGTTATGCACAAGTATATTGGTGCCCGGTGATCAGAACAAACGTCATTTCTTTGGCGAGGGAGGGATTATGAAGAAAAAATCGCTTCAAACATTCTTAAGAACATTCTGGAGTAGGCTCAGGATTGGCGGGAGGATAGCAGCAGGGGGTATTTGTCTTATATCACTGCTGATTCTCGGTGCCGGTAATTCTCTTGGGGCCAGCTACGAGGTAACCAGAGTAATAGAGGTCGGCCCGGCGGCTCAGGCCCTGGCCCACGGCTCCGTGAGATGGTCACCCGACGGCACCAAGCTTGCCTATTTTGCCAACAACTACCTCATGACATCAGATACCCTCGGCAACAGCCGTGAGGTTGTGTTAATCCCGGACCTGTATCCGTTTCGGGCGGAGTGGGTGTCAGACGATAAGATAGCGGTAAGCCTTCAGGACATGAGCCGCCAGTTTGACTCCGCTCTGTATCGCCTGGTTGTTTACAATGTGAACACGGCTGAGGACACAATCGTAGAAGAGTACTGGCGAACTCGCAATTCCAACATGCCGGGGGATGTGTCTTTCGAAGGTCCGTATATTACGGTAGAAGGCAATGCCTATTACAAACTGACCACAATCACCGGTCAGAAAGAAGGCACGGATATTGAGAGACGAATGAGTTGTGTGATTCACATTGAATACAAATCCTTTCCTTCTAATAAGGACGTTGTCACAAACGACCACGTGCTGAGTTGGCAAGGAGACGGACTGTACGAAGTTCCACTGTGGCAAGGGGATTCGACCCGTATAACCCCACGCAACCACCACGGCATCTTCAATGCCGTGAGCCCCGACAAATCGTACGTCGTCGACGGAGGATGTCTGATTAATACCAACGACAATACCGTTATAAACCTGGACACAATTCCGAAACCCAGGCCAACGGGTGCGGTGGGATGCAGCTTCGACTACCCGTCATTCAATCCGAAGAACTCGGAAGTACTTGGCATTTACGGTTGTGATGATGAGGAAAAAGTCATCAGCTCATACCTTTGTATCTATGACTATTCCACAAACACATTTACGGACCTTGGTTCGTTGACGGGGATAGAGGGCGGTGCGGCGCCGATTTACGCACCCGATGGCAGAAAAATCGCGGTCAGGGCAAAGGGCAAAATCTACATCATCTACCGGGAGGAGAAGTGATGGGACAACGAGTTCTGCAACTCGTTGGTATAATCCACTCGCCGATTTCACGTTCGCATCAGAACAAACGTCATTTCTTTGGCGAGGGAGGGATTATGAAGAAAAAATCGCTTCAGACCACGTACCGGGCGTTGGGCAACAGACCCAAGGCAACAAAGGTTTTGTGGGCGTTGCTGTTGGTGTTGACTTGTTGGCTACCAGCCGAGGCTGATGATAAACTTATCATCTCAGAGCGACGGATTTTGCATTTCTTCAGTTGGGACGTGAAGCCCATCTCTCTGCCTGACAGGGACGGACCAGCGGAACTGAAGGTGACATTCAAGGGGACGGATGAACTGGCAAGGTCATTCGACATTGGGTGGGGATCTCCTACTGATTCGCTTGTGATCGAAATCAGCACCGAGGGAGGTTTAGTATACTCCGGCCCTGCAAAGCAGTCTATGTCCTATGAGGCTGATCGGGAATACGAACTAACACTAAGGGTAGAAATCCCGCCGGATACAATGTCGGTGCTCCGGATTGTGGTAAGATGCGGTCGTCTCTCTGAGGACATGCCGCAGGCTTTTAACACCTTTGGGGATACTCTCAGCGTGTTTCGTGGGATACCTTCCAAGCCGTGGCGGCCGCGGAAACCGCAGAAGCCAGAGCGACGGGGGTATCCGATAGCGGGCGAGTTTCCATACAAAGACAGCCTGTACG
>DAISVY010000009.1:0-176003 GCA_036826635.1 Candidatus Zixiibacteriota bacterium
GTCGGTATCGACCCCGGGATTATCGTAGACCTTCTGTGCCCAGCGAGCGTTTTCGGCCAGTTCGGAGAAGTTCAGATATTCGTAGAAGAAATCCGGATTGTCGGGGGTAAAGCGACTTGCGAAAGCGCGCGGGTCGCGATGCACATGGTCACCTGCCACGATAGCGATAGTAAAGCTCATGTGTTGTCCCGTGCCAAGGTCGAACGGACCGAAAGAGATCATGTTCCATGTGTTTTTCCCATCTGCTATATCCTCAGCATCGGCGGGCGGTGATATCCAGCCGCTGGTGAGGTAGCTCACCGCGGCGTATAGCTGATTGTAATCTGTTTCGGGATGGCTCATGAAGTAGTAGGTGTTGGCGTCCCCCTGCGGATTGCCCAGCGTGCCGATGTTTCGAAACGGGTCATCGGGTGTGCCCTGTCGACGCGGTCCCCAATCCTTGTAGTACCAGTTGAAGTTGACCGTCAGGCTGTCAGCGGAGCCACCCAGGAACATAACGCCAACCGCGCCGAGCGGTGATTCATCCGTAAACGCACCGTCCACCGGATCGCCGTCGTTATCCATGATGTAAGCCAGATTCAATGTGTCGATGAATCCGCAGGCGTCGGGGAACGCGTATTCATGCAGGTAGCCACTCAGATCATCATGGGCGGATTCGTCGTAGATGAATAAAGAGTATTGTGACATGGGGAATGCGGTGGCGCGGGTTCCAATGCCGATAAATATTTTGTTCAGAACTTGTCGACCGATGTTGGTGACTTCGAAGTTCAGCAGGACGAAATCATCAACATGCTCGGAACTCCAGGCCATAGAGCGCTGGGTGATCTCGATTTCGAGAGGGATGTGAAGACGATTGTCGTCGGGGTTGATTGTAACCCACCTGGGATCGGTGAGAGTGTCAGTATATTTGCAGATCAGATCCAGCTCGGAATGAGCCGAGGGTGAATAGTACGTGCGGCTTTTGTTCGACGTGACATATTCGAAAGCCCCGAGAGGGTAAATCCCCGGGTTCAGTTCGTATGATTCTGTGACCAGCGTGTCCCGGCCCACAATGGCACCAATCGCCAGGTCCCGAGATCCGTAATGTATTCCACTTCCTTTCGGATAAGTACAACTCCAGATGGTATCGCCGGTTATGGCGTCGATGTAGGGGAAAGGCCCGAATTCGTCGGTAGAGATGTAACCCCATGATCCGCTGTTCCCGATCTTGATCTGCAAATTCCCCTGGCTATGGGCGGCCTCGCGCCAGTCGGGTTTGTCCACCCCATATACGAATCGGGTCGGCATAATAAGAAAGAAAACGGCAACAAGCAGGCTGAGGCGGAATAGGCAGGTACCTGAACGCCAACTGACTTGATGTTGCAGTCTCCAGCCGATCACTGGCAGTGCACCATCCATATCATGGCAGGTATCTTTCATGAGTCTTCTCCCTTTGATTATTGCAGTCAGCTTCGCGATTGGCTCGCTGCATTATTCGTCAGGTCTACTGGTCACGTTTATTGTGTCAACTTTAAGTATGAATTTATGGCACTGTAACAAGTTCTCTCACAATGCAATACGGGTGGAGGAGCATATGTGCCGTTTCCTCGGATGGGGTCGCCTATTAACAGAGAAAAATCATAACCACAAGTTGATTAGACCATATTACAGTGGAGGAGAAGGACAATTGCGGGAGTAATGATCACAATGGTTATTATCACAATCACCCGGCAACGGTATTCCCCAACACTCTCCCTGATGGGGTTCCTCTTGTTTAATATGTCCAGAGACCTTGATGGTATCATCGTAGGGCGGAGGACACATTTCGGTGCAACAAATACATATGTATTTTCCTGCTAGGGAACTTGTTGCTCCCATCATGAAAGAGAACACAAACGCAAATGTTAAGAGAACGACAGTACGTTTTTTCACTGATATACCTCCTTTCCTTCGTTTACCCTATCTGATCGGGAACGGCACAACGTATGCTCCTCAACCCTCTCTATTCAGTCTGATGATCTCCTTGAAATCTTCGGCCCATAAGGCGTCAGCCCGAATGTCAAGGATCACACGGGATCCGTTTACGATCACACTGAAAGGATAACTGTATATGTTCAGCGCATGGCCGAATTGTCGTTCTTCGTCATAGAGAATGGCACAGTCAAGGCCGAAATTGTCCCGTAATTTGCGCAGATGCAACGGGTTAGCCGACGAGATCAGGATGAAGTGGCGGTAGTCGGCCGGGTCGGTTACGGTTTTAATCATTTCTTCAAGCTCAAGCAGGCAGCCGTCGCAGTCGGTTTGCATGTAAGTGATAACCGTGCGAGAAGTTACGAGATCATCAAGAGAGACCTCGCGGCCGTCGATATCCTCAAAGACGTAGTTGAAAAGGGTGTCACCAACCTCTATGGTCTGCATGCGGTCAAGTATGGCCCGGGTGGTGTTGACCCCCCTGGCTCTGGTTTCGGCCCGTTTTCTGTGATTGAGATATTGGCCCGCTTCTACCCCCGTGAAATACGCAACCACGACAGAGAGAATCAGCGTGCCTGCGACCACGGCGGTCCTCTGAATCCGAGTCATATGCAATTACTCCTCCCCCCGGGTCGGAAGGCCCGGTTCTGGTGGCTGGATGAGGGGAATCCAGTCTTGCAGGATTAAACCAGTTGTATAAGCGATCAGCTTATGATCGTATATGGCATAGTTAGTCTATCTTGTCAAGTGAAATCAGGGGGACAGGTGGGACGTGGTCCGTCCGCAAATCCGCCATTTTGGGTATCTCCGGCGGGATCGCAAGCGGTCCCACCCTACGTCTGATTTCGGTGGAGTGGATCCGCCGATTGTCCCCCGGCACCGGATTGCCAATCCTGTCCAAAGATTATGGTCAGTCAAAATCCTCTGGCCAAGGGGTCGCCTGGATACTAACTTATCACCTGACTGATTGATGTTAACGAGGAAGATAAACATGTCCTGGGAAATTGCGGTTCAGGTATATAGAGGCGATGTAATCGAGGCCCAGCATTGTGCTACGGTTGCCGTTGTTGATGCCGAGGGTAAACTTACGCACTACCTCGGTGATCCTGAGATGATTTATATGACCCGCTCGGCGGTCAAGCCGTTTCAGGCTCTGCCGCTGGTGCGGACCGGAGGCTTTGACCAGTTCAAATTTACCCCCGAGCATCTGGCCGTGATGTGCGCATCTCACAACGGGAACGACAAACACCGCGAGGTGGTGCTGTCGGCTCTCCAGCAAGCGGGTAACCGCCCCGAAGACCTCCAGTGCGGTACGCATCTGCCGATTCATATGCGCCTGAAGGGACTTCGCCCGGAACACGGCGAAGACAAAGACCCGCTTAGGCACAACTGTTCGGGTAAACATGCGGGCTTTCTGGCCCTGGCCCGGTACATGGGGGTCCCCGATGCGGATTACATAAATCCCCAATCCAAGAGCCAGCAACTGGTCAAGGAAGCCGTAGGGGAAATATGTGAGTTTCCCGCCGAGCAGATAAGTGTGGGGGTAGACGGTTGCAGCGCTCCGGTGTTTTCCATGCGAGTGCGTAATCTGGCGGTCGGTTTCAAAAATCTGGCCATTCCCCAGTCAAAAGACGCCCGTACCCGGCAGGCTTTACGCCGTATCAAAGAGGCCATGACAACTCATCCTTTTCTGGTGGCCGGGGAAGGGCGGTTCGATTACGATTTCATGCGTTCGTTTCCCGGAAACGGAGTGTCCAAGGTGGGAGCAGAGGCTATTCAGGGAATGGGTTTTTCCGATCCCCCGATAGGTATCTGCGTGAAAATACGCGACGGCGGTACCCGGGCATTGGGTCCGGTTTGCGTGGAGGTCCTCAAACAACTGGGGATTATTGATAATGTCGTCGCGTATCCATATCTAAAAGATTATGTCGGTCCAACAATCCGTAATTATCGCGATATCGTTTGTGGGCGGATTGTGGTTGATTTTCAGTTGAAAAAGGTTTAATTATAAGGCTATGCGTTTCCTTTGTTATATCGATCATCTTAACCTCGACTATCACCGTCGCCGGGTCAAGGACGTGACCTGAGTCGTTCTCTTCTTCTTTTGTGTGTTTGATAATCTACGGATATGAAAGGAGAGATCGTGAAGAAAATAGAACAGCCCGCAGAACCTTATCGGATCAAAGCGGTGGAGCCAATCCGCCTTCTCAGCCGTCACGAGCGTGAGGAAAAAATAGCCGAGGCCAATTACAACGTATTCAAAATTGACGCCGAGGATATATACATAGACCTGTTGACCGATTCCGGAACGTCGGCTATGTCCAACCGTCAGTGGGCGGCCCTTATGCTCGGCGACGAGTCCTACGCCGGAGCCCGGTCGTTTCGGAAATTCGAGAGTACCGTTCAGGATATATTCGGCAAGCGGTTCGTATTGCCCTGTCACCAGGGACGGGTGGCCGAGAATATCATGTTCAGTACTATTCTAAAGAAAGGTCAGTACGTTCTCAATAATACCCATTTCGACACTACGCGCGGCAACTGTCTTCATAAGGGAGGCATACCGATAGACCTCCCCTGTGAACAGAGTCGTCTGATCGAGGCTGCCCCGTTCAAGGGCAACATGGATGTCGAGGCGCTGGAAAACTTCATCAAGGAAAAGGGTGCCGAACGCATCGCCATGGTTATCATAACCGTGACGAACAACTCGGCCGGCGGTCAGCCGGTGTCGATGGCTAACATCCGGGAAGTCTCGGAGGTATGTCATCGCTACGGTTTACTTTTCTACTATGACTGTGCCCGTTTTGCCGAGAACTGTTATTTCATCAAGCGTGACGAGCCAGGCTACGGCAGTAAGTCGATCAAGGAAATCGCCCAGGAGATGTTTTCCTATTGCGACGGAGTGATGATGTCGGCCAAGAAAGACGGTTTGGCCAATATGGGTGGTTTCATCGCTCTGGACGATGAGAACCTTTATCATCGTTTGGCTGAGTTGCTCATTTTGATTGAGGGTTTTCCGACCTATGGTGGGCTGGCCGGGCGTGATATGGAAATTCTCGCCGTGGGGCTGCAGGAGGTTATGGATTTCAGCTACCTGGATTTCCGTATCGAGCAAGTGGCGTATCTCGGTGCGAAAATGCGGGAAGCGGGTATGCCTATAATCGAGCCTCCGGGCGGACATGCCATTTTCGTCGATGCCGGTCGGCTGTTACCTCATATCCCGGCTTCGCAGTTCCCGGCCCAGGGATTGTCGGTGGAGTTCTATGTCGAGGGCGGTATCCGCACGGTTGAGATCGGCAGCCTGATGTTTGGCGGTGTTGATCCTGAAACCGGTGAGGAAATTTTCGCTCCCAGAGAACTGGTACGCATGGCCGTACCTCGGCGTGTGTTTACCAACTCGCATTTGGATTATATAGGCGAGGTTGCCCGGCGTATCGTTGCCCGCAAGGACGAAATCCGGGGCTATCAGGTGGTTAGGGAGGCGGAATTTCTGCGTCATTTTACCTGTGACCTTGCCGTGTGCGAAAAAAACAAGGCGGAAATCAAAAAATGAGATTTGCTCATCTCGTTTATTGTTCGCTGACGGTTCTGGCGCTGCTTGTTCTGGGGGCCTGTAGTGCGGTGCATATCCAGAGTGGTCCGCCAACACAGGAGGAACGTGTCGAGCGGTCCTCTCAGCAGGGGAGTGACCTTCGTTCCGAATGGGCCAATCGGCTGGCCGGTGTCTCGCCCCTGAAGAAGGTTGACATGGTCAAGGATTTCATGGATTCCGTAACGACCAGATATATTCGTTTCGGTCGTCAGGTGGCGCAGCAGTGGCGGGATGTCGCCGATGAGCAGCAGCGTGAGGTCTCGGCCGAAGAAATGCGTCGGGCGGTCGAAGCCGGCACGGAAACCGACCGCCCCGTTCTTGATGCCTATGATGACATGGTTGACTACGGTATCAGTGAAGTGCGGCAGGACTCATACCTGGACGGGAATACGGAAAACCTGTTGCTTGAGTACCGGGATTTGTACGATGCCGTCCGGGGACAGGTGTTTATTCCCAACGGTACCCGCGAGGCCTACGAAGATAACCTTTACAGAATCGAAAATGAATTGGCCAAGCTGAGCCGGCACCTTGAGGAGGACTTGCAGGGATATCAATAGGGCCGTGCGGTTATGAGCAACCCCGGCACCTAATATGAATCGAGTTTCATATAAAATGGTGGTCAGGGTTCCGGGGAGCTCAGAGCGCAACTTCTCGGTTTGTAAGGTATCTTACGGCAATACAATGGGTTAGATGTTTCTCGTGGCCCTGGGAGTAAATCGGGTCGGCGGATCGGCCGATAAATTGCTCTGTAGGTCTGTCGGATAAATATCGTTTGGTTGACAAGATTCGGGAAACTATATACATTGTACGGGTTTATATTGAGAGAAAGGAGTACAATTTAGAGTACTACGGTTAATGATTTAGTCGGACTTTGGGAAATCGCTTAAGTGTAAGGTGCCAGTAAAAGCGGCCCTTTGACCGTAGCTTTAAATTGACTCGGTTCCAGGGCCGGGGTAATACCCGGTATGGAAGTTTCTTGGTGTAAATCTTTTTTTGTGTCCCTGCTCGTCTTTTGTGCCGGGACATCCCTTCTGGCTGGTGATGACAATCTTGTCATCATGACTTCCTCAGAAACTGAGTTCAGCTTCGTATACGATTTTTCCGGGAGCCTGTCTGAGCTGTCCAGGACAACTTACGCGGATTCCTCTGTCGGATTTTACCGGACAGTTCAGGTGGCGGTTCCGCCCGGCGGTGAAGTGCGGTTGGTCTCGGCTTGGGGCAGAGCAATGAAAGCGGTCGATGTCTCGATTGACGTCGGAGAAAATCGGATCGTCGAACGTCCTCTGGTCGAGTTGGCTCCTTCCGTGCTGGTGCGAGGTGTTCGCATGGCGGCGGTACGTCTGAACCCGCTGAGTGCTTCGGGAATCTATGGGGAGGTGGAGGTTCACCTTGCTTTTGAGGTTACCCGTCGCCCGGCTAATTTGACGGCGGCCGATGATCCTCGCATGGAAGATGTCTTCGCGTCTGTTCTGGCCAATTACGAACAAGCTCGTCACTGGTCGGTGGAACGGCCGGTGGGGGACCGGTCTCGTTATGCCGGGGCTTCTCTTTCTGCTGCCGAGACGTGGTACAAAATCAAAGTTAGTCGGAACGGTCTGACTCAGCTTACCGGGGCACAGATGGAAGCCGCGGGGGTGTCTCTGGATGGTCTGAATTCCGATTCCATTCGTATATTCTACGCCGGGGGCGAACCCAATGAAGTGCAAAATTCCCTTCCGCGCCCGACCTTTGAAGAAATCGCCGTGCTGGTGCTTGACGGTGGTGACGGCATACTGGACCGAACTGATCGCGTGATTTTCTATTCCGAGGCGGTCGACCGGTGGCTTTATCGCACCGGGTATGCGCCGCGTTTTCTTAACAATCGATACACGGCCGAGAACGTGTACTGGCTGGCGGTGGCCGGCGATTTCAGTGAACCGGCCCGCCGCATGGTTCAGCTCGACGGTTCTCTTACCGGTGGGGTGGATTCGGTAGTCAATTCCTTCTGGTGCGATGTTCATGTGGAACAGGATGTTCTGATATCCGAAGATTTTGACGGAATCATCAGGGATTATTATAACTGGTACTGGTATGATGAGCCTTCGATTTCGCTTTATATCCCTACTCCGGGAGCGATGGAGGCCGACTCGGCTTATGTTTATCTTGATGCCCGTACCGGTGGGGATATTGATCTTCTTGTTAACGGTCACGCGGCTGTCGACAAAATTTGCAGTCCGGTGAACTGTCGTTTTACCACCTATGCTCTTGCGGGCGGTGATGACGAACTCAACGATTTTGATATGCAATTGACGCCCGTAAATGCATCTCAGGGCGTGTCTCCGTATTTCAATTACGCGGAAATCAGATACCATAGAACGGCTCGACCGGTTGACGATGTTCTCGACGTGACGCTGGGAGCGGCCGAGGGGCGTGTCGAGTTGCAGGTTGTCGACAATTTTTCCGGCGTGCCGACTGTCTTCGATCTTTCCGATCCCCGTCAGCCGGCGGTTATTGCCGGGTTTGTGCGCGAGGGAGGCCTGGTCCGGTTTCGGCGGGATCTCGCAACCGAGGGACCGAATCGCTTTTATTGTGCGGTGACTTCTCAGGCGCAGGCCCCCTTGTCGGTCAGTGCTGCGGAGATTACCGATCTGCGCGCTTCGTTGCCCAGAACCGATCTTATCGTCATTGCACCGCATGTACTGGCCGGAGCGCTGGATGATTACGTGGAATACCGTCGGGCCGACGGTTACGCTTTGCAGGTGGTTTCAGTCGAAGATATTATGGATAATTTTTCGTATGGCCTTTATGATCCGACGGCGATACGGGATTTTCTGAAGTTCGCGTACGAGAACTATCCGACCCCGGCTCCGTCGGCGGTGCTTTTTGCCGGTGACGCTACTTATGATTTTATGAATCACCTGGGCAAAGACGTGGCCAATTATGTCCCGCCCTATATTCGGACCGGGGATTTAACGTACGGAGACGACAATTACGTTTATTTCGGCGACTATGGTTTGCTCGACAGCGACACCAGTTGGGATTCCCTGGCGGCCGAGCCCGACCGGGGCTACGATATGGCCACCGCGCGCTGGCCGATACGCTCGACCGGGGAAATCGCTCTTCTGATGGACAGGATCAGGTCTTATGAATCATCGGTTAGTCTGGGGGCCTGGCGTTCCGATATTACATTGGTGGCTGACGATGAGTTCGGTGACAATAGCAACACGGAGATTATACATACCAGGGAGACCGAAAATCTGGAAAACGACTTCGTGCCACGGGAACTAAACCGGCAGAAAATATACCTCTGGGAATATCCCTTCGTAAACGCCGAGAAGCCGGATGTCAATGATGCCATCGTGCGGGCGTTTAATAATGGCAGTTTGCTGGTCAATTATATGGGACACGGGAACCCGGATGTGTGGGCACACGAGCATGTTTTCTCGCGCACGTCGGATATCCCGCGTTTGACCAACGCCGACAAACTCGCGCTGGTTTTTGCGGCCTCGTGCGCTATCGGGTTCGTCGATGATCCGTCGCGTCAGAGTATGGCCGAAGATTTCTTTTTGACTCCGAACGGTGGGGCTATCGGGGTGGTCTCGGCCAATCGGCGCGTGAACGCCCTGGATAACGCCAGTTTCAACCGTGAGGTTTTTCGTTCGCTTCTTTACGACAAGTCATTGACGGTGTGTGAAGCCATGTTTGCCGGTAAGCTGCGGCGGCAGTATCCGGGGCCGAGTCCCGAGAGTAATGACCGTGCTTATATGTTTCTCGGTGACCCCTGCCTTGAGTTGGGTTTGCCGCGCCTTGATGTGGAGCTTTCCCTGGAGCCGGACAGCCTCGTGGCTCTGGGTCGCAACCATTTGAGCGGGACGGTCCGAGACGGGTCGGGGCAGGTTTTTGCGGCTGACGGGACGGTGTTGATCAGAGTTTTCGACAGCGACCTTCAGAAAACCCATGCGGTCGACGATGATACGCTTCATTATGATGTCGCCGGGGCAAGGATTTTCCGTGGTTCGGCCGGTATTACGGACGGGCATTTCGAGTCCGAGTTCATTACTCCGCTGGACATCGGTTATGGTGGTTCCAGTGCCCGTATTTCGGTTTATGCCGTGTTCGACAGTACCGATGGTTTGGGCCTGGTCGATAGTATTGCCGTAAGTCGGACGCTGGTGCCGGTCGTTGATTCCACCGGTCCCGTGATCGAATACGGCCTTGTCGGTCGCAGCAGTTTTGTCAGCGGCGACATGATTACACCGGAGGATTGCCTTGAGGTCACGCTGGCCGATTCTTCCGGTATTAACCTGGCCGGCGGTATCGGTCACGGTATTATGCTCGTGATCGATGATCAACTCGAGTCGGCGGTTACTCTCACCGATCTGTTCGAGTATGAGCAGGACCGCTGCACCGTGGGCCGGCTTGAGTATCGGTTCAGTGATCTTGACCCGGGTAATCATCATCTCAAGGTCAAGGCCTGGGACAACGCCAATAATATGTCCACGGCCGAGTTTGACGTGGCGGTGGTGGCGGCCGGTACGCTGGCTATCAACGACCTGTTAAATTACCCTAACCCGATGGGTGAGGAGACCAGTTTCTATTTTGAATTGACGCAGGCGGTCGAGCGCTTTAATCTTGAAATCTTTACGCTTTCCGGAAAACGTATCTGGAACTGCAATTTGTACGGTTTGGGGGCGGACTATTACCCCAACGAAGGACACCGGATCGTGTGGCGGGGGCGTGATGCCGACGGTGACCGGGTCGCCAGTGGTGTGTACATTTACAAGGCCACGGCGGTGGCGCAGTCGGACGGTCGGAGAGTTGAGCAATTCGGAAAAGTAGTTGTAGTGAATTAACCATATGTGGAGTCTCTTTCGTATGAAAGCACGTAAAATCATCCTGGCGCTTCTTGCGCTGACCTTTGTTGCGGGGATGGCGGTTGACAGTTATGCCGACATTTCTAATGCCGCGGTTCTTTTCTTGCGTATTGCGCCGGGATCGCGCGCTGCCGGTATGGGCGAGGCCTATGTGGCCATTGCCGATGATGCTACCGCCACGCACTGGAATCCCGCCGGGCTGGGCAATAGCCCTCTGGCCAGCACCTGGATTGTTGACGACGTCCCGGAAGAATTTCGCCCCATCAAGGCCATGGCCGCGGTAAGCACCGGGGGAGATCGCAGCTATGAGGATTTCGACATCTGGGCCATTTCATCAAAGGGACTGGTGCGTTTCGATAATAAGCGATGGAATACGGGAGAAATTTTCTCCACCCGTACCGACGAAACGGTCAAGGATAAAGTCAGAGATTATTTCAGTGTCAGTGACGACGAGCATCTGGCGAATATAGTCGAACGTGTAGCCGCGGTTAATAACGAAGGCACGATTGAGGACCTTCAGGGCCTTCGTGACAAAGTCCTTGCCGTGACCGCCGAGGACCATGCCGACCGTGCTCGGATCGAGGGCGATCTGGACTCGTTGTTGATCTGTTTCGATCTGTGTCGGGTCAACTGGGACAAAGTGCGCGAGGCGCAGGAGCGGTACGACGAGGCGATGCAGGACAGCGTGTTGTCCGAAGACGAAGTGATGCGTATCAGTGTTGCCCTTGAACGTTCCCGGAGACGCTTTGTACCCGAAGAACTGACCGTGCCCTATGACGCTCTTATGGGCGGAGAGCTTACGGCTATTATGGCTATCGGTGACAATCTGCTGGTCGGTTCGACCGAGGGGCTGGCCGTGTTCAACGGCAAGTTCTGGAAAGTGTACACGGCCGGAGAATCTCTGCCGTCGAGTCACATCACGGTTTTGTCTTCCCTGACCGACCGTTCCGCGCTGATCGGTACGGATTCGGGGATTGCGGTTTTCAACGGCCTGACGATTAACCCGCTTACGGTTGATTTGGCCGGGCTGCCGGTTGGTGAGGTGCAGGCCATTGGCGGCAACGCTATGACCAATGTTTATGCCGTGGTCAATGGTGATCTTTACCACTTCGGTGGCAGGCTCTGGACGAATACGACGGCTTACAAAGTCGAGGTCGATGATACTGTCGATAAAATTGCCGCCGAGCACTCGCTGTACGGTTCACAGGAAGATCTCCGGCGATATGTCGAAAAATACAAGACGACGGCATCTTTTGCGAGTACGCCCGAAGATGTAAAGGAAACACCGGAGACGGTTGAAGATACTGCGGAAGTCAAAGAACCTCCGGCCGATTCTGCGGCGACAGCCGAGACGGAGGCAACCGAAGAGATCGCGGAAGTGCAGGAAGAACTCCCCGAGGTTCCGGCCGCACAGGTGCCGGGAGTGGATGTGCCTTTGAATGCCGGAGATGACATTGTGGTGCCGTTCCTGGCCGGGATTAAAGGGCGAACCCGGGTGATTTATGTTGATATCAATGACGTGGTTTGGCTGGGGACCGATTACGGTGTTTTTTACTTCGACGGTGCTCACTGGATATCCGAAGGTTATCGCGAACATGTGGTGGCCGAAGGTGAGAGTTTCGAAAGCCTGGCCGCATTGCGAGTTCTTGAGGACAGCACGGAAGCTGATATCTACAAAGAAGAACTGAAGATCGTCAACGATCTGGGTGATCAACCACTGGAAGTCGGCCAGAGTGTTCGACTCTACGCCAACCCGGCCGCCGCGGCCGTTTATTCCATCAGCGGCAAAGGGAAGCGGGTGTTGTTCGGTACCGAGGACGGCGTTATCGAGTATGACGGTTCGGTGTGGTCCCGGGCCGATCTCTCCGGTTTGGAACACGCCAATATCGTCGGTGTGGCTATGCAGGCCAACGAGCTTTGGGTCGCCAGTGATGAAAAGATCGTTATCAAGGGGCGGGGACAGTCGGAGATATCCTTCATGCACGTCAACTGGCTGCCCGAGTTGGCTGACGATTTGTACTACGAGTTCCTTTCGGCCGTGGCTCATAAAGAAGGCTGGGGGACATTCGGCGGAAATATAACTTTCATTTCCTACGGTAAGTTCGCGCGTACGAACGAAGACAGCCCGACGGTGGTCGATGAATTCGAGTCGTTCGACATAGCTTTTACATTGTCCTACGGTACCTCGCTTACCCGCAAGCTCAAAGGCGGCGTGTCGGCGAAGTTTATCTATTCGCGTCTGGCCGATCAGGGGGCAATGGCTGAGCAGGGTTCCGGCACCGCCACCGGTTTTGCGGTTGATTTCGGTCTGCTGTATTTGTTCAATTCACGTTTGTCCCTGGGGCTGGCCGTGACGAACCTTGGTCCGAAGATGGCCTATATCGATGCTGCGCAGTCGGACGATTTGCCGCGTAACCTGGCTATCGGTTTTGCTTACAAGCTGATCGACTCGGATTACAACCGGCTGATCGTAACCGCCGAGATGAACAAAATGCTGGTTGGTCTGGATGACAACACCAGTAAGGAACTTCAGGAGATGGTGTTTAACGGCGGTGCGGAGTTTACCTATGCGAATCTGATTTCCGCTCGCGCCGGCTACATATATGACGAGGAAGGCGAGATTAAAACACCCACGCTGGGTATGGGGCTGTTGCTGTTCGATAAGTTCGGCTTCGATTTCTCGTACATTCCCAGCCAGGACGATTTCTCGCTGGCCAATACCCTGCGTATATCGCTGCGGGTCCTGCTCTAAGGGAAAGGGAGAGGTATTGAGAACGGGAAGGGACATTATCGGGCTGCCGGTTCTGCTGGTTTGCTTGCTGTCGCTCGCTTTTGCCGCACCGTCCTTCGGCGCCGACAAGTTGCTGAAGATCGAAAAAACGGTGCGTGAGGAACAGACATCGGAACCGGGGCTGGTTCGTCATCATTGTTTAACACTGACCGGAAACGACCGGAGTCTGGGCGATTTGCAACGAGCTACTCCGTGGAGCCTGCCCAGTCGGGCGCTTGCCGATGATTTTGACACGACTATTACGTGTCTGGTGATGCGTTTCAATTTCCAGTACGAGGAAACCGACGACCCCAATACCACCGGTCGTGGGGTGATGGATTTGTCCCGTCCGTTCAACATCAGGGAAAATCCGCTGGCCGATTCACTGATGATAGATTCCCTGGGCTACCTGATTGATCCTCCGCCGCATGACTCTCTCTATTTCGACGCTCATTTGCGGGCATTGTCGTTATACTGGGAGCGTATTTCGGAGGGTCGGGTTCATCTGGATTGGGTAATCTATCCGCCGGGACCGGATTCGGTGTATACGCTGCCGCATCCGATGAGTCGTTACGGTCGCTGCAGTTCGTATATGGACACAATCGTTCAGGGATTGCTTGATTATGCTACCGACTGTTTCACGGTGGTTGACAACGCTCATCAGGTTGATCCCGGCCATCCTGATATAGACTTCTCGGCATACGACGCTTATTTCCTGTTCCATGCCGGTTCCGACCGTCAGAGTGATCTCGGTTTTCCCGAAACCTGCAGCGATTTGTTTACCGGTTATGTACGATTCGGTTATGACTCGGCACAGGGAATCGATGAAAGACCGTTGGTCGACGGGACTTATCGCATTCCCAACGCCATCATGATGCCGGAGACGGTTATTCAGGATGGTCGCGTTTCGGCCATGAACGCCGTTATGGCGCACGAGTTCGGACACCAGTTGGGTCTTGTGGATATATATAGTACCAACGGTTTCCTGACGCAGATGGGTGATTTCGCCCTTATGGATAACAACGGCTTTGGCACAGGACTTGAATTTTCCGGTTTTACCAGCCGTGTGTTCGGTTGTGTGCCGGTATACCCGATGGCCTGGTCGCGTGCTTTTCTGGGGTTCGCCGAGGTTGAGGATTTTCGGTCCGACAGCAACGATGTGCGGTTGGTGGCGGCCGAGGCTTATGGAAGTGACGGTCTCAAGGTGGCCCGGGTGCCGATCAGCGAAACCGAGTATTACCTGCTGGAAAACCGAATCCCGGATCTCGACGGCAAGGAAACGTACATCTGCATGGATACGTCCGAGAACAACACGAGCGTCATTATGGGACCATGCGATGCGGCCAGAAGACTGACCGGCGAGTACGACGTGCTGTTGCCGGGCGATCCGACCGGGGGGATGCTCATTCTCCACGTCGACGAAGCCGTCGCGGCGCTCGACTATAACGGCAACGGCATAAACAATTTCGAGGACAATCAGTTGCAATGGTGGGTCGCGGGCGAAGAGCGCCGGTTTGTCAGTCTTGTCGAAGCCGACGGGTTGGTGCAGTTCGGTGGCTGGTACAGTTCGGGATACGGCAAAGCGGAAGATATGTACCGCGACGACCGCAACAATGCCTTTACTCCCTACACGGTGCCGAGGTCGATTGACAATTCGGGCAACAATACCCGGGTGTGTATTACCGATATTCGTCGGGATACTCTTACGGGCGTGGCGAACACCACGTATGTGGACAGCGTGATGTTTTTCGATCTGGCCTTCGAGCATAAGGCCGATGGTTTCCCGGTCAGGGCCGGACGGCCGTCGCGCTGGCTTTCGCCTGTTGCCGATGATATCGACGGGGCCGGAATGCCGGAACTGATTGTGGCGGCCGATACGGTGTTATCGGTGATGACTTCCTCCGGCGAAGATTTCATGCGCTCGATAACGGGCTGTGATACGATTACCTGTCCGTTATTCTACGATACGGCCATTACTTCTATTAATCGCGGCAGTCTTGACAACCCGCCGGGGTATTATCGTGTACCGGTGTTTGCTATCGTACCCACGGAGATAACGGCCGGGCCGGTGACGGGGCGATTCGACAGCACCACTCAGGAAAAACTGGTAGCGGTCGGTTGTTATCATCCCAATTTGTCGAGCTGGGGACAGGTGAGACTTTATGCTCCGGCGGACGAGGATGGTGACGCCCGCGCCGACAGTGCGGGGTTGCCGCTCAACACGAGGGGAGCACCTGTTGCTTTGTCGTTCGGTGAGGATTTGTTTGTTCTGACGGATCGCGGTTACGTTTACCGTCAGGATAGCCCGGGCGCCGTGGCTGCGGATACGTTCATCGTGTCGGGCGATGTGTTTTTGGGGGTCTGTCTTCTGGACGGTAGTTCGCTGGTTGTGCTTTCGGCCGATACGGTCAACGGGACAACAAGTGTACATTTTATTGGCGATGATGTTTACTCGACAGTGTTGGACGGTCTGTATGTTTACGGCCCGGTGGCGGTCGATATGGATTCGGACGGTCGGACGGAAATCGTGGCTTTTACGGCCGATGGTGCCGGGGTGTATCTGACCATTGATACCGACAAGGCCGAGCCTTCGTTTTCCATTCTGGCCGAGCGTAACACCGGTTACGAGATAACCACCAACCCGGTGGCCGGCGACGTAGACTTCGACGGTTCTCCGGATATTATCATTGGTGGTCGTAACCACGTTTATGCCTTCAATCACCAATTTGTTCTGGCGACCGATTTTCCGATTGAGATCGATGATCGCTATCCGAACGCAACTGTGATTGCCTCGGCTGTCAATGCCGAGATCGACCGGGGTGGCAACCCGGAGTTGATTTTCCCTACTTCGGTTGGCAATTTCTACTCGTTCGGACATGAGAAGACCTCCCTGTTTCCGGTTTCGAGCGGTGAACAGATCGGTGGTTTCAGCGGGTCGTCGGCCGTGCTTCTGCACGACACCACCGGGGGGATCCTTTGTTATCTGGGCGGTGACGGCTGGCTGTACGGATGGGAAGTGGACCTCGATACGACCCGTGTGCTTTGGCCTATGAACGGCGGCGACCCCGGGGGATCGTTTGCTCTGCCCCCGGATCGTCTGCCGTCGCGGCAAACATACGCCGGCCGGTTTTCCGAGGAGAAATTTTATAATTACCCTAATCCGGTGCGTGAAGGTTCAACCACTATCAGGTACTTTTTGGGGGAAGAAGCGAATAACGTGAGTCTGAATATATACGATTTGTCCGGCCAGCGCGTAACGTCGCTTGACGGTCCTACCGGTGGCGGTATGGACAACGAGGTTGTCTGGGACTGTGCCGGGGTTACGTCGGGGGTGTACCGCTGCGTGATAAAAGTGGAGTTCCCGAGTGAAACAACGACGGCGCATACGGATATCGCTATCATACAATAATGAGGAACAGTCGATGACGGCAACGAACCGGATCAGTGTTATTGTTCTGTCGGCCTTAGTGTTGATCGTGACGGCTCTGCCGCTTGGCGCTGTCGAGATCGAACCGACCGCTCTGAGCAACGAGATGACGGCTTTGCGATATGGTCTGGCTTTCAACGCGGTCGGGGCGCAGGATGGTGATGTCTGGGGTAATCCGGGTGAGGATGTCTCCGCCGAGTTCAATCGGGGCCGTGTAAGGAACAACAAATCGCCGTTCAAAGCTTTTTTGCTTTCCGCTGCGGTGCCCGGGTTGGGGCAATGGTATTATGGCAGTCGAGTTAAGCCGTTTCTGTTTCTTGGCACCGAAATAGCGGTCTGGAGTCTTCATATTAAATGGCATGGCGAAGGCGAAGACGCTACGGATGTCTATGAGGCTTTCAATCGGAAATACTGGAGTCGTGATCGTTACGAGCAGCAATATCTGTTGTGGGTCTACGGTGAGACCGATGACGAGTTGATCGACGCTCAGGAGGTTTCGCATCATTTGCCGGACACGGAAACCCAGCAGTTCTTTGAGATGACCGGCAAGTACAACCAGTTTTCGTGGGGGTGGGCGGATGCGCACCTTTCCAACGGCCGGGAACTTGACGATTTCGGTCTGGACGATCCGCCGCCGGCCATTACGGCTGATGCGGAGAGCCAGCCGATATCCGCTCTCCGGCTGGAATACGAGGGCTTGCGTCACGATGCCAATACCAAGTATGATCGGGCCAGTAAAATGGTCGCCGTGTCGATTTTTAACCGGTTGGTAAGTGCCTTCGAAGCGTATTTTGTTACGCGCAACCATAATCGGAAAGCGTCATCGCGGGCCGGAGTTATTTCGCGTATCGGTATATGGGCGGATGTCGAATCCGTTTATGAGGCGGCGGATACACCGGTTGTTACACTGGCTTACAGGTTTTGATGAAGGAGTCTGGTAGCGTGAGATTCACCTTCGTGACGACGGTCTGCATGTGTGTTCTTGTTTGCAGTTGTGCTTTCGGCGTTGAATTGGCCAAAACGCCCGTTCAGGATGCCATGCAACACAGTGTGGCTCTGCAAAGCCGCCAGACTGATTCCGACTGGGGAGGCACTGACGACTCCTGGCAGAAGGATGCTGAACTGCGAGAATCGACTACCGGAAGAAAGTCGTTGCTCAAGGTCGGGCTTCTCTCGGCTCTTGTGCCGGGCGGTGGTCAGTGGTATCTGGGACAGCGCAGGAAGGCGCGTTATTTCTTTGCCGCCGAAGCCATGACCTGGATCGGCTACGCGGCTTTTCGCACTTACGGTAATTGGAAAAAAGACGACTATATCCGTTTTGCCGCTCTTCATGCCAATGCCGATTTGGAAGGTAAGAGCGATGAGTTTGCGGATTTTGTCGGATTCTATGAGGACATAGACGAATACAACACTCTGGGGCGAGCATGGGACCCCGACCGCCCGTTTCTTCCTGATACCCCGGAAAATCACTGGCGCTGGCAGAACAGCGATGACCGTTCCACGTATCGCGACATCAAGAATCGAAGCCGAGGTTTCTATCGGCGTTCTGATTTCATGGTCGGTGTGGCCATTATTGATCGTTTGATTTCGATTATCGATGCTGTTCGTGCGGCCCATAAGGCCAACCGGGAATTTACTATCGCTCCTGTCGGGAAAAACGGTCCGGCGTTCAAACTGTCGGTTCATCCGTTCAGATCTTGCAATCAGGTTTGTCTGACTTTTTATTCCAATCTGTAGCTATGTATCGAGCTTTCGTATGTACAGCCATGGCGGCCGCATTGCTGGTGATAGGCGGTTGTCAAGGTACCCCTCGACCGGGGGACGAGCATAAAGCACCCTCGCCGACTCCTCTGGCGGTCCTGCTTGACGGTGAGATAGAAGGAGAGGTGCTGGGACAAAGGTTGCAGTCGCCGGCCGGTCTGGCCGTGGATCAAAGGGGTATACTCACGCTGGTCGACGCCGGCAATGATCGTCTGGTCCGTTTCGATATGGATCTCAACCCGCAGCGCGACGTCGGAGGCTTTGGCAGTCAGCCCGGTCTTTTTGACGATCCCGGTTATATCACCGTGGATAACGATCTCAATCTGTACGTTTCCGATGCCGGGAACCTTCGTATTTGCCGTTACAATAATCGACTGGCTTACGTTGATGAAATCACGCTTGAAGACGACGATGATCCGCTCAAGTATGGCCGCCCGTCCGGGGTGGCTCTGACCGATTACGGTGAGGCCTGGGTTTGTGACAAAGAATTGCATCGCCTGATCGTTTTCGACAACATCGGTCGCTTCAGTCGCTTCGTGGGGGAGTTCGGTTACAGCGGAGGCGGGTTGCATAAGCCGGAGAAGGTCGTTCGCGACAAGTCAGACCATTTCTGGGTCTGCGACGCCGGCAACAGCCGCATTGTCGTGTATGACGAGTACGGCAATTTCGAGTATGAAATTTTTCATGAATTGTTCGATTATCCCAAGGCGCTGGTTTTCGATCCCGCCGGGCGTGTCTGGGTGCTCGACGCGGGCACCAATCTGTTGTTTTGTCTGAATCGGAAAGGGGAAGAACTGCTGGTGAGCGGTCCGTTGATTACGGGTTCGGACCGGCCTTTGAAAGCTCCGGCCGATCTCGCTTTTACTGCCGACGGCCGTCTGGTCATTTCCGACAGCGGCAATCATCGACTGATGATCTGTCGCATAGTCTTCGAAAGCGAGTAATCGGGTGGACTCACGGTGAGGCGCGCGGCTGAAAAGCTAATCGTCCTTTTGTGTCTGCCGATTTTCGCTTCTTCGGTATTTCCGAAAACATCACTGACCCTTAGCGGCGACGCCGTGCCCGAGAGGTTGGCGGTCAGTCCACCGGGCATTTTCAGCGGTTCGGATTCGTTGTATTTGAACGGACAATTGTTGACCCCGGAGGTCGAGTATCGATTTGATGCCGGGAGCGATTCGTTCGATTTCTCACAATTGGTCCTGACGGCGAGTGACACTCTGGTTGTCAACTATGATCCCCTGCCCGCGTGGTTGCTGACTTCCTACGGTCGACCCCTGCCCGGGGTATCATCCGGTCAGACCGACGAGCCGTCGTTGCCCTTGGTACTGTCCGAAACGAAAGTCCGGTCGTCGGGATCGGGTTTGCAGCTTTCCGGGGCCAAATCGTTTCGTTTTTCGACACGTTCTGTCGGGACTTCCGAGTTCGGTCAATCGCTGGATTTGAACGTGTCCGGAGAGTTGGCGCCGGGTTTGGAAATAGCCGGTTCCGTGTCCGACCGAGGTTACAGTCCGGCGTACGGTACGGCCAACAGCCGCCTGAGTGAATTGGATAAAATGAATCTGATGTTGCGCTCGGCACATGTGATGGCTCAGGTCGGTGATATCTCCGTCGAGCAAAGCGCCGCTTGTCCTTTCGGCAAGTCGGTGGCCGGGGCGGCTTGCGAACTCACGTTTCCGCACTGGGACGCTCATGCCACCGCCGCCCGCCCGGAAGGTCAGTTCGAAACCTGTCGTTTGACCGGGCAGGATGGATTTCAGGGGCCATACCAGGTTGGCGAGGGGGCTGCCGTCAATCCGATTGTTCCCGGTTCGGAATCGGTCTGGCTTGACGGGCAGCGTCTGGAGCGCGGGGCCGCCATGGACTATATCGTGGATTATCCGGCCGGACGCATTACGTTTACGGCCCGACACCCCATCGACAGCCGCCGTCGGATAGAAATCGATTACGAACCGCAGGCCACCGAATACAAAAAGGAATTGTATGCGTTTGGCGGTGGTGCCGGATTCGGCGATTCAACGCTGTACCTGTCGGTGGATTTCGTGCGCGAGGGGGATGATCGCGATCAGCCGATAGCGGGCGAGTTGAGTGCGGTCGACCGTGAGCTTCTCGATATGGCGGGTGATTCAACGGCATCCCGGTCGGGCGTTGTCAGCGATTCTGACGGAGACTATGTGCTGATCGTCGATTCACTGCCCGATTCGGTTTATCGCTATGTCGGTTCTCCTAATGGTGACTATTCGATAAGCTTCAGTTTTGTCGGGGCCGGACAAGGTGATTACCACTTTCTGGGCAGTGGTCAATATCGGTATGCGGGCACGGGGCAGGGTGAATATCTGCCGATTGTAATCGTACCCGCCGCGGTGCGTTCCGATTTTGTGACGGCGTGTATGGGGAGCCGGACCGATCTGCTGGGTGATGTCACGCTGGACCTTCAGGCCAGTCGCCACGACGCCAACCTCTGGTCGTCCCGCGACGATGGTGACAACGACGCTCTGTATTATTGTGCGCAGGCGGCGAAGACATGGTCCCGGGAGAGAAACGCCGTGATGGTTAAGCGTCGTGTTAAGCAAGCGGGCTTCAGTTCCAGAGAGCGGCTTGACCAGGTCGATTTTGAACGAACATTCATGCTTCCCTCGGATATTTCCATAATTGTCGATGAAACACTGCACGAGGTCGGGGTCACGGTCAGCCCGGTTTTGCCGCTTTCTCTTGATGGTTCACTGGCCGTGCTCGATTATCGCAACCAATTCAACTCGCGCCTGGCCGATTTGGGAGCTCGACTCGATTTGTCTTCCGGGACAACGCTGGAGACCTCCTGGTCGGGTGTCTCGGCCGAATTGAACACGTCCCCGTCAACCGGTAACGCTTCGGCCGACAACTATGATATTGATTTGCGCACGCGACTGTGGCGCTCTTTTGAACTGTCTTCGTCGTATGAATTTGATTGTCGGAAAAACGAGTATACCGATTCGGCCCGCGGTACGCGCTTTCATCGCTTGGTTTTCGGTTTGTCGACGGCCAGCGAGAGTCTGACCCACGAGTTTTATGTGGAAGATACCCTTGTGTCCGGCTGGCAGCAAAGCCTGACTCGTCATCGTTTCAGTGCTTCGTCCAATCGGCAGTTCGGTAATCTTGCGGCCGATGCCACGGTCAGCTATCAGTGGCTAAAAGAACCCGAAAACCGCGAGGACAATTTTCTGGGGCGGGCCGGTCTTCGTTATTATTCGGCCCGGCGTCGTTTGACAGTCAGTACGGCCTATACTGTTTCCGAAGAGCGCCGCAATGCCCGCGGGGTGACTTATTTACAGGTAGAGCCCGGTTACGGTCAGTATATACTTGAGGATGGTAACTATATACCGGATGCCGATGGCGATTATATTCAGGTGGAAGAAATCCTTTCCGATGCCGCCCGGGTGCGAAGCGCCGAGAAGAGTTTCCATATCAGTAAAGATTGGCGTACGGTCGTGGTGCGGTTCACTTCCGATATCGAGGAAGAACTCAAAAAAGACGGCGAACGCAGGATCTGGTGGTTGTTGCCGTTTATATCCGACGACAGCCAGCCCTATTTGTTTTTCGCTCGACGCTACAATGCCGAAACCCGCCTGATTCCGGTAAGAGGTTTTCACGCGATCAATCTGCTGCTGACCGAGGATATCGAGAAGCGCGAGGTGGCCGGCGGCGAACATCGTCGCCGTGAGATTCAGGGGCGTCTCTCGTTTAAGCAGGTTATCAAAGAAAGTTATTTCGAACAGCAACTGGAGTTGTTTCGGTCCGACCGTGACGCCTACTACAGCGGGGCCGGTAAAGTGGATGGATACCGGTTACGTTTGGCCTGGCGGCAGGCCATGTCGGCGGGCGACATTACTGCGGGGGGAAGTTTCCGGCGGGCGGATTCCGAGGAGGACGAGCGTTCGGAGTTGTGGGCGTTTGATCTCTCCTCGCGTTTGGCGGTGCTTAACCGCGGTGAGATTCGGGCTTCGGTTGAGTTGTATCGACAGCAGTTGAGCGACCCGGCCGCGGTCTCGTCGTACCAACTGACCGGAAATCGCCCGGGGGAGCGCGGGGTTGTCTGGTCGACATCGTGGAACTACGGGGTGAAAAACGGTTTGAAACTGTCGCTGAGCGTAAGCGGACGCCACAGTGAGGATCGCACCGGAAGAGTGACCGGCAGGGGGGAGGTGACGGCGTCTTTCTGACCCGGTTATGCGCTGTTTGATTTTCATTCTGACGGTTTGGTCATGCATGGTGACATCCGCAACGAGCGTGGAGGTCAGCTATGTCGGTGCTCCGCCTCACAACAAAAAGCAGCTTGAAACTAATCTGAGAGAATTGCCCGACAATACCCGTGCCGATTCGGCGATGGCATGGCTGCGAGCCGAGGGATACCTTGATGCCGCCGTCGAGTCTGTTGCCGCCGGTCTCACCATTACGGTCGGAGAACGCAGTTTCCTCAAACGGTTGTTTGTCGTTTCCGACAGCAGCTACGGTGTTACGGTTGATTTGCCTTTCACCGCCACGGCGGTTGAAGAAGCTATCGAGCCGCTCCTGATGGGTTTCTATGACCGGGGTTATTTCTACGCGCGAGCGAAGGTGATATCGGTCGAACGAGACGGTTCCGATGTTACGTTACGGGTTGAATGTCGGCCCGGGCCGTGTGTGCGAGTGGCCGGTCGGATGTACGACGGTTTGAAACGTACCCGCCGGAAAATCATCAGCCGGTATATCAGTTTGCAGGAGGGTGATACCCTGACGGAATCCGGTTTGCGGGCGGCGGAGGAAGAAGCTTCGGGCATCCCCTTCGTGAGTTTCAGCGGTCCGCTGACCGTGCAGCCCCGGCCCGGTTTTACCGAGGCTGACGTTATGTTCCGTTTCCGGGAGAAACGACAGTTTAGCATATTCGGCGGAGTTGGGTATGTGCCGGACGATCCGGTGGGCGTGGTGTGGGATCTTGATCTTAAACTCATCAATCTTTTTGGCGATGGCCGACAGATCGGGGTGTGCTCGGAACGACCGGAGAAAGACCGCAACCTGCTTGATATTACCTACGTGCAGCCGTTGTTCGTTTTCGGTGTCGGTGAAATGGAAATCAGGGCCAACACGCGGGATTATCGCGATGACTTCTATGAATTCGGCCTTCGCGGTGACTATCGGTTGCGTCTGCGGGATAGTTTCTCGGCCGGGCTGGGACTGGGCTGGAGACATGTCGAGCCAGCCGATAACTTCAGTACGGACAGCGTTTCGTCGTATTCCGCTTATACCATTGACTTTTCTGTAGACAGATCAGCCGTGGACGATGTCCTGAATCCCTCGCGCGGTGCGGAAGTGAGCATGACCATCGGCTATACGCACCGGCGATATGCTTGCACCGATTCCTTGTTCTCCGGCGATGGTCCGGTGTTCAATGAAACGCGCAGCAAGCTCGCATTGAAGGTGTATCACCCGCTGGTCGGTCCGTTGACAGGATATCTTGGCCTGAGCTTTCAGGGGCTGGAAACCGGGCAGGACCTGCCGCCCACGTCGGAATTGATTCTGGTCGGCGGGCCGGGGACTCTGCGCGGCTACCGCAACGAACAGTTCGCTGTCCAGCGGACGCTGCTTGCTTCGTTCGAACCGCGCCTTCGTTTCCGGCAGGGATATATCTTTATCTTTTATGACGCGGCTTATCTCAATCGCAAACTTGCGGCCGAGGACGGTACGGTAACGGACGAGTTTTTCCGCGACGGGACAGGGTTCGGGCTGTCCCTGCACGATAGTGCCCGTCGGGTGAAGCTGTCTCTGGGCTGGAACGATGAGGTACCGTTCGACCAGCCCCGCCTGTCGATTGAACTGTCTTCCGATTTATAGTTGTTGACGACGTGGCCGGCCGATCTTTATCGTCGGATGTGCTCAAGCTGTTAGAAATTCTTCGTCTTATCCGTGCCGTCAATTGCGTGCTGGCGATGGTCGGGGTAGCCATCGGAGCCCATCTCACGTGGTTGACGCCGGCTTATTACGGCCCAACCGTGGCCGCCCTGGCCGCTTTCTTTGTCTGTGCGGCCGGGAACATCGTTAATGACATTGTGGATATAGATATCGACCGGGTCAATCGCCCGCGTCGGGTGCTGGTACGGGGAACGATCACGATAAAACAGGCGCGTTCTCTGGCTATCGCGTTCAACGTGGTAGCGGTTATCCTGGCCATGCTGGTCAGTGCGCTTATTTTGCTGGTCGCTTTGATTACGATTGCACTGCTGCTTGCTTACAATCTCCGGTTCAAGCGGATTCCCGTTCTGGGCAATGTTATCGTGGCTCTGCTGGCCGGTATGACGTTTCTTACCGGGGGGCTGGCGGTTGATCCCGCGTTGGCCTTTCGGTTGCCCGGCCCGCTGATCGGCTCGGCTTTCGCTTTTTTCTTCCATTTTGTCAGAGAGATCGTCAAGGATGTTCAGGATATCGCCGGTGACCGGCAAAGCCGGGTGAAGTCTTTGCCCCAGATTATCGGTGTTTCCGGATCGCTGTTGTTTGCGCTCGGTGTCTTCTTGCTGTTGGTCCTGACTACTTATATCCCTGTTGTTCTCGGCTGGTTCGGCCGCACGTACGAAATCATCACGGTTTATATCGTTGATTTGCCTCTTCTGGCGCTGCTCATCTTCGTATGGGGTAATCCCAGCGCGAGGATGCTGGCGGTCGGTTCTGCCGCTCTCAAAGTCGGCATGGGCCTGGGTCTGGTCGCTCTGCTCATGACTTAGTTTTTTTCTGAAACCCGCCAGCGTTGAGTCGAGTATAAGGCCAGATGTAGACCCGCGAGAAGCGGTCATTAGAGACTTGACAAACGATTATACTTGGGTTGATTTGCATTCTTGCTAAAGAAACAGGAAGCCGGGAGAGAACAGATGCTGCGCCGATTATCGATTATATTTCTGTTGAGTTGCTTCCTGCTGCCGTCGGTTTGTCTGGCTGTTTCCGTGTCTCAGTCGCTGGATCGCACCGAAATACCCTTTGAAGAGGCGGTGCATCTGAGGATTGAAATCTCCTGGCCGGGAGCCCCGACCGCCTATCTTTTCCAGAAAGCCTTACGGATTAATGCTGACCGTCTTAAGGTTGCGAGTCTTTCCTCAACCGTAACTTCAAGTGGTGCCGGGGCCGATGAAACCACCACCAAAGTTTTGGACTATACGCTTCGACCCACGGCTCCCGGTCTGGCCACGATCGACGCCACCACCATTGAATATCTTGTCTGGCCGGATTCGGTGGCCGGCGAGCTGATCACCGACCCTATGACCGTTACTGTCGCCGAACCGGTACCGGTAAAAGAAACCGGTGGCGATGGTCCGTCGACCGGGTTGGTGGTCATTATCGTGGTACTGGTACTGGCCGCGGCCGGGGTGGTTGTTTTTATCCTGCGGCGCAGGCGACCGCGTGAGGTCAGCCGTACGCCCGGGGAGTTATTCCTTGATAACCTGGCCCGTTTGAAACTTGAGGCCGGGAGTGATTTGAAAGCGTTTCAGACCGGGTTGTATAAGCTGCTGGCGGAATACCTCAGCGCCCGGTATGCGATAGATATAGAAGGCAAATCCGCCGAGACGGTTCTGGGCGAGTTGGAACAGGCGGGCATGAGTCTTCAGGCTCGGGAGAAAATCGGAGGTTGGTTGACTCGCGCCGAGAAGGAAAAGTATGCGCCGGTGACGGCAGCCCCGGGTGACGTTATTCGATTGGAATCGGAAATCCGGGAGTTTTTCGAAAAAACACAATGATGATAGATGGTTGGAGGTTCAATGAATACTGACATCCAGCAGATACAGGCCAGGGTTGAAACCGAAGCCGCGTTTGTCGAACGGCTGACCGGGCAGATCAGTTCCGTGATTGTCGGGCAGAAGTACCTCATTGAGCGGCTGTTGGTGGGAATTCTGGCTAACGGGCACATTCTTATAGAAGGGGTGCCGGGACTGGCCAAGACTCTTTCCGTGAATACGCTGGCCGAGGCTATTCAGGCCAGGTTCCAGCGGATTCAGTTCACGCCGGATCTGCTTCCGGCCGATTTGATCGGCACCATGATTTATAACCCGCAGAAAGGCGAGTTTTCGGTGAAGAAAGGACCGGTGTTTGCCAACATCATATTGGCCGACGAAATCAACCGGGCTCCGGCCAAAGTGCAATCGGCCTTGCTGGAGGCGATGCAGGAACGCCAGGTGACGATTGGTGATACCACTTATAAGCTGGAGGAACCGTTCCTGGTGCTGGCCACCCAGAACCCGATTGAGCAGGAAGGAACTTACCCGCTGCCGGAAGCTCAGGTCGACCGTTTCATGCTGATGCTCAAGATCAGCTATCCCAACCCGGCCGAAGAACGTCAGATCATGGATCAGAATTCGACCCTCGACAAGATCAAGGTGGAAAAGGTCGTGACGCCTGAAGACATCATCCGTGCCCGCGACGTGGTGCGGTCGGTGTATATCGACGATAAGGTCAAGGAATATATCGTTAATATCGTGTTCGCCAGCCGTGAGCCGGAGAAATACGGTCTGGCCGATATCAAGGATTTGATCGCTTTCGGGGCCTCGCCGCGTGCTACCATATACCTTAGTCTTGGTGCCAAAACTCACGCCTTTATCAAAGGTCGGGGATATGTCACCCCCGAAGATGTCAAGGCAATCGGACCGGATGTGCTGCGCCATCGTATTCTGCTTACCTACGAGGCCGAAGCCGAGGAAACGACTTCCGACGACATCGTCCAGAAAATCTTCAACACGATAGAGGTACCGTAGGATCGTTCTATGATTCCCAGGGAACTTCTCAAGAAGATTCGTTATATCGAAATCCGTACCCGCCGACTGGTCAATGACCTTTTTTCGGGGGAATATCATTCCACGTTCAAAGGGCAGGGGATGGAATTCGAGGAAGTGCGGCAGTACCAGCCGGGTGATGATATCCGTCTGATCGACTGGAACGTCACCGCCCGCACCGGGTATCCTCACGTGAAGAAATTCCGCGAGGAGCGCGAACTGTCGGTGGTGTTGCTTGTGGACGCCTCGTCGTCCGGGGCGTTCGGTACGCGGGAGCGTTTCAAAAGCGAGATGGCCGCCGAACTGTGCGCTTTGCTGGCTTTCTCGGCTATCAAGAACAACGACAAGGTCGGTCTGATCATTTTCACCGACCGGATCGAGAAATTCGTGCCTCCCCAAAAAGGCCGTTCCCATGTGCTGCGGCTGATTCGCGAAATTCTCTATTTCAGACCGGAAGGTACCGGCACGGACGTCGAGGGAGCCCTGGAGTATTTCAACAGGGTTATCAAGCGCAAGTCGGTCGTGTTTTTCATCTCGGATTTCTTCTGCGAGGGATTCGTTCGCCCGTTGCAGATCTCCAATAAGAAGCACGATGTCGTGGCCATACGTATATCGGACCCGCGTGAGGCCCGTTTCGAGAACGTGGGACTGATCGAATTAGAGGACGCCGAAACGGGGGAAGTAGTGTTGATCAACACCGCTTCCAAAGAATTCCGTCGCGAATTCGCGGCCCGGGCGGACGAAGACAATGCGAACCTGAAACGCAATTTTCGGCTTATTAACATGGATTATATAAACATCCGCACCGACGAATCGTACGTCGGGCCGCTGGTTAATTTCTTCAGGATGAGAGAGAAACGGCTATGACGGTTCTTCGGGTTAATTGTTCCAGGGGGCTCCGTGATATCGCGATATGTCTTGTCGTATCGATTATGGCGCTTATGCTGGCCTCCTGCGGTGGTTCCGATAATAATGCGGAGCTGATCGATCAGCACAAGCGACTGGCGGGCGAGCTGCAAAGCAACGGTCTGTACCGGGCAGCGGTCGAGGAATACCAGAAGGTCCTGACGTTTCAGGAACTCGATAACAAGACCCGGGGTAACGTGAATTACCTGATCGCTCGCATTTATTTTCATGATCTCAAGGACTATACCGGGGCGGCTGCTTACTATCTGCGGGCGCGCGAGTATGATCCCGAAGGCTCTTTTATGCCCGAGGCCTCGCGCAACCTTGTCGCTTCACTGGAGAAGCTCGGCAATGTGCTGGATGCCAAGCGCCAGCTTGACCGGGCCACCGATATTGAGAATCAACCGGCTTCTTCGGATGACGTGGCGGTAGCCAAAATAGGCAACCGCTCGATCTGGCTTTCCGAGATCGACGAAGCTATCAGCGCTCTTCCGGCCGAGACGCAAAAGCGATTTCTGGACCGCAAGACCAAGCTGGAGTTTATCCATCAGTATGTCGGGGTCGAGTTGCTTTACGACGCGGCGGTTCGCGAAGATTATTTGTCCGATCCGGAGATTGTCAAACAGAAAGACGCCCTCGTTAAACATCTGCTGGTCGACCGATTCGTGACCGACAAAGTTATTCCCGAAATCAAGGTGGATACGCTCGACGTGGCCAATTATTACCAAGCGAATAAGGACAAGCGCTACAAAGGTCAACCGTACGATTCGGTGCGGGCTCAGGTATTTATGGATTACCAGAATGATAAGGCGGAAGCTGCCTACGGCGAGTACATAGGTCGACTGGCCAAGGCCGAGCGGGTGGAGTTTCTCGACCACAACGTGAAGTGACAACGGGCAGGGTGTGAAAGCAAAATGATGACGCGGTATCGATACATAATTGCGGTTTTTCTGCTGATCTGGCCCGGTGGTCTGGTTGCTCAGGATGTCGATACGGTCGGGTCGCTGCCCGGCATACAAATCGAAACCGCGGTGGATGCCGCTGAGGCGTATATCGGCGATCCTGTTACTTACACGCTTACCATTACTCATGATTCGTCCTATAAACTGACGCCGCCACCGCTGGGGGCCAACCTGGGGGCGTTTGATGTCAAGGATTACCGCCCGGATAACCAGGTGCGGCTTGACGACGGTCGGGTGCAGAGCAAAACCACCTTCGTGCTGTCGACTTTCACCACCGGGGAGTATACCATTCCTCCGCTGCCGGTGATCTTTACGTTACCGGACAATACCCGCAAGTTGCTGTTGGCCGAGCCGGTGCCGATAACGATCCTTTCGCTTCTCGAAAATGCGGGGGATTCTCTGGATATAAAACAACTCAAGGAGCCGTACGCTTTTCCTCACGACCGAAGCCCTTACTATTTCTGGGGTGGACTGGGGTTGCTGTTCCTGCTCATCGTCGTCGGTATCTGGTTGCTTTTGCGCAAGAGAAAACAGGCCGCACAGATGGTGGACATGCGCCCGCCGTGGGAAAAGGCGTTCGAAACTCTGGCGTTTCTGAAACAGAAGAATTTGATCGCAAAGGGTGAGTTCAAGCAATACTACTTCGAATTGACCGAAACGGTGCGAGCCTATCTGGGCCGTATGTATGAAACCTATGTTCTGGAAATGACCACGGAGCAGTTTCTGGATGAATTTGCCGACGTTGATCTTCCGGGAAGAGCTTACGAAGATCTGAAGGAGTTTTTCACTCACGCCGACCAGGTAAAGTTTGCCAGGTTCGTTCCGTCGGAACAGCGTGCCGAATCGGATTTTGAACTTGTTCATCAAGTGATAGAGTCGGTGCGGGCCGATTTTGAACGGCGTCAGGCCGAGAGTCGGGTGGTGGCGGTTGCGGAAGCCGGTCCGACGGCGGGGGGCAGAACTGATGGGTAGTATAGAGTTCTTCGGTTTCAATATCAGCCTCTTCGACTTTATCAATATCACCGTGCCGGCGGCGGTTATTTTCGCCGTAGGGGCGCTGGTGATCGCTTTGATGATTTGGTATTACCTTACGCGCCGGCGGTTCAGGACTGCGGCCGTGAAGTACTCCGATATTCGCATTGTCAGTCGGGCGGCGCGAACCGGCCGGCAGCGTTTCCGGTTTATCCTGCCCGTGCTGCGCATTTTGGCCGTGTTGTTGTTCGTTGTCGCTTTTGCCCGTCCGCGCTCCGGTACGGAAGTGCGCGAGGTTACTTCCGAAGGGGTGGATATCATGATGGCTCTCGACGTTTCATCGTCGATGCAGGCAGAGGATTTCAAACCGCACAACCGTCTGTATGTGGCCAAGGAAGAGATGAAGAAATTCATCAATAAGCGCATTAACGACCGTATCGGCCTGGTCGTGTTCGCACGGTATTCTTTTACTCAGTGTCCCCTTACGGTCGACTACGGGGTGCTGTTGCGTTTCATCGATCAGGTGAATTTCGGTGTTATCGAAGATGGCACCGCTATCGGTATGGCTATTGCCAACGGTGTCAACCGGCTGCGGGAATCGGACGCCAAATCGAAAATTATGATACTGCTGACCGACGGTGAAAACAACGCGGGAGAGATCGATCCCCTGACGGCGGCCAGTCTGGCTGCGGCTTTCGACATTAAGATATATACTATCGGCGTCGGCAAGACCGGAAACGCCATGTTCCCGGTGGACGACCCCATTTTCGGCAAGCGTTACATATACCAGCCGACCCGTATCAACGAAGAAAGTTTGACCGAAATTGCCGAAGCCACCGGGGGGAAATACTTCCGGGCGCGTTCCGGCGAGGAACTCGAAGAGATTTATTCGATCATTGATCGCATGGAAAAAACCGAAATCAAAGTTTCGGCTCACAAGCAGTATCGCGAATTGTTTCATTATTTCGTTTACGCCGGGCTCCTGGCTCTGGCGCTGGAGATGGTTTTGGCCGGCAGTTTGTTCAGGAAGCTGCCGTAGGGAGAAAAGGACATCGGGTTAAGATGCGTTTTGCCGCGCCTGAAAATTTCATTCTGCTGATCGGTATTCTGGCGCTTGGTCTGTTCGCCTTTTGGGCTATCGGTCGTAAAAAGCGGTTGCTGCAGTTGTTCGGCGATCTTCCACTCATCATGAGGAACGCCCCCTACATCTCATTCGCCCGTCAGCGTACGAAGGCTATTCTGTTGTTGCTGGCCATGGTGTTTGCCTGTCTGGCCCTGGCTCGTTTGCAATTCGGCACGCACCTGGAGCTGCTCAAGCGCGAGGGGATCGATATCATCGTGGCTCTTGATCTGTCCAATTCGATGCTGGCTCGCGATATGAAACCCAACCGTCTGGAAAAAGCCAAGCAGGAAATTCGTAGTATTATCCATCGGTTGGAGGGTGACCGGATCGGTTTGGTTGCGTTTGCCGGGGAAGCGTTTGTGCAGTGTCCGCTGACGATGGATTATGCCGCCGCCGAACTGCTGCTGGGAGCGATGGATCGCAATTCGGTTTCCATACAGGGGACATCGCTTTCTTCCGCTATTCAGGCCGCGCAACGGGCCTTTTCGCAAAAGGAGAAGAAACACAAAGTTCTGTTGCTTCTGACCGACGGCGAGGACCAGGAGGGAGGCGTGCTTGAAGCGGCCCAGGAGGCCCGCAAAGATGGTATAAAGATATACGCGGTCGGTATTGGCAGCACGGCCGGGGAACCTATCCCGGTGCTGGATCGTAAAGGAGACCAGGTAGGGTTCAAAAAGAACGAGAGCGGGGATGTTATCGTTTCGAATCTCGACGAGATAACGCTTCAAAAGATTGCTCTCGAGACCGGAGGGAAGTATTATCATGCCACGGCCGGGGAAATCGAACTGGACAAGATTTTCGACGAGATTTCAAAGTTGGAAAAGAAGGAGCTGGAAGGTACTTTGGTAACCCGGTATGATGATCGCTACCAATGGCCGTTGCTTCTGGCTTTGGTGCTGGTGGCGCTTGAGTTTTTTGTTCCGGAACGCAAGAAACCGGTCGGGAGGTTATCGGGCAATGAATAGCGGAAGGCTGACGGTTTCAATCATCGGGGCGGTTTTGTTTTTGTCGACGTCGTTGTCGGCCGGTTCCGTGGCCAAGGCGGTGGACAAGGGCAACGAGGCCTATCGTAATCAGCAATATAAGGAAGCTCTTGAGCAATACCAGATAGCCGAAACCGAAAGTCCGGAACTGCCGGAGCTGGATTATAATATCGCCGGGACTCTCTACCAGCAGGGGAAATACGAAGGGGCGGTGGAGAAATACCAACGGTCGCTCAATACGGTTGACAGCGATGTCGAGGCCCGGGCTAATTACAATCTGGGCAACACTTACTATCGGATGGGCGATTATACTAACGCCATTCAAAACTATCAGAAATCGCTGGAGATTAATCCCGAAGATCTGGATGCCAAGTTCAACCTGGAGCTGGCCCGCAAGATGCTGAAAGAACGAATGAAACCGGAGAACCAGAACAAACAACAACAGCAAAACCAGCAACAGCAGAATCAACAGCAGCAGGACCAGCAACAGCAACAACAAAATGACCAGCAACAACAGCAGCAGGATCAGCAACAGCAGAACGACGAGCAGAAAGATCAGCAGGATCAGCAACAGCAGCAGAATGACGAGCAGAAAGATCAACAGGATAAACAGCAAGACAGGCAGCAACAACAGTCAATGGAGCAACAGAAGATGTCCCGCGAGGATGCGGAGCGTATTCTCAATGCTCTGAAAGATGACGAACAGGACGTTCAGAAGAAAATCCGGCGCGCCAAAGCCGGCGGCGATTATATGGGGAAAGACTGGTAATATGTGCGGACACGGCGGCATGATTCGGTTAATCGCTATGCTCGTCGGTGTAGTTTGCGGGTTGGTCTGCTATGGCTCTCCGGCGTTTGCGCAAACGCCGATTGAGGTCTCCGTATCGCTCAACCGTGACACTATCGGCATGGACGAAGAGGCGGTCATGGAAGTCAAGGTGTCCGGGACCGTTCGTGATTTGCCCCAGCCCCAGCTTCCCCGGATGCCGATGTTCGAAGTTTATTCGCAGGGTCAGTCGAGCAATATATCGATTGTCAACGGACAGGTGGAATCTTCCGTGACCTATCGGTATCTCATCATGCCGCAGAAGGCGGGAACATTCCCGCTCGGTACGGTATCCGTCGTGTATCAGAATAAAAGGTACAAGGGCGAGCCGGTGACACTGACCGTTTTGAGTAAGGGTACGGCGGTTAACCCGGAACTGGAAGAGCAGGCGCGCGACGATACCGGTGACAGCCGCGACCAGTTTCTCGAAGCTTCGGTGGATAAGGCTAATCCTTATGTCAATGAACAAGTCACTCTGACGCTGAAGTATTACATCGGCGTGCGTTATTACGGATCACCCGAGCTTACCGAACCTACCACCACCGGTTTTTGGACCGAGGTGCTGGGTAACAAATCGCCGTATCGTCAGCGTATAGGTAACCGTACGTATAAAGTGATCGAGCGCAAGTACGCCCTGTTTCCCACTCAGACAGGTGAGTTGACTATCGGTCGCTCGATAATAACCGCTACCGTGGCCGGTAGCAGTCGTTCCCAGCGTGATCCCTTTGACGTGTTCGGTGTCTTTGGGAGCGGCGAGGAAGTCAGGGTTTATTCCGATCCGATCAAGGTGCGAGTAAAGCCGCTGCCGGAAGAAGGTCGCCCGGACGGGTTCACCGGGACTATCGGACGCTTTGAAATCAGCGCGACGAGTGACAAGACTACGGCAGAGTTGAACCAGCCGGTGACGGTAAAGATCGATATCAAGGGATTCGGTAATATCAAGTCGGTGGCCGAACCGACGATTCCGGAACTGGATGATTTTCGGGTCTACCGCGCATCCAGCAACGAGAGCATGGCCAAGGTGGACGACAAGATCGGGGGGACCAAGACTTTTGAGGAAGTTTTCATCCCCAATCGTCCCGGTCAGTTGGAAATACCCTCGCTGAGTTTCAGTTTCTTCAATCCCGAGCGCGGTCGTTATCAAACCGTGCGAACGCGGCCGATTAAACTTACGGTGATCAAACCGGAAGGCTATCAGGCTACCGAGGGGATGCCGTACGCCGCTCCGTCCATGACTATCGGTTCGGAAGCCCGCGATATACGTTATATCAAAGACAACATCGGGGACCTGCAGCACCGGGGGCAGTTGTTATCCTCGCGGGTTCTTTACGTGGTGGTCAACGCTCTTTCGGTTCTTCTGCTGGCGGGCACGGTTGGTGTGCGGTTACGCCGTGAAAAACTTTCGGCCGACGTGGGCTACGCTCGTTCGCGGATGGCTTCGAAGCAGGCACACAAGCGTCTGGCCCGGGCACGAAAGCTGGCCATGCCGGAGACCGCCGGTGATTTCTACGCCGAGAGTTCGCAAGCCGTAATATCGTTCGTTGCGGATAAACTTAACGTGTCGCCGCATGGTCTGACGATTGACAAGCTGACACAACTTCTGGCCGAGCGGGGTGTTGACGAAAAAACACTGGACGATTTGGCCGATTTTCTCAATCAATGCGACTACGCGCGCTACGCCCCCGGCTCATCCGATCAGGGACAAATCGATCAGGCTCTGACCAGGGCCGAAGATCTGATGGTGCGTATGGAGGGCGTGAAGTTTTGATGTTCCGAATCTGGACGGTTATATGCGTTGTCGTCGGACTGGCGGGCCAGGTGTCGGCGGTCGATCTGCAGGAGCAGTTCGAAAGAGCCAACGAAATGTTCTCGCGGAAACAATATGACAGTGCCATAACGATGTACAATGTTATTCTGGAACAAGGAGTGGAATCGTCGGCTATCTATTTTAATCTCGGCAACGCGTACTTCAAGGACGGCGATCTCGGTCATGCCGTGCTGTACTACCTTCGTGCCAAACGTCTTAATCCTTCGGACGATGACATTATCAGTAATCTCGAGTTTGCCCAACGATTTACTTCCATTCAGATGGAAGGGGTCAGGCTCAATCCTCTGGAAGTGTTTTTCGATTCGCTGGTCGAAAAATACCGCTTAAATACCCTGGCCTGGGTATCGTCGGCTTGTTTTATCCTGCTGTTCGTGATGCTTACCGTGCGATACGGCTTGAACATGCGCGGCCCGTTGGTCCGGTCGGGAGTGGTGGTTATGCTGGTCCTGCTTCTGGTGGCGGCGTTTCTGACCACCGTGAAGTATCATAGTGAATACGTGACCGAGCGAGCGGTTGTGTTGGAAGAAGGCGTGGTGCGTACCGGGCCGCTGGAAGAGTCGGAACGGGAGCTCGATGCCGCCCCCGGTCTGGTGGTCGAAGTGCTGTCGGAATCGGGTGATTTTTATAACGTGTTATTTGAAAACAAACGCCGCGGCTGGATTCGTAAGGAGTTAGTCGCTGTCATATAACGACTTACTTGTTCCCGTCTGCTCTTATTTGATTTGACACCCTTCTGTCAATAATCTATCTTGACCCTCAAGCATCAGTCTCGCTGCGTGGTATATGGCAGGATTTCTTAGGAAAAAGCAATTTTGGGGTGCAGCCATCGGCCTTGCACTTCTGGCTTATTGCGTGAAGGACATCAAGCTGGCCGAACTGAGCGTCCTGTCTCACCGTTTGAATCCGTATTGTTTGATTCCGGCTGCTTTATCCGGTTTTCTTTTTATGGGATTCAAGGGCCTTCGCTGGCGTCTGATGATTTCGCCGCAGCAACGGACCGGTGTCCGTTTTGCGGTGACGTTGTACTCCACGGGGCAAATCCTGAGCATTGTTATGCCGCTGTTGACCGGTCAGCTCGGCCGCGTCCTGCTTTTTTCTCGGGAACAGAAACTCGGGAAAACAGTCGTTTTCTCGACCATGGTGCTGGAAGTGTTGTTTGACGCTATCAGCCTTATTCTGTTCATGCTCGTGACGTCTCTGGCCTTCGTTTTCCCTCGTGAATATCGTTCTTTGAGTTTCATCGTGGCGGGCGTCACGTTTGGTGGGCTGGCTTTCCTGTATTTTATACTGCACTATCGCCATGGCACGGAGCGAATAAGTGAACGCTGTCTACGCCACCGCTGGCCCGGTCTGTACATTACGGTAAAGAAGTTCATTCGATCCTTTACCAAGGGTATCGAAATGCTTCGCTCCAGCCAGCACATGCTGCACACCCTTATTTTGTCGGTGGCCACCTGGACCATGCATATGCTGGTTGTCTGGTTTCTTATGCTGGCGTTCGGGTTCACGCTTCCTTTCGCCGCGGCCGCGGCTGTAATGATAATCAATACCATCGTTCTCATGGTGCCGATTACCCCGGGCAATGCGGGGACTTTCGAGGTCGCCGTCTCGACTTCGCTGGCGGCTTTTTCCATCGGCCGTTCGGACGCCGTTTTATTCGCTCTTGCTCTGCATCTTCTCGATCTCATTCCCATGTTCGCTTACAGCTTCTGTTACCTGCATATGCAGAAGGTCAGGTTAAGTGAGATTAAGGCGGAGCAGGAGGAAGAGGACATTCTGGATCGCATCGACGAGGAAGGTGCGTTCATCGAGGAGGAAGTTCATGATTAAATCGTTTTATTATCTTCCCGATGAAGGTGTCAGGATCATTGACGGCATTGCCGATTTCGACCGTCTGTGTGAGGTCGAGGAATCGCGACTATGGGTGGATCTGTGCAAGCCGACCGATAAGGAATCGTATATTCTGACTCACGATTTCAAGTTCCACCCGCTGGCGGTGGAGGACGTTATCTCGGAGAAATCACAGACCAAGATCGACGATTACGGGCGTTATTTGTTTCTCGTTTTTAACCTCGTCGATTACGTGGGTCGTGATGAAGGGTTGAAAATCAGCGAGCTTGACATCTTCCTGACCCGCAACGCGCTGGTGACGGTGCACTACGACGAACATCGGATTTTCGATTTTCTGTACAGCCGCGTTCAGCGCGGTGACCAGGTGATCTCGCGAGGAGCCGACTATCTCTTCCACGCCGTCATCGATGCCGCGGTCGATAACTATAATACCACCATGGACATCTTCGAGTACGAGAGCGATCAGATCGAAGAAGAAGTACTGGGGAATTTCGAAGAAGATACACTCAAGTCTATGTTTACCCTCGGGCGCGATATCGTCGAGCTCAAGCGTATTGTCCGGCCCCAGCGCGAGGTGGTCAGCAAACTGTCCCGGCAGCGGTTCGAACTCGTCTCGGAACACCTGACCGCCTATTTCTCCGACATTCACGATCACCTGATCCGGGTTAACGAGATGGCCGATACGCACCGTGAAATCGTCAACTCCTCCCTGCAGGTGTATTATTCGTCGGTTTCAACCAAGACCAACGAGATCATCAAAGTCCTGACGTTGTTGACGGCTATTTTCATCCCGCCGACTTTTCTTGTCGGTCTGTGGGGTATGAATTTTGCTAATATGCCGGAACTGCGGTCTGAATATGGCTATTTTGTATCTCTGGGCATTCTGTTGGTCATCATGATCGGGATGGTGTTTTTCTTCCACAAAAAGAAGTGGTTATAAAACAACCTTGATCGGTGCGACGGATTCCGGCGAGCGTTTTTTCCGGTTTTATTTTGTCGGGCCGGTTGGTATTTCTTCGAAACACGGGGCTGTTCGTGTTGTTGTAAAAAATATCGCGGGGTTGAACCACCGGGTGAAAGCAAACTGAAAATCCCGCGGGGCCGGTTGAACGAAGCGGCGAGGTTCAAGGATCGTCATGAGCGCGAACAGGCTGATCGACCCGGCGAAACTGGGTTATTCGAAAATCTACATGGACTTCCTGAACGGGCAAGCCCCGGCCGTGGATTTCTATTTGTCCCGCGATCTGAGTGCGGTCGCTTCCGCGCTGGATGGAGTGGATTTCCGGCGTGCCGAGTTGTTGTCGATACTCCACGCTCAGAACACGATCTACGGTGTTTCGGCTGCCGCCCAGGCTAACATTGATCGGTTGGGCGATCCTCGGGCGGTGTGTGTTTTCTCCGGACAGCAGGCGGGTCTTTTTGGCGGGCCGCTGCTTTCTCTGATAAAAGGGTTGGCCGCGGCCAGGGCGGCCGAGCTCTATTCCCATGAGTTGGGTCGACCGGTGATTCCCGTGTTCTGGATAGCCGGCGACGATCATGATTTCGAGGAGGTCAATCACACCGGTATAGTGCGTCGGGACGGCGAGATTTGCCGTATCGCTTATAATGCGGTTCCCGAAAAAGCCCTGCCGGTCAGCGAGATAAAACTTTCCGATACCGATGTGCTGAATCAGGCCAAGGCTTGTCTGCGCGAGTGTCTCGGGGAAACCGATTTCACCGATGAGTTGTTCGCTCTGCTGGATCGTACCTATACGCCGGAGGAAACGATAGTCACGGCCTTTGGCAAGTTCATGGCTGCCCTGACGGCCGACACCGGGCTGGTGCTGTTTTCTCCGGGTGATATGCGGGTGAAAAGGCATGCCACGGCGTTCTTCAGGATGATTCTTGAGCGTCAGGAACAAATGCACCGATGCCTGACGACAACTAAGCATCGTCTGGAGGAAGCCGGTTATCATGTTCAGGTCGAAAAGAAAGACAACGCCTCGCACCTGTTTTATAATCTTGATGGCCGAATGCCGGTGATGCGGGATGGTGACGGCTTTACGGTTGGCGAACGGACTTTTTCCGAAAAGGAACTGCTTGAGCGTATCGAAGATTATCCGGAAAAATTCTCCCCGGACGTGCTCACTCGTCCCGTTTTTCAATCGTATCTTTTCCCGGTACTTTCTCAGAAGGGGGGAGCGTCGGAACTGGCGTATCTGGCGCAGTTGAATCCGCTGTTCGAGTTGTTCGGCTTGCCGGCTCCGGTGCATCGCCCGCGCCCGTCGGTCACTCTCATCGAGAGCCACATGGACAGGCAGATGGAGAACGCCGGTATTTCTTTCGAAGATCTCACGGGTGACATAGAACGGGTAATCAACCGTGTCCTGACCGAAACTTTTCCGTCCGATCTGGACAGCCAACTGAAATCTTTTCGCACCACCGTGGCCGACCTGTTCGGTCGTCTCGGAGGCGATGTCATTGGTTTCGATCCGCAGTTACGGAACGTAACCGAGCAAACAAGCGGGAAAATCGATTTCATCATAAAAGGATTCGAACACAAAATCTTCACCGCGCATAAGAAGAAATACAAGGAAGTGACCGACCGGATATACCGTCTGTACAATACGCTGTATCCGCACCGATGTCTTCAGGAACGATGTCTCAACGTCACTTACTTTCTGGCCCGGCATGGTCTTGATGTTGTCAATTGCCTTTATCGCCAACTGGACAGCGAAGAGACGGCCCACCAACTTATCAGTCTGGGGGAGTGTGAACAGTAAGATGAAGATCGGTATTACGTGCTATCCGGTTGCGGGCGGTTCGGGGGTGGTGGCTACGGAGTTGGGGCAGCAACTGGCCAATCGTGGCCATGAAGTCCATTTTATTTCGTACGCCGTACCCTTTCGGATGGACCGGTACCAATCGAACCTGATGTACCACGGGGTGCAGACCACCGCTTATCCGCTTTTTAAGTTTCCTCCTTATACCGAGACGCTGGCCTCGAAAATGGCCGAAGTTGCCCGCAGCTACAATCTTGATATCTTGCATGTGCATTACGCTATCCCGCATGCTACCTGTGCGTACCTGGCGGGGGAGATTTTGCGCTCGCGGGGTTGTCGCCGCCCCGCAATTGTTACCACTCTTCACGGTACCGATATAACTTTGGTCGGCTCCGATCCGTCGTTCTACGACATTACCCGTTTTTCCATCGAGTCTTCCGACAACCTCACCGCCGTTTCCAGGTATCTGGCCGATGAGACCGTTGAGGTTTTTAAGATCACCCGGCCGATTCATGTTGTGCACAATTTCTTTGACCCGACACGTTTCAGACCCGATATAAATCCGTCACGGCGTCGCGATTTGGCCAGCGATGACGAAGTTCTGATAATGCACGTATCCAACTTTCGACCGGTCAAAAGGACACTTGATGTCGTCGACGTTTTCAGTCGCATCGCGGAAGCCATGCCGGCCCGGCTCGTGCTGATAGGTGAAGGCCCGGACACTGTGCTGGTCCGGCGTAATGTCCACAAGAAGAAATTGGCCGACCGTGTCGTGTTTCTCGGTAATCAGACACGTGTCGAGGCGGTGCTGCCGTGTTCCGATCTGTTCCTGTTGCCGTCGGAAGAAGAATCATTCGGTTTGGCTGCTCTGGAGGCTTTGGCCTGCGGTGTGCCGGTGATCGGGACGGCCGGGACCGGTTTGGACGAAGTGATCGACGACGGGCAAAGCGGGTTTCTTTTGCCGGTGGGGGATACGGAGGCCATGGCCCGGCGGGGTATTGATCTTTTAAGCGAGACCGCTCGGCTGAGTGAGTTCAAACAGGCGGCCGCACGGAAGGCGCTGGAGAAATTTAGCGCCGATAAAATCGTGACCGAATACGAGGAATGCTACCGGGAGGTGGTCGATGGCTGAGATGTCGCAACTGGAAATACTGACGATTGCCGCGCATCCCGACGATGCCGAGATCACGTGTGGCGGGTTGCTTATCAAGATGGCCCAACGCGGCCATCGCACCGGCGTGCTGGATTTGACGGCGGGCGAGGCCGGGACCTGCGGTGACGAGCATGATCGCGCCCGCGAAGCGGCCGAGGCGGCTGAAGTGATGGGGTTGACTTACCGGGGCAATGTCGGGCTTCCCGACGCAGCCGTGGCCGTATCCCAAGAGAGCAAACTGGCTGTTGCGGCGCGGATTCGCACCCTGCGTCCGGAAATGGTCATTCTGCCCCACTGGGCACAGCGGCACCCCGACCATGCCGTGGGCGGTCAATTGGGCTACGCTGCCTGTTTTCTGGCGGGATTGAAGAAGATCGACCTCCCCGGCGAGCCGCATCGTCCTCGCAAAATCATTTACGCTTCTTATTTCAGGAATTACGATCATTCTTTTCTCGTGGATATCAGCGATGTGTTCGAGCAGAAGCTAAAAGCCGTAGCGGCTTATCGGTCTCAATTCGGGGATGCTCTGTCGGAAAAGAAAACAATGCCGCCGGGCCGCACACCGGAGGTCGATCCGTTCTCTTCCCGGAACACCGTCTTCTCATCGGGGGTCGGCATTCACGATTTTCTGTACACTCAATCGCATTATCTGGGGCAACTGGTTGGTGTACGGTTTGCCGAAGCTTACACGATAAAGGAGCCGGTTCTTGTGGATGATCCTCTGAAGCTTCCCGGTCGGTCTATATGAGAACCGGAACCGTATACGGCGGTATTGGTCCTTTTTGCGATTGCCTCAACTGTCGATTGAACATAACTTGACCTGGCATGAACGTTTCCGGTAGCCAGAACAGTAACAGCAGTATATTTAGCTCTGAAGAAGCCATCGCATCCGGTCTCAGAGTGACGTGGGCGGGTATGCTCGTAAACGTCGTTCTGATTATCATTAAGCTCTGGGTCGGTCTGCTGAGTAAGAGTCAGGCGTTGATTGCTGACGGTATTCATTCTTTCTCCGATCTGTTCAGCGATTTCGTGGTTATTGTGGGCCTCAAGTGGGGCCGGAAAACCGAGGATGAAGCTCATCCGTTCGGTCACGGGCGTATCGAGACCATTTCGAGTATGATCGTTGGTTTGTTGCTGTTTTTGGTCGGGGTCGGCATCGGCTACAAGGCGCTGCATTCCATTTATTCTCACACGGCATCCAACCCCGGATGGGGAGCGATTGGAGCGGCCGCTTTCAGTATTGTTCTGAAGGAAGTCCTCTACTGGTACACTATTGCGGTCGGTCGCCGGATCAAAAGTTCGGTGATTATCGGCAATGCCTGGCATCATCGCACCGACGCTCTGACATCGGTGGCCGTGCTTATCGGTGTTACCGCCACCTACGTTAACCCGTCCTGGCAGATGGCCGATTCTCTCGCCGCCCTGGTGGTTACGGTTTTCGTCCTCAGAGTCGGGGTAAAATTGATCTGGGAAGCGCTAAAGGAATTGATAGATACCGCCCCGGAGGCAAAGGTTATTGCGGACTTTGCCGAAGTGGCGATGGGTGTGGACGGGGTGAGACAGGTACACGATATTCGTGCCCGTCTGTCGGGCTCACAGATTTTCGTCGAAATGGATATAGTCGTTAAACCCGACCTGACCGTGCGGCAGGGACACGATGTGGCCGTTCTGGTCAAGCGGGCCATCATGGAGCGGTTTGCGGATGTCACCCGCGTAAAGATCCACGTCGACCCGGAAATAAAAGAGTACGACTGAAAGCGCGCCCTCAGATTTCTTCGGCCAGTTCCAGAATACGCTTATACGGAATGGCGACCCAGCTTTCGGCAATCGATGCGCCGTTGGCCCGGCTGATCATCGAGACCTTGGCGGCCGTCTCTTCATCGGGAGCTTCATACACATCCATGAAGTCGAACGTTCCCAGCAGGCCGTAATGAGCGATGAACTTAACGTCCGGGCATTTCTCGTGCACTTCTTCCAGCCACGCTGAGCCGATCCGGGCCCGGTCCTTCATTTTGGAAGCAACTTCCGGGGCCAGCTTGGTCATCAAAACGAAAGTTTTCACGAAGTTTTCCTCCTTTGAATATGTCAGGAACGCTGATGTCTTAACGGTACAAATCAGCCGCCGGTTTGTTCGGACCCGGTTGACTGTCGGCTAATTTGGCGGAAGGGGTGGGAATCGAACCCACCGGGGACAATACGATTGCCCCCCACACGGCTTTGAAGGCCGGGACCGCCACCAGACGACATCCTCTTCCGTTCTGATGATAGCAAATACTGCCCCGCTTGTAAATACCCGATCATGGCCTTGGCCGACGATCAATTTGTAAACGGGGCAATTTGTAATTGACTGGCCGGCTAAAAGTGCTATCAATCAAAGCATGGCCGAACTGCGACTCAACTCCCCGCTTCAGTATGTGAAAGGAGTCGGACCGAAAAAGGCCGCTATTTTGAACCGGCATGGTCTGACTACGGTGGCGGATATTCTGTGGTATTTTCCCCGGCATTATCTGGATCGCACCAACGTGGTGCCGACCAGAGAGGTTAAAATTGACCAGACGATTACGGTAGTCGGTGAGGTCAAGGCCCACGGTATACTGTACGGCAAGCGACGCCGCTATGAAGTGGTCCTCTCCGATGATACCGGCAACATCGCTTTGCTCTGGTTCGCCGGTCTGAAATACTGGGAGCGACTGTTCCGGAAAGGGCAAAAATTCGCGGTCACGGGGACGGTTGGCTATTTCCAGGGTTTGCAAATGGTTCATCCGGAGCTTGAACGCCTTGATGAAACGTCCGACCAGATGGTACACGCCGGCCGCATCGTTCCGGTCTATCCCCAGACGGCCGATCTCAACAAGATCGGTCTGACGAGTCGGGGGATCCGTACCATTACGTCGCATATCATGGATAACCTCACCGAACGGATCAGTGACTACCTGCCGGCGTCGGTGCGGACCGAGCATGGACTGGTTGATTTGCACGAGGCGGTGGTCAAAACTCATTATCCCGACAGCCGCGAACAAGTGGAGATATGTCGGCGGCGGCTTGCTTTCGATGAGCTGTTGCAGTTGCAGTTCATGGTTTTTCGAAACAAGGCAATTAAAGCGGGCACGGTGAAGAAGTATCGGTATCGCCCTCCGGGGGAGAAGCTCAGCCATTTCAGACAGGGGCTGGGTTTCGAACTTACCGCCGACCAGAAGAAAGTCACGCGCGAGATTCTGAATGACCTGCAGGGCGAGCGTCCGATGTCACGTCTGCTCCATGGCGAGGTCGGCTGCGGTAAGACCGTCGTGGCCGTGCTGGCCGCGTTGTATGCGGCCGAGAACAAGCTCCAGTGCGCTTTTATGGCGCCCACCGAAATTTTGGTCGAGCAGCACTATCGCAACTGGAAGGGGCCACTCGAAGAAAACGGCGTGCGCGTGGCGCTGCTCACCTCCGGTCTGAGTGCGGCAAAACGTCGAGCCACGGGCGAGAGCTGCCGCCGGGGCGAGATTGACATCTTGTTCGGGACCCATGCGCTGGTTTACGATTATGTCGGTTTCCGGCGCCTGGGGCTGGTGATAATCGACGAACAGCACCGTTTCGGGGTTGAACAGCGGGGCCGGCTGTATGCCAAAGGCGAAGACCCGGACCTTCTGGTTATGACCGCCACCCCGATCCCCCGGACACTCACTTTAACCCTCTACGGCGATTTGGATATCTCTACCATCAAAACGATGCCGCCGGGGCGCAAACCCGTTCGCACTGTCTGGCGAGTCAGTAATGTGCGGGAAAAAGTATTCCGGTTTGTCAAAGATAAAGTAGCCCGGGGCGGACAGGCCTATGTCATTTACCCGCTGATCGAGAAATCGGACCGGATGGAACTGGAAAACGTGGAAGACGCTTACGACGAGCTGTCCCGGGGGATATTCTCTGATTTGCGTTTGGGGGTCATACATGGTCGTGTTAAACCTGTCGAGCGGGATGACATTCTGCGGCGGTTCCGCAATGGCGAAATCGACGTTCTTCTCGCTACCACCGTGATAGAGGTCGGGATAGACAATCCGAACGCGACTATTCTGGTAATCGAACACGCCGAACGCTTTGGCTTGGCTCAGCTTCATCAACTGCGCGGCCGGGTGGGGCGTGGTGAAAAAGCGGCTACTGTCGTGGCGCTGGCTCATCTGCCGCTTTCGGACGTGGCCACGCAGCGGCTGGAGTATTTTGCGGGGAGTTCCGACGGTTTCGAAATCGCCGAAGCTGACTTGAAACTTCGCGGGCCGGGTGAGATATTCGGCCTGCGTCAATCCGGTCTGCCCGAACTGCGACTGGCGGATCTGTGGAAAGATCAGGACCTGATGGTTATCGGCCGCAAATTCATCGAGCGCATGTTTGCCGCCGAGCACGATCTTGACAGTGACATGCAAAAGACGTATACCTACCTTCAGCGGTCGGCCCAGCGGCGAACGGTACATCTGGGTGGAGGATAGACGGTCGGCCCGGTTGACTATGGAGAATTAAGATGACCGATCAGAATCAGGACATTCAGTTTTTCCAGCTAATGCTTTCTCTGCATTCGGCCGCCATGTATCAAATGGGTAAGGTCGTTTCGCCGATTTCCGGAAAAATCGAGCGTGACCTGTCGGCGGCCAAGAGCAGCATCGATATGCTGGAGATGTTGCAGCGCAAAACGCAGGGCAATCTTGTCGACGATGAAAAGAAGCTCCTCGACCGGATTCTTTATGAGCTTCGCATGAACTATGTCGACGAGGTGAAGAGAGGCGACCAAACCGATTCCGCGGAGAAGACCGAAGCGGCCGGGGATGCTCCGGCCGGGGAGACTTCGGATAGCTCGGGAGAAGGTCCCGGAGAAAACGGGGCCGAATCGGAAGAGTCGGTCTGAGCCGTTTTAATTTCCTCTTTCGGAACCGTCTTTCGCGTGTATAACAGACAGATGGGCTTGCGCTTAGCCAGCCTCCAAAGGGTGGCTTTTGTCTTGATTTTCAGCGACTTTCGGGTATATTCCGACAGGTAAATATGACCCGATCGCTGTCTGCAAAACCTGATCCGCCGCTGACGACCCTTCTGGAGGCGTTTGGTACTAATCTGGAGTTCGCCAGGGACATGGCCCCGCTGACCAGTTTCAAAACTGGTGGAAAAGCGCGGTATTTTCTGGCTGTTCAAACGCCGGAAGAGGTTGTCCGGGCGATCAAGGCTGCCCATCGGATGAATCTGCCGTTTTTCGTGATGGGCGGTGGCTCGAACCTGCTGGTGTCGGATGCCGGATACGATGGTTTGGTTATAAAGGTCAATATCGCGGGCCTTGAACGAGTGGGTAAAACTGAAATAGAATGCGGTGCCGGTGAACAACTGATGGCCTTGGTCGATTTTGCAACGGCCGGCGGGCTTGCCGGAATGGAATTCGCCGCCGGTATCTGGGGGACGGTGGGAGGAGCCGTGTTCGGCAATGCCGGAGCCTTCGGCAGCGACATCGGATCGGTTATTGCTCAGGTTACTTTTATTGACGAGCAGGGTGAACTTCGTCAGGTGGATGCGGACTATTGCCGTTTCGATTACCGCTCTTCTCGATTTCGGGAGGAATGCGACGTTATCGCCTCGGTACGGGTTGGGCTGACACCGGGTCGGGCGGAAGATATTCAGGCGCGGGTGGACAAGATATTGACCGAGCGGGCCGGTAAACACCCTGTTGAGGGTCGGTCGGCCGGGTGTTTTTTCAAGAACATCCCGGATCCGAGCCAGACACACGGAAAACTGCCCGCCGGGCGTCTTCTGGATGAAATCGGGGCCAAGGCGCTGAGTGTGGGCGATGCGAGGGTTTTTGACAAACACGCCAATATCATCGTGAATTCGGGGAATGCGACGTCAAAGGATATCAGGCAACTGGCCGATATACTGAAAAAGAAAGTCCGGGACCGCTTTGGCATTGAGCTGGAGGAAGAGGTCCGGCAACTGGGAGAATTCTGAGAGGAGAACGCGTATCGATCATTTTCTAAAGTAACAAAAGCGTAACATCCAACCTCGAATTGGTTGTGAGCGTTCTTTTTTTTAGAAAATATCTTCTGGTGACCTTGGCGGTCCTGCTGGTGGCGACGGATGTCATAGCGGCAGGGCCGGGCATTGGTTTTCAGGCCCGTCTAAGTGATCCGCCGCGGGTCGTTTCGGCTTATGACGATCAGACCAATCGTTTCTCCGCAGCCACATACCCTCTTACCTTTGCCGTTCTCAGTCCCAAACTGCTGTTCAATCCCAAGGCCGAGTACGGCGACTTTGCGCACCACGCCATTACCTTTTCGACCGTATTCGCCGGTGATCAGTATCTGGTTCCGGTTTCGGTCGATGCCGACCTGTTTCTTGCCTACCGCACCCGCATGCGGCAGAAAAGTACCAACGAACAATTGTTCCAGACCTCTTTAGAGGAAGCCAAACAGGGTAAGAAACGACAGGGCTTGTCTATCGGTGTGGCTTTGCCCAAACGGTTTGATCGCATGTTCGGCGAAGGCGGAGCCAATCTGCGGGTTTCGGGTTATCGTCGGATCACTTTCTCCGGCCGGTCGCAGTGGAACGATAACGCCAACTCCGGAGTACAGTCCCAGAGCAAGTTTCCCTCTCTGAATATGGAACAGATATCCCAGTTTGACATCACCGGGACAATCGGTACCAAGATCAGCGTCAAGGTTTCCCAGGATAACCAGCGTGATATACCTCTGGCCAACCGTCTGTTGCTGCGTTACAAGGGGGACGATGATGACGTCCTCAAAACGATTGAGGCGGGCAATACGACGCTCAGTCTTCCCAATACCCAGTTCGTGGGCTATTCCGCTCAGATTCAGGGCCTGTTCGGTTTGAAGGCGGAAGCCCAACTCGGCAATTTGACCCTGACGGCGATTGCCTCGCAGGAAAAAGGGTCATCGGAATCGGCCGTTGTTTCCGCGTCGGGGGAAGAAAACGCCAAGTACATACGCGATTATAATTATGCCACGGGCCGAATTTTCGACCTCGGTTATCCCGGCGAGTTTGGCCCTCGGGATTCCGTGGTCACCATTTACGTGTATCAGCAGGACAGTCATACCGATGACCTCGGCACCGTTCGCAACGCCAAGATGATGATCGATCCGACGGCTCCCGAGGTATCGTCCATTTATGCCGATGCCATGCAGGTGAAGGAGCTTGACTCCAAGTATTACGAATTGATCTACGGTCAGGATTCTCTTCGTTCGCCTATTGCCATCCAGTTCAACAGTACCCAGCGGAAACAACTGGGTGTTTACATGGAGATAAAGAAATACGGGAGCAATGATACGCTGAAGATCGGATCGCTGGTGGGAGATACTATTTCGTTGAAGTATCTTCTGCCGGGCAGTGACGTTTATGTGCCGGAGCATCCCACCTGGCAACTGATGTGGCGCAATTGCTATTCGGTATCAAAGAATATCAAGATCGATGATATCGATGTTAAGGTTTTCAAAGGTCTGCCGGACCGTGAAGGGACGACATCGGCTCTCGATTATCAGGAAGTTAACGGTGAATCCCAGGGCAACTATATGCAGATTCTGGGGCTGGACCAGTACAATAACAATCGTACCGACCTGAAAAGCCCCGATGATCTGCTGGACGATCGTCTGGAGGTGTACCGGCAGGATTGGGGCCTGATCATCTTCCCGAATCGTGAACCGTTCAATTCCGACACGACGTACGAGGACGAAACGGGCAATCAGACTTCGCCTCTCAAGGAAAAAATTGACGCGATCTATTACTTTGATTCCGATAAAGACTATCTGGACGAGAGTAAATATTATCTTCAAATTTCCACCAAGTCGCGCAGTTCCGTTATCCGGCTGGGACAGGCCAATGTCATCGAGGGATCGGAACGGGTTACGCTTGACGGCCGCGTTTTGCAGAAGGGCGTTGACTATAGCATCCAGTATGACTACGGTCAGGTAACGCTGCTCTCGGAAGAAGCAACCGACCCGAACGCCGACGTGCAGATCGAGTACCAGTATGCCCCGTACATGTCCATGCAGAAAAAGACGTTGCTGGGCATGCGGGCGGAATATGAGTATAGCAAAGATCTGAAGCTGGGCTCGACGATTCTTTACAAATCCGATAAGGCCGAAGATCGCAAACCGCGGGTCGGAGAGGAAACGGCCGAAGCGATGGTTATGGACTTCGACGTGAGTTTCGCTCTCTATCCGAACTTTTTGACCAAAGCCGTTGATGCTTTACCTTTGGTAAGCACCGAGGCTGATTCCAAAATTCAGGTTAGCGCGGAGGTTGCACAATCGCGGCCGAATCCGAATGTCGACGGCGTGGCGTATATCGACGATTTCGAGTCTGCCGTGGAACGTCTCTCGCTGGGTATTCCTCGAACCAACTGGACCATGGCTTCGACCCCGTTGATTATTGACTCGCTGGAAGAATATGAAGGCGAAGCGTACGAGCGCGGTACGATTCGCTGGCACAATCCGCCCTCGGTGTTGCGCGAGAACGTTTATCAGGGAGACGTGGCCGCCGGTGAAGGTTCTCTTACGCCGTTGCGTCTTATTTTCCGGCCGCACGGCTTCGGCTATGCCGAGGAGGTACAGGACGGCGATACCGTTTGCGTTTTTGATTCTTCCCGGGCAACCAGTTCCTGGGCCGGTATTATGCGCTATTTCGGCAGCCGCGTTGACGCCGAGCGTGTGCAACTGTTTGAGGTGCGCGCCAAAGCTACCGGCGGACTGCTGCATTTCGATTTCGGACAGATCGACGAAGATATCGACGGTGACGGATCGGCCAACAGTGAGGACGTAAGCTATCCGCAGAACGGTGCGCTTGATGATGGCGAGGACGTGGGGCTCGACAATGCCGCGGACGAAGAAGAGGTCGACCGGTGCGGTTTGCAATCGTATGATCCCGTGTCCAATCCGGACCCGGCCGGGGATAACTGGTGGTACAACGGGCAGGGCGCAGGTGCCGGTAGCAATGATTCGCGGCCGCCCATTCCTCTGGCCGTATGGAACCAACCCGGCTTTCAGGACAAAGTTAACAACATCGACCACTACCTGCACTACGAATGGCAAAACGGTACCGAAGGAAATATCATGGACGATGCGGTGCAGGGGATTCCCGACGAAGAGAATCTTTCGGGCACCGGTCTGAAACGCACCAATGCGTATTTTTCGCTGGCTCTGTCGCTGGTGCCCGGCGAAGGGAACCCGTATTGGGTGTCCGATTTCAATGATACCGACGAATGGAACACTTTCAGGATTCCCATTCGTGACCCCGGGGTGGTCGACACCTTTATCTCGGCCGACGCCGGAGACCTGGAACCGAAATGGTCACAGATCACACACGTGCGCGTTTGGTTCGAGGCCGAAGAAGAAGGACTTGACAGCCTTCAGGATATGGACTCTCTGGTTATCGCCGACTGGGGATTCATTCAATCGAACTGGCGGGACACGCTTATTCTGGGCGATCCCGGCGACAGCACCGCCGATTTCTATGTCGCATCCGTTTCCGATGAGGATGGTACTTTCAGTCCGCCGCCGGATGTCGAGGCTTATTACGATAAGAGTAAGGGCGTAACCGAAGCCCAGCGCGGCCTGGCCATGGTCTACGATAAACTAATGCCCGGGGATACCGCTTTTGCTGTCAAGGACCTTATCTCGACCGAATCATACTCGGGTTATCGTCGTCTGAAAATGTATGTTCATGGACCCGAAGATTTGGGTGCGGACAGCGTTCTCTTTTTCCTGCGGGTGGGGCTCGACACGGCCAACTACTACGAATACCGAACGCTTCTGAGTCCCCTGTGGGCGGAGAGTAATAACGTCGATATCGATTTCAACGACATCACCGCCCTGAAAGATAAAGCGGATCGCGAATTGGAAGACACGCAGGATACGCTGGAAATTGTCGATGGTGCTTATCGGGTTTTCGGATATCCCAACATCAATGAGGTTCGCTATATCGCGGCCGGATTGGTCAACGAAGGGGAGAGACCGGTTTCCGGTGAAGTCTGGATGGATGAGTTGCGGGTGACCGATGTGCGCAAGGATGTCGGAACGGCGGCTCGAATCGGTATCAGCGGGGGTATGGCCGACCTGCTTTCGTACAGTTTCAGTTACGAATATCGTGATCCTTATTTCCGTGGTATTTCGCAGGCAACCCGGGGCGGATCATCCAATAACCTCGGCAGCGGCAAGGAAAACACCAGCATGACTATGGGGACCACGCTCAACATGCACAAGTTCCTGCCGCGTTCATGGCGGGCGCGACTGCCGGTGTCTTTCAATTATTCGAAGAGTGAAGAAATCCCGTTGCTCCGCACCAACTCCGACGTCGTGTTGCCGGATGAACTCCGAGAGGAGGAGAAGAGTACTTCCGAATCATACAAGGTTTCGGTGAGTGAAGCGTTCGAAAAGAAAGGCTCCAATCTGCTCTTTAACGCTCTGCTCAATCGTCAGACCATATCCTTGTCGTACAATCGCTCTAACCGGAGCACGGTTAACAACCCATACATAATGGGGGAGACATTCAATCTTCGGGCCGATTATGATATGGGGGTGAGCAGTGATGTCAGCCTGCCTGTTTTCTTCTGGCTGAAGCCGGTGCCGCTTTTCAAGAAAGCCTACGGGTCACGGATGTCGTTTTTCCCGAGTATCTGGAAATGGAACGCCACTATCGTTCGCCAGTTGACCGTTAAGGACGACAAGGATCTCAAACGTACGTCATCGTACAGCCGCACTTTTGACGGTAGTATGAACATGACGTATAACGTGTTCAACAATCTTACGACCACCTTCAACCTGAATACCTCGCGGGATATAACCGAAGATTCACTGGTAGTATTATCGTTGAAGGATCCCAAGCTGGGTCTTGAAAAAACCTACAGCCAGACGTTCCGGGCCAGTTACGATCCCAAGCTGCTCTCCTGGCTGACCGGTTCGCTTTCTTATTCTTCCAATTTCGGCGACACCTATAATCAGACCTACAAGACGCTTTCTACTTCTCTCAGCCGTTCGTGGTCGGTCTCCGGTAGTTTCAATCATCATACGATGTTGAGTATTCGAAAGCGTCATGGCGGCGGCGGTTCGCGCTCGTCCGCGCCGCGACGGGGTGGGGCCGATCCCGAAGACAAGGCGGAAAAGAAGAAAGGGACTCCGCTTTATACTCCCGTTGTCTCGGGTGTGCGTTTCTTGACGGGGTGGCTGAATCCGCTGAGTTACAAATACAGTGAGAGTTTCAGTCGCACCGTGCCCGGGGCTCTCGAAAAGCCGGGATGGAAATATCGTCTGGGATTTGACACCGACGCGGAGATAAGGCAGGGCAGTACCAGCCAGAATCCGTCGTCCGCTGAGTCGGTTGACTATGAATTGAGTTCCGGATTCTCGTTGCTGGGCGGTATAAAGACGACGGTGACCTACAGTGAGAAAACCTCGCGCGATTTGATCACTGTCGGGCAGGATCGTACGGAAACGACTTCCACCAGTTGGCCCGAATTGACGATCACTATCCAGAAGTTTACCTTCCTGCCGCTTTTGAAAGGCCCCGTTAACTGGTTCATAAATGTTTTCTCTCCGCGAACCGGCTACTCCCGACAGATTCAGAAAGACGCCAATCTGGACCGCGGTTTTCTCGTTTCGAAAACCGAGACGATCGGTCGCAGTCCTTTGCTCTCCCTGAATCTCAAGCTGTTCCGGTCATTCTCCTTGTCGGGCTCGTATTCCCGCACCAATACTTACGATTGGCAATACAACCGGACAACCGGATTGCTGCAGAGCGAAACCCGATCGGTCCGAAAGACCCTGGCCGTAACCAGCAAGTACGCTTTCAGCGCCCCCGGCGGTATTTCTATCCCGCTGTTCGGCAAACTGAAGTTCAAGTCGACCGTATCGATTGATGTCACGGTCAGGTACAACTCTAATCTCAGTGAGACCTCCACCAACGGGATGCCTTTTGTGATCGGTCAGAATAAATCCGATTTCACCGTTTCCCCGGTGATTCGCTACACCTTCTCGCAGCAGATCACCGGCGGTATTACCGCTCGCTGGCAGGACAACAACGATATCAAATACAACCGCAAGAGCCATGTCCGGGAGCTTCAGATCTGGGCCGAGATTCGCTTCTGATCGGTTTTTCGTTTGACTTAACGGAGCGGCGGGAGCAAATTATCGGCATGCGTTGTCTTGTCGTTCTTGTTAGTCTGATCGCCGTTGTTGCGGTGTTCGGGTGCGGTGGCTCGGTTGCACCTCCCGAGTTCGATGGTCGGCGTGCTTACCGGTATCTGGAAGAGCAGGTGGCTTTCGGTCCTCGGGTGCCAGGTTTCGAGGCGTGGAATGAATGCCGCGATTACTATCGCCGACACTTCGTCTCTCTGGGGCTGGAAGTGGATTCGCAGGTATTCAGTTTTACCGATCCTTATACCGGGGTGGACAGCCCTCTGGTGAACATCATCGTGCACCACCGGGGCAATCCGGGTGAAGATAAAGGCATATTGCTGGTGGCCCATTGGGATACCAGACCTCGCACCGATTTCCATTCCGATTCGACCCTGCGCGACTCGGTCCCGATTGCCGGAGCCAACGACGGCGCTTCCGGGGTGGCCGTTCTGATGGAGCTGGCCAATATGATAGCGGCCAGACCGCCGAAAACCAACGTTGACCTGCTTCTTGCCGACGGTGAAGACTGGGGTAAACCGGGGGACAACGATTTTTACTGCATGGGTTCACGCCATTTCGCCCGCCAGGGAATTCGTGACAAATACTATTTCGGACTGGTGATCGACATGATCGGAGACAAAGACCAGCAGATTTTTCGGGAAGTGTTCTCCGACCGTTTTTACAAACCGATCAATGACATGGTATGGCGGGCGGCGGCCGAACTGGGGGTTGGCACCTTTCGCGACAGAACAAAACACCAGGTTATAGATGATCATCTGTCTTTGTGTGTTAACGGTGTCCCCGCCGTGGACATTATCGATTTCGATTACCCGGCCTGGCATACGGAATTTGATACACCCGATAAGTGCTCCGCCGAAGCTCTGACCAATGTGGGCAGGGTTATCGCACGCATCATATACGACGAGTCATTATGGCCGAAAGAATGATCGCATCACCGAGGGATTTTCCCGCTATCGAGGAACTTTTGCAGTCGCCGGAACTGGCCGACCTTATCGGGGTGCTGCCCCGGCCTTTAGCGGCCATGATCGTGAAACAGGTGGTTGCGGACGGCAAGCAAAAGCTGAAACAACAATCCCAACCGCTGTCGTATCGGGCTTTTCTGGAGACGATAACAACGCGGCTGAAAACTGAGATCGAACGCAAGATATCACGCGTGATCAACGCCAGCGGCATCGTGGTTCACACCAATCTCGGTCGGGCGCCGCTGTCCGAAACGATCTTCGAGGAGATCAAGCGCACCGTGGTCGGTTACGGCAATATCGAGTTCGATATCGCTTCCGGTAAACGTGGTCGCCGGGGGGAGGCGTGCGAAAGCTATCTGGCTCTTCTTTCCGGGGCCGAGGCCGGAACGGTGGTCAACAACGGTGCGGCGGCTCTCTTTGTTATTCTTAATACTCTGGCCAAACGCAAAAAGGTTTTGATCTCGCGGGGTGAACTGGTGCAGATCGGTGGGGGGTTCCGCATCCCTGACATCCTCAAGCGTTCGGGTGCAAAACTGTGTGAAGTCGGTACGACCAATATCACGTCGGTAGCCGACTACGAGAAGGAGATCGACTCGCAGACGGGACTTATCCTGAAAGTTCATAAGAGCAATTTTATCCAGGCGGGATTTACACAGGAAGCACCCCTGGCCGATTTGGTCGCTCTGGGGCGCGAACATGATGTCCCGGTTGTAAACGATCTCGGCAGCGGTGTTTTTATTCCCACGATTAAAACGCTGGGTTATCGGGAAGCGACCGTTCAGGAATCGGTCCGTGCCGGTGCCTCGCTGACCTGTTTTTCCGGCGACAAAATGCTGGGCGGTGGTCAGGCGGGGCTTATCGTCGGCAGGCGGGACATGGTGGCGAAGGTTAAGAAAAATCCCATTTTCCGAACTGTTCGGGTCGACAAAATCGTCTTCGCCATTCTGGAAAAACTGCTGGCTATTTATCTGAACGGTACTCATGAAACCGATATCAAGCTGTGGCAGATTTTCTCCACGCCGGTTTCCGAATTGCGTCGTCGCGCCCTGGGGATTCAGGAACAACTGGGCGGGCGAAAAGACCTTACCGTCGAAAACACGACGGTTTACGTTGGTGGCGGAGCTCTTCCGGAGCAAGCCATTCCATCGGTCGGTCTGGTTTTCTCCACCGATCATGAGGCTGAAAAACTGATGAAAGCTTTCCGCACTCTGCGGCCGCCGATTATCGGTCGCATAGACAAGGAACGCTTCATTCTCGATCTCAAAACCGTCGACACGGCCGACCTTGACTATCTCGTGTCGGCTATCAGGAAAATTATCGGATAATTTCAGGGAAGTGACTCGTGATAGTAATCGGAACAGCCGGACATATCGACCACGGCAAATCGGCCATCGTTAAGCGATTGACCGGTTCCGATCCTGACCGCCTGCCCGAGGAACGCGAGCGGGGGATGACTATTGATCTCGGCTTTGCTTTCTATGATACGGCTTCGGGGGAAACGCTGGGTCTGGTCGATGTCCCGGGACATGAGCGTTTCGTCAAGAACATGGTTGCCGGGGCCGGAGGGATCGACGCCGTTATGCTGGTAATAGCCGCCGACGACGGGTGGATGCCTCAGAGTGAAGAGCATTTTCAGATCACCCGTTTGCTTGGGGTGAAGCACGGTTTGGTCGTCATAAACAAGATTGATTTGGTCGAGTCGGACTGGCTTGGTTTGCTCGAAGAGGACATCCGTGGCAGGGTCGCGGGGTCGTTTCTGGCTGAGGCGCCCGTTTGCCGGGTCTCGGCTCAGACGGGAGAAGGTTTTGACAATCTGAAAAAGCAACTGGAGAAGCTTGCCGAGAGGGTGCAAAGACGTCAGAACATCGGTAAAGCCCGGTTGTACATCGACCGCTCTTTCGTTTTGGCCGGGATCGGCGGGGTGGTAACGGGAACGCTTCGGGGTGGTTATCTGTCGGTGGGGCAGTCGGTGACGGTGTGGCCGGGTCGGGCCAAAGGCAAAGTGCGTACTCTGCATTCGCACAATCAGGAAGTGGACAAAGCCTCGCCGGGACAGCGGACGGCGGTTTCGTTTACCGGGGTGGAGCGCAGCCGGTTGGTTCGAGGGGGCGTCATCTCTGATCGGGCCGATCTTGATTTTTTCAGGGACAACCCCATTCTGGCACTTTCGGCGGAACTTTTGCATAATGCGGTCGTGTCATTGACCGACCGCCGTCGCGTTATGCTCATCGTCGGCACGACTGAAATGGAAGGGGAGATTCGTTTACTTGAAGGCAAGAAAATCGCGCCGTCGCAGACGGGTGTTGTCTTCTTCAAGCCGGATGAACCCGTCTATACGCTGGTTGGTGACCATTATATTCTCAGGCTGCCCAGTCCCATGCTCACCCTGGGCGGTGGTGCGGTGCTGGACCATTTGAACCACCTGCCGCGGCGAAAGGAAATCTCCCGGTATGCCTATCTTTTGCAGCGTTTGGCCGGAACGGGGGAAGCGCTGGTCCGTTCGGAGTTGGTCAAACATCTGTTTGTGCATTCCGGGGAGCTTCTCGATAACGCCGATATCGGATCCGCGGAAATTGCTTCGATAGTGAAACGACTGGTGACCGAGAAAATCGTAGGGCGATTCAACGATTATCTCTACGACTGCAACCGTCTGGATGAAGCCGTTATCGAGATGCAGGAGATTGTCGAAGTTTTCCTGGGTGAACAGCCGCATGTGAAGGGGCTTTTGCCGGAGAATATCAGTCGGCTCGTTCCGTACGAATTGGATATTCTCGTGATCCTGCTCGATTATATGATTAAAAAAGGTATTCTGACCAAAGTCGGAGAGTATTACAACCCGGTCGGTCGGGGCATGTCGTTAAAGGGCGTGATCAAAGAAGCTCATGACAACATCATGGCCGCATTGACCGAGAATCGTTATACCCCTCCGGCCCTGAGTCAACTGGCCGCCGGCAATAAGGTCAACCAGCAGGCTATCAAATATATTCTGGATTCGGGCGAAGGTTACAAATGCGGTTCCGATTTCCTTTTCCTGAGTGAGGTCTGGACGGAGATAGTTCAGTTCGTCAGGGAGTGTCTGGAGGCTCGGGGGGAGATGGCCGTGGGCGATTTGCGGGACCGGTTCGGTCTTACGCGCAGATATGCCATTCCGATTTTCGAAGAAACGGACCGCCGCGGGCTGACCGCCCGTAAGGGTGATGTTCGTATCAAGGGTGAGAAATTTGAAAGCTAAAACTCTGTTCTATAACGGCCGCATCCATACTATGGCGAATGAGCTGGTGGTCGATTCCATGGCCGTTTGTCGGGATCGCATTGTAGCTGTCGGCAACCGCTTGGAACGCGATACCGGCTTTTCCTCGTATGACAAAATAGACCTTCGCGGGCGTACGGTGACACCCGGTTTTGTGGATGCTCACACGCACTTCTTCGGTCTGGCCATGTTGTTCGGTCAGGTAGATCTCGACGGTCTGAATTCGCTGGATAAATGCCTTGCCCGCATACGTGAGTTTTCGTCCCGTTTACCCCGGAAAGCCTGGGTTACCGGCACCGGCTATGCGCCGGATCGTTTCGTTCGTCGGGAAGAGCCCGACCGCTATATGCTCGACAAAGTAACCGGCGGCCGGCCGGCCATGATCTTTTCGAAAGACCAGCACACAGCCTGGGTGAACAGTCCGGCTTTGGAACTGGCCGGTATTACCGCGGCCACGCGAGACCCGGAGGGGGGACGCATTCTTCGCTTGTCCGATGGCTGCCCCAGCGGGATTCTTCGTGAAACTTCGGCTTATCTGCCGGTTTCGCGTCTCATTCCCGAAGTGTCTCGTCGGGAGAAAGATCGCTGTTATAAACTGGCCCTTGATTTGGCTTACCGGAAGGGGGTGACCGGGGTACATTCGTTCGATGGTCCCGAAGCTTTTCCCTATTTCGCCGAACTGGCTGAGCGGAACAAGCTGGGCCTTCGCATCACGCATTATCCCTTAGCTTCGTTGCTCGATCAACTGGAAAGGACCAACACCGTTTACGGTACCGGCACTGACTGGTTTCGGGTGGCGGGCGTGAAAGTTTTCGCCGACGGTTCTCTTGGTTCGCAAAGCGCCTGTTGTTTCAACAAATACCTTGGCAGCCGGGACAATCGCGGTGTTGAAGTTACCACGGTGCCGCAAATGAAGCGCATTATCAGACGGGCCGGCAAACTGGGCTTGCCGTGTGCCGTTCATGCTATCGGTGATCGGGCCATATCCAACGTACTTGACGCTATGGCTTCCCCCCCCGCGCCCCGGGGCGGTGCCCGCCATCGTATCGAGCACCTTCAGATGGTCCGTCGCAAAGACCTGCCGCGCCTGAAACGACTCGGTATTGTCGCCTCTATGCAGCCTTCCCACTGTCCGTCGGATATCGACATGGTGCGTAAATACTGGGGTCGACGCGGTGCCAATGCTTATATTTTCAAAACCGTTCTGGATAGAAAAATCGATCTTGCTTTCGGGTCCGACGCCCCCATAGAACCGCTTGATCCTCTGGCCGGTATGGCCGCGGCGGTGCGAAGAGCTCGGCCGGGTTCGCGGGACGTTTTCTATCCTGAACAGCGTATTACGGCTGCGGAGGCGCTCCGCGCGTTTACGGTCGGGCCGGCCGTCGCCTCGGGACAGGCCCACAATCGCGGTTATTTGCTGCCTGATTATCCGGCCGATTTCGTGGTGCTCAGTCAGGACATCACTCGCGTTGCTCCCACCCGTTTGTACGATACGTCAGTACTGGCTACGGTTGTTGCCGGAACAGTCAGATATCAGACACCCACACTGCGCTGGTAAGAACAACGAACGAAAATCCTTTTACGTTGACTTTGCCTCGGGAGCGGGTCATATTTTAATTATTGAGGGAGCGGCTATATGAAAAACGATATCGTCCATAGGCTGTTCGGCCCGGTGGTGTTTTGTCTTTTCCTGGCTCTGTTTTTTTGCCCGGCTATGGCCGACGAGGTAGCGGAACCGACCGGTAACGACGGTGAGACAGTGACCGGTGAGGTTTTCGACCCGCCTTCATTGGTATATACCATGGTGATCGACGGCGCTATCGGGGCCGTTACGGACACTCGAATCAAAGACGCCGTGGACCTCGCCGAAGACGAAAGAGCCGAGCTGCTGATCATCATGCTCGATACGCCCGGCGGTTTTACCAAGCCGACCTGGTCGATTTGCAAGACAATCCTCAACAGCCGGGTGCCCGTTTGTATTTACATTTCGCCTCCCGGTGCCAGGGCCGGATCGGCCGGGGTGTATATGACCTATGCCGCTCACATCGCGGCCATGGCCCCCTCGACCAATATCGGGGCTGCTCATCCCGTCAGCGGGTCGGGGGAAGAAATCGACTCGGTAATGAATGAGAAGATCACCAACGATGCCGTGGCCCAGATCAAGGCGGCCGCCGAGCGTCGTGGTCGCAATATCGAGTGGGCCGAAAAATCGGTCCGCGAATCCGTTTCTATAACCAATAGTGAGGCTCTGGAACTTAACGTCATTGATGTTGTGGCTGAAGATCTCGATGAGTTGCTGAAAAAACTCGACGGTCGTGAGGTTGACCTGCCGTCCGGTAAGAAAAAGCTCGCCCTCGGTAACGTCATTACCGAGAAAATAAAGACGACCTTTGTTCATCGTTTCCTGCAGGTGATAACCTCTCCCGACGTTGTTTTCATCCTCTTTTCGATAGGCGGTCTGGGCATTGTGCTGGAATTGTACCATCCGGGGGCTATTCTTCCCGGTGTGGTCGGCGCTATTTCGCTGATTCTGGCGTTTTACGCTTCCCAGACGTTACCGATCAACTATGCGGGGGTGGCTCTCATCCTGCTTTCAGTCGTGCTTTTCGTTGCGGAGGTCAAAGTGCAGTCGGCCGGTCTGTTAACAGTGGGTGGTATTGTTTCTTTGTTCCTGGGCGGTCTGATGCTGGTCGATACGGTCGACCCGGCTCTGAAAGTGTCGCGCTCGGTGTTGTTTACGGTGGTGATTTTTGTCGGGGTGTTGGTTTCTATCGTCCTTTGGCTGGTGGTCAAGGCGGCGCGGCGGCAGCCGTTTATCGGCAATCGGGGGATGATCGGCAAGGTGGCCGAGGTGCGGGGTGATGGCCTGGTGCATGTCGACGGGGCACTGTGGAAAGCCGAATGCAACGAGGCTCTGACCCCCGGTGAAAAAGTCGAGATTGTGTCGGTCGAAAGCCTGACATTGAAAGTAAAGAAAATAAGCTCATAAACGGAGAGTGATGTTATGGCGGCGTTTTCAGGTTTAGGTTTTGCGGTTATTATCTTTCTGGGCCTGATCCTCCTGTTCAACATGATCAAAGTGCTCAGGGAGTACGAGCGCGGGGTCATATTCCGTCTTGGTCGCCTCATTGGTGCCAAGGGCCCGGGGTTGATAATTCTCATTCCCATCATCGATAAGATGGTTCGCGTGGACCTGCGTGTGATCACCTACGACGTACCCGCTCAGGACGTTATTACCAAGGACAACGTCTCGGTTAAGGTTAACGCTGTGCTGTACTTTCAGGTGATGGACGCCAATAAGGCGATTGTCTCGGTGGCCAATTTCTTCGAAGCCACGTCTCAGATTGCCCAGACTACTCTGCGGTCGGTGCTGGGACAGGTGGAGCTCGACGATCTTCTGGCCAACCGGGAGAAAATCAACGCCGAACTACAGCACATTATCGACGACCAGACCGAGCCGTGGGGGATCAAAGTCTCCGTGGTCGAGGTCAAGAACGTGGACTTGCCGCCGGAAATGACCCGAGCCATTGCCCGACAGGCCGAGGCCGAGCGTGAACGGCGCTCCAAGGTTATCCACGCCGAGGGTGAGTTCCAGGCCGCCGAAAAGCTCAGCCAGGCCGCCCGAGTGATTGCCCAGGCTCCCAACGCCATGCAGTTGCGCTTCCTTCAGACGTTGGTCGAGGTGTCGGCCGAGCGAAACTCGACTTTGATCTTCCCGGTTCCGATAGATTTGTTGGATTCGTTCAAGTCGTTCCTTGATCGGGGCAACAGACAGGAGACTTGACGGGGTGACAACGGTATATGACAGGGCAGGGTCATCGTCGACCCTGCCTTTTTGTGTCAGTGGTTCGATGCTCCCCCGCACATTCCACTTGAACCCGGCGATGGAAAGGTCTATACTCTCCGCATGGTGAACAAACGGACAAATTATCTGAGCTGGGAAGATTACTTCATGGCCGTGGCTCAGCTTTCGGCCCAGCGTTCCAAAGATCCCGGCACCCAGGTGGGGGCCTGCATCGTCAATCGGAGTAAGCGGATTATCGGAATCGGCTACAATGGTTTCCCTATCGGTTGCTCCGACGAAGAATTGCCCTGGGGACGCGAAGGGGAACTGCTTCAGACCAAGTACCCGTATGTTTGCCACGCCGAGATGAACGCCATCACCAACGCTTCCAATAAGGCCGATCTGGACGGGGCGACCCTGTATGTCTCGCTCTTTCCCTGTAATGAGTGCGCCAAACTCATTGTTCAGGTTGGCATTAAGGAAGTTGTCTATCTGGCTGACAAGTATCATGATCAGGATATCTTTGTCGCCGCCCGCAGAATCTTCGACATGGCCGGGGTCACTTACCGCCGGCTCGAGCCTCAGAATCGGTCGATCACTCTTTCGCTCGAAGAATAGCTTCTTCAGGGTCCATTTGTTTTTTGTTGCCCGGTCGGTTCGGTCGGGTAGATTGTTTTTTCCGCCGGGAAGGCGCGGCAATCTATAGGAGATAAACAAGTGACCAAAAGCAGGGAAGACGTACTCAGACAGATCGACGAAACCGGGGTGCGCTATGTCCGACTCTGTTTCACCGACATTTTGGGAAGAATCAAGGGGATGACCATCACCCGGCCGGAGATCGAACAGGTCCTCAGTGAAGGGCAGGGTTTCGACGGTTCATCGGTTCAGGGTTTTGCGCGTATCGACGAGTCGGATCTGATGGCGATACCCGACCCGCTCACTTTCCGCATTATTCCGTGGGAAATCTCCGGCGAAAAAGTGGCCATGCTCTTTTGCGATGTGCAGAATCCCGACGGGACGCCCTATGCCGGGGACCCGCGCTGGGTGCTCAAACGAACGCTCAAAAAGCTCGACAAAAAAGGCTGGACATTCTATGTCGGTCCGGAGATAGAGTACTTCTATTTCGACAGTGACACCGAGCCGTCGATTCTCGACCAGTCCGGGTATTTCGACTATGGGACGATGGATATGGGCGCGCAGTTGCGCAAGAAGACCGTCTCCGCCCTGGAAATGATGGATATCCCCGTGGAGTGCTCGCACCATGAAGTTGCCCCTTCTCAGCACGAGATCGACCTGAAATATCAGGATGCTCTGGTGATGGCTGATTTCGCGCAGGTGTATCGCTTCATCGTCAAGGAAGTCGCGTTGGAGAACGAAGTGTATGCCACCTTTATGCCCAAGCCGATCTTCGACGAAAACGGTTCCGGCATGCACTGTCATATGTCGCTGTTCAAGGGAGAGAAGAATCTGTTTTTCGATCCCGGAAACGAATACAATCTTTCCGATATGGCTCGCTATTTCGTGGCCGGCTTGTTGGCACATGTGAAAGAGATCACGCTGGTGCTGAACCAGAGTGTCAATTCTTACAAGCGGCTCGTGCCCGGTTACGAAGCTCCGGTGTATATCAGTTGGGGGCGGCGCAATCGTTCCAGTCTGGTGCGAGTGCCCACATACCGCACGGGTAAAGAAAAAGCCACTCGCGTGGAGTTGCGTTCACCCGACCCGGCAGCCAACCCCTATCTGGCTTTTGCCTGTATGTTGAACGCCGGTCTGAAAGGAATAGAAAACAAGTACGAACTACCGGCCCCCATCGAACAAAACATCTTCGGGATGTCCGAAGAGGAAAAAGCCCGACTCGATATCGGTGTGCTGCCGAACTCACTTGAAAACGCTATCCGGGAAGCCGGGAATTCGGAACTGGTTAAAGAAACGTTGGGGGAACACGTTTTCAAAAAGCTGATCGAGAACAAGTGGATGGAGTGGGACGAATATCGCGTTCACGTCAGCCACTACGAGGTGGAAAAATATCTGCCCTGGCTGTAGGTGATGATACGTTACGGTGTTTCCATGAAGGCAGGAGGATGAACTCCTGCCTTTTTTGCGGTCTGTCCGTAGGTGATGACAGCTTTCAGGAATCAAGTTCACACGAGACGACAATCGATTTCTGTGCGCCGGTAGCGGGTGCTGTTCTGGAAATCACTGATCGTTTTATCAAGCACGGGCGTCGGGCTTTATGTGGCGGATGGAGTAGAACTGCTTTCAAAGCACAGAGACTGGCGAAGGCGACGCAAGGTCCTTGCCCGTTTTTCATTCATGAACGACTGGAACGCCGTCGGCCTGCCGTATTTTCTGGATAACGTACATCGGTCCGATCTCGGGATGATCTGATTCCGTGTTTCTTCTCCGGATCGAATCTTCTATATTCCGTCCATGTCCGATTACGAGCAACTGACGGCTGTTCAGATCGTTCACGGGATAAAGCGGGGCGAGTTTTCCGCTGTCGAAATTACCCGTGAGGCTCTTCGGCTGGCTCACACCGAAGGCAAAAAACTGAACGCCTTTATTACCGTGTGTGACGATAAGGCCCTGGCTCAGGCGGTGGCTGTGGACAAAGCCGTTAGTTCGGGAACAATTCCCGGTTCTCTGGCCGGGGTGCCGATTGCGCTCAAGGACAATATCTCTTACACCGATTATCCGACCACCTGTGCGTCACGTATCCTTGAGGGTTATGTTCCTCCCTATGATGCTACCTGCGTTACCCGACTGCTCGAGGCCGGGGCGGTGATTATCGGAAAAACGAACATGGACGAGTTCGCTATGGGATCGTCCAATGAATACTCTGCCTATGGTCCGGTGAAGAACCCCGTTGATCACACTCTTACCCCCGGGGGATCATCGGGAGGTTCGGCGGCGGCCGTAGCTCGGGGAATAGTGCCGCTTGCCTACGGTTCCGAAACCGGCGGCTCGGTCCGTCTGCCCGCGTCTTTCTGCGGTCTGTACGGTCTCAAACCGACCTACGGCGGTATTTCCCGTTATGGTCTCGTGGCCTATGTCTCCTCGACCGATCAGATCAGTCCGATGGCCCGTACTGTTGAGGACTTGGCTTTGGCCTACAAAATACCGTGCGGACGCGATCCGCATGATGCAACTTCGGTGGCTTTCGCACATCCCGACTACCCGACTTCGCTGAATACGGACAGGAAATTTCGGATCGGGATTCCCCGGGAGTATTTTGCCGGAGGTCTTCAGCCCGAGGTGAACAAAGTCGTCAGGGATGCTATTGACGTTCTTTCGGGCATGGGACACGAATTTGTCGATATCTCGCTGCCGCTGACCGACAAGGCGATAGCCGTTTATTACATTATCGCTTCGGCGGAAGCTTCTTCCAATCTGGCGCGTTTTGACGGGGTGAGGTACGGTCTTCGCAAAGGGGGAGAGCTTTCACTGGATGAGATGTACCGCCGCACGCGAAGCGCCGGTTTCGGTCGGGAAGTCAAACGCAAAATCATGCTGGGGACATATGTCCTCTCGGCTGGTTACTACGACGAGTTTTACCTCAAGGCGGCCCGTGTGCGCGAACTGGTGCGAAAGGAGTTTCGGGCTGCTTTCGAAAAAGTCGATCTGATAATATCACCCACCTCGCCTACTGCGGCTTTCAAGCTGGGCGAGAGGGTCAAAGATCCTCTCTCGATGTACCTTTCCGATGTCTATACGGCCCCGGCCAATCTGGCCGGTATACCGGGTTTGTCCGTACCTTTCGGGAGAACGGATGACGGCCGCCCGGTTGGTGTGCAATTTCTGGCCCCGGTTTTCGGCGAAGTGTCCCTTTTTCAGGTGGCCCACATTTTGTCCGGGAAACGTTGAGCGATGCCTGTAACCGAACTCGACAGCTTCCGTTGTTATTTCGAAGATACCGGTCAGGGGTGGCCGCTCGTATTCCTTCACGGTTTTTCCCTTGATCATCGTATGTGGCAGCCGCAGGTATCTTTTTTCCGCGATGATTACCGGGTCATTTGTCCGGATGCCCGCGGTCACGGTCGGTCGGAGGTTACCTCCACCGGTTACAGCCGGGCCGACCGGGTGGAAGATCTGGCCGATCTGGTCAATAGTCTGGGAATAGAGCGGTTCCATTTGGTCGGGTTGTCGATGGGGGGAACTACGGCCATCGGTTATGCCCTGAGTTATCCGGAGCGTTTGATGTCGTTGACTCTGGTCAGCACCGGGGCGGCCGGATACTCGGTAGGTGGGAAGATGAGTCGTCTTGATCGCCTGGCTCGCACCGAAGGTGTCCGGGTTGCTCGGCAAAAATGGATGGAGTGGAGCCTGGCCTGGTACAAGGGTGACAGAGCCAGGCTCGGGGTATTTTTAGAGAGTATTATGCGCGAGTATTCGGGTTCCGTATGGGCTGACCCTATGCGTGGGAAATATCCCCGAGAGAACGATCTGGACAATGTGCATCGGATCAATGTACCGTGTCGCATCTTTGCCGGTGAACTCGACAGGGTTTTCGTGCCTTTGGCTCAGGCTTTGCAGGAGCGTATAAGAGGCAGCGAGTTGTCTATTTATGAGAATGCTGGGCATATGCTAAATCTCGAATTTCCAAGGCAATTCAACGACGATCTTAAAGCATTTCTTGAGATGGTGCCGGGCCGGTATTGATGTGTTTTAAGATACGAAACGGCTTGGCTGGATAGGGTTTGACATCCCGCTCTTATAGCCGGTATATTTGGCCTTTTGCTAACCGTGCCTCAAGGCTCGCAGCCGGGGCCGGGGACAGAATTTCGGGAAGGCAGGGATTGTTCTTTGGCGGCGGTTGAAGGATATGAGCCGGTCATAGGACTGGAAGTTCACGCCCAACTTCAGACTGACAGCAAGATATTCTGTGGTTGCCGAACCGCCTGTGGGGCGCCTCCCAACAGCCTGACCTGTCCGGTTTGTCTGGGGTTGCCCGGTGCCCTGCCGGTACTGAACAAAAAAGCCGTCGAGTGTGCCCTGAGGGTCATACTTGCCACCGAAGGTGCGGTTTGCCGCGACTCTGTCTTCGCTCGGAAGAATTACTTCTATCCCGATTTACCCAAAGGCTATCAGATATCTCAGTTTGATCGCCCTATCGGTCAGGGAGGTCGGATTGTTTTTAGGTCGTCTTCGGGGGAACCGCGGGTTTGTCATCTGAAACGGATACACCTGGAGGAAGACGCCGGCAAATCGCTTCACGGGGCACACGGTGAAAATCGCTCGCGGGTGGATATGAATCGCTGCGGGGTGCCGCTGGTGGAAATTGTCTCCGAGCCGGAAATCGCAACCCCCGAAGAAGCGGGTGATTATCTGCTCGCCCTTAAACAAATACTTCAATATCTGAACGTTTGTTCCGGTGACATGGAAAAGGGTCACCTGCGTTGTGATGCCAATGTCTCCGTGCGTCCTTCGGGTGAGACAGCCTTCGGCATTCGCACCGAGATCAAGAATATGAATTCGTTCAAAGGGGTCCGGCGCGCCCTGAGTTTCGAGATAGACCGACAGATCGAGATCCTTCGCCACGGCGGACAGGTGATCCAGGCTACCTTATTGTGGGATGAGAAAGAGCGGGCCGCCCGGCCGATGCGTTCCAAAGAAGAATCGCACGACTATCGGTATTTCCCGGAACCCGATCTCGTCAATCTTACTATTGACGACGAGTGGATCGAGCGCATTCGGGCTGATCTGCCGGAATTGCCCGCGGCCAGAATTGCCCGTTTTGTTTCTCGGTATGGCTTGCGTGAATACGATGCGTTGGTGTTGTGTGCCGACAAGCCCCTCGCCGATTATTTCGAAGCGATTGTGGCCGGTGGGATCGAAGCGCCGGAAGCCGCCAGGTGGATAGAAACCGAGCTTCTCGGTCTGCTTCGGGAGCGTAACGAAGACATCAGGCAATGTCGGGTGCGGCCGGTGGCTTTGGCCGAATTGCTCCGTCGCGTGAAAGCGGGTGAGATTTCCGGCCGTACGGCAAAAACGGTGTTGGCGGAGATGGTGGAAAACGGTCAGGAACCGCAAACGATTATCGCCGCCCGGGGACTGGTTCAGATATCCGACGAAACCGTGCTGGGGAAAATCATTGCCGAAGTGCTGACGGCTGAAAAAGAGAACGTGGAAGCTTACAGGGCCAGCAAAAGCAGCTTGCTGGCTTTCTTTGTGGGGCAGGTTATGAAAAAGACCGCCGGTCAGGCTAATCCCGTGGTGGTAAACAAGCTGCTCAGGGAAAGACTGGAAGGGTAGTCATATGTCGGATAATTCCGCCCGGCTTGCCGTCTTCGTATCCGGGGGCGGGACCAACCTTCAGGCGCTCATCGACGCGGCCCAAAGCGGTCGTCTCTCGGCGCAGATCGTGTGGGTTGTTTCCAGTACCCGTAAAGCCTTCGGTTTGCAGCGGGCGGCCAGAGAAGGAATAGAAACGTTCGTATTCAGAACCGGCAGATATGCCAGCCCGGAAGAGGCCGGTGACGATTTGCTGAACAAACTACGGGCTCGCCGGGTTGATTTCATAGCTTTGGCCGGATACCTGAAGCTGGTACCGTTGGCTGTGGTCAGGGCGTACGCCGGCCGCGTTGTCAATATCCATCCGGCCCTGTTGCCCCGGCACGGCGGTAAGGGAATGTACGGCCTTCGGGTGCATGAAGCCGTGTTGGCTGCCGGTGACAAGGAAACGGGCCCCACCGTGCATTTGGTCGACGAAGTTTACGACCGGGGAAAAGTTTTGGAACAAATAAGAATCCCGGTTTTGAAAAACGATACGGCCGAGTCGCTGGCGGCACGTGTTCTGGTGGAAGAACACAAGCTCTATCCGGCTGTAATGGAGAAGTTGATTACCGGAAAGTACGAGGTTGACTGATGGCTGATGTATGTTTGAGTACCGATATAAAAGAATACCCCCTGGCCCGGCGAGGCAAAGTGCGCGATGTCTATGACCTGGGCGATTCGCTGCTGTTTGTCGCTACCGACCGCATCTCGGCGTTCGATGTGGTCATGCCCAACGGCATCCCTCATAAGGGAAAAGTTCTCACCCAGACCTCGTTGTTCTGGTTCGAGTTTCTTAAGGACATTGTCGAGAACCATCTGATCACGGCCGAAATCGACAAGTATCCCGAAGATTTGCAAGCCTATCGTGACACGCTTGAAGGGCGCTCGATGATCGTGACAAAAGCCGAGCGGGTCGACGTGGAGTGTATTGTGCGCGGGTACATTTCCGGGTCGATGTGGAAAGAACTGCTGGCTGCTCGCGAGAAAGGCTCGGATACGGTCCACGGTTTTCGATTCGCCCCGGGACTGCGGGAATCGGAAAAACTGCCCGAGCCGATTTTTACTCCTTCAACCAAGAACGATGACGGTCACGACGAGAATATCAGCTACGAGCGGATGGCCGATCTGGTGGGGCGGGAAACGGCCGAGCTTTGCCGCGAGAAATCCTTAGCCGTATATCGAGCGGCGGCGGATTACGCGCTTACCCGGGGGATTATTATTGCCGACACGAAATTCGAATTTGGTTTCAAGGATGGCCGGTTTATTCTGATCGACGAAGTGCTGTCGCCCGATTCCAGCCGTTTCTGGCCGGTCAATCAGTACCGCGTGGGCCAGGGGCAGCCGTCGTTCGACAAACAACCGGTTCGCGATTATCTCCAAAATCTGGGCTGGGACAAGAAACCACCGGCTCCGAAATTGCCCGATGAGGTTGTTCAGGCCTCGGCCAGGAGGTATCTTAAAGCCCAGAGACTTCTAACGGGGAAGGCGGATTAGAATGTCAGAAAATGTAAATAGCATCAAGCGGGCTTTGATATCGGTGTCCGACAAAGCCGGAGTGGTCGAGTTGGCCGCCGAGCTGGATCGACGCGGCATTGAGATGATTTCCACCGGCGGGACGCTGAAGAAACTGCGCGAGGCCGATATCCATGTTGTTTCGGTTCCGACCTTTACGGGATCGCCGGAGGTTATGGACGGTCGCGTCAAAACACTGCACCCCAAAATCCACGCCGGGTTGCTTTATCGCCGGGGCAATCCGGAAGATGCCGAAGATCTGGCTGCTCTTGAGTCGAAGGGGATCGATCTGGTGGTGGTCAATCTGTATCCTTTCCGTGAGACTCTCGCCAAATCCGGTGTCTCTCATGATGAGATTATTGAAAACATCGATATCGGTGGTCCGACCATGCTGCGTGCGGCGGCCAAGAATTACGGCAGTGTGACGGTGATAGTCGACCCGGCCGATTATCGGCTGCTTTTGCAGCAGTTGGACGAGAACGACGGGGGTACCACGGAGGCGTTTCGTCGCCAGTGTGCCGGGAAAGTATTTGCTTTAACGGCCGTTTATGAAAACGCTATCGCTTCGTATTTCGCCTCGCTTGCCGACGAGGCGGATCATCGTTTTCCCGAGGAGCTTGTCTGTCGTTATTCTCGCCGGTCCGGTTTGCGCTATGGAGAAAACCCGCATCAGGATGCAGCCGTATACGCCGAGCCGGGATTTTCCGGGGCAAGCCTTTTGCAGGCCGAGATTCTTTCCGGCAAGGAACTGTCCTACAATAACTACAATGACCTCAACGCCTGTCTGGAAATGCTTCTGGATTTCTCCGAGCCGTTCGCCTGTGTTCTTAAACACGCTAACCCCTGTGGGGCTGCTGTCGGTGCGACTCTGACCGAAGCTTACAAGGCGGCTTACGAAAGTGATCCTCTTTCGGCTTTCGGCAGTATCATCGGCTTGAATCGCGAAGTGGACATCGACTGTGCCCGGTTGTTGCACGAAACCCATTTTGTAGAGTGTATGCTTGCGCCCGGGTTTACCGATGAGGCTTTCAAACTGCTCAGGAAAAAGAAAAGCCGCCGCATAATGGTCCTGCCACAAATCAGCCAGGGACGCAGCTCCGGTGAAATGGTTTACCGGTTCATCCGGGGCGGTTTGCTTATGCAAACGGCCGACGATCACGTTCTTGATACCAGTGAACTGAAGGTCGTTACCAAACGAGCGCCGACCGAGGAAGAGATGCGCGATCTGTTGTTTGCCTGGAAGGTGGTCAAACACACCAAATCCAACGCCATAGTGTTGGCCAGTGACGGTGCCACGGTCGGCATCGGTATGGGACAAACCTCGCGAGTCGACGCCGGTTATCTGGCCGTTAAGCGGGCGGGCCCGCGGGCCAGTGGGGCCGTGATGGCCTCTGATGCCTTTTTCCCGATGCCGGACGGGGTGGAGGTGGCTACTGATGCCGGGGTTACGGCCATCATTCAGCCGGGAGGTTCCAAAGGAGATGCCGAGGCGATAGCTGCGGCCGACAAAACCGGTGCGGCTATGCTGTTTACCGGGGTGAGGCACTTCAAACACTGATGCTTCGCTCTTCGTATCGTGAAGGCCTGGGCTGTTTTGTCCGATACATTAACTAACAGGGTGTGCCGGACAGACTTGACACGAGGTATCGGGATTTTGGCCGTTTCAGTGCGACAACAGTTTACCGTTTTAGTATCGACAATCTCTCTCTTGCTTGTTTTAGTGCCGGGGAGAGCCTTCGGCCTTCCGCGTCTGGCGGCGGAGCACGGTTCTTCGTGTATGAAGTGCCATCTTAATCCGACCGGCGGCGGCATGCGCAACGAATACGGCAATCAGGAAATTGCCTTTGAAGAACTCTGCTTTCCTCAAACCAGATACCTGCTTGCTTCTCATAAAACTTCCCCTCGCCTCGGCAATCTGGCCGTCGGTTTCGACAGTCGCCACCGGGTTGACGATGATGGCACGGTGGTACGTCTTCAGAGTGATGTCTACGCCGCGGTCAATATCTATCAGGATTGTTATTTTCAGGCCCGGTTCAACGAGGATGGTTTGAGTGAGCATTACGCTTTGCTTTCTCTGTCCGAGCGATTGCTTTCTCTGAAGGCGGGTCGGTTCGAGCCCGCTTTCGGTTTGTATCAGGCCGGGCGGGATGCTTTCGTGCGAAGCCGGACCGGTCCGTTGTCGGATGTTTTTATCGACGGTGTTTGTCTGGGGGCGGCGCACCTCGGCGCAAACCTGGCCGTTGGGGCTTTCAATCATGATCAGCAGGATGTCTTCAGTCTGCACATGTACGGTGCGGGCAAACTGTACGATATCGGTTACCTTATGGGGGCGTCGTGGCGCGTTTCCCGGAAAATCGATGGCAGTTACAGAGATTATCCCCATGCCAAGGCTCTTTTCGGCGGGCTTTCGTGGTATCGTCTGACCGTGACCGGTGAGCTTGATCTGGTGGGCGAGGCCAACGATACACTCATAACCTACAGTTCCCTGGCGGTGCGTCTGATGAACGGCTTGTATGTTATCGGTGAGTACAATTTCTTCGATAGCAACCGGCACTATGCCACGGGTGTTGACGAGTATTTCAAAGCCGGGCTGGAGATTTTCCCCTTGCCGTACGTCGAGTTGCGACCGATGTTTTCTTATTATTCCGAGGGCTATCGCGAAGACGAGAGTGAATTTACGGTGCAATTACACATCGGTTATTAGTATTTTACGATTATGAAACAACGGCTGAACAGACACGGGATTACGGTTGCGGTTTTCGGTTTTATGCTGCTGCTGGTTTTACTGCCGCTGGCTTGTTCCGACTCGGGCGACGCTCCCAATGATCCCAACAACGCCGACCTGCCCGGTCTCTCGGTCGGGGACGAAGAAGTGGCCGAGGGCAATGCGGCACGATTTGACGTCTCGCTGGATGAAGCCGCTACGTCGCAGGTGACTTTTACGTATTTCACCAACGGTCAGACGGCTCAGGCCGGGATCGATTTTACCACCGTCGCCGCGGCTGACACTATTCCCGTTGATTCCACCGGTGTTACGATTGTGGTATCGACTCAGGATGACGCCCTGTTCGAATCCGATGAGACTTTTATTTTCACCGTTACAGCCGTGAACAACGCTACAATCATCGACAGCGTGGCGATTGGTACGATTATCGACAATGATGTGGCCGGGACGAGTTTTTCCTCCGAAGTCCGGCCGATTCTGGCGACAAGCTGCGCGAAAACATTCTGCCACGGGGGCGGGTCGGCTCAGGCCGGCCTGGCCATGGGCAATGCCACTTATAGCGAGATTATCTCGGCTACCGGGGTAAACTCGGACGGACTTGTGGTGCGACCCGGCGACAGTGCCGCAAGTACATTGTATAGAAAAACCACCGATCCGCCGGTTTTCCCTTCCCGGATGCCTTCCAACGGTCCGCCTTATCTCACGGTGGAACAACAGCAGAAGATCGGGAGCTGGATCGACGAAGGGGCGCAGGACAACTGACCGCCGGGCCCGCATTGTAACATTATACAGTACAACGAAATGGCGCGAGTGAAGAGGATTCACCGCGGCCGGAAGGTCGATTTGTTGAACCCGCTGTATGCTTTCTCTGTTGCAAACAAGACAAGTAGCCTGTATCTTGTCAGAGTTGATTGTTTGTTGAGGTGTATTAGTGGATACCAGAGTACTTGAGATTGTTTTTTACCTTATGGACCAGTTTGAGGAAGCTGACGACCAGTTTTCCAATCTGTCCGAGTTCTCCTCCGATATGAAGAGTCTGGGGTATTCTGAAGAAGAGATATCGAACGCTTACAACCTGCTTTTAGATAATATAAGCGACTCTGGTGAGAGTCTTTTTTCGGGTTTTCCCGAGCAGCGCGGTGCCACTCGAATTCTCACCAGCGCCGAACGGGCCAGACTGACGCCGGAGGCTCATGGTTTTCTGCTGCGCTTGTCCAACATCGGTGTGATCAGCAACGAGCAGTTGGAAAAGATACTGGATAGACTAAATCTTATGGGGCCGCGACTGGTCAGCAGCGATCAGGTAAGACTGGTGACTTCGGCGGTCCTTTTCAGCGAGCAAACCGAGCCGGGTCGAGGCTTGCTCCGCGACGGTGAGGTCGATCTGTCCTCCCGAGTCAACTGAAATGTCCCTCAAGGGTAAAAAAGTACTCGTCGGTCTGACCGGCGGCATTGCCTGTTACAAAATCCCTTATTTGATTCGTGACCTGCGTCGGGCCGAAGCTGAGGTACGGGTTATCATGACCCCGGCCGCGGCCAGATTTATCACACCTCTGACTCTGGAAACGGTTTCCGGCAATCCGGTGGCGGTTGAAATTTTCCCCGAGGACAGGTTTGTGTCTACCCGTCATATTGACATGGCCGAATGGCCCGACCTGTTGGTTATCGCTCCGGCTACGGCCAATTTCATGGGCAAGGTTTCGGCGGGAGTGTGTGACGATCTGTTGACCACGGTCGTTTGCGCTACGGCTCGACCTCTCATGTTTGCCCCGGCTATGAATTCGCAGATGTGGTGCCATCCTTCAACCGTGCGCAACGCCGCTTATCTTCGGGAAATAGGATATCAGATGATCGGGCCGGCCGAAGGGGAGATGGCCTGCGGTACGGTCGGACCGGGCCGAATGGTCGAACCGGCGGAACTCTTTGAGGCCGTGGTCACTTTCTTCGAGCGTCATCGAAAAAAAAAAGCCCTGACAGGTAAACACTTGCTGATTACGGCCGGTCCCTGCCGCGAGCCGCTGGACCCGGTGCGCTATCTTTCCAATCGTTCGTCGGGCAAGATGGGTTTTGCCCTGGCTGGTGAAGCCGCGGCGCTGGGAGCCAAAACGACCCTTGTGTCTGGTCCGACCGAGCTGGAAGTCCCCTGCGGCGTTGAGTTCGTTTCCGTTGAGACCACCGAACAAATGTACCGTGCGGTCAGTCGGCGCTTTTCCCGGGTGGACTGCCTGATCATGGCGGCTGCCCCGGCCGACTACACTCCGAAAAGCGTTGTCGATCACAAAATCAAGAAGCAAGCCGCTTCTCTTCAACTGAATCTCAAACCGACGGTCGACATTCTTAAGACCATGGGGGCCAAAAAGAAAAAGGGGCAGATTTTGGTCGGGTTCGCGCTTGAGACCGAAAACGGTGTGGCCAACGCTCGCAGAAAACTTCATGAGAAAAATCTTGATCTGGTCGTGCTTAATAACCCGTGTGACGAGCGCTCGGCTTTCGAACACGATACCAATCGGGTAACTCTCGTGTTGCCCGGCGGCAAGCCGCAGAAGTGGCCTTTACTGAGTAAGACGGAAGTGGCGCGGAAGCTACTTGATCTGCTGGTTACGAAGTTATAAATTGGATCGCAGTGAAGGTGAAGGGAGGGTCATACGCCCGATAAGCTCCGCGATATGCTCCGTCGGGCCATGGCGGCTCAGATGGATATGGGTATGGGGGAGATGGTGGTCAGTTCGAACCGTCACGCTCGTGCCTGCCGGGGTGAACTGCCGTTGGTTTCAGCCGCGCGAATCGTTCCCGCAGAGGAGGCAATAAAGATGTCCGGTATGGATGAGCCTGTTCAAAACAGTATGAACCTGATACAAGCGGCCAGTTATGCTTCGCTCGAAGAGCACCGGGCGGCGATATGCGACTGTCAGCAATGTCCGCTGGGACAATCGCGCAATAAGTTCGTCTACGGAGCAGGCAGCCCGAAAGCCGACCTGATGTTCGTCGGTGAAGCCCCGGGAGCCGATGAGGACCGTATCGGTGAGCCGTTTGTTGGCCGGGCCGGGCAACTGCTGGATAAGATACTCGCAGCGATGAAGCTCAATCGGGATGAAGTGTATATCGCGAACATTCTCAAATGTCGACCGCCCGGCAACCGCGATCCTCAGCCCGAAGAAATGTCGCGCTGTTTTCCGTACCTTCGCGAGCAGGTACGTCTGATTTCTCCGAAAATTATCTGTGCTCTCGGTCGCATTGCGGCTCAGGCCATGCTTCAGACCAACACGCCCCTGGGGCGACTTCGCGGCAAATGGCACAGTTTTGAAAGCGTACCGGTGCTGGTAACTTATCACCCGGCGGCGCTTCTGCGTTTTCCGGCTTACAAGAAAGACACCTGGGCGGACATGCAAATAGTTATGGCGCGCCTGAACGAAGAAGGATAATCCGACAAACAACAATGGCTTATCGTGCCCAAACAGACCGCCAGATGGACCGGCTGCAGCCTCCGCAATCGCTTGAGGCCGAACGCGCCGTACTCGGAGCGATTCTGAAAAACTCCGATGCGATCAACCGCGTGATCGACATTATTCGCGACTCGAGAGATTTTTATTCCCCTAAGCATCAGCTTATTTACCAGGCGATTGTTACGTTGTATGAGCGTTCCGAGCCGCCCGACATTACCACTGTTGTTGACGAGTTGCAGAAGCGTGACAATCTCAAGAAGATCGGCGGCCGCGTGTATCTTGTTGACCTGATCGAGCAGGTCGCTTCCACGGCCAATGTCGCCAACTATGCCAATATCGTCATGGAAACCGGGGTGCTGCGCCGACTGATAGAAACCAGCAACGAGATCGTATCCAGTTGCTACGCGCGCGAGCTTGAGGTGGGGCAGCTTCTTGACCGAGCCGAGGCCAATATATTCGAGATATCCGAAAGCCGTCTTCGCAAAGGATTCGTCGGTGTGGGGGAACTGGTTTCGGGTACGATGAAACAGATCGACGAAATGCAGATCAGCGAGGGTGGCCTGTCCGGGATGAAAACCGGGTATCAGGAACTGGACGAGAAAACGCTCGGACTGCATAACGGTGATCTGATCGTTATTGCCGGTCGGCCGTCAATGGGCAAAACGGCCCTGGCTTTGAACATAGCCGAGAACGTAGCCACGGCCGAGAAGAACAAGAAAGCAGTGGGTATTTTTTCGATAGAAATGTCCAAGGAAGCGCTGGTCTTTCGCATGTTGTGCGGGCGGGCGAAACTCAACCAGAACAAAGTGCGAGCGGGTAAGATCAAAGATTCGGAATGGCCGAAACTGACGACATCGGGGAATGTCCTTTCACACGCGCCGATTTACGTGGACGATTCCCCCAGCCTGACACCGCTGGAAACCCGCGCCAAGGCTCGCCGCCTGAAAGCACAGCATGGCCTGGACCTGATCATCGTCGATTATATCCAGTTGATGAGCGGCAGCGGGTACGCCGAGAATCGCCAGCAGGAAATAGCCTTGATTACTCGAAACCTCAAAGGGCTGGCCAAGGAACTTGATATACCGGTCATAGCCATATCGCAGCTCTCCCGCGCCGTTGAACAGCGCGGCGGTGAAAAACGCCCCCAGTTGTCCGACCTGCGCGAGTCTGGAGCTATTGAGCAGGATGCCGACCTGGTATTGTTGCTGTATCGCCCGGAGTTCTATCTCTCTCATCTGGACCGAAACGATCCGAAATATCTTGAAGTCCAGGGGCAGGCCGAGGTGATTATCGCCAAGCAGCGCAATGGCCCCACCGGTACGATCAATCTGGCCTTTATCGGTGAGTTGATGCGTTTTCAGGATCTCGATAAGCACCACGCCGATCTTCCGCCGGGCGTGCCACCGGTCGACAGTGGGGATGTTCCCTTTTAGGAGACAGAATGGAGTTAGGACTTTCTGTTATCGGTCGTCGCGGAGTCAGTTTCATCAGCACGCTGGGCGGCCTTTGTGTGATGCTGGGGAAGTTCGTTATTTCTCTCAAGAGCATCCCGCGGTCGATTAAAATCATATTTCAGCAATTGTATGTCATCGGTGTCAGATCGCTGCCGTTGGTGATTGTCATCTCCGTGTTCGTGGGAGCGGTGGCCGCCTGGCAGGCCGCCTATCAGTTCAAATTTATCGGTGCTCCTTTGCGGCTGCTCGGTCATGCCGTGGGCAAGGCGGTGGTTATCGAGCTGTCGCCGGTGCTTTCCGGGCTGGTCGTGGCCGGCCGGGTCGGGGCGGGTATCACCGCCGAACTGGGGACTATGCGGGTAACCGAACAGATTGATGCTCTTGACTCGATGGGTATCAGCCCGATCCGCTATCTGGTGATGCCCAGGATGCTCGCCTGTGTGCTCATGATGCCGCTGCTGGTTTTCTTCTCCAACGTGATCGCCATTCTCGGAGGACTGGTAATCTGCGTCCTCGGCGTGGACGTTTCTTCCGAGACTTTCCTTAACGGTTTTCAGAGTTCCTTCAACATCAGCGACTTTATCAACGGTCTTATCAAAGCCGCCGTGTTCGGTCTGCTCATTGGGCTGGTTGGCTGCTACGAGGGATTCCGGGCCGGGGGAGGGGCTCAGGGGGTCGGGCAGGCTACGACCAATTCGGTTGTGATCTCTTGTGTTCTTATCCTGGTCTTCAATCTTATATTCGCAATGTTGATGTTCAGGATCTGAAATCATGAAGACACCGTACATTCGCATTACCAATCTACATAAGAGATTCGGCGGGCAATGGGTTTTGCGGGGTGTCAATATCGACATCGATAAGGGGGAATCTATCGCCGTAATCGGACAGTCCGGATGCGGCAAATCGGTTTTGCTCAAGCATGTCATTCGTCTTATGGAGCCCGACGAAGGAGCGGTGATTTTTGAAAATCGTGATTTGTCCTGGTTGAACACGGCGGAACTGGTCGCGGTGCGGCGTCGTTTCGGTATGTTGTTCCAGTCGGCCGCTTTGTTCGATTCCATGACGGTGGAAGAAAATGTCGGACTGGGACTGCAGGAACAACGCATTTATGCCGCTGATGAAATCCGCGACCGGGTGCGGGATAAACTGGAGATGGTCGGTTTGGCTTCGGCTGCCGAAAAGTATCCGAACGAGCTTTCCGGCGGTATGAAAAAGCGCGTCGGGCTGGCCCGGGCTATTGTCAATGATCCCGATGTTCTGCTGTACGATGAACCGACGACCGGTCTCGATCCGGTCACGTCCGATCATATCAACAATCTGATCGTTGAGTTGAACGAAAAGCTGAATGTGACATCCATAGCCGTCACTCATGATATGCGTTCGGCTTTCAAGATCGCCGGGCGGATTATCATGCTCTACCAGGGGAAGGTGGAGTTCGACGGTACTCCCGAAGAGACACGCAACAGTACCAATCCGGTGGTGGCGCAGTTTATCCGCGGCAACGCCCGGGGGCCCATTCAGGTAGGCTGATGGCCAGGACCGCCAGAGCAAGAACGGCCTTTTTCTGCAGTCAGTGCGGGGCTGAGCATGCCAAGTGGCAGGGACAATGCCGGGAATGTGCCGCCTGGAACAGTCTGATCGAAGAACGAGTGCCCGCCCGCAGCAACAAAGCCACTCGTCGTGACTCGGTGATCGAAACGCATACCATCGCCCGGATATCCCGCGACACGTTGAAAGGTTATCGCTCCGGTATAGCCGAATTCGACCGTGTTCTGGGCGGTCAGCTATTGCCCGGAATGACTGTCCTGCTCGGTGGCGATCCGGGGATCGGCAAGTCGACGCTGTTGCTTCAGGCGGCCGAGAAGTATGCCCGCCAGAACCTCCCGGTGCTCTATATCACCGGCGAGGAATCACTGCCGCAGATAAAGATGCGCTCCGAGCGGCTGGGGGTAGTCGGGGAAGGCATCGCCGTGGTCAACTGTGTTCACCTTGAGGATATCGTTCAGTTGCTGACCGACAGCTCTTTTGCTGTGGTGCTGGTGGACTCCGTGCAGACCGTGTCTTCGGGTCAGTTCGATTCTCCTCCGGGCACTGTGGCCCAGGTGCGCGAGGCTGCGAACCAGTTGATCACCCTGGCCAAGGTGCGGGGTTTTTCTCTTTTTCTGGTCGGACACGTGACCAAGGAAGGCATGGTGGCCGGTCCCAAAGTGCTTGAGCACATGGTCGACACCGTGATTTATTTCGAGGGTGATTCATCGCAGCTTTACCGAATGCTTCGTGTTACCAAAAATCGTTTCGGTTCGGCCAGCGAAATCGGGTTGTTCCGGATGGAGGCCTCGGGACTGACCGAAGTCACCAATCCTTCGTCATTCTTCCTGAGTGAAGAGACCACCGACGAACGTACCGGTTCGGTTGTGGCTGGCGTATGCGAGGGTCTTCGCCCGATGCTGCTGGAAGCGCAAGCGTTGGTTACGGCTGCTACCTACGGGAATCCGCAACGAGTGGCCGGAGGTATCGATAACAAAAAACTGGCCCTGCTTCTGGCCGTGCTGGAAAAACGCTGTGGCTATCCCATGGCGACCCACGACGTTTTCGTTTCCGTGGCGGGCGGACTTCGTCTCTCCCAGCCGGCTCTTGATCTGCCGTTGCTGGTTGCTATCGTTTCATCGCTGACCGACCGACCGGCCGATCCCCGGACGCTGGTGGTGGGGGAAGTGGGCCTCTCCGGGGAAGTGCGCGCGATTACGAATATCGAACGTATCGTAGCCGAGGCGGCCCGGCTTGGTTTCAAAACGGCTGTTGTTCCGCACGGGAACCTCTCGCGAATCACCGAGAGTGCGATTGAGTTGATCGGGGTAAAGAACATTCAAGCGGCGCTGGACAAGATCATTGGGTAGTGAGTCCATATATAAACTCAAGGCCACCGACGGTAAAGCCCGCCGTGGCGAAGTTGTCACGCCGCACGGAGTGTTTCAGACTCCGGCGTTTATGCCGGTCGGCACCACCGGCGCGGTAAAAGCGCTCACCGCCGATAATCTCGAAGAGATGGGCGCTGAGATCATTCTCGGTAATACCTATCACTTGTACCTTCGTCCGGGCACCGACGTTATCAGAAAACTGGGCGGACTGGCCGCATTCAACGGCTGGCGCAAACCCACCCTTACGGACAGCGGCGGGTATCAGGTTTTTTCGCTCAAGCATATTTCGAAGATTACCGATGAAGGGGTCGAGTTTCAATCGCATCACGACGGTTCGCGGCATTTCTTTACCCCCGAGACGGTCATGCAGGTTCAGCACGATATCGGGGCGGATATAATCATGGCCTTTGATCAATGCGTGCCGTACCCGCCCGAGCCCGGACAGGCGGAAATCGGGGTGCGGCGGACTTACGACTGGGCCAAACGCTGTCTAACGGCGCATCGTGAATTGAATCGCGAGGAGTCCCGGCACCTTTTCGGTATTGTCCAGGGCTCCGTGTACAAAGACCTGCGCACTCAATCGGCCGAGCAAATCGTGTCACTGGACTTTCCCGGCAACGCTATCGGCGGTCTTTCGGTGGGAGAAGGCAAGGAACTGATGGAAGAAATGGTCGATCACACGATAGCCTATCTTCCCGCCGATAAACCGCGTTACCTGATGGGGGTCGGTTATCCCGAAGATATCCTGATGGCGGTATCACATGGAGTCGACATGTTCGATTGTGTTTTGCCGACGCGTAATGCTCGCACCGGCAACGTTTTTACTTCGGAAGGTCCCCTTATCTATCGTAATGCCGCTTACACATATGATGACCGTCCGCTCGATCCCGACTGTGATTGTTTTGTCTGTCGGCGCTACAGTCGGGCGTACATTCGTCACCTGTATAATCAGTCCGAGATAACCGGTATGGTGCTGGCGTCTTATCATTCCAGTTATTTTTATCAGCATCTCATGCGACAGATTCGGCAATCTATCGAGGCGGGGTGTTTCGAGCAGTTCCGTCGTGATTTTCTTCGGCGATATAACGGCGTGGCTTAATATCGTTTCAGGGGAAACACGTATCCCAGCGTGATCCGGAAACCACCGGTGCGGGTGGCGTGGCGTGTCCGCGAGATTACCCCGTTGTCTTCAACGTGCTGTTTGATGAAGTCGGGTCGCAGTTCGGTGATGCCGATCTCAAGCGAATACGAACGGTGGTAGCGTATCCCCAGCGTAAGCCGATAGCCCAGTTGTTGCTCAACGTCGACGGCCGTGACGTTTTCATATGTCCTCAGTGAATCGGCCGTATCCGTGTGCGAATGAAAATGATTGAAGGCGTATACGGCCCCCACGCCGATGTATCCGGTCAGATGATCGGTGCCTCGGTAATAGAGAGCGTCCAGGGCCAGGGTCAATGTATACAGATCCCCCTGGGGAAACAGGTTGGAAGTTACCCGACCATACTTACCGTCAACCTCTCCGCGCAATACGAAGGGATGAATCACCAGCATCTCGTATTTGGCCGAGACTTCCGGACCGGTCGAGACGATACCGTTCGGTGAGGCCATGCCCACCGTAACGTGTGCGTTTATGCTGGCCAGGGTGTCTTCGTCGATAGGATTAAGCGGCGCCAGCGGAAGACACAACCAGGTTGCGATCAGGAGGACGTTCATAAGATTACCGTATTTACCCCTTCAATATAAAGACGCGAAAACACGTCAGAAAGGGCAATCTTTTCGGTAATAAATACAAACTCGACCGCAAAGACCATGATACGACCCGGTCGGGAAAACGTTGCCGGTGCTTATTTGAAGAATCAAGCGCTCGGTTATTGTTGTCTGCAATGTAAGACGAAGAAAGCCAGCCGGATAAGATCAAAAGCGGTGTTGACATAACATTAATAACCGCTATATTAGCGGCTTGAACCCGCGAGCAGAGTTGTCGCGTGTCGCCAGGAAGAAGAAGATCGATAATGTGAAATGATTGACATATATGGAGTTAACTATGGCTGACAAGGTTCACAAGAATTTCATAAACGGCGAATGGGTTGAATCCAAATCGGGAGAAACATTCGAGAATCTCAACCCCGCCGATACCACCGAACTGGTGGGAGTATTTCAGAAATCCAACGCCGACGACGTGAATGACGCCGTTGGTGCTGCGGCCGAGGCTTTCAAGAAGTGGCGTCTTTTTCCGGCGCCGAAACGCGGGGAGATTCTCTTCCGCGTGGCTAACCGTATTTGGAAAGAAAAGGAACGCTGCGCGCAGGATATGACCCGTGAAATGGGTAAGGTTGTTTCGGAAACCCGCGGCGATGTGCAGGAAGCAATCGACATGACCTTTTACATGGCGGGCGAAGGTCGCCGTCTTTTCGGTCAGACGATGCCATCGGAGTTGCCGAACAAATTCTGCATGACCATGCGTCAGCCCATCGGTGTCTGCGGTTTCATTACACCGTGGAACTTCCCCATGGCTATCCCGTCGTGGAAAACCATGCCGGCCCTGATGTGTGGTGATACCGTGGTTATCAAACCGGCTACCGATACACCGCTTTCGGTGGTCAATTTCGTTAAGATATGCCACGAGGAAGGTGTCCCGGCTGGTGTGATAAACATGGTGACCGGCTCCGGCAATGCCGTGGGGCAGCCGTTGATCAAAGATCCCCGGGTGCGGGTGGTCTCTTTCACGGGTTCGACCGAGGTTGGTCGTAAGGTGTCCGAGACCTGCGCCCCTTCGTTCAAACACAGTTGTCTGGAGATGGGCGGCAAGAACGTTCAGATCGTTCTTGAAGACGCCGACCTTGAGTTGGCTGTCGACGGCGCTCTTTGGGGAGCTTTCGGTACCACCGGCCAGCGCTGCACGGCTACCAGCCGTTTGATCTGTCATGAGAGTGTAGTCGGGAAAGTGACGAAAATGCTTGCCGAGCGGGCGGCCAAAATAAAAGTCGGTAACGGTCTCGACGAGTCTGTTCAAATGGGTCCGACTATCAACGAAGGCCAGTTGGAAACCGTGCTCAGTTACATCGAAATCGGCAAGAAGGATGGTGCCCGACTGGTGACCGGCGGTGAGCGTCTTACCGGTGGCAATTACGATAAGGGTTTCTTTGTCCAGCCGACCATTTTCGACAACGTTACTCAGAAGATGCGTATCTGGAAAGAAGAGATATTCGGTCCGGTGCTTTCAATCGGGTCTTTCAAGACGTTTGAACAGGCTATTGAAATGGCCAACGATACCAACTATGGTCTGTCGGCGGCTATTTACACCAGGGATATCAATCTGGCATACGCGGCTATGCGCGATGTCTATACCGGGCTCTTTTACATTAACGCTCCGACCATCGGGGCCGAGACGCATCTGCCGTTCGGTGGAGTGAAAGAAACCGGCAACGGTCACCGTGAGGCGGCCGTGGCGGCTCTGGACGTGTTCAGCGAGTGGAAGTCGATTTCCGTCGACTTCTCCGGCAGTATCCAGAGGGCCCAGATAGACAACCAGTAGAAAAAACGGGAACTTATTTTTCTTTGCAGGACGGATGATTGGCTCAGTGTAAGTTCATATTTCAAGACGTTCAGGGAAGTATGCCCCTGTACCTGATTCTCTTTATCTGGTTCGCTTCGTCCATTTCCGCGTGCGGGTGAATGGACGCGAGAGGGTAACATTTTAGTACAGATATGTATAACTTCTTTCTAGAACAAGGAATTTGAAATGAAGAAAAGAACTAAGACCATCATCATGGGTGCGGCGGGACGCGATTTCCACAACTTCAATATGCTCTATCGCGATAACGAAGCCGTGGAGGTGGTAGCTTTTACCGCCACCCAGATTCCTGATATTTACGGACGGAAGTACCCGGCGGTTTTGGCCGGTAAGCTCTATCCCAAGGGTATTCCGATTTACGACGAAGCCAAACTGCTGGACCTGATCAAGAAGCACGATATTGAAGAGGTCATCTTTTCATATTCCGATGTGCCCTATGATTATGTCATGGAGAAGGCCGCTTACGTTATGGCGGCCGGTGCCCGTTTCGTAGTCGAAGGCGCCCGCCCGACCCAGATCAAATCGACCAAGCCGGTAGTGGGAATATGCGCCATCCGGACCGGTTGCGGCAAGTCGCAGACGACCCGGAGAGTGGCTGATATTCTTCAGAAGATGGGCAAGAAAGTCGTGGCTGTCCGTCACCCCATGCCCTACGGTGATTTGGCCAAGCAGGCCTGCCAGCGTTTTGCCAACCTCAAGGACCTCGACAAGCACGAATGTACTATCGAGGAACGCGAGGAGTACGAACCGCACATCGATAACGGCGTGATCGTTTATGCCGGTGTTGATTATGAGCAGATTCTTCGCGAAGCCGAGAAGGAAGCCGATGTGATCCTGTGGGACGGTGGCAACAACGACATGTCGTTTTTCCAGACCGATCTGCTGATCACGGTTGTCGATCCGCACCGTCCCGGTCATGAATTGGAATACTATCCCGGTCAGGTCAATTTCCTGATGGCTGATGTCATCGTCATCAATAAGATCGACTCGGCCGACCCGGAAGGTGTCGCTGAGGTGCGGGCCAATATCGCCCAGTACAATCCCGGGGCGGTTGTTGTTGACGCCGCTTCGCCGATTCAGGTCGATAAGCCTGATCTGATACGCGGTAAGAAAGTGCTGGTGGTTGAGGACGGTCCGACCCTGACACACGGCGGTATGCAGTATGGGGCCGGTGTTGTGGCGGCCAGTAAGTATGGTGCGGCGGAACTTGTGGATCCCCGGCCGTACACGGTCAAGTCGATTACGGATACTTACAAGAAATACCCTGATATTGGAGTCCTGCTGCCGGCTATGGGGTACGGCACTCAGCAGGTTAAAGACCTGGAGACGACTATCAACCGCGTCAAGTGTGACGCCGTGGTTGTGGCCACGCCTATCGACCTGAGTCGGGTGGTTAGTATCAAAAAGCCGGCTACCCGAGTGTATTACTCGCTGCAGGAAATCGGCACGCCGAACCTGGAAATGGTGTTGGATGATCATTTCACGGGTAAGAAAGGCAAGCCGAAGAAGGGGTCGCGCAAGGCGTAATAAAACGCGGTCACGGGGCGGGATCGAAAAGAACCGCCCCATATTCATTTGAGACGAAAGCGTTTTTAGATACAGTATGACCGAGGCTAAGACGGCAGTAATTGCTCTCGGCGGCAATGCTATTACCAAGCCGGGGGTCGAGGATTCCATTGCGAATCAGTTTGCCAACACCAGAGCGTCTTTGGATGGAATCGTCGAGTTAATCAGGGACGGTTATAATCTGGTCGTTACTCACGGCAATGGTCCGCAGGTCGGCAATGCTCTGCTGCGTGTCGAGCTGGCTCGGGGCAAAGCGCCGGTGTTGCCCTTGGGGGTCTGTGTGGCCGATACCGAGGGCGGTATGGGCTACATGATCGAGCAATCACTGCAAAACCGGTTGCGGGTCGAGGGCCTTAACCGTTCGGTGGTAACCATAATTACCCAGATGGTCGTGGATCCTGATGATCCGGCTATCGCCGATCCTTCCAAGTTCGTTGGACAATTTTATACCGAAGAAGAAGCCGGGTTGCTGGCCGAAACGCGCGGATGGCAGGTCAAGAAAGATGCCGACCGCGGCTGGCGTCGTGTTGTGCCGTCGCCTCGTCCGCTCAGGGCGGTGGAAGGCGATATTATCAGACAACTGGTTCATGGAGGCACGATTGTCATCGCCGCCGGGGGAGGAGGAATCCCCGTGTATTACGACCGCAAGGGGAACATTGAAGGCATCGACGCGGTGATCGACAAAGATTTGGCCTCAGCGGTGCTGGCCGAAGAGATCGACGCCGAGATCCTCTCGATTCTGACATCCGTGGATAAGGTCTCGACGCATTTCGGTACACCGCAACGGCGGGATTTGGACAGGTGTACGCTTAGCGAGTTGAAGAAGTACGCTGAGGAAGGTCATTTCCCGCCCGGATCGATGGGACCGAAAACACAGGCCGCGATTGTTTTTCTGGAAAATGGCGGCGAACTCGTGACTATAAGTTCTTTCGAAAACGCCTGTAAGGCGCTCAGGGGAGAGGCCGGTACACAGATCGTTCCGGACTGATGATGTGCAAACTGTCGGAAGACGCGATTGATGACATACTTCGACGGGGTCGCATTTATGAGGTAGGCGGGGCTGTGCGTGATCGTTACCTGCATACGGAGTCTGTTTCCAAGGACCGCGATTATCTGGTCACCGGTATTCCTTACGATGAACTGACGCATATTCTCCGTGCTCACGGTCGGGTCGGACTGGTGGGGCGGAGTTTTGGTGTTATTAAGTTTACCGAGTTTAGGAACGGTAAGGGGTATACTTTCGATATTACCCTGCCCCGCCGGGAATACTCTACCGGCGTAAAGCATACCGATTTTAAGGTCGATTTTGACGCCAATCTGCCGATCGAGGAAGATTTGAGGCGGCGTGATTTTACTATCAATGCCATGGCGCTCGCTCTCGATTCGAACGAACTGGTGGATCCTCTCGGTGGTTTGGCCGATCTTGACCGCCGGCTGTTGCGAATGACATCGCCGGCCTCGTTTGAGGACGACCCTTTGCGGATGCTGAGAGCCGTTCAGTTCGCCGCCCGTTTCGAATTTACTATCGAGCCGGAAACTTTCGCGGCTATGCGCCGTCATGCTGCACTTATCGAGACCGTGTCGGAGGAACGCATCGCCGAGGAGCTCGATAAGTTGCTTACCCGTTCCCGGCGACCGTCCGAAGGATTTCGCATAATGCAGACTTCCGGTTTGCTTGGTCATATCCTGCCTGAGCTTGAAACCTGTGTGGGGGTCGATCAGCCCGGAGGTTATCACAAGTATGACGTATTCGAGCACATCCTGCGTTGCATAGATGCCTGTCGTCCCAGCCTGCGTCTGCGTCTGGCCGCCCTGTTTCACGATATCAACAAACCTCAGGCCAAACGTCCCTCCGAAACCGGTGCCACTTTTTACGGGCACGAAAGTGTCGGCGCCCGCACGGCTATGAAGGTCCTTTCGCACCTTCGTTTTCCTCGAGAACTGGCCAAAGATGTCGCCACTCTGGTGGAACGTCACATGTTTACCACCGACGTGACCGACAAGGGGCTCCGTCGACTCGTCAAGCGTGTCGGGGTAGATCTGATTTTCGATCTGCTGGACCTGCGGAGGGCTGATGTGGTGGCGCAGGGGATGGGCGGTACCACCGATGATGTCGACAAGTTCGAGGCGGACATACGCGACGAGCTTTCCCGCAAACCACCTTTCGGTTATTCTGATCTGGCCCTCAGCGGCCGGGACATTATGGCTATGTTCGATCTTGCTCCGTCGCCCGTGGTGGGGAAAATTCTGGCTTACTTGTTGGAAAGGGTTCTTGATAACCCGCAGGACAATACACGAGAGAAACTTGAAGCTCTGGCAAAAGAATATTACAGAACTTTAATAGAGGACAGCGATCCAGAAAACAAGGAAACCGATCAATGAAAGTGCACGAGTATCAGGCGAAACAGATTTTTGCCGATCACGGTATTCCGGTTCCCCCCGGCGAAATTGCGACGACGAACGTGGAAGCCGCAGATATCGCGACACGCTTCAATCATCCGGTGATGGTCAAGGCCCAGGTGCTGGTTGGTGGTCGTGGTAAAGCCGGAGGCGTCAAGTACGCCGAGAATCCGGAAGCTGCCCGTGTTTTGGCGACCAAAATCCTCGGTATGGATATCAAGGGAGAAACGGTTCGCAAGGTGCTGATAACCAGTGCCGTGGATATTCTCTCGGAATCTTATGTCGGGATAATTCTCGACCGTGCCAAACAGCAGCCGGTTATTATGGTCTCGGCCGCCGGCGGTGTGGACATTGAGGAAGTCGCGGCCAAGACTCCGCAAAAGATTCACAAGTTGCATGTCGATCCCGTGCGTGGTCTCAAAATGTACCAGGCCCGCAATCTGGCTTATCGATTGTTCCACGACATCGGCCAGGTTCGTCAAACGGCTGACATTATCATGAAGCTCTACGATGTTTTCTGGAAATGTGACGCCTCGCTGGTGGAGATCAATCCGCTGGTCTCCACGACCGGGGGTGATGTTCTGGCTATCGACGCCAAGCTCAACATCGACGACAACGGTCTGTACCGTCAACCGAAAATCGCCGCCATGCGAGACCTCGACGCCGAGAATCCGGCCGAAGTAAAGGCGCGTGAGGCCGACCTTTCGTTCGTCAAACTTGAAGGCAATATCGGCTGTATTGTCAACGGTGCCGGGCTGGCCATGGCCACTATGGACCTGGTCAAGCGTTACGGCGGTGACCCGGCCAATTTCCTCGATATCGGCGGGTCGTCCAATCCGCAGAAGGTCGTTACCGCCATGGAAATAATTCTGGCCGATCCTAACGTCCGTTCAATACTGATAAACATTTTCGGCGGTATCACACGCTGTGACGACGTTGCCCAGGGCATTGTGACGGCCTTCGGTCAGTTGCAGCCGTCGGTGCCGGTGGTGGTCCGATTGACCGGGACCAATGAGAAAGAGGCGCAGAAAATCCTCAGCTCGGTAAAACTCCCCTCGGCCGACACGCTCGACGATGCGGTCAGGATGGCTATTGAACTGGGCACCAGCCGAATGTAGGCGGTAAGGAAAGGGAGAAAAAAAGACATGGCCATATTCATAGACAAAAAGACCCGGCTGATCGTGCAGGGCATTACCGGGCGCGATGGCTCGTTTCATGCCAAACAAATGAAGAAGTACGGTACCAATGTGGTTGGCGGTGTTACTCCCGGTAAAGGAGGCACCAAGGTAGCCGGTGTTCCGGTTTTCAACACCGTTGTAGAGGCTGTCGAGAAAACCAAGGCCAATACGTCGGTAATCTACGTACCGCCGGCCTTCGCCGCCGATGCTATTTACGAAGCGGTCGATGCCGGAATCAAACTGGTGGTGTGTGTGACCGAGGGTATTCCGGCTAACGATATGATGAAAGTGGTTCCGTTCGTGAAAGAGCGCGGGGCTCGGCTTATCGGTCCCAATTCTCCGGGTCTGATTTCGCCGGAACAGTCCAAGGTGGGTATTCTTCCGGGAACTATTGCCAGGAAGGGTAATATCGGCGTCGTATCGCGGTCCGGCACCCTTACCTATGAAGCCATCTGGGCTCTGACTCAGGAAGGACTGGGGCAGACGACCTGCATCGGTATCGGTGGTGATCAGGTTATCGGGACAAATTTCATCGATTGTCTCGAAGCTTTCGAGAACGACCGCGCCACCAGGGGTATCGTGTTGATCGGAGAGATTGGCGGGTCCGATGAGGAAGAAGCCGCAGCGTATATCAAAAAGAAAGTCACGAAACCGGTGGTGGCTTTTATTTCCGGTCAGACCGCTCCTCCGGGAAAGCGGATGGGGCACGCCGGGGCGATTGTGTCGGGTGGGTCCGGTACGGCGGCTGAGAAAATCGCCGCTTTGACCAGGGTCGGGATTCCGGTAGCCGGTTCTCCGACGGAGATTCCCGCGCTGATGAAAGAACAGAGCAAGAAATTCAAAAATAAGAAAACGACCAAAGCGACGGATAAAAAAACCGCAAAACCGACCGCGAAAAAAGCCGTGCGCAAAACGACAACCGGCAAGAAAACGGTCGCCAAAAAGACCGTCGCACAGAAAAAGACGACGAAAAAGAGGAAGTAACCGGCTGTGGGCGGGGTCGGGTGACCCGGTCGCACATATGGTGAGATTACGATAGATATTCTCGAAAACTCACAACCGGAAACAACAGCAACCGATGAGTGTTGAGATTGTAAGGAGAGATCATGACTAAGGCAAACACCACCGGGAAGGACAGTTCGCGAAAGGAAAGCGCCGGAAAGCAAGACTATTCCGACGGTTCGTTGCCGCTGAACATCAACCTGAGTTGGTGCAAAGCTTGCAACATTTGTATTGCCCTCTGTCCCAAACAGGTATTTGAGCCAAACCGTGACGGCAAGCCAGTCCAGGCCCGCCCTGAAGACTGTACACAGTGTTCCATATGCTGGGTGCATTGCCCTGACTTTGCCATTACTTCTAACTACAAGTAGGGAGGTCCCAATTGGCAACTAAGGAGCGACTTCTGTTACAGGGAAACCTGGCCTGCGTTCACGGGGCGATGTATGCCGGTATGCGTTTCTTCGCCGGGTATCCCATCACGCCGTCGACCGAGGTGGCGGAGGGTTGTGCCCGTGAGCTGCCCAAGATCGGTGGTAAGTTTATTCAGATGGAAGACGAGATCGGATCCATCGCCGCTGTTGTCGGTGCTTCGGTCGCCGGTCTGAAGGCTATGACGGCGACTTCCGGTCCCGGTTATTCCCTGATGATTGAAAACATAGGTTACGCCTACATGACCGAAACGCCGTGTGTTGTCGTCAATGTTCAGCGCGGCGGTCCGTCGACCGGTCTGCCGACCAAGGTGAGCCAGTCCGATACCATGCAGGCCCGTTTCGGCCCGCACGGTGATTACAGCGCCATCGCGGTGGCTCCGTCCACCGTGGCCGATACCGTCACCGAAACCATCCGGGCCTTTAATCTGGCCGAACGATTCCGCACGCCCGTCACGGTGTTGCTTGACGAAGTAATCGCCCACAGTCGCCAGATGATTTCCCTGCCGGAACCCGGTGAGGTGGAGGTGGTTGATCGTATCAGGCCGACTTGTTCGCCGGATGAATTTGTGGCTTTCGAACTGACTGAGAACGGGGTTTCGCCCATGCCGTCTTACGGTGAGGGTTACCGTTACAACGTGACCGGCCTGACGCACGATCCGTACGGTTTCACGACCAATCGGTCCGACGAGATTGCCGTCAAACTGGAAAAACTCCGACACAAAATCGTCGACTACGCCGATGAAACCGTCAAGCTACGTGTCGAAATGATGGATGATGCCGAGATCGCCTTCGTTTCTTACGGTTCGGTTTCGCGCTCGGTTTTGCAGGCGGTTTCACTGGCCCGGAAAGCGGGGGTGAAGGTCGGGACCATTCAGCTGTATACGGTCTGGCCGTTCCCGGATCGGCAGATCAGGGAGCTTTGCAGCCGCTGTCGTACCGTTATCGTCGGCGAGCTCAACATGGGTCAAATAATCAACGAGGTCAGGCGAGTTCTTCCGGACAATGCCGTTATCGAAACATTACAACGGTACGACGGTGAACTCATGACCCCTACGCAGATTCTCGAGAAGATCGAGGAGGTACTCTAATGGCTGTCGCAACGATGCCGAAATCGAACGCCGTTCTGAATTATCTCCGGCCGCACAAGAAATTCCCCACCGTTTGGTGCCCCGGTTGTGGTCATGGCATTGTCATGGGTGCTATTATCAGGGCCATTGATCGGCTGGGTTTATCGAAAGACGAGGTCGTGATGGTCTCCGGGATCGGTTGTTCCAGCCGTATGCCGGTATATCTGGATTTCAACTCTCTGCACACCACCCACGGTCGGGCACTGCCTTTCGCTACCGGGGTGAAGTTTGCCAAACCTCATCTTAAGGTCATCGTCATTACCGGTGATGGTGACGCGCTGGCTATCGGGGGAAATCATTTCATCCATGCCTGTCGGCGCAATATCGATATTACGACCGTTTTGATGAACAATCATATTTACGGCATGACCGGCGGGCAGGGTTCGCCGACCACGCCGGCCAATGCTTTTTCGACCACGACGCCCTACGGCAACGTCGAGAAACATTTCGACGCCTGCAATGTGGCCATTGCCGCCGGAGCTACGTTCGTCGGTCGCAGCACGGTATACCATGAACCGCAGATGGAAAAGATAATCGCCCAGGCTATTGAGCATCACGGTTTTTCGCTGGTGGAAGCTATGTCCGATTGTCCGACATACTTCGGCCGTCTGAATCGTAAGGGCGATGCGGTCAGAATGCTCAAGACCTTTCAGGAAAATTCGGTACCTGTGGCCCGAGCCGCCAAATTGTCACCGGAAGAACTGGAGGGTAAGATCATTGTCGGTGTTCTTCACGAGAAGGAAACCACGGAGTTCTGCGATGAGTACCAGAGCGTGGTCGATGCACATAAAGGAGAGAAGTGAGTATGCCGGAAAAACTGCTCGACAGGATAAAGGTCCCGGAGGATCGCTTTGAGCTGCGTTTGTCCGGATCGGGAGGACAGGGGATGATTCTGGCTTCCGTTATTCTGGGCGAAGCCATCGGTGACGGAAACGAACGTAACGTCGTGCAATCTCAGTCTTACGGTCCCGAAGCCAGAGGCGGGGCCTCCAAATCCGATATCGTCGTTTCGGACAATGAGATCTTCTACCCCAAGGCGATGAAGCTGGATTTGCTGTTGGCCATGACCCAGGAGTCGATGGACAAGTATTACGAAGACCTCAAGGAAGCCGGCACTCTTATCGTTGATACCACGCTTGTCACGGATGTTCCTACGAATAAATACTACGGTTTGCCGTTTACGCGACTGGCTCGTGAAGAGGCCGGTCACATAATGGTGGCCAATGTCATAGCCCTGGCCGCTATTGCTGAGTTCACGGGTATTGTCAGCCGTGAAGCTCTTACCAAAGCCGTGCTGGCGCGTGCCCCGAGGGGATCCGAAGACAAGAATCGACGAGCCATCGATATCGGGTTCCGCGAAGCCGCCAAACTGAAAGAGCAACACCTCGGACATGAATAAGACGCTGTTGATTATCAAACCGGATGCCACCGAGCGTAATCTGACAGGGCATATTATCGGCAGGCTGGAAAGGGCGGGTTTTACGATTGCCGAGATGCGCATGGTCCGGCTCGATGAAAACGAAGCCCGGCGTTTCTACGCTGTGCACGAAGGGAAGCATTTCCTGGAGAGTCTGGTCAAGTTTATGACTTCCGGACCGGTAGTGCCCATATTGCTCGAAAAGGAAAACGCCGTTGAGGATCTTCGGACCCTCATCGGCGCTACCAATCCGGCCCGCGCCGCCTGTGGTACCATTCGTCAGGAAATAGCCCTGGATATAGAGAAGAACTCCGTCCATGCTTCGGATTCCAACGAAAACGCCGTCAAGGAGATTGCCTTTTTCTTCTCGTGATCTGTGCACGGGAATCATGCGAATATGGAAGTAGGGCTGACATACGGCGGAAGGCGACTGTCTGTTTCGCTGCCTGACAAGGTAGTCCTGAAAGAGTTCGGTACCGTCGGCACGCTCAGCTCTCTGACTTTCGACAGCTTCGCCCGGGTGTTCGGTGTTGAGGTCGGTCCGCGTCTGGCCTCGGCGGATAAGATTCTTATAGTCGTCAACGACGGCTACCGTCGGACACCGACCGCACAGATGTTGACCTGGCTGGATACAATCGATTCTTCCCTGCTGGGCAAGGCTGAATTTTTGGTGGCTACCGGAGCCCACGCTCCACCGACTCTCGAACATCTGCAGTCTATTTTCGGTCCGCATCTCGAAAGGGTTAAGGAACAAGTTGGCTGGCATGATGCCACCGATTCAGCGTCTATGACGCGGCTTGGCGTCGACCGGTTTGGCCAGGAAGTCCTCATCAACAGCAAGGTTGTCCGAAGTTCCACGCTTTTCGTCATCGGTTCGGTGGAGCCGCATTATTTTGCCGGTTACACCGGGGGACGCAAGTCGTTTTTTCCCGGTTTGTGCGATTTGGCGACTATCGAGCGTAACCACAATCTGGCCAATTCACTCAAAGCCGCTCCGTTGGCTCTGACGGGGAATCCGGTGGCCGAACATCTGGACAGTCTGATGTGTCTTCTGAATATCGACAGAATACTGACCGCGCAAATCGTCATGGATTCTCAGGGACGAATCGCGGACACTTTCTGTGGGCGTATCGACCGTGCTTTTCTCAAGGCGACCGAGCGGGCGGCCGAACTGTATGCGGCCCGGGTGCGGAAACCGTTCGATGCGGTCATCGCCGAGGTGGCGCCGCCCCTTGACCGGAATCTTTACCAGGCCCAGAAGGCGCTGGAGAATACGCAGGCGGCGGTGGTGGACGGTGGGGCGGTGGTGATCGTCTCGGCGTGTGCGGAAGGTATCGGTTCGAAGTATTTCTTCGACCAGGCTACCGGTTGGGACCGTCAACGCAACGAACCTGTTGACGGCGTTTTCCGTTTTGGTTCACATAAGCTGTCTCGTGTTAATGCCATTGGTCGTCGCATTGACGTGTTACTTAAATCCGAGTTGCCGGATGAGAGCGTAAGACACGTTTTTTATGAACCCGTTCACGATCTGATTATGTACTTCGATAATGAGATTGCCCGCAGACCGGGGCGGCCGTTCCGGCTGGCGGTGGTTCATGATGCCGGCCATACCGTATTGCGATCAAGCGACTCATGTTGAATCGTATAAGACACAACCCGGGGAATGTGTTTATGGATCGTCGTGGGGCGGGGTGATATTTTGCAACTGATTTGAAAAGCCGACAGGGTATATATCCTGCCGGCTTTTTTCAGGTCGTTATGTTTTTCTTAATCGCTGTGAATGGTCTATATTGTCCGGTATGTTAACCGGCTTATTTCCCCTGAACGATTTTCTCGGTGTCGCGGGCGATTACCAGTTCTTCGTTGGTCGGAATCACCAGCGTGCGGGCGGTGGCGTCGTCGGTCGAGATATCGACTTCCTTGCCGCGCGTGGCTTTGTTGACCTCGTCGTTCAGCTTAATGCCGAGGAATTCCAGGTCCTGGCAGGTTTTTCCCCGGACCAGCCAGGAGTTTTCGCCTACCCCGGCGGTGAACACGAGAGCGTCGACGCCCCCCATGGCGGCGGCATAGGAACCGATATATTTCTTCAACCGGTAGCAGTAAACATCAAGAGCAAGCTGGGCACTGCGGTTGCCGTTTTCGGCGGCATCCTCTATCTCACGCACGTCGGACGACACCCCCGATATGCCTATCAACCCCGAGTGCTTGTTCAGCAGTGTGTTGCCTTCGTGCAGTGACAATTCTTCCTGGGCCATAATATGCAGGATGATAGCCGGATCGATATCACCCGAACGAGTCCCCATCAAAAGACCTTCCAGCGGTGTATAGCCCATTGAGGTGTCGATTGATACCCCGCCCTTAACGGCCGAGATGGACGCCCCGTTACCGATATGGGCCGTGATGATCTTAAGGTCTTCGATAGGCCGGTCGAGCATGATTGCCGCTCTCTGACTGACGTACCGATGCGAAGTACCGTGGAAACCGTAACGGCGGATACCGTATTTCTTGTAGAAGAGGTACGGGATACCGTAGATATAAGCATGTTCCGGCATGCGATAATGAAACGCGGTGTCGAATACGCCTACCTGGGGTACACCGGGGAGGTTCTTTTCGCAGGCGTTAATGCCTCGGATATTGTGCGGGTTATGCAGCGGGGCCAGATCGATCAGCGACCGTACTTTGCTCATGAGCTTTTTGGTTATCAATACCGAGTCGGTGAATTCTTCGCCGCCGTGAACCATCCGGTGACCAACCGCCTGTATTTCCCCTTTATCTTTTATGACGCCGTGATTTTGCGATGTCAGGATCGAAATAACGTACTCCACGGCCACGGTGTGATCGAGGATTTCGGCTGAAATCTTGACTTTTTCGCGGTCGTGCGGTTTGTGCGTAACCACCGAAGCCGACATGCCGATCCGTTCCACCAACCCTTTGGCCAGGGCGGTTTCGGTTTCGGTGTCGATGAGTTGATATTTGACCGAGGAGGAACCGCAGTTCAATACGAGAATTTTCATTATGCCGTCTCCTTGCCGACCGTGCCGTCGTCGTTTTTGATTCGATTACCCTTGGCATCGTATCGGAAAAATCCTCTTCCGGTTTTTACTCCGAGGTGACCGGCCAGAACCAGTTTGCGAAGCAGCGGGCAGGGATTGTACTTGTGTTCGGAGAGTTCGCCCAGGAGGTTAAGCATCCATGACATCACCACGTCCAGCCCCATCATATCGGCCATGGCCAGCGGCCCGACGTTAAAACCGAAACCGAGCTTCATCGCTTCGTCGATATCCTCGGCCGTAGCCACACCTTCCATTAACACGTGCATGGCCTCGTTCAGAAGGGGCGCGATAACCCGGGTCGTCACATAACCCGGGTATTCGTATACCGTGATCCACTTCTTGTTGAGTGCTTCGGCAAACCGAACGGCTTTCTGAAAAGTAGCCTCGTCGGTTTTCAGACCTTTGACGATTTCCACCAGCGGCACCCGGGGGACAGGGACGAGAAAATGCATCCCGATGATCTTCTCCGGCCGTTCGGTAGCTCTGCCGATTTCGGAGATAGACAGCGTTCCGGTATTGGAGATCAGCAAGGTATCGTCGGAGCATATCCGATCCAGGTGTTCAAACAGCGCTTTCTTTTCGGGGATACTTTCGTCGATAGCTTCGATGACTATTTTCGAGTGTTTCACTTCCGAAAGATCAGAGGATGGAAATATCCTGGCCAGAATGGCCCGCTTGTCGGAATTTGTCAGACCCCAGCGTCCGATTTCCCGGTCGATTGATTCACCGATCTTCTTTTTCCCGAGTTCCGCCAGTTCGATGGTTTTATCTATCAGCGTGACCTCATGGCTGGCGGTGGCCACGGTTTCAGCCAGGCCTTGTCCGGCCACTCCGGCCCCAATCACGGTAATGTTAGTATTTGCCATAACTTATTCGTCCTAAAGCACATCTGTGAAAAAAATAACAAGCAACAGGCCCTGACAGTATACAAAATCTCTATATCGGTGCAAGTCATATTTGTCTGAAGTCGACCTGTCGGGCTATTCTGTTTATGTCTGGTCGGAAAGGTCCGATTAGTGTATAATAGACACCGATACGCGGGGGACCGTTTGACCGCAACAGACGGTGAGCGGTTTCACCACGCAAGGACAATCACAAAAGATGTCCGGAGGGTTTTATGTCTATACGTCCCATCAGATTTATTCTGGTAATCGGGCTCGTTATCGCCGCCGCTTCGTCGTCGTGGGCGATTCAGCGAGTTGCGCCGCGCCTCAATGTCATCGAAATATACGGCGGTTACGCTATGCCTTACGGGGAATATGACGGAACAGTTTGCGATGACTTTATATACGAAGGGCGCAAGCTGAAAACGGATGCCGACAACATATACGACGACGGTTTCTCGTTCGGTATGAGCTACGGCCGGGTGCTGAATACTCACTGGCTGGTGTCAGTGGGATTGAGATTCACGCAGTCATCTTTCAAAGACATCATCGTGGCTGATCTCAATGCCGACACTCAGGTTGGTTTTGTTCTGCCCGAGACCCCGAACGCCCGCCAGTATGATGTCGATCTCAACTGCAATTACATGTTCAACGATCTCAACAACGCTTTCTGGTCGCCCTATCTCGGGTTGGGCGTAAATGCCGGGGTCAGTGAGGCTTCGTTCGAAGGTTACAATAACGAACACGAAGCTTCGATTGCCCTGAGTTGCAATTTCGGTTTGGATCTGAAGGTCTGGTCGGCTTCCGACAATCGTTCATTCGTAACCGTGGGTTCTTTTAATACCTGGAATATCATCGGTTCGGGTGACCGTCCCAGCTATCTGCATCTCGGCGGCGGGATCAAGTATTACTTCCGGCCATGAGAAACCGTTGATACCTGCCGGGATTTCATAGTGTAAATACGATTACGAAGGGCTTGAACATGCGCACCAGGTTTATTCTGACAGTTCTGCTGTTGGTTTTGATTTCCGTATGGGCTATCGGTTGCAGTGACGATGACGATCCCGTAAGACCGACCGAGCCCCCCGAAATAGCCGAGTTTTCCGCGACTCCTTCGGACATAACCCCGGGCGACTCGACCCTGTTGTCCTATCGGGTCCTGCGGGCGGACTCGCTCAGGATGTGGCCCGACGGTTCGAAGCTTACCCCGCCGGACGAAAACAGCTTTTGGGTCAAACCGCCCATGCCGACTACCTATATGCTGGTGGCCTATAACGACAACGGGGTTGATTCGGCGATTCTGACGGTCACCATGGCTACCGTGGCGCCAAACATTGATATATTTCATCTCTCTTCGGAAGCTTTCGAAAACGGCGACTCAACCACTTTGACTTGGAAAACATCTCTGGCCGACTCGTTGGTGATCGACAACGGTATCGGCCGGGTGATCGACACCGACTCCGGTCAACTTGTGCTCAAACCGGTGGCCACCACGACCTATATGGCTGTTGCCTACAACAGTGTGGCTCAGGATACGGCGATGGTTACGGCTACGGTCGAAGCCGCGCCGGCGGCTATTGAAGCGGTCAACGGTTTGTACTACAAGGGAGTGATGGGTGCGGCCGATCAGGATCCCACTATGCTGTTTCGGGTTCTGGATGATATCGGGGGAGTGCTGCTGGCTCCGTGGATACACTTTTCGGTATTGGAAGGCGACGGTGACCTTCTGGTAGATTCGACTCGCCCCGGGGGCAACGGTATGGCCAATGCCCAGTACACGTTCTCTGGTGATTTGGGCCACGCCGATATTCGGGCGATGGTGCGCGATGTCGATACGGTCGATGTCCAGTTTCGGGCTAAGGCGATCATCCCCGGCGATGGCGGGCAGGGGCAGTATATTCTCTTTGACGATACCTATGCCGATATCAAGAACTTCAATGGCGAACCGGCCGACGTGGCCGAAGATCCGAGGGACTGGTTCAACTATATCGACTACGAGGCCGAACTGGGGGTAGTCTTCCTGGTGTGGGATACCAATTTGTCGCACAACGCCGAGATATACGAACCGGTGCAAGGAACGATTTTCACCAGTAACTTTACCGGCGCCCGGACCGCCGATTCAATCGGTATCGGCTCAACCATTTCGGAGGTGCAGGCCGTATACGGTGACGCGGACAGCACCTGGGTCGACAACACGCCACCGGTCGCACAGGTATATGTGTGGAAGCAGGGGTTGACCTTCTTCACGCTCTTGGGAGAGGAAGACGTGTTCGAGATGCACGTCGTGGATACTACTCGTCCCCCGGAATTGACCCGTGGTGACATGCTCAGATCCAAAGACGCGGGAGAAGGGAAAACCGCGGTGTGTTCTGTTTGCCGTCGCTGGTCACGGTAGTGACAGGTAAGCCGCGCGAGGAGCAGTTTCCCTTAATCTTGACAGTGTCGAGTTCGGGGGATATATTCGGCGGCGTAAGAACCCAAACGATGAAGGAAGCGGCCACGTGAGAAAAATAGTCTTTTTGATTCTGGTAGCTTCGGCCGTTGTTTTTTCGCAGGCGGCCTGCTCGGGCGGAAACGATGAGAGCGCCGTCAAACAGGATACGGTCTACGGTGATCGGACATTAGACAGTCTGGCGGCTATGCGTCATGCCATCAGGAATGACGACAACAAAATTGTCACTCTCCGGACCAACTTCGGTAAAATGACTCTGGAACTCTACCACGATGTCGCCCCGGCCCATGCCGATTCGTTCCTGGCCCGGGTTGAGGACGGGTTCTATGACAGCACGATTTTTCACCGCGTGGTGGAGAATTTCATGATTCAGGGCGGCAATCCCACCCCGGTCGGCAAGGAACCGGTTTCGTATAATCTGGACGCCGAATTCAGTCAGGTACCGCACAAGTTCGGCACGCTTTCGATGGCCCGTGGCTATGCCGAGAACTCGGCCCAGACGCAGTTTTTCATCTGTCTGGGGCGCAACCCCTCGGTTGCCTGGCTTGACGGTAAGTATACGGTGTTCGGTCAATTGCTCAAGGGCTACGACGTTCTGTCCCGAATTGGGAAGGTCGAAGTCAGAGCCAGTAAACCTATGGGAGGCGAGGTCTCGGAACCGGTGGAGCCTGTTTATCTGATTAAGGCTTACGTCTCCGATGCCGAGGGCAACCCTCTGTAGTTTGTTCGGTTTGTCATTGGCCGGGAAAGAAAACGCGGCGGGGCGACAACAACGCCCCGCTTCTTACGTCGACATCACCGGCCGCTGGTGGAACATGGTGACAGGACCATCGTTAATCATAGTATGGACCCAAAAAACATAATCATCTTCGGCTCTACCGGGTCAATCGGGAGATCGTCGCTTGACGTCGTTGCGGCTCATCCGGGCAGGTTAACGGTGTGGGGGCTGACCGCTCGCAGCAATGACAGGCTATTGGAAGAGCAATACCGCAAGTTTCGTCCTGCTTACCTGTGCCTTGCGGATTCCGTGGCGGCCGACCGTCTGAGAAAAAGACTGGTCGGAGAGCCCGTGCAGGTTCTGGACGGGGAAAAGAACCTGCTGGAGCTGGCGGCCCTGTCGGATATTGAGGTTGTTCTCAATGCCGTTGTTGGGGCGGCCGGTCTGCAAATATCTCTGGCCGCGGTACGTAGCGGTAAGCGTCTGGCTTTGGCCAATAAAGAATCGCTCGTGGCCGGGGGACCCTTGTTCGCGGAGTTGTGCCGCCAGAGCAAGGCGCGGATTTTGCCGATTGATTCCGAACATTCCGCTGTCTGGCAGGCTCTGGCCTGCGGTCGTCAGAACGAAATCCGAACGATCATTCTGACCGCCTCGGGCGGGCCTTTTCGAACCTGGCCCCTGGAAAAATTCCCCGAGATTACCGTCGAGCAGGCGCTGGCCCATCCGACCTGGAATATGGGCTCCAAGATTACGATTGATTCGGCTACGCTGGTGAACAAGGGGATGGAGGTTATCGAGGCGGTGGTTTTGTTCGATACCCCGGCGGAAAAGATAAAAGTTGTGGTGCACCCGCAGTCGATCATACATTCCATGGTGGAGTTTTGTGATTCCTCGGTAATAGCTCAGCTATCACGACCGGACATGCGCTTGCCCATCGCTTATGCGTTGTTCTGGCCGGAGCGGGTGGATTCCGATTTTGGCCGGATCGACTGGAGCGATATGCCGGGTTTGACGTTTGAGCCCCCGGATGAACGGCGTTTTCCGGTGTTGAAACTGGCTTATCAGGTGGCCGCGACCGGCGGGACGGCGCCGGCTGTTTATAACGCGGCCAGTGAAATTGCCGTAAAGGCGTTTCTGGACGGAGCCCTTGGATTTACGCATATTGCCGATATTATTCAACAGACCGTGCAGGAGGCGGAAATCGTCGCGCGGCCGCAACTGACCGATATATTGCAGGCTGACCGGGACGCCCGAGAAAAAGCCAGGAAAATCATGGAGAAAACCACATGCTGACCGTACTCGCGTTCATATTCGTTTTGGGAGTTTTGGTCTTCTTCCACGAACTGGGACATTTCCTCGTGGCCAAGAAAGTCGGGATTCATGTACAGCGTTTTTCTCTCGGTTTTCCGCCGAACATCTTTGCCCGCAAATGGGGCGAGACGACATACTGCATCGGGGTGATCCCGCTGGGCGGCTACGTCAAGATGACCGGTGAAAACCCGGACGAGGCCGTAACCGGCGACCCGGGTGAGTTCATGTCGAAATCGATAGGCCAGCGTTCGGCGGTTATTGTCGCCGGGCCGGCCATGAATTACATTCTGGCCATTCTTCTGCTCATTGGCATCTATTACTTCGGTGGTCAGCCGATCAACGATCCGAACCAGATTATCGTCGGTGAAGTCCAGAGCGGCAGCCCGGCCGAGCAGGCCGGTATTCAGATCAATGACCGGATTATCGGGGTCAACGGAGAGATTGTCCCGTCTTTTGACTCTCTCGCTCCGCGCATCAAAAGTATCGTTGAAAAGCCGGTTGAGATTACCTGGATTCATGAAGGTGACACGATGAGTGCCACCATGACAACGCAACTCCGGGAGGAACCGACTATCGAAGGAAGTATCGATACGGTCGGGGTGATCGGCATTCTGTATTCGGCCAAAGTGATCGGCTATGAAAGCTATGGCGTGGGCGAATCGGTGAAGCGGGGTTTCATTACCGCCCATGTGATTGTCTACGAAACGGTCCGGTTTGTCAAGGGGCTGATCACCGGTCAGGTTTCTTCCAAACTTCTGGGCGGGCCGCTTTTTATAGCTCAGCAATCCGGCAAGGAGGCCCGCAAGGGTCCTTCCAGCCTGTTTTTCTTCATGGCTTTATTGTCCATCAATCTGGCCGTGCTGAACATTTTGCCCATACCGGTTCTCGACGGCGGTCACTTGGTTTTTCTGGCCGTGGAGAAGCTGAAAGGTTCCCCGTTGTCGATGAAGGCCAGGATTACCGCTCAGCAAATCGGGATGCTTTGTTTGCTGTTGCTGGTTGCTTTTGTTACGTACAACGATGTACTCCGCGTCTTCGGTAGCTTGTGGTAGCGGGCTACGGGGCGGGTTCTGTAAGGCTTGACAGGGGCTTTGAAACATATTATGTCCGTAAGCGTAAAAAAAACGTGGTTGACTACAACGGCAAGAGGGTGGAGCGGTAACCGCCGAAAATGAGGATAGTGTAATGGCGTCTACGGGAAGTGTTGTCTGGGACAATATAAAGCAGATCGGCCTGGCGGTTGTTCTGGCCCTTATCATCAAGACGTCTATCGTTGAGGCATACAAGATCCCCACGGCTTCCATGGAGGACACCCTTCTGGTCGGGGATTTTTTGCTGGCCAACAAATTCGTATATGGTGCCCAGGTGCCGCTGACGGGATGGCGTCTGCCGGCCTTAAGCGACCCGGAGCCCGGTGATGTGGTTATTTTTATCTATCCTCGCGACGGTATAACCAAGTACATCAAGCGCTGTGTGGGAACGCCCGGGGATACCATTCGGGTACAAAACAAGATGCTTTTTGTCAACGGCAAGCGGTTTCCCGATCAGGAGGTGGCTAAATATATCGACACTCTGAATAACGGCCGGCAAAACGTGCAGCCGCGCGGTCCGGGGGGGCGGGACAGTCGCGACAATTTCGGACCTTATGTGGTCCCTGCGGATTGCTACTTCATGATGGGAGATAATCGGGACAATTCTTATGACTCTCGCTACTGGGGGCCGGTTAAAAGGGAGTTGATCCTGGGTGAGGCGCTCATGATTCACTGGTCCTGGGATGACAACTCGCACCCTTCGCCGGAGGTGTCGGTGGCCGATCCGCTTTCGGTCCCCCGGATGTTCATCTACAACGCCTTGCATTTCTTCGAAAAAGTTCGATGGGGACGACTCTTCAGTTTGATCTCCTGAATTTGTGGTGCTATCCACATAAGTTAGTTGACTGGCAGGTTGGGGTATACAGATGATTTCCAGAACGATTTTCCTTACTTCGGTATTGTTGGTCCTCCTTGCCGCCACGCTGTCGGCGGCCCCGGAGGCTCAGATCAATGAGGCAACTTTCAATTTCGGGCGGGTGGCCCAGAACCAGATTGTCACGCACTGTTTTTGGCTCAGGTCGGTGGGTGATGACACCCTGCGCGTGACCAAAATCTGGCCGGGTTGTGGCTGTACGCAGATACCGCTGGAAGACTCGACTATTGCTCCGGGCGATTCCCTGCCGTTGCAGATAATCTTTGCCACCGGCCGTTTTCACGGTGAGATTACCAAGGAACCCCGCATACGTACTACCGCGTCGGATTGGGATATTAAGCTTCGGCTTTATGTCCATGTGATTCTGGACGAGGACGAGTGGGGGCCGATTGAAGTGAAACCGGAGAGGATCGATGTCTCGCAATTCGGCGAAAAGCCCCGTCGGATTGCCCGGTTCCACCTCGTAAATCGCACCGATCAGGACCTGGAGTTGTCCATTACGGATTCCACCTACAAGAGTTTCGAGGTGAAGCTGCCGGACAAGATCGCTGCCGGTGAAACGATTGAAGGGCGGATCAGGGTACGGGAAGACATGATGGATTCGGATCTCAAGGAGTCTTTCACCATCCGCGTGGATAATATGGATAATACGTTTTACAGTCTGCCGGTGCGGCGCTTTGTTCGTATTATAGACAAAAAATAGTCCCCGTTGGTCGGGTGATATTCGTTTATGCATAGCGCGAGACGATTTCTTCTTTGATTGTCTGGCGCTTTTTTTGTTTGTCTGTCTGTCGGCTTTTGCGTATTTGAAAATATGTACAGTCTGGTCGTGGACAATCTCGGCAAACGTTTCGGTAACAGGAAGGTTTTCTCGGATATATCCTTTGAGTTGCAGGCCGGCGATTCGTTAGCCGTAAGCGGAGACAATGGGTCGGGCAAGACCACTTTGCTCATGCTCCTGCTGGGATATTATCACCCCTCCCGGGGACGGGTTCGCTTTTTGTGTGACGGCCGTGAACTCGGCGAGTCGCAGATACGTGCTCGTTCCGCCCTTGTTTCACCTTACTTGAATCTTTACGATCAGCTTTCGGCCGAGGAAAACCTCGTTTTCTTTGCCACGGTTGGCGGCGGAGCTGTTACGGGTAAGGAGATAAACGCCCTGTTGACGCGGGTCGGGCTGGAGGGACGGGGAGAGGATCTGGTCGGGGCCTATTCGTCCGGCATGAAACAACGCCTCAAATACGCGGTGGCCCTGCTGCATGAACCGGATTTTCTTTTCCTTGACGAGCCGGCTTCGAATCTTGATGAGTCCGGGAAGGAAATGGTCCGGGGGATCATGGAGGAATACCGACACCGGGCCGTGATTGTTATGGCCACCAACGAGAATGAGGAGTACAGCCTTGCCTCCCGGCAATACCGGCTTGGCCGCTAAGACGTTCGCCGTTTACGCCAAGGACATGCGTCTGGAACTGCGTACCCGCTACGCTCTGAACACCATTCTCATGTTCGGCGTGACGACCCTGGCGGTGGTGTCGTTTTCCCTGGGGCAGAGTGCGTTGCCTCCGAAACTTCTGGCTGCCCTGTTCTGGATTATCGTTTTCTTCTCGGCCATGGCGGCGCTGTCCCATGTGTTCGTGCGGGAAGAAGAAGCCGGGACCGCCCTTGCTTTGAAACTAACCGCCGAACCGATTTCGGTTTTTCTCGGCAAGATGTTCTTTAATCTGACTCTTCTGGGTTTCCTGACGGCCGTTGTGGGGGTACTGTTTTTCATTTTTACCGACGCTTCGACCGACAGAATCGGGGCATTTGTCGTCGTGGCGCTGGTGGGGGTGATCGGTTTGTGTGCGGCCACGACTCTGGTCGCCGCGATCATCTCCAGGGCGGCGGTCAAGGGTGCCCTGTTTGCCGTGCTTAGCTTTCCCCTTTTGATTCTGCCCTTGATAATGCTGGTTAATGCTACCGACGGAACCCTGTCCGGGCGACCGTTTGGCGACGTGCTGATGCCATTGCAGGGAATGATCGCTTACGCCGTTGTTATGATTACGGCTTCCCTGATGCTGTTCCGGTTCGTTTGGCGTGAATAGGTATAACATGGGTCCGACAGGGCCACGACGGATATTGGTATTGGTCGAAAGCGGTCGAAATTCGTATACTATATTATATTGACACGGGAGTGGCTCGATTGAACGTCAAGTATATCATCGGTATTGTTATTATTGCCGTCTTCGTCGTATGGGGGGCCTCGGCTTTCCTCAAGACCACGGTGCAGTATGTGCCCATCGAAGAGGCCGCGGTCAGCACTCGAACCGTGCAGGTTATGGGACGAATCGATTTCGAGCGCATGACCCGCGACACAACCACTTCCCGCCTTGAATTTGCCATATACGATCCCGAGACGGCCGACTCGTCCGATACCGAGCGTCTTCCGGTAATTTATTACGGGGTGGTGCCGGGAAATTTCGAGCAGGCAACGTCAGTGGTGTTGAAGGGTAAACCGAATTCCAAAGGTACGTTCGTGGCCGAGCAGATGCTCATCAAGTGTCCTTCCAAGTACCAGGGTGAGCAGGGCGACGAGTACCAGGATATCATTAAGCACCAGCAGGGTTCGGCGGCCGCCTCGGTCAGTTAGAACAATTCTGAGCCTTCCGATCCCGTTGTTCATCCGCGTGCCGCTTACCATTTCCGACCAATGTTCCCTTGACAAACATTCGGGATTGTAACTATACTGCTTTATAGATGTTCCGGTGCCGTTCAGGTGAACGGGTAAAAGGGAAGACGGTGCGAATCCGTCGCAGCCCCGCTACTGTAACGGCTACTCTCGCGGCACAAAGCCACTCGTGAAAAACACGGGGAAGGCGCCGCGACGGGGATTGAAGCCGTAAGCCAGGAAACCTGCCGGGACTCCATCGCCAACCGTGTCGTCAGCGCGGGCTGACGGGCATCGTCTATCCGCGCCGGCCGGTTGCTGTCAAGGGAAGCCATGAGGCGCGGCTTTTTCTTTATGATCCCGGCGGTCGTTTCCGGTGCGACGGGACCCGGTGGCGTCGGTAAAAGTGTTCCGCGAACAGGTCCGGCGGACATCAGGATTTCAATCGTTTCGGCGCTTGTCCTGATCGTTTTGCTGTCGGGCGTTTCGATCCGGGCGCAGTCGGTCACCCGCCTTCGCGGAGCCGTCTACGACCGTGACGACGGCAACCCGGTAGCTATGGCCGGGGTCAGCCTTGCTTCCACATCGTACCGAACAGTCACCGACAAGAACGGCCGATTTCATTTTGACAACATTCCCTCCGGTTGGTACACGCTCATAATCCGGGCGTTCGGATATGATTCCTCCGTAGTCGAGGGGGTGCAGCTCAGCGGCGATATCAGTACCTGGCGGACCGTGCTTCTCGGAAAACACGTCTATGAACTACCCGGTATGACCGTCCGGGTTTCCCCTCTCCCGGTCAGTTCGGGGGATGTGCAGGTAATCGAGCGGGAAGAGATAACCGCCCGAAACCCGGTCGACCTGGCTGATCTGCTGACGACCGTCCCGGGCGTTAACATCCAGCGCAGCGGTACCGCCGGAAGTCCGGCCCGGGTGGCCATGCGGGGGAGTTCCTCGCGCCATGTCCTGGTTCTCGTGGACGGACATCAGATCAATTCTTCGGCTACCGGTGAGGCGGATATCAACAGCGTGCCGGTGGACATGATCGATTGCATTGAAGTTTATAAAGGGGGCAACTCGGCCGCGTTCGGTCCCAATGCTCTCGGCGGCGTTATCAATATCATTACGCAGCCGCGCCGACAAGGGCATGAGCGCTCCTGTGAGATAAAGAATGATCGGGGTGCGTGGGGCAGTGCCGGTTATACTTTTTCCGCTGTTAATGTTGTCCCGGTTGATTCACTTTCGACGAGTCTGAATTTCAACCGGGAGAAAACCAACGGTGATTTCGACTACCGCTATACGGTGCAGCCGCAGGGATTTGTTTACGAGGGGACAAGAAACAACAACGATGCAACTTCGGACAACTGGCATCTGGCCGCCGCTTATCGTCCCGCCCGTCGAACCGAGTTGAGCTTTTCGGGTCAGGTCTACGACTCCGAACGCGGATTGCCGGGGAAAGCCAGTGACCCGAACCGAAACGCCCGTGCCGATGACGACCGTGTTCTGCTCAGTGCGGAATATAAACAACACTTCTGCGAACGATTTCGTACCGATTGCAGTCTGGGGTACTCTCGCTATGTGCAGACATTTCTGGATACTCTGAACACTATTGCGGTCGACCGGTTTAACAGCAAGTACGTGAATAACATTTTTTCGGCCCGGGTGGACGCACAGTGGTTTCCCTGGGAAGGACACACGGCCGATTTCGGTTTCTGTTGGCAGGACGAACGCCTTGATCATGAAGACCGCCTGCGCGTTGATCGATCGATGGGGCGTACCGTCCGCACCGACGCGGCTGTATTCGCTTCTCTGGTCCAGCATCTGGCTCTGCCGTCATGGCTGCTCTTTGATCGTTTTACCGCGGAAAGTTCGCTGCGTTGGGACCATGTGAGAACAGGCCGGGACACGGCTACTTCTATCGATTACTTCGCGCCTGTGGTGGGGGGCAGTTTTGCCGTGGGCGACAGTCTGAAACTCGTATGTCGCGGTCGCTATGGTAAGTCGCTCAGCCTGCCGAATTTGAACGCGCTGTTCTGGCAAGGCGACGCTTTGTCAAAAGGCAATCCCGATCTTAAACCGGAAAAGGCAGAGCATTCCGAAGGTGGTCTGGAACTGACCGCTCGGCGGGGAAGATTTTCGCTGAATGTCGGAGGAACCTACTTCCATACTTTCTATTACGACTTGGTGCAATGGCAGCCCGGCCGCGGTGGCGTGTGGCAGCCGTTCAATCTGGCCGGGGCGCAGGTCACCGGTCACGAGGACTTCGTGGAAATCGGTCTTTTTGACCGCATGATAGAATTGAGCTATCAGAATACGATCACCACCGCCATCAATAGAGAGCCCGGGATAAACTCCTATGGTAATCAACTCACCTATACGCCTCATTACCAAACGGGGGTGAGTATTCGGCTGAATCATAAATTGGTCTTTGCTTCGTACGACATTCGCTGGGTAGGAAAACGCTTCGCCAAGGAGAATAATCAGAAATGGTACGAGGCCTATCGTCTTGACGATCTGCGTCTGGGCGGTCGTTTTCCGGTGGGGCGCTGGCGTTTGCAACTCGAATACCGGGCGTACAACCTGCGTGACGAACAGTATACGCTTATTAGTCACTACCCCATGCCCCCGCGCGAGTGGCATGTGGAAGCGTCACTGTCATATAATTTCTCTCCGGGGGAGAACTGAGTAAGATAACCGTTTTTTAGTTTGAGATGATCGCATTGCAAGTTTGTAGTAAAAGGAGCTTTTTGCCATGTTACGTATTTGTTCTGTTGCGTTATTGATTCTTTGTCTGTCGTCGGTTGCTCTGGCGGTCGCCCCTACGGCTTACGTCGTAAACAGCATGGGTGAAACTTTGAGCAAGATCGATCTTAAAACCGGTCAGGTTACCAACGACATCGTCGTGCTCGGATCCGATGTCGACTGTTCCCCCAACCAGGTCATTGTGCGGGATACTCTCGCTTATGTGCTCAATTCGGAGACTGACGAGATTCAGCGAATCGACCTGCGGACCGAAACGACCGTTGATTTTATAGATCTGGGAGCGGGTTCCAATCCATACTGGATGGAGTTCTATAATGATCGTTATCTTTATGTTACCAGGTTGTGGACCAACTCGCTGGCCAAGGTGGACGTCGTGACCGGTACGGTGGTGGCTGAAGACAGCGTGGGCAAGAGCCCGGGAGGTCTGGTTATATACGATCACAAGGCGTATATCGGGATTACGGCTATGGACGACGAGTACATGTACGGGCAGGGCCGCCTGGCTGTTTACGATTGCCGCGCCGATTCGGTGATCAAAACTTTTGATGTCGGTACCAATCCCAACAACCTCGCGGTCGACCGTGACGGCCGGATTCATGTTGTCTGCACCGGGGATTACTATTCAACCTGGGGGATAGTCTACGTTATCGACCCCGACGGTGATGTTATAGAAGACAGTTTGTATCTCGGGGGCTCGCCGGGCATGATAACAATCGGTCCCGACAATATCGCTTATCTGGCCGCCGGTGGCTGGTATGGGGACGACGGCTATATGTACGCATATGATGCCGGCACGCTTCAGGTGTTGTACAACGAAACGCACCCGCTTGTTGTCGCCAAGGGTTGTATGGGGGCAGTGGCTTTTCAGGATTCCTCGGTGTGGTCTGTCGGGTTTTACGATACGGTTGAGATAACCGACACCTCGGGTGCGGCAGCCGAATTATATGCCGTCGGTGACGGCCCCGTTCATTTGGGGTTCAACTATGTGGCCGGTGATATCAGCGGTGACTTCATGGTCGATATCGGTGACCTGACGATTCTTATCGATATGCTTTTCATCTCACTGAACGAGCCGGAGTATCTGAAATGGCGGGCCAATGTCGATGGCAACTTCAACGTCGACATGGGCGATCTTACCTGTATGATCGAGCATTTGTTCATAACTCCCAGTTTTAAGCTCAGGCTGGGACCGACCTGGCTGGATTAAGTCACCTTGATTTGTTCGTCTTGATGTTTTGATCGATATCGCCGCCCGTTCATGTTGTTAATACCGTGACGGGCGGTTCAGGTCGTGCTTGCGGTAAAACAAGCGGCAATCCTTTCGGCAATCGAAAAAAAACGGACATTCTTTTCTTGTGCGTCGAGGTTTGTCTGTTTATATTTGAGCCCTGCTCGGTTCTTCGATTAAGAAAGAAAACACGCATATGATTAACTGGAGCCTGGAATACTCTTTTGACGTTGATGAAGATAAGTCGGTTATTTACGTGAAGGTTGTGGGGCGATGGACAGCGGAAACGGCCGCCAACTATCACCAGGATTTCATAAAGGCACTTGAGCCGATCAAGGATCGTCCCTGGGCCAAATTGGTCGACCTGACGAAGTGGAAAACCTCGCGTAATGAAGTAACCTCGGTGCTCGGGAAGCACATGGCCTGGTCACGCGAAAACGATGTCAGCCTTTCACTGTACGTCGTGAACCATCCCAGCACCTATCGTCAACTCAACGAAATGTTCGTCGCCGGTGGCACCAAGGATGTCTCCCATACTTTTCGCACTCTGGAACAGGCGCAAAAATTCCTCAAAGAAAACTGGCTCGACCGACAGAAATAACCGCTTATGGCGGCATGGCGCATGAAGCGCTCGTTTGAAGCCGAGGTGGCTGACCGCATCGGCTGGCGCCGGACCTCAAGGAGATGCTTACCTGCGGCGGCTATCGTTTCAGGTGGCGATCAAACCACTTGACGATCCATTCCAGTCGTGCCAGACGTCGATCCGGTCGCCCGTGTCGGGAGAGACCGTGCGACTCGTCCGGAAACCGAACCATCTCGACCTTTTTACCCAGGCTTTTGAGTTTAACAAACATCTGTTCGGCCTGCTCGATGCTGCAGCGAAGGTCCCGTTCGGAGTGAATTATCAATACCGGAGTGCGAGCATTCTCGAAATAGGTGAGGGGCGAATGTTTCCGATAAACTTCCGGATTGTCCCAGGGCCAGTCCAGAAATTCGCGACGTAACCCGTAGCCGATATCCGAAGACCCGACAAACGATCTTAAATCCACCACGGAGCGCTGGGTCACGGCCGCTTTGAAACGGTTGGTATGGCCGATTATCCAGTTGGTCATATAACCGCCGTAAGACCCGCCGGTAACCCCTGTTCGTTTCGCGTTAACGAATTTCTGTCGCTCCAGCCAGTCGGCCGCGGCCATGCAGTCCTGATAGTCCAGCGTTCCCCAGGCACCAACGATTGACTGGGCCCAGGTTGCACCTCGTCCCGAACCGCCCCGCGGGTTGGTGTAAAACACGACATAACCTCTGGCCGCCAGGTACTGCATCTCGTGGAAGAAGGTGTATGCATACTGAACCCGCGGACCACCGTGGATTTCAAGAATGGCCGGATACTTGCGGCCGGGTTTGAACCCGGGGGGCGTTACCAGCCAGCCCTGGATTTCGGTTCCGTCGAACGATTTGAACCAAACCTCTCTGGTTTTGCCCAGTTGTACGTCGGTGCGGAGGAAGACATTGGGGTTAACGTGAAAGACGGCTTTTTTCTCGGCGTTCCATGTGGTGGGACAGGTGACTATCTCACCCGGGTTTTCGAGGCTGGCATGGATCAGTGCGGCCGTGCGCGTATGACCGTTGAAAGAAACCGCCTTGATGTGACAGTTGCCCTTAAACAGGCGGGTCGGCTTGCCGCCTCCGGCCGGTATCGAAAACAGATTGGTTGCTCCGGTGTCGGACGACAGAAAGAAAATACGACGACCATCGGCCGACCAGTGAACTATGGCGGCGCCATGGGCGTCGTCGGTATCCGAGATGGACTGGTCCATGGTCATGCGGTCGAAGCCCGGCATCAAATCGCGTGCGGCCGGGGTACCGTTGATACCCACCTTCCAGATATGCATGTTCGTGACACCCCAGGCGTCGACCGGATTGTCGTGTCCCAGGTAGGCGATGTTCTTGCTGTCGGGGGAGAATGTCGGGCCGTAAACCGGTCCGGTCGGTGTGGGAACCTTGCGTTCTTTGCCGCCTTTGAAAGGAATGACAAAAAGGTCCATGCGCAACTGGTTGAGATCGGGGTCTTTGCTCCTGTTGGAAACATAGGTTATCCACTGGCCGTTGGGTGAGATATGGGGCATGACGTTGTCGTGTTTTCCGCGGGTGATTTGCCGAAGGTTACCCGTGGCGATATCAAGTGTATAGATTTGCATCGGGTGGGTCGGAATATACCCCGCGCCATCCATGCGAAAAGACAGACGCGTGATGTGACGATAAACCGGCGGTTCTTTTTTCTTCTTTTCGTCTTCGATGAAATGTGCATCGGCGTACTGCAACGAGAACACGAGGTGCCGGTCATCGGGTGTGAACTGCAACGCATCGATTGACCCTTCGATCTCGATCAACCGGCGTTCCGCCCCGCCGTCGGAAGGCATGAGATAGAGGCCGGTTTTTTTGTCGCGACGAGAGACGAAAGCCAGGTGTTTTCCGTCGTGCGACCATGCCGGGGTCAGGTCGTTATGTTTGCCGTGAGTAAACGCCGCGGTCGAACCGGTGGTAATGTCGAGCATATGGATATTGCTGTAGTATTTGTTGTCTGCTTCGTCTGTGCGCTCGATTGAGTAGGCTATGCGTTTTTCATCCGGTGCCATAGCCAGACCGGTAACGACGCGAAGCCGAAAGAGGTCTTTGGCGTCGATGGCGGGCCGACTCTTACGGGCGGATTGTCTTTTCTTCATTATTATCCTCGGTCCTTTTTTCACTGTTTTATAATATGGTGAATACTAACAGAATAGGGGAACGGGAGCAAGTGAAACCGGGGGTGCCGATTCCTTAGCGTCGGGTAGTGAACCGGTTTCGCACCCGCATGCGGTCATTCGGTTCAAGCACGAACCAACTGCCGACCGCCGCCGCCGCCGTTACCAGAGCGATGTTGAGCGCAAATGTTCCCCAGTTCGTGGGAGGAATTATAAGCCGGGCGATTATGGCTATCGGGACACTGACGAACAGAGCCGGGAAGCCGTAGCGCAGGCTGGCCATGACTATTTGTGCGGCCGTCGTTTTCATGGTCCGGGCCAGCAGGACGGGGTAGATGGTGGTGTACAACAAGAGTTGCGGAATCGCCGCGGCTATGGCCATGCCGACCAGTCCGTACGGCTCGATCAAGAGCAGAGAGAGGCCCAGTTTCAGAACCGCTTCGCACGTCAGCACCAGCAGCAGATATCGGTGGTTGTCGGTGCCGAACAGTACGGCGTTGCCGATGAGTTGCGGAATAAAGAAAGCGGCACTCACCGCCAGGATGCGCATGACCTCTGCGGCCTCGGCGAACTCCGGTTCCAGCCACAGGGCGACAAACGGACGCGCGTACAGGATAACTCCTGCGGCCATGAAAAACGAGAGATATGAAGTATAGCGCAGGCCTTTGAAATAGATTCTGCGGATCGCCTCGTTGTTGCCGGCCGCTTCCATATGCGATATGGCCGCTGTCAGCGGGGTCGCCACGGCGTTGACGGCGTTGCGGAGGTACAGCATCAGTTGTGCCCCGGGGGCATACACTCCGGCGGCAGCCGACGAGGCCAGCAATCCCAGCAGAACGACATCGGTGTTGAAAATTATCAGCCAGGCCAGCGTGATGCCGAATGTCACCCGTGAATAGCCGAACAGTTGTCGGGCCATGTCTCGGTCGAACAATTTGGGACTTATGCGAATCGCGGGGTGCAACCGGGTGAGACATACGATGGCCACCGCCTGCCTCAAAAGGCTGACCCCGAGAATGACTAAGGCCAGCGCAACCAGACCGTAACCCTCAAGCAGCAGCCAGACCATGAGAAGGACCTTGACGATTTCTTCCGCGATGTTCAGTCCGTTGGCGATGTCGAAGCGTTGGAAGCCGCCCAGCGATCCGGCGAAGGAATGCAAAATGAACCGGATCCCCATATACAGCCCGATAATCATGAGGGCCGTCTTACCTTCGGCGGCCAGCGCGGGATTCTCGACGTTGAAATAGCCGAACAAAAAAGTTGCCGTCAGCCAGGCGCCGACTATAATTGCGGAACCGATGATTAAGTAAAGTCCGAAAGCGGTATTGAGGGTGCGGTTGATTTGATCGAAGCTTTCCCGGGAAAGAAACTTGGAGAGGAAGCGAGTCAGGGCTTTTTCGAGGCCTAGGTCAAGCAGGGCGAAGTAGTTGATGGTCTGAAAAATTATTACCCATACGCCGTACCGGGCATCGCCGAGCACTGAAGTAATGAAGGGAATAAACAGAAAGCTGATAACGATGCGGCAGGCATATCCGACCCACGACGACCAGATGTTGCGGGATAGCTGTTGCTGCAATTGGATCATTGGTTTTACCTTATGCCGAGGCCAGTATAGCGGAGGCGACCGATAGCGGCAACCAAATAAACCATGAATATATCCGATGTTCTGTAGATAACCCGTGAGAACGACCGTGAAACAATTGATCATCGGCTCTTTTGGGGCCCTGTTATTCCTGCTGGCCGGTTGTGGCGGACCTTCCGGCCCGGCTGCGGAGAAGATGCAGTGGTTTCCGCGACCGGAGCATTTCGGTGTGCAACTGCCGTACCCCAGAGAGATCCCGACATTCGAACCCGATCCGGGGGCGCTCGATACGAAGATGGAACGGACGGTCGCATTTACTCTGACCGTTACCGCCGGTGGGCGCGTTGCCGAAGTCGAGATCGACCGGCCGGCGGATTCATTGTATCGGTCCCGTTATGTCGATTATCTGGAATCTTTGCGTTTCGAACCGGGCTTGAAAGACAGTGTCAGAGTGGCAATGCAACTTCCTCTTTTAATGCAGGTCGGAGCGCCGGGGGATAGTCCGACTCTTTTCTTTCCCGTACAGAGAAACCGGGCTGTTATGGAAACCGGTCTGTATCTGCGGGCGTTATCGCTGAACGGCGTGGAACCGGCCGCTATTCTCTCGTTTCCTCCGTATCACGGGGCGGTGACGATAGCCGACACGGCTTTGCTTTATCCGTACATTATTCTCCGTCTGGAACTGGATGAAACGGGTGCGGTAACGGCGATTGATCCGGTTTTCTCCTCGGCCCCGGGGATCAATGACCAGTTACGTTCGGCAGCTAACTGGGCGACCTATGCACCGATGAAAATCAACGGCCGGGCCGTAGCCTCGACCAACTATCTCGTGGTATCGTTTTTCCCCGGAATATCATATCCGACCTGTTGTCTGGAGGCTGGCCGCACCGATTCACTGCCGATACTTGACCGCGCACGCATGCAGCTTGTCCCTGATACTTTCGGACTGATGAATAAACCGATCCCGATTGCGGCCTGGACGGGGATTCAGGCGGCCACTCACGCCGATTTCCTGGACGGACGTTTCTACGCCGCCCGGGTGAGTATCGATACTCTGGGGAAAGCGTTCCTTGTCGACAGCAGCCCCTATTCGCGTGACAGTACCGATTATAAGAAAGCCAAAGGTACATGCCAGAGAGCAATCGAAAAGATTCGTTTCTATCCGGCCGTTGACTATCAGGGTCGGCCTTGTGTTTATACGGGACTAACCTACCTGACCTATGAATCCGGAACGAACGTACGAATTTGGTACGATTGGCTCACATCAGCTCGTACAATCGACTCACTATTCCAACAGTAAGAACAACAGAGAGTTACAGGTTGCAATAAGGCGACAACATGACTCTCCGGCGCAGAATGTGCGCTGTCGGTTTCGGCTGTCTGGTCGGACCCCTTCCGCTCCAATCCTATAACTGCTTGTATCTTGGGTAATTACGCGGAGCTGGCGGCGGCGGGCACGGATGTTGTCAAAGTGGACTAACAGGACGGCCCTATTGTGGCATCGCCTGAACAACAGCGGGAAGAAAATCGCCGTTTGGCTGTATTTGCTTCGGAGGTCAATGATGGTTATGGCAACAAGAATACTCAATATGGTCTCTGGGGTAATTATTCTCGTGACCGGCATTTACGTCGGGTTAGCTTTCGCTGACCTGTTGTCCGCGGAGGTGCGTCTGTTGATCGCATGTGCGGCCGTGTGCTACTTTTTCGTCCGATTTATTTCTTTGCTGAATCATCACGCGCCACCGACGGAAGACCCGATTACCCCCGTGTCAACCGGCCAATTTAGGTCTTGACTTTGGCGAGGAATAGTATATTTTGGTCATCTTGCATAGGTGAATAGTGATGGGAAAAGCCTTGAAACAACACGCTTTAACGACCTTTTTCGGTCTCGTGATGGCGATGGTCTGTCTGGCTGCGGTCACCTTGGCGCAGGTGCCGGAAGATGAGATTCAGGCGGCCATTGAAGCCGGCAATACCAAAACCGCAATCGAATTGCTGCAAAGCGCGATCAGTGCCGATCCCGGCTACTACTTGAATTATTATCTCTTGGGTCACGTTTATTACGATCTCGGCCAGTTTGCCAGGGCCGAACAACAATTCGAAGCGGCTCTTGACAAGAAAAGCAAACACTACGAATCACTCTATTATCTGGGGCGTTGTCAGATCGAACTCGGCACTCTCGATGAAGCCGAGAAGACCATGTCTCAGGGGCTGAAGAAAGCCAAGGAATTTAAGGCGTGGTTCGAGAACGGCAGCGGTCTGGTTGCTCTGGCTCGGGGTAATTATGAAGACGCCGACAGAGCTTTCCGACGGGCTCTGGCCGCCAGTGAGGAACTCGAAGCCAAGATGCTTAAGGACATTGAGGGCGGTCCGTATTCTGAGGAAGATCGCCGTCGTGTGACCGATTCCGTCAAGGCGGCCTATGCGGCGGAGAACGCCGAGTACCATATAAACCTGGGTGATGCCAATTTCTTCCAGGGTGTACCGGCCCTGGCCATCCTTGAGTACGAGAAGGCGTTGGAAACAGACACCGCCGGACTTGAAGTGTATTTCCATTGGGCTGAGGCCTGTCTGGAACTCAAGGACTATAACTGCGCAATTGAAAAGCTGCGTGTGGTGCTCAGCAAGGACAGTACCCATGCCTCGGCCTGGAACCGGGCCGGCAGTATCTATTTCAAGGCGGGTCTGTCAAGTCGCACGCGGGAAGATCGCAATGCCCGATTCCGTGACGCTATCGGATCATACAAGAAATATCTCGATCTCACTTCGGCCGAACCGGACTCTTCGAATGTCCGGGGGTTCTTTGAGCTGGCTATGTCATACGCCAGTATATATGGTTTCGAAGACGCGGTGACCTATTTTGAGAAAGTGCTGGCCATTCCTTACGAACCGAAGGATATCTACTTCTATTATGGTAAGTCCCTTTGGGGGATCAGGGAGTATGAGAAGGCGGCCGAGATGCTGCTCAAGCATATCGACTGGGTAGCCGAGCAGGACAAGGAAACTTATCGGACAACCGTTCAGGACTACGAAGTATATCAGCTTCTGGGCGATTGTTATTTCTATCGTAAGCCCAAAGATTTCAATTCCGCCGTCAAGTATTACAAGATGTCACTGGAGGACAGGCCGGAGCAGAAGCGTGTTCTTCAGAACGTGGCTATCGCTTATCACAGTCTCAAGAGCTACGCCCAGGCTATCGAATACTACGACAAGCGTATCGCCTTGGGCATCGATAGCAGTTCGGTCAACATTTACAAGAACGCCGGTCTGTGTGCTCTCAATCTCGCCGGGGCCGAGGCGGATGTCGATGATGAAGAATTCGAAGAGTTTGAGGGCGAAGAAGTCGTTCCGGGCGGATCGTCCGGGCTGGATCCGAACGTCGACTACAACAAAGTTGCTATAGACTACATGAACAATTACCTGGAGTCTGTGCCGAACGATACCACGGTCATTCTTCGGGTAGCCAACACTTACCTGTATCAGTTGGCCGATTGTGCCAATGGCGTGAGTTATTTCGAACGCCTCCTGTCACTTTCTCCTGATAACTGTCTGGCCAAGAGATCGCTGGGCTACGCCTATTTCGGCGGTGTCTGTACCAAGAATTACACCAAGGCTCTGGATTATCTGCTTGATGCCTATCACTGTACTACAAACGGCGACGGCGGACCGTGCAGTGACGTGGCTCTGGTCAAGTATATCGCACAATGTTATCATTTGCGGGCGGCTCAGTCGAAACAGGGCGAAGCCCAGAGCCGTGATTTTAAGAGCGCTTTCGACTGGTACGGCAAGGTCCTGCAGTGCGACCCCAATGATCAGGAAGTGATCAAAGCGCAGAATGATATTCGATACGAATTTTGATTGAAAACTGAGTGGTTACTAATATAACAGCGGGATAGTTGAATGACAGAAACGGACAAAAAGAGTCCACCCCGACCGCGTATAACCGAACAGCAGCGTTTCCACTACATCGGTTTTGAGGTCTTTCCCGGCAAGCCGAAAGATCTTTTCAAGAACGATGCGGAAAAGAAAAAGTATATCGCGGATATTGCTGCCAAGCGGGAGCGGGGCGAGGTCCTTCGTGAGCACTGTACCCTGCTTGAAGAACGAGTTTCTTTGATCGAGCGGCTGGTATTGACAGTGGCATCACTGGCTATATTCGTGTCCCTTTTCCTGCCGTGGTACTCGGTGTATAACGAAGTTGTCGATAGCGCCAAGACTGCCGAGACCACCGACATGGCGGCTGCGAACGTACCTGACAGTCTCCAGGCATTGCTGGCCGGTGACAGTCTGGCCGGTGTGGCCGGGACAACCGAAACGGCTGAGGGTGTTGCCCCGGAGTCGGTTGAACCGACGGGTGAACCGGCCGCGGTCGGGGCTGCTGCTGAGGAAGAATCGGCCGGAGATGGGCGGGAACTTCAAACGCACGCCGGTCAAAGCTCTCGTGAGGAAATCATCACCGGACATCAGTTCAAGAAGGCGCGGCGCAAGGAATATACCCGGCTCAGCGGCTTCGGAACTTTCGGTTCTCTCGGTTCGGTGGGGTCTTACGTTTTCTCGTCCGGGTTCATACTGGTATTGAGCGGTATTCTGATGATTATCTACGCCGCTCTCTGCATTGTGCTGCCCGTTTTCAACATTTATGGCATATACGGAATGAAGGGCAAGCCTGACGAGGTTGCCATGAAACTTAAGAGAATGTTGCGGTTCAATTGGCTGCCCCTGATCTTGCTGGTGGTTTTATTGTTCCTCTCGTTCTTTGGTGCCGACTACGGCTTCGAAGTCGGAAACACGTTTGCCAGTATCGGTGATAGTTATGGTCCGGGCGTTTTCCTGGGGTCGCTTTCCTGGGGTATTTTCCTGGCCATGGCGGCTTCGATAGTGGTGGCAGTAAAAGCAGTAGAAATTTAGTAGCATTTATCGTTGGAGGATAGAATCACGTGGTTAAGCAGACACTATTCGTAACGCTCAACGCCTTGGTGGCGTTCGCTATCGGGTTCGGTCTCTGGTACGGTGTTTTCAGAACCTCGGAGAACCCCATTATTCACTCTATTTACAAGGGTGGTCCGCTGGTTATCGTTCTGATCACAATCCTGGTTATGCTTCTCGTTTTCGTTATCGAGCGGTATTTCTCTCTGTATGCCGTGGCCAAGGGGAAGAGCTCCATCCAGGTATTTTTCAAGAAACTGATCACTCTTCTTCAGAATGACGATTACGATGGCGCCCTGGCTGCCTGTGACAAGCAGCGCGGCACCACGGCCAACGTGCTCCGGGCCGGTATCGAACGGTATCGTGAGATTAAGGATGACGGTGGCATTGATACGGAGAAGAGGCTCAATCTCACCCAGTCGGCTATCGAGGAAGCTAACGCGCTGGAAGGGCCGCTGCTTGAGCGCAACCTGATTGCCCTGTCCACTATTGCTTCGATTGCCACCATGGTCGGTCTGCTCGGTACGACGGTCGGTATGATCCGCGCCTTTGCCGCTACCGGTAATGTCGAGGGCGGTGTGATCGATGCTACCCAGCTTGCCACCGGTATTTCCGAGGCTCTGGTCAACACGGCCGGCGGTCTGATCTCGGGTATCCTGGGAATCTTTTTCTACAATTTCTTTGTTAATAAGGTAGATGCGTTCAATTACACTACCGATGAAGCCACCTTTGAGGTGATGCAGTTGTTGAAGGTCAAAGAGGGTAAGTAACCCATGGCGATCAAGAAGAAACGTCGCGTAGCGATTCGTATCGACATGACCCCCATGGTCGATATTGCCTTTCTGTTGCTGATTTTCTATATGGCAACCACGCAGTTCAAACCACCGGAGGCAAGAGCTGTAGATCTGCCGGAGTCGCATTCGCAGATCGAGCTGCCCGATAAGGACATCATCAACATCACTGTGACCAAGCAGGATTCGATCTATGTCGACTATGTGCAACTGGTGACGGTTACGGTCGAAGGTCAGGAGATGGAAACCAAGGGCCGCGTGGTGCGCAAGGCCGATATTTACGACGTCGCGTCGGAGATCCTTCGCGCCCGTGCCAAGAACCTGCGAGCTCTCGTGGTGATTAAGGCCGACCGGGACGCCACTTTCGGGGTGATGCAGGATGTTATGGCCCAGATGCAGGAAAACCATCTGGAGCGCTTCCTGATTATCACCGATCATGAGGTCGATAAAGAGGAAGAGGAGCCGGGCAAATCCTAAAAGCCCGAATCCGATACGGCCGGGATATACTTCCCTGCCGGGATGTCTTTTTGGAGCGGTCGAAAGGAGTGTAAGTACATAGATGGCTGGCGAAGTAGTTGAAAGAGCGTCAAAAGGAGCGAAGAAAGGGTCTCGAAGGCCGAAGCGACGGATTGCGGTCCGTATCGACATGACTCCTATGGTCGATATCGCTTTCCTGTTGCTGATTTTCTATATGGTCTCGACGGTATTTTCGATGCCGCAGGCTATGGAAATCAACCTGCCGCCGGCGGAAGAAACCGATACCGAGGTTGAGGTCAAAGAATCCAATCTGCTAACCCTTCGGGTCGATGCTGACAGTCATTACTGGTGGAACCTCAAGACGCCTACTCCGGACAATCTGCCGCGGCTGCTGCCGAGTAGCCCGAACAAGCCCGACTCCGTGGCGTATAAATTCTATGCGGACTCGCTCCGGGGACTGCTGCTCGAGCAGAACCGTGCGAACAGCAAGTTGAATACGCTCGTATTGTTGAATCGGGAAGCGACCTATGCCGACATGGTGAACATTCTGGACGAGATCGATTATATCGAGAGGTCCTGGAATACTTATACCGCCGAAAGGCTCGGCGTTAAGGTCAGCGAGATACCAAGAGACCAGAAGTTCTCTTACCGCTATGCCATAGGCAAGTGGGAAAGTCGCGATGACAAAATCATAGAAGCCGCTTTGCAGCAGGCGGCGGCGAACGGAGAACTGTAGGATATATCTGTGGAACACCAGCGGACGGGCTGTCGCGAACAGCGGACCGATGGTTGTGACCACGCAAGTGCGGAGAATTAAAGGAGCGCTGCCATGACACGAATGGAAAATGCTCTTTACTCACCATATGGAGCGTATGAGCTGAAGTCGAAGTATCAGCGAAACTTCGTTTTCGGTACTCTGTGCACTCTCGGCGCCGTTCTTCTCATTCTTCTTGTGGCCTGGTTCTTTTCCCGGGAGGATGAGGAAGTCGTTATTGATATCGGCCCGGTGGTGATTAAAACCGTGGCGGAACTGGGCCCGCCGCCGACTATCGCCAAAAAACCGCCGCAGGTAAAAGTAAACCAGCCGCAGGTCAGTGCCCCTAAGGTCGGTATCCCCAAGCCGGTGGCCGACGATGAGGTGCTTGACGACGACGTGGTACTGGCTACCCGGGAAGAATTGGCGGAAATCGTCGCCCCGGATATCATGGCCGCCAGCGAGTCCGAAGATATCGTGGTGGATATCGAAGAGGAAGAATACCTGCCCGATCTGACCGAATTTGTCCCGGTTGAGGTAATCGCCGAGATGATTCACCAGGTGCAGCCGGAATATCCTCGGTTGGCTCGTCAGGCTGGTCTTGAGGGTAAGGTCTGGATCAAGGCTTTGGTGGCCAGCGATGGTACGGTGCGTGATGCTGTTATCTACAAGTCTTCGGGTACTCCGGCGCTGGATGACGCAGCTCTGGCCGTGGCCAAGGAGAACAAATTCAAACCGGCGATTCAGAACGGTCGGCCGGTGGCGATGTGGGTAACGTACAAAGTTGACTTCGTTATCGACGAATGATGTGATTTCGATTTCAAATCCCCCGACGATACTGAAACGCCCGCTCTTGCGCGGGCGTTTTTCTTTGCCTGCTCGGAGAAAGCCTTGCACAAAAAAATATGCCCATGCGTTATTTATTTTGGGATGGGTTTTAGATAATCTCGTTGCCACAGGGGTTATCTGAGCACTTGAAGAGGACCTGTCAGGCGTCGCAAGCGAAGAATGACATTTGAAAAGCGACAGGCGAACGCAAAAAAATGCTTAGAAAGGAAGGGGATAAGTATGATGCGTAAGCTGACCATTGTTGCTGTAGCCGTGGGGTTACTCGCGGCGGCGGTAATCCTGATGCCAACGGAAACTGTCGCTAACGGTAATTGCGTGGCGGTGATAGACTTCGGGGGACAGTATTACCTGACCGAGCCCGGGGGAACGGATTCATCCGACAATACGCCCACGGAAGATGAGTCCGTGATTCTGGATAGTCTGCCGGAGATCGTTTTCGCCAAGGAACCGGAATATCCAAGGCTGGCTTGTCAGGCCGGGATCGAGGGAAAGGTCTACATCAAGGCCCTGGTGGATACCAGGGGCAAAACGGCCGACGCCAAAGTGTACAAAAGTTCCGGTCATGAGATGCTGGACGAGGCCGCCCTCAAAGCAGCCCGGTATTATGAGTATCGTCCCGGTTACCGCGATGGGAAACCGGTGGCGACCTGGGTTACGTTCAAGATTGAGTTTAACCTGGACGAGTAGGCGCCTCACTGTGAGAGAGCCGGTGTTGTATGACGCCCGTATGTGCGGGCGTCTTTTTTTGTGTTCGTAAAACTTTCTCCCGGATAGTCGCCGGTGGTTTGTCGGGCGGCTTTTCTTTTTTTGCTTGACAGGGGCACAAATGTGCAGTATTTTGGCTTTGTGTCAATATACAACGGAAAGCCAAACAAGCAGGAGGTCTTATGGACAGGCAGGGAGTAATCCGGCAGTCGAGCTTCGATAGTAAGGCATTGGTGTTCAATGGAATAGGTCCGGCGCTCGTGCCGCTGGCCGGGATGGCGGATTTTGATAATACCGCAGGTGCCTCATCGGTGGAGCTTCTTACCAGCGACGATATCGGGGACTATGTCTATCATAACGTGGTGGTTTGTCCGGATTGCTCAGCCGGGATGATTCGTCAGGGGCGATGCTGTGTCTGCCCTTCCTGTGGCTTTGAGACCTGTTGTTGCTGAGGACGAAAATCGAATGGGGGAGGAGATGATATGCGTTTGGATGATCTGGCCAGGTATGGCTTGCCATCGCAGGTTCTTGAAGCCTGGCGCGGAAGACAAGGGGATAAATTGTTACCGGTTCAAGGTCGAGCGGTTCGACAGGGGCTGCTGAATATATCAGCGGGTTATCGGTCAGCGGGGAATATGATTATATCGGCGCCGACTTCATCGGGCAAATCGTTCTGTGGCGAGTTGGCGGCGGTGCGTGTTTTGACGGACCGTCGCAAGGCCATTATGCTTTTTCCGTTGAAATCTCTGGCCGAAGAAAAATACCGCCTGTTCGAGCAGACTTACGGTTCTCTGGGCATCAGGTGTCTTATTGCCACGGCTGACCATCCCGAGAACGACGCGGCCTTTCTCTCCGGCAATTATCAGCTTGCCGTGGCCATATATGAGAAACTCGATCTGTTGCTTACCCATCGCCTGGACAGTCTTCAGAATGTTGGTTTGATCGTCGTCGACGAAATTCAAATGATCGGCGAGAATGGCCGGGGTGCGGTTCTGGAGCGTCTTTTGACGAAGATTCTGGCCTCGGGTTATCACCCGCGCCTGCTGGCTCTTTCGGCCGTGTTGGCCAACCGGGCCGTCCAACCACTGGCCGATTGGCTCGATGCTTCTTTGGTGGAAGAGACCATCCGCCCCCGCGATCTCATCCGGGGAGTGGCGGCCGAGGGAGAGTTGCGCTACCGTTCGTACAACGATGACCACGATGGCCGCGAACCCTTTGCAAATTTTGACTCGGCCGACGAGGATGCCGTGGGGGCTTTTATTACCCAGATTAAAAAGGATACCGGCTCGGCCCTGGTGTTTCTCAAGTCTCGTTCCGATGCCGTCTCGCTGGCCTTAAAACTGGCCGCTTCGGTGGGCTGGCCGTCGGCGGATAAAGCCCTGACCCGACTGACCGAGGAAGAGCCATCGTTTTTGCTGGGGGCTTTGAAGCAGGGACTCAGCCACGGGGTGGCTTTTCACAATTCGGATCTGTCCGGCTATCAGCGTGAGGTTGTCGAGCAGGCGTTTATTGACAAGGAAGTTAGAGCGCTGTGTTCAACCACTACTTTAGCTCTGGGGGTCAACCTTCCGGCTGATGTTGTGTACCTTGAAACGGCCAAGTATGCGACCGGTATCTATGGCGGCCGTCCGGAACTGGTGCCGATCACACGGGCGGAGTTTGACAACATGGCGGGTCGGGCGGGACGGTTTTCGTCGGATAGGGACCGACCCGGCAAGGCGATAGTGCTGGCGGCTTCCAGTTTCGACCGTGATGTTCTCTGGCAGGCGTACATACAAGCGGCCGATGGTGAACCCATTGCTTCGGTTTTCGACAGCCTGCCTCTTGAAGACTGGCTTTTGCATCTGATCGTGACCGGACTGGCGGATAGTCGGGATGGATGTCAGGCGGTTTTGGGTAAGACACTGGCGGCCCATTCCCAAAATCGCCGTTTTGATCTGGAACGGGCGTTGTCGGTTCTTGAAATGGGCGGGTTGATTCGTTCGTTAAGCGAGACCGGTAAAATTATAGCCACTCCCGCCGGTCAGGCTGCGGCTCGTGCGGGTCTGGTATGTGATGAAGCGATTTATTTCCTGAAATGTCTGGATAAGAATATCCCCGAGACCCCGTTTGGCTGGATTTGTCTGGCTTTGAGCTCCCCCCGGTGGAATCTGCCGCCCGGAATTCTTACCTGGTATGAACAGGCTGACAATCTCCCGGTGAAAATGCTCTACCAGCGGTTTGACCATTCGGTTGAGGAGGCCTGTTTGTTCCTGCCCGCGAGTCATCGTCGTGAACCGCTGTCTTATCGGGCTGCGGCCGCTCTCAAGGCGGGTCTGTTGCTTGATGACTGGTGCCGTCTGGTTCCGGTGCGCAAGCTGGAGGAGCGTTTCCGGATGCATCTGGGACAAATCCAGTCGTTGGGAAATACGGCAGCCCATCTGGTTCGAGCTTTAGGAAGTCTGGTTGGGGCTATCGACAGAGAATCACCCCTGTCCGAAATGCTGACCCGGCAGGCCCGAAGTCTTAGTCGGGGGATACCACCGTCACTGGAGTCGATGCACCGCACCTTGGGGGGGATACTCAACCGCTCCGATTTTGGGGCTATCCATGCGGCGGGAATCGAGACTGCGGAAGAGCTGATGGGTCTGCCCCCGAAGGACCGGGAGGGATTGATAGAAAGCGAGCGAAAGCGCTTAAAATTAAAGGAGTTACTCGAAAAACATGAAGAGGAGGATGATATGCCATTATCCGCAATGAACACCTCGATGACCGGTTGCGTACAGCCGCAGTCAATAGAAATTGATGGCAGCTACGAGGCTGACCGTTATCTGGTTAAGATCAACGGATTCCCTGTTCGTCTGACCGGCAAATCGTTCAAGTATCTGACCAAACTGGCCTGGTCGCGACTGCATCGTGATTCGGGCTGGATTTTCAAGGAAGATATTGAGGTCGGATTCAATCAGGCCAGGTATCTGTACCGTATGAAGGGCGAGATCAGTGCCGGGTTCCATTCTTCCTGGCCGATAGTGGAAAATAACCGATTGGGGTATTACCGGTTGAATGTTGCGCCGGACGGTATCCGGGTAAATGTCGGTAACCTTAAAAACCACCCGGATTACGAAGTCCGCAGCCTGTTCAGCCTGTCCGGGGGCGGGGTGGGAACGGTGAGTTGACCGCGGGTCTGATATCTGCTCGCCAAACCGACCGTTTCCCTGACTATTGAGTTGACCTGTGAAGGTAATCCGGTATTCTTGCTCTTGAAAGATCGCTTGTTGTCCGATATTAACAGAAATGTTGGGACTTAAATGATTATAAAGAGCAAAAGCAGACTGCCGATAGTCACTTCCGATCACGAGGAAATGTACCCGGTTCTGGCCCTTATGACCGGAGTCTTGTTTCCCGGGACTATTATTACCATCCAGGTCGGTCGTCAGGAAAATATCAACCTGTTGGAAGAAAGCCTGCGAGACCAATCGGAGTTCGTGGCTTCTTACGCTCATTCCGAATTCGATACTCCCGGTGATGCGCCGGTGCATCAGGTCGGGGTGTTCGCCGTCGTGCGCGACATTCGTGAAGGAGCAGCCGGTTCGAGAGTTGTAACTATCGAAGGTCTCAAGCGAGCGGCCATCGGTCGTGAGGTGACGGAGGAACCGTACCTTCAGGTAACCGCCAATGCGGTCGAGGCGCTCCCGTACGTGGTCTCCAGCATACAAGAGAGAATGAAAGAGGTTATCTCCATCGTAAGTGAGATTACCCAGCTTGATCCGATATACTCGCCGGAGTTGTCCAACGTCCTCAAAATGAACATTGAGGATCCGTCGTGCCTGGCCGACCAGGTAGCGGCTACTTTCCATTTCTCTCTGGCCGCCAAGCAGGAATTGCTGGAAGCTATTCCGCTTGAGGATCGTTTCCGGCGTTTGCTGGACTATCTCAACGGAGAACTCAATCGCACGGCTACCGTGCTCAGTATTCAGGAAAAAGTTAAAAGGCGGATCGAAGAGGATCAGCAGAAGTATTTCCTTCGTCAGCAACTGCACGAGATACGCAAACAGCTTGGTGAGGATTTCAGCGAGGAGAAAGAAGCCGCTCGGTGGAAGAACATGCTTAAGAGCATGACGAATCTTCCGCACGAAGTGGTCGACCGCGCCCGCATTGAGATCGACCGGCTGGCTCAGCTCTCGGCCGCTACCGCCGAATACGGCACGACCAAGGGATATCTGGACTGGCTGTTGAGTCTGCCGTGGGGAAAGTCGACCGAAGAGAATTACAGTATCCCGGAGGTGGAACGGATTCTCGATTCCGATTATTATGGCCCGACCAAACTGAAAGAGCAGATTCTTCAGCGTCTTTCGGTTCGGAAGCTCATGCGCGGTTTGGATACCGGTTCGACACTGTGTCTGGTCGGCGCTCCCGGTACCGGTAAGGCTTCACTGGCCAAGGCGATAGCTCGCGCTATCGGCAAAAAGCTGGTTCGCATTTCGGTCGGCGGTATCAGCGAAGTTTCGGAAATCAAAGGTAACTCTCGGACATACCTGGGAGCCTATCCCGGCAAGATAGTCCGTGCATTGTGTGAGGCCGGGACCAGTGACGCCGTGTTTTTCCTCGAAGACATTGATTACTTCAACGTGGAGAACGACTCGTCGGTAAATATGGCTTTGCTCGAGGTGATCGATTCCCGGTACAATTCCAGATTTCTCGATAATTACATCGGTGTCCCGTTTGATCTGAGCAAGATTTTCTTTGTCTGTTCGGTGCGCAATTATGAAGAAATACCCGAACAGTTTATCCCGCGGCTGGAGATTATCGAACTGCCCGGCTATATCGAACGTGAAAAAGTAACTATCGGCAAAAGGTATATTATCCCCGGTATGGCCGCCCGACACGGTCTGCAAAAATCGAAACTGAAAATCAGTGACAAAGCACTCGGCAAGATCATCAGCGGTTACACACAGGAAGCCGGTCTGCTGGGATTCTCTCAACAGATAGAGAAGATCTGTCGCAAAATAGCCCTGGCCAAGGCAGAGAAAAAAGAGGTGCAGGGGGCCATCACCGAGAGTAATCTGGAATCTTATCTCGGTACGCCGCTGTACATCCCCGAGCAGGCCGAATCCGGCCCGGAGATAGGCATTGCGGCCGGGCTGGCCTGGACCGGTTCCGGTGGCGAGTTGATGTTTATCGAAGGCCTTAAGATGAAGGGAGATGGCCAGATAATCACTACCGGGTCACTTGGAGAAGTGATGCGGGAGTCGATTCAGGCGGCCCATTCATACGTCCGGGCCAAGGCCGACGTGCTCGGCATTGCCTTTAGTGACTTCAACGATTTCGATATTCATATTCATTTCCCCTCCGGGGCGATTCCCAAAGACGGCCCTTCCGCCGGTATTACCGTATCGCTGGTGATAGCTTCGGTTATGTCCGAGCGTCCCATTCGCAACGACATAGCTATGACCGGTGAGGTGACCCTGCGCGGCAAGGTGCTGGCGGTGGGAGGTGTCAAGGAAAAAGTGGCTGCGGCCTATCGCGCCGGTATCTGCAATATATGCCTGCCCAAAGAGAACGAGAAAGATCTCAAGGACCTTCCCCGAGAGATAATCCGCAAGACCAAGTTTTTATTCATTGAACGGGTAGATGAACTCTTTGAGCTTTGTCTATGCGATTTCAAGCCGTCTACTTACACTCTCGAAAAGATCTTCGCCGAGGAGATCCAAAAAGCCAAGAATAAGCAGCCCGCCAAGAAAAAGCCCAGGGCGGCCAGCGGTAAATCACAGAAGAAAACCACCGGCAAAACCACAAAGAAAACCGCCGATAGAAAATCGGAAAAATAGCAATCGATTGTTTCCCGCAGGCTGTGCGATGTGCGGTTGACGGGTCGGGTGAGTCGAGCTTCGATTTACTTCTTGACACACGCATCTGTCGCAAGTTATATTGGTATGCGTAGCAGTGGTTTGTGTGGGAAAAGCGAGCCATTCCTCCGTAAATACTGTGCTTAGTACCTAACAGACGTTCTTGTGGGTTCAGAACATCATCTTATCATGCGGAAGGGCCTTGGTGTTGAATGTGCCCGGACCTGATACGACCAACCCTTCCAGACAGACCGTGCATACAAACAGGACGATTTTCAATAAAGCTGTAGGGAGGCAAACAATGCGTAGAAAAATGCTGTTGGTATCCTTGTGCTTGGTACTGATTCTGATCGGTTCGGCGCAGGCGCAGTGGGAACAGGACCTTAATGATTTCGGAGCCGCGGATTCGATTGATCTGGTGGTGTCGGTTATCCCGGATGCAGCGACCAACCAACTGCAGGTACAGATGGATTTGTACTTTTTCAATGACGCAAACAATCTTGGCAGTGCCGGGGTTGGATTTACCTGGGACAATCCGAATTTGCAGATGGATTCCGCTGCATTTACACCGTTGGCGGTAAGTGCTTTCAATTTTCTTCGGTATATGTTCTACAAGAACAACGTCGATAGTACCAATGCTTATCATCGTTTCCAGTTCAGTGGGGCATATATGGACGGAAACGGTTTGGTGGCCAATCCGGCTCCGCAGCACGTAGCCAGTTATTATTTCACCATGTTGTCGTGGACGGCGGCCGATTCCATCCTAATTGACACGCTGGCTTTCAGTGGTGGGACACAGATGAAGTTTGTCGATGTCGACCTACACCAGTACGTTCCGTTTTGGACCGGTCGGGAACTGGTCCGCGACACCGCCTATTCGGGCCCTTCCAATCTTCTCGTGTCCGAAGACACCCTGTTCTTCAGCGCTACTGTCGGCGAATCCAGCCCTGCGGCTCAGACCTTCAATGTCACCTCGGATAATGAGGCCCTGAATTTCGATTTGGTCGAAAATGCTACCTGGATTCTCGTTTATCCTTCCAGCAGCACCACTCCTCAGACGGTGTCGGTGACCACGCCCATTGCGGGCCTGTCGGCCGGGGTCTATTTCGACTCGGTTATGATCGACGCTCCCGGGGCGGAAAACTCGCCTCAGTTCGTATATGTGCAGTTGGATTTGCAGAATCCGCCGCCGACTATCGGGGTCAGCGAGAACGCTTTCTATTTCACGGCGGTAGCCGATGGGGCCAACCCGCCGGAACAGATATTGACGATTACCAACATCGGCGAATCGGTGCTTAACTGGACCGTATCCAACAGCGAAATGTGGCTGAATCTTTTCCCGAGTTCGGGGACCGATTCCGGTGATGTTACCCTCACGGTCGATATCACGGGCTTGCCCTACGACGATTATTTCGACACCGTGGTAGTAAGTGATCCCAATGCGACGAATGATCCGGTGCGGATTCCGGTCAAGCTGTCGGTGGTTTCGTCTTTGCCCGTTATTGACGTCGACTCGGTTTATCACTGGGTGATTACGATCAGTGAATGTCCGGAGTTCACGCGTACGTTCGAGGTGCGAAACGGCGGTGGTGGTGACCTTGATTTCTGGGTGGAATGGGGAGGTTTTAATATCCTCGACGTTACCCCTGACAGTTCTGTGGCACCGGATTTGGTGGATGTCCTGTTCCGTATAGCGCCTCCTCCCAGCGGCACCGAGATGCACGATACGGTATGGGTCTATTCGAATTCGGCCGTCAACTCTCCTGTGCCGGTGCATCTTTATTTGCGTTTCGTGACCGAACCGGCCGTGATAGTCGTGGAGCCCGACACGGTCGTGTTGAACGTATACGAATGCGATCAGGGCTATCAAATAGAATTGCCGACGGAGGAGTTTGAAGTCAGCAACGGTGGTGGCGATAATACCATGAAAATCCGTCTGGACTGGGAAAGCGATCTGTTCCTTCTGGAAACTTCTCAGGGGCTGACGGCGCCACAGTCTTATGTCCTGACCGGGCTTGAGACCGGACTGCCCATCGGTACTTACTACGACACGATCATGATCTCGTCGCAATGGGCTGTCAACAGTCCTCAGACTCTTATTGTTCAATATAATTCGATCCCCGGTGATGTATCGCCGAAGATCATATTCCGGGCCACCGATATTCCGATTCCGTACCAGGCCAATACCGGGCCGCAGCCGCATTGGAAGAACGTGTTTATTTACAATGTCTATGGCGGTTGCATGGAATGGTTTGTAAATGAGGATCTGGATTGGTGGTATCCGGAAGACACGACCGGTAACGTGCCTTATGAAATCGAGTTCCTGGTTTTTGCGGAAAATTATGAACTGGGTGAGTACCTGGATTCGTTCCTGGTCGTTGCGCCGGAAGCGGCCAACAGCCCGCAGTGGGTTAAGCTGCGCCTTCAGGTGTGGTATTATCACGGCGATGTGGACTGGAGCGGGGTGATCGATATTTCCGATGTTACCCTGTTGGTCGATTTCCTCTTCGGCAGCGGTCAGTATATCCCGCGGCCTTACCTGCTGGTGGGCGACTGTGACTGCGATGACTTCGTGGATATAGGCGATCTCACTCGACTCATTGACCATCTCTGGATATCGATGGGTCCGATTTGCGGTAATCCGGAATAGGCTTTCGGTCTGATTCTAAGTTGCTATGGAGCGCCGTCGTCTGCCGACTACGGCGCTCTTGCTTTTTATGCGGTTTTGACAAATCTGAATTCTCTGCTATATTATTAATAAATAGACATATATACATATCATCGTTCCCGGCCGGGTCGTACGGGATTCCGACGTGCTTCTTCGACAGACCCATGTCATGGCAACGGCTTTGTACAGGAGGAATAATACGATGCGGTTTCTGCGTGTCTCAGGCGTGGTTGTAATGCTCTGTCTGGCAATCGGTTGGGTCGACCGACCGGCAGCCCGGACAGTTGCGGCAGTGGCCCCGGACGGGTCCGGAGAGCAGCTCTCACCGTCGGAAAAACACCAGATTCTGGGTCGGGCCAAGGCGGAATATTACGCCCGGCAGCGTCAGCTTTCTCAGGAGGCGTTTGACCGGGCCGCCCGTAATCAGGACAACTATGATGTGACTTTTTACGAGGTCACTTTGCGGGTTGACGATACTCTCGACTGGCTCGATGGTACGGTAGTGTTCATGGCCAGGGCGGCCGAGGACGGTGTTGCGGAGGTAGAGGTCAATCTGTACGACAACATGACCGTCGATTCCATCGTGGGGCCGGGCGGAGCGCTGACCTATTCCCGATCGGCCGATGTTGTCACGGTGGCTCTCGGTGGTGTTTACAACACCGGTGACGCTTTTACCTTCGATTTCCATTACCAGGGGCAGCCGGAAGACAATGATGCTTTTACTTTCGGTTGGCACAGCGGCAAGCGGTCTATCAGCAGCATGTCGTGTCCCTATCTTTGCGGGGTGTGGTGGCCCTGTAAGGATCGCAATAGTGATAAGCCGGATTCCATGAAGGCCCATATCGAAGTCGATACATCGCTGTTCTGCGCTTCCAACGGTTCACTGGATTCGACGACGACCGACGGCGGCAACAGCCATATTTTTCATTATACTTCGCATTATCCCATCGCCACTTATCTGTTCTGCGTTACGATTCATCCTTACACGGTCTGGGAACAGGATTACGTATACAATGGCGATCAGGACACTATGCCCATAATGCATTGCGTTTACGACGATATGTACAGTTTGTCCCAGGCGAATTGGGGGCAGTCTCCGCAGATTATGGCGATTCTGGCCGACGCCTACGGTGAGTACCCGTTCGTGAAGGACAAGTATGGCCATGCCAATTTCGAATGGGGGGGCGGAATGGAACATCAGACTATCACTTCCATGACGGGGGACAGCTTCGGTTTCGATCTGGACGTGGTGGCGCATGAGATGAGCCATAGCTGGTGGGGAGACATGATCACCTGTGCTTCCTGGGAGGACTGCTGGCTCAACGAGGGTTGGGCAACGTATAGCGAAGCCGTGTACAGTAAGGCCCTCGGTGGCTGGCTCGGGTATCACAACTATATGAACACCCTGAAGTATTACGGGTCGGGGACTATTTGGGTCGACGATACGACCTCTTTCAGTCGCATTTTCAACGGGAACCTCTCGTATGATAAAGCCTCCTGGGTCGTTCATATGCTGCGCGGCGTCCTCGGCGAAGACCTCTTCGCACAGGGTGTCGAGGCCTATTACAACTCGGAGTTTCAGTACGGGGCCGCTACGACACAGGATTTCATCGACGTATGGGAAGCCGGAACCGGTGTGGAACTGTCGGCTTTTATCGAGGACTGGATTTACGGGCAGTATTATCCTCAGTATGAATACTATTTTATGTATGAACCGTCGGACAGCGGCGGGAACGATGTCTATCTCGTGGTTAAACAGATACAGACCACCGAGCCGCTGACTTTTCACATGCCCGTCGATTTCTTCTTCGATTATGACGGGATGCCCGATGACACCCTGCAACTGGATATTCAGCACCGGCGGGAAGCTTTCAGGTTCAACATCCCCGGTACGGTCAACGCAATCGAACTCGACCCGGCCGGATGGGTACTCAAAACAGCCAGCAACGAGCCGTGGGAGATGTTCATTATCACCGGCGAAGACGATCTGGCCGAGGGTGTTGTGGATGTTCATTACGCAGACACGATAGAATATCGCGGCGGCACCGGACCCAATAACTGTTTTGTCAACGGTGGGGCACTTCCTTCCGGGCTCTCCATCAACAATCAGGGGATCGTGTCCGGTGTGACGTCTGATACCGGTTGGTTCTGGTTCTCGGTCAATATGTACAATCTGGCTACCGGCTATCGTGATCAGGCCGGGTTCAATCTCTATATCGGCGACTGCTGTGTGGGCGACCGCGGCAATGTCGATTGCAGCAGTGATAACCTCGTCGATATGGGCGACCTGACGGTTTTGATCGATCACCTTTTCATCAGTCTGAATCCGCTCTGTTGTGAAGATGAAGCAAACGTCGACGAAACGGGGCTGGTGGATATGAGCGATCTGACGATTTTGATCGATCACCTCTTTATCAGTCTGGAGCCGTTGCCTTCCTGCCCATAGGCGGTTGGCAGAAAACATTATTGTTTACGCGGCCCGATCTGTCCTTGTGACAGGCCGGGCCGTTTTGCGCCGGTCAGTGGGCTACCCCGGCGAGAATCGGCTTGACAGATCGCCCCGGAGATTGTTGATTAAAAATAGATATTCATCATTCGATGATATAGCACCTTCTCATTACAATTCTGATATCACAGCGGTTGCGCGGAAGTTGGGACCGCAATTGCTCGGATTATTAAAGCCTCGTTTGACTTGCATATAATCGCAGTACGTTTGCTTGTTTCGCTGAAGGCACAAAGATGGTCGGCGGAGAAATCGCGTGCTGTGTTGTGATGTACACTCAAAAATATCCGTTGAGCGAAGGAGGAAAGGATGAAAAGGTATGGACAAAAAGGACTGCTCTTGACTGCTTTTCTTGTGGTGCTGACGCTGCTGATTGCTTCAGCGCGGGCAGGAGCAGCCGAGGTGATTTTGAGTGACGATTTCGACAGCTATAATCCGGGAGATTGGCCGACCGATTGGGTATTGAAACATTACGGAAGCGGTACCCAGGACCAGTATGTCACCGACGAGGAGAGTGTCTCGCCATCCAACAGCCTGACTCTTCTGGGTACGAGCTATAATTCGGCCGGTGCGGAACACACTTTTACCGATCCACCGTCCAGGATAGTGGTCGAGTTGGAAGCTATGGTTGGCGAGGGGGAGTACTATCATCCATCTCACACGTCGGTTGATTGGGCCTTGCGAAATTTCAATGAGCAGACAAATGGCCTGTGCTACGCCCGGATTCAGTTTTTCGAGGATTCCGTCTGTCTGAATGCCAGTGGTTTTGCCGGGCAGAAGCTCATGGACGCCTGGGAGCGCAATCGCTGGTACAACATTGTTCTTGATTACGATGCAGTCGCTAAAACAGCTTCGGTGTGGATCGACGGTGTTCAGCTCGCCGATCAGGTTTCCTTGCCGGTCGGCACTCTCGGTTACAAATCGCTTGTAATAGGTAGCGCGCACGCTGCGGTTCGCGATTATTACGATGATGTTGTCGTCCGAGACCTGGACGATGGTGAGTTCGAAGACGTTAAAATGCACTATCCGCAGTGGCCGGATGAGGCCGGCTGGGATGTGGACGCCACTTGGATACTCACGCTGGCCGACGATTGGCAGTGTACCGAAACCGGCCCGGTGGAAAACATCTATTTTTGGGGTTCATGGGAGAACGGTGTGACGGGCGAAATAGAATCGTTTATTGTGCAGATATACAGCGACATCCCGGCCGACCCGCCGGCTACCCCGTACAGTCATCCGGGTGAACTGCTGCGGCAGTGGGAGATTCCTTTCGCCGAGGTTGAGGTTGTCACCTTCATTTCACCGGAATTGGAAGGTTGGTTCTATCCCGGTGAAGGCTGGTTCCTGCCGGACGACCACTTCGAGTATTCCTTATATCGTCTGTATTTCGATTCCACTGTTTGGTTCCGACAGACCATGGACACGATATACTGGCTGGCTATTACGGCTCAGGTGGGCAGCGGTGCTCTGTCCCATTGGGGCTGGAAATCTTCGACGGAGCACTGGAACGATAATGCCGTGTGGGGTGACCCGACCGGTAGCGGGTGGTTGCCCATGACCGAGCCGCCTGATTTCGACAGCGCCCTTGATCTGTCGTTTGTCATAACCGGCGAGTGCTGTCGTGGCTCAGTAGGAAACGTCGATTGCGACATAAACCAGTTTGTCGATATCGGGGATCTGACGGTGCTTATAGATCATCTGTTTATCAATCTCAAACCGCTCTGCTGCGTGCCGGAAGCTGATGTTGATTTGTCCGGAGCCCCCGATCCTGAGCCAACCGACGTCGATATGGGAGATCTGACCGTCCTGATTGACCATCTCTTCATTAGTCTGAACCCCCTGCCTTCCTGCCCATAGGCGGTTGGCCCGCTGAACAAGTCCGGTAACGTAACGGTCACCTGCTGGGGGAGGTGACCGTTTTTTGTTGCTTTCTAAGCCCGGGAGAATATCATAAGCCTGAAACAGGGAGGCTCGCTGCAATTACTTCCGAGGCCTGGTCATGCCGGCGGAGAAAAGACTGGAAACGTTTCACATATCGACCTACGGCTGTCAGATGAATCTGGCCGATTCCTCTACGCTGGGGATGGTTCTTGTCAGCCGGGGTTACAAGCGGGTGGCCGACGAAGAGGACGCCGACCTGGTTGTGCTCAATACCTGTTCGGTACGGGAGCGGGCCGAGGAACGTATTTTCGGCCGCCTGGGGGAACTGTATAACCTCAAGCGGCGTAAACCGGATATGAAAATAGCCGTGGTCGGTTGCATGGCCCAGCGGTTGGGGAAGGACCTGATCCGGCAGGTTCCTCACGTGGACTATGTCCTCGGGACCGACCGGCTCTTCGAATTGCCGGATGTGATCGAAGGAATCGAGGGTACCCGGACTGTCATGACGGCTTTCGGCCATGAGAATATCGACGGTATCCAGCCGATCAGGGAAAACGAGTTTTCGGGGTTCGTGACCATATCGCGCGGTTGTGACAACTACTGCACCTATTGTATCGTTCCTTACGTCCGCGGCCGAGAGGTCTCTCACTCGACACAACATATCGTGGACGCCGTTCAGCAAATGACGGCCGAGGGGGTGGTGGAGGTTACGCTGTTGGGGCAGAACGTCAACAGTTACCGCTACGGTGAAGTTGATTTTCCGCAACTGCTGAGAATTGTCGCTCGCGAGACCGATATTCCGCGTCTTCGCTTCATGACTTCCCATCCGAAGGATTTCTCCGAGGCTCTTGTGGATGTTCTGGCCGGGGAACCGAAAATAATGCCGCACATTCACCTTCCGTTGCAATCCGGTTCCAACGCTGTTTTGGAAAAGATGGGGCGGAAGTACAGCTATGAACATTACCTGAAAATAATCGAGTGCATTCGCTCCCGTTTGGACGACGTTTCGATCACCACCGACCTGATGGTGGGGTTTCCCTCGGAAACGGTGGATGATTATGAGCAAACGCTGGCCGCGGTGCGACAGATTCGCTACGATAGTGCTTACATGTATCGTTACTCTGTCCGCCCCGGTACGAGTGCCGCGGGATGTGTCGATGACGTTTCGGAAGATGAGAAGATTCGCCGCCTGACGCGGTTGATCGAGATACAACAGAATATCTCGACCGAGGAGAATCAACGGGAGATCGGGCGGGTCCGGTTTGGCGTGGTGGAAGGTTACTCGCGGCGCTCGCGAGAGTTTGCCCGCGCCCGAACCGAGAACAATAAGATTGTTTTATTCCGCACCGACCGGCTGGAACTCGGGGCCGTGGTGCCGGTTCGGATAAAAGCCGCCGATGCTTTTACGCTGCACGGTGATTTGGTGGAGGCAGACTGATGCTCAACGTGATTCCTCCGCTTCTGGGGCCGTTTCTGGTTCTGGCCGTAGTTTTGTTTTTGATCTTCCGCCTGGGCTTTTTCTCCAGCCGGGAGATCGGGGGCAGGTATACTTTTCTTTTCGGCGGGCTTCTTATCTTTCTGGCTGTTTTCTGGCAGGCGGTAAAAGCCATTCCTGAGTATGGTGAGTGGTTTATCCCTTCGGCTTACCCCGTTGTTGATCTTGTTCAGTTCGGGGTTCTTGTTATCGGTGTTTTGATGAGCGTAATCGGTCTGGCCCTCTACGCCGACTATTGGCAGGGACAGCGCGAGGAAATCGAAACCCGCCAGGGGAAATTGTCCATCCTTGAGAATCTGCAACATGACGCCCGGCAACCATACCATCTTTTGGAACTGCTGAATATGTCGCTCCGGGAAATCCTGGTGCATTTGCCGTGTTCCGGCGGTGCGGTGTTTCTGCTCAACCGTTCCCGTCGCCAGTTCGTGTTGACCTCGTTTTCCGGTCTGACGAAAAAAGAAACCGCCCTGCTTGAGTATTACCCCATGGAAAGGAATGTGCTCAGCCAGGCAGTTGATCTCGGTGATCCCGCCCTGATGTCGAGTTTCGATTTTATTGATCGTAACAGTCAGACCATCCGGTCCCGTTTCCACAGTTGTCTGGTTCTTCCCTTGACCTCCGGAATGGAGAAGATCGGGGTGTTGGTTATGTTTGCCGAGGAGCGGCAGTTCTTCAGTCGGTCCGATATCAGGTATTTGAATCCGGTGGCCCAGTGGCTGGCTGAGAAAATTCGCTCGGCGCGACTTTCACGACAGTTGAATCAAACCAACGCCACGGTCGAAAAGCATACCACCGATCTTGCCGCTGTTATGACACGGTTCGGAGCGGCGGCCAAGGCCATGACGGCTACGGATCGGGTGACGATGTTCTGTCGTTCGCTCGGCGGAATGATTGACAGTGAATCGGTACATCTCTGTGGTCTCAAACAGGGTGGGTTGGTGTTTCACGGTGGCAGCGAGCCGCTGTTCGATCTCTCCGAACATTATAAGACGGCTTTGATCGATGCTATCGACCGGGGCAAGCCATTGATTATCAATCAGGAAGCTACCGACGAGAATAACCGCCAGTCGGTTGTGCTGTCCAGTCTGGTATATCCTCTGGCTTTGCGGACGGGTCAGGACGCTTTGCTGTTCATTCGGGGCGGGCGACCGTTTGAGGTTAGTGAACGCGACCTCAGGGAACTGGAAATTCTGGCCGGTCTGGCCGGTCAGGTTATTTTATACGGGGAGTACCAGCGTCTGGCGCTTACCCGGCGCCGGGGGTTCGACGCCGTGCTCAATTTCCTGAAGGCCGATCAGGGCGGGGCGAGCCTGGCCGACAGCCCGGCTTATTTTCTGCGGCAGCTAATTTCCGTGCTGCCGGAGGGTGCCGTGGGGCTGTCGTTGGTCAGAAACGAACGGGGCGCTCTGAAGGCGGTCGAGGTGGCCGGGACTGACGAAAGGTTGCCCGATGACGATCTGGAGATTCTCGCCGGTGAAGGCGGGATAGGGAAAGCCGCGGCTACCCGTGAGGGACAGTTCGTTTTCGGTCGGGGAAACGTGGCCCGCCATATGGAGCAATATGAACAGACGAGTCGGGGATTGCTCAATCGTTTTTTCGGGGAGCGTGGGTTACCGATATTTTTGGCCTGCTGTCCAATCCTGACCGGTCAGACCGTGGCTGGGGTGGTGATGTTTGGTCTGTACGATCTGGACGAGAGCGAACGCGGGGAATGGGAACGACTGCTGACGCTTGCGGCCGGGTTGTATTCGTTGCGTCTGACCATAGATGATATGCAAACGGTGCGAGCGGCTGTTCCGACCGAGACCGTTGATGCCCATCGGGTCGGGCCGTTGATAAACGGGATTAACAATCACCTTTCGGCGGTTGTCGGTACGGCCGAGCTGGCCTCGCGTCGCAGCGATCTTTCCGGGGAAACCACCGCCCAGTTGAAGCAAATCGTGCACGAAGCCGAACAGGCCGCCGCTATAGTCAAAAAAGCCCTGGTCGACCGGCCGCTTTCGGAAGAATCACCCGTTTCCAGTCAGCCGGTTGTTACCGATGGGCTCAGTCGTGTTATCAAAGGGGTTTTGCAGCAGAGTCATGTTTCCGGTGATTTATATATGGCCGGTCAGCGGCCTCATGAGATACGCTTGCGGTTGGAGAAAACACCGCCGGTGGATTTGCCCAGTGAGCGCATGCGTCACTTCTTCGAGTCGGTTCTCAATCGTTTCGCTTCTCTGGCTGAAGACGACGATACTATCACCGTGACGGTCTATGCCCAAAACGATTTTGTTTTTATCGACCTGTGTCGGCACCGCCGCGAATTTCCGCCGGTTGAAAAAGTGGCTGAATTTGGCGAGTATCATCTGTCCGGCGAGGTGTTCCGTATGCGCCCCGGTGATATTTACCTGCGCCATCTGGAAGGTGCCCCGAGCTATTACGCGGTCGATGGTGAGGCTTCTTCACCTGCTTATCTGTCGTTCAAACTCCCTATCCGTCGGTCGGAGGTCTCCGGGCGGGAAACACCGGCCGAGTCCTCTATTATTCGGGTTCTGGCTATTGATGATCAGCCGGTGATTCTTGATCTGATTGTCGCCATGGGGCAATCGTTGGGTTACCGGGTGGCTACCGCCGGCAGCGGGCACGACGGTATTATTCTGGCGGAACAGGAACGCTTCGATGTTATTCTCACTGACCTGGCTTTGCCGGACCTGTCGGGATTCGAGGTGGCTGTCCGTCTTCGTCGTTTGCAACCCGACACCCCCATAATTCTGGTTACCGGCTGGAAGGCTGATCTTGATGCCTCCCGGCTTGCTTCCTCAGGTATATCTCAGGTACTCTACAAGCCATTCCGAATCGAGCAGCTTACCGATGTTGTTCAGGGAGCTGTAGCCGATTTCAGGAAAAAGTAAGCTATCTTCGTTTCATCCGTAAATGCTTCGGCGGAAATGCCGATTTTACTGAAAAGAACGTTAGGAGTACCCCCATCAATGGACAAATTGTCTATCGTAGCCCAGATTCAGGAAAGCGACAATCTTCTCTCTATGCCTCAGGCTCTGGCCGAGATACTTCGGGAGGTGGACAATCCTGATTCCAGCGCTGATACCCTGGCGCAAATCATACTTAAAGACCCGCCTTTGACCGGCCGGATTCTCAAAGTCGCTAATTCTTCGTTGTATAAGCGTTATTCCGGCATTACCACCGTACATAAGGCGGTTCAGTTGCTGGGAGCAACCTCGGTCAGGTGTCTGGCTCTTTCGTCTTCTGTTTTTCATCCCGAGAAGATTGAGGCGTCTTCGGGTATCAACCCGCAGACCTATTTTGCCAACGTACTGGCGGTGGCCGCAGCCTGCGAGAAAATCGCGGAGAAAACCGGTGTAGCCAAATCGGAAGAGGCCTTTATCGCCGGTCTGCTGCATGATATCGGGACAATGTTTTTCTTGCATCATTATTCCGAACAGTATCGGCAGATCGCCAATCGTCAGGTTGCGGGAGCCCGAAACACTGTCGAGGCAGAACAAGAGTTGCTGGGAATAGACCATTGCGAGGCCGGCCGCTATCTGGCCGACCGTTGGCGCTTGCCCGAATATATATCCACGGCTATTCAGCAACATCATAGCCCGGCTCAGACCGGACCCGAAAACTCTATCGCGGCCATTGTAAGGCTCGGCACTCTGCTGGTTGACGATGCTAGCATCGGTTACGGCCTTGATCTTGAAGATCGTCTGGTGGCTATCAACCAGGCTTCCGAAGTGCTCGGTTTGAGTAAAGAAGAGGTCGATGTCATATCGGTTTCGTTAATGTCGTTTACTATTTCCGTGGCCGAATACATGGGCGTCGATATAGGCAACATCGAGGAAATGCTCACGCGGGCCAACCAGGAGATATGGCGTACCTATCTGATGATCGAGAACCTGTTCAAGGAACGTCAGGAGATGAACCAGAAGCTGCTCCAGCAGGAACGGGCGAGAGGAGCTTATGAACAGAAGACTATTGCCATGGCGACGTTGTCGCATTACCTCAATAATGCCGCTATGGTTATCTATGGCCGTTCCCAGATGGTACGTATGCAATACAAGAAAAAGGACGTCGATTACCTGATGGAACGTATCCCCGGGAGCCTTGATGTCATAGACAAATCAATTGCCAAAATAGTCGCCGTTCTGGCCGAGATGTCCGAGATTTCACCTATCGACAAGGTTAAATTCCTGAGTACCTCCAAGGCTATGAATATCGATGATCGAATAGCCGAGCGTGTCGCCAAAATGGAGGAGGAATCCATTTTGGAGATGTCTTCCGCGTTTGAAGAAACAAGCGCCTGATTTTGAGAACCGGTCGGGTTGACCCCTCGACCGGTTTTCCGTACCATTATTCCATGTTAATTTATTTAACGGCCGGAGAGTCGCACGGCCGTCGACTGACTGCGATAGTCAACGGACTTCCGGCCGGATTGAAGGTCGATGCTGACGCCATCAATTACCAGTTGGCCCGTCGCCAAAAAGGATACGGGCGGGGTAAACGAATGGAGATCGAGCACGACCGTGTTGAGATCGTATCCGGGGTTCGTCACGGCAGAACTACCGGGGCCCCGATTACTCTGGATATTGCCAACCGGGATGGAGAGAAATGGAAATCCGTTATGGATCCCGAATCAGTCTCCGAACCGGATGGGGCCGGGATGGTAAGCTGTCCGCGTCCCGGGCACGCCGATCTGGCCGGGGGGATCAAGTATGGACATCGGGATTTTCGCAACGTGCTGGAACGAGCGTCGGCTCGCGAAACCGCTGCTCGGGTGGCGGTCGGCACACTGGCCCGGGGGTTGCTCGAACATTTCGGCGTCAGAATAGTCTCGCATGTGTTGCGTATCGGTTCGGTGGTAAACAATAACCCGATCGATCTGCGCGATCTTGAAGCTCTCGGACGGTTGGCCGAAAACTCGCCGGTGGGTTGTGTTGACCCGGACGTGTCGGTCAAAATGCAGCAGGCAATCGACGAGGCGGCCGAACGCGGCGACAGCTTGGGCGGGGTAGCCGAGCTGATAATCCGAGGTGTACCGGCCGGCCTGGGCGGGTATGCTCAGTGGTCGGAGCGTCTTGACGGTCGGCTGGCCGGGGCCGTGATGGCTGTACCGTCGGTGAAAGGGGTCGAGATCGGTTTGGGCTTTGAAGCCGCCGGTCGTTTTGGTTCCCGGGTGCATGATGAGATATTCTTCAGGGCCGACGGCGATCCGGCCAAAAAACGTTTTTATCGGTCGACCAACAATGCCGGAGGTTTGGAAGGGGGAATTACCAACGGCGAAGATATCGTGATCCGGGCCGCCGGGAAACCGATGGCCACGCTCGCTCATCCGCTGGCTTCGGTGGATGTGATGACCGGGCAACCCGCTGAGGCGGCGGTCGAACGAGCCGATGTCTGTGCGGTCAAAGCTCTCGGAGTTATCGGTGAAGCCGTTGTTGCCTTGATTCTGGCCGATGCTTTTCTTGATAAGTTCGGATCGGATAATATGGAGGAAATAGAGCGCCATTATCGCGCGTTTCTTGATACGGAATTCTGACCGGCCGACGCCCCTGACGCCGACCCTGAGTATGTGGCCCGGATACGGGTTGAATCCCGAAACCGTGGCGAAAGAACAGGAGTTAATATGAAATATCAGTTCATTGCCGACCGACCGGCCAATCTGGTCGAAGATGTCGTCGTTTGTTTTACACCGCAGGTGGAAAAAGTCACCGGCGGGGACCTCGCGGAGATTGACGCCGCCACGGGGGGAAGCCTGAAGACGCTCGTCGATTCGGAAGAGTTCCGAGGTAAAACGGGCCAGATAGCCTCCTTTACAAACCCGCAGGGCTATGCCAGCCGACGTCTTCTTCTTGTCGGGCTCGGAGATGAAAAGAAACTGACATCTGATAGTTATCGCAAGGCAATGGGGACTGTTTCGACCTACGATGGTTTTGCCTGCGCTTCGACGGCCGCGGTGTATTTCGGTGCTGTTCGGGACCGGGCGTATTTTCAGGCGGCTATTGAGGGTTGTCTGTTGGGTGCGTTCAAGCATCTGGACTACAAATCGGACGAGAAAGCGAGAGTGCAGCATCAGCCGAAGAGTATCAGCTTTGTCGTCGATCAAAAAAAAGCGGTGCCTCCTATGAAGGCAGCCATTGAGCGGGGAGAGGTGATTGCCCAGGGACAAATACTCGTGCGTGAACTGGCCGCAACACCCTCGCGGGATCTGACCCCGAAGCTGTATGCTCGAAAAGCACAACAACTGGCCCGCAAATATGGGGTAAAGTGTCAGGTGCTCGATGAGAAGGCCATTGCCGGTGAGAAGATGGGGGCCCTTTTGGGGGTGGCCCAGGGTTCTCAGGAACCGCCGCGTTTCATGATTCTCGAATATCCCGGTGGTCGTCCCGGACAGAAACCCGTGGTTTTGGTGGGCAAGGGCGTGACGTTTGACTCCGGGGGTATTTCACTCAAACCGGGGCTCAATATGCACGAGATGAAACAGGATATGGCCGGCAGCGCCGTGGTTCTGGCCACTATGATAACCGCGGCTCGACTCAAACTGAAAATCAATCTGGTGGGTCTTATCCCGGCCACGGAAAATATGCCGTCGGGATCAGCTACCCGGCCCGGCGATATCCTCACGGCTCGAAACGGCAAAACCATCGAAGTTATCAATACCGACGCCGAGGGCCGTCTGATTCTGGCCGATGCGCTGGACTATGCCGACAAGTTCAACCCTCAGGCGGTTATCGATATCGCTACCCTTACCGGGGCTTCGCTGTATGTTCTGGGCTACTCGGGAGCACCGATAATGGGCAATGACGACGGGCTTCTCAATCGAATCAACGACGCGGCCGACGAAACAGCCGAACGGGTCTGGCCTCTGCCGATCTGGGATGACATGCGCGAACAGATGAAATCATCGATTGCCGATCTGGTCAATTCCGGTGGTCGTCCGGCCGGTACGATTGCCGCGGCGGCTTTCCTGGAGAATTTCGTGGGCGACTGGCCCTGGGCTCATGTTGATATCGCCTATGTCGATCTGGAGCCGAAAGGCCGTCCTTACGTTCCCAAGGGGGCTACCGGGTTCGGGCTGCGCTTGTTTATCGAACTGCTTTCCAACTGGAAGAAGCTCTGATCGAATCGGCAATTCCACCGTCAGTTTCGATACAAAAAAAGGCCGGATCGTCGATCCGGCCTTAACCATTCTATATCTGCGTCTATTCGTCGTCGGTTGCCTTGGTGGCTGTTTTGGACCAGGCCGGTGCCCAGTCCAGCCCCGGACCGGAAAGACGCTTGGCGTTGTTTCCGGTTATATCGCATACCCAGATGGAGCCGTCGGTGGTAGCAAAGGTCAACCATTTGGAATTCGGTGACCACGACGGAGCCATGGTGTACAGCGAGGTGGCCGCCGGGGGCGTGAACACGAGATAGCTATGCCGCATATCGGGAGGGGTGATGAAAACGCCCGGTTCGGTCAGGCTGTTGCTGACATAAGCGACCCAGTTGCCGTCGGGAGACCAGGCCGGAGCCACGGCGTTCTTCATCCTGTCGGACATGATCTTGACGGAGTCCATATTGACCATGAAATTGTCCCGGTTGAGCTTGGCCAAGCCCTGGGGACGGTTGCCGTAGAAGTGCACGAAAACGATATCCCCTTGGGCGTTCATAGTCGGTGAGATGAAAAATTGCGACATATTGTGCCAGTCTTTTCTCAGGACCTGAACGCTGTCACCGTCGGAATTCATGATACAAATCTGGTAGTTGGGCAATTGGGCGTTAGCCAGATTAGCATGCATATCTTTGGTGAAAACGATATTGTTACCATCGCGGCTCCATTCCGGAGAACGGCTGCCCAGATCTTCGGTCAGGCGTTTCCACCAGAAGGTTGAGCCGACTTCGGCCGAATCCAGATAGGCCATGAAAAGATCGTAGACCTTGTGTTTGCCACCCAGCATGTCGGGGGCCCGCAGGTCAATAATGCCGGAGCGCGTGAAAGCAAGACGGCGGCCGTCCGGCGACCAGCTTATCCGACCATCGGCATTGGTAACTTCGCACACCATCATCTGGTGTCCGCCGTGGCAATCCATAACCCAGAGGTTTTTGTCGCGAATAAAGGCGATCTTGCCCGTAGGCTTGCCGATATCACCGGCGGCCGTAGCCGGGAGCTTTTCGGTCGCAATGGCTCCGGGGGCCAGCATGAGGGCAAGAATTACCGAGCAGGCGGCTATGCGCGCAAAAGTAGTGTGTCGAATCACGGTATCAATATCTCCCTGAACGTGTGGCTTATGTGGGGCAAAATACGACGTCAATAATGACTGTCAAGCTGTTTGCCCGCGACGCTACCAACTGAAATACCGTTTAATCTCAACTTTGCCCCGGGGACCGGACATATTCAGATCAACTCGGCCATCAGACGTACCGTCGTAGCTGACTATGATTTCTTCGTCCTCAGAGTTATACCAGGCAATGTTGGTGAAGTTCAGATAGAGATAGCTCATATCCACGCCCAGCGCCATATCCCAAAGCCCGATGGGGTAGTCGGCGCCGATGCCGAAACTGAATCCCGGAGCTTTTCCTTTGAAGGTCGTATTGCCTTCGGCCGGGGTAGCTGTCGAAAGGTTCAGGTTCTGAAAATCCGACCACAGATCCCAGTCGGCAAAATAGTAACCCAGGGTTCCTCCGGCGCGTACCGCCAGGGAACGAAGTTTTTTCACCGGATTCGGTTTACCCATGAGATAGTACTGCAGGCCGGTCGTGAAACCGTAAATCCGGATTTCGGACGACAGGTCCTCGACCGTATTGCCGGTGGGGAGGTACAATGAATTACCGGCTATTTCATCACCGAGCCGGAGCCAGTATTCGCCGCCGACGGACCACAGAATCCGGTCTCGTAGTACCATCCCGAATTCCGCACCGAAGGAATATCCCTGACTCAGCCAGTCGAGGTTGCCGTCGGAGATGTTTAACGATTCGTCGTGCGCAAACTGATTGTAGTCGTTGTTGCGGTTTATTCGATCAACGCTGAAGTTGAACGAAGCCCAGCCCATCTTGGTGGTATGCTTACCCTCAGCCTGTTTTAGATAGCGGTTAAGGATATCCTGTTCGGTTTGTTGAGCTACCGCCGAACCGAGACCGAAAGTGACGAGCAAGGCCGTGACAGTGAGAATTAGACGCATATTACCTCCCGAATTTGCTTGTTTTCTTTACTCTGTCAGGTTATCGGATGACGGGCGTCTTTTCTTGACAGACAAGGGATTATAACGATATCGGGAGGCCTGAAAAAAAGCGGGTGTCCCGTCCGGAACACCCGCCCTGTAAGGTATTTCTGTATTCTCGATTATTCGCCGATTTTGGAATAATCCATGGCGGCCATCTGGCGGTAGAGATTCCAGCGGCGATGGCAGTCCTGTTGCCCCAATTCGAGCAGCATCTTGGCCCGTTCGGGGTTCTTGGTCGCCAGGGTACGGAAACGGTTCTCGGCGTAGGCGTACTCCTCGAACTTCAGTGACGGCTCCTTACAATCGAGCTGCAACGGGTTTTTCCCCTGTTTAATCAGGTCGGGATTGTAGCGATAGAGCAGCCAGTGGCCTGATTTGACAGCCTTATCTTCCGCTCTCATGCCGAATGACATGTTGATGCCGTGGGCAATACAGTGAGCGTAGCAGATGATTATCGAAGGACCGTTGTATGCTTCGGCTTCGGAGAAGGCTTTAACCGTCTGGTTATGGCTGGCTCCCATGGCTACCTGAGCGACGTAGACGTTGCCGTAAGACATCAGCATCATACCGAGGTCTTTCATGGGCATGGGCTTTCCGGCCGCCGCGAACTTGGCCGTCGACCCACGTGGTGTAGCCTTGGACATCTGCCCGCCGGTGTTGGAATACACTTCGGTATTGAGGACAAGCAGGTTGACGTTGCGTCCGGAGGCCATAACGTGATCGACCCCGCCGTAGCCGATATCGTAAGCCCAGCCGTCACCGCCGATACCCCAGACCGATTTGTTGGTCAGGAAATGGGCGCAGTTCTTAAGCGCCGTGACCCGGTCGTTCCCATTCATGCCGTTGAGCTTGTCCATCAGGGCCGCTACACGCCCCCGCTGTGTCTCAATACCCTTCGGGGAAGACTGGTCGGCCCCGGCCAGATCGTCGTACATTTCGGGCACCAGTTCCTTTACCAGAATCAGAGCGTAGTTCTTCAACTGGTCACAGGTCAAACGCATCCCCATGGCAAACTCGGCACAGTCCTCGAACAGCGAGTTGGACCAGGCCGGGCCGAGACCGTCGGCTCTTTTGGCGTACGGCGTGGTGGGGAGGTTGCCACCGTAAATCGAACTGCAGCCGGTGGCGTTGCCACAGATTGCCCGATCACCGAACAACTGCGAAAGTAGTTTGACGTAGGGTGTTTCGCCACAACCGGCACAGGCACCCGAGAACTCGAAGAGCGGTCTGACGAACTGCGAGCCCTTGGTCGTGTTGATGTTGTAAAGACTGGGATCGGTTTCCGGCAACTCTTCCGTGAAGAATTTCCAGTTGCGGACTTCCTGTTCTCGGAGCGGTACCTGGAAAGACATGTTGATCGCCTTGCGATCTGTTTTGTTGCCCTGTTCATCCTTGGCAAAAGAGGGACAGGCGTTAACACAGACCTCGCAGCCGGTGCAATCTTCCGGGGCGACCTGAAGAACGAAGAACTTGCCCTCCATTCCCTTGCCTTTGGCCTCGGTGTACTTGAGCGCCTCAGGAGCTTTGGCCAGAGCCTGTTTTTCCACGACCTTCGGTCTGATAGCCGCGTGCGGACAGACAATCGAACAAATGTTGCACTGTATACACACGTCGGGGTTCCAAACCGGGATATCCACGGCCACGTTGCGCTTTTCGTACTGGGTTGTGGCCGAGGGATAGGTGCCATCGTCCGGGAAGGCCGAGACCGGCAGATCGGCTCCGCGCCCGGCAATAATTTCGGCCGTTACGTTGCGAACGAATTCCGGTGAATCCAGCGGGACAATCGGCGGCATCTTCTTGGTGCTGGTAATTTTCTTCGGATAGTCGACTTTTTTCAAAGCCCCCAGGGCACCATCGACCGCGGCGTAGTTCATGTTGACTACCTTTTCGCCCTTTCGGCCGTAGGTCTTAAGGATAGCCTTCTTGATTGCTTCGACCGCCTTGTCCTCCGGGAGAATACCGGAAATCTTGAAAAAGGCCGTCTGCATAATCATGTTGATGCGGGCTCCCAGACCGAGTTCCTTGGCCAGCGAGATGGCGTCGATTACATAGAAATCGGCTTCCTTGTCGATGATTTGCTGCTGGACTTCAATCGGCAGCGTATCCCAAACCTCGTCCGGTCCGAAAGGCGCGTTGAGCAGGAAAGTGCCGCCTTTGACCAGCTTGCTCAGCATATCATACTTCTCCAGGAATGAGTAGTTGTGGCAGGCCACGAACTGAGCAGAAGTAATCAGGTACGGCTTGCGAATAAGTTCCTTACCGAAACGCACGTGAGAGGTCGTTATCGCCCCGGCTTTTTTGGAGTCGTAAACGAAATACCCCTGGGCGTAATTGTCCGTTTCGTTCCCGATAATCTTGATCGAGTTCTTGTTGGCCCCAACCGTGCCGTCGGCCCCCAGACCGTAGAATAATCCGCGGAAGTTTTTGCCTTCAAGGTCGAAAGTGTGATCGGGTTCCAGCGAGGTGAAAGTCACGTCGTCTTTGATACCGGTGGTGAAATGATTTTTCGGGTCATCTTGGGCCAGATTGTCGAAGACGGACTTGGCCATGGCAGGATTAAACTCCGAGGAGCCGAGACCATAACGACCGCCGACAACGACCGGCCGTTCGACCGGTCGATCCCAGCCTTCGTGCCAGGCTTCATCGAGAACCGTCTGAACGTCGGTGTACATTGGTTCGCCCACGGCGCCCGGTTCTTTGGTGCGGTCGAGGACAGCGATTCGCTTGACCGTCTTCGGGAGAGCGGAGACAAACGACTGTCCACAGAACGGACGGTACAGCCGCACTTTGATGACGCCGACTTTTTCGCCGCGTTTGACCAGCTCGTCGACGGTTTCATGCATGACTTCGGCACCGGTACCCATGATAATGGCGACCCGTTCCGCCTCGGGATGTCCCACGTAATCGAACAGGTGATAATGGCGACCTACGATGGCGGCGAAGCGGTCCATCTGTTCCTGAACAATCTTCGGAGCGGCACTGTAATACCGGTTGATCGTTTCCCGCGACTGGAAGAAGACGTCCGGGTTTTGCGAGGTGCCTTTGATCGTCGGGGTGTCCGGCGACAGCGCGCGCCGACGCTGGGCGTCTATCAGCTCCTGCGGAAGCATGTCCCGCATATCATCGAAACACAACTCTTCGACCTTCTGTACTTCGTGAGAGGTTCGGAAACCGTCGAAGAAATGAACGAACGGCAACCGGCTGGTCAGGGACGAGGCCTGAGCGATCAGGGCCAGATCCATAACTTCCTGGACCGAACCGGAAGACATCAGGCCGAACCCGGTCGAGCGAGTGGTCATCACGTCGGAATGGTCACCGAAAATCGAAAGGGCGTGAGTAGCCACGGCCCGGGCTGAAACGTGAAAGACCGTCGGGGTCAGCTCGCCGGCGATTTTGAACATGTTGGGGATCATCAGCAAAAGGCCCTGCGAGGCCGTGAAGGTCGTTGTCAGAGCGCCCGACGTTACCGCGCCGTGTACGGCTCCCACCGCCCCGGCCTCGGACTGCATCTCAACGACGTCGGGAAGGAAGCCCCAGATATTCGTCAGACCGTTGGCCGACCGTTCATCCGCCACCTCTCCCATTACCGATGACGGTGTAATGGGATAGATGGCAATGACTTCGTTGGTAGCATGAGCTACATAAGCGGCCGCGGAATTGCCGTCAATTGTGATTATGCGACGCCGTCTTGTCTTGTTATCTATCTTGTCCATAACCTGCTCCGTCATAACCTGAACTCCTCATCAAAAGGCCGATATTCTATCCCGATAATAGGTATCGGTAAATCTAATCTGTTTTCGATAATGTTATACTCTGCTGGCTCTGATATTTGCCTTTTTTGTCTTTGTATGATGTCGCGCAAATCTCAGACGCCTCCAGAAAAATCAATTGTGCAATTCCCTCGTCGGCATACACGCGAACCGGTCGGGGAGAGGTGTTGGCCAGCGAGATAGTAGCGAAACCTTCCCACTCCGGCTCAAACGGGGTAACGTTGACGATAACACCGCAACGGGCATACGTGGACTTACCCTGGCAAATCGTTATCACGTTGCGGGGAATCTTGAAATACTCTTTCGAACGGGCCAAAACGAAAGAGTTGGCGGGGATCAATACCGATTTACCCTGTCGGTCGTCAAAATGCTCGGGGCCGTTATCCTTCGGGTCCAGCGTGTCTACCGAGGCCGGGTTAAACACCTTGAATTCATCGGCCAGACTGATGTCATAACCGTATGAAGAAACCCCGAAACTGATGCCCTGGCGGATTTGACAAGGCGAAAAAGGCTCGATCATCTGATGCTCGGTGGCCATCCTGATGATCCAGCGGTCTGATTTGACTCCCATATTCGTTACCCGTCCCGGTTGCTGATAATCAAACCTGAAGGATAAGCGAATTCACGCCGAAAGTAAACAGCCTCTTATCAGGAAATCAAAACATCTAAATTCTCTTGGGGGCCTTTCCGGCCTTCTGCCAGGCTATAAGGTCGGAGACCGTTACGCGCTGAAGTATGGCGGTGAGTCGATTTTCGGCCAGTACCAGCGCTTCACGCAAGGCACAGAAATCTCCCATATCCCGATCACAGCCATAACTGTCGTCCGTACATTTCATCAGATGCAGTGGCCCCTGGATTGTCTCCAGAATGTCCTTTACTGGTATCTGATTCGGTTTCTTTGCCAGACTGAAGCCCCCTCGTACCCCTCGGTGGGATCTGACAATACCGGCTTTTGACAAAGATTGGAAAATCTTGGCCAAAAACTTCTCCGGGATATCCTGGGAATATGATATCTCCGAGAGAGGTACTACCCTCGACTTGTCAGCTTCCGCCAGATAGAGTATGCCGAAAACTCCATACGCCTCAGCTCTGGTGAATTGCATACTTGCAAACCTCTATTCGTTACAAATGTGGTCTAATCCCTCTCTGGTTCCCGCACTAAAATGTCTTTATGACACGGAAATTCATGACCTTCCATCAAGAAAGGCAGGGCTTGTAAACATGTCAACAAGAATCTCCTTTTGCGATATCGCAAAAGTTTGTGACAGTTTTTGGCAAGAATGTCTCGTCTTCGGAGGGTGGGACTTTTCACTTTTCAAGCTGCTGCCAGCGCCGTATTCTTGAGCTAAATACAGGAGCGAAGTATGACCGACGAAAAACCCCGGGGACTGCTTTTGGTTTACACCGGCAACGGCAAGGGGAAGACCACGGCGGCCTTGGGCATGTGTCTGCGAGCCGTAGGTTACGACTGGAAAATTTGTATTATTCAGTTTGTCAAAGGTTCCTGGAAATACGGCGAAATGAATGGCCTTAAGTGTCTGAGGGACAATGTGGAACTGCATGTCGTGGGGGAAGGGTTCGTCGGTATCGTTGATGACGACAAAGATATTCAGGAACATCGTCGGGCAGCTTCGGAGGGGCTCGCTCTGGCGCTTGAGAAAATCCGATCCGGGAAATATCAACTCATTATACTCGATGAACTGAATGTGGCCCTGAGTCTGGAACTGGTAACCCGCGAACAGGTAGAGGAGTTGCTGGAGGCTCGGGGAGAAAAACAGAATGTTGTGATAACCGGTCGCGGCGCGGCCGACTGGCTGATTCAAAAGGCCGATCTGGTGACGGAGATGAGGGAAATAAAACACCCTTTCCAAAAAGGCCTTCCCGCTCAGAAAGGGATTGACCTGTAGTTGTTTCCCGTGTCTGGGTGGGAACGGATCGGTTGGTCCTGTAAAATTGTGCGAACTTCCGTTTGCCGTTTCTGTTGATAGAGACGAGCACTGGTAAAATATAAACAGGAAACACATACCGCAGGATTTGTATAGGGGACTGGCAAATGGCAGAAGAAAAGAATTATGACGTTGTTATCGTGGGTGGCGGTCCGGGCGGACTGTGTGCCGGGCTGTATTCGGCGAGGGCGCGCCGCAAGACGGTTTGTCTGGAGAAATATATGCCGGGCGGGCAGATTGCTATAACCGGCGATGTCGAGGATTATCTCGGTTTCGAACACATTTCGGGAGGAGAACTGGCGGCCAAGTTTACCGAACACGCCAAAAAATTCGGTCTTGAGATCGAGATGGAAGAAGTAGTTGAAGTCTCCACGGATGGCGATGACAAAGTAGTCCGGTGTGCCTCCGGTAACACCTACCGGGCCAGGGCGCTCATCGTTTCGACCGGTGGCTCGCCGGTTAAGCTCAATGTCCCCGGGGAAAAAGAGTACAGCGGCAAAGGCGTATCCTACTGTGCGATCTGTGACGGTGCTTTTTTCAAAAATCAGATTGTCGCGGTTGTGGGAGGGGGAGATGCCGCCGTGGAGGAGGGGGGATATTTAACCAAGTTCGCCTCTAAGGTCTATATTATACATCGTCGTGACAAACTGCGGGCACAAAAGATTATACAGCAGCGAGCCTTTGATAACGACAAGATCGAGTTCATCTGGGATTCGGTGGTGGCAAGTATCAACGGCGACGGTAACCGGGTGACCGATCTTAGTCTCAAGAACGTCAAGACAGGTGAGACGAGCAAGCTTGAGGTCGGTGCGGTTTTTGCCTATATCGGTTTCCGTCCGAATACGCAGGGATTACCCGAGGCCATGAAACGGGACGAGGGGGGATATATCCTCACCGATGCCCATATGGAGACCTCGATCAAGGGTATTTTTGCTTGTGGCGACGTGCGGGCGCAGTTGGTCCGGCAGGTTACCAATGCCGTTGGTGACGGTACGACAGCCGCCGTGGCGGCCGAGAAACACATCGAACAAATTGAGGACAAACTGGCCCACCGCAGTTAGTCCGGGCGGTGTTGTTTTAGCTGTCAACTTTAAGCCGACCGGCAGTATAATCCAAAGCGTATAACTCCGTGTTTTATTCTTGCGGCGGAGCTACGGGGCCGATATATTCGGCCAGTGTTTTCGGCGTATGTGGAGTATGAGTAACTAATTAACCAATATAAGCTTAGCGGGAGAAGGGGACATGAATACAGGACTTGGGTCCGCACTCATCGGTTTGATAGGTTTGCTGTTTGCCCTGCTTCTGTTCTTCTGGATTAAGAGGAAACCCTCCGGTTCGGAATTGATGAACGAGATTGCTGACACCATTCACCATGGTGCCATGATATTTCTGAAAAGAGAGTACAGCATCCTTGCCGTGTTCATCGTGGTCGTGTTTGCGTTGCTGGCCACGAGGATAAATTTGAATACCGGTCTGGCCTTTCTGGGTGGGGCTGTTTGCTCCATGCTGGCCGGTCTGATCGGTATGCAGGCCGCTACCCGGGCGAATGTTCGCACTACTGCGGCCGCCAAGGATTTCGGCCAGCCGGCGGCTCTGTCAATCGCATTCTCGGGCGGGGCTGTTATGGGCATGTCGGTAGGTTCATTGGGACTTATCGGTGTCGGTATTGTCTTTTATTTCTTCGGCGACAATCCGGCTCACTCGGCGATAATTAACGGTTTCGCTATGGGGGCGTCGAGTATCGCGCTGTTTGCCAGGGTCGGCGGCGGTATATATACCAAAGCGGCCGATGTCGGGGCTGATCTGGTGGGTAAAGTCGAGGCAGGAATCCCCGAGGATGATCCCCGCAATCCGGCGGTGATAGCTGACAATGTCGGTGACAACGTGGGCGACACGGCCGGTATGGGGGCGGATCTTTTCGAGTCCTACGTCGGTTCGGTAATCGCCACGATAGCCATTGCGGCCACTTCGTCTGCCGGCTTGTTTACGGCCGCGACCAATGCCGGGCGAATTCCGTACATGCAGCTTCCTTTATTGATCGTGGCTTTCGGGCTGATAGCATCGCTTCTGGGCGTGCTTTCGGTTCATGTCTTTTCGAAACTTAATCCCGCGGCGGTGTTGCGGATGGTGACATATGTCGGGGCGCTGGTCATGCTGGTGGCCGCCTGGATCATTATTGATCGTTTGCATTTGGATCATAAAGTATTCTGGGCTATTCTGGCCGGTAATCTGGCAGGTATAGTGCTGGGTCTTCTGACGGAGTTTTACACTGCGGCGAGTCCTGTCCGACGTATCGCTCAGGCTTCGGAAACCGGGGCCGCGACCAATATCATTCAGGGGCTGGCGGTTGGTATGGAATCGGTGGCCCTGCCTGTTATCGTGATATGTATCGCTATTTACGTCGGTTTCAGTTTTGCCGGACTCTATGGAATCGGTATCGCCGGTGTGGGTATGCTGGCGACTATCGGTGTGACCATGTCGGTTGACGCCTACGGGCCCATTGCCGACAACGCGGGTGGTATTTCCGAGATGGCCGGGCTGGGACCGGAAGTGCGCAAGGTTACCGACAAGCTGGATTCACTGGGCAACACGACCGCGGCCATCGGCAAGGGATTCGCCATCGGTTCGGCGGCTCTGACGGCGCTGGCGCTGTTTTCGGCCTACTCTGCGGCGGTCGGTCTTGAGCAGATAAACATTCTGGAACCGGCGGTGGTGATCGGTTTCCTTATCGGCGGTATGTTGCCATTCTTCGTGGCTTCTCTGACCATGACGGCGGTCGGTCGCGCGGCGGCCAAGATGGTCGAGGAGGTCCGTCGACAGTTCCGCGAGATTACCGGACTTATGGAAGGCAAAGCCAAACCGGACACCGGTCGCTGTGTCGATATTGCCACCCGTGGGGCTTTGCAACAGATGATAGCTCCCGGTTTGACGGCCGTACTGGCTCCGATAATAATTGGTTTCCTTCTGGGCAAGGAGGGCCTGGGCGGTATGCTGGCCGGGTCAACTATGGCCGGGGTGATGCTGGCCCTGATGATGGCTAACGCCGGTGGTGCCTGGGACAACGGCAAGAAGTATATCGAAGCGGGAGCGCATGGCGGTAAGGGATCGGCGGCTCACAAGGCGGCGGTAGTCGGCGATACGGTCGGTGACCCGTTCAAGGATACGTCGGGTCCTTCCATGAACATCCTTATCAAGTTGATGGCCATTGTCTCGCTTGTTGTGGGGGCGGCTCTGTTCTCATAATAGAGAGATGTCTTATTTCAGAGTACAAAAGGGCCGGGTTGCCGGCCCTTTTTTGCTGAATACGGGATTGAGAAACAGAGTATGTATAGAGTATGTATAGAGAGCGTATGATTAATGACTACTTGTTCAATGAAACTTAAACTGTTAGGATTCGTCTATTGATAGCAGACGGACAATGGTGCAAGATTTACCCCGAGTGCTGTTGTCGCGATTTTCTTCGGCGAGTAAAGACGGGAAGTAACGACTTTACCGGCACTATTGCAGGCCGGTATGGGTTGGGGGATATCTTAAGGTGGTGTATACGGTGATGGACTCTTCGGATAAGGTTTATATCTTCATCGAGGGACTAACGACATTCACACACCGTATGAGATTTCCCGCAACAAATCGATGCTGTCACCTGTCATGTCATTAGTGAGGCAACAGGTGTTGCGAGCTTCGGACCGATAAGCGGATGATTTTTCAGATAAAGGAGCGATGCATGAAGCGGATGGCGATTTTCCTGGTTCTCATTGCGGCGGTCGTCATGTGTTCCGGGGCCGCCGGGGCCAGGGAGCTCACCCTGGATGACTGTATAGATCTGGCCCTGAAAAACCGAGCTTCTATCATTCAGGCGCGAGGGGCCGAGAGTCAGGCGTCAGCCGCCAAACTTTCGGCGCTGGGGGCGTTTCTGCCGACAGTGCAGGCCTCATATTCTTACAATAAGGGCAAAGAAACGAACATCGATCCGGCCGATGTGCAGTACTCCGATTACGAAACCGTTATCGATACGACCGAGATCGACGGCCAGTTTGCCTATGATGCCGTGAGTGTTCCTACTTCTTATAACATCTGGGACGAACAGGATATCGGTCCGAGCAAGAGCTGGTACCTGCGGGCCGATATATCGCTTATTGATGTCGGCAACTGGTTCAGTCTGGCGGCGGCCGGAGCCGAGAAAGCACGGGCCAAGCTGAATGTCCTGGCCTCGGAGCAGAACCTTATTTACGCCGTCAAAATATCCTTCTACGCTTACTTGGCTTCGGTGGAAAATGTCAAAGTACAGCAAGAGGCGGTCCGGCGAGCCGAGGAACAACTGAAACTTATCGAATCTCGATTTAAGCTCGGTTCCGCTTCGCGCTCTGATGTTCTCAAGCAAAAGGTCCAGTACGGTAATGATCAGTTATCCCTGTTGCAGGCCACTAATAGTGTGACTAACGCCAAAGCGGATTTGGCGTACACGATTGGGCTTGATCCGCGGGAGGAAGTGCAATTTTCCACTGAATACCGGGTCAGAGAGTATGCCGGGAGCCTGGGCGAGGCCATAGACTTCGGTATGAGCAACAACCCCCGTGTGCTTGCTCAGGAAAAGACGGTAGCTCAGACCAAACACAGTCTCCGGGCCGCTCAGTCGTCATATTTGCCCACACTGTCATTGTACGCTGATTATACTAAGTTCAACGGTACGCAGGCTTATCCGGTAGCATTCGATTACAGCAGTAATTCCCGCATGTTCGGTTTTTCCGTCGGGCTTAACGTGTTTGACGGTTTCTATCGTGAATCTCAGGTTACGAGCGCCAAAGTGTACCATAACAATGCCCGGGCGCAACTGGCCGACACACGCAACAGCGCGGTCAGCGATATCAAGACCGCTTATCTTGAGATCGACCGGCTCAAAGAGCAGAAGTCGGTTTCACAGGAGAATGTCGAGGCGGCCTCGGAAGATCTTAAGATCACTCAGGAGAAATATAATCTGGGAGCAGCCACGATTCTTGATTTGCTTGATGCCCAGGTGTCGCTTAAACGTGCTCAGGTAGCGCTTATTCAGGTTGATTTCGATCTTAACCTGGCTATCGCCAAACTTGAGAACGCAATGGGAAAAATGTGATAACGATTCGAAGGTAGGTTAACGAGATGAAAAAGAAAAGAGTCATCTGGATTGTAGTTGGGGTCGTCGTTGTCGGCATATTGGCGGCGATGAGCCTTATCTCGGATACAAACAGTGGCACCAGGGTCAACGCCGCCGTGGTTGACAGCCAGAGGTTGATTGAGAAGGTGTCGGCGTCGGGCAGAATCCAGCCCAAGACGAAAGTGGATATCACTTCCGAGATCAACGGTGAAATCATCGCCTTACCGGTTCGCGAAGGTCAACGGGTGGCGGCGGGTGATCTGCTTGTCGTGCTCGATACGGTCCAGGTGACCTCCGACGTGCGGCAGGCTCGATATAGCCTCGACGAAATCGACGCTCGACTGGATGGGGGCAAGTCCACTCTGGAACAAGCCAAAGAGGAGTTCGAGCGCCAGTCGAAATTGTATGAGCAGAATCTTACCTCGGAAACGGCCTATAACAACTCGCGGTACGACTATTTGAATGCCGAATCATCGTACAAGGCCATGCAGGCTCAGTCCTGGCAGCTTCAGGCTGTTTACGAGAAGCAAATCGACTATTTGAACAAAGCCAAGATCGTCGCTCCCATGGCCGGCATTGTTACTTTCCTGGATGTCGAGGTGGGAGAGATAGCGGCTGCACAGACCGCTTACACTCAGGGGAAAACGTTGATGACCATATCGGACCTGAGTGTTTTTGAGGTCGAGGTAGAGGTGGACGAGACGGAAATCAATAAGGTGGAACTGGGACAACAGGCCGAGATTGAAGTCGACGCTATTCCGGATACGACTTTCGCCGGCGAAGTTGTAGAGATCGGTAACACGGCAGTTACGTCCAGCTACGGTTCTCAGGATCAGTCGACCAACTTTAACGTTAAAGTTACCTTCAAAGATGTCGGCCTGAAGCTTCGTCCCGGGATGTCGGCGACGGTTGACATTACGACCGCCGAGCGGGAAAACGCCCTGACCGTTCCGTTCTCGGCAATCGTGGTTCGTTCTTACGACATGGATTCCCTGCTTGCGGCGCGGGAGGTCGAGGAAGGCGAGTCGGTCAGCGCCAACGCGGTCCATGCGGCGGAGAATGGCGAAGATGATTCAACCGATTCCGGTTATGAAGACAAGCACAAAGAATACAAAGGTGTCTTTGCCATCAAAGAGGGGATGGTGAGGTTCGTGGCCATCGAAACCGGTGTCGCTGATCAAAAGAATATAGAAGTGATCGGCGGTCTGGAAAAAGGGGACTCCGTCGTATCGGGGCCGTATAATATACTACGGACGATTCGCGATGGCGATGAAATCCAGGTAACTCAAAAGACGCGAGCAGGAGAGGAATCGTAAGCATGCCGCTGATTGAAACCAATGACCTGTGGAAGACGTACGAAATGGGCTCGGAGAAAGTCCACGCCCTGCGCGGCTGCACTCTTACCATAGAACGCGGGGAATACGTAGCGATTATGGGACCCTCGGGTTCCGGCAAGTCTACGCTGATGAATCTGATCGGCTGTCTCGATAGCCCGACGCAGGGGGAATACTGGCTTAACGGCAAGAAGGTCAGCCAGATGAACGACAATGAACTGGCCAATATCCGCAATCGGGAAATAGGGTTCGTTTTTCAGACTTTCAATCTGTTACCCCGGGTGACTTCCTTGCACAATGTCGAACTTCCGCTCGTTTATAACGGTACTCCCACCGTCGAGAGGGAACGCATGGCGCGGGAAGCCCTGACACGCGTGCAGTTGGGCGATCGGGTTAACCACAAACCGACCGAGCTTTCCGGCGGACAGCGCCAGCGGGTGGCCGTGGCCCGAGCCCTGGTGAACAACCCGTCTTTGATCCTTGCCGACGAACCGACCGGCAACTTAGACAGCAAAACGTCCCTGGAGATAATGAAGCTGTTCAATGATCTGCACGCCCAGGGAAACACCATTGTAGTGGTAACGCACGAGAGAGATATAGCCCTGTACGCCCACCGTGTGCTTTCGATTCTCGACGGCCAGATCGCCACCGATGAAACCATAGCGGAAAGCGAGCGGAACGGGATACACTGAGCCGAACCGTGTTATGACTACGATCATGTCCATATTTCGGATCGCCTGTGGCGCGATAATGTCGAACAAGTTACGCTCCGGCCTGACTTTTATCGGTATCGTCATCGGTGTTACGTCGGTAATGACCATTATCTCGGCCCTGGAAGGGATGATGGGTACGATCCGGAAGGATTTGGATACGCTCGGTCCGTCCACGTTCATGGTGGATCGGGCCATGATTATTACGTCGGAAGAACAGGCTCGGGAGGCGCGTAAGCGCAAGCCGATTACGCTCGATGACTGCGAGGCTATAGAAAAATCGTGCGTACTGTGCGAGAAGCTCTCTCCCCGGATTTACACCAGTGCCCGGGTGAAATACGATACTCAGGAATTGCGAAACGTGGGCGTTATGGGCGGCCGGGCCAATTTCGTGGATATAGTTGATTTCGAAGTGGCCCGGGGACGTTTTCACTCCGTGGAGGACGATCTGTATCGACGGCGGGTTATTTTCATAGGTGACCAGATACGCGAAAACCTTTTTAGCGGAGTCGAGCCGCTGGGCAAGGAGATCAAGTTAGCCGGGAAGAAATATACGGTTATCGGGGTGGCCAAGAAGCGGGGCGCGATGTTCGGCGAAAGTCAGGACAATTTCGTAGTTATACCGCTGTCGGCGTTTATCCGGCAGTTCGGTCAACCGCGCTGGGGGTTGAACCTGATGGTCAAGGCCGTTTCGGTGGAACAGCTCAATGAGGCTATGGATGAGGTGCGGGTGGTATTGCGCTCGCGGCGAAACGTGCCTTATAACGAGCCGGACGATTTCGATATGTTGACGGCCGAAGGGGCGCTGGATCTGCTGAATCAACTCACGCGGCTGTTCCGTTTCGGACTCATAGGCATATCGGCGATCTCGCTGGTAATCGGCGGTATCGTGGTAATGAATATCATGATGGTGTCGGTGACCGAAAGAACCCGCGAAATCGGTATTCGCAAATCACTCGGAGCCAAACAGCAGCATATTCTGATGCAGTTTTTGTTCGAGGCGGTGTTGTTGACTTTTTCGGGAGGGGTAATTGGGATCGTGCTGGGTTATATAATCGCCAGTTTTCTGGTAGGGATGATGGATATGAATATATCCCCTTCCACTCTGGCTATTGTGGCCGGTTTGAGCATTTCCGGCGGTATAGGTTTGATATTCGGTGTCTATCCGGCCATGAAGGCGGCCCGGTTGGATCCCGTTAAGGCGCTCAGTTATGAATAGGGTAACCCTGTGCTTCTGACCGCGGTTGAAATAAAAGACGCCATAGTGATGGCGTTGTCGTCGGTGAAGACGAATAAATTCCGTTCGGCTCTGACGATTCTCGGAGTCATGGTCGGAGTCGGTTCCGTGATCGCCATGGCGGCGGTTATCGACGGTTTGAATATGGCGGCCGAAAAAGAAATCGATGCCATGGGTTCGAATATCATCATGGTTACCAAGTTCGAGACGGGCATAGACTGGGATGATATCACCGACGAGATGCGTAATCGACCGCCGATCACGGTGGGCGAAGCCGAAACTATTCGTGACAACTGCCCTTCGATAGACGGAGTGGCGCCGCATAATTATTACTGGCGCAACGGTGGCAATGAAGCGAAGTTTATGAATCGCAAATTCAGCAATCCCAGTTTTATGGGAACCTGGCCGGCCTATGTGCGGGTGCGTACCAAGGACCTTCAGGACGGCCGTTTTATCAATCCCACCGATTTGCAGTATCGTTTGATGGTCTGTGTGATAGGTCATGATATTGCCGAGGTCCTTTTCCCCGATGGCGGTGCCGTGGGCGAGGAAATCAGGGTCAACGGACAGAAATTCGAAGTTATCGGTGTTTACGAGGATGTCAAATCCAGCTTCGGGAACGATTTCGAAAACCGGGTTATAACTGTCCCGTTGACCACTTTCGAGAAATTGATTCCGTGGGAGGAAGAACTCTCTCTGCAGACGCGGGCCAGAAGCTACGATCTGGTTGAACAGGCCCAGGAAGAGATTATCAACGCTCTGCGCGTTTACAGGAAAGTACCCTTTGATAAGCCGAATAATTTCGCCCTGTCGACTCAGGAACAATTCAAGGAACAGGTGGCCAGTATTACCGACGTTATCTATCTGGTTATGTTGGTTATTACCTCCGTGGGCCTGATGGTGGGCGGAATCGGTGTGATGAACATCATGCTCGTTTCGGTAACCGAGCGGACTCGCGAGATAGGTATCCGCAAAGCTATCGGGGCCAAACGATCCAATATCATCCTTCAGTTTCTTACCGAAGCCATGTCGCTATCCGGTGTCGGGGGGGTAGTGGGCGTGATCGGAGGAGTCGCGCTCGGGTTAATTATAAACAGTATGGCCGATTTCCCCGTCACTTTACCGGTGTTTTGGGTGGTGGTCGGTTTTGTCGTATCGGTCTCCGTTGGGCTTGTCTCGGGAGTCTACCCGGCCGTCAAGGCGGCCCGGCTGGATCCTATCGAGGCGCTGAGATACGAATAATCGGCAAATCGGCCCCTCCCGCAGCCGTGGCTGCAAATCCCATTTTTTGAATCTTGCCGACCGATGTTTCGGGTGTTAGATTGAAACCCAACCGGGAACGGCCTGTTATATGGTATAAACTATGTTTGGCTCATCGATAAAAACCTGTGTGCTGTCCCTTGGACTGATTCTGTTCTGGTGCGGGGTGGCCCCGGGACAGTTTGCTACTTCTCCTTTCGCATCCATACCCGAGTATGACCTGGTTGTTGATTACGGACATTTCCGCTCTTCTCAGCCCGGAAAAGCACGCCTGGAATTGTACTACAAGGTTTTCAATTCCGCCCTTGAGTTTCAGGCTCAGAAAGATCTGTTCGTAGCCGAATACGAACTGACGGTTGAAATAGAAGACAATGACGGCAAACAGGTAGAGAAAATCACGCGTGACAAAAAAGTTGCCGTCACCGCCGACAAGCGGGCCGAATCCAGGCTGGACTATCGCACCAGCCAGATCAATTTTGATCTGCTTCCGGCCAAGTACAAGGTTAAGGTTACTCTCGGGGATAAGCATTCCTCCCGGGTCCTGACGCGCGATTTTGAAGTCAATCTCGACGAACTCAGGCGGGATGAGCCCGAACTCTCGCGGGTCGAATTCGTTCAGGCTTTCCGTATAAAAGGGCCGGACGCAAGTGTTTTCGACAAAGGCAACATGGTCGTCGTTCCTTCGGTAACCAGAGATTTCGGAGGCGATGACGAGTCGAGTGTAGCTTACTATTTTGAGATTTACCCGGGTTCCGAATCTTCGGCTAAGGTTGTTGTCGAAACGAAAGTGCGACACAGCACGAAGGGATTGTGCTATCGCGATACGCTGCACGTGACGCTTGGAAGCGAGCCGGAACGGCAACTTCGAGAGATTTCACTGGAGTATCTTCCGCCCGGCGAATGCGAAATGGAAGTAATTTTACGTGGCCGTCGGAATAAGAAACTGGACGAATGGAAAGAAAAGTTTGACGTCGTTTGGTCTCAGGAAGCCATGGTCCGAACCGGCTGGAATATAACGGTGGAACAACTTGCCCTGATTGCGGAGCCGGGTGAAGTTGACCACATGAAAAAGCTGGAGACCTACGATGAGCGTATGGAGGCCCTGGCCGAGTTCTGGCTGGCGCGTGATCCTATCGCGGGAACGGCTATCAATGAAGGCAAGCGGGAGTTTTATCGGCGGATAGCGGTGGCCAATCGTAGTTTCGGTGTCATGATGCGCGAAGGTTGGCGGACCGACCGTGGCCGGATATATATCCGTTACGGTAATCCCGACGAGATCGAGGACGAGCCGTTCTCTCTCAATTCCCCTCCGTATCAAATCTGGTATTACTATAGTCAGAATCGCTATCGTCGCTTCGTGTTCATTGATGAGAACGAAGACGGCGATTATCGGCTGCAATATCCGTATGATGGTCTCTATCAGCGGCCCGACTTTTAAGAGGATGCAATGAATCGTCGTGTTATGACCAAAGGGCTGTTTTTCACTGCGCTGAGTCTGTTGCTGGCGTTTGTTATCAGCGCCGTCCCGGGGAAGGTGATGGCCGGCAATCTTACCGTTTATGCCGGGGCTACTTTTTTCGACAATCCGGAATTGGATTCGGTGGTGCTTGTTGAGTTTCCGTTTACGCTCAACCGTCATGAGTTCGAGTTCTTCCGAGACAGTGTTACCGGGATATACTCGGCGCGGATATTTGCCCAGGTGACCGTTTACGGGGTGGACGGTCTTCCGGTTGATTCCGCCACCACCTATTTTGCGGCTGCTGTGGCCGATGCCAAAGAGGCGGCGGAGGAGGGCATAAAGCTGTTCAATAACCTCGGTCTTCTGCTTCGGCCGGGTGTTTATTCGGGCCGTCTGGCGGTCGTTGACGTAGTCAGTAAGGCCGAAGGAGAATTTTTCTACGATAAGATCGTCGTGGAACCTCCCCGCAAGGATCGGCTGACCATCGGCGGGAAGTGCCTGGCCTATCATATAGCCTACGTGGGAGACAGTGCCCGGGCGGCCAGTATACGCACCGTGAAGAACGGCTTTAATGTTCTGTGCAATCCGCTGGGGATATTCGGTGTCAAGGATACGGCGGTGTATTTCTATGCCGAGTTGTACAATCTCGATTACAGCCCGGACAACCCTTCCGATTTCAGGCTGGCCTATGCCGTTCTGGATGATTCCGGGGAGGTCTTCCGTGATCTCGGTTATCGTATAAAACAAAAGCCCGGTTCCACCGTGGTTATTACGGAATCGTTCGATATTGCCTGGTGGCCGGTCGGTAACTACCGCCTCAATGTAGTGGCGACCGACCTGCTCTCTCAGCAGAGCGATTCCCAGCAAGTGGCTTTTCGAATCTTTTCACCCGATGAACTGCCCAGCCAGGAACTTCCCGCTCAGGTGTGGGATCCGGCCGATACGCTCAGTCCCGAAGTGCGGGAACGGCTGGTATTCTACCTTCTGGATCCGGTTGAGAAAAGGATGTTCAATTCGCTCAGCGAAGAAGGTCGGGCGAACTATCTTGACCAGTACTGGCAGCAGCACGACAGCAACCCGGACACCGAGCTTAACGAGGATCGTCTGGAAGCGCTTAAACGGTATGAGTTCTGTAATAAGTATTTTTCGACGGATGGTGAGAAGAACAACGGCTGGTCCACCGACCGGGGTCGCATATATATGATCTATGGTCCGTGGGAAGAAAAGGATGATATTCAAACGCCGGTCGTCGGTAATCCGTTCATAATCTGGTATTATCACAGTATCAGGGAAGGAGCCGTGTTCGTTTTCGAAGACAAACGAAATATCGGTGACTACCAGCTCGTGCATTCCAACGTCGAAGGGGAGACGTACAACAGCGAATGGAAGACACGCCTGGACGAAGAGCTTTATAAGATCGATTAAGATCGGTATCGATCAATTCCGGGAGATAAAAAAAGGCCGCCCTTTTCGGGCGGCCTTTCGTTTTGTGCTAGGCTTTGGTAAGTCCGTTACTTCTCCGATGATGCCGCTGGTCTGGGCGTCACTTGCGGTGAACGGACAGTGCGCTTAACCGGAACGGTAAAGCGGGTGTGCGGCTCGTCGCTCAGTTCGAAAGTGAAAGACTTTTCGAACGACTGATCCAGTACGTTGTCTTTCAGTTTCAAAACCGCTTCGGCCGTCTGACCCGGTTTGAGTTTGTCCGGGAGGTTGACTTCGAAATAGTCATCCGAGCAGTAAACGAGCTTAACCTGCAATTCTTCGTCGGAAACATTGGCCAGATTGAATTTCATCTGGTCTCGTTTCTTCTCCCCGAACTGGGATATATCGAGCTTATAGGGCTTGACGATAATCGGGTATGTCGAGTCCGGACGTGCGAGGACATGCGACGTAATCATCACCCGCTTGTGCGGCGGCCCTTCGTTAGTTTCAATTCTGGGCCGCTTGGTCACGCGGCTGGTGTACCGTTTCGTGCTGAAAATGATCTCAAGCCTGGTGCTGTCACCGACAGCAAGCACGTCTTTTTCAAGAGGTGCTTTGGTGCAGCCTCACCCAGGCACCACTTTCAGAATCTTAAGAGTATCGTCGCCGGTCGAATACAGCCAAAATATATGGCTGACTTTAGAATTTTGTGGAACGTACCCGAAGTCGAATTCTTCTTCCGGTAGTGTCATCAAAGGCGCTGCCTGGACTGACATAACCAGAAGAAGCAACCCGGCGAGAATTGCAATACTGATGACCAGTCTCTTCATGTTACCTACCAATCAAGATCATTACTCTGATTCTGTTTTCTATTCTACACAAATACTTCTATTTGGTTGTCGTAAAAATCGGCCGATAACTGAAGTCTCCACAGGCAACCGAAACCGTCAAGCGGTACATTTCGGTCGACGGGGAACCCAACTCCAGTGTAAATGACCCTTCCCAAGGGTCTTTTGTATATTCGGCGTCAATTCTCACTGTCCCCGTCGCAAAACCGCCCGCGGGAACCGTTTCGGGCAATTCAAGCTCATATCCCTTTTCTGACGTCGCTATCAACTGCACCACCAGATCGGTTTTGCTGTTGTTAACCAGATGAAACGTTTTGGTCAATTTGTCGGTTTTGTGGGGACTTTCGAAAATCAGCCCCTCCGGCCGGCAAAAGACCTCCAGTGTCGTATCTGGCAATTCTACAGCGACCGCTCTGAAAGTTAGTTTCTGCGGTCCTTCGGCGCTATTGGTGTAAACATACGCTGTTTGCGTTTGTTCACCGGCCGCACCTCTTATCTGCCAGAAAAACGTTACCCTTGCGCTGTCTCCCGGGGGGATCTCCGGGCTGGCTAATGGGGCCGAAAGGCAACCGCAACCGGTCTTGACCGTTCCGATAACGAGGGTGTCACCACCACATGATCGGAACCAGGCGTTATAAACAACCGTGCGGTTTTGTCCTACCTGTCCGAAGTCAAACTCGGTGGGTTGGATTTCCAGTCCGGGCTCAGCCTGAGCGAGGGCGGAGACCAAAACCACGGCGAGTAAACAAACGGGAAGGGATTTCGTCATGGCTTCAACTACACAATTGACGGAGCCAAAAGCCCCGTCAATCGTATTAAGATATTACATTGTCGTATCTTAGTCAAGGTCTTTTGGCTTTTTTGCCTTGTTTCGACGCGGCTTAAAAGATACCTTACGAACTGATAATCGCTTAGCGTGAGTGGAATGAACGTAGTAGAGACCCACGATCTTACCAAAATTTACTCCACCGGTATGAAGAAGGGTAACGTGGTTGCCCTTGACGGTGTCAGCCTGACTGTTGAGCCGGCCGAGATATTCGGTTTGCTTGGGCCCAACGGTGCCGGCAAGACCACTTTCGTGAAAATTCTCTTGGGCATTACGTCAATAACCTCCGGGCAGGCCCTGGTTAACGGTTTGACCCCGGCCGATCCGGCCTCGCGGGAGAAAGCCGGTTTCCTTCCGGAGAACCATCGTTTTCCGGGTCATCTGACAGGGTTGGGGCTTCTGGAGTTTACCGGGCGGCTGTATGGTCTGAACTCGACCGAACTGGACAAGCGGACAGGCGAACTGCTCAAGCTGGTCGATATGGAAAAATGGACCAATACGAAAATTCGCAAGTACTCCAAAGGGATGCTTCAGCGGATAGGTCTGGCTCAGGCTCTGATGTGTGATCCGGATATCGTGTTTCTTGATGAGCCGACCGACGGTATCGACCCTATGGGCAAGATCGAAATACGGAAAGTGCTGAAGCGTGTTCGGGAAGAGGGCAAGACGGTTTTTCTCAATTCGCATCTTCTTTCGGAAGTCGAGGCCGTTGCCGACCGGGTGGCTATTCTTACGCGCGGTAAGCTGGTCAAGGTAGACACCGTGCAGTCACTGACCACCAGTGGCAGTCAGTACGAGATCAAGGCGACAATCGGCAACAAGCGGATCGATATCCCCGAAGAAATCGGTCAGCGGGTCTCTATCACCGCCAAGGGTATGATTGTCACACTGGAAAAGCCGGAGAATATCAACTACGTAATCGACGCATTGAGGCTGCAGAAAATAGAGATCCAGTCGGTGACTCCCCGGAAGCAGTCGCTGGAACAATCGTTCTTTGAGGCCGTCTCCGATACACAGGAGAACGCCGAATGAGGGGGATCACGCGCGATACCGTGGTCGAACTGGTCGACCGCAAGGTCCTCTGGCTGTTTGCGGGTCTTACGGTTGTGGCCCTGGTGATGGTTTATTTTACCAGTGATATCTCCATCAATATGAACGGATATAACGGAGATCTGGGGCAGGCCGTGCCGTCCGATCTCGTAGCGGCGGCCGTGGTACGAGGGTTCGACGCCTTTATGTCGTTTCTGGTGTTTCTGGCCGTGATGGCCAGTGCGGGGCTGATTCCGCGTATGCTTGAGCGCGGCCGCGTCGATTTCTATCTGGCCAAACCTCTTTCGCGGTCCGGGCTGTTGCTGAACAAACTGGGGGCTGTCTGGCTGGTTTATACGTTCGTGGTCATGCTGTGTGCCGCAGTGGTATACGTCGTAACCGTGCTGGCGCATGGCGGCTTCGATTTTCGCATTCTTTATCTGTTCGCCGCCTATGCCGTGTTGATGGTTATCTGGCTCAGCATTACCGGCTTGGCCGGGGTGGTGTTCGGTTCCACGCCTCTGGCGATGATATCGGCCTTTCTCGTCTGGGTGCTTCAGACTATTTTGTCCGGTCACGAAACGATCAACCAGTTTCTTGACTCCCGGGTAGCCCGTTACGTGATTGACATTCTCTATTATGTTTTGCCCAAGCCGTCGGAAATAAGTGATATGTCGATGCAGTTGGTTCTCGGCCGACCGGTGGATTCGTGGATGCCCTTGTGGAGTTCGGTCGTTTTCGCCGCGGTCATGATTTATCTGGCGGTATGGTTTTTCAAACGCAAGAGCTTCTGAGCCGTTATCTTTTAGACTGATCTCGCCCGGGGTAAAACACCGCGGGTATGTTTTTTTCTCTTAGTTGGCGACTGACGGTGGTGTCCCGGTCAAATTAAAGTGATTTCCGCCCACCATTATGGGTTTGTCGAAAGAGATGAAGCGGTCCGGGTAAAGCGTATCTGATAACATCGTCGCCGCACGAGGCAAAGAACACGGCCGCAGCAAACAAAGTCAGTACGAGCAGTGATTTCACACGAACCTCCCCAGGTTGTACCAATATAACCGGAACCGGATATGCGGTCAATCAAGCCGCTATGGGCCGTGCGTCCGTCTGTTTAAGATGTAAAGTCGATTGGAACGATCTTTACAGCCCGGTTGACCTCTCGTATATTGTCCAAATTATATAAAGCATATTATGAGGAGATCAAAACATGACCCCGTTCGAATACCTTAAGAGTACCGAGAAGAAACGTCAGGCTGAGCTTTTCGAGTTTCTGGGCTTTGCCTCCGTTTCGGCCAAGTCGGAGCATAAGAAGGACGTTCTGGCCTGTGCCAAATGGTTGACTGCGCATTTGAAAAGCATCGGTTTCAAGGCGAAGCTGTATCCCACCAAGGGACATCCGATTGTCTATGCCGAGTACATTACGGACAAAACACTGCCCACGGTGCTTTATTATGGCCACTATGACGTCCAGCCGCCGGAGCCGTATGAACTCTGGAAATCGGAGCCGTTTAAGCCGGAGATCAGGAGCGGTTATATCTATGCCCGAGGAGCTACCGACGACAAAGGGCAGCTATTCACCCACATTAAGGGACTGGAAGCCATCATCCGAACCACGGGGAAACTTCCGGTGAACGTTAAGATGATCTTCGAGGGTGAAGAGGAAGCCCAGTCGGAGAATCTGCCCGTCTTCATAAAGAGGAACAAGAAGCTGCTCAAGGCTGACGTGGTGGTGATATCCGACACGGCCCAGTTCAATAAGACCCTTCCGGGGGTCACCTTCGGCCTTCGCGGTATGGCGTTTGTCGAGTTGTTTGTCTATGGTCCTGACCGGGATGTCCATTCCGGGGTTTTCGGTGGGGCGATTGCCAACCCGGTCAATGTGCTGTGTGACATGGTTAGTAAGCTGCATGACAAAGACGGACGAGTGGCGATACCCGGCTTTTATCAAAAGGTCGGACGTCTCACGCAATGGGAACGCACCCAGTTCAAAAAGCTTCCGTACAACGAAAGAGAGTACAAGAAATCGCTTGGCATCTCGGCCCTTCAAGGCGAAAAAGGATTTTCCACCTACGAGCGGGCGTGGTGTCGTCCGACCTGCGATATCAACGGTATAACCGGGGGATATCAGGGAGAAGGCGCCAAGACTATTATTCCGTCGTTCGCTTCGTGCAAAATCACCATGCGGTTGGTTCCGAACATGGAGCCGAAAGATATCTGCAACAAGATCGAGAAGTATCTGCACCGGATCGCTCCGAAATCGGTCCGGATCAAGGTGGTCAAGCACGGTGGGGCGAAAGGAGTCGTGGTGCCGGTGGACGGTCCCTGGCTGGAAGCAGCCGGCCGGGCGATCAAGATCGGATTTGGAAAAGAGCCGGTGTTCATGAAAGAAGGCGGATCGATTCCGGTGGTGGTCGATTTCAAGGATATCCTCGGGCTGGACACCTTGTTGATAGGCTTTAGCCAGAACGATGACAACATTCACTCGCCGAACGAGCGTTTCCGCGTCAGAGACTTCGAGCGCGGTTGTAAAACGGCTGTTGCTCTGCCGTACGAACTGGCCAAAGTAGAGAATTAATTGATCTTGGCCTGAGAGGAAAACGGGCGCTGGTTACCGGTGCTTCGGCCGGTCTCGAAGCCACCGCTCGAATAGAAAAAGCCACCGGCATGGTCCCGGGGCTGACCGCGGAGACATGGTTGCGATTTCCGGTCGACACTCGCCCGGTTATCTTTCGCGCGGCAATTTATTTATGCTCAATGTCCTTCCCAGCTTTGGAAACTTGCGAACTGCTGTGAGTCGGCAAACGTCTTCGGGTCGGTCATGAAAGAGAGCATGTTGTCGATCAGGTAGACGTGGTTACGCTCTTCGTCGGCGATTTTGTTGAACAGCGTCTTTCGTTTCGGATCATTTGTTTTGTCCGCTTGATCGCTGTACAGTTTGACGGATTTCTGCTCGATTTCGAGAGCTTGTTTCCACGCCGAGCGGGCATCTTCGCCGAAATGAGTCCCGGTATTGTCCCGGATAAGCCGGACAAACACGTTACGGGTGTTTTCCAGCGAGGTGTCTTTTTTGAGTGCTTCGGCGGCCGTTTCGATGTCGCCGTCCACAAGCCGTTTGAAGAACTGGTAATGCCTTTCTTCTTCATCGGCCAGGTACGTAAAGATTTCTTTTAACTCCGGCTGTTTCGCTTCGGCCGCGGCTTTTTGGTAGAACTCCTGGCCGTCGCGTTCCATCTGCATGGCGTATTTTACGATGTCTTCCATTGATCCCCCTTGGTTATTTCGATCTGACGGCCGCAGCCCGGCAGGTTTAACCCGTCAGTCTGCGGCCGTTGTGTTTTAATTCGTGTCGTTCCGAGAACTTGTTGGTCAATCAAGGTCTTTGGGCTTAAGATTCTCCCGGGAAAATGCTTTTTCCATTTTCTCGTCGGTAAAGACTCCGTCTTTGCGAATCAGTTTGCCGTCGAACCAAATCTCACCGCCGCCGTAGTCCGGGCGCTGGATTTGTACCAGATCCCAGTGGATGGCCGATTGGTTGCCGTTGGGGGCTTCATCGTAGCATTGCCCCGGGGTGAAATGGAACGAACCGGCAATCTTTTCGTCGAACAGCGTGTCCTTCATGGGATGCATAATGAACGGGTTGACCCCGATGGCAAATTCGCCGACATAGCGAGCCCCTTCGTCGGTGTCGAAAACCTTGTTGAGTTTTTCGTCGTTACCGTCGCAGGTGGCCTTGACAATTTTCCCCTTCTCGAAAGTCAGGGAGATATTGTTATACACCACACCTTCGTGAAGCGACGGGGTGTTGTAGGTGATAACGCCGTTGACCGAATCCCGAACCGGGGCGGTGTAGACCTCTCCGTCGGGGATGTTGCGTTTGCCGTCGCATTTCACCGGCGGGATATTCTTGATTGAGAAGCTGAGATCGGTTCCGGGAGATTTTATCTCGACTTTATCCGCCGCATTGAACAGAGCGATCAGATCGTTCTGGGCTTTGGACATCTTGGCGTAGTCGGCGCAGCAGACGTCGAAATAGAAATCTTCGAACGCTTCCTGCGAGGTCTCGGCAAGCTGGGCCATGGCGTTGTTGGGATAGCGCAGCACCACCCAGCGGGTGCGTTTGACACGCTCTTCAAGATGTACCGGTTTGTAGAACAGGTTGGTGTGTTTTTTCATTTGATCGTGGTCGATATCGGCCAGATCGAAGGGGTTGTCGGAACCGCGCAGTCCGATATAGGCATCGGCCCGGGTCATAAGCTGCATGTGCAGCTCTGCCTGCTTCTTGAATTGATCATCGCCGGCCGAGGCTACCCATTGGCGAATAAGAGATTCGTCGTTGTAGTACCAGAACGGAGTGGCCCCGATTTCGGTGGCGATTCTTATAATCTGTTTGCCCAGTTCGAGTGTTTCTTTGCCCTTTATTTCCAGGTAAAGAACATCACCTTTTTTTAATTCGGTGGAATAATCGAGAAGCTGGCGAGCGAGAATTTCGTTTCGTTTATCTTTCATTTTGCGTCTCCCGTTTGCTTAGAAGTCTGTCTGTTGGAGGATAATAGCACAAATCGCTTCCCGGCGCAACCGGGCCTCTCGGAGTTCATCAAGGAGGTGGGCAGGTTCGATGAGAAACTCCTTATCTTTTTGGATTTGTCCGGGATAGTCGATTCCGGCGAGATGGCTGCGGTTGATGTCTGATTTTTGCCGCGCTGCACGGGTATACAGGCTTGCCGGAGGACGGTTATCACACTACGGTCCCGATTTCTTTCGGTGGGACAAGGCCTTGCCGTTCGCACTTACATGTTTGACTACTCGTCGTTTCATCTCTAATTTGTCGGCAGTCAACGGGAGGTGTGAGTTATCGCCGGTGAGGTAAATTTTCTCTATACCAATGTCGGCCGGGGTCACCCGTTCTATCTGGACGGCATAATTGATGCCCTGATCAGGGGAGAGGCCGGAGATCTGACCTGGCGCGACTTCGATGTTTTTTCGAGCAGTTCGGGGCTGTCGGCTTTGGGCTGGCGAGTTGTTCGGATGCTGTATCGTAAAGGTTCTTCGGGCGGCGCCGTCGGTTCGCTCTATGGTCGGTTGCGGAAGAATAACGATTATAACCGCCCCAGTCGACAGCTTGCTCTTCTGGGCCGAAAACTGAGACAACGTTTTCTGAACGATCCGGTTCCAGTCGTGGTGGCGCATCCGATACTTGTAGCTGTTCTTAAAGGTAAGCCCGGATTGTTGTATCAACACGGTGAGATGGTAACCCCTCACGAAGCCGTGGTTCGGGGAGCGGATCGGGTCATCGTGCCCACCGAACAAGCGGCCGGCCCGTTTCTCAAAGCGGGGTATGCGCCGGAGCAAATTATGATAAGCGGTCTGTGTGTCGAGCCGGCTCTGGGTGAACAGGCAGAGGCGGCTTATCGTGCGCGGCGGCATCGCATAGCTGGCCGGGATGCGATGGTGGGGTTTTTCGTGTCATCTGGATCAGAACCGGAACAGCACGTTGCGGCCATTATTGAAAGTGTTGCTTCATGTGTGCGAGGCGAGGGGAAGGCTCTTGTGCTGGCCAGAGAAGGGGGGCGGCTTGAGCGTCGGATGATGGCGGCGGTCGGAAACATGACCGACTCCTTTGCGGTAGTGAGAGACAGCCGCGAGATGCCGGACGATTTGTCATCCGTGATTCTCGCCGTGTATAGCTCGCGGCGGCAGGAAAACGAACTGACGGCTCGATTGTTTGCTCATGTTGACTATTTGGTGGCTCCGCCGCACGAGCGCACCAACTGGTCGATGGGGCTGGGACTGCCGATGTTTGCCCTGGTCCCTGTTATCGGTCCGTTCGCGCCGTTGAATTTGTCGTTACTGTTGCGGGGAGGCACGGCCGTGGAACTGACAGAACCGTCCGGGCTGGATGCGAATCTCCGCCGTTTACGCGATTCCGGGCGGCTGTTGCGAATGGCCGAGGCTGGCTGGGGACGTTATGATATCGATGGTTTCTTGCGTATTGCCCGTCATCTTGTAGCCTGGTACGGTAAACAATCCCGACCATAATTTCGGATTGAATCGGTCGCCGGGCGGTGCTATATTTTCAGAACTATGGCACTCCGACTCGTCCCATTTATCCGGCAATTCAACCGAAATCTATGGATTTTGTGTATCGGTTGGTTTGTCGGGTCGATGGGCTTCGCCGCTTCTATCCCCTTTTTGTCTATATATTTTCATGGCGAGTTGGGGCTCTCGACTACCCAGATCGGCGTATTTTTCGCTGTCATGGCCGTGGTGCGCTCGGTTTTTCAAATGGCCGGGGGCGAGTTGTCCGATCACATCGGGCGGGTCGGCATATTGATCTACTCTCAGCTTCTCCGCGGGGTGAGTTTTGTCTTAATAGCTCTGGCGGTTGATTTCCATTGGGGATTCTGGGCTATTGCCGGTCTGGTGGCCGTCAATTCCATTTTTGGCGCTTTCTTTATGCCGGCCGTGAATGCTCTGGTTTCGGATATTTTACCCCCGGAGAAACGGCTCGACGGTTATGCCATCACCCGGACCGGGGGAAATCTGGGCTGGGCGGCCGGGCCGGCTCTGGGCGGTTTCCTGGTGCATTCTTCCTACGGGTTACTCTTTTACATTTCGGCCGGAATTACTTTTGTATCGGGTTTGATTTTCCTGTTCTTTTTCACTGTTCCGAAACCCATTACCCCTCAGGAATCTTTCAAAATTTCTGACCTGTTGGCGGTGCGCAAAGATACTTACCTGGCCACTCACTGTGTGCTGGTGTTGTTCCTGTACCTGGTCGTGGCTCAGCTTGTGGCCCCGTTTTCTCTCTATACGGTTGAGATGGTAGGCATTCCCGAAGCACAACTGGGGTTGCTGTTTACACTGAACGGTCTGATGGTCGGGTTGCTACAGATTCCCGTGACGCGGCTGCTGGGGAATTTTCGCTTTACCGTCCAGCTTGCCATCGGGGCATTGCTGTATTTCATCGGCTACGGGGCTCTCGGTTTGATGACCGACTACATGTTCTTTGTCCTGGTTATGCTGGTGGTTACGACCGGTGAAGTGTTCATGTCGCCACCATCGTTGACTCTTACCTCGCGATTGGCACCCGAAGGACGAACCGGTCGCTACATGGGTATATACGGTTTCTTCGTGACGGCCGGTTGGTCGCTGGGGCCTCTGTACGGCGGCTATTTCCTCGATAAGTTCGAATACGATCCGGCTTTGGCCTGGTTGTTGATTTCCTCTCTGGCGGCCGTGTCGGCGATTGGATATGTCTGGTTCGGGCGGTTTTTGCCGGCCAGGTTCAACCGGAAAGACGCATCACTTGATAATGGCTAATTTGCCGATTTGAGTTCGTCCGTCGGATTCTACTACCCAATAATACAGCCCGGAGACCACCGTTTGCGTGTTGCGAGTGATCAGGTCCCAGGTTTCGTGCATGGAGCCCGGTCCTCCCTCGGGGTAGTTGTGATCTATTTCTCGGATTTGGTCACCGTCGATTGAGTATATGAAGATTTTGCATACGGACGGCAGATTGGTGAAATGAATACGGCGGGCCCAGTCCGGGGCTTTGGTGCGATCCCGATTTTCATATCCGCGCTGGGCGTAGCTGGCATCTATGCGGTAGGGATTAGGGTAGACGTATACGTCGAGCTGGTTTGCCTCTACACTGTCGACCGGATTCTGCGCGTATTCCTCGATGGCGTTGTTGAGCGGATTTGTCTCCAGTGAATTCAGACCAGATTTGGGCGAGCCGAAATCGAAAGCCGTTACGGCGACATAATACGGGACAGTAGGCAACACATTCTCGAACACGTACTCATATTCGTAGAATTTGGGGAGCGGTTCGCCATAGTCGTATGTGAGGTCTTCTTTTTGCCACAATTCCGGATTGGTGCCCGGGTTGCGAGCCAGCGAATCGACCTTGTGGATACCGCCGGGTTCGTTCAGGGACGACTGGTTAAAATCCTGCCGTTCGAAGTAATAGTGAATACCTTCGTAATACAAAGGATGCGCCCGGGTGTATGACAAAGGGTAAAAGAGGGTGTCGTCGTACATTTCGTACAACTGCTCCCGCGTGTACGGAATCTCGTCACGTACCCAGGTTCCTTCGTTGTTCACGATCTTCCAGACGAAACGACTGTAATTTTCCCGATCATAAGACCGCAGCATAGTGAAGCTGGACGACCGGTCGTCCAGGGCGGAATACACGCGGTAGCCCTCGAAATCCACGATGCCGGTGAAACGGTCGGGTTCTGTTTCGGAATAATAACCGTTCCAGCGAACCGTGAGCTTTCCGACCGACGGAATAACCCGTATCCGCGGGGCTGGCGGAGCTCCCGCTCCGCGAAAGTCAGGAACGCCGTCGCCTCGATACCAAAACGTGTCCGATTCAACATCGTCGGTATCCGGGTTTACCAATACATATTCTCCCCGGTAACCATCGTCATCGGTATCATACCCCGGGTTGTCATAGACCCAGGAGGCCCAGCGGGCGTTAAGGGCCAGATCAGAAAAGTTGAGACTGTTGTAATAATTCTGAGGCTGATGCGGGTCCCACAGATCGGCGAAATCGGTCGGGTTTTGATGAAAATTTTCACCGCCCACCCAGGCGAAGGTTACCGGTAATGATTGTCCGGGATCGACATAAAAAGGACCGAATGACAGAAGATATCGACAGTCGAAACCGTCGGCATATTCCTCGGCCTCGGTCGGGGGTGGCAGCCAGCCATCGGCGGTATGACTTACGGCGATTTCCATAAGGTTGTAGTCGAACTCACGATGGCTCAGCACGTAGTACTTGTTGCAATCGCCTTCCGGCGTACCCAGACGAGCACCGAAACTTCTCAGCGGATCGCCCTGAGTGCCCTGGTGTCTCGGTCCGAAATCATCGGCCGGGTTATCATAGTTGGTTATCCACCAGTTGAACGAGTAGTTGAGCGAGTCGGAAGGGGTGCGAACAACCCTGACCCCGGCGACCGATCTCGTGGAATAAAGGTCCCACGAGTTGGCATCATTGTGTGACGGATCACCGTCGTTGTCGGCGTGATAGGCTATATTTACGGTGTCTTCGAACCACGGAACTTCCGGGCAGGGATGCGTTTTATAAAAGCCGACGATATCGTCCTGCCAGCCTTCGGGGTTCAATCGACTGACGTGCAAAGCATCGCCGTCCACCCAAATGCCGATGTATAGATCATTGAGGCGATTAAGGCCAATGTTGGTGATTCTGTAATCGAAGAGGATGAAATCGTCGCAATACTCGTAGCTCCAGGCCATGGACCGCTGCGTTATTTTCAAATCCAGTGGTATGTGTCCGCGCTGGTCGGTGTCATCACGGCCGACCAGTCGGGGATCTGTCAGGGTGTCGTAATACTGGCAGATAATGTCCTCTTCGGAATATGCCTCAATGTCCGGGTTGTAGAATTTGCTGGCGGGATCAATCGACGCATAAGTAAATTGCCCGCCCAACTCCGGTATCTCGGGCCAGAATTCGCTGGTTTCGTACATGTCTTCAGACCCGCAGGAGACCAGCGTGTCATGATTGACTACCGCCCCGATCCAGAAAGCCCCTATCCAGAGATAAACCAGATTGCTGTTTCGGGGATACTCGCATGAGGGGATAAGATCACCCGTGAAAGGGTCTTCAATCGTCTGGCCCCCGGTTCCGAAGGTCCCGTTGTTGGCCACACCGAGTTGCATATTGCCTCGGCTGTGGGCGGCATACAGCACTACCGGGTCAGTGGCCGCACCGGATACGCGCTGACGCTCGAGGCTCTGGTTTTTGGGCGATTTAAGGACCGTTCTGGCGGTCGACGATGTTACCCCGCACATCAGGGCCAATAACACGACGAATCCGAGAGTGAACCGTCCCGGTCCGATCTTACGCGCGATTGCGAACTCCGGCATAAGACAATTTACAGGATAATAGCGATTTTGCCAATCTGGGTATTACCGTTTTCATCCTCAACCGTCCAAT
>DAISVY010000010.1:0-159873 GCA_036826635.1 Candidatus Zixiibacteriota bacterium
GCCGCATCCTTCTGAATCGTTCCCGGAGCCTTCGCAGTCACCGACAGGGTCAGCATCGCAACCATCAGTAACGTCAGGACCATTGTGACATTTACTCTGTTGAGCATAAACAACCCCTCCTTCCGAAATGTGTTTAGTCTGGTTGCCGGAAAACGGTGAACCATTTTTCGTGAATCTATATTGTTAAACAGCCGCGTGAGGTGCGGCCTTGTCTTTACTTCGAAATACTTCAGGGAAGGGCATAATACTCCCCTTGCATCGAAGAAACCAACCGGAACTACCGCAGGTCTTACCCGATGCCAAATGGCGGTGAATTGGTGGTGAAGAGATTCCTTTTCCCGATAAGAGTATACCAGCTTCAATCTCTGGATGCAAGCAAAATTATTGAGCTCTGTTTTCTAATGAAGAAACGGCCACCTTCCGTTGGGGAGATGGCCGCACAGATTGTTGTCGAAGATATTGTTTATGGACAGGGTGGCAGCGGATCGAGGCTGATAAACAGATGATCGATCAGCATGGTTAAATCACCCATATCGACAATGCCCGATACGTCGATGTTTGCTTCTGTCTCCGAACACAGCGGCGCCAGACTTATGAATAGGTGATCGATCAATACGGTCAAATCACCCATGTCGACCATCTCTGACGGATCGCAATCCACGTTTCCGGTGGTCCCCAGGCACGAACAGGCATCACCTATGCCGTCGGAGTTGGAGTCCTCTTGTCCGGGGTTGTATACGAGAGGACAATTATCGCTGATGTCCGGGACAAGGTCGTCATCATCGTCATCGTCACAGGTATTACCCAGGCCGTCGTGATCGGTGTCTATTTGATAAGGGTTGTGATCCGTCGGGCAATTGTCACAACCGTCCGGCACGTTGTCGCCATCATTGTCTATGTTGTCATCGTAGCCGGGACAAACATCGCAGCCGTCCGGTACGCCGTCGCTGTCGTCGTCCAGACCGTCGTCGTAACCGGGGCAGGCATCGCAGCCGTCCGGTACGCCGTCGCCGTCATCGTCCAGACTATCGTCGTAGCCGGGGCAGATATCACATAAGTCACCGGTTCCGTCGCTGTCATTGTCGTCCTGGCCGGGATTGTATACCCCGGGACAATTGTCAATTACATCGCATACTTCGTCACCATCGGCATCCTCGCAGCAATTCAGCGATACCGTCTCACCGTGTACCCAGTAGAAGGGGTAGCCCGGAGGGGTGACCCAATAAGCGTACCAGCCGGCCCATATGGAATCACAGACGAACATGAAAAGATGACACAAATCCGGTTCGGAACTGAAATCGTACATTACCGAGGGAAGCGAACCGGTGTAGGTGTCGGTATATTCAACTCCGATGAAAAACGGACCGTCAACGCAACAGGGGGTGGAAAAAGTAACCGTTCCGGTTGCGGGGTAGGCAAACCCGGCCGAGTCGCATACCACCGGCACGCGACAGATCTCGGTACCCGGCCCCAGGCAACTGTCGGCGGCGCTGTAGAGTTCATATACGACGACGTCAAGTTCAACCGGCCACTTGTAGATGCGCGGGTCATAGGCGTCCGGCGGATCAAGCAGTGTGAAAGATAAGCCGGTGATCTCGAACGGGTAAGTGGGGGAGTCGCATTCGGCGGGATCGAAATACATTACCGTGCGCTGACCGGTTTCGTAACCGGAGTTGTAACCAAGGACGGTATCATCGACAATGTGTTTCAGAAGAGTGCAGGAGGTCGTTATCTCTTTGCCGTCTGGTAATACAACTTGCTGTTGTGCGGGTATCAGTGAGACTTCGGCCCGCTCATAATTTTCCGCCAGAACCGCTGTGCCAAGGCACAGCACCAGAGCTGCGGTTATTGATGTTATTTTTCTGTACATGCGGTTTCCTCCTATACCGTACGGGCTTCCGGGTTCGGAGCCTGCGGTTGGCATTTCTTCAAGAAACCTCTCGGTTGACGGGGTATATGTTGATTTCTAAAGTCAATATACGGCCGGGCGGTATATGAGTCAAGGTATTGTCACTCGCACGGTCGGGCCGTAGAGCAGTGACCAAAGAAAAACCCCGGCCGTCGACCGGGGTTTTTTTAGTCCGAAATAGTTACTGTTACTGAAGAGACTGATTTTTCTTGGCCTCTTCAAGATCTTTGATGTGTTCCTGGGCAATAGCCATATCGTTCTTGGCCTTGGGGTTGTTCTTGGCCAGTTTTACGAAAGCCGTCCAGTTTTTGATGTGGGTGTCAAGATCGTCGGGATCGGCTGATTCGATGGCTACGGCATAGTTGTACGACGCTCTGTAACCGCGCTTCGGGTTAGCTTCCAGGGCCGATTTGAAATACCCGGCGGCGGTGCGGAATTTCTCCTGGGCGAGGTAAATCTGACCGAGAGCGAAAGAAGCGTTGTAGTTGCTTGCTTTCAGTTCAAGGGATTTCTTGAGGGCGGCAATAGCTTCGGGTTCTTTGTCCAGTTTCTGGCAAGACTTCCCGAGCATGTAATAGGAGATATCATCACCGGCCCCGGCGGTATTGCATTTCTCCAGTGTTGTGACAACTTCGCCGTAATCGCGTTTCGCGTAATATACTTTGCCCAGTTCTTTGTAGAGACCGCCGTTGGAATCGTCCAGAGCCAGCGCGGCCTTGAAAGCTGTTTCGGCCTCAAGATATTTCCTGAGACGGTATTCCACGCGACCAAGGTTAGCCAATGCGTCGACGTTCGACGGCTCCTTCTCGGAAGCGATCTTGAAATGTTCAAGGGCCTGGTCAAACTGCTCTTGTTCGTACAGGATTGCTCCGAGATTAAGGTGTGCATCGGCGTAGTCCGGGTTGGTCGCGATAGCTCCTTCGTAGGCTGTTATGGCGGCCTGGACGTCACCTTCCTGCATGGCCTTAACGCCCTGGTTATAGTATTCCTTGGCTTTTTGGATCTTCTCCTCGGTCTGTGCGAAAACGGAACCTGCAGCCAGGATGACGATCAGCGTAAAGATGCTGAGAAGACTCCACAACTGCTGCCGATTTGAACGTATCATCCGCATCTCCTTTCGGTCGGTCTAACAATACAATATTCTTACACCAGAAATCACTTTTTGGTCCCGGTTGTTCTACAGCGACTGGCGATGTTTGAGCAGCGCGGCTTTTACGTCGGCATGTTTTAACGCCAGTATCCGGGCCGCCAGTACAGCGGCGTTTTTGGCTCCGGGCGATCCCACCGCCACCGCCGCGACCGGAATGCCGGGGGGCATCTGTACCACCGACAGCAGCGAATCCAGCCCGTTGAGGGCCGCTGGAAGCGGTACGCCGATCACCGGCAGATTGGTATGGGCGGCCATAACACCCGGCAATGCGGCCGAAAGACCAGCCATGGCAATAATGACCTCGTAGCCATGTTCTTCAGCGCTGCCGGCGAGTTCGGCGGTTTCCCGGGGATGACGATGGGCGGAAGATACTTCCACCACGCCCTCAATGGCCAGTTCTTCCAACTGTCGCAGGCATTTCTCGGCGTATTCCGAGTCTGATTTCGAGCCTATAACAATCAACACTTTCGGCATGTTTCGTTCCTACTTGGTATTCCCCAAAACCCTGAAGCCGATATCGCGCCTGAAGGTGGCACCCTCAAATTTTATCCTTTTGACCAGGTTGTACGATTTAGCCAGGGCGCTTCTCAGATCATTGTCCATGCCCATGACTCCCAGGACTCGTCCCCCGGATGTGACCAGGTGGTTATCCTCGCGGCGGGTCCCCGCATGAAAGACGTAGCAACCGGCACTTCGTGTATTCTGAAGACCTGAAATGCGCTGCCCGGTGGTGTATTTGTCGGGGTATCCTTTGGAGGTTATAACCACGCAGGCGGCGGCGCCGTTTCGCCATTCGAACTGACCCACACTGCCGAGCCGTTTGTCGACCGCGGCCAGCATTATTTCAACCAGATCGGATTTCAAAAGCGGCAGGACGACCTGAGTTTCCGGGTCGCCAAAACGGCAGTTGAATTCAAGCACTTTCGGCCCGTGCTGGGTGAGCATGAGACCGGCGTAAATGACTCCCCGGTACGGGATATTCTCCTGATGCAGACCGTTGATCGTGGGATTGAGGATATACTCCTGAATTTGTTCGAGTGTTTCCCCGTCGACGAAGCCGGCCGGACAGAAAGCTCCCATGCCGCCGGTATTGGGCCCTTTGTCGCCTTCGAAAGCTTGCTTGTGGTCCTGGCTGGGCAGCATGGGAATGATCGTCTTGCCATCGGTTATGGCCATTACGGAGACTTCCTGTCCCTCGAGGAACGATTCTACCACCACTTTTGCCCCGGCCGATCCGAACATCTTGTGTTCGAATATCTGCTCAATGGTCTCGCTGGCATGCTCAAAGTTCTTGATTATTATAACACCTTTGCCGGCTGCGAGGCCGTCCACTTTGATAACCGCAGGGTATTCTATGCCTTTGCAGAAGCCTATGGCGTCGGCCATATTATCGAAAACCTTGAAAGCGGCCGTGGGGATATGATACTTCTGCATGAATTCCTTGGCGAAGACTTTGCTGCTTTCGAGCCGTGCGGCCTTCTTCTCCGGACCGAATATCTTCAGCTTGCGGCGCTGGAATTCATCGACAATTCCCTGAGCGAGAGGTTGTTCCGGACCGACTACGGTCAGGTTGATTTTGTTGCGGGAGGCGAAATCCGCCAGGCCTTTGATATTGTCGGCCTTAAGGTTGACGCACTTGGCAATGCGGGTCATACCGCCGTTGCCGGGTGCACAGAAGATCTTCTGGACCTTCTTCGATTGTTTTATTTTCCAAACAAGGGCATGTTCGCGCCCGCCGGAACCGATTACGAGTACCTTCATACGTTGCTTTTACGCCAAATTCGATAAAGGTGCAAGTATACAAGAATCCCATCAAAAGACAACCCGTTTTTTCGCTTAAGGGTTCGCTTGAGGATAGCCGTGATCGATTTCGGCGGTCCGAAACAACATGATAGAAAAAAACGCCGAATTTGTGTGTTGATAACAGCCTGTGGCGGTTGTGTGTGCTCCGGTTACGAAATATCCGGTGATCTGCGACCATAAACGATGAGCTGCGAGCAGATTGGATTGAATATAAGCTGTTGACAAGCCGTCTTTGTATTGCTTATCTTGGCCCCTTACTTGGGTGGCTTGGTGGCGGAGGGCCGCCAGGTTCGGGAATACGAAGGTTCCAATTGGTTATATTTTGAGGATGCGGTGATGAAAAAAGTCTCCACTCTTCTTGCGCTGGTCTTGTTGCTGGCGATGTCTGTTAATGTGTGCGCCCAGGACGAAGAAGAAGAATACTTTGAAAAGGATTTTCTTGAAGTGGCTCTGTTTATGGGCGGAACTCTGCCGGTCGGTGGCATTGCCGACTGGTCACCTTCAAGCCCTCGGGGCGATATCGACCTCGGTGCCAAGTTGGGGTTTAACGCCGGTTTTGAGGTGGGTTACTTCCTGACGGCCGATCTGGTTCTGGGAGGTAATTTTACCTACCATCAGATGGCGATAGACAGCGATGTCGAAGAGGTGTCTTCCAGCAAACACCGGATCTATAGCCCCAAACTGTACATGAAGTACTATTTCTTCAGTGAGTCCAATTTTGTTCCGTACCTGAAGGTTCTGGCCGGTATTGATATTATCAAGTTCACCACACCGGTGATAGCCGACGCGGTGACAGATGCCATAAAATATCGGGAATTGTCGTACGATCCGGTTTTCTCGGCCGGAATCGGCGCCGGTTTGTTCTATTACACCAATGATTACGGTGGCTTGTATCTTGAGGCCAACGTGCACAACGGCTTTTCCAGTAACCTGGAGAATGATTACCCGAACGGCCCTTATGAATTCGGCGAGTCCACGACTATCATAGACGTTCATGCCGGTATCAAGGTCTTCTTCGGATCCTGACAACCGTGCATAGCGAACAGGTTTGAGGCCTGCCGGCAACGGCGGGCCTTTTTTGTTGTCCTGACATGAGCAACGGTGTAAGTTCTTTTTCATGGCATCCATCAGGCTTCTTGTTGTCGACGATGAAGCCGGTCAGCGCGAACTGTTGACCGGGTTTCTGACGAAAAAAGGCTACGAAGTTACCCAGGCCGAGAGCGGCGAAAAAGCCCTTGAACTGTACCACCAAGTGTTTTCTCCACTGGCTTTGGTGGATATGAAAATGCCGGGGATGGACGGTCTGGAATTGCTGAAGCGATTGCGGGAGATCAACCCCTTCATTCAGGTGATAATGTTAACCGCTTTCGGATCGGTGGAATCGGCGGTGGGGACAATGCGGGCCGGGGCCTACGATTACCTGACAAAGCCGGTTGAGGATCTGGACGAGCTTTTGCTCAAACTGGAGAAGGCTTTCGCTCAGAATCGTCTGGTCGTCGAACACGAGGTTATGAGCGAGCGTCTGGCCGAAGCTTTTCCGGCTTCGGAGATGATCGGGCAGTCACCGGCCATACTTAAGGTCAAGGAGATGATTTCGCTGGTAGCGGCCAAGGATGCCACGGTTCTTATAACCGGGCCTTCCGGTACCGGCAAGGAACTGGTGGCGCGAGCGATCCATGCTCTGTCAACGCGCGCCGACAAGAGGCTGGTGGCGATAAACTGCGCGGCTTTTCCGGAAACCCTGCTGGAGTCAGAGCTTTTTGGGTACGAGCGGGGGGCATTTACCGGTGCCGACAAGGCCAAGCAGGGGCGTTTTGAGTTGGCCGACGGCGGTACGCTTTTCCTTGATGAAATAGGCGAAATGCCTCTGACCATGCAGGTGAAGCTTCTTCGGGTATTGGAAGAAAAGAAGATCGAGCGGTTGGGATCGGTCCGGGAGATGCCCCTGGATATTCGTGTTCTCGCGGCGACCAACAGGGATCTCGATAAATTGATGAAGGAAAATAAGTTCCGCGAGGACTTGTACTATCGTCTGAACGTCATCCAGCTTCATTTGCCGCCTCTTGCGGAGAGAACCGGTGATATCCTTCTGCTGGCTGAGAAATTCATCGAAAAATACGCCAAGAAAATCGGCAAGGATGTTCGGGGTGTGGACAACGAAGCGGCCGCTCTTCTCACTTCCTATGACTGGCCGGGGAACGTGAGGGAGCTTGAGAATATCATCGAGCGAGCTATTGTCCTGACGCGTTCGAACGTGATTACCCGGGCCGATTTGTCCGGGCTTCACAAGCAGCCCCCCGCAGGTGAACCGGGGCCGATTCGCTCGCTGGCCGAAGTTGAAAAGGACCATATCCTCTACTGTCTGGAGCGGTTGGGCTGGAATATCGGCGCCTGTGCCGAGAAACTGGGTATTCACCGCAACACTCTCAGGGCCAAAATCAAAGAATACGGGTTGTCCAGAGACAATTAGCCTTTTGACTTTATTCTGTGCACCTTTCCTTTTGAATGCACAATAATTGTGCGTCGGGCGGTGGTCCGGCGTCCGGTCTTGTGCGTTTTCATGTTGTCAATCAATGAGTTATAGGGTTCGGCATGTTCTTTGTTTAAGTCTGTGATAGAAAGCCAAGTCGATGAAGGGATTCGTAATGAAAACAAAGTTGCTCAGTATGCTTTTCGCGATTCTGGTCGTTCTTACGTTGACCGGATGTGATGACGATGACGACATCCTTGTGGAAGATGCCTGTCCGGCTACGCCTCAGGGGGTTTACAGTGTTACCGGCGACGGTTCGGTTACAGTGTGGTGGAACGGCATTTATGAGCGCGATGTCCGGGAATATGTGGTCTATCGTTCGTTGCAGGCAACTACCGGTTACGAGCCTCTTGCCGTTGTGACGGCCGTGGACAATCCGAATCTGGACTTGCTGCTTTATTACTACGAAGACGAAACGGCTGATAATGGCGAGACATACTGGTACGCGCTTACAGCCGTGGACTACGCCGGGCAGGAGTCGGAATTGTCGGCCGAGGACGTCTGGGATACACCCCGCCCCGAAGGCCGCGATATGCTTTACCCGTATGAAGTAGAACCTGCCCTGGCCGGTTTCAATCTGGCTGCGGGCGAGCACGTGGCCTATGATTCCCCGGCTGCTGATATCTGGGTTGATCGGGTCATCGGGAGGATCGGCGGTGGCGACACCACGTTTATTTCTTATCTCAACGTGGGAGACGCCCTGACAGACATACAGGATATGGGATACGCGCTCAGTTTTGACAGCGTGTCTTTCGCCCCCGAGTCGGGATGGTCCCGCGACGGCTACCAGGAGATTATTGAGGGGCACATATACGTTATTTGGACTAATGACAGCCACTATGCCAAACTGTGGGCGGTTGCAGTAGGTTCGTCGGGTGCGGCCGATTTCATCTGGGCCTATCAGACGGTTCAGGATAATCTGCAACTGGCGCCGGCCCCGGGTTCGGAGAAACCGGATCATGGGGAAGGGTATGTCAAGACCCGCCCGGCCCGGGATGATGCCACACAGTTACGTTAGCGGCATGAAGGAGTGTGATAGCTTATGTTGCGCAAATCAGTTCTGATCAGTCTTGCTGCCCTGCTGCTGGTGGCGACCGGCGGGCTGAGCGTCAAGGCGCAGTCGGTCGACGAGGACGATTATTACGATGATCGTGTCAAGGTGGATCGTTATCTGGACGTGGAAATCTGGACCGACCACAGCGACGGCGAGTATTATGAAAATGACAATATCGTCGTCTATTTCCGGGCCAGCCGGGATGCTTTTGTGGCCATCTATACCATCGACACCAAGGGCCGGGTCAGCCTTCTTTTTCCCAGTTCCTCCGACGAGGACAATTTCGTCAGCGGCGGCGTGACCTATCGTTTGCCGGGAGACGAGGATTCCTACGATCTGGTGGTGACGGGGCCGGAAGGTTTCGAGAACATTCAGATTGTCGCCTCGCGTGAGAAATTCCCGATCCCGAATTGGTATCACAACTCCGGTCTGGTGTGCGACTGGGATGACCGTTACGATTACATGGACTACCTGAACAGCGAGTACTTCGTGCGTTACGGCGGTCAGCGGTTTGCCTATGACCGGGCGGTCGTGTATATCAACGAGTGGGAAGATGATTACTGGCATCCGGTTTATTACCCTTATTATCCCAGTTGGACCGTGTGCGGTAACTGCTACATTGATTATCCCTGGGGCGCTACCGTCTACGTGAACGGCATCTACTGGGGCTGTGCGCCGCTGTATATCCCGCGTATTGCGGCCGGTTGGCACACGATCACTATTTATGATCGCCACGGCTATTGCTGGGAAAGCGATTTTCATGTCAGTCGTTACAATACGGTCGTGTTTGACAAAACAATCGTGAATCCGACCTCCGGCGTGAAATCGAAATACAAAGAAGTGCGCGAGGTCGGCTACCGTGCTCCGGATAAATCCGGTTACCCCGATTACAAGGATAAGACCCTTGGTTCGAGCCACACGGTTTCCGGAAGTACCGCCGCTGTCGGTTCGAGCTCTGTCGTTTCCAGTAAGAAATACGTGAAGGGTTCGACCAAGATGATCAAGACCGACCGCGGTTACGAGACGGACGGTTCCACGGCTGTATTCAAGAGCAAGAAGACACGCAGTACGACATCCGGTAGCAGTGGTATGTACTCCGCGAAGAAGTCGAAATCTTCGGCTGAGGCGGTGGAGCAGGACTACAGCAGCGACAAGAAGAGTTCGGGATACAGTACCAAGGTTCAGAGTAAAGGTTCTTCGGACAAGACGGCGACTTACGAAGGCAGCACCAAGAAGAGTTCATCAAGTTCATCGAGCTCATCGGGTTCGTCCGGATTCTATCAGAAGGAATCGGGTAGCAGCAGCAAGTCGGAGAGCAAGTCGGAGAGTAAATCGACTTATCGCACGGCCAAATCGTCGACCTCAGGCAAAAAGACCACCTCTGAGGTGAAACAGAAAGAGACGGACAAGTCGTCAAGCGAGACCTATAAGACCGTGCAGTCGAGTAAGAAGTCGAGCAGTTCGAAGAGCAGCAATCAGTCGGGTTCCGTCAAAAGTTCGACCGGCTCGAGTGACAAGCGTTCCGTTTCGACAAAAAGCAGCAGCGGAACCAGCAAAACAACAACAACGACGACGACTAAAAGCAAAGGCAGAAAATAAGGGCGAAGGGATCAGGTTCGGGCCGGGCGCATGGAATGTAAGCGGTCGGTCCGGCCCCGATCCGGAATCAGTGGAAACGGGTAAGAGCTATGAAGAGAATCCTTACATACTTGCTTTGTGCCGTATTTCTCTGGACGATTAACGCCTCGGCGGCCGGTGTCGAGAAGGCCGAGAAAACGGAAAAGACTGAAAAGACCGAAAAGGTCGAAAAGACTAAAAAGACTGAAAAGAAAAACGAGTCGAAAAAAACCGAAAAAGCAAACAAGGCAACTAAGTCTACAACCGACAAGAAAACAGTCGCCAAGAAGAAGTTCGATACCTTTGTGGATGAAAACAAAAACGGTATCGATGACCGCCGCGAGAATCTCATAAAGAAAAAGACCAGCGACAAGACCGAGGCCAAGAAGGCCGACAAGAGTAACCAGAAGAAGGAAAAAGACAAAGAGTAGGCGATTTGTCTTTGAGTGTCACAAAACCACCCCGTTGGGGTGGTTTTTTTTAGTTAATTAATAATAATAGAATCATTTAGACTTGACGATTGTTACAATATGTGTTAAATAGTACGGATATGGCAGAAGGGCTGCCATATTGGCAGCGTCGGGCCGGAAAGGTCTGAAGAGATATGGCGTTCGACAATCTGAGCGAAAGAGAAAAACAGGTCCTGGCCAACCTGGTTAATTACTACATCGCCTCGGCGGATCCGGTGGGCTCACGGGTAATTGCCCGTCAGTTCAACATGGGTCTGTCGCCGGCGACTATTCGCAATACGCTTCAGGACCTTGAGGAACTGGGACTTGTCGAACAGCCGCACACATCGGCCGGCCGTGTGCCTACTGACACCGGATACCGGGTCTATGTGGACTATCTCTTGAAACCGGAGGTGCTGACGTCCGAGGAGAAGAGAGCGATCAAACAGACCATGCTTAAGGAAGGGCGCGGGATTAAAGAAATCCTGGGGCAGACAGCCCGGCTGTTGGGTGATGTTACCAATCAGTTGGGGGTGAGTATTGCTCCGCGTTTCGAGATCGGTGTGCTCTCCGATTTGAGGCTTATCCCGGTGGCCGATGGTCGCCTGATGGTGGTTGTGGTGGTCAAGTCGGGTTTGGCTCGTTCTCTTATTTTGGAGGTCGAGAGCAGTATTTCGGAGAAGGCCATTCAGGAGGTCGAAGCGCACCTTAACGAGCGCCTTCGCGGGCTGACCCTTGCGGAGATTCGTCGGACTATATCGGAGCGTTTGGCCGATGTTTCCGGTCATGCCCGGCTGGTCAAACTGGTGATTGATTCCAAAGACAGGATTTGGACCGAACACCTTGACGATGATCTCCTGGTGTCGGGCAAAGCCAATCTCCTTTCCATGCCGGAGTTTGCCGACCGTGAGAAGATGCTGACCTTGCTGAAGGTCATCGACGACGGCCGGGTGCTTTCGGAGTTTCTCAGTCATGCCCGGGAGGAAGATCTCATCATCACTATCGGGCGGGAGACGGCGATCAACGAGATAATAAACTGTTCTCTGATCACGGCCTCTTACAAGGTAGGCAATATATCGGGAGCCGTGGGGATTGTGGGGCCGACTCGTATGCCATACGGCAAGGCGGTGTCGATTGTCGAATATGCCGCCCGGTCGATAACGGACTTCTTGTCCGGAGTTAACAAGATATACGATGAGTAGACATATGGAAAAACGAGAAAAGACAAAAGCTGAAAAGACAGCCTCCGAGTTTGAGGAGGAGCCGGAATTGTCAGATAAAAAATCAGGGGAAATCGAAATCCCGGTCGAAGGCGATGACGACGGAGTCGAGGCAGACTCGTCCGCATCGTACGAAGAGGAAAAGTCGCCGGCCGATGAAGCGGGCGATGAATTGGCGCAGTTGAAGGCTCGGGTGGAAACGCTGGAAGAAGACAAGCTCAGGGCCATGGCCGATCTCGACAATTACCGCAAGCGCATGGCGCGCCAGTTCGAGGAAGTTGTCCGAAGCGCCAACGATAAATTGCTTATCGATTTGCTGGAGGTAATCGACAATTTCGAGCGGGCTTTGGATCATGGCGCTCAGGAGACGGAATCCTCGGATGAACTCGGGGCGTTTCGTGATGGGATGGCCATGATTTATCAGCAGATGCTGGCTTTGCTGGCCCGTTATGACGTGCGGCCGATTGAGTCGCTCGGGAAACCATTCGATCCCGCTTTTCACGAAGCCATGATGCAGGTGGCGTCGGATGAGTATGACGAGGGAGTGATTGTGACCGAGGTCAGCAAGGGATATATGCATGGTGACCGCGTGCTGCGTTACGCCAGAGTCGGAGTAAGCAAAGGCAGCGCTGAATAGAAGTGATAGTGATAATGTCAAAGCGGAAGTTACGTATTTAGAGAATAAGAATAAAGGAGGATAATAAGATGGCAAAAGTCATAGGTATCGATTTAGGAACGACCAACTCCTGTGTGTCGGTTCTGGAGGGGAAGGATCCGGTTGTAATTGCCAACCAGGAAGGTGCCCGCACGACACCGTCGGTGGTGGCTTTTACCAAAGACGGCGAGCGTCTGGTCGGGGCTGCGGCCAAGCGTCAGGCTGTGACTAACCCCGAGAACACGGTCTTTTCGATCAAGCGTTTCATGGGGCGGCGTCACGATGAAGTGTCCGCAGAGGAAAAGATAGTCCCTTACAAGGTGGTTGCGGACGATAAGGGTATGGCCGTGGTGGAAGCCGGTGGTAAGCGTTATGCTCCGGCGGAGATATCGGCGATGATCCTGCAGTACCTCAAAAAGGCCGCGGAGAATTACCTCGGCGGCGAAGTGAAACAAGCCGTTATAACTGTTCCGGCGTATTTCAATGACTCGCAGCGTCAGGCCACGAAAGACGCCGGGCGTATTGCCGGTCTGGAAGTGCTTCGTATCATCAACGAACCTACGGCGGCCTCGCTGGCTTACGGTTTGCAGAGGAAGGGCAACGAGAAAATAGCCGTCTACGATCTTGGTGGCGGTACTTTCGATATTTCCATTCTGGAAATCGGCGACGGAGTGTTCGAAGTTCGCTCCACCAACGGTGATTCCCATCTGGGTGGCGATGATTTCGATCAGGCCGTGATTGACTGGATGGCTGACGAGTTCCGTAAGTCGCAGGGGATCGATCTGCGCAAGGACCGCATGGCCCTGCAGCGTCTTAAAGAGGCCGCAGAGAAGGCGAAGATCGAGTTGTCTTCGGCTATGCAGACCAACATCAACCTGCCGTTTGTAACCGCCGATCAGAGCGGCCCCAAGCATCTTGATCTTACTCTTAGTCGGGCCCGGTTCGAGCAGTTGACCGATCATCTGGTACAGCGGACGGCCGGTCCCTGCCGTCAGGCGCTTTCCGACGCCAAGCTTTCGGCCGGTGATATCGACGAGGTGGTGCTGGTCGGTGGCATGACCCGTATGCCCAAAGTGATCGAGACGGTCAAGGAACTTTTCGGCAAAGAGCCCAACAAGGGCGTCAATCCCGATGAAGTCGTTTCGGTCGGGGCGGCTATTCAGGCCGGGGTGTTGGCCGGTGATGTTCAGGATGTCGTTTTGCTCGATGTCACGCCTCTGTCTCTTGGTATCGAAACCCTCGGTGGTGTGATGACCCGTCTGATCGACCGCAATACGACTATCCCGACCAAGAAGTCGCAGATATTCTCTACCGCTACGGACAATCAGCCGGCCGTATCCATTCATGTCCTTCAGGGTGAACGGCAGATGGCCATTGATAACCGCACGCTGGGTCGTTTTGATCTTGCCGATATTCCGCCCGCTCCCCGCGGTATGCCGCAGATTGAGGTGACGTTCAATATCGATGCCAACGGCATTGTGAACGTGAGTGCCAAAGATCTGGCCACCGGCAAGGAGCAATCGATTAAGATCGAGGTTTCTTCAGGCCTGACCGAACAGGAAATAGATCGTATGGTGAACGACGCCGAGAAGTTCGCCGATGATGACAAGAAGCGGGGTGATTTGATCACCGCCAGAAACGAGGCCGATCAGTTCATTTACGCTACGGAGAAAACGGTCAAGGAACACGGCGACAAGGTTTCCGCGGAGGACAAGAAGAATATCGAGGCGGGGATCGAGGAGCTGCGGACGGCGGCCAAGGGCGAATCCGTTGAGGCTATTAATGCCGCCAAGGAGAAACTTGCCCAGGCTTCGCACAAGCTGGCCGAGCAGATGTACAAACAGGCGGCGGACGCCCAGGCTCAGGCAGGTGCTCAGGCCGGGCCGACCGATCAACAGACTGCGGCCGGGGGCGACACAGGTAAGGACGGTGCCGTTGATGCCGATTTTGAGGTAGTTGACGAGGACAAGAAGTAAGCGAGTATTGATGTCGAAACGGGATTACTATGAGATTCTTGGCCTTGATCGCGGGGCCGACGAGATAACAATCAAGTCGGCCTATCGCAAGATGGCTATGCAGTATCACCCGGACCGCAATCCGGGGGATAAAGACGCCGAGGAAATGTTCAAAGAAGCTACCGAGGCTTACGAGATTCTTAAGGACGTCCGAAAGCGCCAGATATACGACCAGTACGGCCACGCCGGTCTGGGTCAGGGGGGCGGTTTCGGTGGGGCTGGAGGGTTCGAAGGTTTCGGTCTCGGCGATGCCTTGCGGGCTTTCATGCGTGACTTCGGCGGCGGGTCTATTTTTGATGATTTCTTCGGTATGGGAGGTCAGGGAAAACGTCGCGGTTCCGGTCGGGGGGAAGACCTGCGCATACGCATTCGCCTGACGCTCGAGGAGATTGCCTCGGGGGTGGAGCGAACGATCAAGGTCAACCGTAAGGTCCGTTGCGAATCCTGTAACGGCAGTGGTGTGGCCGCCGGATCGTCGAAGAAAGTCTGCCCGCAGTGTAAAGGTCACGGTCAGGTGCGCACGGTTACCCAAACATTTCTCGGCACCGTTCAGCAGGTGACCACCTGTAGTATGTGTCGGGGAACCGGCGAAGTGATCTCTTCTCCCTGCCCGATATGCGACGGTGAGGGAAGGGTCGACGGTTCCAGTAAAGTCACCATAACCGTGCCGCCGGGGGTGTCCAGTGGCAATTACATGACGGTTGACAACATGGGCAACGTCGGTCGTCATGGTTCCGAATCCGGTGACCTGGTCGTTGTTTTCGAAGAGATCGAACACAACCGCTTTACCCGGCACGGTGACAATATATTGTACGAGCTGCCGATATCTTTCACCACCGCCGCTCTCGGTGGCGAGGAAGAGGTGCCGGTACTCGACGGTACGGCCCGACTGAAGATTCCGCCCGGGACCCAGTCCGGCAAAGTGCTGAAATTGAAAGGCAAAGGGATATCCCATTTGCACCGGCACGGACAGGGGGATATGCTGATTCAGGTAACGGTGTGGGTGCCGACGCATCTGAACGATCAGGATCGTGCCACGCTGGAGAAACTGCAACAGTCGGAAACGTTCCGCCCGCCCAAAGCCGATAAATCGTTCTTCGAAAAACTTCGGGAAACCCTGGGAGTGTGACCATGAGTAAAGCGGCCCCCGAGGCATATCTGGAAACCCGGGTAACGGTGCCGCAGGAGCATGTCGATGCCGTCTGTGACTTCATTATTGTCAATATCGTCTCGGGTTTGGTTCTTGAAGAAGAAGATGGTGCCTCGGAGACGGGGATCATTTTCTACGTTCCGGAGGATGACCACCACTCGGTGGCGAGACTTTCCGAATATCTGGGCCGACTGATCGAGGCGGACGGCTCGGCCGTTCCGAAAATCAGACAACGCCGGGTGGAGAACGTCGAATGGCTCGAAGAATACAGGCGTAGTATCCGGCCTGTTCGGGTCGGCGACCGTATCGTAGTTCGTCCGGCGTGGTGTGAACCGCAGGAAGTACCCTACGAAATTATCATCGATCCGAAGATGGCCTTCGGCACCGGCAGTCATGCCACCACACAGGGTTGTCTGCTGGCGATGGACGAAAATTTCAAAAAGGGCATGACGTTCCTGGATATGGGAACGGGTTCCGGTATCCTGTCGATTCTGGCCGACCGGATGGGAGCGGTCAGGATGAAAGCGGTGGATTACGATGAGGTGGCGGTTGAAAATTGCCGGGAGAATTTTCGTATCAACGGCGTGAAAACACCTTGTGAAATTGCCCTTGGCTCGATTGAAAATTGTGACGGTGATGCCCCCTATGATTTCGTGGTCGCTAACATCATCAAAACGACCATTCTTTCAATGCTGGACCGGTTGCTGGAATTGACCCTCCCCGGTGGTGTGCTGGTTCTGGCCGGATTGCTGGATCAGGACGAAAGTGCCATTACCGCGGCGTTGAGAAAAGCGGACCAGGACGATTTTTCGATTCGCCGTGACGGTCAGTGGTTTACCTATACTGTTCGCCGGAGGTAGCCGGTGCAGCCGCCTCTGTTTTATGCCCCTCCCGATCATCGCGACGGCGACATCATCGTTTTGCCGGCCGAAGAGGCTCGCCACGCCCATCGTGTACTGCGACTTGACCGGGGCGCTCTGGTGGTTGTGATCGACGGTTTGGGTACGGCTTGTCGTGGGGAGATCAGCAGTATTACGGGGCGACGGGTGACGGTTCGTGTGCATGCCGAGTTGCGTGATTACGGCGAGGCTGCCGTTCATCTTACTCTGGCGGCGGGGTTGTCGGTCGGTTCGAAATTCGACAGTGTGGTGCAGCGCGGGACGGAGTTGGGCGTCAAACGCTTTGTCCCTCTTATCACCGATAAATCCCGGGTTAAGATGGATGATCCCAAACGTGCCCGGGTGCGTCTCACACGGTTGGAAAAAGTAGCTCTGGCGGCGGTCAAGCAATGCCGTCGCTCGGCTTTGCCATCCATCGCCTACCCGGTTACTCTGGCCGGGTTCCTTGAGGAATACGAGCCGGACAATATCGGGCTGGTTTTTCACCCTTCGTCGAAGTCTCGTCCTCTTGATCGGTGCCCGCTTGAAGAATCGGCCAAACGGATAACTCTTCTGGTCGGTCCGGAGGCGGGGTTCTCCGACGACGAGTTTGAACTGGCTCTGGCGAATGGGTTTATCCCGGTCGGTTTGGGAGAACGGATCCTTCGTACCGAGACAGCCGCCCCGGTGGCCGTGGCCCTGGTGATGTACCGTCTGGGCGAGCTCAGATAGCGCCGGAAGGTGCCGATAATAATCCTGATGGCGATTTCTGAGACGATTTTCATTGTCTTGCTGGGGCTGGCGATTGGCTCGTTTCTCAACGTGGTCATCTATCGGACTCCCCGTAACGAGAAGTTCTGGCAAGGTCGTTCAGTTTGCCCGCAGTGTCGGCAGCAGTTGAAATGGTACCACAACATTCCTCTGTTCAGCTTTATTTTTCTGCGGGGCAGGTGTGCCTTCTGCGGCGAGCGAATATCCTGGCGTTATCCTTTGGTTGAGTTGCTCAATGCATTGTGTTATCTGTACTTCTTCTGGGAGTACGGCTGGTCCTTGCCATTGGCGGTATTTGCGTTTTTGTCGTCGGCCCTGCTGACGGTTTTCTTCATCGATCTTGATTTTAAGATAATTCCGGACATAATAACTCTGCCCGGTATGCTGGCGGGACTGGCGGTATCATTTCTGCCGGGGGGAATAGGAATTGTCCAGGCCGGGCTGGGTCTTCTGGTGGGCGGGGGCTCGTTGTTTATCATTGCCCTGCTGGGTGACTGGCTTTTCAAGAAAGAGTCGATGGGGGGCGGCGATATCAAGCTGGCCGCCATGCTGGGGGCTTTTCTGGGGTGGCAGAAGGTCTTGCTGGTGTTCATCTCTTCGGCGGCAATCGGTCTGGTTGTCTCGGTGGTAATGATGGCTTTTTCGGCCAGGATGCGCCGGGAACGGATAATACCGTTCGGACCTTTTATCGCCACCGCCGCTATGATTGCCGTTGTCTGGGGCGACAGAATCATCTCCTTTTACATTACCAATTTTTTGACGTTGCATTAGTCGGAGACGGCTTCTCAACCGGTCGCTTTATGTGCCGATTATAGCAGTATGCTGCAATTCGGGCACAGGAGTCGGTTCGAGTCTGAGGTCCATCTGGGGCTGATGGTCATAATCTGCCTGCTGGTCTTTTTGAATTTCGTATCTAACATTGTCATCTACAGGGCACGATCAACCCAGCGGGAAGAAACCCTGGTCCACCTTCGCCAGACGGCGCTTTCGGTCAGCCGGACCGTTCAGCAGGCCTATCCGGAACCGTTGTCGGCGGCGGAAAAAGAAAACATCAGGGATCAATACGGCCTGTCCGAGTTTATGCTGGTTCCATCGCGGCCGCCCACAACCTCAGACCCCGCCAAGCGGGAGTGGTTTTTGTCGGTGCAGCGGAAACTTCCGATCAGGCAATTACCCGAACTGGCCGAGAAGCTCTTCCGGGCCGATTTTAACCAACTGACCCGGGGGGAGGATTCCGAATACTATTATCTTTACCCCATTCCGGCCGGGGCCGGTAACGACCTGCTTATACTTACGGTCGAGCGTCCCGATCTGGCCTATCTGGATGACTCACGCAATACCATCCTGTTGACTCAACTGTTGTCTTTGGTGGTGGTGGGGTTGATATACGTCTTTCTTTCCCGGTATATCTTCAAGCCGTTCCGTCGACTGCGCGAAAAAGCCGCCCAGGCCGGACGGCAGTTCAACGAGGGCGACGACGAAACCGAGGCGATTGTCAACGAATACGAACAAACCATCAGGAAACTTCGGGAAAACGAAGCTGAACTCATTCGACTCAATGAAGCCATTCAGAGCAATGCCGAAACGGTGGCCGAGGTCAATCAGTACCTTTTGGAGTCCAGCTACTCCGGGATAATCACCCTGGATTCCGTCGGTGTTGTGGCCGCGGTTAACGATACCGCTTGCAACCTGCTTGGTCTGTCGTCTCGCGATTATGCGGGCCGGAGCTACGTCGATATGTTTCGGGACGCCGAAGAACTTAAAGAAGTCGTGCGACGCGCCATGGAAGACGGTGTTACGACCGGTTATCACGAGTACTCCGGTTTGGTGCGGAGTCGCCCGGAAAGCGTTCTGGGGATCAGCATGTCGTTTATCCGGCACAAGCGGCAGGGGAAGGCCGGGTTGTTGATCTTTATTAACGATCTGACCGAACTGACTCGGTTGAGAAGAGAACTTGAAGACAAAAATCGGCTGGTGGCTCTGGGAGAAATGGCGGCCGGCCTTGCACATCAAATGCGAAATGCGCTCGGTACTATAGAAGGTTACGGGAATCTTCTCAAGCGCTACTTGAAGAAAAGAGAACTGCCGAGCGATAAGGCTGAGGCTCTTTTGAAAGAAGCCTGCGAGGCGGAGTCTTTGATCAATCGTTTTCTGGATTTTGCCCGGCCGTTCGATTATACGCCCGACCGTCTGCGTCTGGACGAGCTTCTGGATGATGTGATAACACAGGCACGGACCCGTTTCGATGAATGCGACGGGCGGATAAATTTCAGCCATCGGAGTGCTGTCTGGGTGAATGTCGACGGTGTTCTGGTCAAACAGGTTTTCGACAATATCATCGACAATGCCGTCAACGCCTACGATAGCCATCCGGCTGTTGTCGATGTGTCAATGATATCGGACGGGGACTCGGTGGTGGTGAATATCGAAGATCGGGGGCGTGGTATTCCAGAAGAAGATATGGGCCGGATATTCACCCCCTTCTTTTCTTCCCGTCCTTCCGGTACAGGTCTGGGCCTTCCTCTTGCTCGCAAGATAATAGATCTTCACGGTGGCCGCATTGCGGTCGAATCGACCCCCGGTCAGGGCAGCAGATTTTCGGTGATACTTCCCCTGGCACAATCTTCGGGGCAGCCTTCGCCGGAAAAGAAAAGTGCCGTTTTAGCTTAGAAAAGGCTTGGGCACGGGGCGAATCTTCATATATTTCGGCTCGATAATCTGGAGGTTTAATGTATAGCGTTTCTGACTTCAGGAAAGGCCTGCCCATCATAGTCGACGACCAACCGTACTATGTCGTTGAATACCAGCATTTCAAGATGGGCCGCGGGAAAGCCAACATACGCACCAAGCTGAAACACATCAAGTCGGGTGCCGTGATAGAGAAGGTGTTTTCATCCAATGATACCTTCAAGCCGCCGGATATCGAACGTAAGAAGATGCAATATCTGTACGAAAACTCCGGTGAGTTGGCTTTCATGGATACCGAAACTTTCGAGCAGTTGTCCGTGCCTGCCGACAATCTCGGCGATGCCAAGTGGTACGTTCTGGAGAACGAGGAGTATTTGGTTCTGTTTCTGGACAACGAGGCTATTGCCGTAGACCTGCCCGCTTCGGTGATTTTGGAAGTAACTCATACCGAACCTTCGGCCCGCGGCGATACCGTCAGCAATGTCACCAAACCGGCTACTCTGCAAACCGGCCTGGTGGTCAAGGTGCCTCCCTTCGTTAAGAACGGCGATAAGCTCAAAGTCGATACCCGAACCGGGGAGTATCTGGAACGGGCCAACTGATCCGTGAATATCAGGGGCCGGATAATCGGGGTCGATGAGTCGGGCAAGGGGGATTTTTTCGGTCCCCTTGTTGTTGCTGGCTGTCTGGCTTCGGATTCCGAGCGTGCTCTTCTGGCCGAGCTGGGCGTACGTGATTCCAAACTGATTGCCGAGAATAAACTTCTGTCAATTGATCGGGAACTCAGGGCTCATCTGGTACATGCCGTGGTGGTGATGATGCCGGCGGAGTATAATCGTCGCTATCAGGAGATCAGAAATCTTAACAAGTTGCTGGCGCAGGGGCACGCGCAGGTAATTAAAGATATTCTGGATCAACACCCGGCCGATCTGGCGGTGTCGGATAAATTCGGTAAGGATGAGCGGCTTGAAACGGCTCTTACCGAAAGGCAAATCGTTTTGCCGATACGACAGATTGTCAGGGGAGAGGCGATACCACAGGTGGCTGCCGCTTCTATTATAGCCCGAGCCGAATTCGTCCGTCGGCTGAAGGATTTGTCCGAAACCTACCGCACCACTATTCCCAAGGGGGCCGGGCCGCAGGTCGATCTGGCCGGTCGGAAACTCGTGGCCGAACACGGGGCCGAAGTGTTATCCGAGGTGGCTAAAATCCATTTCAAGAATTATCACCGGGTGCTGAACCCGAGTCTTTTCGGATAAAAGAACAAAAAAATAAGACCGGGCGCTTGGCCCGGCCTTTCAAACAAAGGAGTAGGAGGAATTTGCTACCGATCCGATTCTCTCTGCTGGACGTCTTTGTCGCTGATGGGGGTGTCGTGATCTTCGTCATCGCTCTTGTCCCGATCCCAGCTTGATTCGATTACGATGTCTTCTTCATCGTCTCCTAACACCGGGGGGTCAAAAATTTCCTGACTCTCGATCACTTCGATCTCACCATCGGACTCGGACAGGTCCGTCGCGAGTTGATTGCCCTGGGTGTCAATCCCTGATGTCACGATCCGATTCGAGTCTTCGGAGCAGCCGGTCAAGCCCAGGCCGACCAGAAACAGGGCGACCAGTGAAAGCCGGATTAGCGTTTTAACAATCATATCGTTGCCTCCACCTGTGTTTCATTACACTCGCGAGTGAAACGATTCTGCCTCTGCCCGGGTAAGGGCAAATTCGGTGCCTCGGCCGGGATCGTCTGGCTATATCGCCGCCGTTGGGTCGATAGCGGCCCGGCGGGGGGGCGGGAGCGGTCCTTTTGCATCGTAAAAGTAGCCCGAAGTCCACAGAATGGGGGGGGAATCCCGCAGTCTTAAGGTTAACGCAACATTGCGATTGACCGATAATTCGAGTAAGAGGAAATACCGCAAGGATCAGGAGGTATTGGTGTCACTGGAACTGGCCGACTGGGTTATTGCCCTGTTCTTATTTTTCGCCTTGGTACTGGTATCGAGGTTCAAAAAACAGATCAGTGCCGACGGCCCGGAGCATTATAACAATATTGCCGGGGGGCTGGTCATCCTTGCTCTGGTGGCTTTGGCCCGTGTTTACAACGGCCTTGGGCTGTTTGAGCGGGTGCCATTTCTTTCTGAAACGGTATTCTATGATTTGATAAGCTGGATCGGGATTATCACCGGGGCGACTTTTGTCGTCAGTGGTGTTTCCAACTGGCTGCCACTGGCCCGCAAGTCCCGGCGATTCAGTGAAAAACGGATTCGACAACTGGATTTGCTGCGAAAAACGGAGCAGTTGGTCGGGGTAGAGTCGCGGCTCGATGCCGTCCTCGCGCATGTCATCGATCATATGGTCGAACAATTTTCTTTCCGCGGGGGGGCGGTTTATAAATACTCCACGGTTCGGGATCGACTCTATCTGACAGCCAGTGCGCTGATCGCTTCAGAAAAATCTCATGAACTGGCCGGAATACGTGTCGACCGCCGGGAACTCTCCGCGTTTTACGATTCCCCGCAGCCGAACCCGGTCGGTCTTTTCAGGGACCTGCCGTCGAGTATGGGAGACCCTTCGGTTGTGCTGCCGATTATGATCGGTCGGCGAGCGGTTGGTTTCTTTCTGCTGTGGGCGGAACAAATGCGGGTCTTCGGATTCGATGAACTGCTGACCTTGCGTCTCGTTGCCGATATCGTGGCCCGTAAAATAGAGACCGACCATCGCAGTATGTATCAGGCCGCGATGCGGAAGCGTGCGGTGTGGCGACAGGAAATCGAGACCGAGGTTAACGCCGGTCGGGGGATCAGGGAAACGGTGGCTGCGGTTGTCCGACGAGTGACCGATCGCGTCCCGATGGATTTCGCGGCCCTGGCGGTGCTGGAAGAATACGAACCGCGTGTGCGGCGGTATTCACTGGGGCAGGCCGGTCAGGTACTGGTGGAGTCCGAATTGCCTCAGCCGGGTCGGTATACTCTAAGTGGCCCGGCCTATTTCAATGGTCAGACCGTAATGTGCGGTGATGTCGGAACCGAGCACCCGTTGAGCAAAGCCGAGATGCTGGTCGACGATAGTGTCCGCTCCGTGATGATTCTCCCGATTCCGGTAGGAGGAAAGACTCGTGCCGTTCTCAGTCTGGCCTCTCGTCACCGGGATGCTTTCAGCCGTCGTCACCGGGAAGATATGGAATATGTGTTGCCGGTGTTGTCTCGATTGGTCGCTGATATCAAGGCCCGGAACAATCTGGCGGGGCAGCTTCGGCTCAAGGAGAAGCTGGGTCGTTTCCTGGTGGCGCTGACCCATTTCGAGTCGCCCGCTCAGGCTTTCGACGAGGCGGCCAGGTTGATATTCGATGAACTTTCGCCCGATATGGTCAGGATTGCCACCTCCGAAGACGACGGTGCTTTTCTCAAATCGCAGGCCTTGTTGAGTCATCGACCGTATGCCGGTATAGTTCCCGGTCGGGGCGATATGGTCGTTTCGTTGATGCCGCTGCACCGTTCCGCCCTGATGCAGGGGAGAACCATTACGGTCGGGTCGGGCGGCGATGAAGCCGAGATGACCGAGGCCGAGAGTGTGCAGGTTTTCGCTACCGGTATAAAGTCCGGGCTCATTGTGCCGTTGCGGGCCGGGAAACGGACGGTTGGTGTTATTTCGCTGGCCTGTATGCGGGACAGTTGTCGATTCACGAAAGATTCCACTTCACGTGTTTTCGTAAGCTTGGTGGCCGATGCTCTGATTGCGGCGCTGGTGCTTGCGGCCAGTCATCATGCCTTCGGGCTGACGCCGGAGTCGGTTGATTGGTTTGACTCGAAAGAAACCGCGCGGCGGGTTCAGCTCAGATCGTCGTTGTCCGGGATATTGGGTTCGGTCGAAATGCTCAGGTCACGGGCGGAGGTGGTCGCCGATGAACAGGTTAAACGGTATCTGTCGGTGCTGGATCGCTCGATTCAGAAGATGGACAGTTGCTTACATGACCGTCAGCCGGTGAACTGATCGAACAGGCAATAGAGAAACGCTGCGGGTGGTCCGAAACAGGCCACCCGTTTTTTGTTAACCGGTCGGGTCGGGTATAGTCCAGAAAGCGGTTGCCTTTTTATCGTCGGTGGTTATATTGGTTTTCGAAATGCTTTCGGGGTGAGGTGAAATTCCTCAACCGGCGGTAACAGCCCGCGACCCGGCCTCGGCCGGTTGAGCCTGTGAAATTCAGGCGCCGACGGTATAGTCCGGATGGGAGAAGTGCCGCTACATGCATTGACGTTCCGCCCATTACCCCCGTGCAAGTCAGGGGTTTTTTTGTGGCCGGTTATTCGGATACAGAGTACATGAGACGAGCCCTGCGGCTGGCCGAACGGGGACGCGGTAAAGTTGCGCCGAACCCGATGGTCGGGGCGGTTATCGTTAAACACGGAGAGATCGTAGCCGAGGGTTATCATCATCGTGTGGGGCAGGCTCATGCCGAGGTGGTTGCTCTCGGTAAAGCGGGCCGCCGGGCCGCCGGTGCAACTATGTATGTCACCCTTGAGCCCTGCTGCCATACGGGGCGCACCGGGCCCTGTACGGAAGCTCTCATCGGTGCGAAAATCAAGCGCGTGGTCATCCCGACCATTGATCCCAATCCCCTGGTTCACGGCAAAGGTGTGCGGCGACTTCGCGAGGCTGGTATCCGGGTAGATATTGGTCCTCTGCGGGATGAAGCGCAGCAGCTCAACGATGCTTATTTCGGATTTCATCGCAACGGTCGGCCTTTTGTCACCCTGAAGCTGGCTCAGACGCTCGACGGTCGCATTGCGGCGAGTAACGGCGATTCCAAATGGGTGAGTGGTCCGGCCGCTCGCCGTTTGGTTCATCGTATGCGTAGCGAGACCGACGCCGTGCTGGTGGGCATGGGGACGGTTCGAGCCGACAACCCGGCTCTGACTGTCCGGGCGGTGAAAGGGCGCAATCCCTATCGCGTGATCGTGGCCGGGGCCGGGCGGTTTCCGGCCAAGTGTGACCTTCTGGACAAGAACGACGATTACAGGACAGTGATTGCGGCCGAGGCGAGGTTGATCGGTCGTCTGACAAAACGAGCCAATTGCCACGACGTAATTTTCTGGGAGGTTAAAGTCACCGGAAACGGTCTTCTGGATATTCGGGACCTGGTCCGGCGGGCGGGGGAATTCGGCCTGCAATCGTTGCTGGTAGAGGGAGGCGAGAGTCTGGCCACGTCGTTTATTAAGGCCGATCTGGTCGACAAGTACGTTGTCTCCGTGGCTCCCAAAATACTCGGTCAGGGGATCCCTTCGGTAGGCGATTTGGGACGGAAGAAAATCTCTGAGGCTATCGAACTGAAACAAACCAGGATTGAACAAGTGGGCCGGGATATTGTCTGTTCCGGTTATCCCCGGCGGAGAAATTAGATTATGTTTACCGGTCTTGTAGAGACGACAGGGATAGTCAAAGAGCTGCAATCGCGCGGCAATTATTTGGTCCTGACAATCTCTTCGAATTTGCCGGGTGACGAGATTTCCATCGGTGATTCAATCTCATGTGACGGCACCTGCCTGACGGTGGTGCGGCAGGACAGGGACAGCTTTACGGTGGAAGCATCGCAGGAAACGATAGCCTGTGCCATTACCGGTCGCTATCGTGTGGGTACGCAAGTCAATCTGGAACGTGCCCTGCGGATGGGCGACCGTCTGGGCGGGCATTTCGTTACCGGTCATGTCGATTGCACCGGGGTAATTGCTTATCTCAGATCCGCAGGGGAATCTCTGGAACTGGCCGTCGATTACGACAGGAAATACGATGCGCTGGTAATCGAGAAAGGATCGGTGGCGGTCAACGGTGTATCGCTGACCGTTAATGCCTGTTCGTCCGGTCGATTCACGGTCAACTTGATTCCGCATACGGTCGCCGAAACCAATCTCACCAAGGCGAGAGAAGGAAAGGTCGTTAACCTTGAATTCGATTTAATCGGCAAATATGTTTTGAAAACTCATTCGGCTGCCTCGACAGGCGGTCTTACTATGGATATACTAAACAAAAGCGGGTGGTGATATGGAACTAAGCAATAGCCGGTTTAATACCATTCCCGAGGCAATAGAGGATATTCGTCAGGGTAAGTACGTTATTGTCGCCGATGACGAGAATCGCGAGAACGAAGGTGATCTCATAATGGCGGCCGAGGCCGTTACACCGGAGGCGGTTAATTTCTTTGCCAAACACGGTCGTGGTCTTGTTTGTGTGCCTCTTGCCGGAGAATACATCGAGCGGCTGAATCTGCACCCTATGGTCGAGAAGAATACGGCCCGTTTGGGTACGCGCTTCACTGTATCGGTGGATGCGCTGAAGGGGACGAGTACCGGTATCTCCGCCTATGATCGCGCCCTTACGATAAAGGCGCTGGTTGACGAGAGTACACACCCCGATGATCTCGGCCGTCCGGGACACATTTTCCCTCTGGAAGCGCTCAGCGGCGGGGTCCTGGCGCGGGCCGGACATACCGAAGCCACGGTCGATCTGGCCAGGCTGGCCGGGTTCAAGCCGGCCGGGGTGTTGTGTGAAATCATGGACGACGACGGGACCATGGCGCGGGTGCCGCGTCTCAGGGAATTTGCGCGCGAGTTCGGCCTCAAAATGATAACGGTCCGTGATCTGATTGCTTATCGTCGCCGCACCGAGCGACTGGTCCACCGTATGACGACGGTCGATTTCCCGACCAAATACGGGCATTTTGTGCTGCATTCGTACCGATCCGACGTGGACGATAATCATCATATCGCTCTGGTAAAGGGAGAGGTAGAAGGGAAAAAGGACGTTCTGGTTCGGGTGCATTCCAGTTGTCTGACCGGTGACGTTTTCGGTTCCTATCGGTGCGATTGTGGTCCGCAGTTGCATCAGGCAATGCGTATGGTGGATAAGTCCGGTTGCGGAGTGATTGTCTACATGCGTCAGGAAGGACGCGGGATCGGTCTGGCCAACAAAATTCGCGCCTATAAGCTTCAGGAATGCGGTCGGGACACGGTCGAGGCCAACGAGGATTTGGGCTTCGCGGCCGATTTGCGCGACTACGGAATCGGGGCGCAGATTCTGGTCGATTTGGGTCTGACTTCGATTCGCCTGATGACCAATAATCCGAAGAAAATCGTAGGGCTTGAGGGCTACGGTCTGGAGATAACGGAACGGGTTCCGGTGGAAATCCCTTCCTGCAAATATAACAGCCGATATCTGCAAACCAAACGGGACAAGATGGGACATCTGTTGCAATTGAGGAAAGTCTGAGGTGCGAATGAACACGGTCAAGTATGAAGGAACGCTGGATGCTTCCGGTCTGAAGGTCGGTCTGGTCGTCAGTCGGTTCAATAATTTCTTTACCGACAAACTGCTCGAGGGGGCTCTGGACTGTCTGGTCCGCAACGGTGCCGCCGAATCGGATCAGGCGATAGCTATGGTTCCGGGGGCTTTTGAGATTGTCCCGACAGCCGCGCGAATGGTCGAGAGCGGCCGTTTCGACGCCGTGGTTTGTCTGGGAGCGGTTATCCGCGGAGATACGCCGCATTTCGACTACATTGCGGCCGAGGTTTCCAAGGGGATAGCCCATCTTGGTATGCAGAGCAAAATCCCGGTTATTTTCGGTGTTATCACCACCGATACCCTGGAACAGGCTATCGAGCGGGCCGGAACCAAGGCTGGCAACAAGGGTTTCGATGCCGCCATGGCGGCTATTGAGATGGTTAATCTGTATCGAGCTCTTGGTTAGCATGACCGAATCACCCCGCCATCGTGCCCGCATGCTTGTTCTGCAGGGCCTCTATGCCGCTGAAATAGGTGGTTTGCCTGCCGACGAAGTATGGCAGGAAATAATCCTGAATGACAAGCTGAGCGAAAAAACGTGCCAATTTGCCAAGGCGCTGTTCGACAAAACGATAGAAAGTCGTGCCCGGACCGACCAGGTTATTGCCCAACTGGCTCAACACTGGGTGCTGGAAAGAATTGCCGTCATCGATCAGATTATATTGCGTATGGCCATGACGGAGATAAACAACATGCCCGATGTGCCGGTGAAGGTGGTTTTGAACGAAGCCATAGAATTGGCCAAGGAATTCTCCACGGCTGAATCGTCTTCCTTTATTAACGGTCTTCTGGACAGCTTCGTGAAGAACCCCCCGGAGTCGCCATCAGTATAATCCCTGAAAAAGACCGGCCGGACCGGTTCGGAAATCAAACTGGACAGGCCCGGAGAAACTGTTATATTGGCGGCTTCACCAAACACTTACCGCCGGACGTGAGCCCGGAGGGAAAAACGGGAGAAAGTGCGCGGCGCATTCATGCTGGAACGATTGCCGCAGGATTTTGATCGAACTAACGCCTTGATTGCGCTGGGCGTCTGGCTGGTAACGGTAATCGTTTATACGATGACTCAGGCCGTCACCGTTTCGTTTTGGGATTGCGGTGAGTTTGTCGCCTGTAGTTGCATCCTGGGGATACCCCACCCGCCCGGAACTCCGTTGTTCATTATGGCCGGGCGTCTGTTCTCGTTACTGCCGTTTTTCACCGATGCCGCAGCCAGGGTGACTTTCCTCTCGGCCGTGTGCTCTTCGATAGCTACCCTGTTCGGATACCTCTGCGCCGTACGTATCCTTCGCACCTGGTTCAAAGCCGACCGGTCGTTTTACAGCCGTCTTCTGATTTACGCCGGGGCGGCCTGTGGTGCTTTGTTGCTGGCGTTCGGGCGGACACAGTGGAACAATTCGGTCGAGGCCGAGGTGTACGGAATGTCCATGATGGTAATGATGGGCATCCTGTGGCTTACCCTGATCTATTTCGAGAAGCGCGGTACGATGGTCGGCGACCGTATAATGCTGACGGTTGTCTACCTGGCTTTTCTGGGGATCGGCGTTCACATGACCACGTTTCTTATTCTCCCGGTCTGTGCGCTGGTGTTTGTTCTGAAAAAAAAGACCCCCATGTGGGTATGGTTTACCCTGGGGATATTCTTTCTGGTCGAGCTGTTTCTTATTTTCGCGCTTTCATCACGGTCGGGGGAGATCCCTTACTATTTGCCGATAGTCATCGTTTTTCTGCTGTACGTTTTTTATATACTGTCGTTCGAACATATCCCGCGGCTGTTTCTGCTCTATGGCCTTGGCTTTCTTGTCTCGTGTGTTCCGGCCATAGCCGATTTCTCGGGGGCGGGAGCGAGGTCATGGACGCTTCTTGGCGAGACAGTATTCTGTCTTCTTTTCGTTTACAGCCTGTATGAGTTGTTTCGGTACTTTCGCCGGCGTAAAAATGACCGGACAACCCCGGTGCAGGGAGCCGTGGCGGCCTCGTTTGTCATCGCGGCGGCAGTGTTAAGCGCTGTTCTGATGAGTGGCATCAAGGGCTACCACAGTTTTCTCATCATTTCCGTCGCTGTCCTGGTTATTCTGGGTCTGCTGGTATGGCGCCATATTCGTCTGCCGATTCTTCTTGCGCTGGCCGCAACGTCGTTGATCATAATCGGTGTGCGTGAGTTCTTCTTCGGAGGAATAATTGCCGCGGTGCTGATACTGCTGCTCGGGATAATCTGGCGTTTCGAGGGCTGGAAAACGGCTCTGCTGGTAATTGTCATGGCGATGGCCGGGTTCTCGATACACATCTTCGTTCCGGTGCGTTCATCGTTGCAGCCTTCCATTAACGAAAACAATCCCTCGCAGTCGCTCGACACGACGATCAACTTCCTCGAACGCAAACAGTACGGTTCCATGTCGATGACCGAGCGGATGTTCACGCGCCGGGCCGAATGGGAAAACCAGTTCGGGACTTATCGTCGCATGGGTTTCTGGGGGTTCTTCCAGGAGCAATATGGTTTCGAGGGACGCCGATTCCTGGTTTTGTTTATCATCGGAATGTTCGGTATCTGGGAGGCCTGTCGACGAAAACCCGAGGTCGGTCTGGTGCTGGTCATTCTGTTGCTGGTGAGCACGGTGGGGTTGATCTTGTATATGAATTTCGCCGACGGTTCCCGGATAAACCCGGTTACCGGCGGTGACTATCTGGAAGTTCGTGACCGCGACTATTTCTTTACGCCCGGTTTCATGCTCTTTGGTCTGGCTGTCGGGCTGGGGATATCCGGTCTGATACAATATCTGCGTGATATGTTCCGTAAATCGCACCCGGTGCCCGGAAAAGTCGTGCTGGCGGTTTTGCCGATACTGTTTCTGCTGCCGGTCAATACGATAGCCGCTAACTATTTCTTCTGCGACCGTTCCAAAAACTACATGGCTTACGACTATGCCTGGAATATCCTCATCTCCGCGGACGAGAATGCGGTCGTATTCACCAACGGTGACAATGATACTTTCCCGGTGTGGTGTCTGCAGGAAGCTTACGGTATTCGCAAGGATGTCAAGATTATCAACCTGTCTTTGGGCAACACCGACTGGTATATCAAACAGGTCCGGGATAAAATGGGTCTGGAGTTGGGCTGGACCGATGCCGAAATAGATGCCTTGCGGCCCTATCGGTATCCCGACGGTCGGACGTTCCGGGTTCAGGATCAATTGGTCGACCGCATCATTCAGTACAATGCGAACCGAATACCGATTGACTACTCGGTTACGGTAAGCAGCGGCGCTCGCAAGTTTGACGGTTGCAATATCGATACCCTTCTCGAGATGCACGGTCTGATCTTCCGTCTGACCGACTCGGCGGCCGGTGATCTGCGGGTGGATATCGAGCGCTCCGTGGATTTCTTCACCAACCCCGACAAGTTCAAATATCGTAGTCTTGACGATCCGTCGGTGTACAAAGACGAAACGGCACACCGCCTGAGCCGTAACGTGGGAAGTACTATTCTCCTGCTGGCCGAGGCCCTTCGCAATGAGGGGAAGATGGAACAGGCTGTCGGCGTGGTGCAGTTTGCCGCCCAAAAAATACCGTTTGCCGACGATGTTATCGAAATCCTGGCGGCCCTTTATGCCCGGCAGGGGAAGCCCGAACTGCTGGTCCAGTTGCTGGACGATTCCGAATACGGCGGTGATTCGCTGCGAATTCGGGTCCTTCTGGCTCGCGCTTACCGTATCGCCAAACAGGAGGATAAAGCGGAGGCGGTTCTTACCGATTTACTCGGTAAGCATCCGTCATGTCGCGATGCCCTGGATGAATTGATGTCGATGTATATAACGCAACGGGATCTTCAGAAAATGCTTCTTACTCTTCAATCCTGGGTCAGGTACAATCCTGACGACCTCGAAGTGCGAGGGGCTCTTCAGGATCTCGTGCGAAGTATGGCCGAGGCACAACAGAAATCCGCCGGTGACAGTCTGTGAACATTCTGGCTCTCAACTGGAACGATTTGAAGAATCCGTACGGAGGAGGGGCGGAAGTACATCTGGAAGAACTGCTGCGACGGATGGTGCGTTGCGGGCATTCGGTAACGTTGCTGTGTTCGGGCTGGAAAGGCTGCTCCGCCGAGGAAACTGTCGAGGGTATTCGGATAATACGCCGGGGAAATCGTTATAACTTCAATTTCGTTGTTCCCCGACATCTGCGGCGTCTGGCTCGGGAAAATCGGTATGATATCCTGATTGAGGATATCAATAAGATTCCGTTCTATACTCCCCTGTTTCTCAAGATGAAGCGGTTGGTGGTTATCCCGCACCTGATCGGCGGCAGTGTTTTTCACGAGATCAATTTCGTGCTGGCCTCTTACATTTATCTGCTTGAAAGGCCGATGATACCGATCTATCGGCGTTACCCGTTCAACGTCATATCCGAGTCTACGGCCGAGGAAATCACCCGTCGGGGAGTGCCCGAAAAGAACGTGTCGGTGCTGCATTGCGGGATAGACCGGGAAATGTATTCGTACGATTCTTCGGTTACCAAGTATGAGCAGCCGACCGTGCTCTATCTCGGAAGAATAAAGAAATATAAGTCCGTTCAGCATGTTGTCCGTGCTATGGTAAAAGTGCGGCAGAAACTGCCAACCGCTCGACTCATGGTGGTGGGAGCGGGGGATTACCTGTCGGCTCTCCAATCGCTGGCCCGGTCGCTGGGAATAGCCGAGGCGGTGGAGTTTCCCGGGTTCGTTTCTCAGCAAGAGAAAGTGGACCGTATGCGGCGAGCCCATGTGTCGGTGCTGCCGTCCCTCAAGGAGGGTTGGGGACTAACCAATATCGAGGCCAATTCGGTCGGTACGGCGGTACTGGCGGCCAACTCGCCCGGGCTGAGAGACTCGGTCAGGGAAGGGGTCTCCGGTCTTTTGTACGAGTATGGCAACGTTGATCAACTGGCGGATAAACTGCTGTTACTTCTACAGGACACGGCCATGCGCGAGAAATTGCAGCAGGGCGCCCTGGAATGGGCCGACCGTTTCAACTGGGACAAGGCAGCCGGGAAATTCGAGCAAATCCTCAGGGAAATCGTGGAGTCGGATTGATGGACCGCGGACGACGCAAACTTCTTTCTTTTGCCCTGGGTGTGTTGATCTCGGTGGTTCTGCTGTGGCTTCTGTTTCGGGAAATAGAATTCGCCGAGCTGATCGAGGCTCTGAAAGAAGCGCGCTACCTCTGGCTGCTTCCCAACATTGCGTTGATTATCTTCTCCATGTATCAGCGGGCCTATCGCTGGGATTTCATGGTGCGACCGGTCAAAAAAGTGCGGTTCTCCAACCTTCTGGCCGCAACCTGTATCGGGTTTATGGCCAATAATGTCTTGCCGCTTCGTTTGGGGGAATTCGTACGGGCCTATTCGCTGGCCTGGCAGGATCGCGGGATCAGCAAATCGGCCTCGCTTGCGACCATCTTCGTCGAGCGCATGGTTTTTGATCTCGTGGCGCTGTTGCTCATTCTGGGGGTCGTAATCTCCGTTACCGCCGTGGATATCATGGGCCAGATGAGAATGGGCATTTATATCTGTATTCTGGTGGCTCTGCTGGGGTTGACGTTTGTCACGATCATGGCCCTCAAGCCCAGTCAGGCCGGGAGCTTTCTGACCAGATATCTGTTCTTTCTGCCTGCTCGTATGAAAGATCAGGTCAGAGCCATTGTGATGAAGTTCTCTAACGGTCTGGAATTCATAAAGCATGGCCGGACAGTCGCTTCGGTGAGTTTTCAAACCGTTCTGATCTGGTTGTCGATGGGGCTGTCCAACTATTTCGTTTTTGTGGCTTTCGATTTTGACCTGCCGCTCGATGCTTCGTTTTTCCTGTTGGTGGTGGTTTCTATTTCCATTCTTATTCCGTCGTCGCCGGGTTTTGTCGGGGTATATCATGCCGGGGCCGTTTTCGCTCTTCAGCAATACGGGATCGGCCGCGAAGCTGCTTTGTCGTTTGCTCTCGTGCTGCATGCCGCCCAGTATATTCCTATTACCGTAATGGGATTTTACTACCTGAAGAAAGAGCACCTCTCGCTTCGTCGTCTGGAAGAAGAAGCGAAAACTATGAGCGAGTAACGCCGTCGTCGGTCGTTCCGGGGTAGAGATGTTCAAACTTGACTTGACCTTTCCCGCCGAATAAGATCATAAAAAAAGGTGACAGGCTATGAAAAAACTGCTGCTGGCAGTAGTTCTGCTGGTGTTGTTGGTCGTGATAAGTTATGTGAAGGTTGTCCGCGATCATAACCGCGAAGCGGAGGCCGATACCCGGGGCTATGACCGAGGCCGGGAGGAAATGCGAGAGCAGCAGAGCCGGGCCGATTCTCTCCAGACGCTGCTGGACCAATCAGAAAGTACTTTTACCGAATCGCTCTCCGTGAAAGACCGGCGCTATGCCGAGCTTACGGATTCTCTTGACGCGGTCATCAAAGATCGAGACGAAAAAGAAACTCTGTTGCAAAAACAGGGAGGGCGGTTGTCCGAAGCCAACAAGGATGTGCGAGCATCGGAGGAAGAAAAGTCCGATCAGGAAACCGGCGAGACCAGGAAGATACTCGATCATTATATGCTCGCAGTGAAGAAACTGCCGGCTGACCTTTCGAAATACGAGCGGCGAGTGGCTTTGTCCGAGATAAGATCTGAAACAGCCCGGAAATTCTCGATTACGGTTGCCGAGCTTAACGAGATACGAGAAGCGAACAAGCTTGATTACTGAGCACAAGCATGGGAAAGCGCCAGGAATTCGAGTTTGCCGAAGTGCCGGTAGATAAGCTCATTCTGGAGTCGTTTGCCAACGAACGATCGGCCTATCACCTTAAGTTTAGCAGTTCTGTCTCTTCGGCGGAACTGGGGAAACTTCGCAGTAAGCTCAACTGGCATATAAATCACTCTCTGTCCGCTCGCCAGAAACAGGTTATCCGGGCTTTTCTGGCCGGGAAAAAAGAGCGGGAAATTGCCGTTACTTTGGGGGTTACCCAACAGGTTGTGAATATTTATAAACATCGGGCTATCAAGAAGTTGCACAAGATATTGGTGGCCTGAGGTGTATGTTAAGCGACTGGTATATAGAGACCTGAAGGACGCGACCCGGTCCCGAGGTCAGGCCAATTTTCGGAACCGGCTTGTGTGCCACTAAAGGAGGTGATAGTATCAAGAAGGCATCCTTATTTTGCCGCTTACTGGAGTATGTGATGTGACTAACTGGATTCGAAGGTGACCGGAAAATAAGGAGTAAAATATGGCAAGGAAAAAAGAGGCAGATAAATACGCAGTCTTGGGTAAAAAAGACTGCTGGCATTTGTATGGCCTGCAAATGCTGACACCTAAAAAGTTTTCGATGGTCGTCGGAGAAATTCTCCGGGGACGGCATACGTTAGTCAGACCGGGAATGCAGAACCGGGTCGGCGCCTGAGGGGTCAGACAATCGTTAATCCGGATTCCAGGGTGGATTTCGGATCACGAAATAAGCTTAGCGGAGATCGGTACCGCCAAACGATCTCCGCTCTTTTTTTATATGTCTTTTTATGTCTTCGTTTGTTTCTAATCTGTTTCCGATTGCCCTTGACAGCCATCCCTTAACGGGTTTGATTAACGGCCTGTGAGTTAGCCGGTTTCCGCTTAGGCGCCTGGTCGGGACTGGTGGAAGACCGTTTTGGGTCGGTTTCCGGCGTATAAGAGCAAACCAAACGGCGGATCAGTGGTATAAGCCGGTAGGGAAGAGCAACTGAGGATGAGCAGGCTTCTGAAAGCGGTGAAACAGGCGATCATTTTGGGGGTGGTGGCCTCGGTTATAGGGCTGGGGGTTAATATCGTTTCCCCTAACGCCATTGAATTTATTGGTAACTATCGTTCTATCGGAAATAGTGACGGGCCTATTGTGCCGCCTTCGGCCGAAGTGGGTGATCCGCCTTTCGTGGATATCGGACAGGCTCAGCTTGAGTACACTTTGGGTACGGCGCTGTTTATCGATGCCCGGGAAGAGGAAGAATTCAACTGCGGCACTATTCCCGGATCGGTCAATATCCCCTTCGAAGAGATGCCCGACGGCGACCTGACAAGATATCTTGATTCCGCCATGAACGGGGTAGACAAAGACCGTTCTCTGATCATCTTCTGTTCCGGTGAGGAATGTGATCTCTCGCTGCATCTGGGGCGGCTGCTTCAGACTTACGGGTATACACAACCCTATGTCTTTTTCGGTGGCTCGCGCGAATGGGAGAAGTTCGGTCTCAAAGTGGAAAGGAGATCGAATTGCGAAAAATAATCGATAATGATTACCTGACCATGATTTCCCGTTTGGCCATTGGTATCATGTGGATATACGCCTCGTACTACAAGATCATTGAGCCGGCTACTTTCGCCAAGTCGATTTGGTATTATCACATGGTGCCGGGTTCGCTGATCAATATCTTTGCCGTGATTCTTCCGTGGGTGGAGTTGTTGTGCGGGCTGGCGCTTATTATAGGCGTTTCGTACCGGGGGGCGGTGCTTTTGTCGAACGTTCTGCTGATCGTTTTTATCGTGGCGTTGGGCAGCACTATCGCCCGGGGATTGAGTATCGATTGCGGTTGTTTCAAGGCGGGTAAATCCGCAACCGGCCCGGCCTGGAATTCACTGTGGTTCGATGTCGGCGCGATGTTTTTTGCTTTGCAGATGTGGTTCAGCCGTTCGCGGCGCTGGATGATTTCGCCGTCCTGATCAGTCCAGAATGTGCGGCGTGATCAGGATTATTAAATCGGTCGAGTTCTTTTCAACCGATTTGCTGCTGAACAACACTTTTCCCAGAATCGGAATATGCCCCAGGAGCGGTACTTTCTGTACCGATTCTATTTCGTTTTCCTTTAGCAATCCGCCGAGGGCAACGGTCTCGCCGTCTTTGACCGTGATCCGCGTTTGAATGGAACGCGATACCGTTATCGGTTTCTGATTGTCGGCCGGGCCGTTATAGCCGACAATGTCCTCGACTTTGGGCAGGATATCCATGGAGATTTTGCCGTTTTCGTTTATTCGTGGCGTGACTTTCAGGGAAATGCCGATTTCTTCATCTTCGAAGGTAACGATATCGCTGGTCGCGGCGCCTTCGGTAAACCGGTTGATCGTCTGAATGGGGATCACGGTGTTGAATTTGAATTCGGCTTCATGGTTTTCGAGAGTAGTGATGCGGGGATCCGAGATCAGCTTGCTGTTGCCGGACTGCTGAAGCATGTTGAGCACCAGGCCGACTTCGTTGGCCGAAAGTTTTCCCCAGGTCCAGCGGCCGTTGGACGGATTATAAATGCAGGCTTTGTTTTCGCTGTCATCGCTTTCCGACGTCGTGCTGCTGCTGGATGACGACTCACCCTCGGCTTCGGAGAGAGTGGCCGAAAGCGAAGTGGGCCAGGAAAAACCGAGATTGGATTCGGAGTCGACCGTGGTTTCGATGATTCTGGCCTCGATCTGAACCGTTCGCTCGGCGACGTCCATATCCGTAATCAGGGCCTCCAGGTCGTCGAGGATATTGGGATAATCGGTTATCAGCAGGCGGTTGGCCTTATAACCCTCGCTTTGGCCTCCTTCCTGAGCGCTTTTGTCGAGGATGACAACCGAACCTTTTTCCGAAATTCGGGAGTCGAGAGCTTTCTGGGCGGTTATGGGATCGATATACTTGAGCGTGATCAGACGAGAACCCAGTTCCCCGGCGGCATCAACGTCGGCCGGTTTGACCACTATGACGTTACCTTTATAGAAATAATTATAACCGTTGGCGGTCAAAAGAGCGTCGAGAGCGGTTGCGACATCGACATTTTCCAGATGCATGGTAACGTCGGCTCCGACATCGCCGGAGATGACCACGTTAAGCCCGTTTTGGGAGGCAATCATGTTAAGTACCGACACCAGCGGTACGGCCTCGAGTTCCAGGGATATGTTCCGGGTGGTCAGGACGTCATTGCCCTTCAGCGGCATTGCGATCACCAGCAGTGCCAGTGCCGTTATCAGAACGCGGGTTTTCATCATCCAGAGCCTCTATTTACCGCCAGCGTGATTTGCCGGCCGTTGTGTTCTATGATTACCGATTTTTTGTCTATGGCCATTACTTTGGCCTCGTTAACCGTGTCGCCCACCCGGACCGAGTGGTTGTTGACGAAAGCGATGGGATCGTGACTGCTGTAGATTATGCCGCTGACGGTCCACCCGAGCGCCGTGGAAGGGGTGGGCCGGTCGTCGGAGGTGAGGCCGTACGTATACGTGCGGAAAGGATCGGTGCCCCAAGGTTGAGCGGCTTTCTCCTCCAGGTTGATCGAGATGGCGGGGGAAGTCTGGGCGATATTGTTGCTCGGCGGTTCCATGCTTGAGCCCGCCAATTCCTGTTTGTGCTCGGGCTTGTCTCCGCTCAGGTTGAACCCGGCCCAAATCAGAGCGACCGGGAGAGTCAGGAAGATTATCTTTTTGCGTAAGCCTTCACTCATACCGTATCCTGCAAGCTTCCGATCAGGGCTTTGAAGGTAACCGAACAATTGACCGTCGGGCCGATATCGCGATTGCCGATTATGTTGCAGCGGCCAATCGACTGAAAGTAGGGTGACGCCTCCAGTTTCGAGACATATTTTCCGAAATCCGTATACTGTCCGGTCATCCTTACGGTGATATTCAAAAACTGCGGAGAATCGTCTCTGCCGGCATTCCGACTCAGTTGCAGCAGTTCCGGAACCGGGGGGCTTATTTCCGTTACCTTGAGGTTATTGGTCTCGGCGTCGGTATCGATCTGTTTGAGCAGATGCATAATATCGTTGCGCGCGTATAGAGAAGAATACAGATCAAGGCGGAATGTTTCCAGATCCTGGCTCGTCCGAAGATAGACCGGCAGTTGCTCGATGGTATTGGTGAAATCGGCCAGTTGCCGTTCGGTCTGGTTAATCTGCTCTTGCAGCTTTTTGACTTCGGTCTGCCTCGGGGAATACAGAAAGACATACCAGAGGCCGACGAGAGTCAGGATACTTATCGTGTACAGGGCAACGCGTTTTTTCATACCACCCCGCGCATGCTCAACTGAAATTCTATCTCGAACCGATCTGCGAGAACTTTCTTGATGTGACGGTCAATCGTGACATCTTCGTAGAAGTGAGAAGCGGTTAGTTTCTCTACGAATTCCGCCAGAACCAATTCGGGCGGTGTTTCCGTTGTGGTGACGAGCCCGGACATGTGCAGGTTTCGGCCCTGCATGTCGGACTGAAAGCTGAGACTTTGCAGCCGTACCGGTTGCGGCGTAATCCGCGACAGTTCTTTAAGAGAATAACCGAGCAGACTGGGGGTCTCTTTGACTTGTTCCAGGAAAGATCGGCTCACGGCGATTTTGCCCTTGAGCTGATTGTAAGTTGCGTATATTTCCGATTCCCGGAACTCCTCGATTTGTTGCTTCAGTTCCGCCAGATGTTCCCGGGAACGGTTGTCCGAAGCTACCGAGGCACCCCACTGACCGGCCAGAAGAAGGGAGATAGTGATCAAAGCGGTGATTCCGATAGTGTCGGTCCGCCGCCGTTGTTGTTTTAATTTATCTTCGGTCGGCAGCAAATTGGCCAGGGCCAGAGGATTAGTCGCAGCGGCCGCCGACGACAGGCAGACCGGTATGGTTTCTTCGAAAGAAAGCCCGGTAGCTTTTATACTCGGGACTTGCTCGGCGGGAAACCGCTGAAAAGAAAAACCGAACCGGTCGGTCAAAAGATCGATCAGATCACTGCTGTAGGCCAGATCACCGTAGATATATACCTGGTTCGAAAACCGACTGGAATACTGACCGCCGTAATAATCGAGTGAGTTCTGGATCTCAGTGGCCAGAGATTCGGCGAAATACTCGAAGACGGTCGGGTCCGAACGATTGCCCAGGAACGATGACCCCAGAGAACTGATATGGAAGTACTCCAGGTTGGCGCCGTGGTAGTATGATATTGCCGAGCGTTCGCGCTGCACGTTTATCAGGGCGTAGCTCGCGTTGTTATCGAAGTGAGGTAAACTGCGCAGGAGCTGGCCGATTACATCCTGCGAATGGTAAATATAGGTAACTTTCAGCCCCAGACGGTTGAACGGGGCCAGTCTTTCCTGCACCAGTTGTCGGGTAGCCGCCAGAACCGCTATTTCCAGATGCTTCTTTTCACCGGTGGCGATCTTCGTTATGACGCGATAATCCCAATAGCAGTCATCGATAGAGAATGGAATCTGGCGCTTGGTTTCGAAAGCGATGGCGGAAGCAAGTTCTTCCCGTTTCATGTCCGGGAGCTGAATAGTCCGCATGGCCGTGTCGGGCCCGTCGATGGTAATCGAGATAGTCGGTTGCCGGCCGCCATACTCTGCCACGAAGTCGCTGATGTGGTCGGTAATGAAGTCCTGTTTTCTGATGTTGTCCTGGATATCCCGGGGTACGTATACCTTAAGCACTTTGCGCAAATGACATCGTGTCCCGTAGTGGGAAGCGACCGCCATCTGGATGGCATTTTCTTCTATGGAGAAAGCCAAATGCCGTCCCAGCGGTATCCGGCGTCGTGGTTGCACCGGTTCGAGTTTGGTCCACGGAGCCGCTTGTGCCGAGTCGGAGGCCTGGTTTTCACCGGTCTCCTTTTTGTTGTCGGTCCAGAACTTCAAAACGGCCATGACATTCGCTCTTTTTAGAATGTTACCCGTATCGTATCGCCATTGCCGCCGGTCGAGAATATCGTCCGCGAGCCCGGCAGGTAGACATAATTGTTGCCCCAGGCATCGCTGAGATAAGCATTGTTGGAACCGTCGATATACGGACCGTTCCACCCGAGTCGGTTCAGGGGATCGTAGGTCGTCAGAGAATCCGGTTTGGTGACCAGATCGACCAGTCGGGACGGAGCATGCCCGACATCGCCTTCGAACCCCCGGTCGACATACTGACCCCCGGCAACCGCCGAGGGGTTGCCAACGATAGCTTGTTTAAGGGTGAGAAGCTCCTGCTGGGTGGCTTTGATTTTGGAGTTCTCAGCCAGTTCGGAAAACTTGGGTACTGCTACCGCCGCCAGTATGCCGACAGTGACTATGATAATGACAAGTTCGATCAGCGTGAATCCGCTTTGACCGAATCCGTACGACTGGTTGCCTGTCGACATACGCGCATCAATCACGGCTTACCAATCACATTCTCCGTCGACATTGGTATTGGCCCAGATTTCACCGGTAGTGGCGTTGTAAGCCCAGCCTCCGCGGGTGCCGACGGTCGTGCCTTTGGTTATCCCCGTTACGATTGAATCCGGGGCGTTTGTCTCGCTCTGGAAAGGATTCACGGGAATTCCCTGAGCCATGACCGTTCCATATGTCTGCATGTCGCTCAGAGTAGGCCACGCGGCATCGCCGGTAGCTACGGCTGCATTGGCATAAAAAATGGTAATACCGGAGCGAAGAGAACCCAGAGAAGCACGACAAGCCGCCTCTTTGGCTTCACCGGAAAGGTCCTGATATTTGGGGATGGCCACGGCGGCAAGGATACCGAGTACCACAATAATTATAACGATTTCGATCAGCGTGAAGCCGCCTTGACTGCGGGCACGAATGTTGCGCATGTTTACCTCCGAAATATGATGTGTTTAGCCGTTGTTAGAATTATCGGATAGGCGCGGCCGGTCTTAACCGGTTTATCCCTGAAATACCTTGATCAGGTTCCACATCGGCAGGAAAATGGCCAGGGCGAGAATCAGAATGAAAGCGCCGATAACAAGGGTCAGAATCGGTTCTATTATGGCGGTCAGATGCCTCGACATATAAAGGACCCGTTTGGTGTAAAGATCCCCGACCTCATGCAACATAACGTCGAGATGCCCTGATTCGAGCCCAATCGACAGCATATGCAGCGCCTGGCGGGGGAAAAAACGGAAGCCCGCGGAGCTAACGTCTATTTCTTTACCCTGTCGGAAAAGTTCTCCGAGTTGCTGGATCTCTTTGGCTATGGCGGTATTCTTGACCGTATCGGAAAGAATAGTCACCGATTTGACGATAGACAGCCCGGACATGATGAGAATCCGAAACATCGTGGCAAAACGGGCCACATTGCCGAGCGTGATCAATTTTCCGAACACCGGTATCCCGAGCAGGCGGCTGTCAAACCACAGGCGCCCGTCTTCCCGGGCCAGCAGAGCTCTTAAGCCCACGATGGCCAGAATTACCAACGCCAGTCCAACCGGCCAGTAGCCGGTGACGATATTGCTGATTGAAATGATAATCTGAGTAGGCAGCGGGAGTTCGGCGTCGAAACCCTCGTAGAAATTCACGAATTTGGGAATGACGAAATTCATCAGGACCAGAAAGGCCCCGATGATGGCCGTTATAACCATTAGAGGATAACGAACACCGGATTTGATCTGACGGGTGAGCAACATGTCCCGTTCCAGAATGCCCGCCAACTCGTCCAGGGTAGCCTCAAGCTGGCCGGATTCTTCACCGGCCGCAACGCAGCTCAGGTAAACTTTGGAGAAAATGTCAGGATATTCGCTCATGGCTTCCGAAAGCAGCTTGCCCGATTGTACCCCCAAACGCAGCTTGTCCAGAACGAAATTGAAACGGCTTTCTTCCTTGCCGATCCTGATAATACTCAAAGCCCTGAGCAGAGGGATGCCGGAACGGTGCAGCGTGGCCAGACTGTTGGTGAACAGGATCAGCTCTTCGTAATTCGCCCCTTTGAAAAAGGACAGGGGGGAGGTTGCCTTTTTGGCGCGGGACTTTTGTATATCTATCGGAAGAAGATCCTGACTTCTCAGGAATTCCTCGGCGCCGGCTTCACCATCGGCCGTAACGGTGCCCGTTCGCTTCCGCCCATCAGCGGCCACGGCGCGATATTTATACTCGCTCAGCATACCGGTCGGCGCCTTTCAGATCACTGTGGTCGAAAACGTAGTCTTCGATATTCGAGGTTTCCTTGAGCAACTCTTCCAGATTGACCGAGCCTTCGTATACTTTCTGAAGACCGGCTTCGAACAGCGGGACATAACCATACTTGCGGGCGGTCCGACGTATTTTGCTCAGGGAAGCCCCGGCCAGGATCATCTCGGAAATCTCGGGGGTGATACGCAGTAACTCGAAAACACCCGTCTGACCTTTGAAACCGGTACCGCGGCACTGGGTACATCCGGCCCCTCTCTGGAAATTGATTTCGGAGGCCAGTTCAGTTAACCCGGCACGTTTTAGCGTCGATTCCGCCGGCTGGTAGGTTTCTTTACAATTGGGGCAATTCACTCTGACCAAGCGCTGGGCCAGAACGCCACGAAGCGCCGAAACGACCATGTAGTTTTCTATTCCCATATCGGTCAGGCGAATTGCGGCCGAAGGGGCGTCGTTGGTGTGCAAAGTCGAAAAAACGAGATGACCGGTCAAAGACGAACGGATAGCCATCTGAGCGGTTTCGGCGTCGCGGACCTCACCGATCATGATTATGTCCGGGTTCTGGCGAAGAATGGCCCGGAGTGAGGTGGGGAAAGTCAGGCCCGCTTTCTCGTTGATCTGAATCTGGTTTATCAGTGGCAGGGAATACTCCACCGGATCTTCGACCGTGATGATGTTTTTTTCGATAGAGTTGATTTCCTGCAAGGTCGTATAGAGGGTGGAGGTTTTACCACTGGAAGTCGGCCCCGAGAGAATAATGAGCCCTTCCGGTTTGTGTATAAGGTTGCTCCAGGTGTCGGTGAGTTCATCTCCGAACCCCAGATCCCGGAACGAGAGCATAAGGTTCCGTCGGTCAAGGATACGGATGACGATTTTTTCACCGTGTATGGTCGGAAGAGTTGAGACACGCAGATCAATCGGCATGTTATCGACATACATCATGATACGACCGTCTTGGGGAACGCGTTTTTCCGACACGTCCAGATCGGCCGCGATCTTGACTCTCGAGATCAATTCGTTCTGCATCGACTTGGGCGGCGAGGCTTCCTCGCGCATGGTGCCACTGACCCGATAACGTACCCGGAGCTGTTTTTCGTCTGGTTCTATATGGATATCGCTGGCCCGGTCTTTGACCGCTTTGGTGATGGCCAGATTGACGAGCTTAATGACCGGGGAATCGGCCTCGGCCTGTTTTTCGGCCGCCGTCGGTTCGATACCGATAACTTCGCGGGTTTCGGAATTGTCGCCGATGATCTCGACCATGGAATCGGCCATGGAATAGTATTGGTCGATGGCCTCTTTTATTTCCGAGATCGTGGCTACGGCGCGTTTGACCTCGCAACGCTGCTGATATTTGATCTCATCAATGGCGATAAAATTGAGCGGGTCAGACATCGCCAGGGTCAGCGTGTTGCCGATGGCAAAAATCGGGATAAGCGTATAACGACGGGCCACTTCGACCGGTATTCGCTGAATTACGGCCGGGTCGATGACCATGGTGCTAAGTGAAACCTTGGGGATGGACAGGCGGTCCGATATCGCTCCGATCAGTTGTTCTTCGGTAATAACTTCCGATTCGACCAGGATATTGCCGATGCGCTTGCCGGAAGTAGCTTGCTGGCGAAGAGCTTCTTCCAGTTGCTCTTTAGTGATATCGCCCCGCTCGACCAGCAGATCGCCGATTTTCTTGCGCGCCATATGAGGAATTCTGTTTTGTAAACGTTTCGTGTTTTCAGTATAATATCGGCGTGAAACGCTGTCTGCTTGAGAGCCGCCGTCAGAATAGGGTTTCGGCCCAACGATTTCGGTACTAACCCGGGTCCACGGAGTGCTTGCTATATTGTTGCTATCGTTCGGCCGTCGGTGCCTTCCGATTGTTCTGACTTTAGGTACTATCTGGGTGAGTCTCGGTATTGGCGCCAACTCCGTACTTCAAGCCGCCGAATCGGCCCAGGCCCCGATGGTGGCCGTAATCAGACCGGTGGGTTTTGATCCCAATGGTCGGATCATCGACAGCATTGAAATCGATAACCGAAATATCTACGATCTTGAAAACCCGAAGTATCGGGGCTTAATCTTTCGCACCGCCAACAACCTCCATACGGTTACCCGTCGGGGTATTATCCAACGGGAATTGCTCTTTTCCGTGGGGCAACCGTTTTCCATCGAAGTGGCAAACGAAACCGCCCGTAATCTGCGTACCCGTTTTCCGCTCAATGACGCCTGGATAGAGGTCCGGGACCTGGGAGACAACAAGGTGCTGGTCCGTCTGGTGACAATTGACCAGTGGAGCCTCATCGGCGGTCTGAGATCATTTGATCGGGACGGCAATGAAACTAATCTTCAGTTCGGTTTCGAGGAGCGCAATTTCCTCGGGCGAGCGCAGTTTGTGTCTTTCGATTACTACATTCAGGAGAAGGACGACAACTATATCGCCACCAAGTTTACCGAACCCCGCATTCTCGGCTGGCCTTATAGCTTTCAGCTTGAATACTGCACCGATCCGGTCGATAAGGCGGAGAAGGTTTCTTTCGGGCGCCCTTTTTACAGCTTGGCCCAACGTTTCTCGTTCATGCTGGAATTGTCTAACACGAGTGGTCGCCAGGAACGATTTTTCAATGGTCATCAGATTGCCGAGTGGGGATACCGGGGAGATCGGGCGGATTTGGAGGTGGAGTATCGCTGGGGGCCGTTCCGTCGCAAATTCGGTCTGCGCGGCGAATATCGGTATCTGTCGCAGGATATGACCGACAGGACCATTTTCGATCCGGCCTTTTTTTCTCCCGAGTATTTCCCCGATGATTCGATTTATCACCGTTTCGATATCGGGGCATCGTACACGCTTCAGGATTTCATCATTATGCGCCGTATCAACGGTTTCGATTATAACGAAGATGTCACAGTCGGGTTTACGCTGGAAACCACTCTCGGTCGGGCTTTCCGGCCCGGTTTCGATTCGTATCATTACGATTATCTGAACGGGCGGGTGGCTCTTGTTCAGAACCTTGGCTGGTGGCTTCTGCTGGCCGAATACGAACGCAGTTTCTGGTTCAAAGGAAGTGACGATCTGCGCAGGCTCTCGACTTTTGCGTTCACCGCGTACAACAATCGCATATCGTTTCTGACCGTGGCTTTCAGGACCTATTTCATCAGCGATAAAAGCAACGACTATAACCGGCTTGACCTTGGCGGTCGCAGCGGCCTGCGGGGCTATGATACCGAATCCAGTTCCGGTGACCGGGCGCACGTGATGAATCTGGAGGGGCGTTTTTTCTCGAAGCTTGAGCTTTTGTCGGTTAAAATCGGTGCTGCCATATTTGCCGACGTGGGACGTACCTGGCAGAGCGGTGAGGCGGTTCGTTTTCGCGATTACGACGCCAGTTTCGGGGCGGGACTTCGCCTGTCGCTGGAGAAACTGACCCGCGCTGAACTGGTCCGGATTGATCTGGCCAGGACCAGCTCGGGTAAATGGGATTTGTCGGTAAGTACAGGTCAGTATTTTTAGGCTTGCCCGGTGCTTCTTTGATGTTGACAACTTGTTGCCGCCCAGTATATTATAGGTATAGAGGGGTTGGCGAGTTACTCCACCGGTGATCCGGTTGAACATTCCGGCCGTTTTGGATGGTTAGTATTCCTGCAGGTTTCCGAATCGGGTGACGATTGTATAGGCATACGATGAAGCTTTCAAGTGTGACACGATGGATTGCTCGGCCGGTTTTCGCTGTCCTGATTTTTGCTCTCTGCGCTATAGCGGTCCGGTCTGATTCGTTACCGGGAGATGAAAACCTGACCCGGGCGACGGTTATTGATCGGGTCAGGCAGTCGTTTGAAAGAGGCGAAATCTCTTTCGACGAAAAGTCACGGCTGGTGATTCTGGCCATCAGGTTCCCCGAACGTTTACTCGACGAATATCGCGTGATCGAGCCGGGCGACAGTCCGACCGTTAAGCCCGGTCGTTGTGCTACCCCGGCGATTCTGGAGATATACAACCGGTGGGACGAGTTATCGGACGATACGAAAAAGCTGTATACGGAGGCTTTTGATCGTCCTGAGGCGCAGCGGGTGTATATCTCTCCGAGTGGATATTTCAAGATGCATTACGACGTTCTTGGTCCGCAAGCCGTTCCCGTGGCTGACCAGAACGGTAATTCGGTGCCTGATTTCGTGGAGAAATGCGCTGTCTACTGCGACAGCGGTCGGGTCCGGCACCTTGAACTCGGTTACCAAATGCCGCCATCCGATAGTGTGATCGGCGGTGACAGTCTTTACGATATTTACTTTCAGGATTTGGGAACATCCCTCTACGGTTATACGGTGCCGGAGGGAGACGGTCCCGAAGCCTGGAACGATGCTTACAGTTATATTGTCCTGCATCGAAATTTTCAGGGATTCCCGCCCAACGATGACCCGGAAGGAAGTTCAATCGGCTCGGCTAAAGTGACCGCCGCTCACGAATTTCACCATGCCGTGCAATACGCCTACGACTGTGACGAAGATGTCTGGTTCATGGAATTCGACGCCACGCATTTCGAGGAACTCGTTTTCGATTATGTCAACGACAACCTGAATTACCTGTCGGAATTTATGGAAGCTCCCGAAGTATCCCTGATGAGGGAAGATAACCACTGGTACTCGATCTTTATATGGGGGTTATACCTCGACCAGCAATACGGCCCGGCTCTTATTCGCTCGGCCTGGGAGGGGTGTCTTTTTGACGTCAGTGTCTTTGACGCTCTGGCCGACAGTTTGCTGGTGAATCACGGTTTGTCACTGGATGACGCCATGGCCGAATTCTGTGTCTGGAATTATATCACCGGGGATCGTGACGATGGTTTGCATTACGAGGAAGCGTCCACTTACCCGATGATCGAACTTGCCGCCGCATATGACAGCTATCCTCTCGATACGACTGAGTCGCCGAATTATCCCGAGGGTTATGCTTCCTGTTATGTCGGGTTGCTTCCCGGTGGCGAGACGGGGACGTTACGGCTGAGTTTCGACGGTGCCGATTCGCGCGAGTGGGCGGCTTATATCATCAAGTCGACAGCGTCGGGTGTTCACGAATACGAACGCATTGATCTTGACACGGTCGGTTATGCCGGGGAAATAGATATCGAAAACTTCGAGGCTTACGCTCTGATCACACTGGTGGGCGTAAACACCAGCGAGTATTCATCGGAAGCGGCTTTCGAGTATTCGGCACACATGGTCAGCCCGTATCTTGTTTCCTCGCAGGTTGTGACTACGGACAGTGTGGTTTATTCCGGAAATTGGCGGGACTGGCTTTACGAGGTCACGAATCCGGGCCCGCTTGAAGATATCTACGATCTTATTTTCTGGGATGATTCCGGCTGGGTTTCTCTTGATACGGTCGATGTGTACGTGCCGTCGGGTAGCAGCCGGACGAGGTCCGTGACGGTTCATCCGCCGGTGGGAACGCCGCTCGGGACGGTTACGACACTGCGTTTCAGGGCCGTTTCCAGAAACGATCCGTTCGTGTACGATACGCAGTCGGCCCCCGCTTTGATCGTGTTACAACGCGGCGACGTCGATTTCAGCGGGATGATTGACATCGGTGACCTGACGGTTCTTATCGATCATCTGTTTATCAACCAGGGCGAGTTACGGCCCGAGTACGAAGCGGGCAATTTCGATTGTTCCGGAATCGTTGATATCGGCGATCTGACACTGCTGATAAATCACCTTTTCATCGAAATCAATTGCGGTTCACCGTGCAATCCCTACTAACCACGGAAGCAATAATTGTTTTTAGTTGACATGTTTTTATGATGTCGATATATATCGCGCGCTGACATAGCCACTTCGATCCCAAGGACGGGGTCGGGAGTGATGCCAGAGGGGGACTATATGACTGACGGCTTTGAGCCGCGGATACTTATTTGCTGCGAATGTGGTGAGGAATTTGTCTTCACTGTCGCGGCCCAGCAGTACTTCGCTGAACGCGGGTACACGGAAGACCCGAAACGCTGCAAGGCATGTTATACTCAGTATAAAAAGATGCAGCGAGGCCAGAGCAAACAGGCGGCTATGGCAGGTCGAGGCGAGCCTGAGTGAAGCTGCGGTATGATCGGAAAAAAGTGAGACCCCGGCCGTTAGGTCGGGGTCTTTCCGATGTTGCATATGGCAAGCAACGAAGGCTGAGCCGAAGATAATTTGTCTGATTCGCTTATTTGAGCAGCATCATTTTTCTCGTTTGCCGAGGCTCGTTGTTCACCGAAAGACGGTAGAAGTAGACGCCGGAGGCAACCCCTCCGCCCGAAGCGTCGGTGCCGTCCCAGACGGTGGAGGTGGTGCCCGGTCCCGCTGTTCCGTCGAGCAGCGTTGCTACTTTCTGACCCATGACGTTGTAAACCGAGACATTAACATCGGCCGCGGTGTTCAGGGTGAATTCGATCCGGGTGACCGGGTTGAACGGGTTCGGGTAATTCTGCGCGAGTTCATAACTGACCGGCAGAGGAGTCGCGTCTTCCGTTTCTATACCGGCGGCCAGCCCGATGATTAGATCGGCGTGCATGGTGTCGGCGGAAGAAGAGATATTGGTTATGACCACGGAAGTGGCGCCGCTTTCGTATGAATCGGAATTCGGCGTCGTGGCGGGACTGAATTCGTCGCTGCCGCGAGAGGCGGAGAAGAGATCGTCTTCATTCCCATAGCTCAGCGACTTTTCCAGATCATAGGTGCCGTCGGCCTGTTCCAGTGCTACCAGATAATGTTGCGAAGAGGTTTGCCCCGGGTACCATTCCTGTTGATTTCCCGCCTTGGCGTCGTCGATATGCCAGACCATCAGTCCCGATCCCGGCAGAGCGGCGTCATAGCCCGACTGCTGGCGATTTTCCACCAGGAAATACTCGGTGCTCGTGCCCCCACCGGTCCAGAGACGAAAGATGTTGCCGCCGTCTTCAACCGCTACAATCGGCTGAGCGGAAATATCACTGTCTACGTTTGTCCAGTCGGCGAAGCCCATCTGGATCCGACTCCAGGCGCAGGGATGAGCCGGGGAATTTCCCATTGTGCCGTTCCAGCTACCGTAGCTCATGATGCCCCACCGGCCGATGCCGTTGGAACTGTTGTCGGTGTCGTACAGATCGGGCAGGCCGAAACCGTGGCATAATTCATGGCAATAGACGCCGATAGTCATATCGCCGGGGGCCGACCAGAATTCCGGCTGAATGGTGAAACTCTGGATGTATACGCCGTCTTTGTTCCGCGGTGTAATGGCCCACTTGTGCGACCATATGTCATCGTGACTTCCGGTCATCTCCGCGCCTGTGCCCGCGTGGATTACTATCACCACATCGACAAAACCATCGTTGTTGTTGTCATACTCACTGAAATCCACCTCGGGATCAACGGCGTCAACGAGATCTTCGACCAGTCCCTGACTGTTCTGGGGATAGGCGCCATACATGCCGTACTGTCCGGCTACATAGTAGGAGTATGTTTCTTCCGCTCTGGTCCAGCCGACCGATGACGGGTTATCGACGGTAACGAGATCGATCTGGCTGTAGCTGATCTCATCGAAATAGTGACGGACCGAGCTGCCGGTTTCATGGTACAGCATGCTGTCGAAGTATGAAGCGGCCGATGACGAGGTGTTATCACTGAAATCAACCAGCAGAGCCAGAATTTTGAAGGGGCCGGCCACGGGACTTCGGTGACCGGACCCCTTGGCGGCTGCAGGCTGAAGAAAGAAATCATCGGGTGTATCGATACCCAGGGCGTGCATGGTGGCCGAACTCGGCAACGCCGATACTTGTCGTCCCGCAGCTATGTCGGACGCCTGTCGGGCCTGCAGATCGGGATGGGGCGGAACGCCCATAACCGGGCTTGTCGCGATACCGAGCAGTACGGCGATAACTAAGGCGCAGGTCAGCGCGGGTGTACTCTTGCGTATTTCGGTAAACATTACTTATCACCTTCCTTAAAATGTCAGCCCGGTGGAGAGGGCGAAATTGGCTCCCTTGGCGGAATAAACGGACATCGATGTACCGGTGAAGACCGCAGCATCGAGATAGAACCCGAACAGACGCAGGCCCGATCCGAAAGAGAACGCCGCGTTGTCATCGCCGCCCACGGCATATCCGGCGCGCAGCGGCAGAATGTTCATCAGGTAATACTCCGCGCCCAGACACAGATGAGGTTTGGTCGAGGCCCCGAACGAACTGTTCAGTCCCTGTACCCAGTCTGCCGCCAGAAGCAGATTGCCGGAGGCTCTGGATATGCCCACGTTCATCGTAGCGGGCAGCGAAGTCGAAAAATCGTCTATGTCGCGGGTGTAGTCGTCCGAACCGATGAAGTCATCTTCTTCGAAATCGTCGTACGTGTTGCTTTCGAATTCGAAGATGTAGCCGTGTTCCTGAGGATCGTTGTTCCAGCTTATATGGCTGAGGACGTTCTCGATTCTTGCCCCGGCGGTGTAGACATCGTTGAGCTTGAAGGCCACGCCCACGTCCAGACCGTATCCCCAGCCGCCGGAAGCGGTGCGGATGATGGCCCGACCCTGACCGTCGAATCCGTCTTCATAGGTGGCCGCCAGACCTTCCAGTTCAACCAGCTCTTCGACGCCGATGCCTTTGACGTACTTGGCCGTTGCGCCTATGGCCAACTGACGGGTGCCGCTGGAATAGATGGGGAAACCGTAGGAAAGGCCGGCGCTGGCGTAACTGAGACCGTTTGAATATGAACCCGTGACCTCAATGGTGTCCGCGAAGACGTTGCCGTTGAGAATCAAGTCGATGATATCTTTGTTGAGATTGATATCCGCGGTGCCCACCCCTTCGATTGTCAGGGCCATGCTTCCAAGGGCTATCGACAGGGCGCTGGCTTGCACGTCGGCGTTCAGATTCAATCCCTCGGTGGGAATCTTTCCCAGGATGTCCTGCTTGTCGCTTGTCGAAAGAGTAGCCCCGGTGTACTGGTTGTAATCGCTGAGGGTGAACGAATTGTTGCTGATGTCGGCCCCCAGAGAGACGAACTCGATGCCGAAGGATCGATAATCGTTCAGACCCAGATTGGCCGGATTGTATTTGGGAGCATCGACTCCCTTGGCCAGTCCGGTATAGGCGCCACCCATGGCGGCACTTCGAGCCGAGGAGTGCACCGGTGCGGCTGTTGCCGAGGTCGTCAGGACAACCGCAATCAGAACGTTAAGACAAGTGTATAGTGAAATTCTCTTACGCATTGCAGCCGCCTCCTCTTAGAAGTCCCCGTCGAAATTGTATTCCACTTCGATGCGGCCGACTACCTGGATGTAGTCGTTGTTGGTGAGTCTGACCGGCTGACCTTCACTGTCGTCGAGAAGGAATTCGGTGCCGATATACAGGGTTTCGTTTTCCAGAATTTTGATATCGTTGCTGTCCAGTACGACCGTCTGATAACCGGAGGTGGCCACGTCGTTGGCGATGCCGCCGGTGGTCGGGGCCGCTACCGCGAATATGCTGTCTATGAGCAGTTGCGGATTGTCGAACACCGTGGCCGAATCGCCGCCCAGGTACAGGTTGAACTGCGCGCCAATGGGCAGGTGATTGGTGATATTATAGATGAACCGCGCTTCAATGACGTGATCCGTGATTGCGTCTATGTCATCCTGGTCTATCTTTTCGCTTTCGATATCTCCCTCGATGGTCGTCTGGGGAATGATGACCTCGAACGGAGCCAGGATGTTGATGCGGGCGTACACGAAATCTTCGGAGGTGATTGTCCCGAGATCGAAGCCGTTGCCGAAGGCCGCGTTGCCGGAGATGTCGATCTGTGACGGTACCGGGGAGAGAAAGTCCGCTATGGTGGTGTCTATGATGTATGTCGTCACGGCCGACTGAGGTGAACCCGGCGCGATTGCCCCGTCGATATTCAGTGTCTTGCCGTTGTTTCCGTTGAGATTTACGCTCAGCGAACCGGGCAGGTTGACACCGTTGACAATCTCCAGCGTAAGTACGGCGTGAACCAGCTCTATGGAATCGAAACCGTCGGGGACGTCGATTTCCTCTTGGGTGGGCTCGATAGTTGATTCTACGACCGCGAAAGGCCCGCTTACCGAAGCAAAACTGAGGTTGTTCAGGGCGGCCGTTACGGCGAACTGGTTGGATTGGTCAACCTGTACGTGCTGAGGTGCGGTGCCGACCACGTTTGCCACCACGTTTATTGCAATGTCCTGGGGGCTGGTGGAATCGGTCGGTATCAACTCGTAGCCGGAGAGGTTGACCACGACGATCTCATTGCTGTTGGCGGCAACCGGTTGTTCGACCGTTAACGGTACGCCGCTCGATTTCAGGTCGGGGAAAGTGATTTCCAGCTCGGCGTTGAGATTCGTCTGGTTGCTGACGTCCAACTGGAGGTTGCCGCCGGACAGTTGAGCATGATAAATGATGTTGCTTTCGTCGAGCGTTACCGGCTGAGAGAAATCTCTACTCAGGCCGGGTATCTCAGCGGTGGCGGCGCTGACGGTCAGGTTGTCGCTAAAGCGCATGACCGTGACTATTTCCTTCTCGGCCAGCGACAGAACCGTCCCGCCGTCGGTGGTGGCATTGACCCGCATTTCGAAGCTGTTGGAAATCGTCTGCCCGCTCAGATTGAAAAGCACCGAATCGGTGCTGCCGTCCGCGATCCCCCCGGGAAACGACTGCGGCGTGCCAATAGTACGTGCGTTACCCGCGTCGTACAATTCCAGCGTGGCGCTGCTCAAATCGAACCCGAGATTGTTGCTGACCACGGCCCAGACCTGTCCGCTGGACACGGTTGCGCTGGTGTAATTATCAATGGTGGGCAAAGCGTTTTCGATCTCGAACGATGTCGGTGGCACCGTGCCCGGCAGATACGTGGCGAGAGTGGAGATGTTATCCAAAGCCATCGCTGCGGGCGTTACCTCGGGCGGGTCGATATCAATTATGCCCAGTTGTTCGGATACCGCGTAGCTCAGATTCGGTGTGGTGAGCTCTTCGTCGTCCAGCCGGACCGTGTCGATGTCGCGGGTGATGGTATAGATGACGTTGGAGTCGGCATCCATTTCGATGCCTTCCTGGTCGATCTTCTCGACGATTTCACTCATCTCATAGGTTCGATTGACCAGCGGGATGGTGAATTGGGTGGTCCAGGTCGGTGCCTCCGGTTTCTTGACCGTACAGGAAGAAAGGGTGAGAAAGGTAATCACCACTATAACCCCAAGAGCTATCTTGGAGCCTGCTTTGAAGAGGCGAGAGTTTTGTAATGCCCCGGATGGTTCTTCGAGGCGTCGATTCTTTCTTCTGCTCATGCATCCCCCTTCCGGGTTGCGTTTCAGCCTTCGTCCGGGCAATACTTCGCAAAGCCGGTGCCGGGGTGGATTTTTGCTGTAAGTTGTTGAATGGTGGTTGGTTGGTTTCTCGGAGGGGTTCCGCCCGGTGTTTCGTGACAGCAGCCTGACCCCAACAATATGGGGAAAACACCATATTATTGACGGATCGGGTCTCAAGGGGCTATATTGGACAGGGAGAACCTGTATATGGGAATGCCAAAGAACGACCGTTTGCTCTACATCCTGAACCTTCTGCGTAGTCGTCGGACGCTCAACGCGGCCCGTTTGGCGGAAGAATGCGGAGTTACCGAACGCTCGATTTATCGGGACATCATTAGCCTGTCGGAAGCCAATATCCCGATTTATTATGACAATGGGTACAAGCTGGCCTCCGACAATTTCCTGCCGCCACTCAATTTCACGTTCGATGAATACAGTTGTCTGAAACTTGCCCTGGAATCGTCACCGTTGCGGTTGACCGGTCGCAACGCCGGACTTCTTAAGCAGGTCAGGGCCAAGGTTGACGCCGGGTTATCCCCTTCCACTCGTGAGAAGAAGAAAACGGCTGTCGATGCCGCTCATATCGAGATAAACACCACTTTTTCCCGGGCCGCTGAGAAATACTATACCGAGATTGAGAAAGCCATCAACGGTCAGTGCTGTCTCCGTATAGGATATCAGACCATTAAGCACGGCCTGACTGATCGGACCGTGGAACCCTATTTCATCGTTTTTCGGGGACATGCTTTTTACTTCGTGGCCTGGTGTCGTATGCGCAAAGAGTATCGAACTTTCCGTATCGACCGTGTAACCGCTCTGGAATCGACCGGCGAGCGCTTCATTCGAAAAAAAGGAATCGACCCCCGGGATTATTTCGAGGCCAGTTGGCGAATATGTGGCGGGAAGCCCGTGGACGTGGTTATTCGCTTTACCGGAAGTGCCGCAAGGGTGATAGCCTCCGGCATGCACCATCCCCGCGAGCGTGTCGAAGCCGCCGGTGATGACGCCGTAATCTACCGTATTAACGTCGCCGGCATCGATGAAATTAAACGCTGGATTCTCGGTTTTGGTAGTGATGCCGAGGTCCTTGAACCCGAAGAGTTGCGCACCGCTTTGCAGCGGATCGGCAGTTATCTTAACGACATCTATGGACGGTCTTCGTCGACCTGATTTTTGGCCGAGGATCCCCGGATATTTGGCACGACCGCCGGGTGACGAAATGTTTTTCCCCCCTCTGCTTAAACTTCACTGACAGGAGTTGTCAGCGCAGCTTCCTATTTTTGCGAAGAGCAAAATAGGAAAGTCCCGGTCGTGAACGGTGCTGACCGGTCCGGTCACGGGGGGAGAGGCTACGGCCGCTTGGTTGTTTCCGACCGGGACGTTGACATGGGGAACAGGGGATGTCAAAAACAGATCGTTTGCTTCAGTTGTTGAAGCTGATTCGGTCGGACCAATCCATTACGGTCAGGCAGATGAGTCGGGCCTGTAAGGTGTCGCACCGAACCATTTATCGCTATTTGAATACGTTAGCCGATCTGGACCTGGTGGCGCCGTCCGGCTCCGGTCTGACGCGGCATGGTTTGTCGGCCTGTCTGGATGTCGATGACCTTCAACTTGTGCTTTTTTGTTTGAACGCCAACCCGCTGGTTTGCCATCGGTATTTTGCGAACCGGCTGCGTTCCATAAAAAAGCAAATGATAACCGCATGCGACGATTCGCTGTCGCCTGACGATTCCTGCCTGTTTCGCATAGAATTGGCTCATGACAATGTCGGCCACTCGGATCAAAGCGAGTTTCTTGAGCAATTCGTGCGGGCACGGAATGCTTGCCGGTCACTGCGGCTGTGTTTTCGTTCGGCGGCGGTTCCATTAACGTGTAAACCGGTAGCGGTGGTACTGCGGCAAAGCGGTATCGGGTTGATCGTAGACGAGGGAGAGAAGACCGACGAAGTTGATCTCGGAGAGGTCGAGAGCATCTCGCTGGGGCCGGTGCGTCGGAAGAAAAAAAAGAATTGACAAGCCTGTTCGGGCGGTATTTTCTGGCTTGATGGCTTCCCTTACACTCAGAGAGATAGCTTACGCCGGGATTATCGCTGCCGTCTATGCGGTGCTGGCCCTGGTTTTTCTGCCTATATCTTTTGGTGTTTACCAGATACGGATTGCCGAGGCTCTGACGATTCTGCCGTTTGTTACTCGCGCTTCTATCCCCGGTCTTTTCATCGGCTGCATGCTGGCCAATGTCTTCGGCGGTTTGGGCTGGCATGATATTGTGTTGGGCTCTTTGATTACTCTGGCCGCGGCCTTTGTTACCCGTGGTGTGCATTATCTGTCGCGCAATCTGTTTTATTGTTTTATAGCGGCGGTGCCGGCTGCGCTTCTGTGGATTAGCGGCGCGATATTGCTCAACAAGTCCGGTATTTCATGGCCGGTGGCAGGATTGCTGGTCATATCGGTAATCGGGGAAGTGAGCGCGGCGAGGTTGATGTTCCGTTCTTCGCACCGCCGGTCTCTGGTGGTCATTTTGCGGGTTGTATCGCTTATCGTTCTGGCTGTGGCGGTGTTTTTATCTGCATTAAGGGAGATGTGCCTGGTGTTACTGTTGGGAGGGGCGTCTCTGGTGGCTGGCTGGCTGATAACCTGGATGCTGGCCGTTATCTGGTTCCGGGGCGAGAATCCCAACGTTCTTATCGCACCGCTGCCGCCCGTGTTGTTTAATGCCTTCGGAGTATCTCTTTATCTGGCCCCGCTTATAGGGGTGAACTACTGGTTTTCAGTACAGATGGTTGGAATCGGCCAGTTGATCGCCTGTTATCTGCTCGGTTTGCCACTCCTGCGTGTTTTGCAGAATCGGAAGGTCTTTTCGCAATAAACCCGGGTGGAATGTACCGATACGGCGCGAGCGCAGACCTGTTTGACTTAGCGTAAAGAAGCGGCTATTATTCGGGCGGGTTGATTTCCCGTCAATCCGTGATCGCGACGAGGCGCAGGAGAGTCTTGTATGAGCAAGCGTGTGCTGCTGGTGCTGTCGGACGGGTTCGAAGATATCGAGGCGGTAACGCCGGTTGACCTTCTGACCCGGGCCGGGGTCGAGGTTGTCATAGCCGGACTGAAAGCAGGTCCGGTTCGGGGGGCTTACGGTACTACTATTCTCAGTCACACCACCTTTGACGAAGTCAGGGGGGAGATCTTTGACGGTATTGTTTTGCCCGGCGGTTCGGAAAACGCAGCTCACCTGGCGGCCGATTCGGCGGTGATCAATCTGGTGCGGCAGTACTATCGGGAAGGCCGGTTAGTGGCGGCCATTTGCGCTGCTCCCGGGGCCGTTTTGGCCGAAGCCGCAGGTATTCTTAAAGATCGAAGGGCAACCGGATATCCCGGTTTCAATGATAAACTGGAGGCGGCGGGGGCAATTGTTACCGACGAGTCCGTTACCGCCGACGGTCATGTGATCACCGGGATGGGGCCGGGGGCGGCCATGTTGTTTTCACTGCAACTGGTCGAGTATCTTGTCGACAAACAGACCGCCGACGGCTTCGCGCGGAATTGGCGCTTCACACGATAAGTAAAGGCACGGAAGCTACCGCCGATACATAAAAGAACATGAGTTCACACACGAAGGAATAGGATCCGCATGGCTCTCAAAGTCTGTATCTACGAGGACGAAAAATACGGGCAGTTTTATCCGATTACGCAGCTTCGGCCGGTCTATTCCATGCGGGCCGGGATCGTGCCGTTGTTCCGGCGTGTTTCCCGTTTGCTGGATAACCCTGAAGTGTGTCTGGCGGCTCGCGATGATCTTACGGCCATGTTGTCCGGTGAGTTTCGGGAATATCCGGTAAACATCATCAAGCGGGCCGAGAATCAGCCGTTGCTGTTTTTGAACGGTCGTTTTCGGCACCCGGGCAATCTTCCTGAGCTGATCGATGAATGCCGTATTTCCACGGTATTTCGCAACAATGGGGAAACGGTGGCGGTGCTGTTTTTGCCCGATACGTTGACCGGGCTTGCTCCGGTGGTTACTCCTGACGTGTATGTGACCGCTTTCGAGAAGCAGCGCGAAGACATCCCCGATCAAAAGACTACCGCCTCATTGTATAACTATGCCTGGGAAATACTGGAGGATATCGAGACGGAGATTGCCGATGATTTTTCCTGTCTCAGAGAGTCATTCCCGGAGCCGGAAGGACTGAGAGTCCATGATGGTGCACATGTGGTGAACCCGGAAGATGTTTATTTCGGCCATGGTGTCGAAGTTCTGCCGAGTGCGGTTATAGATGCTTCGAAAGGTCCGGTGTATATCGGTGATTATACCGGTGTCGATGCCCATGCGGCCGTGTACGGTCCCTGTTACGTGGGGCCTAATTGCAAGGTGCTTGCCGGCAAGATTTCCGCTTCTTCTGTCGGTCATACCTGTCGGGTGGGGGGGGAGATCGAAGAGTCGGTTTTCCAGTCTTATGTCAATAAGTACCACGCCGGTTTTATCGGTCACAGCTATGTGGATTGCTGGGTCAATTTCGGAGCCATGACGACCAATTCCGATTTGAAAAACAATTACTCGAATATCCGGGTGAATGTTAACGGCCAGGCTATCGATACGGGGTCGATAAAAGTCGGCTCTTTCATTGGTGCCCATACGAAATTCGGCATAGGTACCCTGTTGAATACGGGGATAAACGTCGGTGTCTGCTGCAATCTGTTCGGCGGCGGGCTGATAAGTGATAAAGAAGTGCCTTCGTTTCAGTGGGGGAATTCGACTGGTTACCGGGCTTACGAGTTGGATAAAGCCCTCGAAACCGCCCGGCGGACCATGCAACGCCGGGGGGTGGAGTTGAGCGAGACGGAGGAAAAGGTGCTCCGGGCGATATGCGAAGGGACGGCGTCGGATAAGGGGGTTTTGTCGTTCTGATGGCCGGGTCGGGACGATGCTCTCGTGATTGTTGACAACCGGATGGCGGCATTGTATTTTTTACGGTAACGCGGAGGCAAGAGTGCCAGAGCTAAGAAAAGATCCTATCACCGGTCGGTGGGTTATTATATCGAGGGAACGCGGCAACCGCCCGTCGTCCTTCAGTTCCGTGGTCAGGACCAGGGAAGTTTCGAAATGTCCGTTCTGCCCGGGGAACGAAGATGCCACGCCGCCGGAAGTCATGGCGTACCGCCAGCCCGGTTCGGAACCGAATCGTCCCGGTTGGCGACTGAGAGTGATTTCGAACAAATATCCCGCCCTTAAAGTCGAAGGGGAACTCAACCGGCAACCACACGGCATCTATGATCAGATGAACGGAGTGGGGGCTCACGAGGTGATAATAGAGACAGCCGACCACAATCGAGATCTGGTTGACATGAGCGATGGAGAAGTGCGCGATGTGCTTTGGGCTTATCGCGAGCGGATGATTGATCTCGAACGTGATATCCGGTTCAAATATATACTCGTTTTCAAGAATCACGGCGAGGCGGCGGGAGCCTCGCTGGAACATTCGCACAGTCAGCTTATTGCGACCCCCATTGTGCCCAAGCGGGTACAGGAGGAACTTGTCGGAGCCAAGCGATATTACGATTTCAAGGAACGCTGTATATTCTGTGATATCGTGCGGCAGGAAATAAGCGACCAGGAACGAATTATCAAAGATCACGACGCTTTTGTCGCTTTCGAACCGTTTGCGTCGCGGTTTCCTTTTGAAGCCTGCATTATGCCCAAGTCGCACCAGTCGAGTTATCTTGAGATGTCGGATGCCGAATACATGGTTCTGGCCCGATGTCTCAAGGATACGTTGCTGCGACTTCGACTGGCTCTGAACAATCCGCCATTCAACTACATTTTGCACACTCGGCCGACGTCGAAGGAATATCACGATTATTACCACTGGCATTTCGAGATTATTCCCAAACTCACCAAGGTGGCCGGTTTCGAGTGGGGCTCCGGGTTCTATATTAACCCGACGGCGCCGGAAGACGCGGCGGCCTTCCTTCGCCGGATGGATACGGACAGTTACCAGGGGACGGAAACGTCACGTATTGCGAAATAATATGACACGACTGAAAATTTTAATGGCGACCTCCGAGGCCGGGCCCTATGCCCGCACCGGTGGTTTGGGCGATGTTATGGCCGCGTTGCCATCGGCATTAGCCGGGCTGGGGCATGACGTGAAAGTTTTCATGCCGCGATACGGCTCCATCGATGCCGACCTTCACGATCTCCATGATCTCGGCTGTCCGGTCGACGTACCGCTGGCCGATAAAAGAATTCGGACCACTCTCGATCACGTCCGGGAACGACGAAGCGGTGTTGACTATTACTTTGTAGTCAATCATGAATACTTCGACCGTGAGGCTTTTTACCTGGACCCCGAGACGGGCAAGGATTACTCCGATAACGATATGCGTTTCGCATTCTTCTGCCGGGCGGTTTTGGAGGCGGTCAGGCGGTTCGACTGGGTGCCGGACATCGTACACGTGCATGACTGGCAGTCGGCCCTTGTGCCCGTTTATATGAAAACCGTATATGCGAATGATCGCGTGTATTCGGGAGCGAAGAGCGTTCTTACGATTCACAATCTCGGTTATCAGGGACTTTTCGCCAAGGACCGTTTCGTCGGTCTCGATCTTCCTGAAAAAATGCTCTACGCCGTAAGCGGGCCGCTTGAGTTTTTCGGCAAAATCAATTTTCTGAAGGGCGGTATCGTTCTCGCTGACAAAGTCACTACCGTTTCGGAGCGATACGCTCAGGAAATACAGACCGATGAGGAGTACGGCTGTGGTTTGCAGGGAGTGTTAGACAGCCGTTCGGCCGACCTCTGCGGTATTCTCAACGGGGTGGACTATACGCTCTGGTCCCCTTCGCGCGACAAGCAGATCCCCTATCGCTACGGGCCGTCGAATCTTTCCGGTAAACGTATGAATCGGGTGGAGCTGTTGAATAAGGCGGGTCTGCCGATTCGTGAGCGGGTACCATTGGTGGGAATGATCACCCGTCTGACCGACCAGAAGGGGATAGATCTGGTTGCCGACGGGGCCGATGATCTGTTCAAACTCGATTTGCAAATGATCATTCTGGGGATGGGCGACGACAAATATCATCGACTGCTGAAACAACTGGAACGGCGCTACCCGGACAAACTCAAGGTCTATCTGGAGTTCAATGATGGTCTGGCCCACTGGATTCAGGCCGCTTCGGACATTTTCCTGATGCCGTCGCGCTATGAACCGTGTGGGCTCAACCAGATGTACGCGCTGAAATACGGCTCGGTGCCGCTGGTGCGCGATACCGGGGGGCTGGCCGATACCGTGACGGATTACAATCCGGAACTTGGTACCGGTAACGGGTTCGTGTTCGATGATTACTCCCCGCGGGGGTTGATTGATGCCCTTGAGCGGGCGCTGAAGCTGTTCGGTCGAAAACAGGCCTGGATGAAGCTGATGAGGATCGGTATGCGACAGGACTTCTCCTGGAAACGTTCCGCCGTTCGTTATGCCGAGTTGTTCGAATCTCTTCGCCCGGGCGCGCAGGAGTAGTGCGTTTTTTGCCAGTGAGAGGATTCCTTAGAAAATTCTGGCCCGTTATCCCGGCGCTGCTGATCTATGCGGGGCTGGCTTACCTGTTCGATTTTACCCAGGACGACGCTTACATATCGTACCGATACGTAGCCAATTATCTCAACGGCCACGGTTTGGTATACAACATCGGCGAGCGGATAGAGGGGTTCACCAATTTTGGGTGGACCATCTACATGCTTTTCTGGGGCGTTCTGGGATGCGGGTATATAGCCCTTTCCAAGATTACGGGTTTTCTGGCCGGGGCTGGGCTGATCTGTGTGACCGGGTTGCTCACCCGCCTGATTTTCGGTGAAAAAGAGAAATGGCTTCTGCTGGTCACGACTTTGCTGGTTGGGCTTAATCAGTCGCTGGCCTACTGGTCGCCGGCCGGTCTGGAGACGGCCGCTTTCGCTTTTTTCGCCCTTTTGTCTCTTTACTGGTATCTGCGGCGCAACTGGTTATTGATATTTGGTCTTCTTATGGCGGTGTGGATTCGGCCGGAGGGAGCCGTTGTTACCGGGATTATCATTCTCGTCGAGATTATTCGGACTCGCCGTTTTCCCCGTTTTACGCTGACCTGTGCCGCGATGGCATTCGTTCTTTCGCTGCCGTATGTGGGGTTCAAGCTTTTCTATTACGGGGGGATTATCCCCAACCCGTTCTATGCTAAAACGAGCTTTACGCCGGACCAGATTCTCAGCGGATTGGAGTATGCCGGTCGATTTTTCGGCCATTACGGTTTCTGGGGCGCCGGTCTGATAATACCGTTACTGTTCTACCGGCGGCTGGATGAGCGGGTTCGGGCGATCTGGCTGTTTACGGTTATTTATCTCGTGTATATCGTTGTAATAGGGGGGGATGTTCTAAAAGTACATCGTTTTTTCCTGCCTTTGTTCGGTCCCTCGGCGGTTTTGCTGGTATATTCGCTGTGGCTTCTGGCGGGTCGGTTCACCCCCGCCCATCGTCGGCTGAGCGTTCTGGTCGTATCCGTTCCGTTGTTGGTGCTCACTTATTTTTTGCCGCACTCGTTCGTGGCACAATACAACAACAGTGAGATCAATTTCACGATCAAAATGCAGTATAAAGCCGAGCAGATGCTCAAGGCCGACTCGACCAATTTCTCCGTGGCTGTGCCGACCATCGGTATTTTCGGATACGAGTTACTTGGACACGAGGTAATAGACATGGTCGGTTTGACCGATTCCACCATTGCCCGATATTCCGAGGAACCGATTCCGGGTATGACGACAACCTGGAAAGAACGAAAACATAACAGCCGTTATTTGCTCGAAAAAGCTCCCGATTACATCGTTTTTTCTACCGGTATCAAACCGTCGGCTCCGGCCGAGCGGGCATTATTACTGTATGAACCGTTCATGAATTCTTACCGGACGGTGGGTTGGTATTATGTGAACCCGCTTACCCATGGCCGTGGTGTATTGATCAGTTCTTTCAAGAAAGTGCGTCCCGTTGAGGGAGAGCTGGTGCCCACTTATCCCGTGGAATACGTGCAGTATTACAAAACCGGTCTGGACTATTTAAGTCAGGGTAACCACCGCATGGCCGTGATTTACTATGACAGCGCCATGCATGTTTCGCCCAAACCGTACTTTATATACCTGGTGTATCATCGGGCTTTCAGTATGATGGTGCTTCGGCAATTCGATCAGTCTTATCCCGTTATGGAGACCGTCCTGGCCCGGGATTCAACCGTTTATGAAGCCCATGCCAACCTTTACCGATTGGCGGTATATATGGGAGATCAGAGGAAGATTGAGATTCACCGGCGCTGGCTTAAGAAACTTGTCCCGTGGTATTACCCGAGGGTGGAAGCCAATGCCAGAGAATTGATTAGGCAGAGTGGCCGGAGGCCATAGACGGTGGCGAAATAAGTTGACAACGGTTGTTGTCGATATATATTTAGACCGGCTCCCTTGTTGGGGGCCGAACAACATATCTCAAGCGGGAATAGCTCAGTTGGTAGAGCACCACCTTGCCAAGGTGGCTGTCGCGAGTTCGAGTCTCGTTTCCCGCTTTATTTTTCGGGCGGCATAGCCAAGTGGTAAGGCAGAGGTCTGCAAAACCTCTATTCCCCAGTTCGAGTCTGGGTGCCGCCTCTTTTTTTTATCCTCTTTCGATTTTGATATCCCCTATTTCAGGATAGGGTATCCTTCTTTTGTCGCCGTCAGCAAAACTACTTGATCCGTGTTAGTCGGTTTTACGTGGTGATATTTTTGGTTAGGCCGGATAATTTGACTGACCGGTCATGGTCGGTCCGGCCATGTCGGGACAGTCGTCGAGTTGTTTGTGTGTGATCAGGCGACACGTCTTTCGATTAATGTATATCGCAGTCTATTTTTCGAAGGGCGTGTGCGAAGGTCGTTGTAATGTCCTGATCGTCAACCAGATCACGAGAAAGACCTTGACATGATGCGAGCCTGCTTCTATAATATAAATGATAGCAGGACATACTAATCTTTATCAATTTTTGCAACTTGGTCAAAGCATGCCACGCTGGTGTGTGTGGTTGATTATTAGGCGACATTAGTTCAACATCCAATAATCAGGAACGCACGAGATGCGTGTGATTCCGGGAATATCCTGGTAGCGTAGGGAGGTATTATGGGTAGGACTGTCCTTGTTGTTTTAACCGGATTGCTCCTTCTGGTGAGCGCCGTGATTGCGGCTCCGGACGGGGAGCAATCCAAAACCTGGCCTGGATCGAAGGGGACGCCGAAAGCCACTTACACCGTGACCAACACGCTGGATGATGGTTCGGTCGGTTCGCTGAGATGGGCTATTAACTCGGCTAACGCCAGTCCGGGCACGGATCTGATTGATTTCAATATCGCTGGCGGTGGTCCGCAGACGATTTTCCCGGTGGCTCAACTGCCACCGCTGACTGATCCTTTCGGCGTGGTCATCGACGGTTTTACTCAGCCGGGTGGCGCTACCGATGGGGGCAATCCGCCACGTACGGCTAACCTGCTTATTGAAATCGACGGTATTGCGGCGGGTCCTGCTCATGGGATATGGATTGTCTCTTCGTTTAACGAGATTCGAGGGTTGGTCATCAACAACTTCGAACAAGACGGTATCAGGATCGAAGGCGCTATCGGTTTCGAAGATATCATTGCCAGTGACAACTACATTTATTGTTGTTTTGTCGGAACCGATCCGCCGGGACTGGCCCGTAAAGGGAACGGTCGTACTCAGAACCAGCTCTGGGCCGGGGTTCACATTTGCAACCAGGGCATGGACACGTACGCGATGCACAATTATATCGAAGGCTGCCTGATTTCCGCGAACTACGCTGAAGGTGTCGCTATTTGGGGTCCGATTGTGCCGGGTGACGTGTACATGAACTATGTTTATGCGTGTTATATCGGAACCGACATCAACGGGCTGGTTGATCTGGGTAACGACCATGAAGGCGTCTGTTTGTGCGAAGGAACGCACGATAATGAGATATTTTCCAATATCATCTCGGGGAATGATTATGACGGTGTCGGTATTCAGGGCTATGGACCGGATGGAATAATCACTTTCTACAATCTGATATACGATAATGTCATAGGCGGTGATTACAATCGCAACCCGTTGCCCAACCTGTACCACGGCGTAGCGGTGGGTGAATACGGTCCGGCCAAGTGGGGCTTTGCGATGGAGAACGTTATCGGTCCCAACAACGTGATCGAGAACAACGGGCGCGATGGTGTATCCATATGGGAGGATCTGTCAAACGACTGGAACGCCGACGCCAACCTGATTACTCAGAATTCGATGTATGACAACACCGAGCTGGGTATCGATTTGCAAAACGATGGTGTTACGCCCAATGACGGGGGCGACCCGGATATAGGCCCCAATCAGTATGTCAACTTTCCGATTTTGACCGGTGCGACGGTAGTGAGCGGAAACCTGACCGTGTCCGGTGTAATCGATATTGATACCGATCCGACTCAGGCCCAGGTTGAGGTTTTTCGGGCCGCGCCGGATCCGAGCGGGCACGGCGAGGGTGACATATATTTGGGTACGGCTGTTCCGGATGCCGCCGGTGGCTGGGCCTTGGTGCTGGCCCCATCACCCGTGGTTGTTGGCGACTGGGTCACGGCCACTACGACTGATATGAACCGCAACACGTCGGAATTTTCCGAGAATATGCAGGTCACCGGAGGAGAACCGCCGTGGGATTGCGAAGAAAATCCTCCTCCGGGCAAAACCGGCGGCGGCTATGAAATCGAGCCCAACTCGGAGTGTCAGAATGCCAATTATGCCGAGTGCGAGACGGCCTATTGCGGTTACCTTGATATCGGGGATTTCGACTGGTGGACGGTCACGCTTCCGAGTGATACCTGTTATTGTCTGCACGTGAGAGTGTTTGCCGACGCCACCCCGGGTCAGTATGCCTACGGTTGCGGTCTTGATCCTTCCCTGGAAATTTACGCTGCCGACTGCGGCACGCTGTTGTATGCCAACGACAATTATATGGGCACTTTCCCGGATGCCGAGGGTACTGACGCTCAGTACAGTTGCGAAACTGCGACCAACTGCTATCTGCCGGGAACGACCCTGAATATCAAAATTGCCGAAGGTGATGCCGACATTTCGGAAGGTCCGTACCTTCTGGTGATCAATTGTATTGAGTGTGAATGTCCGGACATGAGGGATAGGGTGGAATGCGAACCGCAGGACGGTGTCAATCCGAGTCATCCGCCGACCTATTGGTATGACGTTACTCCGGGCGATGGAACCGGTCGCTGTGATTTTCACGTTCTGGTTTTTGACAGCATCAGCAGTCATTACACCAATTGGGTAGAGCCGACCGGCTGGTCGCATCAGGTCCATAAGGTCGGAAGCGACTGGTGGGTTTCCTGGTGGAGCCCGGGTTGTACCAATCCGATTTACGGTACGTTCCGCTTCTCGTTCGATAATCCGTACAATTCCGTCTGGAGCAACTGGGTCACGACCAACAGTGGCACCAGTGATCCCCACACCGGCGTCGTGGATTATACCGACAACCACGCTGATCAGATCGATGGTTACGGATATCACGTCCATGTTCCGTTCTGCGATCAGGAACCCTGGGATCACAAGATGCACTACCCGCAGTATCCCGATCCGTTCGGATGGGATGTCTATTGCTGGTATGATCCCGATCTGTTCATGATGGGCGATGACTGGATGTGTTCCGAAACCGGCTGGGTTCAGGATATCCATTTCTGGGGTTCTTGGTACGACGATCTGGTGGGTGATATTCCGTTCTGGGTCTTCCGGATATGGAGTGACGTCCCGGCCGAGCAGAGTCCGACCGGTTACAGTATGCCCGGTGACATGCTTTGGGAGATTCCCATTGAGACGGTTGCCGGTTGGATCACGATTGTACCCGAAGATCCTTCGTTGCAAGGCTGGTACAATGTGCCGGAAGGTTCTTTGTTCCCGAATAACCACATGCAGTATTTCCGTTACGACGTGCTGCTGCCCGAGGAATTATGGTTCCATCAGGATGAGGGTACGATTTACTGGCTGACCATCACTCCGTACCTGGCGGATCCCGGTGTTACCATGTGGGGCTGGAAGTCGTCGCTCGATCACTGGAACGACGCTGCCGTTTGGGGACATGGTTTCCCTGAGTGGTATGCAATCAACGAACCGCCCGAGATGCAGGAGCCCTTGGATTTGGCCTTTGTGATTACCGGTGGTCCGGGTGTTGAGCTTGGCGCGTGCTGCCACTGGTACTCGACCGACTGTGTGATTACCACCCAGGAGGCCTGCGAGGCCGACAGCGGTTATTATCTCGGCGACGGTACGACTTGCGATCCGAACCCGTGTTATCACTGCTGTGTCGGGGCAAGTGTGGGTAATCTCGATTGCCTGCCCGGTATTGTCGATATGGGTGATTTGACGATTCTGATCGATCATCTGTTCATCAGCCTTAATCCGCTTTGCTGTATCGAAGAGGGCGACGTTGATCTGTCCGGTCAGCCGACCCCGATACCTTCGGATGTGGATATGAGTGACCTGACGATTCTGATCGATCATTTGTTCATCAGTCTCAATCCGTTGCCAGCGTGTCCGTAAACGTTGGCCGATGAGAGTGAGTATTAGAGCTGACGGTCGGTCCCTTTCCCGGGGCCGACCGTTTTTGTGTCTGATAATATGAATTTACGGCAGCGCTCCGCCCGTTGTATTGTCCTGTGTTTTAAGGGCTTATGCTGGACGATTTTAGAAATAATAACTTGCCCGACGGTCTGCTCAGTTGTATATATGGGCCGATAGCTACGGATTTCAGATTGCTTTTGGTAGTGTTAACTTGGAGGTTTTGTACGATGGCGATGAAGATTTCCGATGAGTGCACCGCTTGTGGGTTGTGTCTCCCCGAGTGCCCGACCGAATCTATCAGCGAGGGAGATATCTACGTAATCAATCCGGATACCTGCAACGAGTGTGAGGATCAGGAAGACGGGCCGCATTGCCAGGCTGTGTGCCCGGTCGACTGCATTGATCAGGCCTGATTATTCCAGAGAATCGAACAAGAGGCGCCGCCTGCTTTGTGTGGGCGGCGTTTTGTCTTTTTCCGCGAGAGACATTCAGGGGTAAAAAAGAGGGCGCTACTCTGGTTGGGTAGAGGGGGCTAGGAAACTACCCAGGGACAGCAGAGAGTCACCCTCGTTGCTTTTATTGATGAAAGCTCAGATGTCAAATCTTAAAATAGATTCACATGTTTCTGTTTGTCAAGATTTTTTTCCCGAGAGCCTTTGAGCTTTGTCGCCATAAAGACCCGTGTTTGTTGTTAAATAACGCTATTATCGCTATTGTCGGTCTAATAAGTCACAACCTTTACCGGAATAGTCAACAACAAGGGTCGTTTCTGCCCGGCCACTTCAAGCGTAACCCGAAAATTGCTTAAATATGTCCCCGGTTTCAGGTTTTTGCGCGGAGAGACCTCGAATTCTATTCGTTTCCCCTTGTCGGCCTTATCCTTACGTGTTTTGATCTCCACTATGTCGTCATGCGGATCAACCTGGACGACCTTGATGTAATCCATCGAAGTATTCAGCAGAGCGGATATCTTGCTCCTTTGCCCGCGCAGGAAGAAAAGACTGATCGGCTCCGGTTTTACCCCGTGGTCCCACTGGCCTATGGTGCTCACATAGGACAGCTTCATGCCCTCGTCCTCATCCGGCAAGTCGGCAGTGTGGACGCTGATGCTCTTGCGTGTGGGCCCATAGTAATTGGCGGTATTGAACCGCAGCAGGATAGAGGCCGTATCGCCGGGGGCCAGAACCGAGTCCAGAAAATGTATCGTCGAGCAGTCGCAGTTGGCACTGGCCCGGTCTATTTTGACCGTGTCATCACCCTTGTTAACCAATTGATAGTTATGCTGAATCTGGAAGTCGATGCCCACGCATCCGAAGTCGTAGGAAGTCTCAACCGGGACCAGGTCGGCCTGTACGGTCGAGGTCGACAGTGAAAGAAGTCCGAAAATGATCAGGATAACGGTCAGTCGCACACTTGCCATAACGTTTTTCCTTACCTGCCGGCCAGGTATCCCTGAGCTTTCATCCAGTCGTCGTTGTAGCATTTGCTCAGATATCTTATCCCGGCGTCGGCGAAAATCCCAACAATCAAATCATCGGGCCCGCAATCCCCGGCGATCTGTTCAATGGCCAGAGCAATTGAGCCCGAAGAACCGCCGCCGCAGATTCCTTCGGTTCGGGCAATCAGCCGGGCTCGATTAAAAGAGTCCTTGTCTGAGACCACGATCACATCATCGACCAGATTCGGGTACAGGGCTTTGGTGATGACATCCGTGCCGATCCCTTCCACGTCATACGTATGCCCCTGGACTACTTTCTTTTCGCGGATGAAATCGGCGAAGATGGAACCTTCCGGATCCACCGCAATGCAGCGGATGGCCGGATTCTTCTCTTTAAGGAACTTGGCCGTGCCGGAGAATGTACCCCCGGTGCCGATACCGCAGACAAAATGGGTAATCCGGCCGTCGGTTTGTGCCCAGATCTCCGGTCCGGTACTGTAGTAGTGGGCTTCGACATTTTCGTGGCTGTTGTACTGATCCATATCGAAATAGCCGTTTTCTTTGGCTATTTGCCGGGCCAGCAGATAGCAGCCTTCAGGATCGTCATGGCTGGCCTCGGTGGGGGTGATAATTACCTCAACGCCGAATGAGCGGATCAAATCCACTTTTTCTTTGCTTGTTTTTTCCGGTGTGGTGACGATAGCCTTGAGACCGAGTGCCGCGCAAACCATGCCGAGAGCGGAACCGGTGTTGCCGGAAGTATTGTCGATAACCGTGCCGCCGGGTGCCAAGCGACCGTCTGCCATAGCCTTGGAGAGAATATGCAATACCATGCGGTCCTTGATCGAGCCGGTGGGACTGAAAAACTCAAGTTTGACGTAGGCTTTGGGGCCGTTTTGGGGCAGACCCGTTTTGAGGCGCACCAGCGGTGTGTGTCCAACCAGTTGAAGAACGTCCTCGTAAACCTGCATACCCTCGTCCTGAAATTGGTTTACAGTTTATACAATTGATGACATCATTTCAAGGGCTTAATTCCTGTTTTCACCGAGTCTTTTAGGTTGACAAGGCTCGGCGCTAACCCCTAAATAGCCTCCGTAAATTGATAGGCTCTCGCACAGCGAGGGGAGAGCGTCCGATGCGGCATTGAAGCCCATTGTCGGAGGGACTATGAGATTTGTGACAATTGTCTTGGTCGGCTGCCTGATTTTGGCTTTGGTAACCGGGTGTTCCGAGAAGCAGAAGGAAGCCGAGAAACTTGAGCAAGAAATGCGTCAGATGGGGAACGACACCGGCGTTGTGGCCGGAGAAACTACGGCCGGGACAGCCGCGGAGTCGTCTCCGATAGCTGATGCTTCGGCGATACCGGAAGAAGAAGCGCCTGATATCAGTGGGATGCCGCCGGCTCCTCTGGGCGATGGTTACACTGTGCAGGTGGCGGCCTGCGAAGAGGCGGAGTTCTCCCGTCATCTTGTCGATCTGTATAAAACGAGAGGCTACCAGCCGTTTGTACAGACTACCGTTCAGGGCGGTGTGACGTATTACCGGGTCCGAATCGGCAATTTTGATACCAAGGCGGAAGCCGACGGACTCAAGCGGGAACTTGCGGACAGGTTCTCGCTCGATCCCTGGGTTACTTCTTTGGGAGAGTAACCGCACGGCGACAAATTTCTATTCTTATGCTTAAAGGGTGGTCAGGGAAATTTCCCCGACCACCCTTTTTAATTCGATAAGTCGATTCTGTTTATTCCGACGGAACCGGAACCGGAGGCTCGACCGTTTTCTTCAGGTGTTTATTGAAGAAATCTACCTGGCTGCGATATTCCGCGATCACATTGACGGTTTTGGTGGCACCGTGTCCTTCGTCGGGGAAAATCAGCGAGTCAACCGGCATGTTGTTGTCTTTCATAGCCTGTATGATCTGTCGGGCTTCACTGACCGGTACCCGGGGGTCGTTCTCTCCATGGATGACCAACAGCGGTGTCTTTATTGAGCTGGCTTTATGGATCGGGGAGATTTCGGCCAGAAATTCAGGATCGGACAGCGGGCCGTATTCAGCCTCGCGGTTGGCCCGGCGATAGGCTTTGGTATTCTTCAGGAAAGTCTCGTAATTGGCAATTCCGACAACGTCAACAGCGGCCGAGAAGAGGTCCGGGTATTCCGTTATCATGCCCAGGACAACGTAGCCGCCGTAGGAGGCACCGCGGATGCCCACCATGCCATCCTGCGAATAGTTGTTGGCGATCAGCCAGTCTACCGCGGCCTTGTAATCTTTGAGGGAGTTCTTGCGCAGTTTGTAATCGTCAAGGCTTGAATACTCCAGGCCGTAGCCGGAAGAACCGCGCGGGTTGGGAGCCAGAACGCCATACCCGTTCAGAATAAGATACTGCACGTTCCGCCGGAACGAAGGGGTAAACTGGCTGGACGGTCCACCGTGCGCATGGACTATGAACGGAATAGGGGTGCCCGCTTCATAGTTCGGTGGCAGATACAGGAAAGCCGGGATCTCCAGACTGTCGAAACTCTTGAAATGAACGAGTTCCGGGTCGGAGAACATCTCGCGGTCGATTCCGGCATACGATGAGAAGGTCAATTGCTGAAGCTCTTCGGTTTGCGGGTTCCAGCGCCACGCGTCGGGCGCCCGGGTCGGGCCGTTGAAAGAGATCAGGCAGGCCCCGTTCTTATCGAACGAAGCTCCTCCAAGCTGACCGTCGAGCGGGGGAGAAGGGAGTTCTTTTTTGGATTCCACCTCTCGCAGCTTAAGCTTCATGTAGCCATCCTGATTAATCAGAACGCTCATATATTTGTAATCGCGAGAGATGCTGAGACTTTCGATTTCCCAGCGGGGATCAACCCAGTTATCTCTGAAGAACTCGATTTCCGGTGACCCAACCTTCATTTTGGCCAGGCGAGTGATACCATCCTCGTTGTTGTTGCAGAGCATGAGGATGGTTTTGTTATCCGGCATCAGGGTAGGGTAATCGTAGACGACATCTTTGTCGTCTTCCGTGAGGCGTTGCCACTCAAGAGAGTTGAGGTCGAGGAGAAACAGCTCGACGTCGACGTTCGAGTTCCAGCGAGCCACGATAAGTCGGCTGCCGTCCTGGGAGATATCTATCGGATACATGGAGCCGTTCAATTCGAGGGAATCGCCGAATATCCTGACCGCTTCGCCGGTGGTGATATCCATTCGGTATATATGGAAATCACGGCCATTTTCTTCCGTCGAGTTATATATGATCGAGCGGTCATCCTTGGCCCACAGAACCGACCGGAACCTTGCATCCTTGTCGGTCAACTGGCAGAGCTGACCGGTTCGTGTATCCATAAGAAATAGCTGCGACTGCTCCGATCCGCCGATTGAAGCTCCGATTATGGCTAACTCACCTCCCCACGACAGGGTGAAGAAGTCGAGGCCATCTTCGAAAGTGGTCAGTTGATACGGCCAGCCTTCCGGTGTGAGTCGGTAGACCTGCAATGAGCCGGACTGACTCGAAATGAAAAACACGGTCTCTCCGTCCCAGGTATAACCAGCGGGTCTGGACGCGCCGATCTGCATAAAGGTGGCGATATCGGGGATGTAGGTTTCCCGATTCAGCAGGGTAACCTCCGGTTCCGGGGACTGGGCGATGGTCACACCGGCCCCTGTTAACAGAAATATAAGAACCAGGGTCGCACACTTAAGCAGACACGACTTCATTGCATCCTCCTTGAAGGCGGTGAGTTAGCATTGTTATATCCGACAATAAAGAGAAAGGAGAGGTTGAGCAATAAATAATCCGCCCGGCGAGAAGCAGGGCGGATAAAACGTTATTCGCAGACCCGGCAACGATTTCGGGATTCAGCCGATAGTCGAGGCAAATTTGAACAGCGGGCTCTCTTCTTCGTGGATCACACGCCGGTAGAACTCGCAGTTGTGGCAGGCCGTTGTATTGGCCAGACCGGCCCGACTGAGCCGATTGGCACAGTTCTTAGTCGTCCAGCAGGCTCGTCCGCCCGCCCGTCCTCCATTAACACCATCTTTTTTCATGGCCGAGGCCACCGGGCATTCACCCAGCACGGGGACCATCAGGCCACCCTTTTCGCGTCCGCAGTTTTTGTATTCCCAGCAGTTTAGCTTGCGCTCCACGGGGACACGTCCTTTCTAATCTTCAACTATCTCCATTACGGCGCTGAACTGGGGATCGGTTTTCATGCGCCGAGCCTGTTCTTGCGAAGCGTATTTGAGAAACTTTTCGTAGTAGTTATTTACCTCTTTGGTGTCGCCCTGCTCCATGTAGCTAAGCATCAGATACTGGTAGACATTCGGATTCTCCGGGTCGAGCGATCTGGCGTCTTTGAAATGCTTGATGGCCTTTTTGTAATACCCCTGAAGGTAACGGGCCTGACCGAGCCCCAGATAGGCCTGCAGGTTTCGTTTGTCCAGCCTGATGGCCATGTCAAAATCGGCTATTGCCGCGATCTCTTCGTTTCGGCTCAGGTATAGATAACCACGGCCGAGATAGGCCTCCAGCAATCGGGGTTCGAGATCAATGGCTCTGGTATAGGCAGTGATTCCCGGGTTTGTGTTCTTGCGAGTAGAGAACAACTCGCCGGCTTTCAGATAGTCGGTACAGGCTTTGTCTTTTTCTTTTATGGCGGAATAGGCATCGGCCCGTTTCAGATATGCTTCGGCGTATGTGGGATCAAGGGTGAGAGCCTGGTTGAAATCATTGATTGCTGACGTGTAGTCAGCCTGCCCATATTTTTCTGTGCCTGAGGTATATAGATCTTTTTCAGGATTGGTCTGAATTTCGACGGGTTTCAGCGAGATCGTCAGTTCCTCGGTTTGGCCCGCGGTCAGCTTGACCTTTCCCTCGGCGGTCTGATATCCCTCTTTGGATACTTCGTAGGTGTGGGTTCCGGGGGAGAGTTTGGTATAAGTAAGGTTACCGGCACCCATGACCGAGCCGTCAATTATCAACTTGGCATCTTTTACGTCAGCAACCAGACGAAGCTTGGCCAATTTACTGGCGGTCTTACTGTCGGATGAGCTGCTTTTCTTTTTAGCTGGTTCGGACTTGGCTTTGGTTGATTTGACCGGCTCGGAGGCCCGGGGTTCAGATGGGGGAGCCTGACTGATTCGGGTCGGCGGCGCTTCTTCTTCGAACTCGACCTCGGCGCTTTCGGTCTCGGACGGCCTTAGCGAAATGGTCGTGATTTTGCCATCGACAACGGTTGCGTAATCTGTTCCTATTGTCATACCGGCAACGACATACTCGATTTTCTGCGAGCCGGGTTCTATGGCGTCCGATTTGAAGAAGCCCTGTGCATTGGTCTGGTAAGTCCGGCCGATCTGGGGGAATCTGATTTCGGCCCCGGTTATGAACGGTTGGTCGTTGGCGTCGAGCGCAAAGCCCACAATACGGCCTTCACCGGTTCCACTGCCGGAAGACAGCCAGGCGGCCAGAATGAAGGCGACAAATACGAGCACCGGCGTGAGAATTCCGAAAATGACCTTATTGCTCAGCTTTTTGGGGCGAAGGACGTATTCGCGTCCGTTTACGATGATTTCATCCTGGTCGTGCAGTTCCTGTTCGCCGGTTATCTGAATGAATTTTTTGGCAAAATAGGCAACTCCGCGAGTCCGTGGGGCCATCTTGGGACGCACTTTCTGGGTGTCCCAATTCGAAATTTCGCTTGCGGCCTGTGGATCGGGCGGCTGTTGGTTTTTTTTGGGCGGAACGATAGGGGAGTTGTCGAATCCCTTGGGGGCCGAGGAACCTTCGGTCGACTCTTCGTCGGCGTTGTCGGCGTTGTCGGCGTTATTGAGGTTTTTCAGCAGCTTGACTTTTTCTTCTTCAGTAAGGTACTGCGAAGGTTCTTTTCCACCGTTCATTCGTTTGGATATTTCACGAACGCGATCATCGGACAGTTTTTCTATACGATCCGGCGGCTCCGGCGAAGAGAGAATATCCGCGCCGGTCTGCAGGGCGTCCTGATCCCGATGGTGCGAGGAATCGGCCGAGGGCGTCAGGCCTGATCCGGATAAATCATCTGTCTCGAGCTTCTCGGATATTCCCGAGGGCTCGAAATCAGAGCGCCCTTCATGTGCTTCCTGCTCCATCAGGTCGGCGTTTGTCTCAATTCCGAGATCGTCTTCGGTGTTGTTGTTACTGTCGTATGCCCCAACCAGTTGCGTGTTTTGGTCATGGGCTTCGGTAACAACGAACTCCAGATCATCGTTTTCACTGTCCTGAGAGTTCAGGCGTCGCTCTTTAGTCGGATTGACATCCTGCTCGGGATTCGAATTCCTGCTCATCTGAGGAGTTTCTTTCACGTGACACTTTTCCTAAATGGATTTCAGCTTATTCTTTTGTTAATATCGTCTGCTGGTCGGAATTCTTTAAATTCTCTGCCCGGTGTATTCGTCTGAAAAACGGGCCCTTGTGAGCTTGCCTGTAGCGTAAAATCAGGCTTGACAGAGGCTTGGCCTTGTCAGTATACTTGGGCCTTAGCTGTATTGGAAGGTTGAGAAAAGGTTGTTTCCGAGGAGGAAGAGGTTCATGTCTAAACCGGATAGTCGTTTGTTGTTTTTTGCTTTGGCGCTATGCCTGTTGGCTGTAGTGTGGGGTTGCTCTCAGGCCGATGATATTGCCGCATCGATCTCTGTGACCGACATGTGGCTTACGCCTGAGCTTCTGCCATCTGCTCCTTCCGGCATGGTTTATGAACTCTGGGCCACCCGAGAACCGGTCACCGATACGGCTATTCCGGCTAGTAAACTGGTATCTCTGGGCAGGTTCTCTTACGTCAACAACGACACACTCAAAGCGTTTCTGGACGAAAACGGGGCGGTTCGCGCCGACAGCAATAAGTTCGCTCTGGATGACGATCTGTTCAAATACGCCAACCTCGTCGTTTCGGTCGAGCCCGAAGTGGACGCCGATGTGAGCCGGCTGGGACCTATCATGCTTGTTGCGTCGGTGGCCGGGAACACGGATACCATGACGATGAATTTCCCCCTTTACACCTCGCTGTGGGGGGGACATTGTCGTTACGCTATGGAAGGTCTGACCGACGGGGACAGACAAGCCCACGACGGTTATGGAGTCTGGTTTTCGTGGTATAAGTACAATGTCGTATATATTAACGATACCTTCGGAATTGACAGTTCGTCACTGGAGTTCGAGTGGGAAACAATTGAGCCGATTATCAATGACGACGGCGAGACGACAAACCTGTCCGAGCTTTATTCCCCGAATCCCGATTCCGTGTATTGGGAGGTCGAGACGGTAGCCTACGATTTCGGCCGTGATACTTTCCCGCTTGAGTTGGACAGCATTTATCCGCATATCCGTACGGCACTGTACATTGATTCCGTGGCCGACTCCACGCCGCCATTCCGCAGAAAAGTGTTCGACTGGACCTACATAGTTGAATCGACTCAGGTCAGCCTTGACATTTTTGAGCAGGACAGTTTCGCTCTGCCGGATTACAGTGATTGGGGCTGGGTGTATCAGGGTTGGGTGACATCCAACTACATACCGAAGGAAGCCTTTGGTCAAATGACGCCTCCGGGCTGGGCGTATAAGGATTTGTATAACAATATCATTCCTGGTGACACCGGTGGTCTTATCAGCACCGGGACATTCATCAATATCAACCAGCCTGACGACGGTAATCCGTATACGCTTCAACTGAATATCATAGACTCTATCATTTACGATGACTTCGGTTCTCCGATTGATACGGTTTATATGCGCCCGGATATCGCGGGTGAAGATTTCCTCGACGGGGCAGCGCTCAGCGCGGCCAGCGGCGGGGTCATTACCGAGGCACTGAATCTGCTGCCCTACGGTGGTGGCAGTAACTACGGTTCGGTGTTTATCAGTATGGAGCCGGCCAACCGTCTGACCGATAGCACTAATTTCCCCTTGTTGGCCTTCATTCGTTCGTTCCCCGACAGTTGGTCGGCCAATGACACGGAGTCGTTTGACTATCGGGATATGAAAAACTGGACTTACGGTCCGGGCGGCGGTTTCCCTGAGGTTATGGTAATAATCCACCGCTTCTAAAAAGCGGGGCTTTGGTTTTGTCTTAAATTCGAGCCGGCGTCGATCTGACGCCGGCTTTATAATCTTTAAGAGCAGTCACGAACCGGACGAAGGCAAGATACTGCTTGAGTCTTGTGTCTTGGTGCGGGGCAGTTTTTGCGACCGCGGTTTTTGGGGTATGCATATGCGTGCGCATAAGCTACTTGAGGGGCTTTTCGAAAGCCGTCGGAGGGTTTCATGTTAGTTTGAGACTTCGGCGGTTTTGTGTTGCCGGTCAAGCTGTTATGGCGTATATTTGAAGTGTGTTGTGATCTACTACATGGTACTTCAAAACGGCATACGGATTGCTGTTTCTGTAAGACGAAAATTGTAAGTTACTCCCGGTTTAATAAAAATTAGGGAGTGGTGTGCGCTGGACTTCCAGCCACCTGACGTTAGAGTCGGGCATCCCCCCTCCACCACTCCCTATTTTTTTGTCTTTTTTCTCCGGTCAATTCTGAGCCGAGCCTTCCGATACTATTCGTGATATGGCTTAACATGGCTTAATTGGAGAAACAGGGTGAGATCTAAGGTCCCGGGCATGTTTATCCGGCTTTCCAACTTGATGATTATTCAGGTTGTTTTTATTTTTGCCGCCCTGGCTCTGGTACTGTTCTATCCCCGCGATCCCAGCGGTGAGCACAAAGTCGCCGAGGATGCGGCCGGACTGAAGGACCGTCTGGTGAAAATCGGGAGTCTGGTTTCCCGGGAACTGCCAAAGTCATATGAAAACTCTATATCTTCGGAATCCTCGGAAAAGTGGAAGGTTAGAGTATCCCGCCTGCTGGCCGTAGAGCCGAGTCTTGACTATGCCGCTCTCGTGGTAAGAGACGACAGCTCCGAATTCCGGACATGGTACGCATACGTGGCCGGAGAAGAGAAAGATGTCGAGGAGGCTCTGGGGCAGGTCTTTCTCACTTATTGCGATTACGATATGTTGCAGGCAACCGCTTCACAGGAACCCGGTTTCCTGGTCGAGTGTGTTTTTGGTTCCAAGCATGCGGTGTGTTACAATCGTCTGGCCGGTCCGACCGCGACGCCCGCCGTGCTGGTAACGGTGGTTGACCATGGTTTGGTGGTTTCGCCGCGCTCGGCTTTGCAGTATACCGTCATGATCCTGTTCCTGGCGGCCACTCTCATCTCACTGTTGATCCTGCATCTGATTTCGAAGCGGGTAAAACAGCCTCTCGACCGTCTGATCCGCGGGTTGGAGAAAACGGCCGAGGGTGAGTTGTATTATATGATAGAGCCGGAGTCGGATTCTTCTCTCAACCGGCTGGTGAACTCCTTTAATCGGATGACGCAGAAGCTCTGGGACAATCAAAAGCAACTCAAAGAGTATAACGTTAAGCTTAAGAAATCGAATATCAGTATTCTGGAATCTCAGGTTTTTCTGGCCACTTTGATCGACTGTTCTCCTTTCAGTATTGTGGTGGTTAATGTCTCCGGACAGATAATGATCTTCAATCAGGCGGCCACGGACGTGTTTGCGTACACCAGCGAAGAAGTTGTAGGCCGGACAATGGATGTTCTTCTGGGACAGAAATCCGATCAGCCGAATATACGGAAAGATCAGGAACAAAAGGTCGGGGTGGAAGTGATATGTCGACGCAAGGACGGAGAACACTTCCCGGCATACATGGTCTCGACCCCGGTAGCGACAGGCACGAACGATTTCAGAGCATGGCTGTATATCATACGCGACATCTCCGAGAGTAAAAGCTTCCAGGAAATGATGGTCAGTCTGGATCGTTACTATACCCGGGGTGAGATGGCCGGCGATATAGCCCATGAGATAAATAACTATCTGGCCGTACTCATGGGTAATCTGGAATTGCTGCCGTTGCTTTTCAAGAAAGGCAACACCGATAAAATTGAAGCGAAACTCGACTTGATGAAAAGTACGGTTGACCGCATTGCCCAATTTGCCAACGGCCTGATGGATACGCCTCAGGATAATGTGCATTTCGAACCGGTGTCTATCAATCAGTTGGTCGAGAATATTATCGCTTTCCTGAAGCCTCAGAACCGATTCGACAATATCCGGATTATTGCCACACTGTGTACCGACCTCGCGGTGGTAGAACTTGACTCCGGTCAGGTGCAGCAGTTGCTGGTTAATCTTGTCTATAACGCTTCCGAGGTGCTCAGTGAACAGGAAGGGGATAAGATTATCCGCGTAAGTACGTCCGTCGGGACCCTCGACGGTAAACCGTGCGCTCAGATTGAAGTGGCCGACAACGGTCCCGGGGTGCCGGCCGAAAAGGAAGAACTGCTCTTTAATGAGCGCTTCACGACCAAGCGCAAGGGGCACGGTATCGGTCTTATTACGTGCAGCCGAATCATGAATAATCACAGTGGAAAGATCGACTATCGCAATGAGGGCGGAGCCGTGTTTTCACTGCTGTTTCCGCTGGAACGCCTGAAGGCGGTGGTCGAAGAACCGTCTTCCGAGCCGACCCGGGCTCCTGTTCAGACATCGTGATTTTTGTTGCCCTTCGGGGATTCCATCGCATAGCTTAACATGATGCAGAGAACGTCTCAGGTGCATACGGCCGGGATCAATCCAAGGGTTCTGGCTATTCTGGCGGTAGCTTTGGTAGTCGCTGTTTTCCTGATTACCTGGATTTCCATCGACAAGAGCCGCTCGGACAGCATGGAATTATTGGAGGCACAGGGCAAAGCTTTTACCGAAGCTCTGGCCCTGGCTTCTCAGAATGCCATTACGGCGGCAACTTTCTATGACAATCTTGTTCGGGCTCGCTATGGCGATTTGGTAGCCACTTTGGTAGATGCCAACCTCGACAAGCTGAGTGATCAGGATTTGGTGTCATTCGCCCTGACTCATGATCTGCTCGGTGTTTACATTTACAGTCGAGATGCCGGCCTGGTGACCGGCGTGGTGGCTCGCGGTCCGCGTGAGGCTCTGCCGGAATTCGTCGAGGACGAGATTGAGGGGCTTTTCGGTGAGCCGGAAAATAACTATGTCCTGTTGCTTGAGCCGGGGGAAACGACGGGCGAAGAGCGTCATTACTTTCTTGAGCTAACCGGTCAGCTTGACGCCGTGGTCGTGCTCGTTATGGATGCGTTGTATTACACCGAGGCGCTTCGGCAGACCGGTATCGGCTATCTGGCGCAGAGTATGGCCCAGGAGAGCGGGGTAGAGTATATCATTTATCAGTCCACCGAGGGGATAATCGTCTCGTCCCGAAAGCCGGGTGATCTTCTTTCTATTGAGTCGGATCCTTTTCTCAGTGAAGCTCTCGACAGCGACACGATCATGAGCCGGGTATTCAATTTCCAGGGGAAAGACGTGCTGGAGTTGGTGCGGCCGTTCTCCACGAGTCGCTATCCTTTCGGTCTCTTTCGCGTGGGGCAATCGCTGGACGGTTATTACTCGGTCAGCCGCGGTTTTGACAAGCAGGTGGTGATTTTGTCCGGGACGCTGCTGCTGGTACTTTTTGTCGCTTTTCTCTACATCAACAGTCGGCGCAAACGACAGGAATTGGGACAGCGATATACGGATATTAAGTCCGTTACGAACCGAATTCTCGAACAGATGCGGACCGGCGTCGGTGTGATCGACGGTTCGGGTGTTATCAGGCTTACCAATCCCGCTTTCGAGCAGGTGTTCGCCGTGAGAGGGGCCGAAGGTCGACCTTTTCGGGAAGTGTTGAGTCGCTATGCCGATCTTCTCGACAGTTTCGTTGACGGGGATGTTCCGGCCGACGAGACCGAGGCCGTCATTGAAGTGAACGGCGAGCGGCGCACGGTGTTGATGGCCCGATCCAAGCTCTTCGACGAACGTCGGGAAGCGACCTCCGTGGTGATGGTCGTGTATGATATTACGCGACTAAAGCAATATGAACGTCAGGCCGTTCGCAAGGAACGCCTTTCGGAAATGGGCAATCTCGCAGCCGGGGTGGCTCATGAAATACGCAATCCGTTGAATACGATTTCCATCGCCGCCCAGCGTCTGGCTTCGGAGTTTTCGCCGACCGAGAATGCCGAACAGTATCTGGCTTTCACTTCGCAGATACGTGCCGAAACATCGCGACTCAACGAAATCATTACCCGTTTTCTGGCCTTGGCACGAGAGGAAAAGAAAAAACGCCAAACCGTGGTGCTGCCGGAATTCTTTGAAGAGATGGAGAAACTTCTCAAAGTGGAAGGGGACCGTCTGGGCATTGCCGTGACAGTCGAAAGCGAACCCGGCTTGAAGGTAGAAGCCGATCCTGATGGGTTAAAAGAGGTGTTTCTTAACTTGTTCAATAATTCGAAAGAAGCTCTGGCCGGAAATCCCGGGACATTCTCGATCAAAGCTACCGCCGCGATCGGGCAGGTTATGGTGACGGTGAGCGACAACGGCCCCGGAATCGCTCCGGAATTACAGGATAAAGTGTTCGCCCCTTACTATACGTCGAAGGAAGCCGGTACCGGTTTGGGACTGGCGGCCGTGCAGCGCATAGTGTCCGAGCACGGCGGTGATGTACGTCTGGAAGGCGGTCGGGATTCGGGGGCGAGATTCGTAATTACTCTGCCTGTTCTTCGGGAGTCCGAAAGTTAACGGGAAACCGATCTCTTACTGAAAATTTATCGGTATATGGAAAAAGCGACCTTCGCCGCGGCCCGTTGAGCTATGACCGGGGAGGAAAGAGCTTGTCGGGATTGAGGAGACAACGAGGGTCGAAAATCTCTTTGATTCGAAGCATGCTGGCCAGGGTCGGTCGGTCAAATTCCAGGCCGAGATAACGTCGTTTGGCCAGACCGATACCGTGTTCGCCGGCGAGTGTTCCTCCGAGAGCCAGTGCCTGTTTCAATAGTTTCTCGATCCATTCTTCGGCCGCCGCTCGGTCATCGGCCGATCCGGAAGTAACCAGGAAATTGACATGGAGGTTACCGTCGCCGGCGTGGCCGTAGGCGTTTATTCGCAACGGAGCTTCACGGTTCATTCCGGACACAAATGCGACCAATTGAGGAAACTTCGCATTCGGAACCGCGACATCTTCGCTGATTCGAAACGGTGCGATGGCCTCGACCGCTTTGGACAGATTCCGACGTATTCGCCACAGGGTTTCGGCTTTATTCGGATCGGTTTCCGTGCGCAGGTAAGAGCAATGGTTAGTTCGGCAGAACCGTGTGATCAGATCTGTCTGGGCGTCAGGGGCGATATCGGACGTTTCCACCAAAAGTATGGCGGCGACGTGATCAAGGCCGTCGGTTTTTTCGTATTGATTGGAACAGGCGGCGGCGTCACCGTCGAGATATTCCAGCACTGTCGGGATAATTCCCGCGGTGGTTATGTCCGAAACCGTACGGGCGGCGTTTTCGGGATCGTCAAAAGCGACCAGAATGGTGTGGCCTTTGCCGGGCAGGTCGATCAATCGTACGGCCATGCGGGTGACGACGCCCAGCGTGCCTTCCGATCCGATCAGTAAATCTCCCAGTGAGAAACCGCGGTAATCGTTGAAGTAACCGGTTTGTAAAAGAGAGCCATCGGCCAGAAGGGCCTCGAGGCCTATAACGTAGTCTTTGGTAACACCGAAACGTTTGCAGCGCAGGCCGCCCGCATTTTCGGCGATGTTTCCTCCCAGAGTCGATTCTTCATAGCTGGCCGGGTCCGGGGGATAAGTAAGATTATATTCGGCGGCGGCTTTTATCAGATCATTGGTGATGACGCCAGGTCCGCAGATGGCCATTCGTTTGGCGGGGAGAATTTCCAGATTACGCAGACGCTCGGTTGAAATTACAATCGCCCCGGGCGAAGCCACACAGCCGCCGGACAGACCCGTTCCGGCTCCGCGTGGTGTTATGGCCAGATCGTGTTGACCGCAGAACAGGATGGTTTGTCGTATATCCTCGACCGATTCGGCCAGGAGTATGGCTGTCGGAACAGCAGAATAATCCGTAGAGTCGGACAGGTATTGCTCGTGTCCCGCCAGGTCAGTGAGCAGCGATGCGGGAGTCTGCAAACGCTCCCGGAGTTGCTGTGTCAGTACCGGTTGCATGCCTCAACCGGTTTTTGATCCCGAGGTTCCGGATTTACCGGAATCCGACTTGCTCGATGTCGAGGAACTGTTGTAGTCGCGATCTTTTCGAGCTTTTTCCCGGTAATCCTTGCTGGGATAATCTGTTTGGTAAAAACCGTGTCCTTTCAGCAGGAAACCCGCGCCCCCTGAGATAAGCCGACGGACTTTCCCGCCGCAGACCGGGCAGACAGTAAGAGGATCGTCGGTGATAGACTGGAACTCCTCGAACTGGTGGCCGCAGTCATTACAGCAATATTGGTAAGTAGGCATGTCAGCAAACGTTCTTTCGTATCATCTCGTTTCCGCCCCGACGAGAAGATGAATTCTCGTCAGGGTTCGGTTTTCAGCCTCGAAGCTGGGTGGCAAGGGCCGTAACATTTACGATGTCGTCGACCGAGCAGCCCCGCGAGAGGTCATTATACGGTTTGGCCAGACCCTGGATGACCGGGCCGGTAGCGGTGGCCCCACCCAGTCGCTGGGTAAGTTTATAACCGATATTACCGGCGTTAAGATCCGGAAATATGAGCACGTTAGCCTTACCGGCGATCGATGACCCCGGGGCCTTTTTAGATGCAATCTCCGGGATGATAGCCGCATCCAATTGCATTTCACCGTCGATTTTAAGATCGGGGTAGTTATTCTTTACGATTTCCAGAGCCGCCACGACTTTGTCGACATCATCGTGTTTGGCCGACCCCTTGGTCGAAAACGACAGCAGCGCAACCCGGGGCTCTTCGTTCAGCAGGAACCGGAGGGTCTCGGCGGTGGAGACGGCGATAGACGCCAGTTGTTCCGGGGTGGGATCGGGAATAACGGCACAGTCGCCGAACATGAATATTTTATTTTTCTCGCCCCGGAATTCCGGGATGGTCATGATGAAGGAGCTGGAAACGGTTTGGATACCTTCTTTCAGACCGATTACCTGCAGGGCAGCGCGAAGGACGTCACCGGTAGTGTTCAGGGCACCGGCCACGGCGGCATCGGCTTTGTCATGGCGTACGAGCATAGCGGCGAAATAGAGTGGTCCGGCGATTGCTTCTCTGGCCTGCTCTTCGGTTATCCCCTTGGTTTTTCGCTTCTCCATGAAATCGGCCACGTAGCTTTCATAATCCGGTGAATTGATGGGGTTGATTATCTCAATCGGATTCAAATCAAGACCGCGTTCCTTGGCCAGTTTCGCAATGGCGTTATCGTCGCCCACTATGGTAACATCGGCGAGTTTCTCGGCGATGACTTTTTTTGCGGCATCGATCATGCGCGGTTCGGTGCCTTCGGGAAGCACGACTCGCCGTTTTTTCGCTCGGGCTGTTTCTTTTATTCTTTCTATCAGGTCCATATCAATCTCCTGTCGCCAGGTGGGGCGACAATAGTTGCGGTTATATTAATTGTTCTTTCAGTTCCGGGTCGGCCAGAAAGGCCTCGATGAACTGATCTATATCGCCGTCCATTACGGCCTGAACATTCGAGGTCTCCTGAGAGGTGCGGTGATCTTTAACCATGTTGTAAGGATGAAAGACATAAGACCGAATTTGCGAACCCCATTCGATCTTCTTTTTCGTTTTTTCCAGTTTCTCGCGTTTTTTGGCTTCCTGCTCGCGGTGCAGTTGGTAAAGGCGGGCTTTCAGAACCGTAAACGCCGCGTCTTTATTCTTGTGCTGACTGCGCTCCGACTGACAGGTGACCACTATTCCGGTAGGTATGTGGGTCAGGCGAACGGCGGAGGAGGTTTTGTTGACATGCTGACCTCCGGCTCCCGAGGCTCGGTAGGTATCTATTCGTACTTCCTCGTCCTTGATTTCGATCTCGACGTTGTCCTCTACTACCGGGAAGACGTAAACGGACGCGAACGAGGTATGACGTCGGGCATTGGCATCGAAAGGGGAAATGCGGACCAGTCGATGGACACCGGATTCGGCTCGAAGGAAACCGTAGGCGTACTCGCCCTTGATTTCGAGAGTGGCCGATTTCAGGCCCGCCTCGTCGCCCGGTTGATAGTCCATCAGGTCAACCGTGAACTGTCGGCGTTCGGCCCAGCGGTTGTACATGCGGAAAAGCATGTCGGCCCAGTCCTGGGATTCGGTGCCGCCTGCGCCCGGATGGATCGTCAGGATAGCGTCACGATGGTCGTCCGGTCCCGAGAGCAGAGCCGTCGTCTCCAGATTATCCAATTCGGTTGCGATTTGGCGCAGAGACGTTTCTATCTCTTTGGCTTCGGCCGAATTGTCTTCGACCATCTCCAGCAACTCCGCGGAGTCGGTCAATTCACCCAGCAGTCTGGTGTGGGTGTCGATCCATTTTTTCTGTCGGGAGATTTCTTTGAGTACCGTCTGGGCGGCTTGTGCGTCATCCCAGAAATCGGGCTCGGTTGTTTTGACTTCCAACTTGTCTACTTCGCGCTGTCGGCTGTCGAGGTCAAAGATACCTCGCTAGCTTATCCAGTTTGCTTTTAAGCTCAGGAATCAGGCTTTTCAATTCCGCAATCACGGTTTCCGGGCCTCCTGCATTACGTTAGGCGGGGAATATAGGCCATAATGTGGAATTGGTCAAATGCTATCAACTGCCAGCCGGTCGGGGAGAGCACTACAGTAGTTGACAGCCCGGACAGACTTCGTATTTTTGGAACTATGTCAAAAAAGATCAATACGCTGGTAGTTGGTTCCTTCGCGGTCAACTGCTACATCTACTGGGACGAGACAACACTTGAAGGGGTGGTCATTGATCCCGGTGCGGAAGCTGACCGGATCATGGAAGCGCTGAAGGAACTCGGAGTTTCTCCGCTTGCTGTTTTGCTTACTCACGGTCACGCCGACCATATTGCAGGCGTGTCCGATATAAAGCAACGCTTTAACATTCCGCTGTATATTGGTGCCGGGGAAGAAGAATTGTTGGGCGACCCCAACACCAATCTTTCGGTTTTCTTCGATCATCCGATAACCACTCCTGCCCCTGACCAGACGGTGAAGGATGAAGATTTACTGGGGATCGGGAAGCTGTCTCTTCGTGTTTTGGCCACGCCCGGTCATTCTCCAGCCGGGGTGTGTTATCTGGATGAGACCAACGGCCTGCTGTTTTGCGGCGACACGCTTTTTGCCGGATCAATCGGCCGTACCGATCTTCCCGGCGGTTCCCACGAACGGCTGATTCAGTCTATCCGGGAAAAAATCCTGACATTGCCCGACGAGGTGATTTGTTTTCCGGGACACGGTCCGCGGACGACAGTCGGCGCCGAGCGGACGGGTAATCCCTTTCTGGTGGGAGGAACGTTTGCCTGATTTTGAGAGCATCGAACCGCTGTATCTCGGCGGATTGGCCGATTATCACTGCCACTGCGATTATTCAATCGACGCGGAAGGGAGCATCGACGAGTATTGTCAGGCGGCAATCAGGAGGGGGCTGGTCGAGTTATGTTTTACCACTCACTATGACAGCAGTCCGGCTTCGCATGGATCGGCCAACTACATTCTGGTCAAAGGAGAAAAGAAACCGGCCGTACCCGAGAACCTGGCTGCTTATGTCGATGATATACAGCGGGCCGCACGGAAATTCCGACCGATGGGGCTGACCGTCAGGCTGGGGCTGGAGTTCGGCTGGTATCCGCATTGTGAGGACAAAGTTGCCGAGTTGAGAGACCGGTACGATTTCGACTACATGCTGTGCGGGCTGCATGAATTGGACAGTATCTGTTTTTGCTGTAGTTGTTGTTACGAGAAGTGTCTCTCCCGATTTACAGTGGAAGAGGCGGTCGACAGGTATGTCAAAGAACTGACCGATGCGGCCCGAAGCGGTCTTTTCGATACGATTGCGCATCTTGATTATATCCGAAAATACGGGGCGGCTTTCTACGGTCCCCGGCTGGATGAACTGTTGCTGGCCCGGAGTGCCGGGTTGTTCACCGCTTTGAAAGAAAGCGGTACTTTTCTGGAAGTCAACACGGCCGGGATGCGCCGGGGATTGAAAGACTATTATCCTCGTGTTAAACTCGTAAACGCGGCCCGCCGAGCCGGGGTGAGTGTTTACTATCTGGGTTCGGATGCTCACCGGCCGGAAGACGTGGGTTACGATTTCGATGCCGCCGCTCCTCTGGCCGCGATTACGGCGGTTGGTCACGATGAAGATTAACTCTGTCCCGCGGCCATGACTAACGTGAGAAAGAAACTGCCCCGCCGGTTTTACAATCGGCCGACTATGGAAGTAGCCCCGGACCTTCTGGGCAAGTATATCGTTTACCGTTCACCCGGCGGCACGATGTCCGCCCGCATCGTGGAAGTCGAGGCGTATATCGGGCAGGACGATCCAGCCTGTCATGCCGCCCGAGGTTTGACCCGGCGCAACGGTGTTATGTTCGGGAAACCGGGAGTCAGCTACATCTATTTTGTGTACGGTATGTATCATTGCTTCAATGTGGTAACGGAGCGGGAGGGATTCCCGGCGGCTGTTCTGCTTCGGGCCGCCGAAGCGGTGGAGGGAACGGCGTTGATGCGGGAGAATTCACCGCGTTCCGCATCCGGGACTATCCTGAGCGGTCCCGGGAAATTCTGTCGCTCGTTCGGATTGACGGTTGAGCAGTCCGGTCTGGATCTGACCGGCAGAGAGCTGTATCTGGAGGATCGGGGAGATATCGTTTCGGATATTGTCACCACCACCCGGATAGGTATCAGGAAGGGGGCGGAGCTGGAATGGCGTTTTTACGCTGGAGATTCGGAAGCGGTATCGAAACCGCGGTAGCCGGTTGTTATGATGCGGATCCGGGAGTATAATATCTGAATGGGAGCGGCCTTATAGCCGCGCAGGTAACATGTTTGGAGAGCATTTCATACAAAGGGCGTTGATCTGGGGACCGGTTATTCTGTTTTCCCTGACGGTGCATGAGTATTTTCATGCCTGGACGGCTTTCAAATTCGGTGACCCGACCGCGAAGGATCAGGGACGTCTTACGCTGAACCCGCTGGCTCATCTGGATCTGATTGGTACGATTGTGATGGTTTTCTCGCAGTTCACTTTCGGTTGGGCCAAGCCGGTGCCGGTTAATCCGATGAACCTTCGCAATCCGCGTGTTGCCGATATCTGGGTTTCGGCGGCCGGACCGCTTTCCAATCTGGGGATGGCTATGGTAGCCGGGTTGCTCTTCCAGCTCGGTGGGGGCGAAAGTTCCGGCTGGCTGCGGGAGGTCCTGCTTGCAGGGGTGTATATCAATGTTACTTTGGCCCTGTTCAATCTGGTTCCGCTGTTTCCTCTTGATGGTTCCCATATTCTGGAGAATTTGCTGCCGGTGCGCTATCAGGAATCTTTCAATCGTTTCGGTCGGGTTGCGCCGTTCATTTTGCTGCTGATAATCGTGACCGGCCTGTTCTGGCGTGTGATCGGGCCAGTCGTTATGCTGATAGCCAATCTGTTGCTGGGTGTCTGACCGTGACAAAAAATCAACCCCGAATGATGCTGCTCGATGGCGTACGGGCCGGTTTGGCGGCGGTAACGTTGTCGCTGGCCGTTTGGGGGTGTTACGGTACGACCGGGCGTAACATGGCCACCGACGCCGAGCCATCGGAGAAAATACGGGTCGAAGCCTACTCTTTTGACGCTCGTCTGCACCGCGATGGTAAACCGACGAGTTTCAAGCTGCGCGTTTTTCAAACCGACACGGTGCTGGCCCTTTCCGGAACCGGGTATCTTGGCAAGGGAGCGCTGAAAGGTCGACTTACCACGGACTCTCTTGAGGTTTATTTCCCGGCATCGAATGAGTACCTGTACGAGGCGCTGGCGGATATTCTGACTTCTTCCGACTGTCCCGTATCACCGACCGGTCTGGACTTGCTGGTTTTGTTTCGTTCGCTGCCCGACTCTCTGGAACCAGCCGAAGAGCTTCGCGTGACGGCCGATTACCACAACGCCGGACGTCCGGTTTTTGTTGTGCATTCGCCGGGCTGTAACTGGCGGATCGAGCTGGTTTACGACCGTCAGAAAACCGGCTGGCGGTTGCGGGAATTCGATTTTGACGACGGTGACCGGGTGAGATTTCATGCCGAGCGCGCGAAGTACAAAGCCGAGGCGAAGATTAAGCGGAGTCTCTTCAACGTGCCGCGTCTCGCCGATGCCAAGCGCATCTCTTTATGACAATTGCCGTTTCGAACCGAGGCGATTGACTTCTTCGGTATAATTCGTCATCTTACCTGCTTATATTTTGTTACGGAGAGCCCGGTTGAATATATACACGCGGACATTTTCGGTTCTCAAACCGTACTGGAAACATCTCGTAACGGCCTCGTCTTCGGCGGCTCTGCACGCTGTTTTCTCGGCGGTGTTGTTCTGGATGATCGGCCCGTTGCTGATGACTTTGTTCCAAGTGGAGACATTCTCGGGGATGGACGCGGGAACGGTTCAGATCGAACAGCACTCGACCGCGGTGCCCGGTGACGAACAACCCGCAAGCGCACCCGCCGACTGGGTTTACGGCATTAAAGATTCGGTAAAGGGCTGGATTGACAATCTCGTGGCCGGGGATGATCGTCGCGACACCCTGGTCAATTTCTGCATTCTTATTCTGGCGGTAGCCCTCATCAAGAACATTTTCTACTACATTCAGGCGTTCTTCATGGTCTGGGTACAACAGTCGATCATGCGAAACTTCCGTGACCGGTTGTTCGATAAATACCAGCGGTTGTCACTGGCCTATTTTCATTCCCGTCGAACCGGCCAGATCATTTCGCGCGTAACCAACGATGTGGTAGTGCTGAATGATTCGATAGACATCGGCTTCAATCGTCTGGTGACCGATTCCGTGACCCTGATAGTCCTGGCGGCTTCGTTGGTAATACTGAGCTGGCAGTTGACTTTGCTGGCGACGGTGGTTTTGCCGGTGGTGTTCGGTTTCATCTGGTTCATCGGCAAGAAAATGCGCAAATACTCGGCCCGGGCGCAGCGTAAGATGGCCGATGTCAACTCGGTTCTGGAAGAAGCGGTCAATAACGTCCGCATCGTGAAGGCATTCTCGATGGAGGACTTCGAATCAAAGAAATTTTTCGCCACCACCGCCGAGTATTTTCGGTCGCTGGTGCGGATGCGACGTATCCGGCATTTGTCTTCGCCGATCAACGATATTCTGGCGACTGTCGCCGGTGCGACCATACTCTATTATGCCGGGGTCCAGATTATCGCCGGTAGTGGCACGATTGACGTCGGGGATTTCATTACTTTCATCGTTATCATGTTCTCCATGATAAAACCGGTCAAATCACTCAGCCAGATTCATATCAAGGTTCAGGAAGGTATGGCGGCCGCCGAACGGATTTTCGAGGTGATGGACACCGAGGAGAAAATAACGGAACGGCCGGGAGCGCGGAAGATCGAGAGTTTCGAAAAGGCCATCAAGTATGACCGGGTCTCGTTTGCCTATATCGCCGATGAAAAGGTGCTCAGCGACATTTCGCTGGAGGTCGGTCGGGGAGAAATGGTCGCGATTGTGGGACCGTCGGGAGCCGGCAAATCGACCCTGCTTGACCTGTTACCGCGTTTCTATGATCCTCAGCGGGGATCGATTACTATCGACGGGTATGATATCAGAGATCTGTCGCTCAAATCGTTGCGCGGGCTGATGGGCATCGTTACGCAAGAAACGTATCTGTTCAACGATACGGTGTTTAACAACATCGCTTACGGTCAGAACGGCAGTGCGGCCGAGAGAGTCGAAGAAGCCGCACGCATGGCCAACGCCCACGAGTTTATCTCCGGTTTCGATAACGGCTATCAAACCCTGGTGGGTAATCGCGGGATCATGCTCTCGGGCGGGCAGCGCCAGCGTATTGCCATTGCGCGGGCCTTGCTGAAGAATCCGCAGATTCTGATTTTTGACGAGGCCACTTCGGCACTCGATACCGAGTCGGAAGTGCTGGTACAGGAAGCTATCGACCGTTTGATGGCCAACCGCACGGCGCTCGTGATTGCTCATCGGTTGTCGACGATAAAAAGCGCCAACCGTATTCTGGTCCTGGACCGGGGACGCATCGTTGAATCCGGTTCACACGATGAACTGATAGAACAAGGCGGGTTATACCGACGCCTCTATATGCTGCAGTTCGAGGATCAGCAATGAACCTCCTTTTTCTCGATTCGGTTGACCGGCAGACGTTCGGCGGCTACGAGAATTGGATTCTCTTAGTTGCGGACCATTTTGTGCACCGGGGGCATAGCGTGACGCTGGCCGGCCGACGTGGTTCGGAGTATCTTCGGCGGGCGCGGGCATTCGGGGGCGGACTCGACACGCTGGAACTGGATATAGGCAGCGATTTCGGCCCGCTTACGATGCAAAAGCTGAAACGCTTTCTTCGGGACAACCGGATCGATCTGATGACGGTGAATTTCAACAAAGATGTCCGTTTGGGGGGAATGGCTGCCCGATGGCAGGGCAACACCAAAGTCGTCTGGAGAATCGGTCTGGATATTACCGGGAACGGTTTCCTTCATCGGTTCCTGAGTCCGAAGCTGATCGATGGTGTTATCGTTCCTTCGCACGCTCTCAAAACACAGGTGACACGGTGGGGATATCTCACCGATGACATGGTGCGAGTAATTCATAACGGAACGGCGGACAAAACGTTTGTGCGTCCCGATACCGAGGCGGCCCGGCAACTCAGGGGAAAATATGGGCTGGCGGCGGATAGTGTGGTAGCCGTTACGGTCGGGCGATTCGTCGATCAGAAGGGCCATGTTTACTTAGTCGAGGCGGCTCCCGGGATAGTCAAGGCGCATCCCCGGATAGTGTTTCTGTTTCTTGGCGACGGTCCTCATGAGAGCATGCTTCGGGAGAAAATCGCCGACAGGGATTTACGGGATCATTTCGTTTTCGCCGGAATGCTCGATGATATCGATCTGGAACTGGCCGGAGCCGATTTGATGATCCACCCGGCCGTTGAGGAGCCGTTTTCGCATGCTATTCTGGAGTGTATGCGGGCCGGTTTGCCGATTGTTGCCAGCCGGGTCGGGGGAGTGCCCGAAGCGCTGACCGATGGCGAGACGGCTTTGCTTGTCGAGGCGGGTCAACCCGAACAGTTGAGCGCGGCGGTGACGGACCTTCTGTCTTCGCCGGAGAGAATGGTGATGTTCGGGCAGCGGAATCAGGAACGATGGCGGCGTGATTTTCGTCTTGAAACGATGATGCGAAAAGTGGAAGACTATTTCGCCGAGGTGCTCGGGACGGGTGGGACCGCATGAGAGCGATTAAGACCCTTGAGCATAAATTCAAGGCTGCTCTGTTTTTCCTGCTTCGGGCTTTTCTGAAGAAGGGGCGATCCGGTTACGATAAGATCGACGGCAAGGCCATAACCCGCGTGCTTTTTCTCCGGCCGGAAAAAATCGGCGACATGGTTATATCGTTTCCGGTTTTCGACGCACTTAAAGCGAAGTATCCGCATATTCGTATCGGTCTGCTTGGCTCACCCAGAAATTACGGTATAATCAGGCAGGATCCCCGTTTCGACCGCATCTTTCTCTTCAGGAAAAAACCGCTTCGGGACCTGCGGGAGTTGCTGGCCATGCGGCGGGAGAAATACGATTGTGTCCTGGACATGATAAACGATGACTCCATGACAACGTTGCTGTTCTCCCAGTTCGCGGCGAAGACCAGCCCGCGCGTCGGTATCGGCAAGCTGAAATACGAGACTTTTTACGATTACAATTTCGTTCATGCCGACGGGGTGGGCGGACATATAATCGACAATACGCTCAAACTGCTTCGGCCGTTCGGTATCGACGGCGACACGGTCAATCGCTATGCTTCGCCGTATGTGCCGGACGACGTGATGGCCGGCGTGAATGAATTCATCCGGGCTATCGATCCCGAGGCGAGCGGTCTTCGGGTGGGGTTTAATCTGTCGGCGGGCAAACCGAATCGTATCTGGGCGCCGGAGAAAGCGGAACAACTGGCCCGCAGGCTTCTGGCTGTGTCGGAAAACCTGCGTCTTATTCTGATTGCGACTCCCGATGATCGGGCGAGGGGAGAAGCGCTGCTCGCTCGTTTGGATGGCGCGGCGGTGCTTGTGCCACCCGGTCAGAATTTGCTTCAGGTAAGCGGTTTGATTTCGCGGTTGCAGCTTCTGATCTCACCGGATACGTCGCTGATCCACATCGCCCGGTCTTTTCGCGTGCCGGTGGTGGGGCTGTACAGCCGAGGCAGTAAGAACTTTCGGCGCTGGCGGCCGTTTGACCAGGCCGACGGTGCGGTTGTCGCCGAGGCCGAGGACGACTTGTTCGATATTACCGCGGATCAAGTATACCGGCAGGTTGTTTCAGTATTGGAGAGAGAAAAGCTGGTGTCGTCATGAACAGGCTGTCGGTTGTCATAATTGCCATGAACGAAGAGGCCAATTTGCCGCGCTGTCTGAAATCGGTTGAGTGGGCCGATGATGTCGTCATGGTCGACAGCGGTTCAACCGATCGCACCGCGGAAATCGCGCGGGAGTTCGGAGCCCGGGTGTTCGATACGGAGTGGCGTGGTTTCGGGTTAGTCAAACGGGAGGCCGTGGCCCACGCCGAGGGCGACTGGATTTTGTCGATTGACGCCGACGAAGTTGTCCCGCCGGAATTGGCGGCCGAAATACGGCAGGTGATCGCTGATTCAAACGATAAGGTTGGTTATTACATTCCGCGCCGGACGCAGTTTCTGGGACGGTGGATATACCATTGTGGCTGGTATCCTGATCCGGTGCTCCGTCTGTTTCGACGGGGCCGGGGTGATTTCGACGCCGCCGTGGTGCACGAACAGGTTGTTGTTTCCGGCCCGGTCGGGCAGCTTCGGAACGATTTGCTGCATTACAGCTATCCGTCACTGGATTGCTATTTCGAAAAGTTTAATCGATACACCACTCTGGCTGCGGAGAAAGCTCTGGCCGAGGGGCGAACCGCCGGGGTTTGGCAAATCGTCATGCGACCGCTGGCCTGTTTCCTGAAGCATTATATTTTCAAACGGGGATTTCTCGACGGTTTGGAAGGATTGGTTTTGTCGGTTTTGTCGGCCTGTCACGTTTTGGTGAAATATGCCAAGCTGCGTGATCTGGTCCGAAAAAATAAAACGAAAGAGACGACTGCGATATGAATAAAGAGTTGGCGTTGTACCCCGGTGATCGAATTTTGATAAGTCGCACCGACCGGCTGGGCGATCTTATTCTGGCCCTGCCGTTCGTGGAGAGTATGAAGTTGCGTTACCCGGAGTGCTGCGTGGATGTTCTGGCTTCGCTTTATGCGTCGCCGATTCTCGAAAATAACCCGCGGATCGATCATATATTGAGAGTGCAGAACGATCAGTTGATGATCAGCCGCAATTACCGCAAAGACCTGGAACGGAAAATCCGTGCGGCCGGGTATAAAATGGTCATCGCCCTGTATCCGGAACGGAGGATATGTCATCTGTTTTACCAGATCAACATTCCCCATCGGTTGGGCACGGCGGGGCGGTTTCATTCGGTCTTCTTCAATCATCATTTGCTGCACAGCCGAAAAGCGAACAAGAAACACGAGTATCAGTACAATCTTGATTTCCTGCGCTTTTTCCGCAACGGGCCCACCGTGCATCGTCCGGTCGTTTATCCGACGGAGAGAGAGATGAAAAACGCCCGACGCATTCTGAGCGATGCCGGAATTGAGGGAAGTTTCGTGGTTGTTCATCCCGGTTCGGGCGGTTCAGCCGAGCGCTGGCCGATGGATCGTTTTATATTGTTGTATCAGGCTCTGGAAAAAGCGGGCTATCAGGTGATCGTGACGGGGTCGGAGGAGGAAGGGGAGATGGTACGGCAGTTGTCCGGTAAGTTGGGGGTGAAGGTTAACCAGATCACCGGAGAAACCGACCTAAGAACTTTGGCGGCTGTTCTCTCGCAATCTTCGGCGGTCGTGGCCAATTCGACCGGTCCGCTGCACCTTGCGGTGGCTGTCGGCACGCGCGTGGTCGGGCTTTACCCGGGCAAGCAAATCATGTCGCCGGTGCGCTGGGGACCGGTGGGAGAAGGACACATGGTGATACAACCGACTAACAGCGATTGTCAGTGTCCGCCGAAACAGTGTATCTGCATGAGAACGATATCAGTCGAGAGAGTGGCCGAAGCCGTGGATATGGTCTGTGAAAGTAATGCAAGACGATAAAACTCCGATACCGATGAACCTGGCGCAGTTCATCATCCAGGTCGAATCGCGCAACTCGAATATAGACATTCCCCTGTTGCGACGGGCCTATGAATTTTCGGCCCGGGCTCACGAGGGACAGAAGCGCGAATCGGGCGAGCCGTTCATTGAACACTGTCACGAGACGGCTATTATTCTGGCCGAGTTTCACATGGACTCCACCACGCTTGCGGCCGGATTGCTGCATGACGTGGTCGAGGATACCGAATTTACCCTGCAAAATATACGCGATGAGTTCGGCGACGAGGTGGCGGAACTGGTCGACGGGGTAACCAAAATAGGGGCGGTGCAATTCAATTCTATCGAGGAGCAGCAGGTCGAGTATTTTCGCAAGATGTTGCTCAGCATGGCCAAAGATATCCGGGTCATTCTTATCAAGCTGGCCGACCGCGTTCATAATATGCGTACTCTCGATCATCTCTCACCCGAACGACGCAAGCGTATTGCCCAGGAAACGAGAGATGTCTATGCCCCGCTGGCGCATCGTCTGGGAATCAACAAGGCCAAGGTGGAGCTTGAAGACCTCTCTCTGAAGCACCTTAAGCCCGACGTTTACATGGAGTTGGTGAAGGCGGTCAAAGAGAAGCGGGAAGAGCGCGAGAAGTATGTCGAAGAAGTGGTCGGGCCGATAAGGACGGCGCTAAATAAGGACGAGATACGGGCCACCGTGTATGGTCGGGCCAAGCATTTGGATTCGATTTACCGGAAGATAGTCCTTCGCAAGGTCGCTTTCGAACAGATATATGACCTTCTGGCTATCCGTGTGCTGGTCAACAGTGAGCGTGACTGTTATCATACTTTGGGCATTATTCACTCGATGTGGAAACCGGTGTCGGGAAGATTTCACGACTATATCGCCAATCCCAAGCCCAATGGCTATCGTTCTTTGCATACCACCGTGTTCGGGCCTCGCAACAAAACCGTCGAGATACAGATTCGCACCCACCAGATGCATCATATCGCCGAGAACGGGATCGCCGCTCACTGGCTCTACAAAGAAGGCCGCCGCCAGATGAGTCGCGACGATCGCGAAATGATCTGGTTGCGCGATGTTCTCGAATGGCAAAAGGACATGACCAATCCTTCGGAGTTCATGGAATATCTTCAGATGGACCTGTACTCCGACGACATCTTCGTTTATACGCCGAACGGCAAACTGGTCCACCTTCCGGCCGGTGCCACCCCTCTTGATTTCGCTTTTCAGATACATACCGAAGTCGGGCTGCACTGTGCCGGGGCCAAAATAAATAATCGTCTGCAACCGCTGTCGACACGCCTTAATTCCGGGGATCAGGTCGAGATAATAACCAATCCCAACCGTACCCCCTCGCACGATTGGCTCAAGCTGGTAAAAACTTCTTCGGCGCGTTCCAAAATACGGCGCTGGCTCAATCAGGCGGGTTTTGAACAATCGGTAAGTCTGGGTCGCGAGATTCTTCAGCGTAAGCTTCGCGAACTGCGACTTCAGATGCCCCCCGACGACGAGCTTCAGGAATATGCCGAACAACTCAACCGCAAGTCGGTGGATGAACTTCTCGCCGCTATAGGAAACGGTTCGGCCAGTGCCCGCTCGCTCATCAACCTGTTGATGCCCGAACCGAAGAAAGAAACAGTCGGACTGGTCGGCCGCGTTATTGATCGTATACGCGGCAGCAAGGGTATTCGTATTCAGGGGTTCGACAATATGATGTTTCGATTTGCCGGTTGCTGTCAACCGGTACCGGGAGAAGAAATCGTCGGTTTCATCACGCGGGGACGAGGGGTTACCGTGCATCATGCCGAATGTCCGGTGGCTATCGATCTGGCCAACCGGTATCCGGAGCGAAAGATTGAAGTTGGTTGGGATGCCGGGCGGGATCAGTCCTTTGTTGTTCAGTTGGAGATCATTGTCGAAGACCGCAAGGGAATGCTGCGCGACATAACCCAGGTTGTTGCCGACTCCAACACCAACGTGAAAGCGGCCGAGATACTCTCCGGGGATACTACCGCGATTGGCCGTTTTTTGGTGGAAGTATCAAACCTCTCGCATCTGAACCGGATTATCGACAAGGTGCGGAAGGTTAAGGGGGTCATCCAGGTGCAGCGCATGCGCCGTCACGATCGTCAGGATCAGGATACGGAATAGCCGCAGGCCGTCGGGAATTATCCGAGTACAAAAAGACTCTCGCCAAAACGAGAGTCTTTCTGTTGTGCCCTGCTTGTTGCGACCGGTGTAGAGGGGGGGGCTCGTGAACACACTCAGCCGCGTAGAATAACAAGCTGGTTTCACAAGGCAATATGGTAAATGCAAACACAAATGCAAGCAGTTTCGCGACAATCGGGGTAGCCTTTGGGCGGTGCCCCGGCGAGCCGACTGAACTGCCAGTGCACAAACTGTGTGTCAGGGCGAAAGCTCAATAGTAATTGCCTTATTTGAACTCGACTTCCACCGCCAGAGTGTCGCTCTGACGCACCAGTATGACATTGGCGGTATCGCCAAGGCGAAATTTGCCGAGAGCATTCATGTAATCATATATGTCCCCGATGCGTACCTCTCCCATCTGGATAATTATATCACCCTTGAGGATGCCGGCCCGGTCGGCTGGTCGCTCCGGGGATACGCCGTCGATTCGCAGACCGTCGACTTCGGAGATGAAATCCGGCATGACGCCGAGTGTAACCGAAAAGGATGATCGGTGACGTCCTTCTCCGGTGTCTTTGGTGCGGTGGAAGACAAGAGGTCGGGATTCGTTGTCGAAATGAGATATCATCCCCGCTACCAGATTTGCTACCGTTACACACCCGTCAAAATCGATTTTTTCGATGACATCATCGGGCGTATGATAATCCTCGTGGGCTCCGGTGAAAAAGTTCAGGACCGGGATGCTGTCGTGATAGAAAGCGGCATGGTCGGAAGGTCCGGCTCCCGATTCGGTCAGGGTGATTTTAAGATCGGTGGTGTCGAGGTCGGAAAAATACTCCGAGAACTCAGGACACGTGCCCACTCCCATGACCATGAGCCCCTTTTCCTGTCTGTTTAGTCGTCCGATCATGTCCATGTTTATCATCATGCGAGCCAGCGAGCGGTCGATAGTCCAGTTGCGTACGTAATGCGTTGAGCCCAGCAGTCCCGTTTCTTCGCCGGAGAAAGTGATAAACAGCAATGAGTGTCGAAGGCTGTCTTTTCGCGCCGAAAAATAGCGGGCCAGCTCCAGCAGAACGGATGTCCCTGAGCCGTTGTCGTCGGCCCCGTAGTGTATTTTTTTCTCCCGGCCGCGATAACGCGAACTGGGGCCACCCCAGCCCAGATGGTCGTAGTGAGCGCCGATAATGACGGTGGTGTCACTTTTGCCCGGAAGACCGGCCACGACGTTGTAACCGGTGTCGCGTACTCTGATCAAATCGGTTTCACCGGAAGCGCTGAAAATGTCGGGTGAAGAAATGTTCAGCCCCAGTTTTTCCAACCCATGGCGACGCAGGAAGATGATCGGGACATCCTTCGGTTTGACCCGTGTCACGCCGAGGGTGATAATTGTATCATCGTGTCCCGGTGGAGTGAAAAAGAAAATCCCGCTGACTTCATGATTCAAAGCCGTCATGACTTTGTCAGTAAGGACGCTGTATTTTTCCAGCCGGTTGGTGTCGGCCTTAATACTGTCGGTTGAAAGACCCGCGGAGGCGTCGGTTTCCGGAGAGTATCGGCTGATCAACACCGCTTTGCCGGCTACGTTCTTACCGGCGTAGTCATTGTATGAACTGTCGTCGGTCACGATCCCGTATCCGACCGGTACTACTTCGTCGAAGCTGAACGTCCCCGGACCGGATTGGTCCAGCGGCAGGTAATCTTCCCTCAGGTTCATCGTACGGCCGTTGAGAACCAGCCGGTTGTCCGGCCCCAGTTCAATGCGCTTGGTAAAGCTGAATTGCTGTCGGTAAGAGCCGCTGTCACCTTTCGGTTCCAGACCGAGGGATTCAAACACCGAGACGATATAGCGGGAAGCTTTCCACTCACCGATTTCACCAACCTCACGACCTTCGAGACTGTCGGAGGCCAATACGGCCAGGTGTTCGTGTATGGATTCGGGGGTAATAGAATACTCGGTTGCCTTTGCCTGCGAGAGACACAAGAAGACACCGGCCGCTATAGCTGCAATCGCCATGAGCCTGCGCATCAGAATTCTTTCTGCCATTGACCGAGTATATTCGGGCGTCGGTTTCAATTGTCAGCCTTGTGTCATGAAGGTCGAGTGAGTCGGAAAAGTTCGGGTTGATTTGCGATCCGACCGGGTATATCCTTGTCCCGGGAACGTAGTTGAGAGGTATGGTTAGGTGAAAGAACTTCATTGTCCACATTGCGGCCGAACACTGGCGACAAAAGCCCGTCTCTGTCCCCATTGCGGCGGGGCCGTCGGCGATGGTGGTGACAAGAAGTATGCGGGAGCGGGCCGTCCCTGGCGGGATATGGTCATTGTTCTGGCGTTCGTGGTCTTATTCTCGGTGGGGTTCTTTCTCTTTAAGGAACAGGGGCAGAGACCCTCGGCTCCGGAGCGGCAGGTTTCGCTCGGGCATGGGATAGGTGTCCCGGCATCTCTGATGGACAACCTTCCGACGGACTATTATTCTCTGGTGAATATGGGCAATCAGTATATGGACGAGGGAAATGCTCTGATAGCGGCCGAACTCTATCGACGGGCCCTGGTGCTGGACAGTTCATCGGCCGACGTGCGAGCCGACTACGGTGCCTGCCTGTACGCTTCGGGGATGCCGGAGCGGGCAATAGAAGAATTCCGCAAAGTTATAGAACTTAGCCCGAACCATGTTATCGCCCATTATAATCTGGGGTTGGTCTATCGGGAAACCGGACAGTCGGACTCGGCTCGTTACTACCTGGAACGTTATTTAACTCTGGAACCGGCCGGGGCCGGGGCGGAGAAAGCTCAAGCTTTCCTGAAAGATCTGACCGATTGAATTGATCCTCGGAACAAGTGAGCCTTTTCTTTTTTGTTGCCCGGGGACGGTTTCGGGTATGATTTAGGATTATGTTAACCGCTCTTGCCAACAGATTTCCACTTTTCAAGGGGCTTCTTGATTTCGCTTTTCCGCCGTTGTGCTCCGGCTGCGAGGCCTATTGCGATGACACCGGCGGCGTCTGCGAACAATGCCAGTCGCGTATTGATTGGTATCAACGCCCGTTTTGTCTGACCTGTGGGGCTTTTGTCGAATCGGACAGAGGTTGCACAGCCTGTGGTGAGCGGTCGTTTCTTCTTTGTGCGGGAGGAAATTACGCCAGTCCGCTCAAGGATATTATCATCCGGCTGAAATTTCGCGGGGCGGTTTCCCCGGTTGGTTTTCTGGCCGGTCGGTTGGCGGAGTTGTTCGGCGAACGAATAAATAAACTTGCGCCCGATGTATTGGTCCCGATTCCGCTGCACCCCGGCCGTGAATACTCGCGCGGGTACAATCAGGCGAGTTTGCTGGCGGAAAAACTAAGCTGTCTGATCTCGGTACCCGTGGATGAGACGATTATCTTCCGCGTAAAGAAACGGCGTCCCCAGGCCAGCCTTAAGGCGTGGCAGCGAGCGGAGAACATCAGAGGTGTTTTTACCGTTAGCGGCGAGCGTGATTTGGTTGACCGTACCCGACGGGTAATGCTGGTTGACGACGTGGTGACCAGCGGGAGTACGGTACGGGAAGCGGCCGAGGTCCTTCGCAAAGTCGGTTACCGGGTGGTCGGTGCCGTTGCGGTAGCGCATGGGGCATGATGAAACCTGAGTTTAAGACCGAGATCGAAGATTTTCTGCAATACCTGCGTTTGGAAAGGGGGCTGTCGGCCAATTCGCTGAACGCTTATCGGACGGATTTGAAAGACCTGGCTCGCTATTTCGGATCAATGTCACCGGCAACAGTATCTGTTTCGGCGATCAACGCTTATTTCGGCCAATTGGTCAACAAGGGACGAAAACCGTCCACTCTGGCCCGCAAGCTCTCCAGTATCAGACATTTCTTTGCATATTTGAAGGATAAAGAGGTAATAGCGCGGAACCCCGCCGAGAGCTATCGGACGCCCAGAATTGCGCGATATCATCCGGATTATCTCTCGGTTCGGGAAATCGAAAGGATAATAAAGGCGGCCGATGAATCGGGGAGCTGGGCTTTACGTAATCGTGCTATTATTGAAATTCTGTACGGTTCCGGTCTGAGAATATCGGAGCTGATCGATTTGAAAATCAGCGATATCGAGTTCGAAGCCGGCTATGTCACGGTTATGGGCAAGGGGCGTAAGCAACGGCTGGTACCGCTGGGCCGGTTTGCCTCCGAGGCCATCTCCCGATATCTGGAGGCTCAGGCCGAGCCGCGGCCGCCATCCGGAGGGGGGAGAGTTTTTCTAAATCCTTATGGCCGGAAGTTTTCGCGCGTTGGTTTGTGGAAAATCGTCAGGAAACTGGTTCTCTCAGCCGGGATAATCAAGAGAGTTACCCCGCACACGTTTCGGCATTCGTTCGCTACTCATCTGCTTGAAGGCGGCGCGGATTTGCGAACAGTGCAAGAAATGCTCGGACATGCCGATATATCGACTACGGAAATCTACACCAGGATTGATCGGGACTATATCGTTGCAGAGCATAGAAAGCATCACCCTCGAGAATTGGGCGGTTTCGGACAACCGGAACCATTGCGGTAAATCTCTGTACCATTTTGCCATTAAGCAGTCGGGCGTCAATTTCGATTTCCATCTTCAGCAGTTTTTTCGCGATCACCAATTGTCGTTTCATTTCTTCGAAACTCTCGAAGAGCTCCTGCCATTGTGCCATCGCTACCCGATAAGCTGCATTTTCATCTGCGGCAAGGGGGATTTTTTCAGAGAGCTTGACTTGGTTCGCGCCATAAAAGACAATATCCTGCTGTCGATTGTGCCGGTCATTTTGTTTCACCCTGAACCGGATATCAATACGATTATAGCTGCTTATGAGAACGGCGCAGAGGAATTTCTGTACGGTGAATGGATCGACAAACTGGTCCAGGTGCGGATCAGCCAGGTAATCGAGCGGAGCCGCCGCGATCTGGCCGTGAACCCGTCGACGTCGCTTCCGGGACCCGGTATCATCGAGCAGGAAATCAACCGCCAGTTGAAGCGGGGGGAGAGCTTTGCCGTATGCTACGCCGATCTGGACAATTTCAAAGCCTTCAATGACTATTACGGTTATGTCTACGGTGACAAGATCATCCGACTGACGGGTCGTATTATGAGGGATATCGTTTTCGATCTTTGTCCCGAGGGATTCGTGGGACATATCGCCGGTGACGATTTTATCTGCGTTATGCCGGTCGATATGGTGCACCAGGGCTGTCAGTGGATTATCAGATGCTTCGACGCTTTTATTCCATACCGCTACGATAAAGTCGACCGCGAGCGCGGTTATATTGAAACCAAAAGCCGTCGCGGCGTGATGGAACGCTATCCGATCCTGTCGATTTCCATTGCCGTGCTTATCAACCAACCGGGGGAGTTCGAGCATATTGCCGAAATGTCCCACATGCTCGCTGACCTGAAAAAAGCCACCAAAGCCCGCCCCGGTTCCAATTACATGCTGGAACGTCGGAGAAAATACTGACCGGGCATAACCGCTGTCCGGCCGTTCATCAACGAAACGACCGGACGTAACATCAACCAGTCAGGCTTTATTTCTTTTTGAGTCCTCGAAACGCCATGTGGGTTAATATGGCCATCATACCGGCAAACATAATCAACCCCAGCCAGGGACCGAAATTGCCGGTTAAGGAATTCAGCATGCCGTAGTGATTGTCGTAATATCCTGCGTATGATGCCCAGGAACCGATAAGGAACGCTCCGACCACGCCGAGCAGAGCATCACCGGCGACCATGCCGGACGAGAAGAGAATGCCGCGAAGGTTCCGTTCGGTATATTGTTCTTTTGTCGATCTTTTGTGAACCAGCAGAGAGATCAGCCCCCCGGCCATTATCGGTGTCGACAGCGACAACGGCAGGTACAGGCCGATAGCCACAGGCAGCGAACCGATGCCCAGAAGCTCAATGGCCAGGGCTATGACTCCTCCTACCAGAATAGGTTGCCATGGGAGATCGAAACTCATTACGCCCTGCACCACCGTAGCCATGATATTGGCCTGGGGAGCAAGCAAGGGTTCACGTGCCGTGGCCCCTTCCACGAATCCGAAGGCATCGTTCAGGTAGTAGATAGTAAAGCCCATGGCCACGGCGGGGAAGATCAGCCCCACGAATTCCGTAAGCTGTTGCTTGAACGGCGTGGCCCCCAGCAAATAGCCGGTCTTGAGGTCCTGGGCAATATCACCGGACATGCAAACCGCCACGCATACAACCGTGCCTATCGACATGGCGGCTATCATGCCCGAGACTCCCGAAGCCCCGAAATAGACGAGAACCAGACAGCTTACCAGCAAGGTGGCGATAGTCATACCGGAAACGGGTGATGACGAGGAGCCGACAATACCGACAATCCGCGCCGCTACAACCACGAACAGAAATCCGAACAGAACGGCCAGGGCTACCCCGAGCAGGTGCATGTCGGTGCCGGGCAGGATCCAGATGCCGATGATTACGGCCGCTACGCCCAGCAGCACCCATTTCATCGGGATGTCACGGTCGGTACGCGGTACGGTGCTTTCGGTGGAGCGTCGGCCGATCAGTTCGCCGAAGCCTTTACCGAAAGACGACATGATAGTCGGGAATGATTTCAGCAGGGAAACGAAACCGCCGACCGTTACGGCTCCCACGCCGAGGTACTTGATGTAACTGTCACGCAGGGCGGAGGGGTCCATGTCGGCCAGGGGGATTGTTCCCGGTGCGACGACAATGCCCGGTATTTGATCGCCGATGAAAGAAAGCAACGGCCCGATTCCCAGATATCCGAGCACCGCCCCGGCCAGCATGAGGGCTGAAATGCGGGGACCGATGATATAGCCCACCCCCAGAAGGGCGGGCGTGGCGTCGATACCGATTGTGCCCCCTTTGAGGAACCTCTTTATGTCATGATTGATCGATCCCGGCCAGACCACGAGCAGGTCGTATCCAATTTTGTAAAGTGCCCCCAGCCCGATACCGCCGAACACCATTTTGGCTTTATCGCCGCCTTCGTCGCCGGCGACGATAATTTCCGCGCACGCCGTACCTTCGGGGAATTTCAAATTGCCGTGTTCTCGGTCGACGAGGTATTTGCGCAGCGGGATCATCAGTAAAATACCGAGGGCTCCGCCCAGCATGGACAACCAGAATATCTGTCCCTTCGATATTTCGTGGAAATATCCCTGTGCCGCCAGTTGGTCGTTGGCCGCCCATATGAAGAAAGCCGGGACCGTGAAGGTAAGACCGGCGGCCAGTGATTCTCCGGCCGAGCCGACTGTCTGGACGATGTTGTTTTCCAACACCGTGGCTCGTCGGCGAAACAAGAAGAGCCGAAGCACCGCCATCGAAATAACGGCGGCCGGGATCGACGAGGATACGGTCATGCCGAATTTGAGGGCCAGGTAGGCGTTGGCCACACCGAACAGGACTGAGATTATAGCGCCCAGGATAACAGCTCGCCAGGTAACCTCGGCTACGTTTTGGTCGGCTGTAACGACAGGTGTGAATTTATCCTCGGTCGGACTGGATGAAGTGGCCACGGGACCTCCGTAAGTCGTTATTATCGCTGGTATTAGTTGACAAGAACCGACGAGCCGGGCCGTAAGTCAAGAATTTACTGAGAGGAAATCGTTCCCTTGGACAAAAGTCGAAAAAAAAGGTCGCCGCGTCGCATATTTTGCGTTGTTTGAAAATACCTGTAAAGCCGCGTTTTTCCTGAGGAAACGGTATTTGTAAAATGGGAACAATAGTTGCTGGAAAAGTGTAATAGATATTGAAACAGGTGGTGTAATTGAAAGGATAGCGGTTGGGATACGAAAGGGAACTCTAAGTCAGGTCCCGGGATAGCGGAGTACCTGTAGCGGTAAAAAAGGCTTGACAGTAGGGTTTTTTCGCCTTAGCTTAGAATTGGACAAAGAGTAATCCCGATAAAATCCCGCCTCTGAATGCCTTCGATTGCAGCGTAATAAGCACGAGTGACTGACGCAGTGGAATTCGTATTGCGGTAGGAAGCGGTTAGCCTTTGCATAGGAATGTGCATCGGGATGACCATGACGTCAACCAGATTCAACCCTGAGGGGGTGAACATTGTTGAAGCGTTTCAAAACAATCACAGTGATTACGGCCATCTTGCTGGTGCCGGCTCTCGTCTTTTCGGCTGAGAAGTTCGCTCCGGCTAATGCGGTTTTAGGGGCCGATAACACGGTCACTATTCCGCTGGAGATCGCCAACGAGGATGGTCTGATGGCGATTGATATCCCGCTGAAGTTTTCGGAGGGGGTGACGCTCAAGGAAGTCAACTTCGAAAACACCAGGGTGGAGGATTTCGATCTCAAGATCGCGAACATCAACAATGAAGATAACATCGTGATTATCGGTCTTGTGCATCAGACGACTTCGACCACCAAATCTACTCTGAAGGGTGGCGAAGGCCCGGTGGCGAACCTTGTGTTTACAATCGACGATCCGTCGATTGAAGAGATAAACCTCGAGGCCGTAGAACTGACACGTCCGGCCCATCGGCTGATGCTTGTGTACAATCGCCGGTCTGATCCTGACCGGTTGGCACACGACAGAACCGAGTTGGACTTCAAGGGAGTGTCGGTATCACTCTCCGGTGCAAGTGCGCTGGGATCGGATCTGCCGACCACGTATGCGCTGGAGCAGAACTACCCGAATCCGTTTAACCCGTCTACGCAAATCTCTTTCGCTCTGCCGGTAGCTTCCCATGTGGAGCTGGAGGTTTTCAACGTTCTCGGTCAGCGGGTCACTACGCTCGTCAACGGTGATATGCCGGTCGGCGTGCACACGGTGACCTGGGATGGCAGGAATGACGACGGCTCGACGGTTTCGAGTGGCGTCTACTTCTATCGGGTTGCGGCGGATAATTTCGTCGCTACGAAGAAGATGATGATGCTGAAATAAGCCCTTTTTCGGGTACTTGAGTCTGGCTGTGTCGTCTTTACGTGTGTGACAAAGTCATGAGAACCCCTCTCTCTGGTCACGAGAGGGGTTTTCTGTATTCGGGCTTTCGCAATCTCTGTGGCCAATCGACCAAACCTGACGCATTTCCTGCGCGATTATCATGTATACAAACCGTCCGGATTGCCGACCTGGCATTATAACTTATTGTGTGGCGGGTGATTGGGTTAATTGCTCGATTTCGGGCACGGATATTGTCTAATAAAATCAAAACCAGAGGCGAATGTTTCCCTTCAGGTCGATCTGAGCAGCCGGTCGCCTGACGGAATGTGTGGATAGGCCTTTAGACGGTTAGGCCGTTTCATGATCTCTCTCTGGTTGTGTGAGGAGCAGGAGGTCTCAGTAGCGACTGGGACCTCGTTTTTTTATCTGATGATTCGACTGTCGGTGAATTCTTTGTCGGCCGGAGTCACGGACAATTCGGTTTGCGAATTGTCGGACAGTCGGGTTACCGATACCCGTACTTCGCTTTGATCGCGGGCCGAGGAGTATCGCGCTGTTATTCCGGCGGCGTTTCGGATGTTTTCCGGCGAAGCATTACCGATCAAAAGCGTAAGCGGAGAACCGACGTCAATAGCCTCCAGCAGGTAATGATGGTCTTGTTTGCCAAGGGCTATGCGGCCGTTGTCTTCCTCGTTCCGACCGACCACGAGCTTGGTTTTTTTGTCTAACCTCAGGTGTCGGCCGACTCTTAGCAGACTAACGTCGTCCCGGGTCAGCCCGGTGCTGTGGGCCATTAAATCCTCAAGACGGCGTGAATATCCGGGATCGGTTAATAAGCATCCCCCGGCCGGGTTAGGGTATTCATCCAGATCAAACTCGCCGGCCAGTTCCATTTGACGCCGTCGGCCTCGTCCGCTGATAGCCTCGAGTCCTTCACGGTCCACCAGACCGTCGATTTCGGGTTTGGTGGGCGGAAGCAGCCTGGCCGACAGGGGCCGCAGCAACAGGCCTTTCAGGTTGCTGTGGTTGGCCACCAGATTGAGGCGGTCTTTCAGTTGGGAAAACGGGCGTTGTCCCAAAACTTCACCCGAAATGATGAAATCGGCGCCGACCTTGTTCATGTAGTCAGCCGCCTCGCGAAGCATCAGTATCCGGCAATCCAGGCAGGGATTCATGTTATCGCCCCGCCCGAAAGAGGGATGTTCGACGATCTCGATGAATCTCTGGCCCAGATGAACAATCCTGAGATCAAAACCGAAACGCTCGGCCAGTACGTCGAGATGGGAGGTCTCCGGGGAACGGTATGAATTGCAGTCGGACTCGAATCTCAAAGCCGTGACCCGGATACCCTGCCGGCGCATCAACAGGATAGCCAGGACCGAATCGAGCCCACCTGAAAATAAGGCGATAGCGTGTGCTTTTGTTGTCTGGTTGCAAGTCATAATTCTATCGAGTATACACTATCCGCCGCGATATTCAACTACTTCATAAACCTTGACTTGTCTTTTCTGTTCGGCTAAAATCTGTTTTTATAAGGAAAAGGCAGGGTATCGAGATATTTAGAGCTATCAACAATTGGCTCAAGTTTGCCGCCTGGGAAAGCCAGAACCTTCTGTTCTTTTCTCTGAGGATGCTTGGTTCGCTGTTTCATCGACCTTTTTATGTCACCGAGACACTTGAGCAGATGTACCTTATCGGAGTCGGTTCGTTTTTCCTGGTCATACTCACCGGTGTTTTCTCGGGCCAGGGGTTTGCTTTGGCCTTCGCTCAGGAACTGGCCACTTTTGGTGCCAAGGATTACCTGGGCCGAATCATGTCTCTGGCCATAATTCGCGAGCTGGGCCCGACCCTGACCGGTCTGATGGTCGCCGCCCGCGTGGCCTCCGGAATAACCGCCGAGATAGGCGCGATGAAATCCTCGAACCAGATCGATGCCATGCTGGCTTTCGGTATCGATCCGATTCAAAAAATAGCCAGGCCTCGTCTGTTGTCCCTGATGATCATGGTTCCGGTTTTGACTATTGTGTGCGACGTGGTGGCTATTTGCGGGGGATGGATGGTGGCCAAGTTTATTGCCAACGTTACGACCACGGTCTATTGGTCTTTCGTGATCGATAAACTTAATTTCGGCAACATGTTCATGGGTATTCTTAAGCCGATTTGTTTCTCTTTTGTAATAGCTTTTATTTCATGCTATCGCGGTTTTACGTCTGAGGGCGGCACCAAAGGAGTGGGACAGGCCACCACCAATTCGGTGATGATGACCTCGATTACGATTCTGATCGTTAATTTCTTTATTACCAAGGTCGTGGGGTCGGCTCTCCGGGGGTATTACCTGTGATTGAACTCAGACACATCAACTTTTCGTACTGGGACAAGCAGGTCCTGCGGGATGTGTCGTTCAAAGTCGACGACGCGGAAATGGTCGTGGTAATGGGTCCTTCCGGCTCCGGGAAATCGACTATCCTTCGTCTTATTCTGGGTCTGGAACGGCCGGATTCCGGGGAAGTTCTGGTCGAAGGGCAAAACATCGGGCGAATGAAAGAGAAAGAGAAACGGCATATTCGCAGGAATATCGGTATGGTCTTTCAGGACGGCGCGCTTTTCGACTCTCTGACAGTCGGTGAGAACATCGGCTATTACCTGCTGGAATACACCCGCCTGCCCTGGTCTGAGATAAGCCGGCGGGCCGAAGAGATGCTGGGATTCGTGGGGCTTGATGCCGAGGAAATCGGAGATGAACTGCCCGAGCAGCTCTCCGGAGGGATGCGACGCCGGGTGGCCATCGGTCGCGCGCTGCTTTCGACCGACCCGAAAATAATGCTGTACGACGAACCGACCACCGGTCTTGATCCTCAGGCCACGGAAAACGTTCTGGGGCTTATAACGAAACTTAATCGGGAGAAGTCTATTTCTTCGGTGGTGGTAACGCATCAAATTGCGGATGCTCTCAAGATTGCCGACCGTTTTGTGGTTATTGATCAGGGGCAGGTCGTTTTTGACGGTTCACTCGATGCCCTGAAGGATTCCGGGGAAGAACGAGTGAGGATCTTTTTGGAGCCGTTCAGGCAATCGTTCAATGAAGTTTCGCGGAAGGGGTTCGTCGGATAACACGCAGAGGTGAGAATATGAAGAGGTCGATACGGATCAAATGGGGTAAACTTCAGGTCGGGATATTGATTTTATTCGCCATCATGGCGGTTATGTGGGCGTCGTTCACGGGAGGCGGAACCTCGATATTCGAACCCAAGAAATCCTTCGTCTCTTATTTTGCCAATGTCGGCGGTCTGATTACGGGATCGCCGGTATGGGTCTCGGGGGTTGAAGTCGGAAACGTGGCGTCGGTGGGGTTCGAGACCGTGGACTCTGCAAGAATGATTTGCGTGAAGTGTAAAATCAAGAGGTCGGTCTTTGAGCATCTTACCTGCGATGCCCGGGTACAACTGGGAACAATAGGTTTTCTGGGGGACAAATATATCGAGGTCGTTCCGGGGCCGGAAGGGGGAATTCCGCTGTGGGAGGGGGCCGAGATAGAAGTTATGGATATCGGCAACGCTCCGGCTGTTTTCTCGGCGGCTGAGCAAGCCCTGACCGACGCCGGGGCTGTCGTTTCCGGTCTGGATACCATGCTTGCCCGAATGAACCGGGGGGAAGGGACACTTGGTCAGTTGGCCACCGATCGTGAGTTGTACAGTCAACTGACGCGGCTGCTGGGTAACCTGACCAAGTTGTCGGCCGATCTGCAAAGCAATCAGCAAACGCTGGTATCATCACTGGAACGCATGGCCAATTCGGTCGCCGATCTCGGTGACAAGGTGAACCATAATACCGGAACGATAGGGCGTCTGATGAACGATCCGGCCCTGTATGATAATCTCAATGCTACCTCCGCCCGTCTGGACTCCATCCTGACCCGGATCGACCGGTCCGATGGCAATGTCGGGCTTTTGGTTAACGATACCACCCTGTATATCGAGATGGCCAACCTGCTGACCCGGGCCAACAATCTGATCGCCGATATTCAGAAAGATCCCCGGAAGTACTTTAAGTTCAGCGTGTTTTAGGGGATATCGGGCAGCTTTTTCGAACCGGTTGAGCATAAATGGACCGGTCGACGTGGTCGAAGATAATCGCCAGTCGGGTCTTTGTTGTTGGTCTCTTCGGTCGTGACTGTCTCTAAAGAAATCCTTAGATATTCCGAGAGTATGTATTAAACGCCCATAACGAAACGGGTCGGTAATATATGGTCTGAGCCGGTCGCTTCGGTGGGCGGGCATACGTTCGCCGGGGGCTATGTTGGCCGGTTCGGTGGAAACGTGCTTTCTTAGGAAGTACGGGCTCTTTCTCTGACTTAACACCCTGAAACGTATTTCCCGAGTACAGCTACTTATAGCGGGAGCTGAATTTATCAGGTTATGAAAGGGTGGCTTAAGAACTACCTGAGATGTTGTCTGTACCCCCTGCGCAAGGCTCTGAAGCCGGGCGACAAAAAACAGGATAGGGCGGAGGAGAACCTCTGGTCAACGAAAAATCGGCTGGCGGCGGCTCTGGAAATCGCCGATGTCGGTTTGTGGGAATCCGATCTCAAAACGGGCATTTTGACTGCCGATAAAAGAACGCTCCGCATACTTGGGCGCGAGGAAACGGAAGAGCCCTTGATGATGGAGTCGTTGTTCGGCAGATGTCATCCGGGGGATGAATACGATGCCCGTCGAATCGTGCAGGAACATCTTAACGGTCTTACTCCGGAATTTTCGTATCAAAGTCGGCTTTGTGACGAGAGGACCTGGATTTACGTTCGTGGTAAGGTGGCGGAATGGGACACCAACGGCGATCCGGTGCGTTTTATCGGAACTTGCGCTGATATCAGCGAGTACAAACGGACCGAAGAAACACTGCTGCAAAGCGAACAAAAGTACCGGCTGTTGACCGAGAACCTGAAAGACGTTGTTGTAGGTATTTCGCCGGAGGGGATTCTTACCTACGTCAGTCCGGGAATCCGGGATTTGGGCGGTTATGATCCCGATGAAGAAGTAGGTAATCATTTCAGCAAGTATTTCGCCGGCGAGGAAGAAGTCCGGCGGGCACAAACGGCCTTTGAACAATTATTGATCGGTAACAAGTCGAGTTCAAGTGAGTTCATGTACCAACCGAAAAGCCGGAGGCCGTTTCCCATTGAGATAAGCGCCAAGGCGGTGCTCAGAGAAGGCCGGGTTGTGGCTGTGCACCTTCTTTTGCGGGATGTCAGGGGCCGCAAGCAACAAGAAGAAAATCTTCGTTTCCTCAGTTCCATCACACAGCAGGTAAGGGAAGCTATCATAGTCACCGATATCCATCGCCGCATTATATATTTGAACAAAGCGGCCGAGGAGCTTTACGGTTATTCCCAGGAAGAATTGGTGGGGCAGGACCCGATTATGCTGAGTGTTGAGGCGGAGGCGCAGTCGACCCTGGACAGTGTTACCAAAGCCATGCGGACAGGTAAAGATTGGAGCGGACTGAGCACGCAAAGACGCAAGGACGGGAGCACGATCATTTGCGAGATAGCGGTGTCGCCGTTTATCGACGGCGAAGGCAACGCGTCGTCATATATCGGCACGGTTCGTGATGTAACCGAACGCAAACTGGCCGAGGATGCCGTGAAAAAAGGTGAGCAACGTTACCGGACACTTTTTGAGGCGGCCGGGGTTGCGATAATGATCCTCAAGAGCGATATATTCGTTGATTGCAACGAACGTACGCTGGAAGTGTTCGGGTGTATGCGTAGTCAGTTCGTGGGGCAGCCTCCTTTTCGTTTTTCGCCTCCCCTGCAGCCGGACGGGCAAGCTTCCGAGGAAAAAGCGCGCGAGCGAATTTCAGCGGCCATCACCAGTGGACCGCAGCGTTTCGAATGGGTGCATTCCAGGTTCGATGGGACGCTTTTCGACGCCGAAGTCTCTCTGAACGCTATCCAGCTTGGGCCCGAACCGCACATTCTGGTTATAGTCCGGGATGTTACCGAGCACAAGAAAGCCGAAGCACAAAGGCGCGCTCTTCAGGAAGAGCTGGAAAAAGCACAACGGATGGAATCGCTGGGAATCCTGGCCGGGGGCGTGGCGCATGATCTTAACAATATGCTGGGGCCGTTGGTAGGATATCCGGAACTTATTCTCAGAAAGCTGCCGGAAGACAGCAAAATCAGAAAACAGATTATACGCATGGGAAATGCGGCTCAGGACGCCGCCGATGTTATCCAGGACCTTCTCACTCTGGCCCGGCGTGGGCGCTATGAAATGCAACCTTTGAGTCTCAACCGCGTGGTCGAGCAGTATCTTGACTCGCCAAACTTCGCCCAGTTGCAGGAGCGAAAGCCGGATATCAAGGTCAAGATGAAACTCAAACAACCGATAGATGATATCCTCGGTTCTTCGCCTCACCTGTCAAAGGTCATTATGAACCTTGTAGTCAATGCCTTTGACGCTATGCATGAAAATGGTACGCTTCACATAGAAACATCGCAGCGGCACCTTGAAGCTATTTTTAGCGGTCAGTACAAAATGAAGCCCGGTGAGTATGTCCTGTTGAAAGTTCGTGACACCGGTATGGGGATTGCCCCGGAAGATCTGGATAAGGTCTTCGAGCCGTATTACTCGAAGAAGAAAATGGGCGCCAGCGGAAGCGGGCTCGGACTTTCGGTGGTCTATGGCGTCGTAAAAGACCACGGGGGATATTACGATATATTCTCGACGGTCGGCGAAGGGACGGAGTTTGTTCTGTACTTCCCGGTCTGTACCGAGACGGCCAGAGTCCATGATGATGACGCGATGGATGTGGCCGGGACGGAAAGTGTTTTGATTGTTGACGATGTCGAAGAACAACGGGAGATGGCTTCGGAGATTCTGAACAGCCTGGGTTACAGGACAGAGACGGCCGCCGGAGGCCGAGAAGCGGTCGATTACCTGCGTGATCATTCCGTCGATATCGTGATTCTGGATATGATAATGGAACGGGGCTTCGATGGTCTCGACACGTATCGTGAAATCCTCAAGTTGCATCCCGGTCAGAAAGCGATTGTCGTGAGTGGTTTTTCGGCTACGGGAAGAGTACAGGAATTACAGAAGCTCGGGGCCGGTCGATACATCAAAAAACCGTATACCGTAGACACACTTAGCCGGGCGGTCCGAGAAGAACTTGACCGGAAGACAGCCCCGATTATCTCCTGACGTACGTTATACCGGCGCAACCGCCAGCATATATTCCAGCAGTTTAATTACCCCCTCTTTGCCGTGCTGGCCGACTTCCAGAGATGGCCCCACACAGGAAGGACACCCGGAAACACAGGGGCAGCTTGTTACGTGCTGTCGACAGGCTTCAAAAAGATTGTCGGATTCCCTGAAGAGCTTCTCCGAAAGTCCCACTCCTCCCGGGATGTTTTCGTAGACATAAACAGTCGGGCGTTCGGTAAAAGGTGCCCGCACCTGCGAAATCGAGCGCAGGTCGCGCGAGTCGCACATAACCCACAGAGGGGCGATCTTGCCCAGTATGTTGGCCAGCCCGCGAAGCGCCCCGCCGAAACGAGCCACCGAAATGTCGAGCTTTGAGGCTATATCTCCGGGGAAAGAATACCAGAACGCATCGGTATGCATTTCCAACTCGGGCAGCTTTAGTTCCCCGGAGCCGACGTTTTCGTGGGTCTCGAACTTTATCTTTTTGAACAATACGGTCGTGCAGGTGAGGGAAACTTCTCCCCAATGACTGCGGGCGTCATCAATCGTCGATATTTCGTCGTTTACATTCAGGACTTTAAGGTCCGTTTTGGTCTCGGCGTCGGTGTAGTAATCGGTTTTGACCTCTTTGACATAGGCTTTCTTGCCTTCCCAGTCGAGATTGGTCACCTGGTATTGATTGGCCCCGTGCAGATAGATGGCTTCCGGGTGGAGAAAAATGGGAGCGGAGTAATAGTCTACTTCGCCAATTACCCGCCAATTATCCGATTCGTTGAGGATGACGAAGTTATCCGGCGAGGCGGAACGAAGCGAAACCTGCTGGGCGGGGTAAATTTCGGACGACCAGTGGTAGCGATTCTCGGTGCGGCGCAGGACGTTTTGTTCGGCCAGATAGTCGAGAATACGCCCGGTACTGAAATCGTCGGCGTATTCATCTTCGTCGAAAGGCAATTCGAAGGCGGCGCATTTGAGATGATTGGTGCGAATAATCAGGTTGTCCGGGTCGATAATGCCGGATTCGGGGGTGCGGTCGAAAATGTATTTTGGTTCCACACACAGGAATTGATTGATAGCGGAGGAATTGGCCACCATGATTGTCAGCGAAACACCGGAGCGCCGTCCGGCTCGCCCCGCCTGCTGCCAGAGCGAAGCGATAGACCCCGGGTAACCGACTATTATCGAAACATCAAGGGAACCGATATCAATCCCCAGTTCCAGGGCATTGGTCGAGACCACCCCGGTTATTTCCCCGGAACGGAGCCCCTGTTCGATACGGCGACGTTCGTTGGGAAGATACCCGCCCCGATAGCCGGCAACGTTGATCCCATGGTCGATGTTGTCCTTCAGCTTGCGTTGCAGATAGGTGAGAAGTACCTCCACGTAGAGACGGGAATGGGCGAAAACGATAGTCTGAACACGGTGTCGCAGAAAGGAGACGGCCAGCCGGGCCGCTTCTTTGACTGATGATTTTCGGATGCCCAGTTGCGGATTGATAACCGGCGGATTGTAAAGCACGAAGTGTTTTTCGCTCGAAGGGGCCCCGTTGTCGTCTATAAGTTTGACCGGCTGACCGATGATCCGGCGTGTCAGTTCATCGGGATTGGCGATGGTCGCTGAACAGCAGATAAACTGCGGGTTGGAGCCGTAGAACCGGCAAATCCGACGCAGACGCCTGATGACATTAGCCAGGTGGGAGCCGAATACTCCCCGGTAATAATGAACCTCGTCGATCACCACGAATTTGAGGTTTTCGAACAACTTTATCCATTTAGTGTGATGCGGTAGAATGCCGGTATGGAGCATGTCGGGGTTGGTGACCACAATATGCCCTGCCGAACGCACCAGCCGACGCGCAGTCTGGGGAGTGTCTCCGTCGAAAGTGTAAGTCTTGATATCGACTTCGAGCCTGGTTATCAGGTCATACAATTCGGCCAGTTGATCCTGAGAAAGAGCCTTGGTCGGGAAGAGATACAGAGCGCGCGAATCCGGATTTCTGAGGATTTCGTCAAGTACCGGAAGATTGTAACAGAGTGTTTTGCCCGAGGCTGTCGGTGTTACCACCACCAGATTTTCGCCGCTGCGTGCCGCCTCGGTAGCTTGTGCCTGATGCGTATACAGTCGGTCGATACCGCGAGCCCGCAACGTGTCGGTCAGACGGCGGTCGAGGCCGTCGGGGAAATCGGCGTAACGGGCCGGCTGGGCCGGGATGGTCTGCCAGTGGGCAATGTTGTTCTGGATATTCGAATCGGTGCGGAGGAAATCAATAATTTGTTCGAGAGTCATGGCGTTCCGTCGCGTTCATTGCCGGTCAAACCATGTGGGTAAGCCGACGGCGACAGATGTCGCAAAACTTGTCGCCCTTGTTGTCGATATCCGGCATGGCCCGGCTGAAGTAATTAACACACTTCGGGTTGCGGCACTCGGTCAGGTTAAACAAGTGGGCCAGGTGATGAACCACTTCTTTGTACAGGCGCGGGAACACCTTGCTTTCGTCCTCGGGCAGTCCGTAGAACTCCTGACGGACGTGAAAAAGCGATACCACCGCGCATCCGGCTACCATGTCGCCCCAACCCATTACAAAAGGTTCTTCGGGTACATACAAGTCTTCTTCACAGACGGCAATCACTTTTTCTTGATTGTTCGCTTTGGTGCGTTCCAGCTTGGAAAGAATAACCTGGGCGTAATACTGATTCCGGACAACGTTGAGAGCTTCCCGGGGCATCCGCATTCCTTTAAGGATATCTACGGACCGGTTATAGACGGGGCCGATGCGGGAGGCGAGCTTGTTGACCAGAGTAAAGTCAACTTCACCGAGCGGGACGACAACGATTTTTGACTTCAACAGAGCAACCGCACCGTTTATGGTTCATTCGGCAGTGTAGAAACGGGCTTTCGAACCGGTCGGAGATACCCGTACCACCGATTTGGCGGCACACTTGGGACACCAGCCCACGAATGCCGTTCCGTCTTTGTTCAGATACAGGCGTTGATAAACATTACAACACTTGAAATGAACTCCGATAAAAGGGCGTTTTCGCCGAATAGTTTCTTCTGTCATGTCACCTTTCAAAATATAACAGAAACGGCTTTCTATCAAAGGCAAATCTAACCTGTTTTTATGCTTTGCCTTATCACGATTGAGCCTTTACCCGGGCCAGTTCTTCCATGATATCTACCGAGGCGGAACTGCCAAGTCGTGAAGCTCCGGCCCGGAGTAATTCTTCGCATTGGCGAACGGTTCTTATCCCGCCCGCGGCTTTGACTTCGATTTTTCCCTCGCCCCCTTCAACGAGTGCTCTTACCTGTTCGGCCGTAGCCCCGCCCCGGAAACCGGTTGAAGTTTTGACAAACTGCGCTCCGGCCAACGCCACCGAACGGGCGGCGCGTCGCTGGTTTTCTTCGGACAGGAGGGAGGCTTCGATAATTACTTTGAGGACGACGTTGTATGGCAGGGCCTGTCTGACCTCGCGAATTTCTGTCTCGGCCCGGGTGAATTCGCCGGCAACGAAGTAACCGATGTTGGCCACCATGTCGATTTCGCGGGCGCCGTCGCTGACGGCCCTGATTGCCTCGGCTACTTTGATATCGGTGCGGTTGGCTCCAAGTGGGAAACCGCAGACCGTACCGACAGCCGTTTCGGTACCGACAAGCAAATCCCGAGCTATGGCCACCCGGCACGGATTGACGATTACGGAGCAGAAGTCATACTCGCGAGCCTGTTCACACAACAGGTTGATGTCGTCAGCCGTAGCGTCGGGTCGCAACAGGGTGTGGTCCAGGCGCCGGTTCAGATGGTTGAGAACCTCGTTAGTCATGAGTCTTTATATCGGCGAAATGTCCCGAAGAAACGAGCGGCCGGGAGGTGTCCAGGTCAATTGAAATATATCGCTTACGGTGGCCGCAAGGTCGGCAAAAGACTCACGGATACCGAGATTGACGCCTCCTCGGGCTTCGGGACCGTAGAGCAACAGCGGAACAAATTCGCGGGTGTGATCGGTCGAGTCCTTGATCGTGGGATCACATCCATGGTCGGCGGTTATCATAAGCAGGTCGTGCTGCCGCAGGCGGGGGAGAAGATCGGCCAGGTGTTTGTCGAATTCCTCCAGACCGCGGGCAAAGCTTTTCTCGTCGTTCCGATGCCCCCAGAGCATGTCAAAGTCGACGCAATTGGCCATTATCAGATCGTGTTCGGAATCATGATGAACGGCCCGGGTTACTTCCTGCATGACCTCGGCATTGCTGGTAGTCTTGATATGATGACTCATACCTCGATGGGCAAACAGGTCGTATATTTTGCCGATGGCGAGAACCTTGCGGTTTTCGGCCAGCATGCGGTCCAGCATGGTATCGGCCGGTGGCGGCAGCGAAAAATCACGCCGTCGCGGGGTACGGGTGAAGCGGCCGGGCGTACCGATGAAGGGACGTGCGATTACGCGGGCGACACCATACTTGCCGGTACATACCTGCCGAGCCGTCCGGCATATCTCGTACAGTCGCTCGGGCGGATAGAGATCTTCATGGGCGGCCAGTTGAAAAACGGAATCGGCCGAAGTGTAAAGAATGATTTTTCTCGTGCGCAGGTGCTCTTCACCCCGTTGAGCTATAATCTCCGTGCCGCTGGCGGCGATGTTGCCGATAGTTTGTACCCCGGCGCTCTTTTCGAATTCTGCGACTAACTCGTGAGGAAAACCGTCGGGGAAAACCGGGAAGGGTTTTTCCAGAATAACGCCGCCTATTTCCCAATGTCCGGAGGTCGAGTCTTTACCGGCCGATTTTTCGGCCATTCGTCCGTATGCCCCTGTCGGTGACGAGGCGGGAGGCAAACCGTCGACAGGCACGATATTGCCCAGGCCCAGTTGCCGGCAGATCGGCATGTCAAGGCCGCCCGTTGCGCGGGCCACGTTGGGGATAGTTGCCGCGCCGCAGTCGCCATAGGCGGCGGCATCCGGCAATTCACCCACCCCGCAGGCGTCGATTACTATGATTATAACCCGGTTAAACATTTGCTTTAGAACTTAGAAGCGGGTCGCCTGTCTGTAAAGAAAAAGTTGAACGACTGCCACAAAGAGAAAAACGGCTTTCCGGGAATGTCGGAAAGCCGTGATGGTGGTCGATAGCATTCGATACGGCGCTATTTGGACTTCTCAACACCGGTCAGGGAATGATCTATGTCGTATTCGATAGCCATCCGGGTGCTGCCTTCGTCGTTTTTTTCGCTGCATATGCCCAGACGTTTGCCGTCCAGCAGCCAGCGTTCCCGTTGCAGTACGATCAGGCCTTCTTTGTAAGCGAAGTATATATTTCCGCTCGCCCGGATACGGTCCACGCCACTGATCAACTCATAATCTTTTTGTTTGTACGGTTCCAGCGGAATAACCAGGTTGCCGTCGTATCCTATCACTACACAGTCGTAGCCGTGTTCGCGGGCAAATGATTTTATCTCGTAGGTGGTAGAGGCTTCCATCGGTCCGTTGGGGAGAATTACGGTTTTGGTCTGGGTCCAACTGAAGCCCTGGGGGAGATCGCCGTCAGGAAATACCGGCATGCCCTGTTCATAATAATTTTTGAGGTAAGAGAGACTGGAGACAGACTCTTCACCCGGCAGTTCCAGGTCAACTATCTTGCCGTTGGGCTGAACGTACAGGACGATTTCTCTGTCTTCGCCGGTGGTGTCGGTTATGGTGGAGTCCTGCTTGTTTCGAGAAGTCAGGTGATATGTCTTTGATTCTACTACCTCGGCCGTGCCGTCTTCGAGCACCCGTCGGACGTACTGCTTCAGGTCGGCTTCAATTTCAGCGAAACGGTCCCGGGTGAGCGAATCGTTGTAATAGACTTTCACCGATCCCCTGGCGGTTTGTTTGTATGTCAACTCTGTCCCGGGTTTGTATTTCAAACGCAGATTTATCTTTTTCCCGCCCTTTTCACATCCCGGCATGGCCAGAACGAAGCAGGCAAGAGATACGGTGATAATGAGGGCTCTTTTCAAACTAATATCTCCGTTTGCTGTTTGCATATCATAATTATCGACCGCTGAGCACATCCGCTATATTGGTGAACCGGCCAAGTATCCCGGGCGGTCCCAGCAGGATCATGGCTCCGACCATCCGTTCCTGATCGGCTTTGGTAAACCCCGGGCTGCTCTCCGCATTGACCAACTCGGTCAGAGAAAAGGTGGAGTCCGATGTTTGTGGAACCCGGGAAAGGGCCGAGGTGCCGAACTCGTGTCGGGAGCCGAGAAGGAGCGCCGAGAAAAAGATGCAGAGTGACGCCGCCACCGATACGAGAGAACGCATGAAAGATTTACGTTTTTCGGAACGGTCGTCTTTATGGGTTTTGATTACGCGCTCGGTCGGGTCGGCCTCGACGGTTCGGGCCAGAATGATGTTCCGTACCTCGTCGAAATACTCCTGTCCGGGATAGTCCACCGGAGTCCGGACCAGAAGTTGTTTCAGGGCAAGGCTGGCCTCGTAATCGGCCCGACAGTGCGGGCAATTGCTGAGATGTTCTTCAAGAGCCGCGGATAGCGGCTCCGGCAGCTCATGGTCGACATAATCTTCGATAAGCGACCGTGCTTGGAGGCACGTCATTCTTACTTCCTTTCGGCAAGTCGCTTCTTTAGTATGTGCTTCAGTTTCTTTCGCGCAATATGGAGATTCGACCGCACCGTAGCTTCCGGGCATTCTAGGATACCGGCGATTTCCGGTTTGCTGTATCCCTCGACGTCGTGTAGTAAGGCCGTTATTCTCTGCTTCGGTGGCAGAGTTTTCAGGGCCTTGAGAATCTCCTCTTTGAGTACCTTGTTTCTGAAGTCCTCACTGGGGGTTTTGACCTGGCGTGAAAGTTCAATCTGAATATCGCCGGGCAGTGAGGTGGAGTCATCGGCAACCTGGCTGTGGCCCCTGCGTTTGCGCAGCAGGTCAATCGCATAATTGGTCGCGACCCGGATCAGAAACGAGGTAAAATTAGTTACATCCGCTAAATCCTTACGTTTTTTGTAGAGACGGACAAAAGTCTCTTGTACCACTTCATCGGCGTCAAGGTGATTGCCCAGCATCTGGTAGCCGAGGTAGTAGATCCGCTTCTGAAAAGATGCTACCAGCTCGGCGAATGCAGCGGAATCGCCTTCGGAGAACTTCCTGACTAACTCGGATATTCTCGCGTTTGTTACCCGACAATTGTTGTTCGAATTATTGACGGCCCAACCTGTCGTTTGTTTAATGTGTTAGAAACCGGTTGACGGACAATCGGCCGTAGGTTATGCTTACCCATTGTTAAAGTCAATCCTTTTTTTGTCAACGACTTAGGGCGATTGTGCAACATGGATTCTCAGCAGATTCAAGCTCATAGATTCAAAATTTTCTTAGTCGGTGCCACCGGGACGTTTATGTCCACGCTGGATGCTTCTATTATGAACGTGGCTTTGCCTTCGATGGCTCGTGATTTCGGAAGTTCGGTTGACCAGGTTGCCTGGGTGGTGCTGGCTTATTCTTTGACGCTGATATCGTTGCTCATGGTTTTCGGTGCCTGGATTGAACAACGGGGGTACCGCTTTGCTTATCGTTTCGGTTACAGTTTCTTTTTGGTTGGCTCTATTGTGTGTGCCTGTAGTCCGTGGCTTTACCTGCTTGTTCTGGGGCGTGTGATTCAGGCGGTGGGCAGTGCCATGTTCGCCGCTATCGGGCCGGGCATGGTGACCACGATATTTCCAGTTGAGGAACGCGGCAAGTGGCTCGGTACTATGGTCATGATGGTGTCGTGCGGTTTTATGATCGGTCCTCCTCTGGGGGGGTATCTTTTGGCCTTTTTTGATTGGCACGCCCTTTTCATCATCAACGTTCCCATTGGCTTGCTCGGTCTGTACATGATTAAGAGATATTTCGGAGATCTTGGGGCACCATCCGGGACGCGATCTGTCCGTATTGCTTCGGCGGCCAGTATATCACTGGGTTTGCTTAGTGCCGTGTTTGTTCTTTCGTTAATCAATGAATATCCTCTTTCGGATGTGCGCATGTGGGGCCTGGGATTATTTTCGCTGATCTGCCTTGCGACCTTTCTCTTTTTGGAATCAAAACCCGATCATGCCTTGATTGGCCTGGAGATTTTTAAAAATCGAGTATTTACGGCTTCTATCGGGGCTCAGTTGATGCATTTCTGCGCTTTGTCAGGGGTCCTTGTGCTGGTGCCGTTCTATCTTGAGCAGGTGCGTTCTTTCCAGCCGCGTCAGGTCGGGCTTTTTCTCGTCATTATGCCGATATTCATGTTTGTGCTGGCGCCGCTGTCAGGGAAGATTTCGGACCGGATTGGTTTTCGTCTCCTCACGTGTACCGGGATGATCCTGATGATAGGCGGTTTGGGGCTTTTCTCGTATCTTTCGACCATCAGCGGGACATTGTACATTGTGCTTTGTCTGGTAGTGGTGAGTTCCGGCGCGGGCATATTCAGCACCCCCAATTCATCGGCCCTGATGGGTTCGGTCAGTCCGGACCAGCGAGCGGCCGCTTCGGGAATACTGGCAACTACTCGGAATATCGGGCAATCGGTCGGGGTGGCTCTGGCGGCCAGTCTGTTCGCTTATTTTGAACAGGCTAACGCCGGTCTGGGTGAGTCTGATTTGATTTTTGTGGCCAGTTTCCGGCCGGTGGTTTATATCGGAATAGGCTTTTCCGTGTTGGGGTTGTTTTTCTCCCTGATTCGGAACAATCGGACCCAGGTGGCGGCGGGAACAAAAGCCAGTTCAACAGTTATTCCGGTTGAGGGCTCTTAATCTGGTTGACAGAACCCGATGACCGATATATAATAAAGGCTACGTATTTGGGGCCATAGCTCAGCTGGGAGAGCGCTTGACTGGCAGTCAAGAGGTCGGGAGTTCGATCCTCCCTGGCTCCACAAAGATTATAAGACCCTCGGTCCGACCCGGATCGGGGGTTTTGCTTTTATGGCCCGCCCGGCGGCTGAAACAATTGATGGCCCGCGTACGTACGTTACCTGTAACATATTACGGTGACATGACTTGTTCGCCAAAAAAAGGATGAAAAGCATGAACAGGGTTGTGCTGGTTCTATTGGGGCTGATTGGGCTTCTGGGCGGTGCTTTGTCGGCGACCGGAGAAACACTGTTTGAGATCAGAGACGTTCGGGAACGCGAGCTGGAGACAATCGGGTTCGAGTTGACCAAGAACGCGGACTTGACAATTGAAGCGGTCGGTGCACGAAGTCCGTACAGCGACGATCTGGCTACCTGTGCCTGGATCATCAACGCCGAGACACGCGAACCGGTCTGGGAAATGACGGAAGGCGACACCGATCGGCACCATCGGAATAAAGCGCTGCGCACCCTTGAAGAAAACATCTCCCTGGAGAAAGGGAAGTACGAACTCTACGTTTACGCCGGCAGCTTCTGGGGTGGGAACATCACTATTGTCGGGGGGAGAGGTTTTCTTGAGTTCCTCGGAGATATATTTTCGGATGATGACGACTGGGACGACGAGGACTGGGACGACCGGGATTTGGATGAGGTGCTCGAAGAGTGTTATGTTCGTGTCTCTTCCTCGGACATTGCGCCCTCCGATGTCCGGGAGTTCGACGTGACCGGGGATCTTCCCGGTGCCCTGGTTCGGTTCAGTCGGCTGCGTGACAGCGAGTATATTCGTCAGGGGTTCAGGCTCGATAAACCCATGAACATTCGTATTTACGCCATCAGCGAGCATCCGCGCGGCCGGAAGGAACCGGTAGACGGCGGCTGGATTGTCAATGCCGACAATCACCAGCGTGTTTGGGAAATGGATCGCTGGAATACCGACCGCGCCGGAGGCGGCGGCAAGAACCGCCTGTACAACGACGAGATCGAATTAGATAAAGGCAACTACACCCTGTACTTCGTGACCGATGATTCCCATTCAGCCGAAGAATTCAATGCCGCACCTCCGTACGATCCGCTTAACTGGGGTATAACGCTGCTTCCGGGCAGCGGGGCCGATGCTTCCGCTTTTCACCTTGTGGACGCCCATGATCCGGGAGTGCCCCTGATCGATTTCACCCGGGCGCGGGACGATGAGTATTTAGAGCAGGCTTTCGAACTCAAGAAAAAAGGCACCCTGTACATTTACGCTCTCGGCGAATACTCCCACAGTGGCCGCGAGTTCTGCGACGGCGGATGGATATCCGATGCCGCCACGGGTCGAAGAGTCTGGGAAATGACCCATCGAAACACCGACTACGCCGGTGGCGCCGATAAGAACCGCATGTTCGACGGTACTGTGGAGCTTGAGGCCGGGCGGTACATCGCTCACTATGTCACCGATGGTTCCCATTCGTATCGCGACTGGAATTCCGCCCGTCCCTGGGATCACACCGCCTGGGGCATGACCGTGTATGCGGGTAAAGATCTCAAGGAAAGCGATTTCGTGCTGCTTGAAGACTCGGATCTGACCAAAGGTTCCAATGTTCTCGTGCGAATTGTCCGCATGCGAGATAATGATCATGAACGGGAAACATTCAGCCTGGATAAAGAAACCGAGGTGCATATCTATGCCATCGGAGAGTACTCGAGTGGCAATCGGGAATTCTGCGATTACGGCTGGATTGAAGAGGCCAAAACGGGTCGGCCGGTCTGGGAAATGACTCGTCGCAACACCCGCCATGCCGGGGGGGCGCGGAAGAACCGTGTGTACGACGATACCATCCTGCTTGACGCGGGTAAGTACAACGTATATTACGTCACCGATGGTTCCCATTCTTTCAATGATTGGAACGAAGACCGTCCCGATGATCCCGTGAATTGGGGGATTACGGTAAGTATTGCCGATTAGGGATTGCTGCCTGCAAGGCGGTTGATCGTAACGGCAACGGGCTGTCTGTTAAAAGACAGCCCGTTTTTTTCTTTGTATCGTTTTGTTATCGTCTACGGGCAAGCCGGCAGAGGATCCAGGCTGATGAACAGATGATCGATCAGCACGGTCAGATCGCCCATATCGACGTCCTCCGGCAGTGGGGAGGGCTGGCCGGACAGGTCGACGTCCCCTTCCTCCACACACACCAACGGCCGTAAGGAGATGAACAGATGATCGATCAGCACCGTCAGATCACCCATGTCAACAGTCCCCGGCACCATGTCCATATTTCCGACTGATGAGCCCACACAGCAAGCCCCGGATGAAAGGACGGTCCAGACAAGAGTGTCAGAACCCTGCAGGTCGCCGTCGTTAGCGTATATCGTCATGGCGACTTCGCCCACCTCGGCCGCAGTGGGAGAGTAGGTAATACGGTTTCCGTCGATTTCAACACTGCCGGGGCCGGTGTAGTCGGTAGAAACAGTCAGCTCATCGCAGTCGTCATTGTCGTTAAGATCGACATATTGCCAGGCCGTATGCTCAGCCTGTACATAGTTGGGTCCGGCCGGGCAGGCGACCGTGGGTGCGTCGTTGTTGACGTATATGTTGACAGTATACCATTCCGTGTAATGGCCGGCTCCGAAACTGTCCTGGGCTCGAGCCTGCAACACGAAGGTGCCGGTCTGGGGTGGGTCGGTCCATTCCCAGCGGGCAGTCTTGTCACCGGTCGGGATGATGCTACCACCTGCTGTACCGGCAATTTCCCATGAATAAGGTTCATCACCGCCGAAGTCCTCAACCTGGAAATCGATGCAAGCGTTCTGGCAGTGATTGAAACTATAGTTATTCGGCCCCATGATGTAAGGCAGAAGCGGGTTTGGGTAAGCGATCGGATAGCAGGTAATGCCCTGCCAGTCGGGATAGATGGTATCCGCATAATTGACCCACATCCAGGTTCCTCCGGGTACCCATCCGGTGTCTATACAAATGTGCTTGCCTTCGTCCTCTATGCTGCTGGTGAATTCGATGGCGTACATGTTGTCATCTATGCCAGTATTGAAGCCTCCGTTGGAGCCGAAGTAACACCCGGCAAAGAGTACAGCAACGGAGTCCTCCGGATCGGCAATGGCAGCTTGCGTGACATAACACGGGGGGCCAACGCTGTCAGCGGTTTTGGTCCAGCCGGTACCATCCCATTCGAAATGGTTGACGTAGGTTTGGGTCCATGTCAGTTCGTTCCAGCCGTCGAGCGTGATGCCCTTGGTGTAGCCCCAGTCCGCGCCGTCGGGGGACCAGATTATAAATGCATTGGCGGGATTGTAACCATATGATGGCTCACCGCACGTGTTAGTCACGTGAATTATTAACTGGTTGGTTTCACCGGGATTGAGGCAAATCTGCCCGGATTCCATGAAACCACCGATCACGTTACTAACGTAAAGGCTGCAGACCTGACCGGAAATAGTCGGTGCGGATAATATCACCAGCAGCAGGATAGTGAAAAGAACAACAAAGGACGACCGTTTGTGATTTCCATTCATTGTGCTGCAAAATGAATTGTGTGTCATAAGGTCCTCCCACTTTTGAAGCCGTGACTACGCAACCGTGCTGAAAGACCGAAGATGCTTATACCTTCAATAGAAGTATAGCCATCGCTCTATATTGTGTCAAGGATAAAAGACCTGAGGTGGACAACTGGATTTATGAAGCGACAATACAAGAGTAAACTTGTCGCATTTATAATTCAGGGCAATTACGGCTATAATCGGGTGAAAATAATTATTTTAGCAAAAGCATCTTGCGGCTGGCCGAATTTACGCCCGCTGTCACTCTGTATAGATATACTCCTGAAGCCCTGTTGGTAGCGTTCCAGTCGACCGACACCGGTCCTGCTGGAGCCTCCCCTGAAATCGATTCAACCAAACGACCGGTTATGTCATATATCGTTATGATATATTCTGATGCTTCGGGTAAGTTAAAGCTGATCGTGGTGGTCGGGTTGAACGGGTTGGGATAATTCTGCTCAAGTGCGAACGTGCCCGGTGTCTCTTTAATTGCAATTGGTCGGCCGTCATAAGTGGCAAATTCAACGTCTACAATTTCGGCTTCGGTATGCAGGAATTCACCAGTGAAAGTCCGTTTCGCTTCGGTGGTAAATAGGAGAACCCGCGTATTTACGCCGTCGAAAGCGTACATCATTTCTATGTCGTTCGTGAGCAGGGTAGGAGTAACTCTCCCGGTCAGTACCACACGGGCCGCCGCTATATCGGCATCAATACTCAAAATGCCGTTCTCGGTCCGGAATAGAGCGGGAAGGAATACGTTTTTCAGATATGGCAACGGAGCGTCACCCACAGCGACTCGGATTAGATAGACCAAATCGGCAAGCATAAGCGGGGTGCCGTCGGCATTGCAGTCAGACCGCTCGGTCGAAGCAACTATATCGGTGAAAACCGAAAAACCTTCGATAAAGTATCGAGCGAACAGCACGGCATCAGCTACTTCGTAGGAGACCCCATTGAGATTTATGTCGCCACGGTGCGATATGACGCTGTCAGTGCAAGCTACATCGACACCTCCATTCCAGAACTCAACTGCCCTTAGGGGGTGTTCCGGGATAGCGAGGCAGTCATCCGGCGCCCCCAGATAAGTCGAAAAGCCGGCCTGATAGTCGTTTATCGGAGACGGGTTGTCGTAATCGTACACTTTGGACGAAATGTACATCTGGGTTCCGTCCGCATCATAGAGGGAGTTGTCACCGCAATCGGTCCAGAAGAAGCGGATTGGCAAAAATTCACATGTGAGGTTATAGTCGATGCGTACCTGAAAGCTCAGAGTGGCCATAACAGCCGGTTGCGTACCCACGTAGGGAATAGGGCTCTCGCAGCCGGGCTGGCCGGGGTCCGAATCGGTGTCGGCTACTCCGATTATGCGGATCAAACCGCACGAAGTGTCCCCGCCGCAATTTTCCCTCGGGATGTGCTGGTAACTGAAATACTCCCAACCGCATTCGGTATAGATATCGCCTTCCGTGGCTTGCAAGAACCCCAGGGCGGTGTTGTCATACGCCACGGTAAGATCAAACGAGCCGATACCTTCCCACTGATAGGGTGCGGTTTCCATAAGTACGGGGATATCTACGTTATGCCCGATCGGTTGAGAAATGACACCGATTTCGAAACGGTAGCAGTAAGGTGGGCCAGTAATGACATTCCATAACAATATGCACTCATTCGTCAAAGCTCCATCGGAAACGGTTACGGTTATCTGCATGTCTCCAATTTCCATTTCATTGGGAGAGAAGTGGATCTCGGTTCCCTCGATATGCAGAAAGCCCGGCCCGGCGTAGTCCGTGTAGAGCACTAAATCGTCGCAGGCATCATCATCCCAGATTGTAACCGTCTGTGAAGCAGTGTCACCCGGCCAGGTGGTCACACCCTGATCCGGGCACATGATGATCGGCGGGTTGTTTTCCACCGTGAGATCAATGCTAATCCACGGACCGGGAGTGCCCTGGGCGTCACGGGCGCGTACCTCCAGGATCGGTGTGCCGGATTGTGGTACGGTGGGGCCGGACCATTCCCAGCGGGCGGTCTTGTCACCGGTTGACGTTATGGTGCCGCCGGCAGTACCGGCGATATCCCAGGTGAAAGGGATTTCGTTTTCGGTATCGTTGGCCTCGAAATCGATCTGCCCGCCGTCACAGTGGTTGAAAGTATAGGTGGCCGGAGGATCGCTTATTACCGGGCCGTCTTTGGGATTGGCTAAAACAGGTAACGATAGGGCCAGAGTTAAGATCAGGGTCAGAGTGACGAACCATATAACTTTCATTGAATGTGAGATATTCACTGGGTTCGTCGTCGGTGAAGATTTCATGGATGACAACATGGCCTCCTCCCGATTACAAGTTGCTCTAAGGCTATGCCGATTCATTGAATCGGTAAAATCCATTTCAATATAAGTATAACTAACAGTCCATGTTGTGTCAACGATTATTTGGCGCCTTAACTCTCTTATTGATAGCAAGATAGGGTGGTTATTTTACAAGCACAATCTCTTTCGATACTAATGTAGCCCGATGTCGATAGCTTGCATACATATAAACCTGAAGGAAAGTCAGCAGTGTTGAACGAAGCAAACACCGACCCCGCTGATGCTTCGCCGAAAATCGAATCCACTATGTGACCGGTTATGTCAGAGATTGTTACTGTAAAATCCGAGGCCCTGAAGCAGTCCCGGGATAAGTTCGGAAGACAAGAAACCCCGGGGGAAAGCGGGTTTGCCCCCGGGGGTTTTCTTCAGGTTGTCCCGGTGAGGAAGGCTGAAGAAGTCTTTGCTCAGAGATCAGAACCGCCGCTGTGGCGCTGCTGAGTCTCTTTCAGGCGTCGCTGGGCCAGAGGGTAATAGATCAGGAAACCGAGTCCGGCGAAAATGAAAATAAGGCCGATTGCCCCTTCCTCCGACAAATACTCCGGCATCCAGTAGGAAATCAACGAAGCCAGGCCGACTCCCACCAGAACCATACCCCATTTCAGGTTGTTGAGAGTGCTGAGTTCCGAATAGCCCATGGCGAGCGCGCGGATTTTATCGTCGGCTTCACCACGCTCAATAAGACGCCGCCGGGTGGCGGCGTCGGCTGCTATCTTGACGATTGCAACGACCGAGAAGAAGATTATGCCTACAATCAGTGGGGCTTCCATTATGACCAACTCCTTTCGTTGTGTTCTCTGACCCATTAGACCGTCCGGCCAATGGAATGTTGCAACCTAAAAAGATGCAACTTTTCGCCTGATAGAACAGTCTATTTGACTATAGGATACCGGTGATGAAGAAAACCAGAGAACTGATAGACAAAATCCTTGCGGGTGATCCGAATGCCTTTACCAGGTTGGTACGGCAGAACGAAAAGCTGGTTTGCCAGATCGTTTTTCGGATGGTGCCCGGCCAACAGGATCGAGAGGACCTCTGCCAGGAAATCTTTGTGAAAGTCTACCAGAATCTGAAGGGATTTCAATTCAACGCCAAGCTGTCAACCTGGATAGCCCGGATTGCATACAATACCTGTCTGAACTATCTGGATAAAAAGCACGTGCCGCTCTACGAAGACTGCGTGGCCGAAGGCAAAACGGTTGATGACTGTTTCGGCGATAATACTTCGCCCGACGAGTGGACGGCGTTGCGGCAGGCCTCGGTGTGCCTTTGCGAAGAAATAGACTCTCTCCCGGTGATCTACGGGACGATTCTCAGCCTGTATCACCTTCACGAGATGTCTTACGCCGAGATTGGGGAGATTCTCAGTCTTCCCGACGGTACGATCAAAAGTTACCTGTTCCGTGCCCGGAAGGCGCTGAGAGAACGTATGCTGGCCCGGTATCAGCGGGAGGAGTTATGCGCATAGAACATCTGGCGGATGACGAAATTCAGGCATACGTCGACAGCGAGCGGCGAGGCTCTGCGGAAAGTGAGAACTCCGTCGGGCAGCACTTGAAAAGCTGTGCCCAGTGCCGTGAACGGGTGGAGCAATACCGGGTTCTTTTCGAACAACTGGCCGATTCTGATGAACTGCACCTGCCCGCCGGTTTTGCCCGCAAAGTGACTCTTTCGCTGCCACCGTTTGCGGCGAAGCAGCGGCGGTCACGGATCAGGGCTGCTTTGGGTGCGGGTTTATTGCCGTTTATGACGATTGTCTCCCTGCTGATGCTGATCGACTGGGGGGCGGTGGGGCGAACCCTTTCTGTCGCGTTTACTTCTGTTTATCCGGTTGTTATAGACTGGTGGCTGACGGTGGTCTTGGTTATCGCAAAGGGGTTGACAGTTTCTGAAATCACGATTTTTCAATGGTTGTGGCCGGAATCTGTCAGGCTCAATTCACTCGTTAACTCGGTTTGCTCAGCCTTTGCTTCCAATTCCACTACGGTCACTTTCCTCATATGTGCGGGCTTCATAGCTCTGTTGCTAACGTCGTTGGACAATCCGGTTTTCCTGCCGCATCGTCGACAACGGCAATCGTAATCCACGTCAACGCAGAATTCTGAAACTCTTTATTCGATCAAGGCGGAAAGTGCGTTCCTCCTCGACCTTTTCACAATAAGCTGTCACATAGAGAGCATTTTTCAGAGTGTGAAGCCGCTGCGGTCGAATGACACGCTTTTCCGGCGGACGGGCCGCCGTCGAATATATAATTTCCACGGCCAGACCTTCGTTGATGGCCAGATCAAGATCAGCGAATTCTTCGGGCAGTTCTTTCATTTGCCCCTGCCATTGAGACATGGTATAAAGGGTGAAGTGCTGTTTGAATTCAGAGAAGTCTTTGATATATGGGAAACCCTGGGAAATTTTCAGAAACAGCTTCCATACCAGGGCGGCATCGTCGGTTGCCCGATGGTTCTGGGAACGACTGATTCCGTATTCCCGGGCCAGAGCCAGCAGGGAATATGATTCAAGCCCCGGCTGGTAATGTCGAAAAATGTCCACGGTGTCTATTATCGGGTTGGTCATCAACGGCAGACCGATCCGGTCGGCTTCGCAGCCAACAAACGAAATATCAAAAAGCGCGTTATGGGCAATAAGCACCGAATCCGGGCCGCAGAATTCCATGAACTGCTGTAAGACCGGTTTGATGGTCTCGGCCTCGCGGACCATCGTGTCGGTAATGCCGTGAACCGCGATAGTTTCCAGGGGGATTTTGCGCTCGGGGTTCACCAGGGCCTGGAAACGGGCGGCGGTCAGCCCGCCCAGACGGAATTTGACCGCCCCCAGTTCAACAATCCGATTGGTCGGAGCCCAAAGACCGGTGGTTTCGGTGTCGAAGGCGACGAAATCGAAGCTTTGCAGGTATTCGTCGTCCATTTTATGCCAGCGCATATGGCAGTATCGCCTTTTTCTATCCGATTGACAATCGCAATCTGTGCTGTATTTTGTGACAGGAGGTTAGGCATGAAAACAGTCATGACAAAATTTCCCCGTGTTCGACCCGGTTCCAAGCCGGTCGGATCATTCGCTGCCCGCTACAACGCTCTCTTGGCTTCGGGGCTGCAGGACGAGTAGTTTTATATCTTACCGAGTTCGTTTGTTTTTTCGTTTTTAGAATAAGTTTAGCCGGTCATCGGGCCGGTTCAAAAGGAATAGAGAGGTTCTTATGGCTATCGTGTTAAACGGTTCCGGACTTACGATTGAAAAACTGGTGGCGATTGCCCGCCACAACGAGCCGGTCGAGCTGGCTCCTGAGGCCGTGGAGCGGATAAAAAAATGCCGGGCGATGCTCGAAAAGAAAATACAGGCCAACGAGATCATGTACGGTGTCAATACCGGTATCGGGGAATTCTCCGAGGTGGTGCTCAATGACGAACAGGTCAGGGATTTTCAGAAGTATTTGATTTACAATCATTCGGCCGGGATCGGTGAGCCTATGCCGCTTGAATACGTGCGCGGTGCTATGGCGGCCCGGATCAATGTTCATGCCCACGGCAATTCCGGCTGCCGTCCGGAGATTACCCAGACTTTGGTGGCGATGCTGAACAAAGGCGTTACGCCGTACGCTTGCCAGAAAGGTTCCGTGGGGGCCTGTGGCGATCTGGCGCCGATGTCACAAATCGCTTTGTTGCTGATGGGCGAGGGGCAGGCGTATTACCAGGATGAATTGCTCCCCGGCAAAGAGGCTATGGACCGCGCCGGGATTCCGATTCCGGGTCTCAAGGCACGCGACGGTCTGGCGACTATCAACGGTTCGAACGTTCTGACGGCTATGAGCGCACTTTTCGTCTACGATACCAACCGCTGGCTCAAGCAGGCCGAGATCGGGGCGGCCATGTCGCTGGAAGCACTTAAGGCCAATATGAAACCGTACAGCGTCAAGCTGCACGAGGTGCGCGGTTTTGCCGGGGCGGTGCGCAGTGCCAAAGCTATCGGCCGGCTCGTCGCCGGGGGAGACCTGGCCGAAGGTAAAGTCAAGTGCAAGGTGCAGGATGCTTACTCCATGCGCTCCACCCCGCAGGTGATCGGGACGGCCCACGACGCGCTGGCCTATGCCCGCTCGCAGGTCGAGATCGAACTGAACGGCGTGGGCGACAACCCGATTTTCTTCCCCGATGAGAACCTTCAGCTTTCCGGGGCCAATTTCCAGGGTTCGCCGGTGTCGTTGCCGATGGACATGGCCGGGGCGGCCGTTACCATGGTCAGTGTGATGTCGGAACGTCGCATGAACCGTCTGAACAACCCGGCCCTGAGTGTCGGTCTTCCGCCGTTCCTGACCAAAGGTGCGGGGATGTTCTCCGGGATGATGCTCAGTCAATACACCGCCGACATGCAGATTGTCGAGCAACGTATCCTGTCGGCTCCGGCGTCGATTCAGTCGATACCGGCCGCCGCCGATCAGGAAGATTTCGTCTCGATGGGCATGAACACGGCTATCAAGAATTTCCAGATTCTCGATAACGCCTATGGCGTGCTGGGAATCGAAATGATGGCCGCCGCTCAGGCGCTGGATTTCCGGGAGTACAATTTCGGTCAGGGGGTGACTAAGGCCAAAGAAGTCGTCCGTCGGCATGTTGATTTCCTCGATATCGACCGGCCGTTGTACCCGGACCATACGAAGATGAAAGAGTTGGTGAAATCCTGCGAGATTCTCGACGAAGTCGAAAAGGAAGTGGGAAGTCTGGAATAAGTAATTCAGTCGTTTCGATTAATTACTGTATAGACAAAAACAACGGCGGAGGCCAAGTGCTTCCGCCGTTGTCTGTAATCTCTCGTTTGTATCGATCCTTAGTCGTTCTCGATTATCACGGCCGTGCCGTAGGCCAGAAGTTCCGCCGCCCCCTGCATCATCGACGAGGTCGAAAACCGGACCATAATAATAGCATTGGCCCCGAGCTTCTCGGCGTCTTCAACCATGCGATCAAGGGCCTGTTCTCTGGCCTCGGCCATCATCTTCGTATAATCAACGACTTCACCGCCAACGATGTTGCGAAGTATGGCGGCAATGTCACGGCCCAGGTGACGGGCGCGGATAGTATTCCCTTTGACCAGACCAAGCGTTTTCACGACGTGTTGGCCGTGGACAAATTCACCGGTGGTGATTATCACTTTTCTACCTCCCGATACCGATCACGATTGTAGGCAAATAATCTTTCGCGGCCATAGGAAACAAGCAGAATTATAGCACCGACGGTGGCTCCTGATATTCCGATTTTAGCCCACAGAGGTATTTCGGGGCTGGTCCAAAGGCCGGAGAAAAGGTGCCAGGCGCCGAAGCATAACAGCAAAATAGCCGAAATGGACAGCAATATCCATCCCAGGCCGCGCTCGGTTTTGCGGTAGACCGAGGCCCAGTACGATTCCCAGACTTCGTCGGGCAAATCGGCGTATTTCATGGTGCCGGTTACCTCTTTAAGCTTTTTGAACTCCTCCAGTTCAGCACGCAACTCGGCGCTTTTGGCCAGTTCGCTCTCGAACGTCGCCCGTTCGCTTTCGGACAGCTCGCCGTCTACGTATCCGGCCAGCAGTTGACGCAGTCTCTCATCCATCATTCCTCCTCATAAGCGCCGCCAGTCGTCTGCGCGCATAGTACAGGCGCGACATAACCGTTCCGCGCGGGATATGCAGAAGGCCGGCGATCTCTTCGTATGACATCCCCCTGAAGTGCTGCAGGGTGATGATCTCACGATCTTCGAAGGAAAGCTCCATTAGCGCCCGACGCAGACGCGCCGCCGTTTCCTTCTGAATGATCGCCTGTTCCGGGTTGTCGTCGCTGATCAGCAGATATGAAACGTCGTCCACGTCGACCATCCGATGGTCCCGGCAGGTCCGTTTTTTCAGCCAGGTCCTGCAAAGATTGGCGATAATGGTATAAAACCAGGGAAGGAAAGGCTGCTGATCGTTGTAAGTGGCCGCCGAGCGGTAAACACGAAGAAAAGCCTCCTGGCTGATATCGTGGGCGTCGTCACGGTTGCCCACCAGACCCAGGGCCATGCGGTAAGCCGTCTTTTTGTGCCGCTCAACCAGCGTTTGAAATGCTTTCTTGTTCCCGGCTCTAATGTCCATGACCAGTGCAGAATCGGCTTGCATCGGTTCGTTTTCCTTCTCACTGGTCATACTTGCCAATCGGGATATTATTCGATTGAAATACGGCTTTGCTTTCTGTCTTTTCAGGGTCGACCCAACCAATTGTCACATGGTCTGTTAGGCAACATAAAAAGTGTTTCCGCCACGGTTTTGATTCCGATTGGTGCGGCTGTACTTGTATGAATTCTGCACAGGGTCGGCGCGTCGTATTCTGTTTTCCGGGTAATCGAACGGTCTGCGCGGCGTTCGGGAAATTTCACGAAGAGTGAATGCCGCTCTCATACTCGCGCTGCATAGTTTGTTGTCTCGGGATTTCTCCGGTTCCATATTCGATCACAAAGCAGGTTGATTTCGATGCCCTTTCCTGAGTATAATGGGTGACGAGCAGTGAAATGCGATAACCAGTAACCCCAGGAGAGATCATGGCTTCCGATAATAACAGCACGGCCGGCCGGAGAGGCATTATTACGGCCAGTGCGATAATCGCGCTTGCTTTGGTTTTTTGCACGGCCATGGTGAGCAGCACGATGGTCAAAGTTAAGGGTTTCGGGCGTACTATTTCGGTAACCGGGGCGGCGGTTAAACCAATCGTGTCCGATTATGCCATTTGGGAAGGCGAGATTTCCTCGTCTGCGTCCCAGCTCGACGCGGCTTACGACAAAATCAAACGCGACCTGGTCAAAACGGAAAGCTTTCTGAAAAAAGAGGGGTTCTCGTCGCAGGAATACGAAATCGGCAGTGTCCAGGTCACCAAGGATATAGACTACCGTACGCAAACGCTGGTGGGTTACACTCTGCGTCAGAAAATCCGGTTGGAAATGGCCGATGTGGGGCGCATAACAAGCCTGTCGAGGAAAGCTTCGTCACTTGTTGAACAGGGGGTCGAGTTTAATTCTTCGACCAAGTATCTCTTTACCGGTCTGGACGAACTCAAGGTTGAAATGATCCGCAAGGCCACAGAAAACGCCAAACTTCGCGCCGCCCAACTGGCCGAAACGACCGACCGCGCGATTGGCGCTCCCACTTCGGCCCGTGTGGGAGTGTTTCAGATACGACCCCGCCATTCGCAGGAAGTGTCGGCGATGGGGATCAGTGATGTTACTTCCGTGGAAAAAGAGATCGTCTGCACCGTGCACGTGAGCTTCCTGATTGACTGATGCGGTTCGGGACCGAGAAACGGCGGGACGGTTTGGGGGGACACATCCTCTCATGACGAGTATCTTTATCGGATTGTCGGGAAGAGAGTATGTCTGAACACTTGTTGATAGGGCTGGCCGCTGTCGTTGTTCTCGGTATTACGGCACAATGGCTGGCCTGGCGGTTGCATCTGCCGGCGATTCTGCTATTGCTCGTTTTCGGTCTTGTAGCCGGTCCTCTTACGGGAGTGCTGGACCCTGATGAGGTGTTCGGTGATCTTCTTTTTCCGCTGGTTTCGGTGTCGGTAGCCATAATTCTTTTTGAAGGTGGTCTCAGTTTGCGGCTGGCCGAGCTTCGTCCGGCCGGTGGGATTATACGCAACCTGGTTACGATTGGTATTATCGTTACCTGGATTCTGGCGACTCTGGGAGCATACCTGCTGACCAGTCTGTCGCTGGCGGTGTCCGTGTTGTTGGGGGCGGTTCTGGTTGTCTCCGGGCCAACCGTCATAATTCCTTTATTGCGGCAGGTGCGGCCCAAAGGGAAAATCGGTTCGATAGTAAAATGGGAAGGGATTGTCAACGATCCCCTCGGGGCGATTCTGGCCGTTCTGGTTTTTGAGGTCATTGCCGGTGGCTCCGCCCAGTCCGGAAGTCTGGTGGTGATTTGGGGCGTCATCAAAGCGCTGGTGGCGGGTTCACTGATCGGAGTGATCGGAGCCGCGATCGTGGTTTTGTTGCTCAAGCGTTATTTCATTCCCGATTTTTTGCAGAACCCGGTAGCTTTGATGCTCGTGGTCATGTGCTACGTGAGCGCCAACGCTCTCGCGACCGAATCCGGTTTGCTGGCCGTGACGGTTATGGGGTTAGGGCTGGCTAATCAGCGGTTCGTATCGATACGGCACATTACCGATTTCAAGGAAAGCCTGAGAGTTTTGCTGATCTCTTGTTTGTTTATCATGCTGGCGGCTCGTCTTTCCTTAGCTGATCTTGGTTTGTGGAGTCTGCGCAACTGGGCGTTCGTAGCTTTTCTGATCCTGATCGTCCGTCCGGTGGCGGTCTGGGTTTCGTCCCTGGGTTCCGGGCTGAAACGAGGCGAGCGGCTGTTTCTGGCCTGGATGGCTCCGCGCGGTATCGTAGCGGCGGCGGTGGTGTCGGTATTCGCTATTCGTATGGTCGAGGCGGGAGTGCCCGGTAGTTCTGATCTGGTACCGTTGACTTTCCAGGTGATTATCGGTACGGTAGCGGTGTACGGACTGACAGCGCGGCCGGTTGCGCGCTGGTGCGGGGTGGCACAGCCCAACCCCCAAGGGATTCTGTTTGCCGGGGCTCAGCCCTGGGTTCAGTCGATGGCGGCCGTTCTCAGGAACGAGGGGTTTGAAACCGCGCTGGTGGATTCCAACTGGGCCAGTGTTACGGCCGCCCGTAACGCCGGATTTCGGGCTTATTATGCCAGTATCCTTTCGGAAAATCTGTTCTATGAAGTACAATTCGACGGCATCGGTCGTTTGCTGGCCATGACGCCCAATGATGAGGTCAATTCGCTGGCGGCGCTTCACTTCGTGGATATATTCGGTCGGTCCGAGGTTTACCAGTTATTCCCGGCCGAACAGGGCAAAAGTAGTGGCAGTCTGATGCCGATGCATTTGCGTGGACGATATCTTTTTTCGGAAACGGCGACTTTCAGCGCTCTGGTCTCGCGCTTTCGCTCGGGGGCGGTCGTTAAAAAGACGCTGATAACCGAAGAGTTTACCTTTGATGCGTTCAAAAAAATGTACGGTGAGAGTGCTATTCCTTTGCTGATGATAACGGAGTCGGAAAAACTGGTTGTTTATACGGCCGACAGCAAACCTTCGCCGGAACCCGGGCAGACACTTATCAGTATCGTTGACCCGGTTGAGATGGAAAAAGTGACGTCGAACAAGCTCCAGGAGGATCTATGAGACTGTCAACGGGAGCCTGCAAACTACTACCCCTTGTCGTTTTGCTGATCGCGGGATGTCAGAGCGATACCCAGACTTTCGAGTACAAAGAAGTGCCGAGGTATGATATCAGGGCTTTCCAATACGGTTCTTCGTTGAGGAACGCTTTCTTTTCATTCGACGACGAGTATTTGATACTGAGCAGCGACAAAGGGGGGTACTATAACACTTACGTTGTTTCGGTCGACGGAGAAGGCCCCAAGCAGGTTTCTTTTTCGGAGGATTGTGACGTTTTCGAGGTTGCGGCCTTTCCGACCGATTACCAGTCTATATGTACGTCTCAGATCGGCGGGGCGGGGCTGTGGCACCTGTTCGTTCGAGACGAAGATCGGCTAACACGCGATATCACCCCGTGGGAAAACACGCGGTCGGTGTTCTATGGCTGGGATGATGACCGGGAATCTTTCATCTTCGGGTGTAACCGGCGGGATGCCCGGTATATGGACGTCTGTAAGATGGACATTGATACCTTCGGTTGTGAGATTCTTTTCCGCAACGACAGCGGCCTTGTGTTCGATTTGATGTCTCCCGATGCTCGATATTTCGCATTTCATAAAGTAATCACCGATGACAACTCGGACATGTATCTGTATGATCGTGAGACGGCCGAACTGAAGTGTCTCAGTCCGCATACGGGAGAGATCAATTTCATCCCGACCACGTTCAATGTGGGCTCCGATATTTTGTTTTATCTTACCGATGAAGACTCCGAATATCTGTACGTGAAGAGTCTCGATCTGGCTTCGGGGAAGACCGAAATCGTAGAGCGGGCCGACGGCGATATCGAGAATATGTATTTTTCCGAAGGCGGCATCTACCGGGTCGTTAGTATTCGGGCGGGGGTCCGGACCGAAACGCGGGTTTATTTCACCGAGACCGGGACACGAATCGAGCTGCCGCCGGTAGAGGGCGGTTATATCGGTCAGACGGTCATATCCGGCAATGAGGAGTGGCTTGCCTACTATGGGGTGCGCTCGAATGCGTCGACCGATCTGTTCATTTACAGTCTGCTTGACGGGGAATACCGGCGTCTCACTTATTCCATGTACGATCAGGTCAGCAGCGGGGACCTGGTGCAGGCTCGGGAAGTGAAGTTCGAATCATTCGACGGGACCGATATAACGGGTTTGCTTTACCGGCCGTGGCAGCTTCAGGAGGGCCAGCAGGCTCCGGCCATCCTGATGGTGGACAGTGCGCTGGGAGGACAAAGTTGCATGGATTACGATCCGTTCGTGCAAATTCTCGTCAACCAGGGTTATCTTGTTCTTGAGGTTAATATCCGTGGCAGTCGCGGTTTCGGTAAAAGCTTCCGAAGGCTGAATGATCGGCGGCATGGTCAGGATGATCTGGCCGATTTGCTGATGGCCCGCCAATATCTCGGGACCCTGGACTTTGTGGATACCAACAGGGTGGCTGTGATCGGCGAAGGTTACGGCGGTTATCTGGCGCTGATGGCGTTGGTTGTGGCCTCCGAATCATTTGTCACCGCTGTCGAGATAGGGGGGGTATACGACTGGTCGAGAGCCCTCAAAAGACTCCCGGCGTGGTTAGAACCTTACCGGAACGCTCTGTACACCGAGTTGGGAGACCCGGTCGCCGACAAAGATTACCTGACGAGTATATCGCCATTGCAACTGGCTGGCAATATCCTCCGGCCGCTTGCTTCTATTACCTGGAAATACAACCCTCTGACTTCCCGTGACGAATCTGATGATCTTGTCGAGATAGTCAGACGGAAGAAATTACATGTGCTCTACTTCCCGTGTACGGAACGAACGGGGCTGGATGTTTCCCGGCAAAGTCGCTTCAAGCAGTACAAGGTTCTGCTCGATTTTCTGAACTGGCACGTAAAAGGGGAACAGAAAGGGCGCCGGTAAGAGCCGAAAACGGGCGCGGGATCAGGACGCGGTGTTGTTGTCGGTCCTGTCTTTCTGCAGACGGTACAATTGAGGCAGGATTCGTTGAGCGTCGGGATTGTCGGGCCATATTTGAAGTGACTGTTCGAAGTGAGAGATGGCCGTCGGCAGGTCGTTCAGCTTTATGTAGACGGCACCCAGATGGTTATGGGTCTTGGCGATTTCGGGATCGCTTATTTGAATCTGGCGAATAATTTCAAAATCGTACTGGGGCAAATCCGCTTCGGTCAGGGTTTTTGTCAGAGCCAGTTGCTCCTGAATAATCGGGAAATTAACGGTATCGGTTTCGTACAGGTTCAGGCTGTATTCCCACACGCGTCTGTATGGTGAGAGCGGATCGGTCTGACCGGCCAGCGCTTTTTCGAAAGCATCGCGAGCCTGCTCATAGTCTTTGCTCTCCATGTAAAGAGTTCCGAGACGCCGGTTCAGGGCAATCTGATCGAAATCGGAATCGAGCGCGCGTTCATAGCAACGCCGGGCCTTTTCCATGTCGCCTTTTTGTTCAAAGGCTTCACCGAGGTAATAGGGAATTAAGCCTTGGGCGGTCTTTTCTTCCTTTAATGCTTTGCCGAGGATGTGAATAGCTTTTTCGGTTTCACCCATGTGCAGATAGGTTAGGCCCAGGTTAACTGTAACGGCAAGGTAGTCGGGTTTGATTTCCAGGGCTCTTGTATACTGAGCTAAGGCCAGGGGAAAATCGCCGTTTTTGAGAAAGTTGTCACCGTAATTTTTCAGGTTACGCGCTTCTACGACAATGCCGCTCCGTGACAGATTCTGCAGCCAGGTCGGATTCCACACCGATATAAGACCAAACAGAATCAGTAACAGCCATAACAGAAGAAGGCCGACGGTGATGATGGTCCGTCCGGTATTATGTTGCTGTACGTTGTTCTCTGTTGCCGTCGTCATATTCACGCCTAACAAGTGTTGTGCAGGACCAGCAAAACGTTTTTGCCTTCAAGTTTCAGCCGGTTAAAGAGTCGGCACGCCTCCGGTGTGTTGAGGATAATAACCTGGGTGGCTTTTTGGGTAACCCAGTTGTAGATGAACTGGTTCGGAGCATCGAGCGGAAAGCCGTGGCCACCCATGCCCTCGCTGCCGCTGCCCAGAAGAATGATGTCCGCATTCTGTTTCAGAAGGAAGGTGCGATCACGGTAGTTGAAATAGTGTTTTTTGTCGACCGGTCGGAAGCTGCCGTCCGGGAATACCAGCAGATCGAAGAAAGGAACCGGGATGCCCTCGTAAACCGTCAGGCCGTACCGGTTGTACGTAATACCTTCGCCGCGGTGAGAAAAATAACTGTATGCCTGGGCGACTATCGCAATCACGGCGAGACCGATGAGTACATACCGGGGCCATCTGAATTGACTGAGATGTATGACGAAGAACGTCAGCACAAAGGTCCCGGCGGTTAGTATAATAACAACGTCCCAGTATTCCTTTTCGGAGAGAAGCGAACTAAAGACAACCCCGAAAAACGAAAGCAGTATCAGAAGCACCAGCAGACTGAGCGGTTGTTGCGCATAATTATGGAAGCGACGGTGTCGCACGCGCCTGGTGTCCGGGGAGTTTGTTCTCGATGGCGGTGCCCCGATGAACAGCACCACCATGCCGGTGGTTGTTCCCCAGACGTCTTTGGCAATGTCGCTTACGTCGAAGATGCGACTGCTCATGTGCATCTGAAAGGCCTCGTCGAACGAGGAATAAAACAGCGCGGCCACGAAAGTAATCAGCATGATATCGGCCAGCGCGTGCCCTCGGGGGGCGAGGTCGCGGTACATCATAAAAGCGAACAGGCAATAAGCGAAATAATGCCAGTTCTGTTGCAGATCGTAGAAATTGTGATCGAAATAGTAATCGGTGATCTGCTGGGCCAGACCGATCATGACCAGGGCCACGATGGCGGCTAATATGTGGTGCCATTTCAGGCGGGAACGCAAAACAATCAGGACACCGATCAGCAAGATCACCGCGATAGACGGCACGATGGGAATGCTATGCCCGGCGATTTCAACGGAAGAAACGGAAATAGTTCCGATAGCCTGCTGCAGGAAGTTTTGCAGCAGGACAAACGGCGTCGCTACCAGCAGCAAACTGTATAGAACAACGTGCAGGCGAGAGGAATGAATCCAACTCAACGAAGTATCCGGTTTTGATCGAGATTCTGCCGGCATTGTGTTTGTTGCTTAAAGCGCGTTCGCTTAACCGTGCTTAATATAGCAGATGATTCGGCCGGGAAAACAAAAAATGTCGATTTCATTCTTCGGCCCGCTCCGGCTCGCAAAAAAAAGCCCGGCCGCTGGGGGGATAGCGGCCGGGAATACGCAGTTATTGCTGGCGTAACCGAATGGCTACGGACACGCCGGCAGCGGTGCGAGGCTGATAAAGAGGTGGTCTATCAGCACAGTGAGATCTCCCATGTCGATATCTGATCCGACCGGTTCGGGCTGGCCGGAGAGATCGACATCTCCCTCTTCTACGCATTCTATAGGTTGCAGACTGATGAACAGCAAGTCGATCAGGCGGGTTAAATCGCCCATATCAACGATGCCCGGTTCACCGTCCATGTTGCCGACCGTCTCGCCGACACAGCAGCCTTCGGACACGATCATGGTGACCGGAATGTCCTTGGTGGGTGTGTCGGGATCGTTACAGCTTATCGTCACCTGGCCGGTGTAAGAACCATGTTCCATACCTTCGGAGTCAAAATTGACGTTCACGGTGGTATTGCTGTAAGGTTCAACCTGACCACTGACAGGTGTTACTTCGAGCCAACTGGCCGCGGATATATCGATAGCCAGATTGTCGTGCATGTAAGAGGCGTTGTGAACCATCGTCAGGCCGTCGTCGGCCGCCGAGTTCTGTATGCCGATAGTGGCGCCGGTCAAACCTTCGCTGTCAGTACCGGGATCCATGACGGCATACTGAAGTTTGATGCTGCCGTTGGGATACAGGATGGCCTGGAAGTTGAGCGATCCGGTACCTTCTGAATAAAGGTAGTTGCGTACGTCGACGAAGCTGACCACGAAATAACCGTTGACATCGTCATAGTAGTACAGCACCTGACCGTTGCCCTCCGGTGGGTCCAGATCGTCCCACCACATAGCGATCACCGCCGAATGCAGTGACGAATATGGCATGGTATTGTTGCTCGCGGACCCGTACACGGTGTCGAAGGTGATGAGACCGTTGGCACATATGCACAGCTCACTATAGGTGCTGTCGAACATCGGGAAGTTGAACCCGATCGGTATGGCATCCACGTAGCCGTCGTCGGTCAGCGTGATCTCGGTACCGAGACTGGTGATGTCTATCCAACTGAAGGTCGGACCTCCGGGATCGTCAGAATCGATCCAGGTGTGTCCGTAAGTATCGGGACCACCGGAATTTGTCGTTACCGGGGCATAATAGGCTTCGGTTTGACCGGGGAATTTGTCGGAATCAACCGTCCGATAGCCAAGGGGTTCAGCGGACAGTGTCGTTGTCGAGGGGCTCTTCTTGCTGTCGAACATCTGACACGCGACCGAGTAGATCAGGCGACCGGGGCCGTTGTTGTCGATGACCAGCGGGTATGTTTCCTGAGCGTCAATACCGACTGTCTGTTCAATTGAAGTCTCGCTGATAGCCAGGTCGGCCTCGAAAACGTGCAAAGATACGGGAATACTTCCGGACGCATTCTCCGGGTCATTGGAAGTATAGTCAACCGAACCGGTGTAATCTCCGCCGGGCATGGTGCCGGCGTCGATCAGGACTGAAAAGTCGAGGCTGTCGCCGGGACTGACTGTCTGCTTGTCATAGGACAGGCTGATCCAGCTATCCCCCGACGAGAACCAGACACCGAGATTAGCCGTGCCGGTGTTCTTTATTTTGATGGTCTCTTCGGTCTGATCACCCGGTTGCAGGCTGTCGCTGAGGGCCAACGGCTCAAGGTTCAGCACCGACGAACCACCGCTGCCGGTATAACCACGGAGTTCGATATCATCGATATTCCAGCCGCAATAGGTGGAGGAACCGTCGGTCGATCCGAGACCGAATCGAATCCTGAAGCTCGGGTTAGCGTCGGCATACGCGGAAATATCGATTTCCTCTTCCGTCCAGGTATCCGGCGACAGGGAGGTGTTAGGATTCTCGTAAAGAGTTACCCAGTCGTCACCGTCGTAGATCTCGAAATAAGCGTGGTCGTACTGGCTTCTCTCCACTCCGAGCCAATGGGCATAGCTTAGGATAATGCCCGTGGCCTGACTGCAATCGATAATCGGCGAAGTCACCCACTGAGTGGTCGAAATGTTGTTGCTATACTGGCCCGAACTGGTTATGTCGTTACCAAGGACGCCGTTGTCGGAACCATCGGTGTGATCCTCTGAAGGATCGCCGCCGCCGCCCGATACGGAGCCGATCTGCCACTCGGCAGATCCGCCCAGACCGCTCCAGCCCTGATCGAAGGAGAAGTCGTCGAAGTAGAAAGCGACGCGGTCACCGATCATGAACTCGAAATAGAGAGTGTCGGAATAGTCGCCGCCATCGGAAAGATCAAGAGCGAACTGTACCTGAGTGTACAGGGGGCACTCGGCGTCGATGGTGAACTCGTAATCGGTAAGCGAAGTACCCGTGCCGCCCAGCGCCGTAATGGTCGGGTAGGTGGACGTGTTCTGTGTCACCGTTATATTGGCGTCAGTGGTGGAAAGAACACCGACCATGTTAGTAGCGTTGCCGCCCCCGATATTCGACAGGGTAATGCTCATCGAGACGTCATCACCCGGGTTGACCGCATCGGCCTCGAAGTTTTCGAAGACCATTACGGGATCATCGGGAAGCGGTGTCAGGGCTACGTTGACGACAGTTGCCTGAAAATCGACGACATTGACCCCCAGGACGGTGTCGGTATAATATCCGGTGGAACTGAACTCCAGATCGTAAGTGCCGGCTTCCAGCATGCGGTGATAGTCACCTATGTCCGGGTCGGTGAAAACGCGGGCACTGTCGATATCGTGATCGAGGGTGGTTATGGTGGCCAGGATAGGCAGCGAGGTCGAAGCATCGGTTACTATACCCCGGACGCCGTAAAGTCCGTTCTGCAGCCAGTCGAGATAGGAGCGCTTGTTATAGTTCCAGTACGTCGGCATGGTGCTGGCGCTGGGCATCTTGCTACTGGACAGTTCTATCGTAGCCTCGCGGCAACCGTGCCAGTAGTTCATGTAATCCTGGCGCCCTCCGGTAACACGGTACCAGGCGTATCCGTTGGTGATACCGTCGTTATAGTCGTCCATGTAGCTGCTGGAGCCGTAATAGTGGACGGTATCGGCATAGGCGCGGCTGATATCCTGGTACCACTGGTCATCGGCATGAAGTCGCGCCCAGGTATCCCACGGATAGTTAACTACCTCTGCGCCGCCATGGAAGTTGGCCGCAATGACGAAACTGTGAGCCTCGGCCAGATTCATCATGATCACGGTCTCGGGCTGCCAGATGTTGCCATCAGGATGATCACCCTCGTCCGGGTCCGGGAAGTTGCGGTTAATGTCCACGCTGTTGGCGTTGTACCGGGTAGCGCTGCTGACCGAACTGTTTCCGCCGGCGTAAGTACCGTCGGGGTTGGCCAGCGGGTTAATCCAGATCTCCATTTCGTTGACCATGTTGGTTATCCGCGTATCGGTGCCATAGGATACCAAAATGGAATCGATGAGGCGCAGCATGCCCATATAACCGGTGGTCTCGTCGCCGTGCATGGTGCCGGTAAACATGACCTCCGGTTCGTCTTCTTCCGTATCCGGGTTATCACTGATCTTAACGAAAAGGATATTCCGTCCATCCACCGTCGTACCGGCGTCGATCACCCGGCAGATGTCGGGATAGTCCGTACCGAACTGATACATCCAGTCTACATAGGCGTCGTAGGTGGGATAAGTGTCCCACTGACTCAGGGCTTCTTTGGTGTCGCCCATTTTGGGAACGATCAGCGAACTGGGGTTGGGAAGAATAGTATAATCGTATCCCAGCCTAGTGAAATTGTCCCACTGTCGAGGGTTGGCGTAGGCAAACACCTCGCCGTCCAGGACCTTGTCGATTGACACGATTTTGGTCAACTCGTCAAGTGCTTTTGGCGATTCAACCTTGAATTTGAAGTACGTTTCCTGAACGGCGGCCGTGGCAGTTATCGACATCAATAACATAGCCAACGCCAACAGGATAACTAATTGTTTCATAGACAACACCTTGCGAGTAAGTGGTTCACTGTAGTATGTCTGTTCGCAGTAGAGGCGAGCGGTACGTGAGGAGGCAGGCTCGTCATCCGGTTCCAATATAAGCCCATTTCTTTTTCTGTCAACACAATGTATGCTCAAGCTCTACAAAGACTTTGATCGGTTGCCGGGCGGTTTTTCGCAAGGGCCGAAGACGACAAAAGAGTCTCTTTCGAAAAATGGTCCCGGATTTAGGGTGGGTCGATAAGTCGATGAATAATATAACCTTACGCTTTGGCTGGGGTGATGTCGGGCTGTTATGTTTACAACCCTAGCCTTGAACGCAGTTTAAGGGTGCAATCCGGCTCGTTTTTGCGTATAAGTCGACCGGTTTAAACCCGCGAAATGAGTCATAGATTCAGGCGGGTTACGGACCGGCGGTATTCGTTAAGGGAGATGAACGGCGGTGAAATCACGGGTGCTGATTAATGCTACGATTCTGAATAACCCGGTGATGACGGGGTTGATGATATATGCATCCGCCATTCTGGAACGGTTGCTCCCGGTTTTGCAGCGCGACGAGCGGGTGGATGATATCGTACTGCTGGGACGGGGTGGGCGGATGACCGAGTTGTTCGGCGAAAAGGTACGGCAACCCAAAGTACGGCTGCACGAAGTAGCCACGGTCAACCCGGTTCGGCGTGTTTTCGCTTTGAACCGGGCCGCGGGTCGCGAAATCCGACCGGGGCGAACCGTTTTTTATGCGCCGAATCATCACGGGGTGGTGCTCAAAAGCGTCAAACAGGTGATCACTATCCACGATATGTTCGCGATGCTTTTTCCCGCCAATTACCGTATGCAGCATTACTATTTCAAGTGGTACGTGCCGCGCATGCTGCCTTGTACCCGTACGATCATAACCGATTCCGATTGTACGGCTCGCGATTGTCGCCGATTCTACAAGTGTTTGCCGCCCACGGTCACGGTGTATTGTGCTCTGCGCGATGATCTGGCCGGGGGCGCTTCTCGGGAGATCGCCCGACTGAAAGACCGGCGTTTCTTTCTTTTCGTCGGTCCCAACTACAGGTACAAGAATGCTGATCGTCTGATTGACGCTTTCGCGCGGCTGGTTCAATCAGATTCGTACTCGGATTATCGTTTGGTGTTTGTCGGAGGACGAAAACCGTACGTTGATTTTCTCAGGTCGCACCTTGCCTCGACTCATCCGGCTCTCGAATCACAGGTCGATTTCCTGGGATACGTAAGCAAAGAAGAACTGGCCTGGCTGTACGAGAACGCCGTTGCGGCCGCCATTACGACGCTTTACGAAGGTTTCGGGTTACCTGCTCTGGAAGCGATGCAGTTCGATTGTCCCGTTGTCGCTTCGCGGGCCGGTTCACTCCCCGAGGTGTGCGCCGAGGCCTGTTGCTATGTCGATCCCGGTGATACCGCAAGCATTAGTCAGGGTCTGGAACGACTTGCCTCCGACGACAAACTTCGCGCCGACCTGATCACGCGGGGACGTGAGAATCTGAAACGTTTCCACTGGCAAACGGCCGCCGATCAGGTATACGAAGTGCTGAGCCGTCTGTTGTAGCACCATCCTGTTACCGATTCACTATCAACCAATTGTCGACCCCGCGTTCGGGTGTGATTCTGTACGTCGCACTCCGGAAGGACTTTCTGTTTGCATCAGGAACATATTTCCCATCTAAGCGCATAGGTGTGGATGGAGATACAAGGCGGTCTGATCGCGCGGTCTAACCGGCTGTGTCGCAAGGGGTAAGATTGGTCGATATTCTGCCGCGTGTGGGCACGCCATTTGATAATACAAAAAGCGAAAAGTTGTTTTATGAACTTATGAGAAGAAGAATAACGATAAAACAGGACTATTCGGAGCGGTCGGATACTCATGATCGGGAATGGAATCGGTCGGAGGGTGCCGACGTTAATTTGATCGATCTGGCTCGAGTGATTTTGCACCGGCGGCGGTTGCTTGTAGCTCTGGTCGGTACGGTCGTTATCGTGACGGCCATACTGGTTTTCAGTATATCCAACCGCTATGCCTCACGGGCAACTATTCTGCCGTCGGGAAATACCAATACCCTTTCGGACCTGACCAGTTTGGTCGGGCTGTCGACGGGACTTGAAGTCGGTGACGAGAATTCATCGGCGTTGTTTCCCGTGATTCTCGGTTCGCAACGCGTTCGCGATGCCGTGCTGGACAGAGAATACAGTTTCAATACGGGTTCGGAACACCGACATCTTCATCTTTCCGAATACTTCGAACAGGATAATCCGGATAAACTGCGCGAAGCTGTTGCCGGAATCACCACTGTCGGTACGGACTCGCGCACCGGGCAGATAACGGTGCAGGTCGAGACGAAGTATCCGGAATTGTCGCAGGAAATTGTCGCGGCGTATTTGCAGGAACTGGAAAATTATAACCTTTACAAGAGACGAAGCGCGGCGGGAGATAACGAGAAATATCTTGCCCGGCAACTGGTTGACGCAAAAAGAATGTTGACGGACGCCGAGCAGGCGTTAGTTGATTTTCGCAAAGTCAATGCCGGCTGGGACGAAACCTCCAGCCCGGAAGTCATCAGCCGTCAGGGCCAACTGGTGCGTGAAGTGGAAGTGCGCAATACGGCCTACCTGTTTCTTCAACAGCAGTATGAACTGGCCAAGCTGGAAGCGCAGAAAGACGTACCCATTGTCCGTATTCTGGATCAACCGTCACTGCCGACTCGAAAATCCGGGCCGCACCGTCTGAGAATGATAGTTCTGGCCGGAATGGTGTCGTTCATGTTTGCCGTATTCGGAATTTGCGTCGCGTACCTCGGTCGAAAAGCCGTGTACGGAAATAACCGCGAAGCCTGCGAGCAACTGAGCGGAGATTTTGCCGAGGCGTTCCCGCGTACATCACGATTGTACGGTAACGTACGGGGAAGACACGGACCCAGGCGGGAGTCTGTCCCTGTCGAGTAATAACCGGTGACAGGAGACAAGCCGGCCGGCGCCATGGAGGGCGAAACGAGCAATTGGAAAGTATAATAGAGAGAGCGGAGCAAGCGGATTCGTCGGCTGCGACTTCGATTACTTTGCCGGTGGGAATTAAGACGGCCCTGGTAGTGCCGACCCTTAATGCCGGATCGGATTTTACCTACTGGCTGGATGCCCTGAGAACACAGACGTACATTCCGAATCAATTGTTGCTGGTTGATTCTTCTTCGACCGATCACACTGTCGATTACGCGCGGGCCGCTGGTTTTTCCGTTAAAATAATTGAGCGTGACGAGTTTTCTCACGGAGGCACACGACAAATGTGTGTCGAGAGCCTTCCTGAGGCCGACGTGATCGTGTTCCTTACACAGGACGCGACCCTGGCGTCTCCCGATGCTTTGAAACAACTACTGGCGGCTTTCTCCGACCCGCGGGTCGGGGCGGCCTATGGACGACAGTTGCCCCGACCGGGGGCACATGCCATTGAAGCTCATGCCCGGCTGTTTAACTATACCGGACACCGAGAGGTGAAAACACTCGACGATATCCCCCGACTGGGAATGAAAACGGTCTTTATATCGAATTCGTTTGCGGCTTACCGGAGGACGGCTCTGGAGGAATGCAGTGGTTTCCCGCGGCACGTTATTTCAACCGAAGATACGTATTGCGCGGCCAGAATGGTCCTGAAAGACTGGAAAGTGGCCTATTGCCCGGAGGCAACCGTATATCATTCGCACGGTTTCAGTTTCAGGCAGGAGTTCCGACGCTATTTCGATATCGGTGTCTTTTATTCCCGCGAGGGTTGGATTCATGATAAATTCGGTCGGGCCGAGGGAGAGGGGTTCCGGTTCGTACGCTCGGAGATGCGCTATTTGTGGAAACATCGGAAGAGGGCGATAGGGTCGGCGGTTGTTCGTACGGCGCTGAAACTGGCCGGGTATAAGCTCGGCAGCTATGAACAGCGGCTTCCGCGGAATCTGCGGCGCTTTTTGAGTTGTAACAGGACTTTCTGGGACCAGCAGGTCGGGGTCGGAAGGAGCGGGAACCGCGAGTTCGAGTTGAATCGGAAAGGGGCGGTGTCGGCTCAGGCCGCAGGTGAGAGGAACTGAATCCGACGCAATTTTTGGATTGATTTCTTAAGATTTGGGCTTATATTGCCCCTCCTTATGATTGGCCCGGAGGTTCTGTTTTCCGGGTAATCAATGATTGATGGTGGGGTTCCCGAGCGGTCAAAGGGAACAGACTGTAAATCTGTCGGCGAAGCCTTCGAAGGTTCGAATCCTTCCCCCACCACCATGACTCCTTGAGAGCTGTCTTCGTTTTATCCTCTGTAAATTGATTCTGTGCACTGAAAGCGGACATCGTTTGTCGCTCGAAGGTAAATTGGCGCTTTGACCGACCCGGATTGTTTTGTATCCTCTGACTCTATCGGAGAGTAGATGGACGGACCGGAACTGAAAAAAACTACCGATTTCACCGAAGGGTCTATCATCGGGTCGATCCTCAGAATGGGGCTTCCCTCGATGTTCGGCTTTCTGGCTCAGCATATTTATGCCATGGCCGACATGTTCTGGGTATCCCGGCTGACCGATGGGGAATCCGGGGTGGCGGCCATCACCTTCTTTAACAATTTGATGTGGATGCTTTTCTCGTTCAATTCGCTGGTCGGGCCGGGGTCGGTGGCGGTTATATCGCGGCGCTATGGCGAGAAAGCTTTCGACCAGGCCGAAAAAGCCATCAAAGAAGCACTCCTGCTGAAATTGTTCTTCGGTTTGATTCTGGCCATAGTCGGGTACATCCTTCTTCCCGATATGCTAAAGTTACTCGGGGCGCGCGACGAGGCTCTGGCGCTGGGGATTCAATACGGGCGTATCATGCTGGTCGGTCTCCCGATTATGTATGCCACTTATTCGATTTTTACCGCTCTGCGGGGTATCGCCAATCCCAACATGGCCATGGCCCTGATGATCGGATCGAACCTCCTGAATATCACGCTCGATCCTTTCTTGATTTTCGGTTATGCCGGATTCCCGACGCTGGGAATGCCGGGCGCCGCGTATGCTTCGGTGTTTAGTTTCTGTCTGACATTCTTGATCGGACTCATCCTGTTTCGGACCAACTGGACCAATGTCCGGTTACACTTTTTCGGCAGAGTTCCGATTGCTTTGGCTTCGATGTGGAAAATGGTAAAGATAGGTATTCCGGCCTGGCTGGGGTCTCTTTCGTTTTCCGGTTCACGTCTTTTAATAACGCCGATGATTGCCGGGTTCGGGACCGATGTGGTGGCCGCCTACGGGGTGGGGATGCAGCTTTTCGGTTTCGGGATGACTCTGCTTGTCGGTATTGGTCTGGGGCTGTCTTCGCTGATTGGTCACAACATCGGCGCCGGTAAGCTTGACCGGGCACGCAAGACCGGGAATCACGCGATTATACTGGGCGTGTGCATCATGGCGACAGTGGCCATTTTGGCGTGGGCTTTCGGCAAATTCTTCATGGGGCTTTTCTTCAGTTCGACCGACACCATCAACCTGGGGGTCGAGCTGCTCCGGATTATGGCCATTGGCTTTCCGTTTTTCGGGGCCTACATGATGATCGAACAGATCCATTCCGGGGTCGGGCTAAACACGCCGGCGATGATTTTTTCAATTATAAATTCGTGGGGATTTCAGGTACTGCCGGCCCTGATGGTGACACAGATTTTCGGACTGCAGCAAAACGCCGTGTGGTGGATACTAAGCTTCTCGGGAATGATCACATCAATTATGTTTTTCGCTTATTATCGCCGCGGCAAGTGGCTGACCGTGCAGGTATAACCCTGGTCAATGTTAATCTTGACCCCGAAAGCCCGGGGCGGTTACTTTACGGACTTATATAACTACTAAAAAAACGTAGAGGTATGGATGGTCACCAGGCAACTTCTGATAGGGCTGGCATCGATGGTCTTTTGTGCGGTCGTTTCGGCCGATGATACGGCGCCGGGGAATGTTCACCCCAGGATCAGGCTTAGTTTTACCGAGCGTTTCCGCATGGTTAGCTGGGACAATGCCGTCTCGCTCGACGAAAGCGCCGAGGGTGGCAATTCGTTCACGCGGCATCGCACCAACGTCATGGGACAATGGTACCCGACCGACAAGATGGAATTGGCCCTCAAACTGACTAACGAGTTCCGAAACTATTTCGTACCCGAGCAACGGGTGTTTACGTGGGACGAGGTATTCGTTGATCAGTTCTATTTCAAATACCGCAACGAGTGGGGAGCAAAAGGCACCCTGACGGTTGGGCGGCAGAATATCACGTTGGGGGAAGGGTTTGTGGTGATGGATGGACATCCGCTCGACGGGTCCCGCTCGATATATTTCAATGCCGTGCGTTACGACTGGAAAATAGACCCTCGCAAACAACTGACGATGTTCTATTGTTATCAGGACGAAACCGACGAGGCCCTGCCGATTATCCACGACCAGGAAACGCGGTTGCTGGACCAGCCGGAAGAAGGGATCGGGGCGTATTTCGACGGTGATCTCGGCAAGGTTAATCTTGAGGGGTACTATATTCGCAAGAACATGAAGGCCGGACAGTGGCGCAAAGCCGGGTCGGAAATCAACACGCTGGGCGCCCGGGTGAGGGTCCCCGTGAGATCGGACCTGTCGGGTACGGCGGAAGGTGCTTATCAGTTCGGCGATCGTGAGGATTTCGATCACTCGGCCTACGGCGGGTATGCCTATGCCGATTACAACACCGGTTGGGGCAGGTATTTTCCGCAGTCGTTCCGCGCGGGGGCAATTCTGCTGAGCGGTGACGATCCGGCTACCGATGACAGTGAAGGCTGGGACCCATTGTTCGGTCGCTGGCCGAAGTGGAGTGAGTCATACATTTATACTCTGGTCCCGGAAAGCGGTGTGGCTTACTGGTCGAATTTCGCGTCGCTGCACGCGGGGATGCGTTTTGCTCCGGCCGAGGACATCGGTTTCAAACTGGATTATCACCATCTGATGGCTCCGCAGGAATCGGTCGAGGGAGGCAACACGCGGGGGGAATTGCTGATCGGACGGCTGGATTTTCGTTTGACCGAATCACTCACCGGGCATGTCGTGTGGGAACATTTCGAACCGGGTGATTTCTACGCCGACAGTGCCGATCCTTACAACTGGCTGCGTACGGAACTGCTTCTGAATATACACTGACCCGGCGCGGGTCAGTTTTGTTGCGACGCCCGGTAGAGCTTCATGGCTCCGGGCATCAATTGCTGAATTTGCTGCACGCGGGTTTCGTCGGACGGGTGCGTGCTCAGGAACTCCGGCGCTTTACCGCTACCTGCCGCGGCCATGCGCTGCCAGAAAGTCACCGCCTCGCCGGGATCGTATCCGGCCATAGCCATGAACATCAGACCCAGATGATCGGCCTCCGATTCGTGAAGGCGACTATAAGGTAACAGCACGCCCACGTTGGTCCCTGCGCCGTAGGCGGTCATAAACAGCGCCTGAGTTTGTTCGGGTTTCTTCTTGAGTGCCTCGGACAGGGCCATACCGCCCAGTTCGACCAGCAGGCTCTGGCTCATGCGTTCGTTGCCGTGATTGGCAATAGCGTGGCCGATCTCGTGTCCCATGACAACCGCCAGACCGTTTTCATTCTGTGTGTACGGAAGGATGCCGGTGTAGACGACCACCTTGCCGCCGGGCATACACCAGGCGTTGACCTGCGAGTCCTCGACCAGGTTAAATTCCCATTGATAAGCGCTGAGTCGCCCGGACATGTTATTCTCGGCGTAATAGCGCTCGACAGCGTGCCGGATGCGCTCGCCCACGCGTTTGACCATGGCGGTCTTCTCGGTGTCGGTACTGAGCTTGTTGCTGTTGACAAAATCCGAGTACTGCTGGAAGCTCATGGCGTTGAGAGTCGAGGCCGGGATAATGCCGAGATTCTTGCGCCCGGTAATAGGCACGGTGGCGCAGGCAGCAAGCAGCAGGGCGGCCGACAGCAGGCCGATGGTGGTTTTCCTGAACGTGTTCACGCTTCCCTCTACAATTCATCCGGTTTGGTCATTGACCTCGGAAATCTACAACAACCCGACCGGGGAGTAAATATCAGTTTTTGGATGGGAATAGTCGTTAAAGTGGGGGAGAAGGTGACAACGCCGGTGCTTGATACGAAAATAAGCGGTTGACTTGGCCGTGGAAAGGTGTAAAATAGACTAAACTGCGATTTTGGTTCGATAGTTTTTTGGACATCTACGGTATGACAGACACGGCAGTAAAGACACCACGCAGGCGGCGGCGCGACAAACGCGAGGATATCCTCACCGCCGCGAGTACTCTCTTCGCCCGATTCGGCTTCAGAAAAACCACGGTTGACGAAATTGCGCAAGCGGCCCGGGTGGCCAAGGGAACACTCTACAAATACTTCCAGAGCAAAGAAGAAGTCTTTAACAGAGTGACCCGCCGCGAGAGCGAACAGATATTCAACAAGATTCGTACGGCAGTAGAGCAGGCCGACACCCGCAAGGACAAGATTCGTACCCTTGCCCGGGTCAAAGCCGAAGAGATCAGGAAAGCGGTGAGTTTCCATCAGATCGCGCGCGAAGTGGCTCAGGAACTCTGGCCGATTCTCGACAGTGTGCGGAATGATTATACCAGGCAGGAAGCCGAAATGCTCCGCGATATAATCATCGACGGCAACAAAGCCGGGGAATTCGACGTGTCCAATCCCGAATTGGCGGCGTGCGCTGTTGCCACCGTTCTTAAGGCTCTGGAACTCGAGTGGATACTTGACCGGAACCCGGAGCAACTCCAGCAGGATGTAGACCAGTTCATAGAGTTGCTCTTTCGCGGCATTGTCAGCCGGGCAGATAGTTCGGTCTCCTGACAATAGTGCCGCCGGGGTGAATAATCTGTTGAAACGGCGGTAATCTTCTTGAAGTTGAATCAATTTTCGGCTACACAGTGTGTCTGTGTTGGTCCGTTTGCCGGTTCTGTAACCGTACCCGGTAAAACAGACCGGCAGGGTGATATATAATAACCCCGGGAGGGAATTATGCCTTTCTGCCCCAAATGTCGCTGTGAGTATAAACCGGGCATTCGTACGTGTCCCGACTGCAATGTGGAACTGGTGGCTTCGCTGCCGGAAGAACCCGATAAAAACCGGGAAGAGCCGCAATACGATGACTGGGTGGCCATAGTTCATCTCAGCGCGGTGCAGTATGCCGAGATGCTCGTTGAGGCGCTTAGAGACGAGGAAATACCGGTCGTGCTTCATTCGAAACAAGGGCATTTTGGTGTTACCGGGCAAATGGGGCCCTCGTCGTATCGGCCTATCGAAGGAGCCGTGGCGATTCTTATGGTGCCCCGGGAGTTCGTAGATCAGGCCGACCGTGTGGGCGAGGCTATCCTGGGCGAAACCTGGAAGGCCTGCCGTGTGTCGGACGAGTAGAGTTTGTCCTAAAGTCCTTGCCAGGGCTGGTCGGGCTGCTTTATACTGGCTATTATCAATCTGACAGGAGGAACCTATGCCGCTGCTATTGTCCCGGGACGACGTTGTCAAAGTGCTCACTATGGCCGACTGTATGGATGCGGTCGAGAAAGCCTTTGCGGAACTGGCCTCCGGCACGGCCGTGTTGCCGCTTCGTATCGGTATTACGCCGCCCGACGGTCTGGCGCTTTACATGCCGGCCTATCTGAAAGAAATGGGGGCACTGGCCTGCAAGGTGGTGACGGTATACAAAAATAATCCCGCAAAACATGATATGCCGACGACCATCGGCAAGGTGCTCCTTCAGGATCCCGAAACCGGTGACGTGATTTGTATTATGGACGGCGGTTATCTTACGGCCGTTCGCACCGGAGCGGCCAGCGGTGTGGCGACGAAATACCTGGCTCGCAGCGACCGTGGGCAGGTGGCGGGGATTTTCGGCGCCGGGGTACAGGCCAAAATGCAGTTGTGGGCGATGGCCACGGCCCGCGATTTGGCCAAAGCTTTCGTTTACGATGTTTCGCCCGAAGCCACAAAGAAATTTATCGAAGAGATGGGCCGGATGCTTGATCTGGAAATCACGGCGGCGGGTTCACCTGACGAACTGCTCGAGGCGGCCGACATCATTTGCACTGCGACATCATCAGCACAGCCGATATTCGATGGCAACAAAGTAGCCGAGGGTACGCATATCAACGGCATCGGCAGTCATACCCCCAATACTCGTGAGCTGGATACGGCCATTATCAAAACCTCGCGGCTGGTAGTCGACTCGTACGAGGCCTGTTTGAAAGAGGCCGGGGATATCATGATCCCGATACAGGAAGGTGTGATTGATAAATCGCACATGTATGCCGAACTCGGCGAGATCATTACCGGCAAGAAACCTGCGCGGGTCAACAACAGCGACATAACCCTGTTCAAGTCCAACGGGCTGGCCGTTCAGGACGTAGCCACGGCCAAAGTAGTCTACGACAAAGCGATTGCGGCGGGTATCGGCAAGCAAGTCGATCTTTGATCACGTCCGTGGTCGTTGTCGTTTTACTGCGAATCGGCTGCAATTGGTGCGGATTACTTCCTTGCGTTTATTCTTGGGGCGATTATCTTTGCGGCTAAAAACCGGCCGTGGATCAATGCGATCCTGGTTGATAACGTTCTGTACGTCAAGAAGGACTCCAATATCGGCTCGTGCGTTCTGGGCGTGATTTGATTCTGAGGAGGACAATGGAATGGCTGATAAATATAAGCTCGTAGTAATCGGTGCCGGTCCCGGCGGATATGTGGCGGCTATTCGGGCGGCACAACTGGGTCTGAAGACCGCTGTTGTCGAACGCGAATATCTGGGCGGGGTTTGTCTCAACTGGGGCTGTATCCCGTCGAAAACCCTGCTTTACGTAACTGAGCTTAAACGAATGGTCGAAGCCTCCAAACGTATCGGTCTCAGCGCCGAAAATGTCACTATTGATCTGGACAAGATGCGCCGGCACAAGGAAACGACAGTCAAACGTCTCACCGGCGGGGTTAAAGTACTGCTTGAAAAAGCCGGGGTAACTATCTATACCGGAACGGCGGCTTTTGTTTCCAATGGAGAAATCGAGATCGTCGACGGCGAGGAGAAAACTCGCATTGAGGCCGAGAACTTTATTCTTGCCACCGGTACCACGCCGATGGAACTGCCGATGCTCAAACACGACGGCCACTCGATTATCGGCGCGCGCGAAGCCATCAATGTCCCTTCGGTGCCGAAGGAAATGCTCGTGGTCGGGGCGGGTCCAATCGGTGTGGAACTGGCCACCGTGTACAATACGCTTGGGTCCAAAGTGACCATTGTCGAGGTGCTTGACGCCGTGTTGCCGAGTCTGGACGCTGATGTGTCGGCCATTGCGGAGAAAATGCTGACCAAGCAGGGGATGAAGATACTCACTTCTTCCAAAGTTATGCGGTCAGAGAAAGTCGGCGATGATGTCAAAGTAACCATCGAATCCGGCGGTCAGACCTCCGAGCACATGTTCAATACCGTGCTGGTGGCGGCCGGGATGAAACCCAACACCAGTGGTTTGAATCTCGACAAGGTCGGGGTTAAGCTGGATGCGAAAGGTTTCGCGGTGGTTGACCGTCACATGCGGACAAACGTTGACAATATCTATGCTATCGGTGATCTGGCCGGGGGGGTGCTTCTGGCACACAAGGCGTCGCACGAGGGTATCGTGGCGGCCGAGGTCATTGCCGGTGCGGCGGCGGCCGATTGGAAAGCCGTGCCGTACGCCGTGTTCACCGATCCCGAGATTGCCGGTATTGGCATGACCGAAAGCGAGGCTAAGGCTGGCGGGCGTGAGATCAAGGTTGGCCGGTTCCCGTATCAGGCGGTGGGGAAAGCGGTTGCCACACTGGCCACGGAGGGGTTTGCCAAGATAATCGCCGATGCCGAAACCGACCGCATTCTTGGCGTTCACATTGTCGGGCCGCACTCCGGGGATATCATATACACCGGCACGGCGCTGCTGGAAGTCGACGGGACCTGTGATGATCTGGGCCGCATGATGGCTGTTCACCCGACTTTGTCGGAGGCTCTCATGGAAGCCGCCTTGAACGTCAACCGGCGGGCCATACACATAGTCAATTAGTGACGGATCATATCCCGCGCGGGGAATTGAGTCAGAAAAAACGGTAGGGCAGAGCCCGCCTTCAATTCTGTCAATAGCGGTAGCCCGCCTGTCTACAGCGGTAGGGCAGGACCGCTTGCGATCCTGCCAGGTTCTCGTGTAGCTAATCCGTTTCCATCTTCGCACTTGCCCTATGATGGACCTTGCTTTAGAATAGAGATTGGTTATTTTCTTTGTTGTAGTTGGTAGACTATAGTTGTATTGGGTAGCATGATGGGTTTCTGTAAGGAAAAGGAGCGGTTGGCCAATGGCGGGGATAAACATAGCGGAGTCTGAATTTGAATACTAAACACAGAGTAATATGTGGCGATAGTAGACGGATGAGCCTTGTTCCGAACGAGTCAGTGCATCTCATAATAACATCACCTCCATACTGGCAGTTGAAAGACTACGGTTCAAGTAATCAGATTGGTTATCATGACTCGTATGAGAACTATATTAACAATTTGAATTTGGTATGGAAAGAATGTAACCGTGTGCTTCACAAGGGTTGTAGACTTTGTGTCAACATTGGAGATCAATTCGCTCGAGCTGTCTACTATGGACGTTACAAGGTTATTCCTATCCGAACCGAGATAATTAAATTCTGTGAGACCATTGGTTTTGATTATATGGGTGCCATCATCTGGCAAAAAGTCACAACAACAAATACCACAGGTGGGGCAACAATCATGGGCAGTTTCCCTTATCCAAGAAATGGTATTTTGAAATTGGACTATGAATTTATCCTTATTTTCAAAAAGATAGGAAAAGCTCCTTCGCCGACAAGAAAACAGAAACAAATGTCTGCCATGACAAAAGACGAATGGAATACTTACTTCTCTGGACACTGGTACTTTGCTGGTGCCAAACAAGATAGTCACATTGCTGTATTTCCTGAGGAGCTACCAACTCGCCTAATTAAAATGTTTTCGTTTGCCGGAGATACAGTTCTAGACCCGTTTTTGGGTAGTGGTACAACTTGTCTTGCTGCCAATAATCTCAGCCGTAATTCAATAGGTTATGAAATAAATCCCGATTTCATTCCGGTTATAAAGACTAAACTCAATGTAGGTCAGTTCGACTTGGCTGGCTCACAGTTCGAATTCTCGGAAGCTGAAATAGCTTTGAATCTTGAAGACGATATGGCCTCTCTGGCTTACAGGTTCAAAGACCCTCACAAATTCGACAAAAAAGTAGACCCCAAAAAATTCTCCTTCGGTTCGAGGATTGATGCGAACAGTGGTGATCGAGCCGAGTACTTTTCCGTGAAGGAAATCGTCAGTGCGGAGAAGCTGAGACTAGATAACGGGTCGTTGATACGTCTTCTGGGCATCAAGGCTAAGAAGGCGAAGAATGGAAGTGCAATTAAGTATCTTGATAGAAAGATATCGGGTCAGAAGGTATTTCTGAAATACGATTCTCAGAAATTTTCAGAAGACGGATGCTTGTTATGCTATTTGTATTTGAAGAATAAGACGTTTATTAACGCACATCTTATTAAAGAAGGACTAGCTGAGGTGGACGGTTCTATTGACTTCAAGTACAAGAATAAATTCAGAAAGCTAATGGAAGCATAGATGACCGAGAATAAGAAATATTCAAAAGAATTTGGCAAAAAAGAAAAAGTCCTAAACTACACCTGTCAAACATACCAACTTTCACGACCCAATAAGGTTGGGGCAGTAATGGCAATGATCCGCGAGTGTCAGCCAAAGTCGATCGAGGAATGGGAGCGGTGGTATTTCGAGAACGCGTATACAAAGGCAGAAACTCCTACAAAGGTAACTCGAGAAAGCATACGCGAACTTGGCGAGAGGCTTTATGAAAAAATTACTGAAGTAGTTATCCCAGAGTGGAAGGCTGCTTTTGATCAATTGACGCTCAAAGATTGTATTGAATACATTTATAACCTTACAGTAAATCGCACGTACGATGGTTTCTTGAGGGAGAAATCGGTTGTAAATGATGGTTTAGCGAAAATGTTCACCAATGTCGTGTTTGAAGAGAGTGATGCCGACCTTGACCATGCAGGGGATGTTGATTATATCGGAAGAGTCGGTAATAAGGCTTTTGGTATACAGATCAAACCGGTTACGGGCAAGTTCAGTTTTGCGAATTACTCTCCTACCGAGAGAATGAAAGCAAGTTTCTTAGCATTTGAGGACAAATACGGGGGGAGAGTTTTTGTAGTATTTAGCCTTGATGGTGAAATCGGAAATGAAGACGTGATTAAAAAGATTCGTGCTGAGATTGAGCGACTTGGCGGGAAACCTTAAAAAAGGTCCCCGTAGGGCAGGACCGCTTGCGAGCAATCCTGCCGGAATATCGATAACATCTAAAATGGCAAGTTCGAAGACAGACTCGCCCTACAAGAGCTTCACGGTCGAGGGGGTGAATCCCATACTCGCATTGTGGACAAGGGATTACGTCGTTTTGCGGTCAAATTGTGACCGTTTTTGCTTATGCCGTAATGCGGTTTGTCGAAAAAATAAATCGCATCAGGCGATAATAATCGTAGGTTTTTGCCGAGCGAACCGATATAGTGCATATAGAAAACTGATTTGAGTTCAGTCTTTATCGTAGTCTTGTCGTAATCGCACAATCCTCCGCTAAAGCTTAATCTCGAATTGACCGCGCAATTGTGCGCACCCATTTACTTATTCTTGAGGTATCGTAAGCTTCCCTGTCAAGTAGACAGTTGATAAGTAGAGTTTTGGGCGTTTTG
>DAISVY010000011.1:0-100360 GCA_036826635.1 Candidatus Zixiibacteriota bacterium
TAGTTTCGGGATTGTATTACTGGGTGGTCGAGTCCGACTCCCGCACCCAAATCGGCAAATTTGTGATTATCAAATGACGTAAGCGGCGGCGCTGTTGTTCCGATCTGCCGAGAGCAGAATCAGAAAACCGGCTGCATGGCGGGCCATTCACTTGCAACCGTCTTCCCTGAGTACGGACCAATTGGGCACTTGCGGATCAGGATACTTGTCACACACGTACTTGTGCCACTCGTCTTCAACGGCCGCCGCGTCTTTCCCCACCACTGACTCCAGAGCGTCGTAGTCTGCTAACCACAACTCTCGCAGTTTCCCTGCGCCGTACATGTCCAGAACATATTCCACGAAACTCGCCATCAACATATATCCTACCATCTCAGGATACTTCCGGAACTGTCTTGCCAGCGAATCGAGCGGCACATTGTCTTCGGTATTCATCAATATATTGGCCGCCAGCTCGGACATTTCGTAGCCGTTGCATGGTTCGTCGGAATAAGTCGCCAGACCTTCAGCAAGCCATGCCAGCTCGGACCTCCTGTCCCACCCGCCCCACAGGTCAAAGGACACGACGTGCATGATCTCATGAGCGTCTCGGGCCACCTCATCACTGTTGCGAACGGCCAAAACCGTCAGGTTCTCGGCATCCGCCAAGGCTCGGAACGGCTTCGTAACAACAGCTTCAATCTGGTCACGGGAATCGAAATAAAACAGATCAATCACCCTGCGGAAATCGTCGGCCTCCAGTATAGCCAGGTGCGAATCAATGTATTTCTCGTTTCTTTCAAGGAGCGTGTCAATCTGGCGTTCGGCAACCGAACCGGGCAGATAATGGATCCGATAGTGCTGAGAACTCCGGGTTTGCCAATCGAATTCAGACAGCCCCAACGTGTAAGCGGCAAGACCAACCGGCTCCGCGGAGGCGGTATCGGCCCCGGCAGCCAAACCGGTTGCGAGCAGCATTATAAGCATGAACAAAACAGACAAATTGACTCGCATGGGCATTCCTTCGATTAGAGGTCAGTATCATCTCTTACGTCACCGGTACGCCGTTGTTCCGAACCGGAAAAGCGGTGCAGATCCGTCGTCCAGTCTGCCATCGCGTAATTGATCGTATCGAGAGACACGGCAGCCCTCATCGGCTGCAGCCGCAATCGGACCGCCTTATGCCCGCCCGGAGAAATCCGCCAAGTGTTCAATCAGGCAATCAATGTCCGCCTCGTCATTGAACAGGTGAACCGAAACGCGGATGGAACCCTCACGAAAAGCCACCATGATCTTTTTCGCCAAGAGTTCATCGTACAGCTTTTTCACGAGGGGACAGGTGAAAGTGAAAATCGATGAGCGCTGTCGGGTGGTCAGAAACGAGGTTATCGCATAGTACGCATCGCTGCGTATGTAATCGGCCAGGCGGTCGATAAGAGCGTAATTGTGTCGCTGGATATTGCTCACCCCCAGGTCCTTGAAAATCTCCACGGCCGCCCGCATCCCCAGCAGGTTCAGCACGACATCGTAACCGAACTCAAACCGGCGCGCCGAATCGTAATAAGGTCGGTCGAAATAGAACAGGTCGGAATAGTTTCCTTGCCAGTCGACACTTGTCCAACTCATGAACGGAGGAACGATGCTGTCGCGGACATCGTCGGAAAGATAAAAGAAAGAACTCCCGTGCGGCGAGAGCAGCCACTTATGGCAACCGGAACTGAAAACGTCGACCCCCAGCTTCCTGACGTTTATCGGTTCCACCCCGGCGCCCTGGATACCGTCTACAACCAAATATAAACCACGTCGCTTGCATACTTCCGAAATCGCCCTGAGATCGTTCTTAAACCCGTTGAAGAACTGCACCGACGAAAGCGCCAGCAGGCGCGACTTGCGCCGAATGTCCTTTTCGAACCGGTCGGCATCGAAACAACCGCGCCTTGATTTCAAATACCTGAGAGTCAATCCGCGCGCCTCGGCCGCCGCCCGAAAAGCGTAGGGTATAGCCGGAAACTCGACGTCGGAGATCAGAATTTCATCGCCGCGCTTGAGTGGCAGGCCAAAAGCCGCCAAACTAAGACCGAAACTCGTCGACGAGCCGAGCCCGACGGCCCGTTTGGATGCGCCGATCATGCGGGCGTAGTCGGAGCGAAGTTGATCGGCGGCGGCTCGGGCGTGAGAGTCAGTATCGACCTCGGCCGCAATTCGCAGTTCGATATTCGTCTCGATGGCGTCGCGCACCGGCCGACAAAACGGACCGAACGCCGCCGAGTTGAGATACACTATCTTGCCCGCATGGTCGAAAAGTCCCCGGGCACGTTTGAACTTGTCTTGCAATTGCGCTTTCACACATCCACCACATTTCAAAGACCGTAAAGGTAACCAATGATGCCCAGACAGCCACCCAGCTTAACCAGCACGCTCAGCAGCATCCACATCAGATAGGCGGTTGGCAGTTTCACTCTCACCGACAAACCCATAACGACCGGCGTCGCCCCCACAACGAAGGCGAACACGGCCGCCGAAAGACCGGCTTTGACACCGGTGAACGGTATGACAACATAGAAAAAGCTGTATATGAAAGTCGGTATAACGACGTAGAACAACGCTTCCATGGCGAAGTTGAACAAGGTCCAGCCGACCCCGCCGCTCTCGACCAGGTGCGACGGAAGCGTGGAAGTGAGTTTCATCCGGCGCTCAACGAAATCGAGCACCAGAGAGATTACCAGCAGGTACACGCCCGCCATCACGAGAGAATAAAGCAACAGGTCAAGCGATATCATCACAGCCATCCTCTGGCAAGGTACCAGTCGTAGGTTTGCCGCACACCGTCCCTGAAAGAAATTTTGGACTCGAACCCTATTTCATCGCGGGCGTGCGCGACGTCCACCTCCCATGAAGCGTCAAGCTCGCGGGTCTTCTCGCGGGTAAGCATCGGCGTAGCTCCGACCATGCGAAAGGCGAACTCAGACACCGCGGCGATACATCGAAACAGCCCCGACGGAACCACCAGCGGCAGAGCCCGGCGGCCGGTCGCTTCGTGCATGATGTCAATCATCTCATCCAGAGTGTACGATTGCTTCTCGGCAATAAAATACACCGCCCCGGAAGGGGCCTCCGACAACAGAGCGGTGGCAATTCCAAGGCTGAGATCGTCGACATGCACAAACTGTATACGCCGGTCTCTGTTGCCGACATACGGTTTCAGCCGTCGATAAACCGTCTTGAAAACGGTAAACATCTCCCTGTCACCCGGACCATACACCGCGGGAGGTCGCACCACCACCACGTTGAGCCGGTCGGCAAACGAGAGGGCAACTTTCTCCCCGGCCGCTTTCGACCGACCGTAAGTGGTAATGGGATTGCGCGGCTCGGACTCGCGCACCGGGCAACCCGGCTCGGAAGGACCGGCCACGGCTACCGAAGAAATGTAAATGATCCGTTTGACCGCCGGGTTGTGTTCCGCCACGGCCTCAAAAAGATTACGCGTACCCCGTTCGTTAACGGCGAAATATCTATCGCGCTTTCTGGCTTTGACCACGCCAGCGTTATGCACGATGTAATCCACCCCGCGGACCATATCCGGCAGGCTGTCGGGCCGGGTGACATCGCCGTAACGGTACTCGATTTCAAGGCCATCCAGAAGCGAACAATCGGCGGTTTTACGCACGCCCGCCACGACGCGCAGACCTTGTCCCAGCATGCGACGCACCAGGCGCGAACCGACGAAGCCGTTGGCCCCGGTTATGAGAACTGAAACGTTACCGTCAGACACACGAGAAAGGTAGTCAATTGAAAACGCGACTACAAGCGGTTATCCCGCCCGCATCAGAACACGTCGGCCGAGAACTTGTACACTTCGGCGAACCGGTCCTTATAACTCTCCTTGGGGAGTCCGGCTTTGAGGCAGGTTTGCTCAAGGAATTCGACCACACTCCAGCCGTACTCGGTTGCGACTTGCGGCAGCAACAAGCCGGAGTGCATGTCCAGCTTGATCATCAGCCCGTCGCGTCCGATGACAATCTTCGAGAAGTCCTTGACACGTTCCAAAGGCGAGAGTACCGATATTTCATACTCCAGGTGATTATATTCGCTCTCGATCACCGGGGGGAAGCGCGGGTCTTCAAAGGCCGCCGCCAGAGCCATCTCGGCCACTGCCTGGTACAGCGGCTGGCGAGAACGTATAAGCCCGATACAGCCGCGCAGTTCATTGTCGATTTTCAACGTCACGAACAAACCGCGGTTAATATCCAGACTCTCCGTGGCCGGAGGTTCATATTTCGCATTTTTCAGTCGAGCCGCGATAGCTTCCCTTGCGATTGTATGTAACAATTGACGGTCATCCGCACTCAACGTCGCTGGAGAACCGGCCGCAGTGGCACCCAGCCTGGCGCGATCAGTCTCAACCGACGGTGCTACAACTTCCCTGTCGCCGACAAGAGCCGCCGAAAGATACCCCACGACCTCATCGAAATCACCCGTCGTGGCCCCGGAGGTCGTATAATCAAGAGACGTCACTTCTTTACCTCCCAGGCGCTTCGCTGCAATCATCATGGCCGCCACCGGGCCGCCGCCACACGCTTCCCCTTTGCCTGACTGCAGAACATCCAGCAGTCCTTCGGGATCAAAGCGTTCCACCGCCAACTGAACGGCGTAGTCAAGTTTGCGGGCTTTTTTCTCATTATGAAAATGTGACAGATCCGTCGATGCCACCATCAGACTGTTGGTACCTTTCAACGCCGCGGCCAGTACCTCCCCGAGAGCCTTGATCGATTCCTCTTCCTGGTCTCCCATGACAATGGGAACGATCCTGAAATTCCCCAGGACCACCTGAAGAAACGGCAATTGCACTTCCAGAGCGTGTTCGCCGCGGGCGGTACCGGTAGCGTGTCCCATCGCCGAGAAATAAACCAGCGGGTTGACGGCAGCTATTTTCTCGGCCAAGGAGTGGTCGGTCCGAACCACCCCGAGCGGGGTTTCGTAACCGCCGCCGTCATAAACCGAGCATCCCTTGAAAAAAACCGTATGCGACGGCGATATAATCACCACCGTGTCGAACTGTTCCCCCTCAAGCAGCTTGTAAGCCTTGGCCGCCGTCTTCCCCGAATAAGGATACCCGGCGTGGGGAACGATTAACCCTACCGGGCGACCGGATATCGGCACCTTGTCGACCTCGGCGAACATCCCGGCAATAGTCTTGACCAGTTCTACCGATTCGGCCGGATAGAACATCCCCGCCACGGCGGGTTTGCGTATATCTGAAATCTTCTCTTCCATAGAGTATCCCCTGCAATCATTACCACAAGAAAAGTATTCCCTCAAAGCTCGGTTGTCAATCGTCGGGTTTTCCGAAAGTCCCGCCTCCGACCGGGCATACAAAAGGAGCCGGATTGATCATCCGGCTCCGACATGAAACGAATTGCTAAGCGATTGTCAGCCTTCTGTCGCCATGACGGTTGTCTCCGGCGCCGCTTCCCCGCCGCCGTTGCCTTTTATTCCTTCCACCATAGCCGCCAGTGCGGAGATGATACCGCTGGCTTCGTACGGCAGGAAGAGCTTATTGGCGTCGCCCTGAGCCAAGTGCGGCAGCATATCCAGATATTTCAAGGTAATCAGCTTACTGTCCGGTTTCCCTTGATGAATAGCCGTATAGACATTGAGAATAGCCTTGGCTTCGCCTTCGGCCACGGCAATCTGGCGATACCTCTCGGCGTCGGCTTTTTTCTTGATGGCCTCCGCGGCGCCTTCAGCCTCAAGAATCTGCGCCTGTTTGCTTCCTTCCGCTTTGGTGATGTTGGCCTGACGTACCGCCTCGGCATCCAAAATGGCCGCCCGCTTGTCGCGTTCGGCTTTCATCTGACGACTCATGGCGGCGGTGATATCGGCCGGCGGATCGATCCGCTGCAACTCCACCCGATTCACCTTGACCCCCCACTTGTCGGTAGCCGTATCCATGACGTCGCGCAACTGCGAGTTTATCTCGTCGCGGGAAGACAGACAGGCGTCAAGGTCCATCTCGCCGATCACGTTACGCAGATTGGTCTGGGCCAGCTTGGTCGAAGCGATGATATAATTGGCGATCTCGTAGCGCGAACGGAAAGGATCGGTCACCTGAGCGTAAATGATAGCATCTACTTCCACCCCGACATTATCCTTGGTAATCACCAGTTGCGGGGGAACATCGATTACCACCTCGCGCATATCAACCTTCTGTACCGTGTCGAAGAACGGCATGATCAGGTTCAACCCGGGATCAAGCACGCGCTGGAATTTGCCCAGCCGTTCTACCAGACCTTTTTCGAAAGGCCGGATGATCCGAATGGACATGGCCGCCAGAATGAAGGCCAGAACGACAATGACTATTATAAGAACCGTTACTTCCGCCATTTCCTATAATCCTTTCACCACAGTGTTAACTTATCTTTTCCACGTGGAGTCTTGTCCCGGTCACGGCTTTGATCCGCACCTTGGCGTTTTCCGGTATGGGCTCATCGGCAATCGCCATCCACAGTTCACCTTCATATCTCACCCTGCCGCCCAGGTCGGGGTCAATAGCGCCGATGACAAGAGCGGTTTGCCCGATCATGCGATCAACATTGGAGAGTTCGGGCGCTTCTTTGCTGATCTTTTTGGCAAAGCGTCGTGTTACCGGAATAAGTACGACCGAAACCAGCGCGAACACACCCGCCTGCCAGTGGTACGCTTCAGGCCAGAACAGAGTGAATATGCCCGCCACAAGCGCCCCGACGGTGAAGCAGATCGCGAAAAAGGACGTAGTCAACAACTCCAGAACCAGAAAAACTACCGCTACCACCATCCAAATCCAGAACATCGTGGGCATCTGTACTCCTTTCGCAAAAACAGCTTGATTGCAGGCTGTCGGGACATCAATTAAATTACTTACAGACGGACGGATTATTCATTTCCTTGCCTGAAAATAATGGAACCCCGCCGACGCCCTTGCTGTCAATATAAAACGGAATTCGGCAAGTGCTTAGGCCTGCCCGGAAAGGACCAGCCGCGTGATCCCTTACAACAAATTCGCCCTGATTTACGATAACATGGAAGCCGACAGCCATTCGCTCAGCATGGCCGAATACACTTTCAAAATAATGCGCCGATTCTCAATCGAGGCACATGACGCCCTTGACTTGTGCTGTGGCACCGGCAGTGCGATAAAGATCTTCGCCGACCGCGGGATCAACATGGCGGGACTGGACCGCAGTTGTCAGATGCTGGCCGTGGCCCGCGAGAAACTCCGACCATACAAAGCCCGTCTTTATTGCAGAGAGTTGCCGCATTTCGAAATCAAAGCCCCCGCGACAGGAAACCGAAAACGACTGCAAAGGTTCGATCTGGTCACGAGCTTCTACGATTCACTGAACTATTTGCTGTCCGAAAAGGAACTCAAAGGCGCCTTTCAATCGGTCTACCGCCACCTGCAACCCGGTGGCTGGTTTATCTTCGACATGAACACGCCGCACGCCATGAAAACAATCTGGGGTGATCAGACCTGGTGCGGGACCAAAAAAGATATCGCCTGGATATTCCGCAACGAGTATTTCCACGACAAAAACATGGCCAACTGCCATATCACCTGCTTCGTGAAATCCGGGAAGACATGGGAAAGGTTTGACGAGGTTCACCCCGAACGGGGCTACCCGGACCGCGTGTTGCGTTCGTTGCTTCGAGAGGTCGGTTTTCGGATCAGGGGATACTATCGCTGTTTTAGTTTCGCGCCCCCCACCTCAAGAACCGACCGCATCTGTGCCGTGGTTCAAAGACCGCTATGACATAACCGCGGTGCGGGGCTGATGGTGATGTTCACGACCGTGAACTGATTATGAAGATCAACTGAAACCGCTGCCGGTCGAACAACCGCCCCCGGCCGAGACCTGACCTCGACCACCTGTCGAGGCGGCAAAAGCGGAAATCTGCTTGACCGTATCCGTTGAACCGCATTGCGGACACGGCACCGGGGTATCGGCCCGGCTGACCAGCTCCTCGAAAGCGTGACCGCACTTGCGACATTTGTATTCGAATATCGGCATGTCTACCTCTTGTTGTCCGGCAGTGACCAGACTACCCCCGGCACTATCCCCAACCCCGAGGCCGGGTACGGTCTCTTGCTTCACTATACCCGTTTAGATTCGAATTTCCGATCAATGATTCAGCCGACTACTCGATTATTTCGTAACTGGTAACGATTTTCGTCTCGTGCTTCAACGTTTGACTGACCACGCAGTACTTGGATTCCGACATTTCTATCGCCTGTTGCAACTTCCCGGGATCCAGCCCCTTGCCCCGGGCCTTGAATTTTACCTCGACCGTGTGATAAGGTTTGGGGTATTGATCGTTCTGATGACCGATTACTTCTATTTCCAAAGCTTCGATTTCCTGTCGCTGTTTCGTGAGAATTCGCACCACGTCCACGCCGGTACACCCGGCAACTCCGTACAGCAGCAGCTCGGTCGGTTTGAACCCAGTTTCGCCGCCGCCGGAATCCCGCGGTGCATCGGTGATTATCTTGTGCCCAAAAGCGTTGATCCCTTCAAACCTGTCTCCCCCGGCCCAGTTCATCTTTACAGAAAGCATTTCTCCTCCGCGCCAGATGTCATCGAATAAACCGGAACAACTCACCTTTTGTTCGCTAAACCGAACAAGATAATAACAAAACCGAGACTACGGTAGTCCCGGTTCAATCGACTCTTACCGGAGAATTAAGAAAACCGGAGACGTACAGGCGGACAAACGGCCGGGTATCATCGGCCCCCTCGACATGCAAGCGGTCACTGACGAAATCAACGCCCACCTCAAGATCAACAAAGACAAAAGCCAGCGGAAAACCTTTCAGCCCCAGCGAAGCGGTGCTCGTCTTCTCTACCACGCCGGTGGGAAACGGTTCGGAATAGTCCCCTTCAACCCCCAGCCACGGCGCGTCCCAAATCGCATCGATCCTCCCCTCTCCCTGACGGATATGACTCAAATTAAGCGAGGCATGAAGATCGTCACCCAGCCAGCGCCTTATCGTCAGCCGGATCAGATCATAGTCGTTACCGCGCACTTCCCCCAGCGGCCGGTTGTCGTTGAGATACCGGTTACGCGGCAGCACCTGGTTGAAAGTCCAGTTGTTCACGCGCGTATAATCGCACATGATGTCCAGTTTGTCCAGCAGGTCGGCCCGGTATACCCCGACGATGAAAGCGATCTGGGCCGGTTCCTTGTCATCATCAGAGGAATCATCGATCTGAATGTCGTCGACCAGTATCTGGCCAAAGAGGTTATAGCCACGGGCCGGTTGCCAGTCGAAGTCCGCCCCCACGGTTGAATTGTCATTGGTCCCTTCGTTAAGCTGGGAACCGTGGAAGAAAATCAGTGGATTCAGGTAAAACAGATCAATCTGTCGTCCGGCACCGCCGAAGAGTATGGTCTCAAAAAGACCCGCGCGAAGGTTGTCGGCGATGTGAATATCAAGGCGGTGCGCCGCGACGAAGCGGTTTTCGTATTCTTCCAAATCGGACTCGTCCTCCGGACTGCGGCCATCCAGTCGACCCAGACGATACGACAGCGTCAACCGCCCCCAGCGAAGCGAATAAGCCAAACCGTCAAGGTTCTGTGTCGGAGCGAAGATCAGCGAACGCCGCACCCCCCAGAAAGCACCGAACCGCCCGGCTGTCAGGTCGAACGCGGCCGTATGATAATTGACGAAAGCCTGTTCTACCCGGCCGGCCAGACCGCGCCATTTTTTGCCGGTGTAATCATCGTCTTTCGCCAGTTCTTCGTCGAGCATGAACGCCGCGTAGACTTGCAGCCTGTCCAGCGGCCTAGCGGAAAACCCACCGCGAAAGCTCTCGAAAGCCGTTGCCCGCAACCGGCGGGCCGACCGGAATTTCTCGGCGGCAAAAGCGAAAAGCTGAAGATGGTCACGGGAAACCCCTCGGAACATCCCCGCAGGACCGCCCCCCATCGAATCCAGATAATACGGTCCAATCTGATAATCAAAGCGGTCGGGCTGAAGAGCCTGCAACCGTTCCTGTCGGTCATAGAAAAAGTCAAACTCGGCCTGTCCCACGGGGACAATACCGGCAACCGCGGAGATCGCTTCCGCACCTATAATCAGGAATACGATTGCAAGGAATTTTGGGCGAGGTCTTTTCATCGCCAAGATCCCATCCATGGCTCCGGGTTCCGTCCGGTCGAATCAGACGTACACCGATGCCGGGTTGTCTATGTCCCCGAGCCCTTTATAACCGCGGGAATAGTCTTGGCAATTATCTTGGTGTCGAGCCAGAGCGACCAGTTGTCGATATATTGCAGGTCCAGTCGCATCCATTCATCGAAATCGATATCGTTCCGCCCGTTGACCTGCCAGAGACAGGTCAGACCCGGCTTGACCGAAAGCTTGCGATGTTGCCAGGGCTCGAAGCGGCTGACTTCCTGCGGCAGAGGTGGCCGGGGACCGACCAGCGACATATCACCTCTGATAACATTAAGAAACTGCGGCAACTCGTCCATTGAGTACTTCCGCAAATATCGTCCCACGGCCGTGATTCTGGGGTCTCTCTTTATCTTGAAGACCGGGCCGGACATTTCATTTTTGTGCAGCAGTTCCTGTTTCTTCTTCTCCGCATCGCAGCACATGGTACGAAACTTATAAAGCGTGAACTGATGTCCGTTGACCCCCATCCGCACCTGCTTGAAGAACACCGGTCCCCGACTGGTCAGCTTGATCGCCGCCGCACAGAAAAACATCACCGGCGACAAAAGAACCAGTCCGATAAACGCCCCAATCCGATCCATCAGGCTCTTGACCACAAGAGACACATGACCTTCCGGGTCGGAACGATATACCAAAGCCGGCAGATCGTTTATATAGGACGATCTTACCCTGGCAACCTTGGCATCATAAAGATTCGGCATCACGAAAACTCGAACTCCCATCTTCTCAGCCGTGCCGAGGACATCCCACGAAGCGGAAAGATCCTTCGGTTCCACGGCCCAGAAGAGTGCATCGACCTGGGTGTTTGCGACAATGTGCTGCAGCGAGTCGGGGTGACCCACCAGCGGCACATCGCGATACCGCCAGAGTCCCTTCCTGCGATAGTCCAGAAAACCGATGAGTCGCGTTTCCAGCTCGGGCGAGTTGAGCACCATATCGGCCACCCGCTGAGCTGTCTTGCCGGAGCCGACGACCAACGCCTGCTTCGCGGCTATATCGACCCGTTCACCCAGCCTATCGCGATTAGCCAGCTGTTTTATAAGCAAACAGAAGGCGCTCATCAAGCACAATTGCAAAATAATATTGCCACCAAAGAAGCCCAGCAAAGCGAGTCGCCCGACCGGCCAGCCCACCACGAAACAGGCGGCCAGCAACGCGATGCCAATGGTAACCTCATCCACGATAACGGCATGCGCTTTTCGCCGGACCAGGTGCGAACCCAGAACCGGCTTGGGTCCACGAGTATGGAAATAGCCGAGGCGGATCAACACCAGGGCGGCCATAACTTCCAGCACCCAAAGTCCACTAACCCCGCTAACCCAAAAAGCCGTCGATAACACCGCCAGCGACAGAAGTGCCGCTCCCGTCTGTCCGCAGGCAATCAGAACCGCTTTTCTCAGAAAACGCTCGGCCTTCGTGCCGGGCCGCCCCCTCTGCGCGCCATTACTTAACAACTCCGGTTCGATCACGTTATGTCGTTGATATTGTTCTGGTTCCCCGCGTCCGGCGCCGCCCATCTCAACACCGCCCCACTCGAGGGACTCTTTACTCTCCGGTAAAACCCGGCCGGGGTCGACCGAAACCCTTTCCGCTGCCAATCTCATTTGCCACCCCCCCTTGTGCTCGTATCCGATCGGACTGTCTGGTAATCTCCCTCCCGAAGGGCGGAGTTATCACCGGTCCGGCTCAGACATTTTCTCCCTGCAACCGCATCCGTGCGGTGCGTTCCGTCAGCCGCTGTTGTGCGCGCGCGGGTCAACCCGGAATTATTCTTACCCGCGGAATTTTCGGGCCGGTGGAACATGACCATGCGCCTGTCGACATTATCCAGGTGGTAATATGCCGCAGGCATGCGAGCAAACGCTTCGAGCAGCTTGTCGTTGGACAGGGGCGACTGTATCGTATACTTCAGGTAACCTTTCAATCCCGGATAACCGTCGAGATTCTCCACCGGGGCGCCATAGCGGGTCAAGAAATTCGAAACCCGGGCCGGGTCGGCGACTCGCAGCAGAATGAAGTCGGCCGCGGTGAGACGGTTTTGTACGCCCTGCCGGGTCAGGCGGGTGGCCAATCGCAACGACTCGGAATGAACCATGGCCAGGTGCCTGGTTTTCGGTTCCTCGCTGGCCAGCGAAGTGGCCGCGATATGCATGAGAGTCGAATTCAACCGGTAACCGTCGAACTGATCCTCGAAACCGCTGATGCGACAGGTCGGACCGATCAGCAGGCCGGAATCATCGGAGTTAATACCGAAACCGGCCGTCAGCGAACGAATCACGACCAGATTGGCGTGCCGTTCCAGCAATGACAAACCGCTGATCCCGAAGAAATCAAAGAGTTTTTCATCCAGTATCAACATGCCGTCGTCAAGCTTTTCCAAAATCGCCCGGAGCTGTTTCAGCGAATAGTTGGAGCCGGTCACCCAGTTCGGGTTGGCCAGGTAAACGATCTCGTCCGAAGATTCCAGGTTTTCCAGAACATCCTCATGGTGACCGACAAACGGCGACGCCCCCAGAATTTCATCGGTCCGCATGCCCGCACGGTCGGCCGCAATCTCGACAGCCGGAGCGGTATGACCGGCGACCAGCAATCTTGTCTGACCCGTGTTGATATGTTCGAGAAACGCACTCAACATAGCGGGGAAATCGGCAAACGGCATGATCTGATCGGCCCCGACCCGAAGGCTTCGGGCGATCTCTGTCATCAGGTTACTGAATCCCGGAGCGGCAATTTCTCTAAGCGCGCTCATGGTTCTATCCTTTCCTTGTGAGTTCATCGCAGGGCAGGAAGCCCGACATCGGGACCGTTTGCAATCGATCCCTCGACACGGGTGGCTTGACCGCACGGGAAGACAGCGTTCTGTAGAAACATAAATATGAAACGCCAGCGGATGTGGCTGAGCGATTGATCATGGCATCCCTGCACATAAATCCCTTTACATCGCTAAATTCAAATGCAAGCTTCTTGCCAACCCGGAGTATTCTTGTGCTATTTCACTAACTTACTGTGCGATGGCACGTTGTGATCGATTCCCGGCCCCGGTCGCACTGTCCGAAAAGGAACATGCGGGCAGTTTTTTCCCGCCTTTCGGAAAATAAATCCGTCACACAAAAAGACCGCCCGAAACAGATTGCTGTTTCAGGCGGTCCAAGGAAGGTGAGAAGAGAGAACTGTGTGATCCCGCACCACTCAGGTCGGATCAAAGTTTGTTTATCAACAGAATACTCGTCAGCACACCCGTCGTGGTGGTCAGCACCGTGGTCAGTGTATTTCCCCAGTGGTGATCATGACGTATTTTCGTCGGTACAACCACCACGTCGCCGACATCGACCCTGTGGTTAAGAGTCCCGTGGCCGGAAACGACCTCACCGTTGGCTTTTATCAGACGCACGGCTCCTTTATCGGCCTCGGAGGTAAAATTGCCGGCTCGCCTGACGTAATATTTAACTCTTTCGCGCTCTTTGAACTGGATGGTCCCGTTAGCCCCAACCGCCCCGAGAACGGAAATACCACTCGGCCGCGACGGAACGAACACTCGATCTCCGGGTGAAAGAACCACATTGTCGGTAGCCCCTTCGGAGGCCAGAAGTTCTTCAACATTGAGCACAATGCGATTCATCGACTGCGGCTCGTATTCAACCAGCACCGTGCGACTGATATTACCCAGCGAGTCCTGCACCAGCGGACTTGATTTTTCCAGCAGACTGGGAACCCGCAGCCGCTCAAGCGTTTCGCCGATAGAGCGCCGCTCGAGGATAGTACCCTCGGGAAATGCAAGATCGGTCAGGCCACCGGCGCGTTTAATAAGCTCGTACAGTGTCTCATCGCGATCAGCCAGGACATACTCACCCGGATAAGTCACCTCACCCTCGATCAAAACCGTCCGATGCAACTGCCACTGGGGAATCTGCCGGATATATACCCGGTCTTCCTCTGCCAGCAAAGTTGCTCGTCCGACCCGATCATTCAGACCCACACGAAGCAGTTGAACCGTACCCACCGAATCATGGCGGGCTATTTCAGCACCCAGGCGCCAGGCGCCCTGACGAAACGAGCCGGCCAGAAACACCAGATCTTCAACCGTCATATTCTCGTACAACGGGTAGCGACCGGGTTGTTTGACCTCCCCTTCGATATAGACATATTGATTCCAGGAAACATCGGCAATGGAATAAACGTGAAGTGAATCGCCGTCCTGAAGCAGAAGATCTTCGTTGTGAGGCCCTTCGTTCAACGCCTGCAGATCGATGGCAATCACTTCGGTGCGCCAGTCGGCATGCCGCCTGAAAAGGTTGGCTCGCTGATAGTACACGTCGTAAGGCTGGAGCTTGGCGCGTTCAAGCAGGTCCGAGATGCGGGTCGAATCATTGCGCTCGAAGTACCCGGGGTGCCTGACCATACCGAATACGGCGACCATATTACGTTTCATTTCGAAGACCGAGAACACCGTTACCCGATCACCATCGAGCATGGCCATAGGGGCCGCCCTGTCCTGCTGCTGCGATTCGAGGTTCAAATCCAGCACTTCCCATTCATCGCGACCGTGGATTCTCTCCAGCATCACACGCTCAAGGTATGCGTCGGGCTGAGCATTCCCGGCCAGCTTCAGCAAATCGAAAGCCGTTTGCCCCGGGGCCAGTTCATAGATACCCTCGCGTCGCACCTTACCGCGGATCGCCACGCGAGCACCGGCCACCGGAACGAATATGGCATCGCCCGATTCCAGCCGGATGTCGGAAGAATTGTCACCCTCAAGCAAAAATTTGTACAGATCCACTATAGCCGCCGTCTGTCCTCCGCGCATGAGCTTGATATCGCGCATGGACCCGTTCTCGTTGGGTCCTCCGGCCAGATACAAAGCGTTGAAAAGAGAAGTCAGCGAAGAAACGGTATAAGCTCCGGGCCGTCGAACCTCCCCTGTGAGATAGACCCGTATGGATCTAATTTCACCGAGGGAAAGACTCAGATCGAACTGCGAATAAATTTTGGCGAAGCGCCGCCTGAGTTCCTGTTCAAACTCGCCCAGGGTTTTCCCCCACGCCGCCACCGCCCCCAGCTTGGGGATGACCAACTTTCCCTCGCGGCTGACAGTCAGAACATACTCCTTCTCCGTCTGACCCCACAGAGAGACGATGACGTTATCGCCGGGCCCCAGACGATAGTCGGAGGATGCGGCGATATCATCGGGCGGATTGATCTCCCGCGGACCGGCAAACAACTCGGTGCCGAACGGCTCCAAATCGTCGAAACCCGTCAAGCCGCGCTCCGGCCGCTCGACGGACCCGGTCTCCGTGCTGTCTTCGACAACCACCGGAACCTGAGCACTCGGCGTGGAATCATAGATCGGCGGGGTCTGATAAGTGCTGGTATTGACCTTGGCGGAGGAACCCAGATAACGGGTCATCAATTCGGTCTTGTCCAACTCACTGAGAGTGTTCAACTCCAGCGCCGCGGCATCACGGAACCAGTTGAGACAGACCAGAATTATCACCAATAAAAGGAACAAAAAGAATCGTCGCATAATCACCTTCCTATGGCAACCGGCCGAGGTTTGAATCCAATTCGTGACGGCCAGTCGACAAAGATCATTACAAGCCCGATGCCAACTGTGTGATCGCACACATAAGTCATTGCCGAACAGCACAGTAGCCAATCGCACCGACGGCCGAAAGCGAGCCCACCGCCCTTCACAGGTGAAAATGATTCCAGGTGACGGCGGAAGAGTTTTCCGCTGACCACCCCCATGCGCCTTTTTTTCTAAAATCGCTCAAATCGTCTTGGTTGTAGGTCGTTGGGTGATGCTCTCTCTAAGCTGTTCTATGTCAGGCTGTTTTACTTTTCCAAAGTAAATCGGGGGCGATTGCGCCGATTACCGAGACTTTTCGGGGCGGGTTGGAGGAAGATCCCGGCCGGTTATCTAACTACCGACGATTCAGAAACTTATTGGCGGCAGGTGGCCACAAAAATGGCCCTTCTTTCCTTGACTTTGGCTCACAACTGTTGTAATTTGCCAACCGCTTTTTGATACTTTGCCCGGTTGAACCGTCAGTAATGACAAGAGGTTGCAAGGCAAACGCCTGCTATTTACATCTCTTGTTTGTGCATACGGAATATGCCGGAAGGTAATAGGTTGGGAACGAGAGGGATTTTCACAGTTAAGACGGAGAATAGAATGCGGAATGTAAAACTTGCCGCCTGTGTTCTTTTGTCTCTCGCGCTCGGTGTCAGTGGTCTGTACGCAAGCGGTTTCGAGAACACCGGTTTGGGCACCACCGCCAGGGGCATGGGAGGAGCGTTTCGCGCTATCGCGGACGATTGGACAGCCGCGTATTACAACCCGGCCGGTTATGCGTTCATACCGGATAACCTGTTCGGCGCCAATCTGGCTTTCTTCCAGAATCGCCACGAGATCACCCCGCGTTACGCCGCCAAGGACGGTTACGTGAACGGCGGTGAGCCTAACACATACGGTTGGGGAATCGTCAACAACCAGCCGGTGTACAATTTTAATCGCACCCTGAACAATCCGTCGGCCGGGATGGTTATGCGTTTGCCGGTCTGGGGCGAGACCGTTTTCGGTCTTTCCGTTTATCAGCCCTTCGACCAGAGTATAACCTGGCGAATGTACGATCCTGCCGCGTCCAATTTCACGTCATACAACACCAGCGCGCGGTCGGCCATTCCCGGTGATCACTACAAGACCGACCTGGACGTCGTATCGTTCCAGCTCAGTGCCGGTCGGGAGTTTATTGAAGACAAGCTCTCTCTCGGTCTGGGTATCGAAGTGCTTCGGACCGATCTGTGGTACAAGGATCTCACTTTCCGCCAGAACCCCCGGGAAGGACAGATCACCGACCGTCCGCGGGATCGCATCCCGGAGTTTACCGACAACGATGGTCGCGGCTGGAGTCTCGGTTTCAGGGCCGGCATGATGTGGAAGCTCACCGAGAAGCTGAACCTTGCCGTTACCGGTCACCTGCCGTTTTCGTCCACGGTTAAGGGAACGACGGTGTTCCGTTATATCCTGCCGGAGGCGAACGAGCTTCGTGATCTGGCCAACCTTGACCGCACCGACTACCTGTTTATCGACGGTCAGGCGATTGAGTTGGAATCGGATTTCGAGACCGAAGTCAAGCTGCCGCCCTCTATGGCACTCGGCCTGGCTTTCGACGTAACCGAAAAACTGACTCTGGCTCTGGATGCCGAGTACACGTTCTGGTCACAGTATGACGGTCTTGAATTCACCTACACGGGATTCAGCGGCCTGCCTTACTACATCGATACAACCGGGACGAAAATCATGATGGAGGAGAGCTTCTTTACGGCCAATTTGTCCGAGCCGGTCGACTGGGATAACGCCGGCAAGGTGGCGTTGGGAGCCCGCTATCATTACAACCCGACCCTGACGCTTCTGGGCGGACTTTCGATCGATCAGTCACCTTCGCGTACCAGTGGCGATATAACGCCGCAGTTCTTGGACACGGGTGACAAGTACGGTTTCAATGTCGGCGGCATATTACATATCAACCAGTGGGATATCGGGCTTATTACGAGCTACACGTATTACCCTGAAGACCTGGTCATCCCGAACCTGGAAGATATAGACGACGACGGCATATACGACAATTTCCCCGGCAGTTACGACGCCAATTTCTATGAAACGGTGTTGTCTGTTGGTTACCGGTTTTAGGAGAGGAAGAGATGCCGAGATATTTGCTCATCACAATTTTCCTCGCGACAACCCTGGTGCTTACCCTGGGTTGTGACGATCGCGGCACCAACATCACCACGCACGATATTACGAGTTGGGGTATAAGCCCCGAAGAAGACCATGTGTTTGTCCCGGAATTCAGCGTGCAGTTGAGAAACCCCGACGAGATAATGTTGATGTCGGCTTACATTCCTCGCGTGGCCCAGGAGTCCGGTTTGCCGGTGCCCCTGTTGGTACTGCTGGCCCCCGAAGGCGGCGACAAGTATCACTATTTCAAGGCCGGCTTGTTTGACCTGGCCCATTACATGATCGAGACCGGCGAAATCGAGCCGATGGCCATTTACTGTGTCGGCAACGACCAGACCTTCGGCGGATATTTCTACGGTAACACGGCGCCGGCCGGCTATTACGACGACATAATCGGTGATTCGCTGGTGCGTTTCCTTACCGATTTCCGCCTGCCCCAGATCATCGACAATCCTTCCAAGCGCGGGATTGGCGGTATTGGTCAGGGAGCCTACGGCGCGTTTCGCGCGGCGCTGAAACATCCGGGGGCTTTTTCCTCGATTGCGGTGGCCGACGGTCCGCTGGATTTCGACGGCCCCGACGGAACCAGTGGTTTGATGTCGCTTTTCAACAGCTCGCTGGCCGAGCAGGAAGCGTTTTACCTCCGCAATCCCAAAGTTGACACCACTTATGACCCGGTCGGCGACTCGAATATCCTCGATACGATGGCCTTCAGTTACCATCGTGATTTCGACAGTTCCCGGTCTATGCCCGTGTCCAACATGTTTATCGGCGGAGCCTTGGCCTTCTCCCCCAATGACACCCTCTTCGTATTCGAACGGGACGTGCCAGCGGGATGGAGTACGCCCAGAATAACGGTTCTCGAACGCGCCCAGATCGCCAACGATTTGCTTCCGGGTGGTGGTGACTCGACCACGTTCGTAGGCAACGTCATCAGGGCCCAGTCGGAGACGCACGATATCGACTTCGATTTCCATCTGCCGTTCGACAGCACCGGGCAGGTTTACGCCCCGATCTGGTCACGCTGGATGGCTAACAACCTGGATTCGTTGCATGAAAACGCCGGCACGCCTAACCCGCTCAACGGCGTTAATATCTGGATCGCTTCCAACCCGACGGCCAAATGGAACTACCACGAGATGACGCAGTCATGGATAACTTTCCTCCAGAATCACAACTATTCCGTCGAGGAATACAATTACTCGGGGTATGACGATTACAACATAACCGACGACGAGGCCTTGTATGATCTGATGCGGGAGATGCTCATCTTCCACTCGGACAACTTCAAGGACTGATCGATACCGATAACAACGAGCCCGGAGGAGCAATCTTCCGGGCTCTTTTTTTGGACTTCTCAAACGGACCGGGTTTACCATGCGAGAGGATAAGCACTACGATCTGGTGGCCGTCGGGGCTCATCCTGACGACGTGGAAGTGGGAGCCGGCGGCGTCCTTATAGACCTGGGCCGACGGGGCCGGCGCTGTGGCATGGTCATTCTTACCCGCGGGGAAATGGGCACCGGCGGAAACATCGATACCAGAGCCGAGGAGGTCACCAGAGCGGCCGAAATCATGGGGGCGGATGTTCTGGCCACGTTCGACTGGGGCGACACGCGTCTGGCCGACAGTTTCGAGCATCGACTCGAACTGGCCCGTGTCATACGGGCGGCCCGGCCCCGGCTTCTGCTGGCACCGTATCCGAAGGTCGGGCATGGTCGGCGTCAATCGCACCCCGACCACGTTGCGGCCGGTCTGTTGAGCGTAAACGCCGTCGGCCTCGCCGCCTTGAAGAAAGCCGACCTGCCGGGGCAGCCCCACCGTGTTGACCGTATCCTTCATTACTTCCTGCCCCCCGGGCTGGCCCCCGACTTCGTAGTCGACATCACACCCCATTTTGAGCGATGGATAGACGCCCTTTCGGCCCACCGCTCGCAGTTCCTCAATCCCGAGAAATCACGCGATTACGTCGACGATCTGACAGCCATGGCCAGGTCGTTCGGTCTTCAGGCGGGCTGTCGCTACGGTCAGGGCTTCCGCTCCGCCGAGCCGGTCCTGATCGACGATCTGATGGCTCTGGCCGGCCCCATACGCGACTGATCCGGGCACAAAAAAATTCTTATCGGCCACCCGTCAGGGTCAAAAAAAACATTTGACAAGCTCAATAAGACGGTATAAGTATGCGCCGATTGGAGGCATCCGCCTTATCTACGGAACCGCGGAAACACGAGAAACCATAGGCAACATGAGGAAGACAGTGTATTGCGCTCAGTGTGGTGAGAAGATCACGGGCAAACCGATCAAGCAGGGTGGAGAATTCTACTGCTCACTGGAGTGCGCCAATCTGGCCGCTGGAATAGAACCGGAAGAACTGGACGAGGGTTACTACGAAGAAGAAGCCGTCGAAGGTTTCCTCGAAGACGACGTATAGAATCCGGCTGTCAGAAGAGACTGTTGCTTAGTCCCGCGAAATCTTCATGACTTCGTAGCGCAGAAGACCGACCGGGACTTTGATCTCGACGATCTCACCGACCGATTTCCCCAGAAGCCCCGCCCCGATGGGCGACTTCACGGAAACGATATCATTGTCGATATCCGTCTCGTCCGGAGGGGCCAGGGTGTACAGGATTTCCTCGCCCCGATCAAGGTCTTTTACCAGGACCTTGGCGAACAGGTATGCCTTGTCGGTGGGAATCTGATCGGTATCAACCGTTCGCACCCGGGAAAGCTTGTCCTCCAGCTCGGCGATTCTGCGTTCCAGATGGACTTGAGCTTCTTTGGCCGCGTGGTACTCCGCGTTTTCCGAAAGGTCTCCCATTTCCATGGAGCGCTTGATTTCGGCTACCAGTTTCGGGCGCTGTTCGAACTTGAGTTCTTTAAGTTCTTTCTCAAGTTTCAACCGGCCGTTCTTTGAGAGATAGATGGGTTCGTGACTCATGTATTCCTAATATAACTCAATTCCGCCCCGTATGCAACGGTTGCTCCGTCTTTTGCGAGAGCAGCAGGAACATCAGCACGGAGACAGCCAGACCGGGGAAGATTGGTTGCAGGGCAAACCAGTACTCTCCGCCGCCACCCAAATACTTCGACAGGTACCACACCGTCGACAAACCACCGCTGATTAAAATCGAAACCAGGGCCGCCGCTCCGGTAAACCGACGCCGCCCGACAAAAGCGGACAAGACCGGTAGCAGCAGCGCCGGTGTACCGATAGATCCGAACACGTGCCAGATCTCGACCACCGACCGAAAGAACAGAGCCAGAGATATGGCCAGCAGAGTCGAGATCACCAGTCCCAGGCGAGTGTATGCGGTGATCTGCCGCTCCGTGATCCATCCTAATCGGCGCAGGATATCGTTGCCAAACGTGGATGCCGCCAGAAACGAATAGGAATCGACCGTCGACATAACGGTGGACAGAAGAGCCAGCGCAAAAAGCCCCATCAGCCCGGCCGGAAGGACCTCCCCGGCCAGAGCCGGAAAAGACGAGAGAGGATCGGCCAGGTTCGGCAGAATCGCCCGGGCGTACATGCCACAGGACGTTGTCATGAAATCAAACAACGCCCAGCAGACAATTGATATTAATATCCCGGCCCGGGCCGTGGCGGCGGTCCTGGCCGCATAACAGCGCTGGTAAAAAGCCGGCTCGATCAGCGTGGCCAGCGCAATCACGTACCACGACGCAACATACCAGCCGGAATTGCCACCATGCCAGGTGAAGTATCTCGGCGGCAGGTTAGACTGAAGAAAATCCAGCCCCCCGTAACGCATCAGCAACGTTACGAACAGAACACCGAAACCCACGAACATCAAACCGAACTGCATCACATCAGTGCGCACTACGGAAGAAAAACCACCCATGTAAACGTAGACAACAGAGGCCACACTACCCAGCGCCACCCCCATCCAGAAAGGCCAGCCGAAAAGCTGCTCACCCAGCACGCCGAGCATCAGGATATAGGCCGCCGGCACGGTCATCAGATATATGATAATCGAGGCCACGGCGGCGGTTCTGTTGTCATAAACCTGGGCCAGCCGGTCGGGAATGGTAAGCACTTCGCTCTCCCGCGCCTTCTTAGCCAAGAAGACAGCGAACAGAAAAGCCGCCAGATAGTAGGGAAGGCCGAAGACCAGCCAGTTGGACAGGCCAAACCGATAACTGTACTCCCCCACTCCAAGAATACCGCCGTACCAGGTCGATACCAGCGACGCAACGAGAGCGGGCAGAGTAAGCATCCGCCCGCCCACTATCATTTGCACGGGGCTGCTGTCCTTGCGCAAGCGTCCGGCAAACCCAAGGATCAGCAACAACAGCAGGTAAAGAACGATCAGTGTGTAGTCAACGGTCTGCATTCGAATACCTAAAACAACTCAAGCTTCACCTGTGCGTAGAAAGATCGCTCCGCGGCCACGAAGTACTCGCCCCAACCGTCCATCACTACTGTCTGCCCCGGCTCCCGATAAACGAAATCACCGCCATAACCGGACGATTCGTATTTGGCGTCGAACAAATTGTCAACCGTGGCGGAGACAGTCAGACGCCCCAGCCTGAGGAAATCGTCGAGGCTGAAAGCCGCCGTAAGCGAAGAAGTGAAATACGGATCGATAGAAAGAGCTTCGATATTGGCCGGTTCAACGTATTGCCGCCCGACCATTCTCCCGTGCCAGGTCAGGCGCCACTTATCCAGATTGTAATCGAACATGAAGTTGCCGAGATAGTCGGGGAAATTGGGGACCTTATTGTCGTCAAACGACACCACCACCGACTCGTCCCGTTCGACACCCGCCGAATCGACCGTGTAATAAAGAGTCGTATCGTAATCGGTTATTCGGTTGTAGTTCAGGGCCAGCGCCGCCTCCACGCTCAGGTTCTCGACCGGCCGAGCGGTGGCACTGAGTTCCAGACCGGCGCGGACCGATTCATCGATGGCAATAGTTATCTCGCGACCGTATTCATCGACACCGCCCTCGAATACGTTCTCGTCGCTGAAACACATCCAGAAAACATTGAGCCCGACCCGGTAGTTTTCACGGCTGTGAGTGCCCCCTATCTCCAGGTTGACAACGCGCTCGGAAGGCAGGGTGGGATCGCCGAATTCGTACAGCGAATCCCCCACCCGGGATTTGATCTCAAGTTGCGGGAATTTGTTCGGGTCGTCGGCATCATAGATATTCTCGTCGTTGGGCGCGCGCGAGGCGACGGCCGCGTTCATGTAAACGCCCGTGTGTTCATCCAACCGGTAATTGACACCGAAGCGCGGCGAAAAGAATAACCAGTCGAGGTCAAAATCATAACCGGCAAATGCCCCGATCTTTTCCTGATCCAGCTCGCGACGCTCGTATTGCAGTTCTGCGGTCGTGGTCAGAATCAGGCGCTCGTTCAATTCGTACTTTTCCTGGGCGAAAAACGACCCGACCAGCTTGCGGCTCTCGTATTCATAATAGCGATGCGTGGGATCGACCTGACGGTCAATAAATTGGGCCGCCACCACCTGACCCCAGTGGTTCGATTCGTAATAATAGAATGACCCGCCGAAACTGTGGCTGCCCCTGGCGTGTGTCAGTTCCAGCCTCGGGTTCCAGCCTACCTGATTCTTCTCCACCCATTTCTGGCGTACCAGGTCTCCCCATGATGAATCCGAAAAGGCCGTGAGGTTGTAATCGGCATAGTCGCGACCATCTTTGAACTGCTCGTAATAGCCCTTTCCGCGCACGTAGAATATGGTGTTCTCGAGCGTCACCCGATCGTTTATGCGATACGTGTTGTGCAGTTGGTAATGCGGCTGATTGAAGTTGTCGGTTTCATTGGCGTATTCGTAATAGTTCACCAAGCGATTCTCGGCAATATCATCCCGCGACGCCCCCCGGTAGGCCAGATGCATGCGGACGGGACCGCCGAAAAGATGCAGCTCGGTGCTCATATCGTGATCAAGTCGACCAACCGCCAGATAGTACGACCAGCCGTGATACCAACTGTTGATGCGGTAGCCGGACGTTTTCTGTCGAGAGAAACGGCCATAAAAAGCCCAGCGCCCGTCGACCAGCCCGGAGGCGTACTCAACCGACTGTTTGGAAATCTCGCGACCGATAAAATCGCCGTCGTGAGTGTACTGACCATACCCGGTGCTCAAAACAGTCCGACGCGGCTTGCTGAAAACGCTCGAGACCACATCGACCGATCCACCGAATGAAGTCGCACCGTAGGGCGTGTTGCCGATCCCCCGCTGTACCTGAATATCGGAGATGTTGGCCCCGAAATCGGGCAGGTCGACAAAGTACGTATAATGATCTTCGGGGTCGTTGAGGGGCACACCGTTTATGTAAGTAGCCACGCGTTGACCGCCGAACCCGCGGACAGACAAATAGCTGTAGCCCAGCGATGTCCCGCCGTCGGAATAGGCATACACGTTCGGTGTCTCGTTCAAAAGCAGGGGGAACTCGCCGACCGTATAGTCGCGTTCTATCTCGCCGGCCGAGATATCCTCAAACGCCACCGGTGTGCGGCCGACCTCGGCCCGATCCGCTCGCACGATGATATCCGAACTGCGATAATATCGCTCCTGCAGCACGACCACTTCGGGGATGCGCCCGCGAGCAAACTGACGTGAGCGATAGCCGACCGACGAAAATGTCACCCGCTCGACCGTTTCGCCGCCCGGTACATCGGGAATAACGAGCGTAAACGATCCGTCGACCGCCGTTTGAGTTCCGATCTCATGAACATTAGTGATAACCGACACCGACGGCAACGGTTCACCATCGCTATCGGTTACCTTGCCCGTAATCGTCACACCGTGACCGGCACCGGCGAACAGGGCGATCAGCATAACAAGGGTTAGAACAAATCTCATGACAGTAACCTCCACTAAACACAGTTCAGTAAGATTCCGTCCTGAGTCGATAGGTATGTCCGCCGCGACGAACAAGGGGGATGCAAAAAGCAACATCTCCGTTTCCCTACGCCGGTATTACCCGGATCAGGTGAGGGGGTATGTTCTCAGGCGATTATTATTACGCCACTCCCAACGGAATTTGTTCTCTTGTTTGTAATATGCGAGACGCGGCGATGAGTGCAAGCTGTTTTTGCCCGCAGCGGTTACGAATGACCCGCCGTCACACTACCCGGCGCCGAAACAAAGCCTCCCGGTGCGCATGGACTTTTTCGAAACCGAGCTTCTCATAACAGCGAATCGCCGGTTTGTTGGTCTCGGCGACTTTGAGACACACCGTCTTACCCTCCCGCTTCAGTCCGACACTGAGATAAGCGGTAAGGCCCCCGGCCAGTCCCTGCCCGCGATAGTCCGGGTGAGTGACGATATTTCCCAACACCGCCATCGAATATCTGTCGGAGCATACATGCACCCCGGCCGTGGCCACCAGTCGGCCGTCGCGATAATATCCCACATATCTGCCGGTTCGCAGCATGCGCGGCACGAAGTAGTTGCCCGGATACGCCTGCCGGTACAGAGCCAGAAGCTCCGATTCGTGTTCCGGACCAAGCGAAGCGATTTCCGACGACAACAACGCGGTAGCGGGGGCGGCCTCGGCGGCGAGTTTCATCAACAGGTGCGTACCGAGAGCCTGCTCCCTGTTTTCCCCAAGGAACACACGGCGATATTCCTCCTGAAAGTGCCCGAAGAATTCATCCGGCAGCAAGGGGACGACGCTTTCAAGAAGCTCCCCGAAGTGTTCCGACAAACCGTAGGCCAGCACGGTAGGCACGCGCCCGCCGTTGTATATCAAGACCACGTCACGGATACGGGAACGCTCGGAGAAATCGGCCGCCCAGAGGCAATTCGCAAACTCGAAGGCGTCAAGATCTCCGAGATGGTAAGCGAACAACACCGGATCGTTACGAAAGTATTCCTCCAAACGCCGCTTGTCGGTGGTAAACACCAGCATCGGATATCCGCCGGGGCAACCCGCGCAACCGGCGGTTATTCGCTTTTTATTTTGTTAAGCGCGTCGAGCACTTCATCGAGTTGCTCGCGGCGAAATGTCACGCCTTTCTTGGTGGGGAGCCATTCTTCTTCTTTGCTCAGGAAGTAAATTCGCAGCGAGACCAAATCCATTCCCTTGTATTCGCTGCTCTCAATGACGAGTTTTTCGGTCTCGGATCGTTCCAGTTCAAATCGCATTTGTATTATCCTGTTCTGTCTATCGTTTGTAACCTATCTTCCGGAGAAAATCGATTCTCTCCTGTTTGTCACTTTCCGTTTCTATTCCGGCCGGGCTTTGCCCGTCTATCACACCCAGAACACCGCGTCCCAACTGCGACTGGACCACCAGCACTTCAAGCGGATTGGCCGTGGCGCAGAAAATATGACAGACTTCCTCGACGTTTTTCACCCGGGCCAGCACATTGACCGGAAAACCGTCCCGCAGATAAATGAAAAACGTATGGCCGCAGCCGACATCGAAAGCCGCTTTCCGGGCCAGTCCTGTCAGATCTTCATCGTTCCCGTCGGTTCGCACCAGACGCTTTTGCGAAGCCTCACAGAAAGCGATACCGAACTTAATCGTCGGCGACGACGATACCAGCGTTTCATAGAGGTCTTCTACCGTCTTGATGAAGTGCGACTGCCCGAATATGACGTTCAGTCCCTCGGGTATCTCCACCGCGACCAGGTGCTCTTTGTAATTGTTACTCACTGTTATTCCCTTCCTCGAATATCGCATCGTCCAGGCCCGTATTTACGATCGGGTTACGAAAATACTCCGTGCCGACGAAACTGACGCCGAAAAATAACACGGCCTTCCCTTTCCCCTCTATATCAAAGCGACGCGGCAGCCAGAACCCTTCCGGCCCCGGGCCATAGGAAACCGACATGTTCAATTCCCTTAGCCGAAACATCGCTTTCTTCGCGAGCTTAGCCGGCGAGAAATCAACGTGCACGAGGTGAAACGACTCGGCTTCGAAATAGTAATCGCCATTAATAAGGCTGTCCGTTTCCTCGCGCGCCCGTACCCGGAAATGATGGCACACATAGTCGTCTATCTTTCCGTCGGCCACCCCGAGATATTCGATATCGTACAAATCGCGATGGTCGGGCCGAAACGGAGTGTGCAGCGACATCGATATATCCCGACCTTTGCGCTTGCGCCTTTTCTCTATTCGTTTGGCTGCTTCCTCCCGGAGTTCTTCCTCTGTTTTTCGCTTCCCTTCCTTGTAATACTCCAGGTAGTCCTCGTGAAGCAACGTCGTGTCAGGCAGGTACTTGATAAAGACACGCTTGACGAACCGAACCTTTTCCCTGAATCCCTTGTCCCCTTCGTCTTCGAGTTCCACATACTCCGACTCAAGGACAACGTCTCTCAACTCTTCACGCTGCTGGTGTTCAACCGCCAGAACGCGCTCGATGATGGCTTCCGGGTCGATGCCGCTATCATTGCCGGCGGCCAGACCACTCGCCCATCCGAGTATCACCAGGAGAACGGCTCGTCTCAGCATACCCATAGTTTACCCTTCACGAATAACTATGCTTTCGATGACGTCCCCGACCACCAGTCGATCCACCACATCCATCCCCCCGGTGACCTGCCCGAACACGGTGTAACGAGCCTCAAGGCGAGGAACGGACGAGTGCGTGATAAAAAACTGCGAGCCGCCGGTATCGCGACCCGAGGTTGCCATACCCACCGTGCCGCGAAGGTACGCTCGATCCGAATACTCACAGCGGATGAACCAGGCCGGGCCGCCCCAACCATCGCCGCGCGGATCGCCCGACTGAACCACGAAATTGGGAACCACCCGATGGAAAGTCAGACCGTTGTAAAATCCGTCCTCGACCAATTCTTTGAAATTCAGAACGGTCAAAGGGGCAACGTCGAAATACAGTTCGATTTCAATCTCGCCTTTATCGGTAACAATGACCGCCGTGGGGTTGTGTTCGTATTTCTTGAGGGCTTTTTCAATATCTCCCTCGGACAACCGGGTTGCCGCCGGAGGCACCATGCCCATCCGGTCTTCCTGCAATTTATCGCGGTAGAGCCGGGCGGTTTCGTAACGGACAACATATTCCGGATCGAGCAGGCCGGCGATGAGTATTTCCATGACGGTCGTGTCGCGACCCAGACTGTCAAGCATCTCACCGGCCACCGCCACCAGCGAACGTCTGATATCAACATCAAGATCGGGACCCAATTCCATCATACTCTTCAATTGCGGCAGATAGTCGACCCGTTTGCGGCGCCCGATTTGATCCAGAGCCAGACAGACGAGGACGAAATCAAAATCGTCAAGAGCTTTGTCCAGATAGAAACCGACATTCTCCGAATCGACTTTTATCAGAGCGTCAAAAGCCGACGCCCGCACCATGGGGTCCTCGTGTGCGAACAGCATAGCCAGTCGGGGAACAACCCCGGACCGCTCCAACTCGCCGTAGGCCTCGGCACAGGCCGCCGCGACTGATGGCACGGGTGTGCTGCTGACCAGAGAGTCGATCAAATTGATGGCACGATCCTGCTGCACCACGGCCAGATACTTGATCGCCGCGGCCACCACGTTGTCCGACAGCCCGGAGCGAAGATGCATGGTGGCGGTTTCAACGCCAAGCGCACTGCCGTGTTCTCTCAGGGCATCGATGAGCACGATTATCAGTTTCTCGTCATCCGTCCGTCCGAGCTTGCGGCTCAAATAGCCCGGCGCCGTTTTATCCTTCGACCGACGCAACCCCTCCACCGCCTGAGCCACTACGCGCGGGTCGGTATCGTTTAATGAAAGAGCGAGCAAATGAGCGGCCTCCGGCGAATCCGAAACCGCCAGACCTTCAAGGGAGATAATGCGCACGAAAGGGTTGGCGTCGGCCTGATGTTCGACAAACACCGGCGTCGCCTTTTGCACGCCCAGACGGGCCAATGTGTACAATGCGGCCACCTGCACAACGCTGTCCGTTTCCTGACGGATAAAGGGAATAAGGCTCTCGGCGTTCCTGCGAGCACCCGCATACAAAAGGCCCCGGCAGACCGCTTCCCGAACATCCGGCGATGGGTGCGAAAGGTAACCCTCCAGAAGCGCACCAACTTCCGCCATCGTGCTGTCGGCCAGACGGCCGGCGGCTTCCACTGCCCGGGCGGTAACCGCCGAGGGTAAATCAGCGGCTGTTTCCAGCAGGGGCTCGGCCAGTTCATGGTGATCCGTCAGACCGAGGGCAAAGGCGGCTGTCGATGCCACGTCCAAAGACGGATCATGCAACATGGGCATAAGCAGCTTCCCCGAGCGTGCCCCGCCGATCCGCCCCACCGCCAGAGCGGCCTTTTGCCGCACCTGGGCCGAATCGTCGACCAGAAAAGTCTCCAGTTGCTTATTGAGACGGCGCTGGTCCTCGATATGAATAACACGGGCCAGTTTCTCGGTAAAAGTTCTCTCTCGGAGGGTGTCGTAAAGAAAATAGGCGACGAACGCAAATAAAACGACCGCCGCCGCGGCCGCGATGACTCTGATAAAGCTTTTCATACGCAGCCATGAATCTAAGAGCGCTCAAAGCGGGCGTCAACTCATTTAATGATGCCCCCATGCCCCGGCCACAAGGCAAAATAAAACCCCTGGTGGTTAGGCAGGGGTCTGGTCTAACAGTACGTGGTACCGTTTTCTATATTGTCAGAATAAAAATTAGCAAACCCCATGCCGGTGGCGGTTCAATCTCGCATCTAACTCATTACACTCTAATTGATTATTCCTCAACGGCCCAAACCGACCCTCGGCTGTGCAAGCCTGTTCATTTTTTGAACATAAGGTTACCGGAAATGGTCGTTTGGAGTCAACCTGTGCTACGTAATGCACCCTGCCCCCCGGCTCGGCGTTCGGGGTCGACTATCGGGCAAATTTGCGGGCCGCCTTCTCCAGCCTGGGGTTGGTCAGTGACCTGACGGCTTGGTCAAGATCTGCTATCTCTTTGTCGCTCAATCGCTCCAACCGCCGGGCAAACCGCCCGGAATTGATCTCTTCGTAGATTTTCTGCATACGTTTCTTCGCGGAGGCGTCGATTATTTTCGGCCCGGCCAAAACCGAACCGTATCGGGCCGCCACCGATATCCGGGCGAACATCCCCTCAATACCATACTTCTTAATAAGGTCAACGATTAGATCCAGTTGGTAGGCAACTTCAAGATAAGCGTTCTCGGCCTTAAGACCATTGGTCACCAGTGTTTCAAACCCGCTCTTTATCAACGCCGCCAGTCCCCCGCAGAGCACCGCCTGCTCACCGAAGAGATCACCCACCGCTTCCTGCTCGAAGGTCGTTTCGATCAGATTCCGACGTCCGATACCGATCCCCCTCGCCATGGCAAGCGCTGTCCCTGCCGCGTGCCCGCTTGCGTCGCGCTCCACCGCGAAAAATCCCGAGATGGAACGCTCGCCTTCGTACTCCCGCCGCACCGCCACTCCGGGTCCGTGCGGCGCCACCAGAAACACGTCGCCGTCCTCCGCGGGCCTGACCAGACCAAAATGCACCGACAGGCCGTGAAGAAACCAAAGCGAGGCGCCGGACCGAAGGTTCGGGGCTATATCCGTTCGATATACCCGGCCGTGCAGGTGATCGGGAAAGGCGAAACAAACGATCCCGGCGGCCGCCACCGCGTCGGCGACCCGGTGAATGTCCTGCATCCCTTCCCGACGAGCCCGGGCACGTGATTTTGATCCGGCTGGCAGTCCCACAACCACCGGATAGCCCGAATCCCTCAGGTTAAGAGCCACGGCCCGACCCTGTGAACCATAACCGACCACGGCTACCACAGATCGGCGCCGTGACGGCTTTTTGTCGTTGCGCTTTGCGGTCATGCCGTTAATATAGGGTCCTGTAATACGATTGCCAACTATCAGGACGGGACACGAAAATGAATGATTATCATAATGTAATAGTGGAGCTGGCCCGGGCGGCGCTCAGAGAAGATGTCGGCAAAGGGGACCTTACGTCTCTGGCCTGTCTGTTGCCCGATACGGCCGAGGGTACGATTGTCGCCAAATCCGACGGTGTGCTGAGTGGTGTTGAAGCGGCGACGACCGTTTTTGAGATGGTCGATTCGGCCAACACTATCAATTTCAAAAAGGTCGACGGTGATTCCTTCCAAGCGGGGGATGTAATTGCCGAAATCGAAGGGCTCAACCAGACGATACTCGCTTCGGAGCGGACAGCATTGAACTTCCTGGGGCATCTCAGCGGCATAGCCACGCTCACCCACGCATTCGTCGACAAACTGAAAGGTACCCGGGCACAGTTGCTTGATACCCGCAAGACCACGCCCGGCTGGCGATTGCTGGAGAAGAAGGCCGTCGTTGACGGGGGTGGTCACAACCACCGCATCGGCCTTTTCGACATGATCCTGATAAAGGACAATCATATTGCCAGTGCCGGTTCTATCGCCGACGCGATCAGTCAGACCCGTGAATATCTCGACTCGCCGGATTTTCGCCTTCAGTTCGAAACCAAGGCCGAAGATATTCTGATCGAAGTTGAAGTTACCAACGAAGCCCAATTGAAGGAAGCTATCGAGGCGGGGGTGGACCGTTTGCTGCTGGACAATCAGACAATACCGTCGCTCACACAACTGGTGAAAACTGCGCGCGCGCTGAACCCCGAGATAAAGCTGGAAGCTTCGGGGAATGTTACGCTTGAGACCATCGCCGACATCGCCGCTACCGGGGTCGATTTCATTTCGGCAGGGGCGATCACACATTCCGCCCCGGCGGCCGATTTCTCCCTGCGCCTGACAGAACGGTAATGAACAAAACTGCCTTTGACCGACTCGGCGAGCGATTGATTGCGCTGCTTCGCACCCAACCGGACCGCACGTACGGCTGGGAAGAATTGGCACGCGAACTCAAAACCGAACGTCCCGATATCGAACAAGCCGCCCGTGTTGCCCTGTCGTGGGAGTACGAACTCGAAATACATCCCCTGGCCGGGCTGGCCTTCGTCGCCGCACCGGACGCTCTAATCGAAACCGAAATATCGCACGATCTCAACACTGAAATGCTGGGCCGCAAACTGGCCTGTTACAAATCGGTAAAATCCACCAACGATATCGCCTCCCGCCTTGCGGCCTCGGGAGCCCCCGACGGGACCATCGTCACCGCCGAACAGCAGACGGCCGGTCGCGGTCGTCTTGGCCGCAACTGGCATTCTCCTCCAAGGACGGGGATCTATCTCTCGGTGGTGCTTCGTCCGGACATTCCCCCCGAAAACGCCCCCGGTCTGTCGGTGGCCACCGCCGTGGCCCTGGCCGATACCTTCGCCGCTTATTCTCCCGGTCGGGTGCAGATAAAATGGCCCAATGACGTCTTTATCAACTCTCGCAAAGCCGCCGGGATTCTCTGCGAACTCACGGCCGAGCGCCGCCGGGTCAATTACCTTGTCGTCGGTGTGGGAATAAACGTCAATCACCAAAAAGACGATTTCCCGCCCGATTTGCGTGACATGGCCACGTCGTTGTGTCGAGAGTTGGGGGACGCAGTCAACCGCGTGGAGCTACTCAAATCGTTTTTGCGGCATCTTGAGAGGGAATACGGGGACTATTGCCAATCCGGTTTGGCGGCTGCTCATGACAAGGTCCATCGGTACTCATTCCTGCTCGGCCGGGAGGTCACGGTGGAGTCCGGTCGATGTCGTATCACGGGGCAGGCTATGGAGATAGACGCCAGGGGCTGTTTGGTGCTGGCCACTTCCGACGGCCCGGCCGTCATCACCGCCGGCGACGTTACGGTGGTGAAAGGGTAAGTCTCTTCCCCCTCTTGCCAAAACCCGAGGCTTGGCGTATACTACCCGCCTATGTTTACTGAAACTTTCATGGACCACTTCAATAACCCTCGCTATGCCGAGGATATTGAAAACCCCGACGCCGTGGGCGTTATCGGGGACCCGGGTTGCGGTGATTTCGTCCGCGTTATGATAAAGGTCAAGGACCACAAAATTACCGACCTGGCCTGCAAAACATTCGGCTGCGCCGCCGCTATCGCCACCAGTTCCGCCGCCACCGAAATGGTCGTGGGCAAAACGTTCGAGGAAATAATAAAAATCGAACCGGAGGATGTCGTAACTTTTCTGGGCGGCCTGCCCGAAGCCAAACAACATTGCTCCAATCTGGCTATCTACGCTATCCGTCTGGCTATAAAGAATTACCTCGAAGCCGAACTCAAAGCGCAACAGCCACCGGAGTAAACCTCCCGCAACCCGACGCCAGACCTTTCCCCGACCGCCATGCCGGAGCTTCCCGAAGTTGAAACCGTTGTCCGAGGCCTTCGCCGGGTTATTCTCGGGCGCACTATCGCTTCAGTGTGGACCAACGCTCCATCGGCCTCAATCGAGATAAGCCGTACTCTCAAAGCGCGCACGCTGAACGCGGCTATACACGGGCGGACCATCAAAGCCGTCGAGCGGCGCGGGAAGAATATCCTCATTTCCCTGAGTGGCGATTTGACGCTGTGGGCACACCTCAAAATGACCGGCCGCTTCCTGTATACGGACAAAAACACACCGGTCGACAAGCATGACCTGGCACGGTTCGATTTTGCTCCGGACAAACACGCCGACGGCTGCGAGTTACGTTTCAACGACTACCGCCGTTTCGGACGGCTCCGCGTATATCCCGACCGGGAGCTATGGCAACAAAACGGTCTGGCCCGGCTGGGTCCGGAACCGTTGGAGATAACAGCCGAAGATTTCGTGGCCCTTTGCTATCGCCGCCCGCGCATGATAAAACCGGCCTTGCTGGATCAGAGCTTCGTGGCCGGCCTGGGGAATATATACGCCGACGAATCGCTCTATGCGGCCCGTATCCACCCCTGCCGTTTGACCACCTCAATCTCGCGCCGGAAACTGATCGAGCTGCACGGCCACATCCAAAGGCTTCTCAGGAAAGCTATCGAACTAATGGGGACATCGGTGGACACTTACGCCGGGGTCAACGGCCAGCCCGGTTCGTTCCAGAATTATCTCAGGGTATACGGCAAAGAAAATCTGCCCTGCGAACGCTGCGGGGCTACGATATTACGACGTCGGATCGGTTCACGCTCGGCCCATTACTGCCCGCGCTGTCAGCGTGAACGGGAATAATTACAGGGTTATTTCCAGCCTTCTGCCGGTTGTTTCATCGAAAAGCAAAACGGATTTCTTATCGAAAGTAAAACGCACTTCCCGCCCGACTTCAGCCGCGGGGCCGGGAATCCGCGAGACACTCAGCTTCTGCCCCTGAAACTCCAGGGTGACGATGTAATGATCCCCGAGGTATTCAACGCCGGCGATCGTTCCGGAATACTGCCCGTCGCCGCACAGCTCTATCGCTTCGGGCCGCAATCCCAGGCGCAGCTTATCGCCATTTGATAAAAGCCGACCGTCAACCGGAAGGCCGAACGGAATCAGCACCCCGTCACGCACGTATCCTTCCAGAACGTTCATCCGGGGCAGACCGATAAAACCGGCCACGAAAAGGCTGGCCGGTCGATCATACAACTCCTCCGGTGTGCCGACCTGTTCTATCTTCCCACCGTGGAGAAGAGCAATCCGATCCGCCATGGTCAGCGCTTCCGACTGATCGTGGGTTACGTGGACCATCGTTTTGCCGAGGTGCCGTTGAATGCTCACTATCTCCCGGCGCATGCGCACGCGCAGATCGGCATCGAGGTTCGACAACGGTTCGTCAAGCAGGAAGATCGACGGGTCGCGAATTATGGCTCGCCCCAAAGCCACGCGCTGACGCTGACCACCGGAGAGTTGACCGGGTCGATCACGGAGACGGTCGCCCAGGTCCAGCATGGCGGCGACTTCCCGTACCCGGGCGGCGGTCTCTTTTCGTGGCAGGTGGGCTATCCTGAGCGGAAAAGCCAGGTTTTTCTCAATCGTCATGTGAGGATAAAGCGAGTAATTTTGGAAAACCAGAGCCACGTTGCGTTCGCGCGGGCGGAGCTTATCTACTCGTTTACCTTCGATGAACACCTCCCCCGGGTCGGCCTCTTCCAAACCGGCAATCACGCGCAACAGGGTCGATTTACCACAACCCGACGGTCCCAGCAAGACCAGCAACTCACCGGCGGGCAGTTCCAGCGAAATGTCATCAAGCACGACGTTATCGCCGAACTTTTTACAGACACCCTTGAGAACCAATCCCGAACTCATAACTCGTCCTCTACCCGTCCCTGCACGATCCGGTATTTTTTCGCACCGCTAACCAGACTGCTCGGCGGTTCCGCGGCTGTCGTGATGAACAGTTGCTCCGCCTGTCCAAACAGCTCCATCAGGTGCTCACAACGCCGATGGTCAAGCTCGGCGAAGATCTCGTCGAGCAACAGCACCGGTGAACTCTTGCGTCGACGCCTGATCAATTCATACACGGCCAGCTTCAGCGACAATGCCGCCGTCCGCCACTGCCCCTGCGATCCATGCGTCTTGGCTGGCAGTCCATTGATTGTAAACGTGACCTCGTCTCGCTGCGGACCTACCAGAGCCGTTTTCAAAACATGCTCTTTCGGCAGATACTCATCCAGTTTCGCAGCGAAAGCTCCCGCCACCGCCTCCAGGTCGTCTTCGTCCGATTCCAGCGCCACCGACGGTCGATATTCTATCGCCAGCACTTCACCGGGGGCTATCTCACCGTGCCGCGCGGTGGCCATCGGTCCGAGCTCCCGCAGGAAACGGCCGCGGGCCAGCATGATCTTCGCCCCGTACGAAACTAACAGCGGATGAAACGCGGAACTGTCCATGTCATTTTTCAATGCCGCGTTTTTCTGTGCCAGCACTCTGTTATAATCCGTCAGGTCGGCCAAATAACTCGGTGTAAGCTGCGAAATGTACGTGTCCAAGAACAGGCGACGGGCCGACGGAGACCCCGACAAAATTTTACTATCCTCCGGCCCGGCCGTGACAACTGAAAACTCTTCATATAAGCGCGACGCCTTAATCGGCACCCCATCCATGGTTATTTTCTTTCGCACACCTTTTTGATAAGCGACAGCGACATCTATATTGCGCTGTTTTGCCTGCACCTGCCCGACCAGGCGATAAACCTCGGCCCCATCTTGCAGAAGGATCGTATCGGCGGCCCCTCTCTGCGAACGCCCCAGGCACAACGTAAAGATGGCTTCAAGGAAGTTTGTCTTACCGCTGCCGTTGAGCCCGAAGAATGTATTCACCCCCGCCTGAAACGTAACCTCGGCGGCCTGCAAATTTCTGAATCCGTTTACTGAGAGAGAATTAACCGTCATCCCGACCCATACATAAAAAATGGCAGATACCTGACCTGCCATTCTCGTTAACTATGTAATTTCCTTCCCTACTCCGCCAGCCGCAATGGCATGATAAGGCAGAGATAATCGTCTTTCGGAACACTGGAGCTATACACCAGGCCCGCCGCTACCGGCGACGATAGTTCAAACACGACTTCATCACTGTCGAGCTTAGCAAGAATCTCGGATACATAAGTGGCATTGTACCCTATCTCAACCGGCTCGCCCTCGAAGTCGCAATCTATAGTCTCCACCCCCTCGCCTCCGAGGTCGGCATTGCTCGTCGAGAGTTTCAGGTTCGACTTCTTGAGTGCGAACTTAACCTGGTGAGTAAGCGCATTGGAGAGAATGGACACACGCCGGACAGCCCCACCCAGCATGTCACGCGAAACCATCAGCTTCTTGTCGTTATTCGCGGGGATTACCTGTTCGAAATTCGGGTAGGGACCTTCGATCAATCGCGAAGTAAGGACCGTGTCCCCAAGATTGAAGATGATATTGTTTTCACCGAAGATAATCCCAACCTCTTCGTTCTCTGACTCGGCAAATTTTGGAATCAGATTCAAAACTTTCGGTGGAATTATAATATCTTCACTCATCCCTTTAAGTTTGGCATTCTCCACAGCCGCCTTGGCAAGACGATGACCGTCGGTAGCAACCATCTGCATCCGGTCACCTTTTGTCTGCCAGAGAACACCGTTTAGAGCCGGTCGGGTCTCATCCTGTGAACAGGCAAAAGTAGTCCTGCGGATCATGTTGACCAGAAGCGCCGCGGGGACGCGTATTTCTTTCTTCGTATTCACGGCCGGGACTTTGGGAAAATCGTCGGCCGACACGGAAGCAATTTTATAAGAACCGTTCGCGATCTTCAGCTCCACACGCGAATTGATCGATTCAATGGTCAGATCCGACTCGGGAAGTTCCCGGACAATCTCAAAAAGTATTCTGGCCGGCAGAGCCGCCGAACCTTTCTTGACGACCGTACACGGCACTGTGCCAGTGATCGACATATCCAGATCAGTCGCCGATATCTTCAGTTTGCCCTCAAGTGCTTCTATGAGCACGTTAGTCAAAATCGGCAGGGTCGACTTTGTTGGCACTACCTGAAGAACCGACTGAAGACAGGCGGCAAGTTTGGATTTTGGTAATGAGAATTTCATATACTTTTCTTCTCCACGGCGGAGTTTATTAACAACCTACTCTTCTATTCAAATATGATATATATAAAACGTAATAGTAATAAGGCCTGTTGAAATGTGCATAAGGGATAAATCACTGGACAAATAAGAAGCGTTGTTACTGGATACCACCATGTTGGAGATTCCGGGAGTCGATACATTTGTAAACACCCGGCATGACACCTGTGAACATGGGCAGGAGGTTCTCAACATCCTTGCGGTTTCCTTAAAATTGTCCAGATCGAATCCACTGATTTACCCACAAGTTATCAATATAGAAGGGACGCGGATATTTTGTCAATTCTTTCCCGAAAAGTCGGGTCATCGGACATACGTCGGGCAACAAGATCACAGGCATGGATGACAGTAGAATGGTCGCGACCACCGAACATGCCACCGATAGCCTTAAGGGAATTCCCGGTAAGTGAACGAGCCAGATACATCGCAACCTGACGAGCGAGGGCCACATTGGCCGTCTTTTTCTTGGCCTGCATAAGCTGAGGATCAATGTCAAAATACTCAGCGGTTTTCTTTTGAATCGACTCGATAGTCAATTCTCGCTTGCTGGAAATGAGCGTGTCCGAAAGCACATTCTTGGCCAGTTCGAGATCAACCGGTTGGTTCTTCAGCGATGCATAAGCCAGAAGACGGTTGAGAGCACCTTCCAGTTCGCGGATGTTAGTGGTGATCTTGTCCGCAATGTAAGTAATTACACTCTCGGGAAGAGTCATTCCTTCGGAGTAGAGCTTCTTGTACAGAATAGCCGTCCGGTTCTCCAGATCAGGGGCCTGAAGGTCAGTAACAAGTCCCCAGGAAAATCGGGAGAGCAGGCGTTCTTCGAGTCCCTTGATATCCTTCGGTGGTCGGTCGGAAGTAAGTATAATTTGCTTACCGCAGTGGTAAAGTGCGTTGAAGGTATGGAAGAATTGTTCCTGTGTACCCTCTTTACCGGTGAAAAACTGAATGTCGTCCACGATGAGAACGTCGACATCACGATAAAAACGGGTGAAGCTGGCCACGCTGCGATCTGAAATAGCACTGATAAAATCGGAAGTAAATTTCTCGGAAGTCGCGTACATAACCCGCTTGGTCGGATAGACCTCCAGAATTTCGTGACCTATTGCCTGCGCGATGTGCGTTTTCCCCAGCCCCGTGCCACCGTAGATGTACAGCGGGTTATACTTGGTCATACCGGGGGCCTCGGCGACAACCTTGGAAGCGGCGCAGGCGAACTGGTTGAAGTCACCAACCACCAGAGAATCGAACCGGTAACGACTATTGAGGTTGTGGTTGCGAGCCGGTGCCTGTTCCGTGGCCTGGGCCATTGGCTGGGTCGGTTCGAGCGGCAGGGCGGTTTGTTCTTCTTCCTCCGGTTGCGCATTAATCACGTATATGATCTCGTACTTTTTGCCGAGGACCTCAACAAAGGCTTCATCTACGAGTTCGCGGAAGTGCTCCTCAATCCAATCTGCGACAAACTGATTGGGAACGGTAAGCTTGAACTCACCGTTGCCGGTAGGCTCGCCGCGGGTTGGTTTGAGCCAGGTGTTATACGATTGTTGCTTGAGGCGGCGCTCCATGTACTTGAGACAATCTCTCCAGTGCGATGAATCGCAATTCGACATCTGTTTGGCATCCCCTCTCAATTGCATCTTATCCACACTTTCACACAGTCTAACTTGTTGACCGAAGGCATCGATTTCTTGGTTGGATGTACCTACCCCCGAATAATCCACAATGTTATCAACAACGCTAACTTTGAAAAGCCGCCGGGAAGCGTAGTCCCACAAGGACTTTTACGGCGGCAGTGGAAATTATCAACAAATTATAAACATGTTGGCAGTTTGTTACTATCATAAGAATAGATATTCTCTGGTGGTCGGGTCGTCAAGCGGGGCCGCCAAATAAAAGTAACTTTCTTGAACTGATTGCTTTGTCGGCCCTTATGACGAGAAAAGCTACACCACGCCGACGACCCCGACGGTAGTTGCAGAACAATTGAAAACCACACGAACCGATAGGCAGAATTGCCAAGCAGTTATCGTCATCTAATGTTGTCGATAGCGTGCGCGATGTGTTCGAACATGGCGACTTCGGCATCGCTGCCTTCGAGCGCCACCGGTTGACCTGTGTCCGAGGCCTCACGGATGGAACTGCGAAGGGGAATTTCTCCCAGGAACTGTACGCCGAGCTGTTGAGCGAGTTTTTTACCGCCATCTTTGCCGAAGATGTAATCGCGTTGTCCGTTATTCTCGTAGTATGACATGTTTTCGACCACACCGATAACCTTGAGGTGTGTTTTCTCGGCGAGTTTAGCCACGCGGCCGGCCACATGAGTCGCTGTCGCCTGTGGCGTGGTGACAACCAGAAGCTCGGCCGCGGGGAGGGACTGAGCGATAGTCAGGGTCACATCGCCGGTCCCCGGGGGAAGGTCAAGGAACAGGTAGTCCAGCTCGTCCCATAGAACGTCGGTCAGAAACTGAGTTATAGCTTTGTGCAGCAAGGGGCCACGCCAGATGACCGGGTCATCTTCATTAACGAAGAAGCCCATGGAAACAACCTGGATGTTGTCGTTTTTGCGCAGCGGAACGATTTTCTCATCGATGATTGTAGGCTGACCCGTTACGCCGAGCATACGGGGAATCGAGAATCCGTAGCAATCGGCATCAAGCAACCCCACGCGCTTGCCCATTCGGGCCAGTGCCGCCGCCAGATTGGTCGTGACGGTTGATTTGCCCACTCCGCCCTTGCCGGAGGAGACGGCGATGAAACGCTTGGCGAAAGTTAGTTTGGGCGGCTCGGGAAGGCCCCTTTCGGCCGATTGGTGACCGAGCTTCTCTTTCAAACGGGCTCGCTGCTCGTCGGTCATGGCACCGAACTTAACGTCGACCGATTCCACCCCGTCGAGTTTCTTGATACCGTCGACAATGTCCTGACTGATGCGGCCTTTGAGTGGGCAGGTAGGCACGGTCAGGGTGATATCCACCAAGACCCTGCCCCCGTCGATGTCTACCGACCTGACCATGTCGAGTTCCGTGAGGGGCTTGAGCAATTCGGGGTCATTGATGCTGCTAAGCACTTTCATTACAGCGTCTTTACTAACCATATATGCCTCCGGCCGTAGCCTTTCAGAGTCCGGGGAATGCGATCACAAGTTTACGTTCTGTAACATGTGATCGAATATAAAAGTTCGCCGGGGACGAGCAAGGGGAAAAACTGGAAGAGTCTATTCGGATTCGGGCTGGGGTTCGATTGGTTCGTCCGGCGGGATCTGGTCGTACGAATGTCGCTTGAAAATTATATAGAACAACAGAAACACGATGGCGCAGGTGATAGCGGAGTCGGCGACGTTGAAAACCCAGAAACGTTCCAGCCGGTACCCCCACAGGTTGATGTCAAAGAAGTCAAAATCGACGAAATCGATAACTTTGCCGAAGCGAATGCGGTCAATAAGGTTACCTACCGCTCCGGCGGCGATAAAAGAAAGTGCCAGAGATATCGACAGTCGATTGCGATGGCGATAAATGTAGAAAAGGAGGAAAGGGAGAACAATCAGGGCCATGAAGAGATAGTAAGCCGAAGATCCGAGCCGGGTGCCCATTGCCCCGCCCTCGTTGTATACGAGAGTAAGCTGTAAAAAGTCACCGAGCACTTGCAGACTCGGTTGCCCGGCCAGATGGGAGATTGCCCAGTGCTTGGTCCATTGATCCAGGGCAACCACGGCGACAATGATGACCGCCGACCAGAACAGCGTTTTATGACTACTTCTTGCGGCCAGCCTTACGTTCCTCTTCGGCAGACTTACACTGGATGCACAGTCGGGCGTGCGGTACCGCATTCAGCCGTCGGCGCTGTATTGGTTTGCCACAATTGTGACAGATGCCATAGGTGCCGTTCTTGATGCGGCGCAGGGCTTCATCGATGTGATAAATAAGTCGGCCGCCTTTGGAGGCATAAGCGAAGGCCATCTCACGTTCCATATTGTCCGTTCCCTGATCGGCCATATGGTAGGAGTAAGAAGAGAGGTCGCCGGTCGCATCCTTGATGGTGTTGGTGTGAGATTCACCGATAACGCCCATCTCGGCAAGGATTTCTTTCTTTTTGGCCAGAAGCAGCGCCTCGTACTTTTTAAGTTCGGACTCTTTCATTCTGGTTTCCTGTTTATGCTTTGACTACCGCGATGGCAGTCTTTTCACCGTTGATATCCCATTCTTTGGCCCCCTCGAACCCGGTCGAATCGGCATACTCCATCCCCAGCGCGAGAGTTTCCTTCAGGATGAACTCGTTGTGCCGGTCAAGGGCGGTCTGAAGGCGGGCCGACGGATGCACCCGGATATGAATGCGGTCCGTGACCTCGAACCCCGACGATTTGCGCATATTCTGAATTTTGTTCACCATCTCGCGGGCGAAACCTTCGTCGCGCAGCTCGTCGGTGAGTTCGGTCATCAGGGCCACCGTGATATCGCCGTTCGATTCCACCGCCACGCCTTCCTTTTCGGAACGGATAACCTCCACTTCCTCGGCCGACAACTTCACGTGCGGGCCAAGCGGCTCGATCACCAGTTCTCCGGTTTTGGCAAACTGGCGGACCTGTTCGGTGGTCAACTGGCTGATATAGTTAGCGGCGGTCTTGACGTTTCCGCCCAGGCGCGGTCCGGCCACCTTGAAATTCAGCTTGGCGCTGTAGGTGATATAGCTATCGAGGTTCTCCGCCTCGACTACTTCCTTGATATTCAACTCGTCGCGGACAATGCCGAGATACGGTGCGAGGCGCTCGAAAGCTCGCTTGCCCGGAAGGCTGACCATGACTTTCGAGAGCGGCTGACGCACCTTGAGATTCTTGCGCGTGCGGGCTGCCCGTCCCAGCGAGACCATCTTCTCCACCAGGTCCATGGTTTCTTCCAGTTCGCTGTCGATCAGGGCCGGGTCGGCGACGGGGTAATCGGTCATGTGGATCGAAAGCGGGGCGCCGTATTTCTCGCGGTTTTCCCCCATCAGTTCTGTCCACAGCAGTTCGGTAATCATCGGGCTGATCGGGGCGCTGAGGCGGCAGATCCCTTCGAGAATCCGGTAAAGCGTGAGATAGGCGCGCATTTTGGACGGATCATCGGCCTTGGCCCAGAACCGGCGGCGGTTGGTCCGCACGTACCAGTTGGACAACTCCTCGATTACAAAATGCTGGATAGCCCGAGCCGGGGCCGTCAGTTCGTACTCGTCGAAATTGTCAGTAACCTGTTTGACCAGGCTGTGATATTTGGAAACGATCCAGCGGTCAAACACTTCCTCTTCCCCGGCTTTACCGGCCAGAAAAGCATCCACCGAAACACCGGCTTCGTCGGCGCGCGGCAGGATATTGTCGATATTGGCATAGATGGCAAAGAAAGAGTACGTATTGCGCAGTGTATCGAAATACTTGCGCACTACCTCGGCCAGGCTGTCGGGATCGAACCGTGTCGGGACCCACAGGGCGGATGTCGACACCAGATACCAGCGGAGCGGGTCGGCACCAAACCGGGCCACGGTTTCAAACGGGTTGACCACGTTCCCCTTATGCTTGGACATCTTTTTGCCTTCTTTGTCCAGGATGAACTCAAGCACGACCACGTTTTTGAACGGTTCCCGGTCGAAGAGCATAGTCGAGATGGCCAGCAGCGAGTAAAACCACCCCCGGGTCTGGTCGACCGCCTCGGAGATGAAATCGGCCGGATAGCTCTTTTCGAACACGTCCTTGTTCTCGAACGGGTAATGCCACTGGGCGTAAGGCATGGAGCCGGAATCGAACCAGACATCGATAAGCTCCGGCACGCGGGTCATCGTACCGCCGCACTCGCAGCGAAGCTTGATCTGGTCGGCCATCGGTTTGTGCAGGTCGACTTCTTCCGGAACGTCGATACCTTCGGCACGGAGCTGCTCGATTGAACCGACCGCACGTTTTTTGCCGCATTGGGGGTCATCGCAAATCCAGATTGGCAGTGGTGTGCCCCAGAAGCGTTCGCGCGAGAGCGCCCAGTCGACATTGTTTTCCAGCCAGTCGAGCATGCGGCCGCTGCGGATTTCGTCCGGGTGCCAGGCGATGGCGTTGTTGTTCTTTATCAACTGCTCGCGGAACTGGGTTGTTCTGATATACCAGGATTCGCGCGCGATATAGATCAGCGGCGAGTCGCACCGCCAGCAGAAGGGGTAATTGTGCTCGTATTCCTGAATTTTGAACAATTTGCCGGCGGCTTTCAGATCTTCGATAATAACCGGGTCGGCGTCCTTGACAAACATACCGGCGTATTTGCCGGCCATATCCTTGAAAAGGCCGTTGGCCTCGATAGCCTGAAGCACCGGCAGGCCGAACTGTCGGCCGACTTCGTAGTCGTCGGCGCCGAAACCGGGGGCGATATGCACGATGCCCGTGCCGTCGTCGAGCGTGACGAAATCGCCGTTGATGACGATGAAGGCGTTGTCGGCGTGGTCCTTATAGAAATCGAAGAGCGGTTCGTATTTGCGTTTGAGGAAGTCCTTGCCTTTGTGTGTGGCCAGCACTTTGGGCGTCTCGCCGAAAGTCGCATGCACCAGCGCTTCGGCCAGAACCAGCTTTTCCCCCTGCCATTCGACCGTAACGTAGTCGGCCTCGGCGGCCATACACAGCGCGGCGTTGGACGGCAGCGTCCATGGCGTGGTGGTCCACACCAGATAGCTGAAATCGCCGTCGGCGGCTTTCACCTTGACGTACAGCGACGGGTCCCGGACCAGTTGGTAGCCCTGGGCAACCTCGTGACTGGACAGCCCGGTGCCGCAGCGAGGGCAGAACGGAAGAATTTTGTAACCTTTATAAATAAGGTCACGGTCGAAGAGGTTCTTGAGAATCCACCAGACCGATTCAATATAGTCGTTGGTCAGAGTGACATAGGCGTTGTCCAGGTCCAGCCAGTAGCCGATCCGGCGGGTGATATCATCCCAGTCTTTCAGATAGGTGAAGACCGAATCGCGGCATTTGCGGTTGAACTTCTCGACTCCGTATTCGAGAATCTTGGCCTTGGTGTCGAGCTTGAGTTGCTTTTCGACCTCAATTTCCACCGGCAGGCCGTGGGTATCCCAGCCGGCCTTGCGGTCGACCCGGAAGCCGCACATAGCTTTGTAGCGGCACACTAAGTCTTTGACCGTGCGGGAGATAACATGATGAATCCCCGGCCGGCCGTTGGCCGTAGGGGGGCCTTCGTAGAAGATGAACGGGGGCCGTTGGCGGGCGGCCTCGTGGCTTTTGTGGAAAATGTCATGGCTATCCCAGAAGGCGAGGATTTTCTCCTCGGCGGCCGGAAGGCTGAACGAGTCTTTTAGCGGGTCGAATCTCATAGCTCCCAATCCTGTATAGCAGAGTAATCTACCAGGAATCGTAACTTTTGCAAATAATTTTATCGTCCGTTGCGGGCCGGAAGCTTAGCCCGCCGGGGGGTGGGGGTGGATTACGGCTTAATCTTCTTTGGTCAGGGCTTTGAAATCCGGATCATCCCAATACTTCTTGAGATCCTTGTACTTGCGTGCTTCAGCTTTCCATTGGCTGTCTAACTTGACGGCTTTACCAAGGGCATCCAGCATGTCGGCCTTCTTCTCTTGCAGCGCATAGGCGCAGGCCATGTTGAACCAGGCGTGTTCTTTCAGATCGTTGATATCGGTGGCCTTCTTGTATTTCTCAATAGCCTGCTCAAAGAGATCGGGGTTGTTGCGGGCTTTGGCAAGGTCAGCCAGTGCTACGCCCCAGTTGGACCAGGCCTGTTCGTTCTGATCATTGATTTCAGTGGCCTTCTTGAATTTCTCGATAGCTTGCTTAAAGAGATCGGGGTTATTGCGGGCTTCGGCAAGGTCAGCCAGCGCTACGCCCCAGTTGGACCAGGCCTGTCCATACTGCTTGTTGATCTCAGTGGCCTTCTTGTACTTCTCGATGGCCTGCTCCAAGAGGTCGGGGTTATTGCGGGCCCTGGCAAGATTATTCAGTGCTACGCCCCAGTTGTACCAGGCCAGTTCAAATCTGTCATTGATCTCAGTGGCTTTCTTGAACTTCTCAATAGCTTCGTCAAGAAGCTCGGGGTTGTTGCGGGCTTTGGCAAGGTCAGCCAGTGCTACGCCCCAGTTGGACCAGGCCTGTTCGTTCTGATCATTGATTTCAGTGGCCTTCTTGAATTTCTCGATAGCTTGCTTAAAGAGATCGGGGTTATTGCGGGCTTCGGCAAGGTCAGCCAGCGCTACGCCCCAGTTGGACCAGGCCTGTCCATACTGCTTGTTGATCTCAGTGGCCTTCTTGTACTTCTCAATAGCCTGCTCAAAGAGGTCGGGGTTGTTGCGGGCCCTGGCAAGGTCGGCCAGTGCATTGCCCCAGTTGTACCAGGCTTCTTCTTTCAGATCATTGATATCAGTGGCTTTCTTGTACTTCTCGATGGCTTGCTCAAAGAGGTCGGGGTTGTTGCGGGCCTTGGCAAGGTCAGCCAGTGCATTGCCCCAGTTGTACCAGGCCTGTTCATACTGATCGTTTATCTCAATGGCTTTCTTGTACTTCTCAATAGCTTGCTCAAAGAGATCGGGGTTGTTGCGGGCTTTGGCAAGCTCGGCCAGTGCGCTACCCCAGTTGTACCAGGCGGTCTCTGACTCCTCGTAGATATCGGTACTCCTTGCGTACATCCGGATCGCTTGTTCGTAGCGGCCCCCTTCACCGTGGCAGACACCGGCATAGAAGAGGATTTCCGCATCATCCGGCTTATGCCGGAGATAGTTTTCGAATTCCGCAAGTGCCTCGTCGTACCTATCTAAGCTATAGTAGTTGAGTCCCACGTTGCGGTGGACAGAAGGCGGTATTTGCTCTGACGGGGTACCCTCCCACTTCATTATGTTCAGCAGTGATTCATATGCCTTTATCGACTCTTCCGCCCCTGCTTTGTTAACGTAGTTAATTATCCTGTTGGGGTCGGTAATGCCTTTGCTCTCAGCTTCCTTTTTAGCTCCCTCCCAAGTCTGCGCCGATTGCGACGCCGCACTCTCGATCATTTCAGTCATACGCTTATGCTTGGCTTCCATTCCCTCGTATGTCCTGAATGCCTGCTGCCCCAGATGTCTTATTTTGTCGACTTCCCTGTGCACCTCCTCTCGGGCGTCCCTGACACACCTGTCTGTCTCTCGTCTCATCTCCGCTAACCCATCGCGGGCTTCTTTGCGGACGCTGAAGAACTGCCAGAGAAGAATAGGCAGGATAATACCCACTACCCCGACTAAGATAGTTATGATCGTAAGAATTGTATCCAGCCAGCCCTTCACAGTGTCAACTCTGATGACCGTATCGTGTACGGTATCGGTGATGGTGACCGTATCTCTGGCCGTGTCAATCGGCACCGGTGCGGACGATTGAGCACCGACAATCGAGGCCAGCAGAATTAAGCCTACCGCAAGAGCATATTTGGATAAACGCATTGGATTTTCCTCCCGGATACCCCAAGTTACGCAAAATGGACCCATCCGTCAACAGCACCGCGGTCTTTTTTCTGCTCCGGCAGGCCGAATTGCGCTCCCCCGAGGCCGAAATATGCCCCTTTGAACCGGCCCGGTCGTCTGCTATCTTGTGTTTGTCAGCTTTCGCCCTCCCGTTTCGGTGAGGGCGGAGCACAAAAGGAAAGCCTCCGTATGCTCGATAAAAAGGCTACTCAGGAACTGGCGCGGCAGGTGCGCCGCTCCAAGTTAAGAGAAGTGTTCAACGAAGAGGTCGACCGTCTTCTGGCCAAACGTCCGTCCGGCGTGGCCCCGGAAGAATACTGCGCCATGTTCGCCGGGCTGGTTGTCAACGAACTTCGCAGCCGGCTGTGTGCCGCGTCCAAATTCCGCCTGCCGGACACGGCCGCCGACAAAGTGAATACGGCCAATAAAGAGCTTGATTTCGATACCGTCCTCAAAGGCCTGTTTCTGGGTATTCAATACGACCTGCTCACCGAGAACCTTCAGATGGTCAAAGCCCTCGGTGAGGCCATCGCCCAGCGCGACACCGGCAATAGCTGGCACAATCCCCGGGTGACGCTTTACAGCACGCGTCTGGCCGAAACCCTGCACCTTGAGCAGTCGCAAATACAGGCGCTGATCAAAGGCTCGTTTCTGCACGATATCGGGAAAATCGGAATTCCCGACAAAATCCTTCTGAAAACCGGCGGGCTGAATGACGACGAACGCCGCATCATGAACAGTCATACCGAACTCGGGGCCAGGATGATCGGCGGGGTGACCTGGCTGGAAGACGCCATGGACGTGGTTCGGCACCATCACGAAAAATTCGACGGTACCGGGTATCCGGACAGGCTGAAAGGGGAGGAGATTCCGCTCAACGCCCGGATATTCGCCGTGGTGGATGTGTTCGATGCGCTGATTTCGCGGCGGCCGTACAAACCGGCGTTTTCTTACGATGAGACAATGGATAAAATAGATCGGCGTATCGGCCGGCATTTCGATCCGAAAATCGCCCGGGTGTTCGTATCAATCGCCCGACCGCTCTACGACGAGTTGGGCACCGACACCTATCCCGTTCTCGATAACAAAGTCAACCGCTGTATTCAGACCCATTTCGGTATCGACCCCGAGGTTTTGCGCAATCGGGCCGAGATTGACCACTGAGAACCGAACCGGGAAAGCGCTACGGCCTACGGAATCCAGATCTTCTTCGATGTCACGTACTCCGTTCGGGCCGGCCCGTGAATCGGCTCGACCGACTGAGTAAAGAAATAGAGACCTTTGTAGTTGGTCAGGTACTGGTGTTTCTTCGTAAACACGCCGCCGGCAGCCGTTACCACCAGGGGAGCTTCCATACGGTTGAGAATTTTGACGAATTCACTCGGTTCGACACTGACTATAGCGCCGGAAGCCTTGGTTGCCTGGGCAATTGCCGCCGCCGCTGCCGCGGCACCACTTGCTGCCGCTCCGCTCGCTGCTGCTCCACCGTTTGACATATTCTGTTACCTCCTGTAAGAAATACTCCGCTCAGCCGTAATTATTCAATGCTGCGGTGCCGGAATAATCTAACGGGTCGCCCGGCCGATGTCAGCAGTTCTCTGTTGTCAATTGACAGTTTTGAACGAAAAGAAGGTTGCGGGATTTTTTATAGTTGTTAGATTGCCCCTCGAAACGGCGGTTGATCTTTCCGTGTTTCAACAGGTCGACCGGCTCTGGTATTTGTTTGACATCTTTGTTGACGAAAGGGTTTACTGATGGACAATATGAAGCAGATCGCCGACGAGACCAACGAGAGTTTGAGTAAATTTTCGAAAGAATACCCGGCCGAGATGGCGGCTTTTGGTAAGATGATGCAGGCCATTGAGGCTCCGGGCGAACTCGATTCCAAAACCAAGGAGTTGATCGCCATTGCCCTGGGTATCGCCACTCACTGCAAATGGTGTATCGCTTTCCATATCGGGCAGGCTCTCAAACATGGCGCCACGCGTCGTGAGATTACCGAGGCCAGTTGGGTTGCCGTGCTCATGGGTGGTGGTCCGTCGCTGATGTATTTCCAGTTGGTTGAGAAGACACTCGACGATTTCGACGCCAAGTAAAATAAAAACGTCACTAATTCAACGGGGAGCGACTTTTGCCGCTCCCCGTTTTGTATATCGCTGTTTCGCCGTCGATGGAGTGCGCGTTCAGGCCAGGCGGTCGACCTCGGCTACGTGCTCGGCGAACATCTTCAGGGTTGCCTTGATCGGCTCGGGTGTGGCCATGTCCACGCCGCAGATCTTGAGCAGCTCGATAGGATAGTCACGGCCACCGGCCGCCAGCATGGTCAGGTATTTATCGATAATACCTTCTTCGCCTTTCAGGAACTTGTCCAGAATCGCCTGTGAGGCGGCAAACGACGTGGCGTACTGGAAGACGTAGAACATGTTGTAGAAATGCGGGATGCGTGACCATTTCAGCGGTGTCAGGTCATCGATTTTCATTTCCGGACCGTGGTACTTCTGGGTCAGATCGCGCCAGAGAGCATTCATGAAATCCGGCGACAGGGCGCCGCCCTTCTCGACTTCCTTGTGAATGGCCAGTTCGAAACGGGCGTAGAGAATCTGGGTGAAAAATGTCCCCACGGCGTTATCGATAGCGCGGTTGAGAAGGTACAGGCGCTGGCGGGTGTCGCTGACTTTTTTCAACAGATAGTGCAGCAGGAGGCCTTCGTTGAGAGTCGAAGCGACCTCGGCCACGAAGATAGAGTATCTGGCTTTGGGAAAACACTGCGTGGTGTTGGCCAAATGGCTGTGCATGGCGTGGCCCATCTCGTGCGCGAGAGTGAACATGTTGTCCACGGTATCGTTGTAGTTCATCAGCACGTATGGGTGAACCTGGTACGTGGAATAGCTGTACGCCCCACTACCCTTGCCCTCGGTTTCGAAAACGTCCACCCATCGGCTGTCGAAAGCCTCCCGGAGTTTCCGGTTATACTTCTCGCCGAGCGTTTCCGTGGCGGCCAGCACTTCTTTGACGGCCTCGCCGTAAGCGACTTCGTAATCCTGATCGGGGAAAAGCGGGCAGGCCATGTCCCAGGGGGTAATCTCGTCCAGCTTCAGCAGGCGCTTGCGAAGCGCGATGTAGGCATGGAGACCGTCCAGATCGGCTTCGGTGGTGTTGAGCAGGGAATGGTAGACCTCCACCGGGATGTTGTCGGTATCGAGAGCGGCGTGAAGGCAGCTTTCGTATCGACGAGCCCGGCTGTAAAAAATATCCTTGTTGACCGAGGAGGCCAGCGAGGCCCCGATGGTATTGGCGTGGTCTTTGTATGCCGAATAGAAAGCGTGGTGTGCGTCGGAGCGGACCCGGCGGTCGGACGATTCGAGAAATTTGTAGAAGCGCTGTTTGGTAAGTTGCACTTCTTCGCCCTTCTCGTCTTTTATCGACGGATATTTCAGGTCAGCGTCGTCGAGCATCGAGAAAATCGTATCCGGGCCGCGGGACACGATGGCCGACTGGGCCAGTACTTCCTCGACTTCTTCCGAGCGGATGTGTTCTTTGGAGCGAATGAGTTCCTTGATATAGAAATCGTACTCGTCGGTCTTCTCGAATTGGCCCGCCATGTTGAGCAGTTTCGCTTGCTCGATTTTCAGCAGTTCCGGTTCGACGAAAGCAAAAGCCGCCGAGCCCTGTGACGACAGCGAAGCCGCCCGTTCGGTCATGGCCTGGTAGGTCGAGACGCGGTTGTCGAGATCCTTGCTGAGGTAGGCATACTGATAAAGCTGAGCGAGAGCCTTGAACATTTCACTGCGGGCGTCCAGGCAGTCGTACATGGTTTTCGGCGACTCGGCCAGCTTGCCGACGAACGAAGGAGCTTTGGCTATTATCTCCCGGACGCGTTTGAAATCCGCTTCCCAGGCGGCGTCATCGGCGTAGATATCGGCCAGGTTCCATTTGTGTTTTTCTTCGATCTGGTTTCGTTGGGGAATTTTCGTCGTGGGCATGGTATATCCTCATTTTGGGGCGGTTCGTTATTATGGGCCAATATGCGACGATATACAAAGAAACGCAAGAAGCCCTGTTCACGACCGAGGTGCCGTATGGGAACTCACGCCTTCTATCGTAAAGATCAATCGCCCGGTTGTCTGTTTACCGATGGCCCTTCGCGGCAGCCTTGCGGACTTTTGACCAGTACGGCCACTTCTTTTTTTCGGCCGGAAGCCGGGGATCCTCGGCCTGGGCGATGGCCGCTCGAAGGACATCTTCGCAGCACGGATCAAGCTTCATCCCGCGAATTTCCCGGAGCCGCATATAGAGTTCGTGAGCGTCGCAGCCGATCAGATTGCGGACCTCGGTTATACCCAGTCGGTCGAAATCTTTCAGGGTGGCCGGGCCCACCGATACCAGATCTTTCAGTTGGCGTTGATCTTCCATGGCCTCATCATGTCAGCCCGAAGGCCGTGAATCAATCATATTCGCGGCTGGCATCGGACGCGGAGACTTCTTCAATTACCGAAATGCCGGATTCACCGCTGTTTATTCTCCATACTTCGTGCAGCCGATAGCGACCGTCGGGAAGAACCTCGGGAGTCGAGCGACAGGTGCCGGTCCGAAATGCCCCTTTGTTGTTGAGACATTGCCAGACCATGTCGAGGATGCCATCGACTTCCACTCGGGCGATCAAGGTGCCGAAAACGACGTTGCCGCCGTGGCAGGTTCCCCACACGGTTGAGCCTTTCTGATGATAGAAAAACCGGGTCTCGCGGGTGAAATCGCCTTCATCGTAGTTGACCGTGCCCGCAAATACTCGGCCTTCGTAATTGAATCGGGTCATGAGTCACTTCTCTGATAAATGGTTGGTTATTCTCTACAATACCATCTTCTCCACACAGCCGGCGATGAGATCGCGGAGTTTCGGTTCGGTGCGCGAGGCCGTGCCGATCACGTCCTCCAGCGAGCAGGGGTGCATGTTGTCGGCCAGCCCCATGTCGGTGATTATGGAAAAGCCCAGAATGCGGTTCTTCTGATGATGGGCCGTGATTACTTCCGGTACGGTGGACATGCCGACGGCATCCGCCCCCATAGTGCGAAACATGCGATATTCGGCAGACGTTTCCAGACACGGTCCGGTCAGCCCCAGATATACGCCTTCCTGCAACCGAAGCCGCTGCTGCATGGCGACTTCTTTGGCTATCTGCTGGTACTGGCAGTTGTAGACCTCGTACATGTCGGGGAAACGGTCGCCCCAGCTATCGTCATTGTCGCCGATGAGCGGGTTGTGCGGGAAGTAGTTGATATGATCCTTGATGAGCATGATATCGCCCGGCTTGAAATTCGGGTTGAGACCGCCGGCGGCGTTGGAAACGATCAGGCTTTCCATGCCGAGCTTTTTGAGCACCCGGACAGGGAAAGCGATCTGCTTCATAGTGTAACCTTCGTAGAAATGGAACCGTCCCTGCATGCACACGACCGGTTTGCCGCAAAGATTACCGAAAAGCAGCCGACCGGCGTGTGATTCCACGGTTGAAACGGGGAAATGCGGAATCTTGTCGTAGTCGACCGTGCCGACCATGTCGATTCCGTCGACCAGCGAACCGAGACCGGTGCCGAGAATAATGCCGATTTTCGGCTCGAACTTGATTTGTCCTTTGATATAGTCAGTGGCTTCGTTGAGCTTTTTGTGAATATCAGCCCAGGTGGCCATGCCGTCGTCTTTCATGATTTCGACTCCTGCGTACTCCGTGTGTTCGGTAAGCGTTTATAATAATCGGAATATAACAGTTTGCCGGTGCGGCTAAAGGAAAAACTGGGCGAAAAAAAAGGACCGGCCCCGGAGGTGTACGTCGGGTCGGCCCTCATTCTTGCGGAAGGACTTTATCAGCTTTTTTCGGCTTTGCTCATTTCTTCCTCGAATTTGGCCACGACTTCGTCGAGTTCTTTGGCCAGAGATTCAGGGGCGACCGGCTGTTTTTTGGCGTTTTCGGAAACCGCAACGCGGTCGGTTGATGTTTTGATTTCGTCACCATCCTTGGCGACGAAACCTTCCGGGATTTCTTCCGCTCGGCGCGTGGTTTCCACGACTTCCGGTCCGTTGTCGGCCGACTGCTCCGAAGGTGTCTCGGCTGGCTGATCGGGGGATGAGTCGGGACTGGAGTCGAGGCTCGAGGGTTTATAGTTCTCCAGCGCGGCGGCCAGTTCCGGGTCTATATTTGTTTTGGAGTCAGACTCTTCGGAGGTTTCCTCCTGCTCGTCGCCGAGCACGCCTTTGATCGCTTCCGAAATGCTCATTTTGGTGCTGTCGGAAAGCCCGGCTATCTTATCTTCGTCGGGAGCGTTGGCTTCCTCGGTTTTGATCGAGGTGTGGCGCGAGGGTTGGGTGGCTATGGTTTCGCGGGTTTTGGCACTGACTTCGGACGAATCCGTGATTTCCAGATCATCCTCGCGGTTGCGTTTCTCTCCTTCGGAGGACACGATTTCGTCTACCAGTTGCAGGTGTGATTGAATCAGGCTGCGAATCTTGCTGAGATATGATTTCCTGGTCAACTCCAGTTTGGTGATCTGCTCTTCGATTTCTCCCGCCTTGAGATGGCGCGAGGTCAATTCCTTTTCGGCCTCGGTTTTGGCTTTGTTAACGATCAACTCCGCTTCCTGTTTGGCGTTGGCTACCGTCATATCGGCGTTGCGGCGCGCGTCGATAGCGGCGTTCTTGATCGTCTCCTCGAACTGCTTCAGACCGGACAGTTGGCTCTTGAGGGAATCGATTTCCATAGACAGTTTCAGGTTTTCCTGCTTGGCCGTTTCCAGGGCTGCAGCAACCTGTTCTTTGAAGCCGTCAACTTCGTCCCGGTCGTAGCCGCGCATCTGGCCGGGGAATTCATAATTGCGAACATCGTTGGGTGATAGATCCATCTTAGTACTCACCTGCTTACGGATTTCGAATTCTGGCCCGATCTGTCGTTTTTCGTGCCTTTCGAGTTTCGAGCCGTTTCAAAACGGTACACTACTATTGTTATCGTACCATCCGGCGAAAACATTAACGGTAATCGGAAAAAAAGAGGGGGCACATGCAGGTTGCGCGGTGCTCGCTAAGGATTCTCAAGAACCGAGTTCCATCAAAGACCGATGATACCCGGGCTCTCCGGACGCTGGATTTTATCTCTCGCGGGGACCGAAGATGGCCGTGCCGATCCGAACCATGGTAGCACCCTCGGCTATCGCTGCCCGGAAATCGTCGGACATACCCATCGAAAGATTGGTGAACCTCTCCCCCGCGATTTTTCGGCTCTGTTTGAACAGGTCCCGGCAGAGGCGGAACGCTTCGTGTACCCGATCCTGGTCGTCGGTCAGCGGTCCGACCGTCATCAGCCCGGTCAGATCGATATGAGGCAGGCTGTTGACTTCGCGCACAAGGTCAAGCGCCTGATCCGGGGCCACGCCGTATTTGCTCTCCTCGCCGGAAGTATTGACCTCGACATAGCACTCGACAACGCGGTCGATCTCACCCGCGTGGCGACTGATCTCCTCGGCCAGATGAAGAGAATCGACCGACTGGATTACGTCGAAAAGCGCGAGAGCTTTTTTGACTTTGTTGGTCTGAAGGTGCCCGATGAGATGAAACCGGGCGATATGGCCGACCTCGGTCAGTTTCGGTTCGGCTTCCTGGATACGGTTTTCGCCGATATCGGTAAGGCCGGTGGCCACGGCGATACGGATAGCCTGGGCGGAGTGAGTTTTGGAAACGGCGACTATGGTGATATCGTTGGCGTCTCGATCACACTGCTCGCAGGCTTCGGCGATCTGCCCGCGGAGTTCCATCAGGTTGGCGGATATGTCTTCTTTCATAATCTAAGGGAATAATGGTGAAGCGAGCCGGGATTATCAAGGAATTTCCCATCGGGTGCCGACGTGTCGGGCCGGTCGACGGCCTAAGTATCTTCGCGGACAATTTCTTTCTGACGACTGTCCAGACCCGAGGTTTCCATCGGGTGATAGCGTACCACGGTGAGCGTATGACTGAAGCTGTCGTCGCTGACACTTGTCTGACGGGCGCGCGTATCCTTGAGCATGCTGCCCAGCAGTCCGTAGAGGTGTGCCAGTTCACTTGTAGTCAGGTATATCGAGATTTCGCTCAGCGTCCGATCATTGTCTAAATCGTGGATACGCATATTTTCTCGGTTGCTCGCTATGCGGTGGCCAGTTGATAGCTGTCCTCGGCCACGGCCGGAGCGGCCACGTTCATGGCCGTGAGAGCTTGCGCCGTGTCGCTTGAGGTGAATTTGCTTTCGAGTTGAGAAAGCGACGTGTCAACGCGTCCGAAAAACTCTTCGATTGTCGAGGTCAACTGATTGCGGGCCTTGTCTACGAGAATACCGGAGAAACCAAGTTCGGCGGCGGCTTTATCGAAGAATTGCGTTACCTTGTCATAGATGGCCTGCTCGGAATCGTCCAGGTAGCTGTCGACGGTGTCGAAGAACGATACCATCAGGTCATCGCTGGCTGTCGTGGCCAATTCTCCGGCGGTATCCGCGTAGCTCTTGACGGTTTCGGGTGTCTGCGCGAGCATGCGTTCGGTCTGGGAATTGAAACGTTCCGCCAGAGAAACGCTGAACTGGTTGTCGAGCCGGTAGCGCAGGCTGAATTTGTTGACGGCCCGGCGGTATGATTGTCCGGTCGTTTCATTCATCGAGCTTCGGATATCAAGGGCTTCGTCATAAAACGCATTCAGCGCAAAGCTGCGGTCCTGATAGGCCATGGCTTTGCTGTTGTATTGAGTGGCGGCCTGACTTTCATAGCTGTTTCCGGTGTCGCTGATCGAATCGTCCCGAATCGTGACGCGCTGGTATCCGTCCACGTCGAAATCCGTTGTCAATCCGAAATTCACCGCCGCAAAATCATCGACTGCTTCTACGTCACCGTCGGCAAGCCTCTCGACTGTCCGGGTAACGGCAGTGAGATCAAAACGAAGATCGAGCTGATAGTCCAACTGCGCCCGGCGTTCATAAGAATAAGTACCGTCGGGTGTTTGCTTGACCGGGGTCGACGCCTGCTCATCTGCGGTTGTCGCCGGTGTGCCCGATCCGGTCTCGGGGGTGGTTTCGGTCGACGGCAGGTATTCGTCCTGTGCTACGCTTTGCGCGCCGGAGGTGTCGGTGTTGCAGGACGTGGAGGAGGATTTGTAATAGTCCGGTGTGCGATTCTGGCGAATGTTTGCCGCCAGATCAAGGTAGTGGTTACGGAAATTGTTGGCGATTGACGCAAAAAAGCCTGTCAGTCCGGCGATACCCATGGGCTCCCTCTTCTCTTCTCCTGTTTAGCCCTTTATATGGTATTTTTATCGGCATTCCGGACAGCTTCGACAGGGGAACAATTCTTTATGTTGTTCTTGAAACCGACAGTGCGTATAACAAACCGCATGGACAGTAAAAAATTCCTTAACTGGATAGAACTCTCCCGCCCCGCCCTGCAACACAATATCCGCAGTCTGGCCCGGCTGGTCGGGGGACGAAAAATAGCCGTTGCCGTCAAGGCTAATGCCTACGGTCATGGCCTGTCGGTAATGGTAAAACTGCTCGGTCGCCATGCCGAAGTGGAATATCTGACCGTACATTCGCTGGAAGAAGCTGCCGTCTGCCGTGAAAGTGGCTGGGAACGCAGGATAATGTTGCTGGGCCCGGCCCCGCTTGATGAATTGGAACAGGTGTTCGCGTATGATCTGGAACCGATGATATTCACCACGCCGACCCTGGAGCGGCTGGGCGCTTTGTCCCGTCGGCTCAATCGGCGGCTGCGCACCCATATCAAGCTGGAAACAGGGACCAATCGGCAGGGTATAACAGCCCGGGAACTGCCCGCTTTCGCCCGAATCTACAAAAAGTATCCCCTGCTGAAAAAACCCTACGGGACGGCAATGCATTTCGCCAACATTGAGGACACCACCAGTCACGAATATGCCCAGGTACAGCTTAAGAAATTCCACGAATTGCTTAAGAAAATGACCGCCCTGGGGATCAAGCCGACCGTTCGACACACCGCCTGCTCGGCCGCCCTGATCCTTTTCGAAAAGACCCGTTTTGAACTGGTGCGCCCCGGTATTGCGGTGTACGGTCACTGGCCGTCGAAAGAAACCTATCTGAGCTACCGCCTTGAAGGGGGAACCAACAGCATCTTTCGCCCGGTGCTTAGCTGGAAGGCCCGCGTGACCCAGATCAAAGATGTCCCCACCGATTCGTTTGTCGGTTACGGTTGTACATACCGGACCAGCTCGCCGGCCCGACTGGCCGTGGTTCCGGTGGGGTATTTCGACGGTTACGACCGGGCTATGTCGAACCTGAGCTATGTTTTGATCAAAGGCCGCCGGGCCCCCGTACGCGGCCGGATATGTATGAACCTCATGATGATCGATATCACCAATATCCCCGGTGTTAAACTCGAGGAACCGGTAACCTTGATCGGTCGTCAGGGCAGCGAAGAATTGACCGCCGAGCAGTTGGCCGCCTGGGCCGGAACGATCAATTATGAGATTCTGGCTCGCCTCTCGCCATCGCTCCCGCGTTTACCGGTTGGCCGGTAAGAGATTATAGGACAGGGACTTGCCGGGCAACCCCGGGGCCCCTTTTGGATTTCCAGAATTGACTTGACAGGGCCTCGGAGGGGGGATATACTACTTGTGAATGATTTCACATACGTCTTCAGTGGACTCTGAAGGTGCTGCCTTGTAGCGAGCCGAACACAGGCCGAAGCCATGACCAAAAAACGTGTATCAGAATTAACTATCCATCGCTTGTCGTTGTATTTCAGGGCGTTGACCATTTTGGAAAAGGAAGGGCGGGAAACGGTATCTTCCAAAGAACTGGCCCGGTGGGAAGAGCTTACCCCCGCTCAGGTCCGCAAGGACCTGTCCTTCTTCGGATCTTTCGGCACGCGCGGACTGGGTTATCAGGTCTCGGTGTTGCGTCAGAAAATGGCTTCGATTCTGGGACTTAATCGAGTCTGGCGAATAGCCCTTTTCGGGGTGGGAAATATCGGCTCGGCCCTGGTCTCCTATAAAGAATTCGCCCGTCAGGGATTTCATATCGTCAAACTGTTCGACAACGACCAGCGCAAGATCGGCTCCAATCACAAGGGCATCGTCATAAGCGACGTGAGGAACATGGAAAAAGAACTTCACGAAGCCCGGATTGAGATGGCTATTGTTGCCGTGCCGGCCACGGTGGCCCAGTACATTGTCGATGATGTTGTAAATGCCGGGATCAGGGCGATTCTCAATTTCGCCCCGATCAATCTCAGGGTTCCCGAGGGCGTGTATCTGCGCAATGAGAATATGTCGATGGAACTTGAGTATCTTTCGTTTGCGCTGGTTAACGAACACGCGGAGAAACGTTCCCGCGGCTGACAGGTTCATCTTCGGCATTGGCCGATCTGCCTGCTTGTATCGAACTCTCCTTTATCTTATTGATCTTTTCCCATAGTCAGTTTGGTCTGACCGACAGTTTATTCGCCCGGCATTTTCCTAATCAACGGGACCGGAACAGGTTACCCCTCCGGCATGGACTTTGATAGGTCCCGGGGTGTTATCGTTCCATTTTGAGATGAGGGACAACCCATGACTATGACGCGGAAGTACCTGTTGGCTGTCGTCATGATCTTTGCTGTCGCCGCAATCGGTCTGGCCGGGGTAGTTCGGGCCGAGCCTCCGGTGATCAGGGCGGACTCGGTTGCCGAGGCCACCCAGGTTTACAGCCTGCCCGTGGTGATTGAGCAGCTTGATGCGTACTATCGGGCCTGGGCCAGGGCTAAGCTGGACGGGAATGAAGATCAGCGGGAGAAGCTGGAAAACAAGCTTTACGATCTGGTGAATTATGATATTAGCGTAACCGCCGGAAAAGTCAGGCAACTGGCCCGGCTGGCCGTTTTGGCGAAAGGCGGAGATCCGGATCACGCCCACCCGGACGGGGCAGACAGGATCGGGAGTCCCGATGGAGACAGGTTCAGGGAAAGGCTGTCACTTCTGAAAACGAAGGAGACAATCTACCGTTCATTGAGTCGGACGGATGCTTTCAGCAACAAGTACCGCCTGTTGGGTGATTACCTCGGTTTACTTCGTAGCGAGCAGAGTACGCCGCGCCTGGAACTGGCCGGGGCGGCTCAGGACGAGCAGATCGATATGTCGGAGGAAAAGTAAGAAGGACAGCAGGAGCGCCCCCTCTTGTCATGTGGAACCCCTTCGTAAAGCGCCGTCACCGGGATTGGTGGCGGCGCTTCTTGTTTGGGGCGTAGTCCGGTCGAGGCGGGCCGGTTCGCCGAAATTCAATTCCGCAAAATCGGTTTAAGGTACTGACCGGTATACGAAGAATTGATCGTGGCCACTTCTTCCGGGGTCCCGCAGGCAACGATACGACCGCCGTCGTCTCCCCCCTCGGGCCCGAGATCGATAATCCAGTCGGCCGTTTTGATCACGTCCATGTTGTGTTCGATGACAATGACGGTGTTGCCGCGGTTGACCAGTTCGTTCAGCACGGCCAGAAGCATCCTGATATCTTCGAAATGCAGGCCGGTGGTCGGTTCGTCGAGAATATAAAGAGTCCGGCCGGTAGCCGTCTTTGACAATTCCGTGGCCAGCTTGATCCGCTGAGCCTCGCCGCCCGAAAGAGTAGTGGCCTGCTGTCCCAGTCGAATATAGCCCAGACCGACGTTGGTCAGAGTGAGAAGCTTATTTTTGATACGGGGGATATTCTCGAAAAAAGTCAGAGCTTCGTCGACGGTCATGTCCAGTACATCGGCGATTGACTTTCCCTTGAAGGTGACCTCAAGCGTCTCGCGATTGTAGCGTTTGCCCTTGCATATCTCGCAGGGGATATATACATCCGGCAAGAAATGCATCTCGATCTTGATGATGCCGTCCCCCTCGCAGGCTTCGCATCGTCCTCCTTTGACGTTGAACGAGTAACGCCCCGGAGTGTAACCACGGGCCTTGGACTCCGGCAGCGAAGCGTACAGGTCGCGGATGTGGGTGAATACGCCGGTGTAGGTGGCCGGGTTGGAACGAGGAGTGCGGCCGATAGGAGACTGATCGATGTCTATTACTTTGTCGATGTGTTCCAGTCCGGTGATGCTCTTGAACGGCAGCGGCATGGAATGGCTTCGGTAAAAGTGACGGGCCAATATGCGGTAGAGTGTCTCGTTCAGAAGAGTCGATTTACCTGAACCGGATACCCCCGTGATGCATACGAAAAGCCCCAGCGGTATTTCGGTCGTGACATTTTTGAGATTGTTCCCGCTGGCCCCTGTCAGTTTGATAAAATTGCCGTTGGTCTTTCGTCTTTCGGTCGGCGTGGCGATCTTTCGACTCCCGATAAGATACTGACCGGTTATGGAGTTCTTCGTGTCCTTGATCGTTTTGGGCGGACCTGCGGCCACAACCCGACCGCCCTGGACCCCGGCGCCCGGTCCGAGATCGATTACGAAATCGGCGCTTTCTATAGTCTCGCGGTCATGCTCCACGACCAGAACCGTGTTGCCGATATCGCGGAGTTCCTTGAGGGTGCTGAGCAACTTGTCGTTGTCGCACTGATGCAGGCCGATAGACGGCTCGTCGAGGATATACAACACGCCGACAAGACGCGAACCGATCTGTGTGGCCAGACGGATGCGCTGGGCTTCGCCGCCGGAAAGAGTGGCGGAAGCCCGACTGAGCGTGAGATAATCCAAACCGACATCGCACAGGAAACCGAGACGATCACGAATCTCTTTGAGAATCTGGCGGGCGATCTGCTGCTGCCGTTTGGTCAGTTTGATATTCTTGAAGAAGTGATTGGCTTTTTTAATCGACATATCGCTGATCGAGTCGATTGTCTCGCGGTCGATCACCACGGAAAGAGCCTCCGGACGAAGCCGCGCCCCGTGGCAGGCCGGGCAGTCCGTGATCGACATGTATTTCTCGATCCATCGCCGCACCCCTGACGATTCGGTCTGTCGATAACGCCGCTCCAGATGCGGGATAACCCCCTCGAACGGGGCCTGGTAGATACCGCTGCCGTGCCCTTTGCCGGAAGCATGTTCATACTCGAAAGTTATCTCTTCCTCGCCGGAGCCGTACAGGATGACCTGTTGTATCGCTTTGGGAAGCTTCTTGAAAGGCGTGGATAATTTGAAATCGTAGTGTTTGGCCACCCCTTTGATCTGATAGCGATACCAGTTGGCCATGTCCGCCCCGCCCCAGGGACGGATGGCCCCCTCGCTGATCGAGAGCGATGGGTCAGGTATTACCAGTTCCGGGGAGATCTCCATTTTCTGCCCCAGTCCGTCGCACACTTTGCAGGCGCCGTAGGGGGAGTTGAACGAGAACAGGCGGGGGGTCAGCTCTTCGTAACTGATGTTGCAGTTCAGACAGGCGAACTGCTCGGAGAACAGCAGGTCCTGCTTGCCGATGTTCACCACCACCGTGCCGTTGGCGATTTTCAGAGCCGTTTCGACCGAGTCGGCCAGACGTCGTTTGGACTTCGCCTTCACGACCAGGCGGTCGACCACCGCTTCTATGGTGTGTTTCTTCTTTTTGTCCAGCTCAATTTCGGAGTCGGCCTCAACCACTTCCCCATCCACGCGCAGCCTTACGAAACCTTCGCTGATAACCTGCTGAATGACTTCCCGGTGTTCCCCTTTTTTGCCGCGGACCAGGGGAGCGAGAACCATCAGCCGGCTGCCTTCCTCGAAGCTGAGTACCGAATCGACAATCTGTTCAACCGTCTGCTGGGTGATAGGCTGACCGCAACGTATGCAGTAAGGGGTGCCGATACGGGCGAATAACAGGCGGAGATAGTCGTAGATTTCGGTTATTGTGCCCACGGTCGAGCGGGGGTTTTTGGAGGCTCCCCTCTGTTCAATTGAGATGGCGGGCGAGAGGCCTTCAATGAAATCAACATCCGGTTTTTCCATCAGTCCCAAAAACTGGCGGGCGTACGCCGAAAGCGATTCGACATAGCGCCGCTGGCCCTCGGCATAGATCGTGTCGAACGCCAGCGAGCTTTTGCCCGAACCGGACAGACCGGTGATAACGGTCAGGGTGTTGCGCGGGATACGTACGTCGATATTCTTCAGGTTATGTTCGCGCGCACCTTTGACGTGCAGGTAATTTTGATTCTGGTGATTTCTCTTGCTGTTGTCGTCCATCACTTGCTTCTCGTGCTTCTCGCCGAAAATGGGTAACCGCTAATATAGCGGATTGTTCCCGCGGGACAAAGGGGATAGAGAAAATCAGATATCACTTTTCGCAACACGGGTGCGCAGCAGCGTAATCATGCCGCCATACAGTCCCAGCAGGCCGATCAGGCGGAAAGGAGCCGGCTTAACGATATGTCCCAGATGCAGTATGGCCAGCGAGAGAATAAAGAGAAGCGCGAGCCGGTCGCCGATTAACCCTTTTCCCCGAACTACCAGATCCTGCCAGTAGGCCACGATAACCGTAAGCGGAAGGGTCAGAATCAACAGGTGGTGAGCCTCCGACATAGGGAAGGTCAGGGGGATAACCGGCAGGAGAGCGGAGAAGAAAGCCAACCGCAGGGCGGGATCGGCCGAGCGATAATGTCGCCGCCCGAGGATCATGATCGGTCCGATCAGAAGCAGGGCGATAAGGCAGATGACGACCATTTTGACGAGCGGCAGCCAGTGAATATCGAAAGCGTAGCTGATTGTCGAGATGATCGAATACTGTCGGTAGCCGTGCTCGAAATCGGAAGCCGCGATATGAGGCAGGACAACATCTATATAGTAGCCGTAATAGGTCAGGGACTGGTCGTTGATCAGCCAGGGAATGCCCAGAACGAAAAGAAAAAACAGCCCGGCAAAATAGAGAATAACGCGGTAGTGTCCGGACAACAGCACGAATATGAGACAAAGCCCGGGGGCTATTTTGAGAGAAGCCGCCGTGGCCAGAAACAGGGCCGCCCAAAACTGCCGGTCGCGCTGGAGCATGAAGAAGTATCCGGCCAGTGAACCGACCACGAACAAGTTGACCTGGCCGTTAAGGAATTCGTCCTGTAAGAACGGGTGCAGCAGGAGAACGATAAGGGCCAGAGCAAAATAGTTCTGTTGGATTCTTTTCCATGCTTTTTCGGGTCCGAGCGTGAAGTTCCAGGAAGCAAAGATCGTTTTGAAAAAGGCGAACCAGGCTACCAGCGACCAGAAACCGGCCGTGACCGCTTTCTGGAAATAGCCGTTTTGGAGAAACGAAAGCGGGTAGCTTATCCAGACCAGAAAGAGAGGATATATATATCGCCGGGTCGGGGCCGTGAAGGGATTTTCCCCGTTGCAAAACCAGCGGGCCGAGTTGAGGTACGATGTCAGGTCGTTACCGTTAACATAATTGTGGTTGCGTATCGACTGGTAAAAAAACAGGAGTACGCTCAGGCCGCTGAAGGTGACAATCAGCAGGCGTATAATAACTCTCCATGTGTGCCGGGACATCAGTCGAATATACCACCGCCCTGACCGGCGGTCAACGCCGCCGGAGCCTTCCAAAGAACTTGACATCGTGTAACGGTACGCTAATTTTGAGGCCATGCCGCACAATATGCACCGAGAGTTTTTCGATAAACTGGCGGCCAACTGGGACCTCCAGATTACGGCCGAGGATATTGAACGCCTGAGCAGCCTGGTGGAGCGACTGGATATCCGTTCCGGTTTCCATGTGCTTGATCTCGGCTGCGGGACCGGTATCCTTTTCGACATACTGAGGCGCAAGGTGGGCCCGGAAGGTCAGGTGACGGGAATTGATTGTTCCGAGCGCATGGCCGAGATTGCCCGCCGCAATTTTCCATTCGAAAACATCTCCGTTATTGACGCCGACGTTGCCGCCATGCCTTTTCAGGACGAGGCCTTTGACATGGCCATCTCGTTCTCGTCTTTTCCTCATTTCGCCGACAAGCGAAAGGCCCTGACGGAGATCAGTCGAGTGCTCAAACCAGGCGGTCGGTGTTTTATCATCCATCTGTTGTCTTCGGAAGAGCTGCGTAAGGTGCATCAGCGTATCGGCGGGGTCGTGGCCAATGACGTAATTCCTTCCGAGCAGGCCGTGCGTGACATGCTTGCCGCAACCGGTTTCGGCAAGATCGCAATAGAAGATCATCCCTCCCTTTATTTTGCTGTAGCGGAAAAGATGCTATGACACGTTCGATCCCAACATTGCACAATCGTATTTCGCGCACTCAGTGGCTTACCTACGCGGCGTTGTTTCTGGCCCTGGCTCTGGTTTTGCCAATCGGTTTTCACGCTTTCGGCGTCGGTGGAAGAATGTTTCTGCCCATGCACCTTCCGGTATTATTGGCCGGTTTCCTCGTGGGGCCGTTTTGCGGTCTGCTGGTCGGTATACTGGCACCGGGGTTGTCGCACCTGATGACCGGCATGCCACCCACTTACGCGGTGCCGCTGATGTCACTGGAACTGCCTGTTTACGGTCTGGTGGCCGGGCTGCTTTATCGACGTTTGCACATGAATATCTACGTTGCGCTGATCATCGCCATGATACTGGGAAGGGTCATGTTCGGTGTCGGCCTGCTGATTCTCGGTATGTTCATGGAGTTGCCGTACTCGGCCGCGGTATTTTTCTCCAGCGGCGGAGCTGTTGTCACCGGTCTGCCGGGTATCGTGTTGCAGATTTTCCTGATTCCGATAATCGTTGCCGCTGTTCGTCGCAAGGTATCATAAGCCGGCCCGTCGGTACTGCTCACACGATTGTCAGCATACCGTTCGATAGTCAAGTGGACGGAACGCACGAATATCCGCGCGAACGGTAACTTGCTCCTGCCTCGGATTTTTTCGGAAAAGCGAAGAGGACGCTACAAAAGGGTGTTCAGAAGCTGTTCGAGGTCGGACATCATCAGGGGTTTACCCAGAAAACCGTCGGCGTGCAGCATCTCGGCCTGTGACTCGACTTCACCGCTTGAATATCCGGATATGAGCACAACGGAAATCTTGGGATACTTGGTCTTGACTTCTTTGAGCAATTCCAGTCCCGACATGTTCGGCATGCGCATGTCGGTTATGACCATAGAAAAGTCACCCTTTTCCAACTCTTCCAGGGCCTGATTGCCGTCGGCGGCACGTACCGACTCATGCTCGAAAACCTCGAGCATCTCCGACAGCAGAGATGACATGTTAGGGTTGTCGTCGACGATTAATATTTTTTTTCCCATAGTGTTACCCTTAGGACTGTTATCGGCGGAGAATTACCGAAGCTTAGCAGCTTTCTTGGATCGGCCGTGATTAGAGGAACGGGCGATAATCTCAGCCTGGAGGGCCGGCAAACCGGAATTTTTCAGGGCCGAGATGATGAAGTTTCGGCGGTTGTTCTCCGGCGGCGGACAAAAAGCGGGATTGAGGTCTAATTTATTGTATACCATAAGGTAGGGGACCTTGTCAGCGGATATCTCGGTCAGCACCTGGCGCGTTTGTGTAACCTGCTCGGCATACTTGGGATCGGAGCAATCGACTACGTGCAGTAACAGGTCGGCCAGGGCAACTTCTTCAAGAGTCGATTTGAAAGATTCTACCAACTGAGTAGGCAGTTTTTTGATGAAACCGACCGTATCGGAAAAAACAACCTTGGTCGGATAGCCAACCGACATCACGCGGGTGGTTGAATCCAGGGTTGTGAAAAGCTTGTCGGCGATTTCTATTTCGGCCTTGGTAAGGAGATTAAACAGGCTGGACTTACCGGCGTTGGTGTAGCCGACCAGGGCAACCTTGAAAAGGCTCTGTCGACTCTTGCGCTGGGTGGCTCGCTGGATGCCCAGTCGTTGCAATTTCTTTTTCAGGTAAGCGATTTTGGTGCGCACCTGGCGACGGTCGATTTCAAGCTGGGTCTCCCCCGGTCCCTTGGCGCCGATACCGCCGTACTGTCGGGAGAAATGAACCCAGGCCCCGGTCAGGCGCGGCAGAGTGTATTCCAGTTGGGCCAGTTCCACCTGCAAACGGGCAGCGGCGGTGCGCGCTCCGGTGGCAAAGATATCCAGAATCAATACCGGCCGGTCGATGACTTTGACGTCAAGAGCTTTCTCCAGATTGCGCTGCTGGGCAGGACTTAGTTGATCGTCGAATACGACACAATTGGCTTGGAGTTCTTCCAACTGAGCCTTCAACTCGTCTACCAGACCGCGGCCGATGTAGAAAGCCGGGCTTGGTTTCGGTCGTACCTGTATTCGTTGGCCCAGCACCTCGGCGCCGGCTGTCCGGGCCAGACGGTTCAATTCTTCCAGAGACTCCGTTTCTTCCTGTTTGCGGCGGGAATCCGTTACCAGGCCGATGAGCACGGCCTTTTCCACTTCGGGCTTGCGGTAATCGACGACCATTCATTTACAAGATACGATGGCCGGGCCGAAAATCAAATCGGGTTTTCGGTTTTGACTACGGTAAAGACGGCATCAATAAAAACGACGGGGTCGCAACCCCGCCGTTTGTGCTTTTGTCGTTTACAATTCTGTCCGGCTATTTTTTGTCAACCTTATCCCGGGACAGTACCGAGTGGAATTCGTTGAAGATCATCTCCTTCGGTTCGATCTCGAACGGACCCAGTTCGAAACTGTCGACCGGTCCGGTTACCATTTGACGCATGTAAATTGAGCCGTCGTTCACGTTCTGGATGCGAATGATCACCGGAGCTTTGAAATCGGCCTCGACTTTTTTTATCTCCACCGCTACCGGGATGTAGTAGCCGTCGGCTTTTTTCTCAATCGAATACTTCACCTCGAATTCGGGGATGTTGCGATCGTACAGCCAGTGTTTGAAGAACCAGTCGAGCGACTGGCCGTAGTGTTTCTCCGTCAGCCGGATAAAATCTTCGTTGGTAAAACAGGAGTAGTTGCAAACGGTTTTGAGTTCGTTGATGTAATTCCAGAACGGTCTGTCGGACAATTTGTCGAGGTCAAACATCATGAACCTGATCATGTGCAGCATCCAGGCACCTTTGGCCGTGCGGTCGAACAGGGGCACTCTCCGTCCCGAGGCCAGTGGCCGGTCGTTGTCCAGTCCGAGGACGGTATAGATATGATCGCGGCGGCGGCGCAGTTCGCCGAAAAAGACCGACGGGCTGACACTCGACCAGACGTACATAAGTGACAAATAGTCCGGCAGGGCATCCTGAAGCCAATACTCGCGGTCGGTTTTGGGCTGCATCAATCCCCCGAACCATTGCCGGGCGGCACTGGCTCCGGCCGCCATATACAAGCCGCCGGTTTCGTCGACCAGGCACTCGGTCTGGGACACTTCCATCAGGCCGGGCATTGACTTGCCGGTGCCCGGGTATATCGAGACGGCGAAAGTTTCCAGGGGAAGTCCGAGATGACCGCTCATGTAGTTGAAAGCATCGGTGACGACCGTCTGATAATAGTCGTCGGGAATGAAACAGTCGAAACGGTTCTTGTTGATGTGTTTTGATTTGAGAAAATCGAGCGTGAGACCGGTGGCACTGCTCACCGAAACCGTGTCGAAACCGGAAGCGTAAGGCTGGAATTGAAACAGCCGGTACGGTGTGACCGGCGCCGAGATGAAGCGGTCACGCTTTGACGTCGGCGATTCTATTTTTTCCATGTCCGGCATGGCGTAGTTGTAACCCGAGGGGATGTCGAAAGTCAGGGCATGCGGTGAAGCCGCCGGGTTTTCCACGAACGGAAGAGCCGGGTGGTAGTCCTTGCCATGATACCACAGCCTCAGGGTAATGGTGTCACCCCGGAAACGATACTCCGGCAGGATGACGCCCATAAAAGTGAAATCGCCCCGCCGCACATAATCGACCGGGGCGTCCTGGTAATATACCGAATCCACATGCAGGTTGTGGTTCAAAAACAGCGAGAGAAAACGCAGGCTGTCTTCGTTGAGCTGTATTTCGAGATCGATCATGGCTTCATCGATAACCTGACCATCCAAACCGGTCATTTTAAGCACTCCCTCGCGGGAGAGGATGGTCGTGGGGTAGGCGATATCCGACATGCGATAGTCGTCGTATACTCCCTTTTCCCTGCGTTGCATGACGGCCCCTTCGGTTATTTCCTGGTCTCCCCCTTCGTGTTCGTAGGCCAGAATCACTTCTTCCGGGCGATTGGGATCGAAAGAGTAAACATAGCGGTTGAAATCGATCCAGAAATAACCGTCCTCGGCGCGTTCATACAATGATCGCATTAGTTGGAAATAGTTGTCATAGGTGTGCATGACGACCGGTTTGAAGAAGAACTCGCCCTGTTGCGAGCGGTTGAAATCGCCCCAGCCCAGCACATCATCCCGAAACTCGAATTTCTCTTTCAGGCGCAGGTCGAAATCGTCGGAGAAATCGGCAAATGCGACCTCGAAGTCTTCGTTCAACAGCGTATCCCCCGAAGCGAACTGGAGGGATTTTTTCTCGGTGTGCGAGGGTACGGTCATCTCGGCATGTCCCTGCCCCAGGAAGATGGCGGTCGTGGGACGGCCCTGCAAATTCCGGAGGAGATACATCTTACCCTGCTTGAAAGTGAACGTGGCGAGATCCTTCTGATAGACGAAATCCGCAATCTCGGCAACTTCGGCCGGGGGTTTGCTGGCCAGCTCCGAGCCCAGTTCACCATACTCGGCCCTGAATGTTTTGGCGAATTCCGATTCCGCCCGGCTCCCGGTCACCGTGACAAACAGGGTAACGAGGGCAGTTGCGATAATCCGTTTTTTCATGCCGTATCTCCTGATCTGGAAGTTGCTTGTTCATTTCATAGACGAACCGGGCGCCGAATTGTCCATTGCCGCGGCGCGAAAAGCACCGGCCACGATATAACATCGGGCTTCGTTATATTTGTCTTCCCAGTTCTCTGTGGCGGCGACGAAGCGATAATTGGTATGATTCTGCCAGAGATGTTTCAAGGCTGCTTCTATGGCCATTGTTTCTTCTACCGTCTCTCTGCGGACCTCGTCTGTCTTATAGTATGGTGAGCCCAGGGCCGCCGCGGAACCCAGTTGGACAACGGCGGTGTATCGACGGTACTCCTGTTGTGTCGAAGTGCCGAGTTCTTTCAGAAGGTTCGGGTGAAAAGCGGCAGCGTCGAGAGTCCCGCGGTCGGTGATGAACCGCCGCCCGGCGAGAGAGTCTTCCTGTTCCCGTTGTCGGCGATAAATGGCGCGGTGCAGGGCGGCCTTGTCGTGGCGCAGGTCCGGTTGTTGTTCGAGAAACAGGCGGGCAACCTCTTCCAGGAAAATGACCCCGTTCAGAGCCGGGTCTGTCTTAAGCCGCTCAAGACATGTGGTCTTCCCTGAGGCGGGGGCTCCGGTTATAACTATTCCTGCGGCCATCCTGATAAGGAATCTATGAGCGGTTGTACCATGTGTCAAGTTTGCACCGGTAGCCCGCCGGACGGACTTGAACCCGCGATGTTTTATCCGTACCTTGCCTGTCGGAAAGGACACACCGTGCAGATAAAACGAATTCAGGAATATCTTAAAAATCATGAACTCGATGGCTGGCTGCTGGCCGATTTCCACGGTCGCAATGGTATTGCCATGGAGCTTCTGGGGATGACTTCAACCCTGACCCGGCGGTCGTTTTGTTTTATACCGGCCCGGGGAGAACCCGTTGCCCTTGTTCATCCGATTGAAGCGGTCAAGTTTTCCTCTTTTCCCGGTCGCGTGGTGCCGTACCGGGGTTATCGCGGTCTGGAAGCGGCGCTGGCGGAACTGATGACCGACGTTCATCGGGTAGCCATGGAATACGCTCCTCTGGGACGGTTCCCGGCGGTTGGTCTGGTTGATGCCGGGACGATTGAACTGGTGCGAAGTATGGGGGTTCAGGTAGTTTCGTCGGCTGACATGGTGGCCGATCTTCAGGCCCGCCTCTCCCCCGATCAAATAGTCTCACACCGCGCCGCGGCTGAAAAAGTGATCGCTATTAAAGAGGAAGCGTTTGCCTTTATCACCGAATCTCTCCGTGCGCGCACGCCTGTTTGCGAGTATGACGTTTGTCGGTTGATTCTGCGGCGGTTCGAGCAGGAGAACATGATTACCGATTTCGGTCCCAACTGTTCGGTGGGGGCGCACGCCGGAGACCCGCACTATGAACCGAGCGCACAACAGTCCGCACCGATAGAACCCGGTCGGATAGTCCTGATAGATCTCTGGGCCCGATTTGATACCGCCGACGGTGTGTACGCCGATATAACCTGGATGGGTTACACCGGGGTGAAAGAAGAAATACCGGCGCGCTACAGCGAGATGTTCGGCCTCATCGTGCGGGCGCGTGATGCCGCGGTGAGTTTTCTTCGGGACAACCTGTCCTCCCGACCGGTCAGTGCCTGCGAGGTGGACGACGTGTGCCGCGAAGTCATCGAGCAAGGCGGCTACGGCAAACAATTCACGCATCGTACCGGTCATTCCATAACCTCAAGCGTCCACGGCCCCGGACCGAATATCGATAACCTCGAAAGCGAAGATAACCGCCGCTTACAGCCGGGCCACCTGTTCTCTATCGAGCCCGGAATATATTTCGATGACTGCGGTTTTCGAACCGAGATAGACTGTCTGGTCACGCCCGATGGTGTCGAGGTCACCACGCTGCCGCTTCAAACCGAAATCAAGGTGCTGTTGTAAGCGGTGTTCGTTACCGATGACATGATCGCCGCCATGGCGGCTCGGTACGGCCTGCCGCATGAAGCGACTTTCCATTTTGAGGTTCTTGAGAAGGAATATCGTCGCATTCTCGGTTCACAGAAGAACGGCCGCAATCATGATGTCACGGTGTATATGATCAGGGACGGACAGGTGGCGGTTATTGCCAAGCCGTTCTATCCCCCGGGTTTGTACCGGGCGCCATCCGGAGGACTTCAACCGGGTGAGGATTTCCGGGCCGGTGTTCGGCGGGAGATTCTTGAGGAAGTCGGATGCGAGATCAGACTTACCCGATTCCTGCTGAAGACGGCGGTGTCGTTCACGTTCGGAAACGAGATTATCCATTGGCGTTCGTTCGTGTTTCTGGCGGACTATGTGTCGGGGGATTTCTCGTTCACCGATCATCGTGAGATTCGCGAGGTTCGGCTGGTCGACTGGGAGGAGTTTGCAACTTTCGCCCGAATCATGCGGCAGACGGATATCGGCGGGTTGCACTACCGGGCCGCCCTGCACGAGATGGTCGAACGTCTGGTCTGACCACGCCGGTCGGATGGAGCGAGCAAGCTCGAAGTTGCCCCGAGCCGTCCGGTGTGTATATTACCGGAGCCTCTTTATCGGGAGATCCGTTGAATTCAAGGTTCCTTAAGCAGTCACTGGTTGCCGCTTCGCTGATAACCGTGGGAGCCAATTTTCTCAGCCGGTTTTTCGGTTATGTGCGCGAGGCGGTGATTGCCGATTATTTCGGTACCAGTGCCGTCTTTGATACCTTTATCCTTGCTTTCACTATTCCCGAACTTCTGACCTTTATAACATTCGCGGCTTTGCCGACGGCTATTATTCCCGTGCTGGCCGGTCACAAGGCAACTTCGTCGTCGGAAGCGGCTTTGCACGCTGTTGAGTCGCGGTTGTTTCGGAAAGGTCTGGTCGTTTTCACTGTCGTTTTTGGTGTGCTTTCGGTCCTGATTTTTCTGTTGCGGGGTCAGCTTCTGGATTGGCTGGCGCCGGAACTGGCAACCGATCAGCGCGAGCTGGGTGTTTACCTGATGGCCCTGCTGGCCCTGTTCGTTCTCTTTCGCGGGATAGAGGCTTATTTCCGGGGCTGGCTGTATGAGAAAAAACATTTTATATCCCCCGCTCTTTCTCCTTTTCTGATTAACGCGGTGGTGCTGTTTGTCCTGTTGCTTTTTTACGGTCGGCTGAACATTGCGGCGCTGGCTTACGGCTGGCTGGCAGGCTCGGCGCTGTCGCTGGTTTACAACGGTCTTTTCGTGTTCAGGGTTGTCCGTCCGACCGCCGCTGTCCCGAGCGTCAGTGTCTCGGTTAAGCCGTTGTTGAGTTTAACCTTCACTATAGCCCTGCTGGAAACAATCGCGCTGGTTTATCCGGTGATAGACCGCTTTCTGGCGGCCAAGTATTTGGGTGAAGGTCAGATTGCGGCTCTGCGGTATGCTATCTTTCTCGGTCAACTGGCCCCGGGTGTGCTGGTGGCCACTTTCTCGCTGGCTTCCTTTCCGTGGATTGCCGATCTCTCGGCTCCGGCTGAACGAGAACGCCTGACCCGGTTGTACAGCGACTCGGTGCGATTGATTTTCTTCGTAATGGCTCTTGTCGCCACCGGGCTGAGCCTTTTTGCCAGTGATATTGTGCGGGTGGCCTTTCAGCGGGGAGCCTTCGATCAAACTTCGCTTGAGCTTACCACCGGGGCCTTTCGTTATTATGCGGCGGGAATCTTCTTTTATTCCATACTGATTTACCAGATGCGAATCTACTACGCCCGCAAGGCGACCGGCCGTCTGGGTGTGATTCTCCTGCTTATGTTGCTGGTCAAAGTTGTGGCCAGTCTGGTGCTGGTCGGGCCGATGGAACACGAGGGCCTGGCGCTGGCTACCGGTATCGCCTGGCTGGTCGGCTTTGTGGTTCTTACGCTCGACGTGAGTCATATCCTTAAACTTTCGACCGCGGCTCTCTTCGCTCCGGGAGTCACTCGGGTAATTCCAATCGTGGCTCTTGTGGCGGCGAGTTGGTATGCGCTGGCGCAATTGTGGCCGGTCTCGTCCGGGGACTCGTTGCTCTATTGCTTCGCCCGGCTGGCGATTATCGGCGGGGCGGGGACGGTTGTTTATCTTCTGCTGGCCCTGTGGGTGAAATTGCCTGAACCAAAACGGGTGGTTAGAACCGTGACAGCCAGATTTCGCTCTTTTCGAAGTAACGGCAGATGATATTAATGATGTTATAGTTCCGGCGTTGTCGGGCTACGGGTCTCGGGGCGAAGGCGATTCGGGATCGGTTGGTGCGCGGCGACTGGCAACCAGCCAGCGTAGTTTCAGGGGAAGAGTGCGAAGAGCTTTGAAACGGCTGTCGAGATAACCCTGCCAGCGGTTCCGATATTCCTCGAAAATCACCTCCCCGGTCAACTCGTGCATCACTGCCAATTGGTTGATGTGCAGGCGATGATATTTCACCGTGGCCGGGTTTGGCGGCGGTGACGGGATGTGATAGAGCGACCAGAAGCCCATGTCATAGCGCGGCAGCCAGTGCGCGATGGTGCCGAGACCGCTGCGCCAGAGAGTCCGAGCCTCGTGATTGTCCCGGAATCGGACCAGGTCATAAAGCCCCCACATGGCAAACAGAAAACCGTTGAGGACATGGCGATGCGGTCGGCAGGGGTATTCCTCGTAGAACGGCCCGGCCTCGTGATAGCTCGTAACACCGCCGTCGGCAACTTCTTGATGAAACGGTGCAAGTGCTCTGACGGCCGATTCGGTATAGTGGTCGTCGGACGTGAACTCGCGGGCGCGAAGCAGCAGTGATATGGCCATTCCCTGGGTCATAGCCGATCGCCAGGGACCGGGCAGGCCGAATTTGGGCATGCCGAAGGGTGACAGCCACGAGCCGTCGGGTTGTTGACTGGCCACCAGCCAGTTGGCGGACTGGAGCAGGCGGTTCAGACTCTCCCCCGTTTTGTTGCGGCGATACAGCTCCAGATGACCGAGGGCGTAAAGAATGATATGGACAGGGAGATAATCGATGCCCCCGGTGTGGGGGTACATGGGGACTCCGTTTTTATCGAAAGGGCCTTTGTAGGCGGCGCGGGCGCTCTGGTCCAGATAGTAGGCCGTCGGGTCGTTGGGCTCGTACGACACGGGAGTGGGTTTGTGGTAGTAACTCGAGGAATTAAGCCCCAGATACTCCGAGAGACTGGCCAGTTTTTCACCGAATCCGGACATGCTCAAGTATAGTCAAAAAGGATGACGCGGCAAAACGGCTTTGTGGGTGAAACGGTAGTGTCCGGTCAAATATAAATACCTTGACGGAAGGACGGATTTTGGTATATTCGATGGCTAACTTTGTAGCGGATTATATAGATGAAGAGAACATTTCAACCTTCGAATCGGAAAAAGCTGAACGATCACGGTTTCCGGGCTCGGATGAGTACCAAGGGCGGCCGCAGAGTGCTGGCTCGTCGCCGGGCAAAAGGAAGAAAGCGGTTGACGGCTCAAGTTGGTCGGAAGAAATAACCTGCCTCGTTCGCTCAGCCTCAAGAGCCGAGCGGAGATAGCACAGTTGCTCAGACAGGGGCGAAGAATTCCGACCGATTTTTTTACTCTTGCCTGGCAGCCGGCGGAGACATTCAAATACGGAGTGCTGGTCTCCAGAGGTATCCGCCCGGCCTGTCGGCGCAATCGGCTCAAACGGTTATACCGCGAAGCTATCCGGTTGAGCCGCAGCCACCTGACAAAAACCGGGCGCCTGGCTGTTTTGCCCCGCGTTCCGGGTTTAGAACCGAAACTTGAGCGGTTGGTAGCTGATGTCACTCGCGTGTTCGAACAACTCAACGGTGAAAACTAATCGCGCAGCGTTGACAGCCTATCCGCTGATAGCGCTTATCTATCTATATCGCATACTGTTGTCGCCGATTCTCAGCAGTCTTTTCGGCGTTAGTTGCCGTTATTATCCGACCTGTTCCAGCTATGCACTGGATGCTCTGCGCAAGTACGGAGCATGGCGCGGGAGCATTATGGCCGTCAAACGGATATTACGTTGTCACCCCTGGCATGAGGGCGGGTATGATCCGGTACCGTAGACAGGCAAACGGGGAGCATCGAGCGCTGCGTAGCGGTGCGTAAACAAGGATGTTGGTTTGGACAAGAAGACTATCCCGATTATCGTAGTTCTGGCCATTGTTATCATTTTCTACTGGCCGATCCTGGAATTCCTCGGTCTCGTCAAGCCGGACGAGTCTGCCCCTGTCGACCGCGCCGCGCAGGATATGGTCACGGTGGCCGATTCTTCCGCCAAACCTCTCCCCCGCCCGTCGGAGCCGACCGCTTACGAGTCGGCCGTTGAAGAGCAGACTTCGGTCGAGTTGTCCCCGGCTCTGGATTCGGTGGTTGTAGATACTATTTTGATCCGGACGGAAAAGTATCAGGTGATGCTCTCCAGCCTGGGAGGCGGACCGGTATCAATCCTGCTTAACGAGTATACCTATCGTGATTCCGAGCCCGTAGAGATGCTCCCGGAAGCGGAAAGCGTGACTCCCGAAGTACGTTTTGCGGGTGAGACGTTTTCGACCTCGCAGCTTCCGTTCGCCTGCAATCTGGCCGCCGGAACCTATGACGTGACTTCGTCGCCGCTCGACGTCATTTATACTTATACCTCGCCCGAAGGGGCCATTATTGAGCGCAAGCTGACTTTTTATCCCGACCGGCATCATTTCGATTTGACGGTTAACGTGCCCGAACCGGGCCGATTCGGCTTCGAAAGAGCCTACCGTCTGGTATGGAATACGTCGCTTGGTCCGACCGAGCCGGATTTGAAAGCTGATTTCGACGCTATGCAGGCAGCGGCGATGATGGGTGGGTCGCGCGAGAAGCTGGATGATTTCGATGACGGAGTGCTCAACCAGACCCTGATGGGCAACACCGAATGGGCGGGTCTGCGCTCGAAATACTTCGCGGCCGTGTTTATCCCCCGGTCCCGGCCGGCCGAGGCCGTTTTCGCCCGGGGCGAGAAGCAGAAGGTGGCTTTGCCCGAGGGCAGTGTCGACATGCGCGATATCACGATCGGCATAGAGATGCCGTTCGCGGCCATGAATCCCATCGCCGACAGTTTTACCGTGTTCGTGGGGCCGCTTGATTATATGATGATGTCCGATTACGGTGCGGATCTGGAAGACATGCTGGATATCGGCACTTTCCCCTTGATCGGTTGGATCATCAAGCCTTTCGCCATCGGCATAATGTGGCTGCTGCCCAAGATGTATAATGTGGTGCCGAACTACGGCCTGGTTATTATCCTGTTCGCCCTCATAATCAAGATTGTCACCCTGCCTCTGTCGATGAAGTCGTTCCGGTCGATGCAGGCGATGAAAGAAGTGCAGCCCAAGGTAGAGGAACTCAAGGTCAAGTATAAGAAAGACGCCCAGCGGCTGAATCAGGAGATGATGAAGCTGTACAAGGCGCACGGGGTCAATCCGCTGTCGGGCTGCCTGCCGCTTATTCCGCAGATGCCCCTTTTCTTCGCTCTCTTTTCGGTTTTCCGCTCGACCATCCTGCTGCGGGATGCTCCCTTCGTCTGGTTCATAAGCGATCTGTCACGCGGCGCGCAGGGGATCTCCGATCCTTATATAATTCTGGTGGTCCTGATGGTTGGGGCTCAGTTCCTCTCGCAAAAAATGACTATGGCTTCAACGCAGCAGAACAAGGCGTTGATGTACGTAATGCCCCTGTTTATGGGCTTTTTGTTCTATCGTTTTTCCGCCGGGTTGGTTCTATATTGGACAAGCTTCTCCGTTTTGTCCCTGCTGGATTATCTGACGTTCAAGCGTAATCCGAAGGTCAAGCCCGAGGAAAAGTGATGACGGCGAAAAAAAAAAGAGCTCTGCGTTTTTCGATGAAACTATCGCGGCCGTCATCACGCCGCCGGGCGAAGGTGGCATAGCGGCCGTCCGGCTGGCCGGTCCCGCCAGTCTGGCCTGTCTTAATCATCATTTCCGAAGTGAATCCCGGTCCGAACCGGAGCCGTTCGTGCTGCGTTTGGGCCGGTTTATCTCGGCCGGGGGAGAGGCTATCGATGAAGTTACGGCCGTGTATATGCCGGAAGGCCGGTCCTACACCGGGCTTGAGCAGGTAGAGATATTCTGCCACGGGGGACGACAGGTGGTGCGGCGGATTCTTCGGGAACTTCTGGCCACCGGAGCACGCGCCGCCGAGCCGGGAGAGTTTACCAAGCTGGCCTTTCTGAACGGACGTATCGACCTCTCGCGAGCTGAAGCCGTGGCCGAACTCGTGGCCGCCAACACCGAAACGTCGTACCGGGCAAGCCGGGAGCACCTTCTGGGAGCGTACTCGAAGAAAATAGGGCAGCTTCGGGAGCAGATCATCTCTGTTCTGGGGGATATTGAGACGGGGATCGATTTCTCCGAAGAAGAAGTCCCGCCCGTTCTTCCGGAGCATCTGGTCGACACCCTGGCGGAACTGCGAGCGAATATAGAAGAACTGCTGGGAACTTACCGAGGGGGGAGAATCGTAAGCGAGGGTTTCCGCATAGTCATTGGCGGCCGGTCAAACGTAGGTAAATCATCTCTATTTAATCTTCTATTGCAGCAGGAACGGGCCCTGGTTACGGCGGCGGCCGGAACGACCCGTGATTATCTGTCGGAATGGATTGATATTGAAGGAGTTGCGGTCAATCTTGTTGACACGGCCGGGCTTCGGGGCGAGGCTGAAGAAGTCGAGAGAATGGGCCAGGAACGCGCCCGGGAAATGATGGGAAAGGCCGATCTGTTGCTCTGGCTGGTGGATTTGTCCGAGGGTGACTGGCCGGAACAGCTTGGGGCGGACCTTGCGGAACTGCATTTTCCCCGTGTCGTGCCGGTGGGCAATAAAGTTGACCTTGTCGTTGCGCCGGAACAAGATGAGACAGTGTTGGAACAACTGGGAGCAAGAATATCCTGCCTTACGGGCGAGGGAATGGAAGAGCTGCGCCGGAGAGTGCAATCGCTGGTTACGGAAAACATCCCGGACCTGACCTCGGGGTTGGTGGTAACATCGGCGCGCCACCAGCAGAAATTGTCGGTGGCCCGGCAGGCGATCCGGCGCGTCGAGGCGCTTATCGAAGAGAAAGAATCGGCGGAAATCCTGGCTTTTGAACTGCAGCAGGCGGTTCGGGCCCTTGATGAAATAACCGGCAAAGTATATACTGAGGAGATTCTGGAGAGCATTTTCTCCCGCTTCTGTATCGGTAAGTGATGGGATTATCGAAAAAAAGCGGGGGGAAGCCTGCGCCGGAGGCTGTCACACGTGAAACAGCAGTGTTATTTTATTGTCGTGTAGGTAGTTGATCTGTCTGGTCGATGCTATGAGACAACCCGATTTTGACGTTGTGGTTATCGGTGGCGGGCATGCCGGGGTCGAAGCGGCACTGGCGGTGGCTCGGATGGGGGCGACCGCCGCTCTGGTCACGATGGACGCTCGCAAGCTGGCCCTGATGTCCTGCAATCCGGCTATTGGAGGGATCGGCAAGTCGCAGCTCGTTAAGGAAGTCGACGCCCTCGGCGGCCTTATGGGGATAGCCATAGATGCCACCGGCATTCAGTTTCGACGGCTGAATCTCTCACGGGGCCCGGCGGTCTGGTCCACCCGGGCTCAGGCGGACAGGATAGCTTATACGCGCTACGTATCAGATTTTGTACAGGGACAACCGAAGGTAGAGGTGGTTGAAGGTCTGGCCGGTGAAATCTTGGTGGCGGATGGTCGGGCGGCCGGAGTACGTACTGAGGACGGCCGGGTAATAACATCGAGAGCGGTAATCGCTGCTACCGGGACTTTTCTCGGTGGGCTTATCCATATAGGGGAGAAGAAGATAAAGTCAGGTCGCCGGGGTGAGCCGGCCGCCTATAAGCTCTCCGAGAATCTGGCGCATCTGGGTTTTGAAATCGGTCGTCTGAAGACCGGGACGCCGCAGAGACTCGATGGGAAAACGATTGACTGGTCAAAATGCCGGATACAGCACGGCGAGAACCCGATTCCTTTTTTCTCACCCCGCTCGCCGGTAAGGGCTCTGGATCAGGTCTGCTGTCATTTGACCCACACCACGGCCGCGACCCGGGAGATTGTATCGGCCAATTTTCACCGCTCACCGATATTTTCAGGTTCGATCAATTCCACCGGCCCGCGTTATTGTCCGTCGATTGAGAGCAAGTTCCATCGTTTTGTCGATAAACCGACCCATCAGATCTTCCTGGAGCCGGAAGGCAACGGGACTGACGAGGTTTACCCCAACGGTTTCTCTACGGCGCTGCCCGAAGAGGTTCAGGAACAGGCCATCCGAACAGTAGTTGGGTTGGAAGATGTTCGGGTGACTCAGCCGGGCTATGCTATTGAGTACGATTATTGCCCCGCCTACCAGATAGACAGGTCCCTGCAGACAAGGCGGTTGCCCGGGCTGTATCTGGCCGGACAGATATGCGGCACTTCGGGTTATGAAGAAGCTGCGGCTCAGGGTGTTATGGCCGGAATCAACGCTGTTCTGGCCATCCGCGGAGAGCCTCCTTTTGTGCTGGACCGCTCGGAGGCGTATATCGGGGTGATGATCGATGATTTGACCACGCGGAGCACGACCGAGCCGTATCGGATGTTTACTTCAAGGGCCGAGTATCGGTTGGCTCTCCGGGAAGACAATGCTCGCGACCGCTTGAGCGATTACGCCGAGAAGTACGGGTTGATAGAAGCCGAAGATTATCGGCGGTTCCGCGAGTTGCAGCGCGATACCGAGACGGAGATTACTTTGCTCGGAAAGACTCGGGTGCCGATATCTGAGCTGGGGCGGTTGGGCGGCAGATTTCATAAACCCGGGCGGGTGAGCCTGGCCGACCTTCTGAGACAACCCGGGGTGGGGCTGATCGATCTTCTGCCGCTTCTGGCTCGACACGACGGAAAGTTTTCCGAGAGTCGGGAAGTTCTGGAGCGGGCGGCCATATTCATTCGGTATCAGGGATATATCGACAAGCAGCAAAGAGAGATAGCGAAGTTCAAGAGACTCGAGAACGAAGTTATTCCCGACGATTTTTCATACGATAACGTGGTCGGTCTGAAGGCGGAAGCGCTCGAGAAATTCCGTCGCTATCGTCCGGCCTCTCTGGGGCAGGCGGGACGTATCGAAGGCGTCACGCCCGGCGATGTGGTCGTTCTCTCGGTTCTTGTCAGAAAGCATCAGACGGTCAGGGGTTGATTTTTTCAATGAACGATGTTGCCTCCTACGATCCGGCCCAGCTGCTGGCCAAATACCTGCCTTCGGACTCGCTCGACCGATACTACGAGTTGCTGATGGCCGAGAACCAGTGCGTCAACCTTGTTTCACGTGAAACATCGCGCTCGGATTTCGACCGTCTGGTGTGTGAGTCACTCTATCCGCTGGAACTGCTGTCCGGTGTCTATTGTCGCTATCTGGATATCGGTTCAGGCGGAGGTCTCCCCGCTCTGCCGGTTATCCTGAGCGGGGCCGGGCGGGAAGAAAGCGTCCTGATGGAACGAACAGCCAAAAAAGCAGCGGCCCTTCGACGGATCGCCTGCGGTTTGGACCTGGCTCCGAGAGTGGAAGCACGCAACTACGAAGAGGTGAAATTCGACCGGCTTTTTGACCTGATTACGCTGCGTTATGTCCGGCTTACACCGGTTTTGCTGAAGCGGGTCATGAACGATCTGAGCCCCCACGGCGTTTTTGTATATTATTCTTCTCCCGATTTTTCCGCGACTTCTTACAACCGCGAAACCCATGCGTTTCGATCCCCGCAAGACGGTGTGATAAAGAGCGTTACTGTCTTTAGTCACACTCGTTAAAGGGAACTTCTTTTTTCCTTGCGCACTTTTGTGTCTTGGCGTAAACTCATTGTTAAACAGGATAATTGGAACAAGGAGCGTTCTGTGAGTCGAATCATTGCCATTGCCAATCAGAAAGGGGGCGTGGGTAAGACCACCACAGCGGTTAATCTCAGTTCCTGTCTGGCGGCGGCGGAGCAGAAAACGTTGTTGATCGACATGGATCCGCAGGCCAATTCCACCAGCGGACTGGGGTTTGAGCGCGACGACAAAACCCCGTCGGTATACGATGCCCTGATCGGAGAGAAAACTATCGCCGAGGTGATTCGCCCCACCGAACTTCAATATCTTAACCTGGTGCCGTCTTCCATAGCCCTGGTCGGGGCCGAAGTGGAACTGGTCACCATGCTTTCACGCGAGAGCCGCCTCAAGAGCGTTCTGGCCGGAATCGCCGATGAGTATCAATACGTCATTATAGATTGTCCCCCTTCGCTCGGGCTGCTGACTATCAACACGCTTACGGCGGCAAACTCCGTCATTATCCCGATACAATGCGAATACTATGCCCTGGAAGGACTGGGGCAGTTAATGAATACCGTGTCGCTCGTGCAGAAACATCTCAATCCCGACCTCGGTATCGAGGGCGTGTTGCTGACGATGTACGACGGCCGACTCAATCTGTCCAAGCAGGTTTCGCAGGAAGTGCGCGAGCATTTCAACGAGCGGGTTTACGAAACGGTGATCTCGCGCAACGTGCGCCTTTCCGAAGCGCCGTCGTTCGGTAAACCGATTATCCTTTACGATATCCTCTCCACCGGAGCGGAAAACTATATGGCCCTGACCAAGGAAGTGATGGCGAAATGAGCAAGCAGGTGTTAGGCAAAGGACTTTCGGCGCTTATCCCGAGCGATGGGGTTACAGGGGTCCATGAAGTCCAATATCGGCAGGTCGATCTGGATCGTGTTGCGCCCAATCCGATGCAGCCCCGGCGAGCGTTTGACGACGAGCGGTTGGGTGAACTGGCCGCCTCGGTCAAGCAGAACGGCGTGATGCAGCCGCTGGTCGTTCGAAAAAACGGCAACGGTTACACTATTGTCGCGGGCGAACGTCGCTATCGGGCGGCACGTCTGGCCGGATTGCAGCAAGTGCCGGTGATCGTCTGGGAAGATGTCGACGACGTGCGCCTGCTTGAACTGGCTTTGGTGGAAAATATTCATCGTGAAGATCTCAACCCGCTCGAGCTGGCCGAGGCGTATCGTCGCCTTATCGATCAGTGTGGCCTTACCCAGGGTGAACTGGCCAGGCGGGTGGGGTGCAGTCGGGCGGCGGTTGCAAACCATGTGCGTCTGCTCTCTCTGCCCGATTCGGTCAAGCGTTTCATCGCCGAGGGGCGGATTTCGGAGGGACACGCCCGGGCCATACTGGCCATGGAATCCGAAGCGCAGATGCTTCAGATGGTGCAGAAAATAGTCAGCGATTCGCTCTCGGTGCGCGAAGTCGAACAGAAAGCCGGACGGAAACAACGACGCCGGCTCGTGCCGAAACGGAAAAACCCGGCTCTGTCGGAGATGGAAGTCAGCCTGAAACGCATGCTTGGTACGGCCGTAAAAATCATACCCGGTCTCAAACGCGGCCGCATCGAGATAGAATATTACGGCGAGGAAGACCTGGGCCGAATCTGGGAGCTTTTGCGGAGGGTAGAAGACTGAGCGTCAAGCGTGGCAAATATGTGACGGTCATGCTGGTTCCCGACGGGACCGAACCGCGCAGCGGCATCCGTTTGCGTCGATGGATATTGAAGTCCATTATTGGCGGCGGGGTGGTCATCGTGGTGGGTATCGTTCTGTTCTTTTCGTTTTACGGTCGGGTGCTTACGCGGGCAGCCATGACGGAACAGGTGCTTAAAGAGAATCGGGATCTCAAACGATACTATTATAAGGTACAGTTGTTGGAGCAAAATTTGATACAGGCTCGCGAAGTCGTCAATCGCATGGTTGAGTTGGCCGGGATCGAATACGAGTTTCCCGAGCTGCCCGACGACTCGACCCTTTTTGCCGGGATAGGGTCGCCGGTCCATTCGGTGGTCCCGCGTTCGTCGGGGGCCGACTGGACCCTGCCGGCCGGTCTGCCGATTGAAGGATTCATAACGCAGGAATTCCATGTGGACGACGATGGGCACTATCATCCGGGAGTCGATATCGCTGCGGCTGTCGGCACGCCGGTTCTGGCCACGGGTTCGGGCGTGGTCGATGAGGTCGGATTCGACACGACCTACGGTTATGTGGTGGTGATAAAACATAACGACAGCATCAGTTCGGTTTATGCGCATAACGATAAAATCCTGGTGCGGGAAGGTCAGGAGGTGTTGGTGGGCAGCCGCATCGCATTGTCGGGTAATACCGGAAGATCGACCGCACCACATCTGCATTACGAGATAAGATTACACGGTAAACCTATAGATCCGTTGGATAATCCGTATGATAAAGAAAACTGATACCAATGAGGCGGGTGGATTGATGAACACCATTATCGGAAAAGACACTGTGATAACGGGTACGCTGGACGTGAAAGGCGCACTGAGAGTCGATGGTTCGGTGAAAGGGAAAATTATTTGCTCTGACTGTGTTACGGTTGGGGCTACGGGCACGGTTGAGGCGGACATCGAGGCCGATACCGCCATCGTGGCCGGTCACCTTATCGGAAATGTCGTGACGACCGAGAAGATCGAACTGCAGGCGAAGTGCGAAATGGACGGTGATCTGAAAACCAAGTCGCTGGTAATAGAACAGGGAGCGGTGTTCTGCGGTGCCTGCAATATGAAGGGCGGGACTCCGGATTTGGGGTTCCTTGCGCCGGAAACCAGGAAAAATGAGACGGTTACAATCACCAAGAACGGCAAGGACAAGTAACTCACATTTTTTGTCGGTCTGTGGAAAACCGGCCGAGATTGTGGATATTTGGCTAACACAATGTCCCTTAGCACCTTAAGTCTTCGGCTTGTGAACTTAAAAGGGCTGTTTATCCACAAAAACGGCACACCGTTAACTGAATGTTAGGTTTTGATTTAGGCCGGATTTGTCAAATTCCCGGTTACGCCCGCCCCCCATATGGTATTGTCTGCCAACGGATTAAGCGTAGAGCGTAGTAGTGGTATTTGTCACCGCAGGCGGGGATGTCTCCGCCGGGTTAAATTGCGGCATATGACCGCAAAAACGGAACCGATTCGAGTTAAACCCAGTCGCCGGGAATTGGCCGGGATTGATCGTAACTTTGTGACCCGCCGGAAGTATAAGGACTTGTGTTAATTCGAACGACCCGCAGCAGCATCTTTTGGAGGAATTCATGACGCCCACCGAGTCAGGCTCAGATATACAGGCAGTGGAAAATCTTCACTCCGCCCATGAAAAGATCAGGTCGGAAATCGCGAAGGTCATCATCGGTCAGGACAAAGTGATCGAGCAGTTGCTTATCTCACTTCTTTCGGCGGGACATTGTCTTCTGGTAGGCGTGCCCGGCCTGGCCAAGACGCTTATGATCTCAACCCTGGCTCGGGTGCTTGATCTTCGATTCAGTCGTATCCAGTTCACTCCTGATCTTATGCCTTCGGATATAACCGGGACGGAGATTATCGACGAGGACGCGAGCACGCACAAGCGCGGTTTCCGCTTTGTTAAAGGTCCGGTGTTCGCCAACATCATACTCGCCGACGAAATAAACCGCACGCCCCCCAAAACACAGGCGGCCTTGCTTCAGGCTATGCAGGAGCATGAAATTACCGCTGCCGGAGAAACTTACAAACTCGACGAGCCGTTTTTCGTGCTGGCCACTCAGAACCCCATTGAGCAGGAAGGCACCTATCCCCTTCCCGAAGCTCAACTGGATCGGTTCATGTTCGATGTGTTCGTGGATTATCCGGCCGATGATGAAGAGCGACAAATCGTGAAGACGACTACAACCGTAACCAGTCAGGATGTGGTCAAAGTGCTTTCGGCCGAGGATATCATGTCCTTCCAGCGACTGGTGCGCCGGGTGCCGGTTTCGGACCATCTGGTGAAATACGCCGTTGATCTGGTGCGGGCCACGCGACCGAACGAAGATCACGCCCCCGACTTCATCAGGAAATGGGTCAATTGGGGAGCCGGGCCGCGTGCTTCGCAGTATTTGATTCTGGCGGCGAAAACTAAGGCCGTGCTGGAAGGGCGCCCGACGCCGGGTCCCGAGGACGTACGTTTTGCCGCTTATCCGGTGTTGCGGCATCGTATCGTGACGTCGTTCAATGCGGAAGCCGACGGTGTGGACAGCCTTGAGATTATCCGTCGCATTCTGGAAGCGGTCAAGGCGCGTGACTAAGACGGTCGGGCAGGACGGCTGCAAGGGCGGCACCTTGTTCGAACTCTGAGGAAGTTATGGCCGAGTTGGATCGTTTAACCAAGTTTCCCCCTGTCGCGCGGTTGTTCGTGGCCTGGTTTACCACGCTGGTGCTGGCCGTGTGTGTCTGGGTGGTCTGGGACTATGTTCAGGAACACCGTCTGGCCGACCAGGAAACATATGATGATGCGGCCGATTACGGGCCGGCGGTCGAAGCCGAAATAGAAGACATTGCCTCCGACAGCTCAGCCGTGCGTGCGCCGATCTGGGACACCATACATGCGGGACAGGACACCCCTTTTGATACGTCCGAGGTCGATACCATGGAAAGGCGAGCCGGGCTTGCGGACGACGGCATGGTAGACATGGCCGCGGTTGTTCCCGCCGAGGACCGGCTGGGTCACAATCTCGGTATAGCGCGGATTCATTTTCAGGGAGAGACATTGCTCTTCTTTGCGCTGGGGGCGGTGTTTCTGTTTACGTCGGTGAGCGCGAGGTTCAAGCGGATCATTCTATGGTTGTTGGGCGTGGCGATTCTTGTCAACATGATCGGTATAAGCGGTTCCGGTTTCTATTCCCTGTTTGACTTCATCGAGATGCTGAGCGGTGTTGTTCTGTTGTTGCTCGTGCTGTACATCTGCATTGTGATCTATCGCGACCTGGGGCGAAAGCGAACGGAGTAAAATTTGACCGCCGACTATGTCAAATATCTGCAGCCGGAAACGGTGTCCAAGCTCAAGGGTATGGAACTGCGCGCCCGCATGGTCGTCGAGGGTTTTATCACCGGACTGCACAAATCGCCCTATCACGGTTTTTCGGTTGAGTTTGCCGACTATCGGCAGTACATGCCGGGAGACAATATCAATCATATCGACTGGAAAGTGTTCGGCAAGACCGACCGCTATTACATCAAGCAGTTCGAAGAGGAAACCAATCTCAAAGGATATCTCCTTCTGGATTGCTCGGCCTCGATGAAATACCGTTCCGGCAAGCGGGTGAGCAAGTTTGACTACGCCGGGATGCTGTGCGGGGCGTTGTCGTACATGATGCTCAGGCAGCGCGACGCCGTCGGTCTGGTGACGTACGATCAGAAGATACGGCGGTATATTCCACCGCGTTCCCGGTCGGGACATCTTCACGTGCTCCTCAATGAGATTGCGCGTCAGTCGCCGAGTGACCTCACGGATATATCTTCGGCCCTGCATGAAATGGCCGAACGGATCAAGCGTCGCGGTCTGGTGGTGATTATATCGGACTTGCTCGACGATCCGGAGAAAATTATCTCGGGGCTAAGACACTTCCGCTACAACAAGCACGAGGTAATTGTTTTCCATGTGCTCGACCCCCGTGAGCGGGATTTCGATTTCGGCGCTGAGGCGGTCTTCCGCGATATGGAGACCGGAGAAGAGTTGACCACGTCGCCGTATCAGATCAAAAAAGAATTCGCACGACAGGTGAAAACGTTTTCCGACAGCATCGCCTCGGCCTGTCGTCAGTCCAATATAGATTATCATCCGATTGACACGGCCATGCCGTTCGACCATGCGCTCTACGCTTTTCTGGCTAAACGCGAGCGGCTGTATTGAGCGTGCGGGCATTGTGATGTTCGACAGATTCAGAGGAAGTCTCGCGGCCACCAAATTCACCAACCGGGTGTGCAATACCTGCCGTGACCTGGTCAATATGCTGATTGCCAACGGCTATCGGCTTAAGCTGCACGACACCGTGTTCGTGTTTTCGGAATGCTACTCCGCCCATCTGTTCACCTACCGCAAAAAATACAAGAGCGACAGCGCAGCCAAGCGGGCCAACATGATGCTCTTGGCTCATCAATATATGACCAAATGGCTGATGAAGATTTTTTCCAACGCCGGACCGGGGATCGATTTTGAGTCTACGGCCCGGGATGTAATCGAAGGCCTGCCGAGTTATTTCGAAAATTGGGAAAGAGAAGTTGAGGAAAAAATCACCGCGGCCGAAGCAGTCGCGCGGTCCGATTTCAAGGCTGTCACCACCACCCACTGTCTGAGTAATCTTACTTACTATATTAATGAGAAGATAGAAAAGTCCGAGGACCGGAAAAACATCGATTCTCTTCTGACCGGCGTTTTATCTACTCATCTGGGCGCTCTTTAGAGCCGCCGATATCCCCCGTTTTACTGAGCGCTTTCGGCCTGCGGCGCAGTTGCAGCCGCGGCGGCCGCGAGTACAAAGGAGACTATTGTTTTCTGTAGTGCGCTCTCTTCGTCCGGCAGGGGCATCTGTTTCAGCAGGGCTGAGTCGGAAATCTTCGCCAGGTGTACGTATTCGGAGCTCTCCAGCAATTTGGGCGGGGCCATGAGAAGAGTGGGACTTGCGATTTTCGATATATCGTTCAAGTCGGTATACTCCGGGGCGTAACCCGAGCGGAGTTTGTACCAGAACCAGAAGACCGTATGAGGGAAAGGAATCCAGAAGGTGTCATATTCGTCAAAAAGCCGGTTAAGCCAGTTTTCGGCCGAAAGATAAGGATTGATAGCCACCACGGCGTCGATACGGGTTTCCTCCCGGGCTGCGGCCAGGGCGGCATCGGCGCCGATTGACCAACCGACAGCGACCAGAGGAGGAGTGATTTTTCCGCGCATGTCGGCATACGCAATGGTTTCTTCCAGGTCGGTGGCTTCGTATTCGCCGTAGCTGTGATAATCGCCGCTGGAAAATCCACTGGCCCGTTGGTCATAAACGATAACCGTAAATCCGGAATCAACGAGAACCCGAGCCAGCGGGATGGTGGCATTGCGGTCATGGCACTCGTCGTGCAGCAGTATCACCGTTCCCCGTGGTTCGAAAGCAGCCTTGGCATCCGAAGAATCCGAAGAATCAATGCCCGGGGTAAGCATGGCCACGGCCAGTGAAGTCAGACCATCGGCGTCTACCCTGAAAGTATCAACGGCAAACCCGGCCTCAATTAATGTTGCGGGATCGTTTAACGGGAGAGAATCGGTGTCTTCGTTTATTGATTCGATTCGCCCCATCAGGGCACTGGTGCGGTTGAGGGGATATATCAAAAAGACCAGAGCGATAAGGCCGACCACAAGCAAAAAGACGATAAGCTGAAGGATCTCTTTGAACGTCTGCGACATCTTCTTGGCCATTGTGCTAACTCCCGGGTTTCAAGGCAGTTATGATAGCCATCGGCAGGATTCTGTCAACCTTAAAAATATGTCTGTTTCGGGACCGAAAAAAATAGTCGCCAGAGCCCTGATGCTCCCGTGATTGTCCTACGGCCGAAAGATTTTCGGGGTTTTCTACGGATCGTGCTCCCGGACGTGCTCCTAATGCTCCCCGGGAAAGGGGTAGCTTTTTTCAGGCGGTGGTGGTGGCGGCCCGGGTATGTGCAAGGTGGCTGGTGGCTGACGGCTGTCGGAATTTGTTTTTCGAACAAATTTACCGGGAAGATTTTTCCTGTGTATAAGTGGTTTTAGCTGTTTGCGGGTGGGTAATTGAGCCACATGTTTTTTGGCCCGGAAAGGGGGGCTATTGGGCTAAGTTGCTGCCCCGGCGGCTATTGCGGCTTTAGAAGCAAGTGGGAACATTTTTCAATATTTCTGTTGACAATTTATCCGGGTCGGATTATATTGGCCTCGGATGATAGGCGAGTTTTCCACAAAGAAGATAGTCACGCCGAAAGCGGGACTCATAAGTACCAACAGTTTTCCGATCATGAATTTCTAATGTGAGTACTTCTCTCGCAAGCTGGTTGTGGGGGCCAGTGGAGAGTTTCAAGCAGGTTACTTTCTGAGCACTACTGGTAAAGTGTTGAATTGAACTTTAGGGATGGTTAGATCGGCATAATGGCCGATGATAATGCTAGGTCATTCTTAAAGAAGCTTTGTCAGTGACTCTAAAAGTTGCGAAGCCAGGGACGGTCAGGGGCATACCCCCGGGCTTGGCTTTATTTGGGAGGTAGCTATGTTGTCCGGCTCCAAAGTGATTCGTTCTTCTCTCTCGGTTACTTTTGTCGTTTTTTGCCTGATATTTTTCGTTGTGCCGAGCAGCCAGGCGATTCCGGAATTGACCATTACGGTGGGTGACACCACCGGTGATGCGGGTGAACAGAACTCCGTAATCACGGTTTTTATGGACAACGTGTTTGATACGGTATCGGCTTTTGAACTCTGGCTGCAACTTAACCGTCCTGACATACTGCGTTTTCAGACCGATCTCGATACGGTAGTGGATACTACTTACTGGATCTGCGAGGAGTGGCTTGGCGAGGTCTGTGTCGATTCCGTTGCCTGCAATCCCGAGTCCACTACCTGCGAAATGGAATATGTGGATACGGTAGAGGCCTACGTCGGTAATTTCGACACGGTCGGTACGTTGATCTCGGGTTGGGAGATGGTCAAGTCACGATCTATCACCGGTGTCGGAACTGATATCAAAGTTACGGCTATTGCCGACCGCAATTCGGTGCCGGGTGTTCATCCGGGAATCGCGCCGCAGGGTGGCGGAGTGTTGTTCCGTCTGCTCGGTGATATTTACCCAATCCATGATACTATTGAAGATCGCACGGTAGGTATATTCGTCCCTCCGTTCCTGGATAATTTCAGTTTTTCCCGGGCCGACGGAACTTCGATAGGAATTCTGACGGTGGAAGTGCCGGATTCCAATTTCTATCGCTGCAATGCCTGGGTGCCGCCGGATTCCGAAGTTTGCCTTGACTGGGAAAAAGTCAATGGTCCGCCGTGGGATTCGGTCTCTGTGGAAGTCGATACGGTGGCGGTTCTGGACACATCCGCAGTTGTGCTGCTGGATGGTTCCCTGACGGTCAACCTTTATTATGGTGCCTGTTGTTACGAGGCTGAGGCGTGCTCCGTTACTACCGCGGGAGCATGCGAAGTGGCCGGGGGGACATATAAGGGCAATGGCACCGACTGTGATCCCAATCCCTGTCATACTTGCTGCACCGGAGCATCGGTCGGCAACCTGGACTGCAACGGTAGTGGTGTGCCCGATATGGGCGACCTTACGATTTTGATAGACCACCTGTTCATTTCTTTGGACCCGCTGTGCTGTATAGACGAGGGCGATGTTGACCTGTCGGGTCAGCCGACCCCTGAGCCCAACGATGTGGACATGGGAGATTTGACGGTACTGATCGATCATCTGTTTATCAGCCTTGATCCGTTGCCGGCTTGTCCTTAGTTCAGAAACCGTTGGGGTGAGAGAGACGAATTAACGTATTGTAAATAATGGTTTTATAAGGTACTAACATCGATACCCGTCTTTTACATCGGACTTGAGAAAAACATGCCGTGCTTCTGGGCAGGCACGACATCGGAGATAGAACGAAAACAATAGAAGGAAAGGAAAGGAGGACGTCGAGAAGAGGTAATTTCTGCACGCGCTCAATATGTTGAAAACAAGCGTTTGATTTATCACTCTTGTCCGAAGCAATCGGTGAAAAGAATCGTCTGGCTCTCGTTCTTGAACCGAGTGTAGCGGCAAGCTGAGGGGGAAAAAAGAGTGAAGTCAAGCGTGGACAACTTGACGTTGTTAACGAATGTTTTTTTAGGAGAGCAACCATGAGGAAACTTTCTATTTTCCTTACGTTGGTACTTATTCTTACCTTTGGGCAGGCTTTTGCTCAGGTCTGCGATATCCAAATTGTCAATGTCGCAGGCTCGTGGGATGACCTGGGCGTCGTAAAGCTCAATAACGGTCAGACCATCCAGGTTACGATGCACTTGAACAACAGTTGCGGAGTTGCGGGTGAGGGTTATAATCCGTCCAACGCGTATCTGATGTGGTCGCCCGATGGTACTGATTGGGGTTACACCAAAGGTAGTTGGCTGGCTGGCTGGACTGGCTTGAGCTGGACCAAGACCTTCCTTAATCACTTCGAGTGGACCGGTACCGAATGGGTGAAGACCGCTGACAGTGTCACTGGATCGCATGCTATCACGGCGGCCGCTATTGCCGGTGACTCGACCGGTGTGCTGTTTGCTGGTATAAGCTTCGATCCGGGTTGCGGTCTGGCGACCGGTAGCGATATTGATGGTTATACCATTGAGTTCACTACTCCGTCAGCCGAAGGTGGCACGATCTGCCTTGATACCGGTTTTGTCCCGGGTGGTGTCTGGAAATGGGCAAATGCCGGTGGCGACATTTTCCCGGAATGGACCGGCCAGCAGTGCTGGACTGTCGAGCAGATGCCTAACGAGCCGCCGGTAGTCAGTGGCCCGACCAACTACTCGTTCAACCACTGCGATGGTGGCGTGATTGATTTCACCGCCGACGAGGCTGAAAACGATGTCCCGTACGTGTGGGAAATCGTGTCCGGCCCTGGTGTCATCAACTCGACTGCCAACAAGACCGCCCGTTGGGAGTGGACCGGCCCGAGTGTTCCTCAGTCCGGCAACCCGACCCTGGTCGTTCGCGCGAAGGATAATTTCGGCACCAATCACTGGGGTAACGAGTTCACGGTCAACCTGACCGTCGAGAACGAAGGCCCGAGCATCGTTTGCCCGACCGAGCGGATTACCGTTCAGGCTGGTGCGACCGATACTTACCAGACTGTTGTGACCGATGACGACTGCGACGCCCTGACCATCACTGCTAGCTACAGCGGTGCCGGCAGCGTGAATGTCGTCGGTGAGAACGTCTATTTCACCCCGGTTGAAGCCGAAGAGGGTGATGTTGAGTTCTACGTAATCGTTGATGATGGTGAGTACGTTGACTCCTGTCAGCTTCTGTGGAACGTCATCGTTGGCGCTCCGTACATTGTCACGATCGAGAAGATCCACAACCAGATTCAGGGTCAGTTCACCGACGTTACTGTAGAGCTCGGTGGCATTGATGCTCCTGAAGGTTTTGGCGCTTTCGATATCTTGATTGCGTACGACAACTCCGCTCTGTCCTTCCAGCAGGCTCTCGAGGGTGAAATCTACGACGAGTGCGGCTGGGAATATTTCACCTATCGTTTCGGTCCTGATGGCAACTGTGGCAACGCCTGCCCGAGCGGCATGACCCGTGTGGTCGGTATTGCCGAGACCAACAACGGTCCGAACCATCCGGGTTGCGCGACCCCGACTCCGTATGTTGACGAGGCCACTCTGCCGGTCACTCTGTTCAGCCTGCGGTTCTTGGTCAGCAATGACCGGACTTTGGAATGCCAGTTTGTGCCGGTCCGGTTCTTCTGGGTCGACTGTGGCGACAACACCCTGTCGAACTTCGACGGTACCAAGCTGTTCGTTTCGGCCAAGGTGTTTGACTATGACAATGCTGTTCCGGTCAATAACGGTACGGTTGGCTTCCCGACCTACCAGGGTGCCCAGGACGAATGTCTTGTTGTTGGCCCTGGCGACAAAGAGCCGCCGATCCGCTATGTAGACTTCTACAATGGTGGTGTTGACATCGTCTGCGCCGACTCGATCGACGCTCGCGGTGACCTGAACCTGAACGGTCTGGCTTATGAGATCGCCGACGCCGTGATGTTTACCAACTACTTCATCACTGGCCTTGGTGCGTTCGAGTATGTCGATGGTTCGGTTGCTGCCTCTGACTGCAACGCTGATGGTATTACGCTTACGGTCGCTGACCTGGTTTACCTGATTCGTGTCGTCATTGGTGACGCTCTTCCGTATCCGAAGACCGCTCCGGTTGCTGCCAGCTTCACCTCTGGCAACGGCGTTCTGAGCATTGACTCCGATATGGGTGCTGCTTTTGTGGTGCTCGAGGGTCAGGTTACCCCGACTCTGCTGGCGAACAACATGGAGATGAAGTATGCCTTTGACGGCACCAACACCCGTGTTCTCGTCTTCAGCACGATTGCCAACCAGACCTTTGCCGGTGAGTTCCTCCGTGCCAACGGCAGTGTCGTGAGTGCCGAATTCGCCACTTACGATGGCCAGCCGGTCACGGCCAAGGAAGTCCCGAGCACCTTTGCTCTGGAGCAGAACTATCCTAACCCGTTCAACCCGACCACCAAGATCGACTTTGCGATCCCGGGTGGTGGCGCCTACACTCTGACTATTTACAACGTGACTGGTCAGATTGTCGATGAAATGAACGGTGTTACCGAAGGTTTTGAGACGGTTAACTGGGATGCCTCCGGCCTTGCCTCTGGTATCTATTTCTACAAGCTGACCGCCAACAACCAGACTATGACCAAGAAGGCTATCCTTCTGAAGTAATTAGTCTTGTATGCTTCTGGTTCCCCCGGAAAGGTTACCCCTTTCCGGGGAACCGGAAAAATGCGGCAATAAGGGGACGACAGGCCGGCGGCGATAAGCAACAGGAAAGATAGGGAGAGACAGTTTTTGACAAGTAGCTAACTTTGACAAGAAATTATCAGTTTAGTCTGATAAAAAGGAAGCCATGGTGACCATTTTTCTGTTGATAGACACGAATTTACGTGACAGATCGGTCATCTTTTTTTATATTAGGCAGACATAGTGAATTTGTACCAACCCGTTGTGCAACTGATTGCGACAGTGCGCAGAAATAAGACTCACTGTCTCAAGCTGACAGCATACCTCACGACGTTAAACGCTGCCGAGGACGAGGAGAAAGGCATAGCCCAAAAGTTATAGAGAGAACAAAGACGGCAGCGGATGACGGTAAGCTTATAGTATATCAGACCTTAAACGGACTTCAATAAGGACGGTGTCGATAGGTCGCTCCCGGTGTTTTTCGTCAGGGAAAGACGGAATAACTTCCGGGTCGGAATCTAACCCGGTCCGATTATTGCTCGGATCGGAGTGGGCAATTGGCCTACACTGGAGCTTAAGGTATGTTTTTGAAAAGTCTTAGAGTCCTGTTGAGCATTCTGTTCGTTCTCGGTTCCGCCGGTATGGTGGCCGCCCAGTCCGACCCGTTTGGTACGGTCGATCTGGTGTATGTTGATTCGGTCAAGGCCGGCCCCGGTGAAGATGTATCAGTAGGGTTCAATGTTCGAAACGACGAGGCTCTGGGATCGCTTTCTATTCCGGTAGTTTACGATTCGGAGATCCTGACCCTGAAGTCGATTAAGTTCACCGGCTCCCGGGTCGAATATCTCAATACCAGGCTGATTACACCGGAAAGCGTGGAAGAGATCGCCGGCCACTTTGTGGTAGCTGTAATCCAGTTGCTTGAGGATCCTATCCCGGCCGGTGATGGTCTGATTTTTACGGCCGTGTTTAAGTTGGATGATTCCGTGACGATTGGTACTTCGACGCCTATAGATACGCTTTTCTATCCCCCGGGAGGTGAGTTGCTTTTGATCGGGGGAGATCCCCAGAGTTCTATCCGGCCGGCTTTCCAGGGCGGACAGGTGGTGGTCGGCGAGCGGAACCGTCGGCCGACCTTTGCGTCTATGCCGGATCAATACGTGTTAGAGGGAGATACACTTGGGCTTACGATAACCGTCTCCGATCCCGATCAGGATGATCTTACGCTGGCTGTTACCAACAAGCCGATTGGGGTAGGTTTTACGGATAACGGCGACGGTACGGCCACTATAACCTGGGTTCCGGCGTACGTTGGCCCGAGTTCTGCCGACGGCTCGCCGTTTTCAATCGGTTTATGGGCCAGCGACGGGGACCTTTCGACCGAGCATGAGTTGCTGATCAATGTCGTCAACACTAACCGTGCCCCGGTGATCGATGCCCCGGCGGAAGTGACCGTTGAGGCCGGGGAGCAACTGAAGGTTTCACTGTCGGCTATTGATCCTGATTTCGAAGATGTTACCTGGAGTTGCGAAGAACTTCCCGATGGCGCCGCATTGACCGGGACAAACCCGGCTGAATTCACCTGGCAATCGAACATCACCGACAGCGGTTCTTTCGGGCTGCGGTTTACGGCTGCCGATCCCCAGGGACTGGCCGACACGACCGACATTACGGTCACTGTTACGGCCGTGGCGCTTTATACTTTGTACCTTGATTCGGTTGAGGCTTTCCCGAGTGAAGATGTTGAGTTCGATATTTTACTGGATAACAAATTCCCGGTGACATCGTTTAACGCCCTGTTCAATTATGATCCCAGTGCTTTGTCGCTGTTGTCACTGACGAATGACGGTACTCGTTGTGAGAACTTCGAGTATTTTACGTATACCGATGACGAGAACGGTGTTGCAGGTAATGTGCGCGTTCATGGTGTTGCCGATATCGGCGGCGGAACGCCCATTCTCGAAGCCGGCGACGGCTCAATCGGGCTGTGCCGGTTCCATACGTCCGGGAATCTGGCTTATGCCGGTATGGACCTTCCGGTTGTTTTCCGTTTTCTTGACACCCCGACCGACAACGACAACACACTTACCGACAGCACGGCGGTGAAAATTTTGCAGGAAGACATTGCCTATATCAACGGTAGTGTGAGAATCCATGACATTGGCCAAATCAATATCGGTGATATCAACCTTAACGGGTTGGCGGCCGAGATAGGCGATGTCATATACTTCACGAATTATTTTATCAATCCCACGCTGTACACGTTCAACGCTCTTCAGTATGCCAACTCCGACGTCAACCGGGACAACATAGCGGCCACCGTCAGTGATCTGGTGGCGCTGATCAACATGGTGGTCGACGGCAAGGTGGCGGGCAAGGAAGAGATCGGGGCCGAGGAAGAACTTTCGGCCGTTGTCAGCGCTGTCAGTAAAGACGGCGGTGCGGTTTTTAGTTACGAGACGGGGTTCGATGTGGGCGCGGCGCTTGTCGTTTTCGAATGCGATGGCAAGCTCAATGATGAGATGTTCTACTCTCTGCCGCGAGGCATGGATTTCGATTTTTCCCAGAACGGCAGCATCGTGACGGTGTTGTTGTACAGTCTGGAAGGGCAGGTAATGCCGTCGGGCGTGACCGAATTGTTTACCGTTGAAGGATTAAAAGAATTTACCATAGTTGAAGCAGGACTGGGTAGCGCCGATGGACAATACGTCCGGGTGGCTCTGAGCGGTGACGACACTCCGGCCGAGGAGTTGCCGTTGGACTATGCTCTGGAGCAGAACTATCCCAACCCGTTTAATCCGCAGACCCATATCGAGTTTTCTCTCCCGACAACTTCCCGGGTGGAGTTGACGGTTTACAATGTGCTTGGTCGGCGGGTAAAACAGTTGGCTGCCGGTGAATATCCCGCCGGTCGTCATACGATAGTCTGGGACGGCACCGATCAGAACGATCAGACGGTTGCTTCCGGGGCCTACTTCTATCGTCTCGAAGCCGGCTCGCACAGCTTCACTCACAAGATGTTGTTGCTGAAATAGATTTGTCGGTGAGAGAGTTGGTTATGCAAATGATGCTGTTTAACATATCGAGGTAGCGATGCGATTCGTGAAACTCTCGCTTCTTTGTGCGATACTTGTGTTAACGTTGTCCGGCTTTACACAGGCTCAGGACGTGGGTTGCGATGACCTTGTCAAGTCATCGTACGATACTCTGCGCATATCGTTTTTCGAAGGTCCTCCCGGAGATACGGTGCTGATGCCGGTTATTCTAAACCACGACTCGATCGTGACGGCTTTTCAGTTCCTGATCGAGTTTGACACTACCTGGCTCTCGCCGGTCTGGCTGACAGACTCCGTGTGTGCCGTGGCGGACTCCGAGGGTAACTGTACTGAGTGGAATGTCGACTCAAGCTTCATTGACTATGTTATTGCCGGTCGATTCTTGAAACTGGATTCCACCTACAGTTCGTTTGGCTGGGAAATAGACACTGTAACCAAATTCCAGGCTAATCTGTTTCAGGGAGAGCCAAACATAGTCTCGGCGAACTTCCTGCCGGAATTCGATGATATCGATAGTCTGCCGCCGGGCTCAGACGTCATTTTCTATATTAAGTTCGCGGTAGATCCGGCGATGCCGGAGATGACGCTGGCGCAGTTCAAGTTCTATGAAAGTGATATCTTTACGGTCAACGATGAGGTGTTCCCGCCGGAGACGACTTACTACAACGGTTGTCATGAATCGCAGATGACCACTGTCTGGCGGGTAGATACGGATTCGACGGTCAGCTATCAGATTTATCCCACCACCAATCTCGGTTTTCCGTATTACTTCCGGGCCAATTCGAACTATACTCCTGCCCCGACCGTAACTCTTACGGCCAATCCGTCAAGCATCACGGAAAGTCAGAGTACGACTTTGAGCTGGACGTCGACCAACGCCGACTCGGTAGTGGTCCGTTATGGAACGGAACGGCTATCGGGCGCGGCCAACGGGAGCACGTCGGGATCAATCATCGTCAGCGGTCTTACCGCGGGAGATTATACTTATATAGCCACCGCTTATGGGGGTGAGCAGCAAGCGACGGATGATGCCGGTGTGCATGTGACAGGTGGCGGTAGCGGCGACGGACCGGTTATAAGCGTGACCGGGGTCCAGAGTTCTTACGATCAGGGGCAGTTGATATCGTTTACGGTTACGGCCACCAACACCAATAGTACACAGATAACTTTGAGCACCAGTTCGCTGCCGTCGAATGCCAGCTTTGGTGTCAGCGGGCAGGTCACCGGCTACAGCCCGCTCAGCGGCAGTTTTTCCTGGACACCCGATTTCAATCAAGAAGGCATATTCACGATTCGTTTCAACGCTGTTGACAATGAAGGCAGCAGTTACAAAGATGTATCGTTCGAGGTCAAGGCTCTCGAGCATGACCGTCTCTTTTCCACATCGGCCGTTGGCAGCAACCCCGTGGGAGGTTTGCCCGGCAAGGAGGGGATTGCTTTCCCCATTGATCTGGTGACATCTCAGACCGTTTATGGCGTTCAGTTCGACATGCGGTACCCGGCGAATGTCATCCGGCTGGATTCATTCGTTACGACAGACAGAATACCCGAGTACGTGGTTTATGACAATATCGGCACCACGCCCGGCGAGGTTCGGGTGATGACGTTCGGTCTCGATAACGAGCCGGTCATGGATACCAACACCACGGCCATTCTTCAGGCTATTCTGTCGCTGGATTCGTCTTCGATTCCGTGGGAAGGTTACACCATATATTTGGAGGACGGGCGCGAGTCCGTAAATCCCGATCCGCAGATACCATCGCTTTCTTTGGTGACCGACTCCGGTGTAGTGGAAGTAGACAAGTACGGCGACGTCAACCTCGATAAGTACATCGACGTGGCCGACGTGGTCAATATCGTGGCGTATATTATCGGTAATTTCGATTTGATTGAACGCCAGTTCGAAGTGGCCGACGTTATTACCAATGATTCGGTTAACGTGTTTGACCTGGTGGGTGTCGTCAACCTTATCTATGATATCGAGCTTCCTTCTTCTCCGGCCCCGACGCCCGGCGAGGATGCCGTGGTTTCGCTTGATTTCGCGGATCTGACCGGCGGTATGTCGGAAGACCTGACGGTCAAGTCGGAGATTCCGGATAAGGTGGCCGGGGTGCAACTGGAATTGAATTATGATCCCTCGGCTATCAGGTTGGGTGCACCGCGATTGAGCGACGATGCCGAGAATTTCGCTTTGCATTCGAAGGATGACGGCGCCGGACGATTGAAGATAGTTCTGGTCCACATGGCGCCTTTCAAGTCGGATGAGTTGCTTCAGGTCGGCGCGGCCGATCTCGTCGAAATACCGGTCTATGCACAGACCGATATTCAGTCCGGCGATAAGTCGGTAATCCGACTGACCGAAGCTCTGCTGTCTACGGCTGAAGCCGGAGCCATCGGGGTACAGGGGGTGGATGCTCCTTTGCCGACCAGCTTCACGCTGCATCAGAACTACCCGAATCCGTTCAACCCGGTCACGACGATTGAGTTCGACCTTGGTGTTTCGGTCAGCGGCCCGCAGCAGGTAAATCTGGACATCTTCAACGTTCTGGGTCAGCGGGTGCGCTCTCTGATCGACGATCGCTATCCGACCGGATTGCACAGCGTCGAATGGGATGCCACCAACGATAATGGCCAGCGGGTGGCTACCGGTATCTATCTCTACCGCTTGAAGGTTGGTGATGAACGGCAAACCAAAAAGATGCTCTTCCTGAAATAGGCACCCGGGGAGGATAGGTTAGGTTATGGCTTGGACAAAAAAAGCACTTCTCGGTTTTTCCTTTATTGTTCTGCTGGCCGGTGCAGCCGGAGCGCAGACCGCGCCGCCCGTGTTGGACCCTATCGGAAGCCAGGCAACCAATGAAAACCAGTTATTGACTATAAATGTGTCCGCTACCGATGCCGACAATACCGTCCCGACCATGTCAACCTCGACCTTGCCCACCGGGGCCGGGTTTGTCGACAACGGTGATGGTACCGGTACGTTTACCTGGACGCCGGCCTATGATCAGGCGGGCGATCATAATGTTACATTCTATGCATCGGACACGGCAACCACTGACGTTGACTCTGAACTGGTGGTTATTACAGTCAATAATGTCAACCGTGCACCGGAGTTGGCTACGATTGCCGATCAGAGCACGGACGAAAATGTTGAGTTGAGCTTTGGGATCTCGGCGAGCGATCCTGACGGTGGTTATCCGACACTGACCAGTACGACCCCGCCGACCGGGGCTGTGTTCACGGATAATGGCGATGGCACCGGGACGTTTGTCTGGACGCCGACTTACGATCAGGCTGGTGGTTACAGCGTAACGTTCTACGCCTCCGATGGTGTTGAGACCGACAGTCAGGTCGTAGCGATTACGGTTAATAATGTCAACCGTTCACCGGAGTTGGCTACGATTGCCGATCAGAGCACGGACGAAAATGTTGAGTTGAGCTTTGGGATCTCGGCGAGCGATCCTGACGGTGGTTATCCGACACTGACCAGTACGACCCCGCCGACCGGGGCTGTGTTCACGGATAATGGCGATGGGACCGGGACGTTTGTCTGGACGCCGACTTACGATCAGGCCGGTGGCTACAGCGTGACCTTCTACGCCTCCGATGGTGAAGAGATTGACTCGCAGGTGGTGGCGATTGCGGTTAATAACGTCAACCGTGCGCCGGAACTTGCTTTTATAGATGATCAGATGGTCAATGAAAATGTTGAGTTGAGCTTTGGGATCTCGGCGAGCGATCCTGATGGTGGCTATCCGGCACTGACCAGTACGACCCCGCCGACCGGGGCTGTGTTCACGGATAATGGTGATGGCACCGGGACGTTTGTCTGGACCCCGACTTACGATCAGGCTGGTGACTACAGCGTGACCTTCTACGCTTCCGATGGTGTTGAGACTGATAGTCAGGTGGTAGCCATTACGGTTAATAACATCAACCGTGCGCCGGAACTTGCCTTTATAGATGATCAAACGGTCAATGAAAATGTTGAGCTGAGCTTTGGGATCTCGGCGAGCGATCCTGACGGTGGTTATCCGACCCTGACCAGCACGACCCCGCCGACCGGGGCTGCGTTCACGGACAATGGCGATGGTACCGGGACGTTTGTCTGGACGCCGACTTACGATCAAGCCGGTGGCTACAGCGTGACCTTCTACGCTTCCGATGGTGTTGAGACCGATAGTCAGGTGGTAGCGATTACGGTAAGTAACATCAACCGTGCGCCGGAGTTGGCTACGATTGCCGATCAGAGCACGGATGAAAATGTTGAGTTGAGCTTTGGGATCTCGGCGAGCGATCCTGACGGTGGCTATCCGACTCTGACCAGTACGACCCCGCCGACCGGGGCTGCATTTACCGATAATGGCGATGGCACCGGGACGTTTGTCTGGACCCCGACCTACGATCAGGCTGGTGGCTACAGCGTGACCTTCTACGCTTCCGATGGTGTTGAGACCGACAGTCAGGTGGTGGCGATTACGGTAAGCAACGTCAACCGTGCACCGGAACTTGCTTTTATAGATGATCAGACGGTCAATGAAAATGTTGAGT
>DAISVY010000012.1:0-74072 GCA_036826635.1 Candidatus Zixiibacteriota bacterium
CAAAACGCCCAAAACTCTACTTATCAACTGTCTACTTGACAGGGAAGCTTACGATGTCATATAACCTGTACGGCTGCCTGCTCATGCTGGGCATGCAGGAGCGGGAAATCGGCAACGCCGACGGGGTGGCGGAAGTGTTGAGTTACATTTACCATTACATGCCGCCGGAGCATCTTGTCCCGCCCGAAAATATCGCGCAGGCAATTGAGATGCTGGAAGCCGAGAACGAAGGGATGTAGTAATTGTAGGGCAGGACCGCTTGCGAACCTGCCAATGGTAGCTGGCGCAAAGAAGGTGGGTTTGAAGACAAACCCTCCCTACGATCAAGAAGGCGGATTCGCAGATGGATACGCCCTACCTGGCTTCAATCAGTGAACTCTATGTCAGTTATCTTTGCGGAGACATCTCCTTCTTTCCATTCCGTTGGTACTGATTCCGCTTCGTAAAAGTGACCCCGTTCCATCTGCCATATGTAGTTCGGTTTTAATGGCTTACCGTTTCCGCTGAGGGAGTATTCGGTAACCAGCACAGGATGATAAACCTCTTCTGCGATTATCGTTCCTGTCGCATCTTTGAAATAGACTGTGACTTCTACTTCTTTCAGAGTCCTGTTGCCTTCGTTTTTTAGTTTGAATTCTACTCCTGGAACCTCTCCTAAATAGGTCTTATAGTACTTAGCCCTGAGATCGTAGAGCTCTACATTCCTTAAATAGGTTTGTCTTTCCTCAAATGACTTTATCTCTTTCTTTGTTTCCGTAATTCCTTCTTTCGCTTCAACCAATTCGCCATCAAGTTCTAAAACCTGCTCATATTTTTCTATGACCCCATGGAGCTTCCCGGACTTCTTGAGTTCCCTCACTTCAGCTAAAAGACCCTCTATTCTTGCGTGTTTTTCTTTCTGTGTTTTTTCTGTCTCCCAGTCAAGAAAGACTTTCCAACCGCCTTGTTCCTTTACTAACTGGAAGGTTTCTTCATTAGTTACAAGAGGTAAATCCCCATTCTGATATTTTTGGGCTAAATATTCCTTCATTTCTTTTGCGTCTCCACCACCAAATGCTGACTTGAATGCCGCCCCCATGACGTCTACAATAATAACACCAAAATCAGGCAAGGTTACCTCAACTACCGCAGTCGCTTTTTCTCTTGTTTCCGTGACTCTTAGAATATTGAAAGAAACATCACTCAGAAGAGCCTTTGCAAAAGAAGTATCCTCTTCTTTATTTTCTGCGAGGTAATCATCCATACTTTTCACAGCCTTGTCCGTGGAGGATATATAGCCATAGGCTTCTTCGTATCGCCCTTTAAGAGAGGCATCTAGATATTTGCTTAACACATCCTTTGGGGCTGGCCTTGATAAGTTATCACAACCAACCATCGTCAATATCAAAAAACTTACTGTTACGACGTAGGTGAAGTATCTCACATCAACCTCCCTAAGCTTAGCTCTACAGAGCTTGCAATACATTCCATTGAATCAGGAATTAGTAGGGCAGAATTGTCTTCGACAATCCCTCTAATAACACCTCCCCTATAGTGGCTATATACCATATTATGAGGATCTGGTCCATGATTTGTCAAGTTAAAAGCGAACCGCAGCATCGCTCTTTGCCTGCTGTACGGCAGTCTGGTAGGGCAGGTCCGTCTTTGTTTTCGAACCTGCCATCAGTAGCTGTCGCAAAGAAGGCGGGTTTGAAGACAAACCCTCCCTACGATCAAGAAGGCGGATTCGCAGATGGATACGCCTACAAGACTTGCGCACGAACCCGCCCGATCAGCGTATCGCCCGTCTTCCCTCTTGCAAATTGGGCGGCCCGGAAGTATAATAAAAGATCAAACCTACCTTCGCAGGGGATTGCCTATGTTCTGTCCCAAATGCCGATACGAGTATAACCCGGGAATCACCATCTGCCCCGACTGCAACGAACCCCTGGTGGATCAGTTGCCACCGGAAGAAGAAGAAATGGACGAACTTGAATACGCCCACCGGGTGACGGTTCTGACCAGCAGCGACCATCGTGTTATCCTGATGGCCCGGTTGATACTCGAAGAAGAAGGTATCCGGTGGTTCTCCGAAGGCAACGAGACGCTGGACGTTTTCGGTGGTGGCTCGGCAAGCCTTAACCCATTAATCGGACGGCCGATTGGAATCCAGGTCCTTGAAAAGGACGCCGAACAAGCCCGCGAACTCCTGGCCGATCTGGAAACCGCGCCGCAGTGGGACGCCATACCGGAAGAAGACGACGAGTAAGTAAAAACCTCAGACAACAGCCGCCAACTCACCCACCCCCGCGCTGAAACACGCAGGGAACGGTCGTTTTGGGCCTCCTCAAGGCTGCGCTTGTGCTGTTCTGCCCCGCCCCTTACATTGTTGTCGACGACAGGCAACAGATGGAAGGTGATAGCGCAGTGACGGAAAAACAACCGGGCGACACGATACGGCACACCCTGGGAAAACTGTGGCGTTGGTGCAATCCACGACGCTTCTGGGATACCCTGTATTACTACGTGTCGGGGCTGTGCCGTCGGGTCGATGAGCACCACATATTCCTGCAGGCGAGCGGGTTGGCCTTCGCCCTGATTACCTGCATCATTCCCCTGGTGCTGATTCTCCTGGCCTTTCTCGGCGTCATCCTGGAGCGACCGTCGATTGTCTCCCAGATCGACGCCTTCATTGACCGCGCTATTCCTTACAGCGAATACGCCGCCTATATTAAGGGAATCGTAAACTCGCGGGTCGGCGAATTCACCGCTTTCAAAACACCGGCCGGCCTGATCGGTTTGGTCGGTCTCCTGTTTGCCTCCACGGGCTTGTTTTCCTCCATGCGCACGGTGCTGAACGTCAGCTTCTCACTAAAGAAAGACGAGCTGTTTCTGCTGGGAAAAGTACGTGACCTTGGCCTTATTCTGCTGGTGGCGATATTTGTGCTGCTATCAACGACACTCCTGCCCAGTGTTGACGTCCTGAAAGGACTGGCCGACAAAGTCCCGTTATTGCGCAGTTTCGAAGGTACTTACCTGTGGAACCTGGTTTTCGAAATCGCCTCTTTTATTTTGGTCTTTTTGATCTTTTTCGTTCTCTATTTTGCCGTCCCGCACGGGATCCTTCCCCGCATGGTCGTGCTGATAAGTTCCTTCTCCGCGGCTGTTTTGTGGTATGCGGCCAAGGAACTTTTTGGTTTTTACATCATACACTTCGTCACACTGCGACGAATCTACGGAGCCTATTCACTCCTGATCGTGGTGGCGTTCTGGGTGTATTACACGGCAATCGTTTTCATCCTGGGCGCAGAAATCGGGCAGCTATACCGCGAGCGCAAAGCACAATTGCAGGCCAACGGCGTCCCCCCCAGTTAACTCACAAGAACATCGCCGGTCGGATCATGTCGAGAGATCACCCGGAGGAATGCGTGTGGGTGGGTAAGTAATTATGGGACAATAAATTCGCAGAAGAGGCCGGACTCGTCGACTTCCACAAGCCGAGGCGTTATCCCGAAGTATATTCCAAGCTCCCGGAATTCCTCCGGAGAAACGGCTGTCCCTATAGTGCCGTCTTTGCACACGATATTCCCATCGCCGGTTTTTCCCCAGTCGATCTCACCGAGCAGACCGGCCTCGGATCGAAGACGAGCCCAGGCCAGACGCTGATCCCAGAATTTGGTCGAATAAGTCGAGAACATAAGGATGCCGCCGGACTTGGCCACGCGCAGACTCTCGGCGATGAGATTGCGATGGTCGACATGCAAAGCGGAGATGCCGTTTTGAAGGCACACGACGGCATCGAACAGGTTATCGGCAAGAGCCAGTTGCGCGGCCTCCGTGCAGACCAAATGGCAATTGGGTGCTTCCCCGACGGTCCGACGAGCCAGACTGAGACTCGCCCGCGAGTTGTCGATACCGACAAGCAACCCGGCTTTCGATTTCAAACGGGCCAGCACCCGGCCGTAACCACAGCCGAGTTCCAGAACACTGTCCCCTGATTTTATCGTCTGAAGAACGTGCCGTATCTCGGCCTCAAGGTACTGCCGCACCCGGGGCGGAACTATTTCATAGGAGCGTTTGAGACGCTCGGCCGCCGGTTTGTCGGAATCGTCACCTGTCATGTGCGTCTATTATATCGCGCGGGACCGGTACGGTCAAGGCCGGCATGATTCCCCGACAGAACCCAGATTGTGGTTGGCACAACTCCGCGTTTGCGTATATTGGCCGAGGCATGGAGCAACCGACCTGTAAAATAGCCTCTTACTGTTCATCCCCTTCGTGGGGCGGACTGGAAATGAACGTTCTGCGGTTTCTCAAATGGCTGCAGGAACGCGGCTGGGATGTCCGCCTGTATGCCCACAGCGAGGCCCGTATGTTCACGCAGGCCGCAGTCTGGGGTATTGAGGCTCAGGCGATCAACGCCCACCGACGTTACGGGGATTTTCTCAATGCCTGGCGCCTGGCCCGTCGGCTTCGCCATGACGGCGTGCGATTGCTCGTCATTCATCGCAGTCAGGATATGTTCCTGGGCGTTTTCGCTCGTCTGTTCGCCGGGAAAAAAGTGCGGCTAATCTACTCGCAGCATATGCATATCGGTGGGACAAAAAAAGATTTCTTTCACTCGTGGCTGTATAGTCAGTTCGACGCCTGGGCCACGCCCGTACCGTGGCTGGCCGACCGGGTAAAGGAAAAGACGACCATTCCGCCCGAGAAAATCCACGTGGTCACGCGCGGACTGGAAACGGACAAATTTACCGCCGGTCAACCCGACAAGAGCGAAGCCCGCCGTCGCTATAATCTTCCGACAGAGGCTTTGATAATCGGTCTGATCGGACGGCTGGACCCAAAGAAATGCCAGGATGTTCTGATCCGGGCATTAGCCCGCCTGCACACCACCGGCCATCGGGCGCATATTTTGTTTGTCGGCGATCAGACTTTTGACGAAGCCGACGAGTATGCGCAAGAAATCAAGCGACTGGTTCGGGAACTCGGTCTTTCCGAGTACGTTCATTTCCGACCGCACGATGACCAGGTTCACCATGCCTACGCGGCACTCGATATTTTCGTGTTAGCTTCCAAATCGGAATGTTACGGCATGGTAACGATTGAAGCCATGACCTCCGGGCTGCCGGTCGTGGGGACAAGCGACGGCGGTACGCTGAGCATTATTCGATCCGAAGAAAACGGCCTGCTGGTCAGACCGAAAAACGTCGACGATCTGACCGCCGCGTTGCTGCGGCTTATTGAGAACCCCGAACTGGCCGCGCGGCTGGGCAAAACCGCCCGCGAGGAGGCACTGGTCAAATACTCCCACACGCGCCAGTGTGAATCCTGGGAAAAACTAATAAGGGAAGTCGGCTGTTAAGCCGACTTCCCCGATATTATCTGATTCCAAATCTGTTTTTCAATCTTACGGACATTCGGGCAGCGGCGACAGATCAATGAAAAGATGGTCGATCAGTCGCGTGAGATCCCCCATGTCAACCCCACCGGTCGCGTCGACATTGGCTTCGGCAGGACAGTCGACCGGCTCCAGCGAGATAAAGAGATGATCTATCAACACCGTCAGATCACCCATATCGACGGTCTGTTGCGGGTCATCATCGACATTACCCGTGGAACCGACACAGCAACAGGCGTCCCCGATACCGTCACCATCGGAATCTTCCTGCCCGGGGTTGGCCACATCGGGGCAATTGTCGACACCACCGCAGAAACCATCGTTGTCCACATCGTTTTCGGGATCAAGAGGACAGACATCGCAGCTATCCCCCACCTCATCGGAGTCAGCATCTTCCTGAAGCGGATTGTAAACAAAAGGACAGTTGTCCTCGCCGTTAGCCACACCGTCGCCGTCGCCGTCATAACCACAGTCGTAGGCAAGAACGGTAAACGCGTCGATAGCCGCCTCGATGACGGCTCCGCCAAGTGTCAGGTCCGATGCCTCGAACCGGACCTTCATCTGATCGGTCGGGGTCATGTAGTCCCCGACCCAGAAAGAGTGTTCAACCCATCCGCCGGACGATTCCGTTATCGGTCCGACCGACTCCACGTTTGTCCAGGTCCCGCCGTTATCATTGGACAAAGATACCAGAAACATATTTTCATGAGGATCGTGTCCCCAGTCGTTGCAGTACCAGCGCGCATAACTGACCAACCCGTCGCGGCCGGCCAGATCGAATACCGGCGATACCAGGTAGGCATAGCCTTCGTCCACGTCACAACCGCTCTGATTGCAGGTAACGAAACACTGCCCCGAACCGTCGTAATCGGACGGCGGGTCACCGCGGTCGTCGTTGACCGGCACACCCCGCTCCCATTGACCGGTACCGGCATCCCCCCAGGTTGTCCAGCCTTTATCGCTTTCGAAATTATCACTCATGGTCATCAGGGTATCAGTATAGGGAACGATACGAAGCGCGTAGGCCGGCGACGGATCGTACAGCCGCCCCTTGCTCTCTTCCACGACGCTGACGTAATAGGTCAGTTCCTCACCGCACGAAACCAGAGGAAGCTGGGCCGTGTAATGATTGGTACTCGTTTGATCCATGGCCGCGAACAGATACCCGGAACCATTGAGCGAATAATGAACCAGACCGGTGCCCGGAACCGGTGACCCCCCGTTGACACCTTCCACCACCACATCAAAACTCAACTGCTGACCGGGAGCTACTTCCTTGGGGCGTCCGACCGGATAGTCGAAAGTCATTTTCGGCACCCCGTTGTAAACAACGTAGCAGGCAGCATAACCGATGTTGGAGCAATCATAGGGGATACGCATGTAACCGCCATCTTCTCCCCAACCGGTTCCCCAGGAATTACGAAGGAACCAGACGCCATTTTCGCCCTGATTGTCGTCCCATCCCACCAGCACAACGGAATGATTTACCGTTCCGGTCTCACAGGCGTTGAATATGCCGCCGCCGTACGTCTGCATGGCCCAGTTGGATCGTACGGAAACCGAAACCGGACCGTGGGTTATTATGGCATACTTGACGGCTTCCTCATCGCAGTATTTCTCACCACTGCCGATAAACGACCAGGAATCGATAACGTAAGGATGAGGGAAAGGACACTCGCAATCGACATCGGCCGCGACATAGGGGAATGACGACTCGTATACGGCACCGACACTGTCGCAATAGTCCTCTTTCCACTCGTGGTAATCGTGAGCAAACCAGCCACCGTCACAACTCCAGCCCTCGTAGTTGCAACTGACCAGGAACTGCTCGGACAGATCGACGGTGTAATCATCGACTATTTTGACCAGGCATTCGAGTACTCCGACCGTGGCAAAAGCCCAACAACTCCCGCAGCCTCCCTGGTTTCGGCAGGACGGCAGAGTGGTGGAATCGCGCCAGTCGAATCGAGCCGGCAAATCGTCTTTGGGCGTGCAGGGATCGAAACGGGCGTATTTCTGCCAGTTCGGTGGTTCGACCAAACCGCACAGGTCTTCCAGGGCATAGTCGGTAGCCGGAGTCTTGGTCACGACAAACGTCCAGCCTTCTTCCCTGCCTTGTTGCTGCAAAGCCGCGATATCCTCCGTCGACAATTGAGCGCTGGCCGAGCCCGTGGTCAGAAGAGCCGCAAGAATCACGATGACTGCCATACCCGCCCCTCTGTTGATACCCCGCCGATGCAACACAGCAAACTCCTTTCGAAAAGACGAAATCAAAACGAAGTAATCGGGACTTCCGCCGTACACCCGCCTATTTACGCCGGATTTCACGCTAAGCCGTAATCTTAAAACAAATATAACCAGCCTTTTAATCCTGTCAAGCACCCTCCGTGATCAGCCGCCTACGGACACGGCTGGAGTGGTGTCAGACTCAGGAAAAGATGATCGATAAGAATCGTCAGGTCCCCCATATCAACAGTACCCATCAGATCGACATTCGCTTCGTCCTCACAGCACAGGGGGGTCAGACTGATAAACAGGTAATCGATAAGCGTGGTCAGATCGCCCATATCGACGCTTTCGCTCGCGTCGCAATCGATATTTCCGACATCACCGAAACAACAGCCGATCCGCACGGAGCCATCGCCGGCAATCGGCAGATATACCCCGTCATAAGTCCTGAAACGAGGCTGGTACGAATTGTAACTTATCAACTGCACCGAGCTGGAGCCACTACCGGCAGACGAAGGGATACTAAAATAAAGACTCACCAACAAACCGGAGCCGGGTGTAAGATACGGCTGGGTACCGTTGTTCGAACAATTGAGACTGATCGTCGCCCGATTGTTGAACGGATCCCAATTAACCTGTGACTTCAGATCGAAATAATCGGTTCGACACCCGGCAGTCGAAAACGAGTCGTAGGTCAGGCTCAACGCCCCGTCCCAGGTAAAGGGAATCATGATATCTTTCAGGTCGAGAAAATTACGACCGTACACGTCTACCCGAACCGGCTGACCGGCCTGGCCGACGGTTTCATCGATCACCATGGTATCGGCATAAACCGAAATCATCCGCTCGCGTGTTTCAACGAAAGTTTTGTGCGAAGTGGTAACCGTGGCCTCAACGGTGTAGTGACCGGGCTGCTGATACGTGTGCATGACAACAGGTCCGCCGGCCGTGTAACCATCACCGAAATCCCACGCGCAACTTTCAATCACGTCCCCGGGAGCATCGGCGTTGAACTCGACCGTAAACGGCGCCTTGCCCAGCGTATCGGCAGAGGTAACGAAAATGGGTTGATAATAAATGTAAGCCGCGGCGTAGCCGATACTCGAACAGCCGTAGGGAATACGCGCGTATCCGCCATCCTCACCCCACATGGTTCCCCAGGAATTACGCATAAACCATACACCGTCGTCACCCTGGTTGTCGTCCCAACCGACCAGGACAACGGCGTGGTTGATACTCCCGGTCTCACAGTCGTTGAAGATACCGCCGCCGTAGGCCCGCAGAGCGTCATTAGTGCGAACCGCCACCGAGATAGGGCCGTATTCGACAATAGCCTGCTTCATGTCCGCAATCGAGGGGGTGTTCCAGTGCCCGGCAATGAAAGCCCAGTCATCAATGTAGTAATGGTGCGGCACGGGACACTCGCAAGCCAGATCGGCCGCCGCATAAGGATAGTCATCTTCGAGCACGGCTCCGACGCTGTCACAGGGATCGGTTTTCCACTGGTGATAGTCGTGTGCGTACCACCCGCCGCTGCAATCCCAGCCATCGCTGTTGCAACTAACCAGCCATTGCTCCGAGAGATCGACTTCAACTCCTTCCTTCAGCTTGATAAGACACTCGAGCGGACCGATAGTGGAAAATGCCCAGCAACTTCCGCAGCCCCCCTGGTTTCGACAGGGTGGCAGAGTAGTGGAATCGCGCCAGTCGAATCGAGCCGGGAGATCTTCGACACTGGTGGTCATAGAAACAAACCGGGCACGACCACGCCAATCCGGCGGCTCAACCATACCACAAATCTGCTCAAGAGGATATTGCGTCGCCGGATTGCTGTTAACCGTGAATGTCCAGCCCTCTTCGCGAGCCCTCTGCTGAAGAGCGGCAATATCGTCCGCACTCAACTGGGCATAACAAAGCGAAGCCGACAGACAAATGGCCACTACGAGCACAAACAGAATACCGACGGTGGAAAGCGTACAAGGACCGGATCCTCGCTGGTGTGACACGACAAGCTCCTTTCAAAACGCCGACGAGACGGAGACAAATCTTTTCGGAAGGATACGCTAATTCACCATTCCCGTTGTGCCGTCACGGCTTGCTCCGGATGAACCGGCGTTGTCGCCCCCGAGACAGAAGAAAAAACAAGCCAACACCTTGAGCCACGACGCAGTAACCACTCTGCATTCACCGCTTGCGGCGTGATTTGCCAGGCCTCAATATCTCCCCTGATGCGGCGAATCGCCAGGAGACGGCTCTTTTACGACGACCGCCACAATCAACGTGTCTGCTTATTATATCGGCCATAAAGACGTCCCGTGCTGTTCAATAATTGAACAGTGTCCTGCTCATACCAACGAACCGGGGCGTTGTGACAAAAACAAGACCCGGTGGTAGCTGTTGGCCCCACCGGGTCTCGGACATTACCGCTATAGATTGGCGCGAAACTTATTTCAACAACACCATTTTCCTGGTATCAGTGAACGTTCCCGCCTGAATTCGATACAGATAAACACCACTGGCATAAGAACCGGCATCCCACTCGACACGGTGGTAGCCGGCCGGAAGATTCTCATCCAGTAACGTGGCGACTTTCTGCCCCAGCACGTTAAACACATCCAGACGGACGTTCGCCGGCTCCGGCAGGCTGAATTGAATATCGGTAACCGGGTTGAACGGGTTGGGATAGTTCTGTTCAAGCGCGAAACGATCCGGGAGCAGTTCGGCCGCGAGTTCCTCGATATCCTCCGACTTGAACAACACGTTGGGTGTTTCGAGCGGGATAACCCCCGCGGCTATGAGTTCATTCCGCGAAATTTTAAGAACGTTCTCGCATTGGGAGTAATCACCGCTCCGGTGCAAACGCGAGAAGTACGTGATGGCCTGACTGACGGTAGCACCATCGGCGCTGACTTCGGTAAGCTGGCTGAGATAGCCGGCGGCGATATTGAGCATAGCGGTCAGGAGACCCCGTTGCGATTTAAGTTCGGTGCTGACCTCAGGCATAGTGACTTCAATACCGGGACGAGGATTACCGTCTATCAGCGTCGAGAAAACATTGATGCACTTCAGAGCACGGGGTGAATCACCGACATAGGTCACGTCGCTAATACCGATGGCGTGCTCGTCTCCGCGATTGCAGAAACACTCGAAAATGGTCTGGCCATACTCGTCGATATCAGCCCCGGCCAGTCCCCCCGGAATCGACGCCCCGCCTTGGATCGCCATTAATTGGGTTCGCCACCAGGCCAGATCACGCGCCCGCTGGAGAGATTCATCCGAAAGACCAAAATGGGCTTCAACGGGCAGGCCATTGGCCACCACGTGAGTGACGGTGTCGGTATAGGCCGTGAACCCGGTCGGCACTTTCATCTTTACGTCGTACTCACCCTTGCTCAGAGGCTGTACCGAATAATAGCCATACTCATCGGTGAAAGTCGTGGCAAAGGGCTGACCCATATCGTCAATGACGTCGATACGTACGCCCCGGGCGCCGGTCAAGCTGGCGAAATCGGCGTTGACAAGATTATGCGGGCCATCGACCACCACGTAGCCCGAAAGAGCCGAGGTCTCGATACCCTTGGCCCCGACCACCAGCGCATAGGGATAATCTCCGGAAGGAACATCGACCGCCGCCACGACTATTTCCCATTCACCGGGCATGGCAGCCGGGATGGAAACATGCATGGGTGGGCTGGTCGTCTGCCACTCACCGTAGAGATTGCCGAAGGGGTCGTAAAGAGCCAGATACAGCTCGCTGCCACCCCAGTTGAGCAGAATCTCCAAGTCGTGGGCTATCTCTTCTATCTGCAAGGCGAAAGACGCCGTACCGCCGGGATTTATGGTGCGGAGATCCTCAAGAATAGGTCCATACTCCTCCGGCAGCATAGCGGCTGTTTCTCTGAGCAAATCGACCACGACCAGGTCATCAATCAGCCAGTAATTACCCTCATCGTGAATGAGCACGTAAGCGATGTTGTCACCGGAGACAGTCATCGAGTTCATGGTGTTGGTCCAGAGATTGCCCGGCCCCTGATCGGAGTCGATCAGGTTGTCGGAAGCATCGTAGGCCTCGATGTGGTGATTATTGTAGCTGCTGTAAAGAATACTGATCGACTTGGTCGTGGCACCGGTGAAGTTGATGCGGCCCCAACCCTGGTTGACACCGAGCCAGGCGAAGAAATTCCCGTGGCAGTAATAGGCCCCGGTACCGTACGGATAGACGTTGTAATTCCCGGTTCGAATGTCGCCGTAGACCCAGTCGTACCCGGCGGTGGTGATGAATTGCATACCGGGGATAGTGCTGGCGATAACGTGACCGTCGACCCCGTCCTCAAAATCCATCATGGCGATGTCACCGGAAATGAGCAAATCAAAAGTCAGCGGACCGGTCAACAACTGCGCACCGACCAGACCCGGATAACCGTTGTACCATAGTTCCGCCCGATACTTGTAGATTCCTGCGACATAATCGTGAGCCAGGGAACTTTGACTAAGTATATAATCGGCGGTAAAAGTACGAGTCGCTGAAGCATCCAGTTTGCCTCCCTGAAGGGCACCGAAATCGATATCACCAGCCACCAGAGGTGTAACTGTCCGTTCTACCAGTTCATTCGCCGATGTCAATATCTTAACAACCAGGAACGGATAGAAAAGATTGGACGACGACGGGTTTTGCACATCGGCCGTAATAGATATGTGGTCGCCTACGGAAGCCGTTTTCGGATTAATATTGTTGGGGAAATTCGCAGACGGTTCTTCGGAGCGTTTCACAACTGATATCGTGTATTGCCCATTGGCCGTAGCTTGCCCTTTACGACGAATGACAAAAGTACAGTTATCCATAAGACCGCTGATGTACGTGTGGCGTCCGCCCACGCGCGGATTACCGGAAGCTGTATTGATACGCCACAGGTCATTATCGTGCAGCAGTATCACCGTGGAGTCGCTGTTCGGATCAACCCACACCTCGGACTCCAGAGTAAATCCGGAACTTAAATAGGATGTCCGAACGTAGTTTGCCGCCCAGGCGTTTTCAACCGGCGACGGAGCGGTGGTGCCTCCCCCGATTATGACCGGCGAGCCCCCGACCGGGATCAGTGTCTCGGAGTATTCCGGCTCGACCTCGATATCAATGTGATCGTATTGATACAGCGAATTGATATTGTCATCGTCGAGGTAGTTGGCAACAGTCCAGTTATCGAAGACAGTTTCGAAATTCGCGCTCTGCCCAATGTCCGAAAGAGCCTGGTTGATCCCGCCAATGCCGTTACTGTTTTCGTGGAAAATCGCCGCTACCGTGGCTTGGCCACCATATTTCTCATGTATATACAAAAAGAAAGTGAAAGTGCACCCATACAGTCGCAGATTGGCCGTAAGATCGGCAGAGTATGCTGTCCAGGTAAGATTAACATCCGGATGCGATTCAAAATAGGGAACCTTATCATGCCCGAAGTCATCGCCGAACACCAGAAACTCGGCATACTGCGCGATGCCTTCCTTTACCCAAAGATCGTCGTCAGGATCTTCGGTTACTTCGAGCATATGACAGAACTCATGAGCCGTCGTGCTCTTCACATCATCATCGTCGGCCGTAACGTTCACATACACGACGTCTATGTCATTGCTGTTGGGATCGCTTGAGCTTTGATCGATTGGATTGAAATAGCCCAACACCGAACCTTGCAAGTCCGCGAGGAAAATAAGTACTCTCTCGTATCCGTCATGATCGGGTGGTGTACCAAGATTGTTTGGCCCTGAAACTTCCACCTGGTAGATCAACCCGAGGGCCTCCCGCAATCGATTCTGTCGAGTTTCACTGAAACTCTCACCATCCTCAAGATACACTGCAAAGTGATCCGTCATAAACAGCCGGTCGAAATCGGCCTGGTAATACGTGTCGGTGTCAAAATTGTACAGCCACTGGTCATCCAAATTTCCCGGGGGATCGGCCAGTATTTTCGTCTCAGCCGGTTCGTATACGAAATCTTCCGGCCATCCGAGCATCGGAGTACCGCATACTTTCACGGATACCGGTCTCGCTTCTGTAACAGACCGATTCGTGTCGCCCTGGTCTCGGGTCTCGACCTCCATCCCGAGTGCGGAACCGACGATCAATGACATAACCAGACCCAGAACAAGAGTACTGATGATGGCAATAGGCAAGGTGTGTTTGGTACTTTGGCGTTTCTTCATACTCCCCTCCGAATTGATATGTGTTGGTTACCCCACCCTCGTCACCGCGAACGGAGATGGGCCGCATGTATGACGTATATGGTCTGAATTGAACGGATTAACACAATCCGATTGTGAATTACCCGATTCGTCCATTACCGCCAGCAAACCTGCCACCGACCAATCCGCAGAAATCAAAACAGATACCACCACCGGTCGGCGGTTAACCTACAGTCCAAGTTGCATTTTACACATGTAATCCAGCCCGGGAATCCGGGTGTGCTCACTGAATTATCGCCAATATACCCGAAGTCTACTTACAAATCAAGCCAAAAACCCGTGCCGGGTGCGGCTTAACGCTTTTTTCACACCCCCGCGGGGAATCAAGTTCTCTCGGGTCAGGTGCGGAGTTTTATGATGTTTTTGAAGCTCGTCGGGTCGGTATCGCCTTCCGTATTCAACAGAAGAACGGTTGAATCACGGCCAAGTCCAAGTTGCTCACGAGCTTCCCGCAGACGGGGTAGTTCGCACAGCGCCAACAACGCCCCCAAACCGGCCGCCCCGGATTCACCCGACACGATGCGGGGATCATCCCCCCCGGGATAATAGTAAGCCCGAATCGCCTGACGACAGAAATCATCGGAGATACTCACAAAAAAATCAAAACCCGCTCTGATCAGAGGCCAGGCCACCGGCGAGGGCGTTCCGCAATTGAGCCCGGCCATGATGGAGTCCAGACGGCCATGAAAAACATGTGGCTGTCCGTCGACCGAACGAGCGGATTCCAGCAGACAAGCCGCTTCGGTCGGTTCAACTGACACAAGTTTCACGCGATGGGACCGACCGAAAGAATTGTAATACCATGAAGCGGCGGCAGCCAATGCCCCCACCCCGCCCGGGACAAAAACGACGTCAATATCCGAACAAAGCGATGCGATATCGTCAATCTCCCGAAACAAAGTCGTATAACCGGCCATGATCCAACGAGGGATTTTTTCATATCCCGGCCATGAAGTATCCGAAATAATTTGCCAACCGTTCTTCCCCGCCTCAGCCGCCGCCAAGGCCACGGCTCGGTCATAATCGCCGTCGGCTATCACCACTCTGGCGCCTTCGGCTCGGATGCTCTCAACGCGGTCCGGGACTGAACCGGCGGGCATATAAATAACGGCGCGCTGCTTTAGCTTTCGAGCAATCCAGGCAACACCTCGACCATGGTTACCGTCGGTAGCGGTACAGAACGTCAGTTCATTTTCGGACAGGGTGTCACCCCCGCTGTAAAATAATGTGGCCGCCGGCAGCTCTTTGCCCCGGAACGCCCGAACAAAGCGATAAACAGCATACGACGCCCCCAGCGCCTTGAACGCCTTCAGACCGAAACGATGACTTTCGTCCTTGACCAACAGGCACCCGATCCCGAGACGGTCGGCCAGTGACGGCAATGATATCAGTGGAGTCGGCGCATATTCGGGCAAGGAGCGATGCAGTTCAAGCACATCACCGGCCCGGAAAACACGGCGGGAAGATTCGTCCCAATCGGGATTTATCTGCCGATAGCGGTTGAAACAATACTGGCACATGACCGGGCCTTCCACGGACTAACGCGAAGATTTATATACCGTCAACTTACGCAACAATCCCCCGACGGGAAAGAGCCTTGTTCAAATGACGTTGACTCCGAGCGTCCGAAGGGTTAGTATCCGACATAACACTGATGACTTGGGAGGCGATAATGACATCTATCAGAGTGACCGTAATTCTCCTGGCGCTGGCCGCACTCGCAATCTTCGGGTGGAACTGTTCTCCGACATCGGATTATCCGCCGGACGTAGCGGCCGCACTCAAGAAGGCCGGGGGTAACCGCAAGGAGCTTAAAAAAGTCCTTACTCATTACGTCTCACAAGGCGATACGCTGAAACTCAAGGCGGCCTTTTACCTGATCGGCAACATGGAAGACCACTGCTACGTTACCTACGCTTTACAGGACAGCAGCGGCCAGGAGTTACCGTTCAACATCCTTGACTATCCCGATTTCGACTCGCTACTGGCCGCCGTGGACAGTCTGGAAAAACAGTACGGCGAAATCGATTTCGAACGCAAGGTCAGAGTGAACGACTTGGACAGCATCACGGCAGATTACCTGATAGAGCAGATCGACTACGCTTTTCGAGCCTGGCGCGAGAGACCCTGGGCACGGCAGACCTCTTTCGAATGTTTCTGCGACTATGTTCTCCCTTACCGGGGAAGCAACGAACCGCTGGAATCATGGCGAAGCATCTTCTGGGATAAATATAACGGAATCGTCGATAGTATGGTCGACTCTCTTGATCCCATGGAGGCGGCGCGGCTGATCAACAATGACGTGCGCTCGTGGTTCAAATTCGACCGCCGGTATTATTTCCACCCGACCGACCAGGGCGCGTCGGAAATGATGAAGACCCACATGGGACGTTGCGAGGACATGACCAACCTGACCATCTATGCCCTGCGGGCCAACGGTCTGGCGGTGACAAGCGACTACACGCCTCATTGGGCCAACGCCGGTAACAACCACGCCTGGAATGCTATCATCACCCCCGAAGATAAAGCCGTACCTTTCATGGGGGCGGAGGCCAACCCCGGCGAGTATCAACTGCGATACAAGATGGCCAAAGCCTATCGCAAAATGTTCGGAAAACAAAAAGAAAACCTCGCTTTTCAGGACAACAAACAGGAGAAGACACCGGCCTGGCTGTCCGGGAAAAGCTACCGGGACGTAACCGCGGATTATGTCGACGCCCGCGACGTGACGGTTGAATTCGATAAGCCGGTTCCCGATTCGGTCAACATAGCTTACCTGTGCGTTTTCAATTCGGGTAAGTGGCGGGCCATCCACTGGGGCAGAATCAAAGACAACCGGGCCGTTTTCAGTGATATGGGTCCGGATATCGCGTACCTTCCGGCCCTGTACCTGAACGAGGAAATCGTCCCCTGGGGTGCACCGTTCATACTCGATGGCGACGGTCAGACACACCCCCTCCGCGCGGATACGACCAACACGACATCGGGGCGTCTGACTTCCATCACCCAGCCGGAACAGGCCAGCTCCACCGACGGAGTGAAAGAAGTATTGCTCACCGATAGCGTGGAATACGAATTGTCGTACTGGAACGACAGTTGGTGCCCGATTGGCAAAGCCGTGGTCAAGAACGGACACCTCAAATTCGAAAACATACCGGTCGGCGGCCTATACTGGCTGGTAGCGGTCGACGGTGACCAGGAAGAGCGGATTTTCACGCTGGACAACAACCGCCAGGTCTGGTGGTAATGACCACTCGCTCGGTGATCGTGGTCGGCGCCGGGGCGGCCGGTCTGATGGCTGCGGGAAGTGCTGTCCGGGCAGGCGGTGAAGTTATCCTGCTGGAGAAAACAAACCGGCCTGCCCGCAAGCTTACCATCACCGGAAAAGGTCGTTGCAACCTTACCAATGTTGCACCTCTGACCGAATTCATCGGTCATTTCGGGGACAACGGCAAATTCCTCCGCCAGGCCCTAACACATTTCTTCAGTCATGACCTGGTATCTTTTCTGGGGGAATTAGGACTGGAAACCATTACCGAAAGAGGCGGTCGGGTTTTTCCCGCCAGCGAACGCGCCGAGGACGTAACCGAAACACTCATGCAATGGGTACGTGCCGAAGGTGTCCGGATCAAAACAGGCCGAGGTGTCGGGAAACTCGTCGTCGAAGAAAACCGGATACGCGGTGTAACCGATACAACCGGGGCCTTCCTGCCGGCCGATGCGGTAATAGTTGCCACCGGAGGCGCATCGTATCCGGCCACGGGATCGACCGGCGACGGCTACCGCATGGCACATGAAGTCGGCCACTCCGTGGTTCCGATCCGTCCGGCTCTGGTCCCGGTCAATACCGAAGGGGATATCGCAGCTCGATTGCAGGGACTCAGCCTGCGCAATGTCACCGCCCGGATTATAATCGACGGCAGAAAAAAGGCCGAGGCTTTCGGTGAAATGCTCTTCACGCATTTCGGTCTCTCCGGCCCGATCATCCTCACGCTGAGTCGTGTCATGGTTGATGCCCTGCGTTCGGGATTGCCGGTGGCGGTATCGCTCGATCTCAAACCGGCCCTGAATGAAGAGAAACTCGACGCCCGGCTTCTTCGCGATTTCAGCACTCACGGAAGTCGTCAATTTCATACCCTTCTTAAAGACCTGCTGCCAAGCAAACTGATTCCCGTATGTCTCGATTTGATCGGCATAACCCCCGACCAAACCGCCAGTCAGATAACAGCGAGCGAGCGTCGACAATTGCGGCAATGGCTGAAGGATTTCCGTCTCAACGTAATTTCACACCGATCTTTCGACGAAGCCATCATTACGGCCGGGGGCGTATCGCTTAAAGAAGTCGATCCGCGCACGATGCAGTCGCGCCTCGTTCGAGACCTGTATTTCGCGGGGGAAGTTCTGGATATTGACGGCGACACCGGCGGTTACAATCTTCAGGCCGCTTTTTCGACCGGCTGGCTGGCCGGTCAATCGGCGGGAGCAGGTTGAAACGCGTCCGGGAGAACTTATACCACCTTTCCCGGAACAGCTCATCGAACCGACGGCCATCAATCCGACTAACATCGTAAAAAAAGTCCGCCAAAAAACGGGTTGCCGCGACGGCGACAGATGGTTATATACGATAAATAACCTGCACCTCCTTTGAGGTGTATCAAAAAGATACTTGGACTATGTTTTAACACGTTGTGAGTTAACATGAAAGAATTACTCTCAGGAAACGAAGCGGTGGCGCGAGGAACACTGGAAGCCGGCGTTGAAATGGCTGTCGGCTATCCCGGGACACCTTCCACTGAAATACTGGAGACCGTCGCCGCACGCTATCCCTCCGTTTATGCCCAGTGGTCACCGAACGAAAAAGTCGCTTTCGAGGTTGGCATCGGGGCCTCCCTCGGTGGATCTCGCGCTCTGATTACGATGAAACATGTCGGTCTGAATGTTGCGGCCGACCCCTTTATGACTTTCGCCTATACCGGCGTCAACGGCGGCCTGGTGGTGGTTTCGGCCGACGATCCGGAGATGCACTCGTCACAGAACGAACAGGACAACCGGATATTCGCCAAATTCGCCAACGTCCCTTTCCTCTCCCCTGCCGACAGCCAGGAATGCCGTGACATGCTTCTGGAAGCCTACAAGATGTCCGAGGAATACGATACGCCGGTCATGCTTCACATGGAAACCCGTATCTCACATTCCAAGGGCGTGGTTAACACGGACGAACCGGTGGAACCGCCGCAAAGAAAATTCGCCAGGGATCCGCGCAAGTACGTGATGATACCCGGATACGCACGCGGTCGGCACGTGGTTGTCAACGAACGTCTGGAAAAATTAAAAAAACTGGCCGAAGAAACTCCGCTGAACGTGCTGGAAGAAAACGGATCGGACATCGGAATCATCACCGGGGGAGTATCGTACCAGTATGCCAAGGAAGTCGCCCCGGATTTTGATTACCTTAAGATAGGTCTCGGTTTTCCGCTTCCGCTCAGGAAAATCGAGGCTTTTGTCAAGAAACACAAGAAAGTGATCGTGGTCGAGGAACTCGAACCGTTCTACGAGGATATGATTCGGGCCGCCGGGATCGAAGTGGAGGGCAAAAAATACTTCGGCAATCTCGGCGAATACTCACCGCAGCGCGTGGAAGCCGGTCTCAAGGAAGCCGGGGTACTCTCGACCATCAAAGCTACGGAGATTCCCCCCGTCGAACAAATGTTCCCTCGCCCGCCGGTCCTCTGCCCCGGCTGTCCGCACAGGGGTGTGTTCATGGCCCTGAAAAAACTCAAGGTCGCCGTCACCGGTGATATCGGCTGCTATACGCTCGGTGTTCTGGAACCGTTGAACGCCCTGGACTCCTGCATTTGCATGGGCGCGTCAATAGGCAACGCCATAGGTATGGAAAAAGTACAGGGTTCGGAAAAAGGCGTTGTGGCCGTAATCGGAGACAGTACGTTCTTCCATTCCGGTATTACGGGTCTGGTTGACGCCGTGTACAACAAGAGTAACGTGACGGTTATCATTCTGGATAACCGCGCTACGGCCATGACCGGCGGACAACAGCACCCGGCCACCGGCAAGACACTCATGGGCGACGACGCCGGTGTCGTTAACATAGAAAAGCTGGTAACGGCCATCGGTATCAAGAACTACCGAAATATCGATCCCTACGACTACGAAGCGACGATTAAAGCGATTCAGGAAGAGATCGGCAACCCCGGTCCTTCGGTTATCGTAACCTCGCGGCCGTGCGTGCTGATGCCCAAACGCATCATGGACGAACCCTATGTGGTCGATCCGGAACTCTGCATCGCCTGTGGGGCTTGCTTCCGCATATCCTGCCCGGCCATTGCAGCCTCACACGAGACCAACGAAAAGGGCCACGCCAAGGCAATTATCGATGAGACCATGTGCACCGGCTGCACCCTGTGTTCACAGATTTGCCCGGTCGAAGCAATTGTACTCAAGAGCCAGTACGTAAAAGAGTAGGTGATTTACCATGCAAGATAACAAATTCGACATACTGATAGTGGGAGTCGGCGGACAAGGCGTACTCCTGGCCTCGGAGATCATCTCCGAAGTCGCTATGAAGGCCGGCTTTGACGTGAAGAAATCGGAAATTCACGGCATGTCGCAACGCGGTGGCGTCGTATCATCACACGTCAAGATCGGTTCCAGGGTTTATGCGCCCACGATACAGCGAGGACAGGCGGATTTTATCATGTCATTCGAGCAAGCCGAAGGCCTGCGGGCCATCGACTGGATGCATAAAGACGGCGTGGCAATCATCTCTCGCACCGAGATCGTACCGGCTATCGTGACGTCTTCAAAGCAATACACCTATCCCGAAGATGCTATGGAGCAGTTGCGCAAAAAGGCGGAAAAGGTCATTCCCGTCGACGCTGATGCCATAGCCCGCGAGCTGGGCAATCCGCGCCTGGTCAATACGATTCTCCTCGGCACACTTTCCAACTTCCTGCCGTTCGAACAGGAACAATGGTTCGAGGTGATGAAGTCCAGAATAAAAGCCAAATTCGTCGACATTAACCTGAAAGCTTTTGAACGCGGCCGTGAAATCAAGCTGACGGCCACGAGTGCTTGAGAGACTGATCTATGGCCGAGTTAATACTGACAATCAATCCGGGGTCAACTTCAACCAAGCTGGCCCTGTTCGACGGCGATAAACGGATAGCCGAAAAACAAATACGCCACGACACAGACAAGCTGCGAACCTTCGACCTGGTAATTGATCAGTTTGCGTATCGCATGGAAGCAATTGATACCTGGATCGATTCTCTGCAATTCGACCGACAGGAAATGAAACTGGTAGTCGGACGGGGAGCTCCGCTCCGACCGCTCGAAGGTGGCTCCTACGAAATCACCGCTCTTATGCTGGAAGACCTTCGGACCTCCAGGTACTCTAATCACGCTTCCAACCTTGGGGCGATAATCGCCCGTCATCTCGGAGAGCGTTACGGGGTCCCTTCGATGATATCCGATCCCGTTACCGTGGACAACTTCACCGCCATCGCCCGGGTCAGCGGAGTTCCGGAGATAGAGCGCAAGTGCCGGGTACATGCCCTGAATATAAAAGAAGTCTGTCGGCGCGAGGCCATTAAGCGGGGCAGGAAACTCGACGAGCTGAATTTCGTTGCGGTTCACATGGGCGGCGGTGTGTCAGTGGCCGCTATCGAGAAAGGACGGTTCATCGACGCCAACGACGCTCTCCTGGGCATGGGACCATTCACTCCCGAGCGGACCGGAGCCCTGCCTGTCGGCGACCTGGCGAGATTATGCTATTCGGGCAAATACACCGAAAAGGAAATGCTCAACAAGCTGGTTCATAAATCCGGCCTGATAGCATACCTCGGTTCTTCGGACCTCCGTGAGATCGAGAAAATGATCGACCGGGGCGATGATAAGGCGCTGTTGTATTTCAACGCCATGGCGTACCAGATTGCCAAAGAAATCGGGGCCGCGGCCACTGTTCTGAAAGGTGATTTTGAAACTATCATACTCACCGGCGGCATGGCCAATTCTCAACGCCTTGCCGATGAGATCACCACACGGGTATCATTTATAAAAGAAGTGACGGTGGTTGCCGGGGAATTCGAAATGGAAGCTCTGGCGGCGGCGGGGCGGCGTTTCATTAGCGGCGAAGAATCATTGAAACCATACTGAAGGACTTCTCGTGGAACCGCTCATGCACAAGAAGCCCATCCATTCGTCCGACCAGTTAATCGAACGCGCCGTAGACATCGCTAAAGAAGGACGCAGAAAAACCGTGGCGGTGGCGGCGGCCCAGGATATCGACGTCATCGGTGCCGTTTCCCAGGCGCACAACGACGGTTTCATTAACGGCATTCTGGTCGGCGACCGGGCGAAAATCGAGCAATTGGCTGGGGAAAACAACCTCGACATTTCGGCTCTGTCTCTTATCGATGAGCCGGACCCGATCAAAGCCGCCCACGCGGCCGCGGGGCTCGTGGTTGACCGCAAGGCCGACGCTATCATGAAAGGTTTCCTGCCCACTTCAGCCCTGTTAAAAGTAATTCTCGACAAAAAATACGGCCTGCGCGGCACCGATACGTTGTCACACTGCGCCGTGCTCGACATTCCCGGCCGCAGCAAGATGCTGAATTTCACCGACGGTGGCATGGTCGTCAAACCGGATTCCGACCAGAAATATCAGATATTGGAAAACGCCGTATTGGTCGGTCGCGCTCTGGGACTGTCACCGGTCAAAGTAGCCGTGTCGGCCGCGGCCGATAAACCGTCGATAAAAGTGCCTCACACCGTCTCGGATATCGACACCGTAATACCTGCAGCTCGGGAGCGCCTCAAGGACGTGATCATTCAGGGACCACTCTCGCTTGATCTCGCCGCTTCGAGAAAAGTCGCCGAAAGATGCAGCAACGTCGGTCAGGTCGTCGGGGATGCGGACATATACCTGGTCGATTCAATCGAGGAAGCCAATATCATCGCCAAATCCTTGGTCCAGTTTGCCGATGCCGTTTTTGCGGGGGTCATCGTGGGAGCACGTGTGCCGGTGTCATTGGTTTCACGCACCGATACGGTAAAAAACAAGAAGGCCTCGCTCGCACTGGCGTGTGTGATCGCCGACTATTATGCACGGAACAACACTTGGGAGAGTTAGTCGTGTTACCGGAAATCGACATTCCTGAAGTACACACTTACGAAGCCATAGTGCAGCGGGCTCGGGACAAAGCGCGGAGAAAAACGCCACAGGCCGTAATCGCTCCGACGCCCGACCCCACAACCATGCAGGCCATCGCTCACGCCGCCTCGGAGAAGATCATTGCTCCGATTTTCGTAGCCGACAGAGAGCTTCTTTTACGTCAGGCCGACGAACTCGGTATCGCCGTGGACAACTTCACCGTCGTAAACAAACCGGACAACGACGCGGCCGTGATCGAAGCGGCCGGTATGGTCAAATCCAAAGAAGCTGACTTCATCGTCCAGGGCCACATGGCCGCGTTGCGCATGCTGCACATATTGTTCACCGAAGATTGTGGCTTCCGACTGCGCGGCAGGACAATCTCCCACGTGGCCGTGCTCAAACCCCGCAAGTATCCCAAGCTGTTGTTGCTGACCGACGGTGCTGTCGTGGTTCAACCGGACCTGAAGACCAAGATCAACCTGATCGGCAACCTGGTCTTCGTCTCGGAGCGTATCGGCGTGCCCAACCCCCGCATAGCCGTCATAGGGGCGGTGGAAGTGGTCTATCCTCAGATGGCAGCCACCGTGGACGCCGCGGTGCTGGCCAAAATGGCCGAGCGAAAACAGATCAAGGGGGCCCGCGTCGACGGTCCGCTCTCCTTTGATGTCGCTATCGATATGTTCGCCGCTCATTCCAAGGGCATAACACAATCGGAAGTGGCCGGTCAGGCCGATGGCATGGTCACATCAACTATCGAAGTCGCCAACGGCGTGTACAATGCAATGGCTCTCTACGGGCAAAGCCAAAGCGGCAGCGTGGTAGTCGGCGGCTGCGCACCACTTACAATCAACTTCCGTCCCGACAACGAAGAAGCCCGTTTCAACTCGATCATCCTGGCCGCCCTGACCTGCTGAATTTTCGAGGCCGCTCTTCTTTCACTCACGGCATAAGCATGTCCGGCTAAAATTGTTCGGCCAACCGAGCCACGCAGATCAGTTTTTCCGTATCCCGATGACAGGTGCGACGTTCGAAATTGTCGTAGACGTACGGCCTCGGCTTCTCCATCCGATCTTACCTCCACGTTTATATCATCGCATAATGAAATACTACCCGGTGGTTCCTGCTATGCGCCGGACAGCATCGGCCAGACCTTTGATACCGTCCAGTTCCAGATCGGCGGCTTCTGCCGGTATCCTCGGCTGCTGGTGTTTGTGAATGCCCATTCGCACCAGAATAGTCCGCATACCCAATTGGCGGGCGGGAATAATATCCTTGTCGATACGATCACCGACCATGATACATTCACCGGCCTCAATGCCCATAGCCCCGATGATTTGTTCGAAATAGCGCGGGTCCGGCTTGGTCAGATCAAAATCATCCTGAGTCAACCGCCACGAAAAGAAATCCAGAAGTGAATATTGACCGAGTGTATCCAGAAGCTCCCCCCCGTACTGCCCGGCAATACCGATTTTGAACCGTTGGCTGATAACTCGCAACTCCGGCTCAAGATCGGCGTGCGGCACCAGCGGCGGACAAGTGGCCAGATACAATTCGCGATGCCGACCCCTGAGCCGTTCGAACACCTCGCGATCGGGTTTCAAATGTTTCCACAGAATGAACTGATAGACACTGGGACAATACGAAGCAACAGCCTCTTCCATGTCCTGCCAATACGTTCGCTGAGAGTATCCCGGCACACAATCCGAAAGAAGCCGTGATACAATCTCGGCATGTCGGGCTTCCTGGGGTGACTCATCGACAATAACACCCCCGGCATCAAGCAGAACTGTCGAAACGGGCATTGTTTTCTCCGATATGGCGACCGCCGTACCACCCGGCATCGCAACAAATATAACGGGTCGAACGAACGAGACCGATTTTCAAGTTCAAGATCGGTGTAACATATGGCCGGTGCAACCCAATTTTATACTTGCTCTCGCCGAGGGACAGGTACTATCGTTCTTTCGGTGAGAATTGCGGGCAAGGACACAATAAACATGGATATTAACAAGAAGCACAAATCAAGGAAGGTACAACTATGAAAAAAACTCTTATTGCAGTCATGGTGTTGATGCTGCTGGGCAGTGTTGCCTCGGTAACCGCAGCGGAAACGACTGTCCACGGAACGGTGTTTGCCCACTGGTATTGGGATACATCGGAAGATGCCAACGATGCCAACGCATTCGAACTGGGACGTACTTACATCACGGTCAAGTCGAAACTGTCCGATTATACCAGCGCCCGAATCACCACCGACCTTCGCACCACCGATTTCGATGACAACGAACGATACAATGTCATTGTCAAGTACGGTTACTTCGATTGGTCTCCGGCTTTTACGAAGGGCAAGGGCATGGTTCGGTTCGGTTTGCAGCCCACGATGTATCTTGACTACCAACAGAAGGCATGGGGACGTCGCTATATCAACAAAGTGGTCGGCGACCTGGCCGGTTTCCTCACAACGTCCGATCTCGGTGCTTCGATTCACGCCAAACTGGGTGAAGAGGGAAAACTGGGGACTATCATTGCGGCCGTGTACAACGGAACATCTTACTCGGACCTTGAGGAGATAAACAAGCAGAAGGATTTCAACGGCGTAGTGATGTTCAAGCCGCTCTATAACAACCCCGATTTCGCCGAAGTTACCCTTCTCGGTCAGATCTATTACGGTGTTCAGAATCGTCGTATCGGCACTTACATCGAAGAAGTCGAAAGCGTGCTGGATACGATTGAATACAAAGCCTCGGATTATACGAGAATGCTGCTGTCTTTCGGTGGCTTGTTCGCTTACAAACACACCGCCAATCTGGGTGTTGACATCAACTTCAACACTCTCGGCCAGGGCGACGGCGTCGATGATCTCAAGCAGAGTGCGATGTCGTTCTTCGGCACCGTGTATCTGGATGAACTCCTGCCGTCGGTCACCGCGCTCAGGACTCTCGATCTGTTCGGCCGGGTAGACCTGTCCGATCCTGACACCGACACCGACGACGACGGCAACACACTGATTATCGCCGGGGTCGAATGCGCACCGGTCAAGGGATTCAAGGCCTCGCTTAACGTCCGCTCGACGAGTTATCAGGCTGAAGGGGTGGACTCGGAGACCGAGGTGTTTCTTAACACGCTCATTGAATTCTGATCATATCCGAATCCCATTCGGATCTCAGGGATACATTAACGGAAGGAGAGGAGTCAAAAGGCTCCTCTCTTTTTGTTATCATGAGCGGGGATGTCATCCCCCTTGCCATTCGGACCACTCGTGATATATTAGCTATAGCATTGGCCGCGGATCCGAACGACAAAAGAGGGACAGATGTCAGAGGCTACTCACATCGCCGCAATCGCAGACGAACTCAAACTGAACCGCAAGCAGGTACAGGCCACACTGGTCCTGCTGGATGATGACGCCACGGTACCGTTCATCGCTCGCTATCGCAAAGAGGCTACCGGGAGTCTTGACGAGGTACAGATCACGGCCATACGGGACCGCATCAAGCAACTCCGGGAGCTGGACAAGCGTCGCGAGGTCATCCTTAACTCGTTACAAGAACGCGACTTACTAACGGATGAGCTGGGCGAAAAAATCGCCGCCGCCACGACTATGGCGGAACTGGAAGATATTTATCTCCCCTTCCGGCCAAAACGCCGCACCCGGGCCACTATCGCTCGGGATCGGGGGCTGGAACCGCTGGCCGAGGTTATCTTCGCCCAGGATAACATCGATCCTCTGCTTGAAGCCAAGGCCTTTGTCAACCCCGAAAAAGAAGTCGCTACGATTGATGACGCTCTTAGCGGAGCACGGGACATAATCGCCGAATGGGTCAACGAGGACGGTGACGCCCGGCGGCAGATTCGCGAGCTTTTCGCCACCCGAGCGTCTATTCGCTCCCGGGTTATCCCCGGTAAAGAGGACGAAGGATCCAAGTATTCCGATTATTTCGACTGGGAAGAGCCACTAAACAGAATCCCTTCGCACCGCCTTTTGGCTATGCGGCGAGGCGAGGCGGAGTTGATTCTTTCATTGAAGATAGAGCCGCCCGTCGAAGACGCTCTGGCTGTTCTGGAGAAGATTTTCGTAATGAGTCACAACGCAGCCTCGGAACAGGTCCGTCAGGCGGTTCATGACAGCTACAAGCGACTTCTTGCCCCGGCCATGGAAACCGAAGTGCGCTCCGAAACCAAAACACAGGCCGATACCGAAGCTATCCGGGTTTTCTGTGACAATCTGCGAGAACTGCTCATGCATCCTCCGCTGGGACGTCGCCGGGTGCTGGCTATCGATCCGGGTTTTCGCACCGGTTGCAAGGTCGTTTGTCTCGACCGTCAGGGTAAACTGGAACATCACACGACTATCTTCCCGCACAAATCAGAGGCCGAGCGCCGTAACGCGGCAAGCGAAATTAAAGCCCTGTGCGACAAGTTCCGCATCAACGTTATCGCCGTCGGCAACGGCACGGCGGGTCGGGAAACCGAAACATTCGTGCGCGAACTGGACCTGCCCGGTCACATAACAATCGAGATGGTCGATGAATCCGGGGCGTCGGTTTACTCGGCTTCGGAAATCGCGCGCGAGGAGTTTCCCAATCAGGATGTCACCGTGCGAGGGTCGGTATCTATCGGGCGTCGCCTGATGGATCCGCTGGCGGAGTTGGTCAAAATTGATCCCAAGTCTATCGGCGTGGGTCAGTATCAACACGACGTCGACCAGTCGTCGCTCCGCCAGGGTCTCGACGATACGGTCATGAGCTGTGTCAACTCCGTCGGGGTCGAAGTCAACACGGCCAGCAAACAACTGCTCACTTATGTCTCGGGGCTGGGACCGCAACTGGCCCAGAATATCGTCAGGCACCGCGACGAACACGGGCCTTTCAAATCCCGCAAGGCCCTGACGAAAGTTTCTCGCCTGGGGCCGAAAGCCTTCGAACAAGCCGCCGGTTTTCTTCGCATCGCCGACGCCAAAGACCCGCTCGACCGCAGTGCGGTGCATCCGGAGAGCTACGGCGTGGTTAACGCCATGGCCGCCGACCTCGGTTGTACGGTCGACCAGTTGATGCAGGATGATATTCTGCGCGATAAAATCCGACTCGATCAATACGTATCGGACCGGGTAGGTCTGCCCACCCTTCACGATATCATGCAGGAGTTGGCCAAACCGGGGCGTGACCCACGGGCGGAATATCAGCCTTTCAGTTTCGAGGAATCGGTCCGAAGTATGGACGATCTCAAGGTCGGCATGAAACTCCCCGGAATAGTCACCAATGTGACGGCGTTCGGGGCTTTTGTCGATATCGGCGTGCACCAGGACGGGCTGGTACATATCAGCGAACTGGCCGACCGATTCGTGAAAAACCCCGGTGACGTGGTCAAAGTCCGCCAGCGCGTATCCGTTACCGTTTTGGACGTCGACCCCGACCGCAAGCGCATATCTCTTTCAATGCGTCGGGACCGGCCGTCGGAATAGGACACGGTCCCGCACGATCATCCATTTTTACCCGTCACTGCCGACCGGTTCGGCGCTTTCGCGCGGCGGGGCGTTTTTCACGTACTGGTCAAGCCACCGACAGGTTTCCCAGAGCAGATGCATAACCGATTCACGCGCCTGGTAGCTGTGACTCTCGCTCGGCAGCATGACCAGCCGGACGGTCGCCCCCAGACCTTTGAGAGCGTCGAAAAACCGTTCGCTCTGCAGCGGATAGGTGCCGGAGTTGTTATCGGCGTCGCCGTGAACAAGCAGAATCGGTTCGTCTATTTTGTCGGCGTGCATAAACGGAGACATAGTGAAATAAACTTCCGGAGCCTCCCAGAATGTACGGTCTTCCGACTGAAAACCGAACGGTGTGAGAGTCCGATTGTAAGCACCGCTTCGCGCCAGACCCGCCCGGAACAAATCGGAATAAGCCAGCAGGTTGGCCGTCATGAAAGCACCGTAAGAATGGCCGCCGATAGCAATACGGTCGGGATCGGCCACCCCGCGACGCACCACCTCGTCAACGGCCGCCTGAGCACTGCTGACGAGTTGTTCGATAAAGCTGTCGTTCGGTTCCACGTCTCCCTCGCCGACCACCGGCATGGAAGGATCGTCCAGCACGGCATATCCCTGCATGAGAAAAATCACCGGCGACCACCAGCCCACCCGCACAAAACGATACGGTGAGTCCTTGACCTGCCCGGCCGCGTCGGCGCTCTTATACTCTTCGGGGTAAGCCCACATCACCATCGGCAGCGGGCCGTCATCGGGAGAATAACCGGGCGGAAGATAAAGAGTACCCGTCAACTGTAACCCGTCGGCGCGCTCGTAACGGATCAATTCCTTCTGCACATCGGCCAACTGGGGCGTCGGGTGCGGGAAAAACGTCAACTGATCAATTTGACCGGTCTTCAGGTCCCGGAGAAAGTAGTTGGGAGGTTCACTGACCGATTCCCGCCGCGTTACCAACAGACCTTTCCGGGCATCAATCAGACGCACGGGGCTTTCATAGTAAGGCTCACTGGAACGGAAAAGACGCTCGGTTTTGCCCGTTTTCAGATCCAACTCATCCAGAAACGGCCGATCACCTTCGGGCGAAGCTCCGTTACCGCGGTAGAACAGCTTACGGCCCTTATCCGCGGTCTGAAGCACCCACGTGTTCCGATCTGTCCGTTGGGTCATCGGGGTCCCGGGATCATTATAGCGATCTTCCCAGGAGTAATCATGAATCAACCGCGGGGCTGCTTCCGGTTTCCCCGGGGCAACAGCCCAAACGCGCTCCCGGCGTGTCTTCCACCACCATTCATCCACGAGAGCCGTATTGTCACTCCCCCAGGTAACCCCACCACAACGAAGCGCCAGAGTAATAAGCGGTGTCGGTGCCTCGTCGAACGGTGCCTTGAGCATGAAAATGCGATCCCGCTGTTCGGCTTCGGCCCCGGCGTCTCCGCCATCCATGGCTTCGGCCCAGCATAATGTCGCATCGGCGTCAGCTCTCCAGCCGATTTCGCGGCGGCCGGTACGCACCGATCCGTATGCTATCGGTATTTGATCGGCCAGCGGCTGATCGACGATTTCGAAAACCGGTTTACCATTCATATCCCAGACTTCGCTCTTCAGCGGAAAGCGGGAGGCCGGCACGGTATACGAGTAGGGACGATGGGTTGTCTCCACCAAAAGATATTCCCCGTCCGGCGAGGGACCGGCAAAACTGATCAACGCCGGCTCACCCAGAGGGGTAACCTCACCTTCGAGGGTAATCCGCACGAGCTGAGAGGTCATATAATACTCGAACAGCGCCTCGTCATAGGGATTCTCGAGCAGGTCCTGATATGTCCGGGTGGGGGCTTTGCGCCCGATATTTTCCTGCACAACGGGACCCGACGGAACCAGCGATTCGGTGGGTGGAGCACCACGATCCGGCGGAATAATCTTGGCTATAAGAATGTGTTTGTCGGAGACCCATTCATAGATATTGCCGGAGGCTCCGTTGAGGATCACATCAGCCAGTCGATTTGCCGCTGCCGTTTTCATATCCAGCAACCATAATTCCAGCGCGTCGGCCGTGGTAACCACAAAAGAAACGTACTTGCCGTCCGCCGACCAGCCCACGTCGCTTATACGCGGACGGTCGGGAAGACCGGTCACTTGTTTTTCACTGCCGTCGGATATTTTTCTGATGGTCAGGCCATTGTAATACCAGCCTCGACTCGGCCCGTTGGTGCGGGGGTTAATGCGACTTCCCGCCAAACGCAACTCCGGCTGTGAGACCTCCTCTATCGACGGAAGTCCGGGGCGATCCAGAAGCAACATCCACTCGTTGTCGGGACTCATAGAAGCCACGGGCGTATAGGGAGCATCAATGAGGTCGGCCACCGCCTTGGGCGGCATCATGTAAGGCTGAGCCGACTGGCCCGTTACCAACGGACAACATAGCAGCAACAGCGCAATCGTCAGGGTTAAAGATACTGTTATCTCACGTCCTCTTGAGGGAAACAGACTGTTCATGCTTTGAATCTCCGTTTTCAGGTATAGGTTCTATCTTCGATACAGAATAAAAAACGAGCATAATTCCGTTTTGTTTCAATACGATAGACCATGTCAGCAATAGTGACAAGTTTATTCTTGAACCGCGGCTGAACGTGTTGACGATTTGCCCACCCAAAAATACAGCCGACCCGTTCGAGTCGGCTGCAGCAATCGCCTTTGTACTCAATACTTATTTCAAAGCATCCGAGGTGGAAGAAGCGGTATGTCGTTCCGGGGGACGGTCGTCATGGAACAACAACAGGCAGTTGTTGGGACAGGCCTCAAGACACTCGCCGCAGAGAGTGCATTTCTCCGCATTGAAAACCGGGAAATTGCGTGCGTCATCCCAGGTTACGGCTTCGTACTGACAGACATTCATACACTTCTTGCAGTGCAGACAACCGTGGGGTCCCCGACCCCGGCCCGGGATATTCTTCTGCGCATCGTAACTGCACAACAGAACAACTTTGCTGTTCTCAGGCACGAGATGGATAATTCCGCGAGGGCATTCCTTGACGCACAAACCGCAACCGGTACATTTCGCCGGATCGACCACGGCCACATCATTTTCCGGATCGATATGAATAGCCCCCTCGGGGCAAACTTCAACACAATCCCCCAACCCGAGACAACCGTAAGGACAACGCTTGTACCCCCCAAGCAACAGAGTCGCCGCTTTGCAGGTCTTAACACCGGAGTACTCGCCGATCCTCTCGCCATCGCCGCTGCAGGCCACCACCGCTTTGTTCCTCACGGCCGAGGCATCGATATCCAGATCGAGCATCTCCTTCAAAGCGGCCAGCATCTTCGGACTCTGCATAACGCCGGGACACGGAGAATTGATAAACACCTGCTTGTCCTCGGCCAGCGCCTGCGCATAGGCAAAACAGCCCGGATAACCGCAGGCTCCGCAGTTGGCGGCGGGCAGATTGGCCGAGATCTTCTCGATTTTCTTGAACGACTCGGGCTCGGCCGGCAAAACGCGGTAAGCAATGTAAATGGCCAATCCGCAGATCAACCCGATTGATGTCAAAAGCGCAACAACTACCATACTATCACACCGTCCGATTAACGACTAACCCGAATTTCTGTTGTTAGCCCGTACCTTTGCCTGCACCGTGACGGGACATCGCCCCGGATGAGCACAATCCCGACAGCCGTGCTGCAAGTTATCACCCATGTCGTTATGGGCACCACCGGAGGTCTTCTCCTGCAAGACACTGCTGCCACCCAGCCAGAGAATCACGCCACACAACACGAGTATCGCGGTCACGAGCAGAACTCCCGTCAACATATTCCGTCCTCCGGCTTCTCCCGACTCGACCTCACACCATTCCGCTGAAACCCACAAAGGCCAGGGCCAGCAGCGCCGCCGTAATGTAGGCTATCGGCAGACCTTTCATACATCGCGGACAATCGCACAATTCCAGCTTCTCGCGAATGCCCGACATAATCAGCAGCACCATGGTGAACCCCACACCGCCGCCAAAGGCGCTGACGAGGCTCTCCAAAATCGTATATTCTTCCTGGGCGTTGATCAGCGTCACCCCGAGAACGGCACAATTGGTCGTTATCAGCGGCAGGAAAATCCCCAGGGCATTATACAGCTTTATGTTCGTCCGCTTGATCGCCAGTTCCGTTATCTGCACCAGCGAAGCAATCACCAGGATATAGGTGACGATGTTCATGAACTGAACGTTATATGGAATAAGAACCAAACGATCAATAATGGCCGTGGCGAACGACGCAATCAGCATGACCAAAGTGACAGCAATACCCATGCTGAGAGCGTTGGAGGTATCCTTGGACACGCCGAAGAACGGACACAGGCCGAGGAACTTGGCCAGCACCATATTATTGATGATGGCCATGACGACGAATATCGTAAGCAGACTACTCATTCTTGATCACCCCCACGCGCCGGAACAGCGCCAGCAACAAACCAATAACCAAAAAGGCCCCGGGTGAGAGCACAAAGAAGAACAACGGGTGATCCGCCAGCCCGGGAATGGAGAACAACTTGACACCGAAGGTCGACAGGCTGCCGCTGCCGAGCAGTTCCCGGAACAGCGCAATCAGCACCAGTGCGATAGTAAACCCGACACCGATACCAAGAGCATCGCTTATCGACATCGCCACGGAATTCTTCGAGGCAAACACTTCCGCCCGCCCCAGAATCACACAGTTGACCACTATCAGTGAAAGGTAAATCCCCAGAGACTCGTAAAGAGGCGGGAAATAGGCTTCAAAGACAAGGCTTACGATAGTCACAAAAGTGGCAATAATCACGATAAAGACCGGAATCCTTACCATGTTGGGAATAATCCGCCGCATCATGGCTATAATGATATTGGCACATAGCAGCACGAATATAACACCGGCTCCCATACCGATGGCGTTATCCACACTCGAGGTTACCGCAAGCGTGGGACACAGTCCCAGAGTGAGTACGAATACCGGGTTGGATATTACCAACCCCTTCGTGAATTCCTTCCAGAACCGTTTTCCGAAACTTTCGTTTTGGTTCTTACTCAAAGTCCGAGAGCTTTCTGTACAATCAGTTCTTTGTCCCGGCCGGGGCTATTTCTCCCGACTCTGGCTGTTCGCTCTGTTTCAGCTTTATATATTCTATCTTCTCGGTCATCATCGTCCTTACGGCATTCGTTACCGCCCGGGAACTGATAGTCGCCCCCGAGATAGCGTCTATCTTGCCGCCTTCCTTGCTCAGCGCCACGTCGTCCAGAGACAACCCCCGATATTGACTCCGGAATGCCTCCTCTTTCACCTTGTCTCCCAGACCCGGCGTTTCGGTGTGAGCCAGTACGGCCACATCCTTGATAATAAAATCAGCCGTCATACCGACCAGCAGCCGAATATCCCCGCCATATCCTTTGCCATTGCCCAGCAGAGCATAACCGACAATGGCGGAATCGCACCGAATCGTATAGATATCGTTCTCGAAACCGTAATCGGTCATCTCGGGGAAAAGACTGACCAGCAGGGCCTTGACATTGGCCTCGCGCGCCTGTTGGATTTTCGGTTCCGTTACACCGTAGACACTCATCAATATGGCTACCGAAAGGAGCACAACGAGAGTAAGGAAAACAACGGCGTATATTCTGTTCTCGACTATGTTTTTCAGCATTGTCGTCATCCGCCTACATTTTGGCCGCCTTCACCTTCTGATAACCGAAGGGGCGAGGTCTGATGTGCTTATCGATAAGAGGCGTAACACAGTTCATCAGGAGTATGGAAAAACAAACCCCCTCCGGCATGCCTCCGAAATTGCGAATCAAAACCACGAGCACCCCGGCGCCGATCCCGAATATGATCCGGCCGCGACCGGTCACCGGCGAGGTGACATAATCGGTAGCCATAAACAGCGCCCCGAGCAGCAGTCCCCCGGCCAACAGGTGAAAAATCACATCCTGACCCAGAATGGCCGAACCCAGAGCCACCGTACCGACATAGAACAGGGGGATTCTCCAGTCAATCGCTCTTGTTACAAGCAAGATAAGGCCCCCGATAATAACGAAAAGGGCCGAGGTTTCACCTATCGAGCCCCCCACATTACCGATCAACAGATTCCAATACAGATCAACCTTATCACCGGTGAAAACAAAGCTGCTGTTCAACGGGGTCGCCGTCGAAACCGCATCGAAAGTAAACCCGGTCGGGGCTACCCAGGTGGTCATCTCACCGGCGAAACAGACCGTCAGAAAAGCCCGGCCAGCCAGAGCCGGATTGAATATGTTGCAGCCCAGTCCGCCGAAAGCCTCCTTGGCCACGGCGATGGAGAAGATCGTCCCGAGAGCCGCCATCCAGAGCGGCAAAGTGGGCGGAAGCACGAGCGCCAGCAACAAGCCGGTAATAACAGCACTGCCGTCCATAACAAAGGGCCGTTTGCGCCACTTCTTGATCAGCCACTCCGTGATTACCGCCGTCGCGACGCAGACTATTACGGACAAAGCCGCATAGTAACCGAAAAAGTAAATGCCGGCGCCCGTAGGAAACAGCAAAGCGATTACGACAAGGTACATGAGTTTGCTGACGGAAGTACCCTGCCATATGTGCGGAGCCCGCAGGATGAGCAGCTTATCTCTATATTCCGAAGCTCTGTCTACCATAATCCGTGGTCCGTTCCGAGGATTTCTTTAACCGTCGGAACCCTCAGATAGCCTTTCTTATTTCTTTCCTTTTTTGGCCAGCACACTCTTGGCCGTCTTTACATATTGCACGGCCGCTATATTGGCCGGGCAGGCATAGGCACAGGTGCCGCACTCGATACAATCGGCAATGAAGTAATCCTCACAAGCCTCGTACCGTCCGGCCTTAACGTTGCGCACGAACATCAGCGGCATGAGATTCATGGGACAAGCCTGCACACATCGACCGCAATTGATGCAGTTTCCTTCTTCGGCGGGCCGGCTTTCCCTGACCAGAATACAGTTAACCGCTTTCGTAACGGGATAGGTCGGGTCGGCAATAGCCACCCCCATCATCGGCCCACCGGTGACGATTTCATTGGCTTTTCCAATCGGACCGCCACAGTAGTCGATAAGAGACTGGATAGGCACCCCCATGCGAACCAGCAGGTTTTTCGGCTCTTTAACCGCCCCGGTAACCGTAACCAGACGCTCGATCAGCGGTCGGCCTTCAACCACACCCTCCCATACAACCTTGGCGGTAGTGACATTACTGACGACCACACCGACATCCATGGGCAGTCCGCCGATAGGCACTTCCCGCCCCAGGATTGTCTTAATGAGAGTTTTTTCCGCTCCCATGGGGTATTTGGACTCAAGCGAGACCACCGTAAACTTGTCGGCGAACCCCATTTCCCCGATCAGTTTGACCATATTGTCGATAGCGTCCGGTTTGTTGTCCTCGATACCGATGTATACCTCACGCGGATTCAGCAATTTGTATATAATGTACAAGCCAAGAAGCACCTCGCGTCCGTTTTCGACAAGGGTGCGGTGATCCGACGTGATAAAAGGCTCGCACTCGCAGCCATTAAGAATCAGCGTATCTATCTTTTTATCCGGCGGCGGCGACAGTTTGATATGAGTCGGGAAAGTTGCTCCGCCCAAACCGACCGCTCCCGACTCGCGAACCCGCTTTATAACCTCATCCCGGGGAAGCTTATCAATAGCGCTCAGGACCTGCGACAGACTGTCGGTATCGTCGATTCCGGGCAAACGGTTCAGCTCGACCCATTCGTCTTTACCGTCGGAAGTTATCTCCAAAGCATCAATAATCCGACTGTTCACCGGGCTGACATACTTCACCAACTTGCTGACCTTCCCCGAAACGGGCGAATGCAGCGGCACCGAGACGAAAGCATCGGACTCAGCGATCTTCTGTCCCGTTTTGACCTCTTCCCCCCGCTTTACCAGCGGCGTACACGGTGCCCCGATATTCTGGTTAAGCGGAATGAGGACCTTCTCCGGAAGAGGGAATTTCTCGGTTGCGCTGGCGGCGGTCAGTTTGTTTTCCGGCAAATGGCGCCCTTTGAAAGCGCTTTTTTTCTTAATCGCCACAGTCATAGTTTTGTTGCCCAACCTTGCCTTATTCTGTTCTGCAACGGTCCTGCTTTTCCGCGACAGTCCGAGCCACTTCTGCCCGACAGATTAAAAGCATCCGGCCGGGGCGGTTCAATCCCGAGGCCGTGCTTTCCGCCGAACAGGCTATACTCGTACAGGGGAGATAAGTGCGGCCCGGTATCAGACGATGCATTACCATAATCATTACTACCCCGGTGCTCTTAAGCTTTTTGACTTCGAGCTCCCGTCTGCCGGTCACAGTACATTCGCGGGCAGTCACTCAGGTGACGTGCAGGCTTCCGTGGCCAAGTTTGGCCAATATAACGGACAATAAAAAGATTCCAAGTATTTTCTTCCATATTGTTATCTGCCATATCCGAATAGTGTTTATGCACTTACCTTCCGTCCGGTTAAACCGCCGGTTTATCTCTCGTTGGCAGTTCCGCGACATCTCGCAACTTACCGACCCGGCGAGCGGTCAGATAAGTTAAAAACAACACCGGTTTTTCAGGAGCAATGGATTTCGTAGTTGTATTTCCTCCCTGTTTTCCACACCTTTCCACACCATAGGGAGGGAATGTACGCCTAATAGGATTTGTCTAATGGCATGTATTGTGGCAAGCTGAGATACCACAGGCAAAGAAAGGGCAGAATTGCAGATTTCGATAAGCGGCCTCACCAAACGCTACCCCGGAGGTAAATATGCCATCAGGGATATTGATCTGAACATCGGCAGCGGCATGTTCGGACTTCTCGGCCCCAATGGCGCCGGCAAAACCACCCTGATGCGAATTCTGGTCACGATGCTCAAACCGACCACCGGGCAGGTTCTGGTCGACGGGATGGACCTGCAGAAACACCGCCGCCAGATTCGCAAGATGGTCGGGTACCTGCCGCAGGATTTCAGCACGTTTTCGAAACTGGCCGTCTGGGAATTTCTGGATTACGCCGGATCGCTCAGCGGTCTGCGCAATCGCAAAGAGCGTTCGGCCCAGGTGGACCGACTGCTCGACAGCGTGGGGCTTTTTGACGTCCGTGACCGACGAGCCGACAAGTTATCGGGCGGCATGAAGCGACGCCTCGGGATCGCCCAGACTTTGGTGGGTGATCCCAAAATCATGGTCGTCGACGAGCCTACGGTCGGTCTTGATCCTCAGGAGAGACTGCGCTTTCGCAACCTCATGGCCGACCTGACCCGACAGGACATCATCATCATTCTGTCCACCCATATCGTGGGTGATATTTCTTCAACCTGTACCGACATGGCCCTTCTGAACACGGGCAAGATCGTATTCAACGGTCCGCCTACCGATCTGGTGACAGCCGCCAAAGGACGGGTATGGAAAGTCTCCGCTTCGGATCAGGAATTAGACAACCTCAAGGAACGTTACCCGGTTATATCGACCGTACCTGCCGAGCACGGATATGAAGTTCGACTGGTCGCCGATGAAGTCGCCGGCAAAGCGGCCGAACCGGTGGAACCGAACCTGGAAGATGCGTACATTCTATACATGCAATCGGTCGGCTACGATGTCGATCTGGAGGCAGGAGTCAACGAATGGTAATCGGACAAGGAGTTCCCGTTCATGGTTGATCTTTGGGCCGTATGGTGTGTTGCTCGCTACGAAGCCAAACTGCTTTTTCGCTCGTGGGCTTTTCGAATTTTTACGATACTCGGCCTGACTATTCTCGTTTTTATGAACATTGGGCTGGGAACCTCCATCGGGAGCTCTCCCTTCTTCTTTCATTCCTTTGCAGGCTCACTGCCGCTGACCAACATAAAACTGCTCAACATATACCAGGGAATAATTGCGGCCTTCCTGGCGACGGAATTCATCAAGCGTGACCGGCGCCACGACTCCACGCAGGTCGTTCTGGCTCGTTCGTTTTCGAATGTCGATTATATCCTCGGCAAAGTCATCGGTATCCTGGCTGTCTTTGCGGTCCTGAACATTCTGGTCCTGGCTTTCGGCTTTGTCATCCACGCTTTCTTCTCGTCCTCGCCGTTTGCCTGGCAACCTTATATTCTTTACCCGCTGTTGATAAGTCTGCCGACGCTGGTATTCATAATCGGAGTTTCCTTCGTACTGATCACGTTGCTTCGCAGTCAGGCTATCGTGTTCGTTATAATGCTGGGGTATTCGCTGCTCGTACTCATTCTTCTCGGCCCCAAGCTCTTCTGCATATTCGACAGTTACGCTTTTTACCAACCGCTGGTCTACTCCGACTTTATCGGACTGGGCAACACGGGCGAGGTGCTTCTGCTGCGCGGGGCATATCTGCTTGTCGGTATCGGGCTGATTTCACTGACAGCCCTTACTCTGAAGCGTCTGCCGCAGTCACAAACCGGCAATGTCCTCGCCGGCGCACTGGCCGTGGTCTGCTTTGCAACGTCCCTGATTCTGGGAACGGTTTATATGCACGATCACTATGCCCAGCGTGATTTTCGGGAACAGCTTAGAAATACCAGCGCCGCCGTGGTGGAAATACCCACCGTCATGGTTACCGACTGCAATCTGGAAATAGAACACGAAGGGACCGTTATCACCGGCAAAGCTTCTCTGGCTGCGGTCAATCACAGCCAGCAACCGCTGGATTCTTTGCTGTTCACTCTCAATCCCGGTTTGGAAGTGTCCAAAGTCACGTCGGCCACCGGCGATGTCGCTTTCACCCGCAACCGGCACCTTCTCTGGATAAAACCCGACGCCGCTCTGCTTCCCGATGACTCCGTTGCTCTTACAATCGTATACAGCGGGCGGGTGGACAGCCGGTATTGTTATCTGGATATCGATGACGAACGGGTGGAAGGCTATTACCAACTGTGGCTGTACTCCATACCCAAGCAATACGTACAAAGCGAGACAGACTGCGTTCAACTTACACCGGAAGCCGGATGGTATCCGATTGCGAGCCTCTCCCCCGGCACGGCTTTCCCCGCCGCCACGACCCGCGACTACGCTCATTATTCTCTCAGAGTCACGGTAGACGAAGAATTGACAGCCATATCGCAAGGTCAAACCGAGATTGAGCAAACCGACGGCAACAAGACATACACTTTTCGGGAAACGTCCCGGCTGCCCCAGATTTCTCTGACGATAGGTCGCTATGACCGACGCGAGATAGTGGTCGACAGTATTGTTTATTCGCTGTACACGTTGCCGGGGCACGATTTCTTCAGCCCTTATTTCGATCAGATAACCGACACCCTGCCTCATCTGATCCGGGATTTGAAAAACGAATATGAAACGGCTCTCGGTTTCGAATATCCCTATGACAAACTTGACCTGGTCGAGGTACCCCTTCAGTTTTATAGTTGTCGGCGTCTCTGGACCACCGCTCAGGAAATGGTCCAGCCGCAAATAGTGTTTATCCCGGAGTCGGGGACGCTGTGCGCCGGGGTCGATTTCCAACAGATGAAACGCCGCGATGAACACCGGCAGGAGCGAGCCAATCAGGCCGATAGCCCCCTGGAAATTCAGGCCCGATATTTCGCGAGTTTTGCCCGCACGGACCTTCTCGGTCTGGAAGGCAGTGGCTGGAGTGTAAGAAATAATCCGAACATCGAACCGCGCATGGAGATATTCCCGAACTTCATATCATATGCCAGTCAGGTATCTTCGGCCCGGTGTCCGGTTCTTAACTACGCTTTCGAGGCCTATTTCAAAGATAAGGTAACCGTGCCGGAAGACCCGCACTGGCGCTCATGGCTCGGTTTGACCGATGTCGAACGCGCCAATCTGATCCTGCAAAAACAACCGCTGGTCAACGTAATCAGTGACTCCGAGCTTGAGCCGGGCACTATTGCCAACGTCCTGGAAGCCAAAGGCGGTTACCTGCTGACCATACTGGAGGCGCGAGTCGGCGAAGAAACCTTCACCTCGGCCATAGCCGATTTCCTGACCGAACACCGCTTCCGGAACATTCACGAAGAGGACCTCGACGCATTCGCCGCAAGCCTCGGGCAGGACAATCTGGCCGCCATCATAGACGCCTGGTACCGCGACACTCTCCTGCCGGGTTATCTCATAGATGACATAGAGAGCTATGGCGTGGTCGATGGCGAACGCACGCGCACCCAGTTCAAATGTCGCCTGACCAATCCCACGACTGTCGACGGCGTGGTAGCGCTGACCCTTCGCTACCGCATGCAGCGTGGCGGCGGTATGGGTTGGTGGATGCGCATGGAAAATGACGCAGACTTCTCACAGAAATTGCTTATACCGGCGATGTCCAGTCGTTACGTCGGCCTGGTGCTGGATGACCCTCTGGCCGAGATGACTATTGACACGTACGTTTCGCAAAACATTCCGTCACTGGTATCTCACCATTTCCGGGATCAAGACCTTCGCCAGGGAGCACAACCGTACAGCGGCGACTCGCTGGTATCCCTCGGCGACACCTCGCCGACCGAAGAAGGGCTGGTGGTTGACAACGAGGACAGCGGCTTCGAAATAATGAGTCACACCGAAGAGAGCTGGTTGCGTACCGCTCTGCTTAGCTTGTTCGGAGTGAAAAGTTCCGACGATCCGTACGTTGGTTTCAACGCCTGGCGACCGCCCAGCAACTGGAGCGCCACCACCGACAACCAATTTTTCGGACGGTTTATCCATTCCGCTTATTACAAGAAATCAGGCGATGGTGACAGCAAAGCCGCGTGGAACACCCGGATAGACCAGGCGGGCGATTATGACGTCTACTACTACTGTGAGGGCCAGACACACAGGCCACCGATGTTCCGGCGACCCGAACCGGGCAGACGTATGGATAGTGGCGAGAAACATTTCCTGGTATACCACGAAGACGGAGTAGAAGAAATATCCCTGGACCTGAACGGTGTGGATGACGGCTGGAATCATCTGGGAACATTCAGACTGGCCGAAGGGGCCAACCGCATCGAACTGACGGATCAAAACGAACTGGAATACGTCACCGCCGACGCCGTCAAGTGGGTCAGGCACTGATACAAAAGGACCGCTATGACACGTGTCTTCATTTCCGAAAAACGCCGGAGCGCAACAGATCACACTTTCCAAAGTCAGAAGGGCCGGATCGGTGCGGTTTGCCTGTGGCTGCTTGTCGCAACAGCCTTTCTTGTCGTTCCCGGACGTCTGTCGGCCGAACAATTAACTCTCGAAGAGGCCCTTCAGATCGCCTTCGAGAAGAGCCCGACCATGCAACAGTCAGCCTTGAATCTGAAGATGAGCGAGAGTAACCTCAAGGCTCAGCAGGCGTCACTCAAATCGCAACTCAGTCTGACCCTCACCCCATACCAATACTCCAAGGACCGAGTTTTCAGCAACCTGGTTTCAGCCTACAACTCCGAGGAACAAACCCGCAGCGCCGCCCAGTTTTCGATAGTCCAACCCATCAAGTGGACCGATGGCACCCTCAGCATATCGGAGACGGTCGACCGCCGGGAAGCCTCCAGCGATTATACCGGAAGCTACAAACAGACAAGTTACAGCAACACTCTCCAGTTGACCTTTTCGCAGCCGCTGTTCACCTACAACCGAACGCAATTGAACCTGAAGGAACTCAAGCTGGCTCTCGAGAACGCCGAACTCAGTTTCGCGATCCAAAAGCTGAGCATCGAGAAACAAGTCACCCAAGAGTTTCTGGACCTCTACCTGAATCAGCGCAGTGTTGAAATTTCCCAGGAAGAACTGGACAATGCCAACGAGAGCTATGAGATAATCGAAAGCAAGGTCAACGCCGGGATTTCCGCTCCCGAAGAGTTGTATCAGGCCGAGCTTACCCGGGCCGACAGCCGGGGAACACTTCAGACCAATCGGACCACTCTGGATAACTCTCTCGACAATTTCAAGATGTTGCTGGGCCTGCCGCTGGAAACCGAAATCGAGGCTATCGCCGACGTGCAGAAACTCCTGGTCGATGTCGACCTGGCCAAAGCCGTTAACCACGGCCTGCAATACCGCATGGAACTCCGCCAGCATGATATCGCCATTCAGAACGCCATGTGGGATCTTACACAAACCGGCGCCGACAACGAATTCAAGGGAGAGATCAACCTTTCTTACGGCCTGACCGGCACCGACGACGAATTCAACAACATCTACGATTCCCCCAGCCAGACGCATTCGGTGGAACTCAGTTTCAACATCCCGCTCTTCGACTGGGGCCAGAAAAGACATCGCTTAGATGCGAGCGAAGCCCAGGTGGAGAGCCAGCGTGTCTCGGCCGAGGAAGAACAAAAACAAGTCATGTACGAAATTCGTGAGGCTTTCCGAAGCCTGCAGAATCAGCAAACGCAAATAGAAATCGCCGAGCAAAACGTTCGTAACGCCCGACTTACTTATGAGATAAACCTCGAACGTTATCGTAACGGCGATCTGTCGTCCAAAGATATCAGCTTCTATCAAACCCAGCTTTCGCAGCAGCAGTTGAGCGAGGTACAGGCATTGATCAATTATAAAATATCCCTGCTTGACCTGAAGATTCGCTCGCTTTGGGATTTCGAAAACAACGTACCCGTATTGGGGCAGGAATAGGAGAAAACGCATGAGACGCTGGCAAACTTCACTCATGCTGTGTGTTACCATAACCGTCATGGCGGGCTGCGGTGACCAGGGTCCGGATATTGACATCGAATCCTCGATACCGGTGCGGGTCGAGGAAGTAACAGCCGGTCCCATGAAGGAGTATGCCTTCGCTACCGGCACCCTGGTAGCGGCCGAGGAAGCGACACTCGACGTCCAGCAATCCGGATACTACCATTTGCAAACCAACCCGCGCACCGGCACCACGTTTGCCATGGGAGATCAGGTCCGAAAAGGGGACACGATCATTACACTCCAAAACGCCGAATTCGAAAACCAGGTGGCGATTGATTCCAAGAAACTCAATCACGAAATCTCCGAACGTGAATTCGAAAAACAAAAAGGCCTCTACGAAAAAGGCGGCGTGACGATGCGTGAATTGGCCGACGCGGAACAGTCGTTTATCGATGCCCGCTACGCATACGAAAACGCCAAGCTGCAACTGGCCAAATTGCAGATCGTGGCCCCGTTCGACGGCATACTGGTCGATCTGCCTTTCTACAGCCCGGGCCAGTTGGTTGAATCCGACGCTACCATGGCCCAGATAATGGATTACAGACACCTGTATGCGGAAGTTACACTGCCGGGGAAAGAGATGGAGCGCGTCGAGCGTGGTCAGACGGCCATCGTCACCAACTACGCCGACCCGCTTGACACTCTCACCGGCCAGGTTACGCAGGTGTCACCGACACTGGACCCCGACAACCGCATGTTCAAACTGACGCTTGAGATAGATAACGACAGCCTCTCTTTCCGCCCCGGCATGTTCGCCAAAATAGATATAGTCGTCGAAGAACGCGATTCCACGCTGGTCATCCCCAAGGATATCATCCAGGAACGCCACGGCGCCCAAACCGTGTTCGTGGTAGACAAAGGGATAGCGGTCGAGCGACGTATCGAGACAGGCCTGTCCAACCGTGAGCAGGTAGAAGTTGTCAACGGTCTGGAAGCCGGTGACCGACTCGTCGTTGAGGGTTTCGAGACCCTGCGTCATCGCTCCAAGGTCAAGGTAACCAAGTAACCGACGGGCGGAATTCGACATGTATAAGCTGGCTCGCTTTTCCGTTAAATATCCCACCACCGTTCTCATGGTGGTCCTGGCCGTTATCCTTCTCGGTTACATTTCGTTCAGCCGTCTGGGCGTCGACCTCTTCCCCGACCTCAACAGCCCTCGTCTTTTCATCGAGATCGAAGCCGGTGAACGCCCGCCGGAGGAAATGGAGCAGCAGTTCGTCACCCAGATGGAAGCGGTAGCGGCCCGCGGAAACGGCGTGATCAATGTTTCTTCCATCTCTCGGGTCGGACAGGCGCTTCTGACGGTTGAATACACGTGGCAGACCGACATGGACGCAGCTTTTCTGGACCTTCAGAAACTGGTCGCCGATTTCACTCAGAACAGCGAGGCCGACGAGATAACCGTCTCCGAACATGATCCCAACGCCGACCCCGTGGTGGTAGCGGTCTTTTCGCACCCTGAGATCGACGATCTGGACAAACTGCGCCAGACAGCCGAAAACATTATTCGCAACGAACTGATCCGTCTCCCGGACGTGGCGGCGGTGGATATCGTCGGGGCTCGTGAGCGGGAAGTTGAAATCCTGACCGATCCCTACACGCTGGAAGCACACGGATTGACCGCCTCGCAACTCGCTTCAACCATAAGCAGCGCCAATCGCAACATGTCGGGCGGTTCAATCGTGGAAATGGGCATTCGTTATGTCCTGCGCGGGGTGGGAGAATTCACTTCCGAAGACGACATCCGTAATCTGATCGTCGCCTACGAAACGCAAGAAGAGACCGGACAACCGCTCAAACGCATCCCCACGTATCTGCGGGAAGTGGCGGAAGTACACACCGTCCTGAGTGAACCGGAGAATATCGTACGCTATAACGGCCAACGCTGTCTGGCTCTTGAAGTGTTCCGGGAAGCACGGGCCAATACGGTCGATGCGGCTGCCAGTACCGTTGAGCAACTGGAAAAACTGGGGCGTTCGTTGCCGGGGTATGAACTTCGCGTGATTCAGAATCAGGCCGGTTTTATCAAGTCGGCCATCACCGAAGTCGAAGAAACCGGACTGATCGGCATTATCCTGGCCGTGTTGGTGTTGTACCTTTTTCTCCGTCGCATCGGCGTCACCGTGATCATCAGTCTGGCCATTCCGATTTCCATTATAGCAACTTTCAACCTGATGTTCTTCAATGACCTTTCTCTGAACATCATGACTTTGGGAGGCCTGGCGCTTGGCGCCGGCATGCTTGTCGATAACGCCATTGTCGTAATGGAAAACGTGTTCCGACATCTCGAAGAAGGCAAACCGCTTACCGAAGCAGCCGTATTGGGAGCCGGCGAAGTCGGCGGAGCTATCACCAGTTCCACCCTTACCACCGTCGTCGTGTTTCTCCCCATCGTTTATCTGCACGGGGCGGCGGGCGAACTCTTCCGCGACCAGGCCTGGACTGTCGCCTATTCGCTGATCTCTTCCCTCTTCGTGGCCCTGGCCGTGATTCCCATGCTCTGCTCGCGCCTGTTGAAACGCGGGAATCGAAGCGTCCCCACCAGTTCCGTCAGTTTCCCCGGCTATGGCAGATTCCTGCAAAAAATCTTAAAGCGACGCGGCTTAGTCATTACGGCGAGCCTGGTGCTGGTAATCTTAACCGCCCTGTTAATTCCGACCATCGGCAGCGAATTCATGCCTCGCGCCGACCAGGGCGATTTGTATATCAATCTGACCCTGCCCGAGGGTACCAGTCTCGAACGCACCGAGGGAACCGTGCGTAATCTCGAAGCCGTCATAGACCAGAAGTACGGCTCACAACTCAGCAATATATATTCGCGAGTGGGACCATCAGGGACATCGACAAGTGAGCTTGAAGCGCTCAGTGACGAAAACAGCGCCGTGATGTACCTGACACCGGCTGTCGACAGCGACCTGCCCACCGACGAACTCGCCGCCGGCATTGAACGCGAACTGGAAAAACTGCCCGACGTGGAATCGCAACTGACGGTGCAACAAACGGCCCTGCAATCAATCCTGGGGACCAGCTCCGCCCCTCTGGTAGTGGAGATAAAAGGCAAAGAACTCGACGAACTTTCGCGGCTGACCGACAGCGTATACGCCCGCCTGTCCCCGATGAGTGAACTGGCCAATATCGAGACGAGCTTCGAGCAGGGCCGCCCGGAAATCGATATCGTTGTGGATCGAACGGTGGCCACCCAATTTTCTCTCACCGTCGAAGAAGTGGGTTCGCAGGTACACGATATTCTCTCCGGCACCGAAAGCGGAGAAATGGAAATCAATGGTGAATACGCCGACATCATTGTCCGCGGCCCGGATGTGTCACTAACCGAACTGGCCGGCATCATGCTGGAGACCTCATCGGATCGCCGTGTCAGACTGGACGAGGTAGCTCGACTGGTCCCGGCTGTCTCCCCCCGCGAAATCAACCGCAATAACCAGACAAGGGTAGCCACGGTGAGCGCCAGCCTGGTTGGCGACGCGCCTTTCGACAAGGTAGCAACAGCCGTCAAAAAAGCCATCGCCGACGTGCCGCTCCCGCAGCAGTATTCGTTCGCCGTAACCGGCGAGGAAGAGCTTCGGCAGGAAGCCTTCGGCAATCTGGAATTCGCCCTGCTTCTGGCCGTCATACTGGTGTACATGGTCATGGCCGCTCAGTTCGAATCGCTCCTGCACCCGTTCGTAATTCTTCTGACCATTCCGCTGGCCGGGGTGGGCGCCGTGCTGCTTCTGCTCATTCTCGGCATGCCGCTGAATATCATGTCTTTCATCGGTATGATCATGCTGGCCGGTATAGCCGTAAACGACTCGATCATCCTGGTGGACCGCATAAACCAAAATCGCCGGGGCGGACAGGATCTCGACAAGGCCATCATCAACGCCGGTCAGACGCGTATCCGACCGATCATCATGACCAGCGTTACGACTATTTTGGCGCTGCTGCCGCTCACCATCGGTCTCGGTGAAGGGGCATCATTGCGGGCTCCCATGGCGGTGGCGGTTATCGGCGGGCTGATCACTTCAACCGCCCTGACCCTGGCCGTCATACCGACGGTATATCACCTTCTGGCCGGTAAAGTACGGATTGAAACGGAGTCCACCACCCGGGCGCAGATATGATTGAACGCATTATCAGACGGCCGATTCTCGTGGCCATGATAATCATCGGGCTTTGCCTGCTGGGTGTCGTTTCGTATACCAAACTGCCCGTGGAGCTCATCCCCTATACGGAACTGCCGATGCTGGTCGTGCAGGTAAGCACCGCGCTCGACGCCGATCCCGACTACGTGGAAAAACACGCCATCATCCCGCTCGAAAGTGCTATTGCCGGACTCGAAGATATCGAGAGCATCGAATCGTACATCGATCGCCGTCGCGCCATTATCTTTGTTTATTACCATCAAAATTCCGATGCCAAATACGCCTATCTCAAGCTTCAGGAACGGGTCGAAAGCGCCCGCTCGTTATTGGGTGACGACTTCTACGCCAGCGTCCTGAAAATCGACACCGAACAACTTTCCAATCAATTCATGTCACTGCAGGCCAGAGGCGAGGGTGATCTCGATCAGATACGGGAAGTGGTGGACGAAGAAATAACCGAAGAGCTGGAGAAAATAGACGGTATCGCCAGTGTTGCCGTCTACGGCGGTCGACAGCACTCTATCGAAGTCGTTCTCGACGAAGGAGCATTGCGCTCGCACAATATCACCGCTTCCCAGGTTTCTTCCAAAATCAGCGGCGGGACTGCCGACCGCCAGTATCTGGGCCAGGCTATCGAAGGGAACAAGCAGTATTTCGTCAACCTGACCGCCGACTATACGGCTGTTCCGGCCCTTGAGGATATTGTCATCAAGGAAGAAGGTCCGGTTCTTCTCAAACACGTGGCCACGATCATCGACGGCGGCGCGGAAGAAGAGACAATTTCCCGCGTCAATGGTATGGAATCGATTTCCATTTCGCTTGTCCGTGATCAACAAGCCAACCTTCTCAGCCTTTCTCGCGAGACACGCCGGGAGATCGAGCACCTGAATAAAAAAGTGGCAGCCACCGGGGTGGAACTGGTCATTCAAAGCGACTCGGCCGAAGAGATCGAAGAGAATATAGAAGTCATCAAGATGCTGGCCCTTATAGGCGGCCTGCTGGCGGTGGTGGTTCTGTGGTTGTTTCTCCGCAATCTTCCCCTGGTTCTGGTAGTGGCGGCATCGATACCGATATCGGTACTCATATCGTTGAATTTCTTCTACGCCTTCGACATCACGATCAACACCCTCACGCTGGTGGGTATAGCTATCGCCATCGGCATGCTCATCGACAACAGCGTCGTTGTCCTGGAGAACATTCACCGCAAAGTGGCCCACGGCAATACCCCCTATCGGGCGGTCGTGGACGGAACCCACGAGGTCTGGCGGGCGGTATCGGCGGCCACTCTTACCACCGTCTGCGTCTTCGTCCCGTTCATCTTCTCCAACAGTTTTCTGGTTAAGACATTAGGCCGACACGTCGGCATATCGATTATCTCGACTCTCCTGGTGTCACTTGGCGTGGCTTTCGTCCTGATACCTCCCGCGACTTATTATTTCCTCTCTCGCAAGAAAGGCCGGGTGGAATCTTTCAACGTCATATCTCAGAAGAACCGACTACAGCAAATCTATACCCTGTTGCTCAAGTCGTGCCTGAGATTCCCGGCCCGAACACTGATTGTCAGTGTGGTGGTTTTCTTCGCCAGTGTGCTTATCTGTCTGGCCGTAAGTATCAACGTCCCCGAGGAAGTGGAACTGGACGAATTCAATCTCTACGCCACCATGCCGTCCGGGACAACACTGGCCACGGCCGACGAGCAGGTTAAAGAGATGGATCAGCGGTTGAGTGATATCGCCGAGCTCAAAGAACGTCGGGCCAACATCGAAGAAGACAACATCGTGTTTACGTTCGAGCTGAAGGAAGACTACGAAGATATCGCCCGGCGTAATCTCAGCGAGGTCAAGGACGAAGTGCTCGAGAAACTTTCCAACGCCTATCCCCTGATCGACTTCACATATGAGGAACCGGCTTCCGACGTCCGTTTCCGGGGCGGTGGCGGCGGCGGTCAGGGCATGCGCGGTTTCACTCGTTTGCTCGGTATCGGCACATCCGAGGAGAGCGTCGTTATTCGGGGACAGGATTTGGGGATGCTGCGCTCCATCGCCGAAGACGTTCGTTATAACCTCGATAACCTGGAAACCATCAAGAGCACGCAACTTTCGGTTACCGAACACGATCCCGGCATAGATCTGCTGCTTGATCAGTCGGCCATGCGTCATTTCAACGTCGGGTCGGCCAATATCATCGCCGAACTGTCCGGTTTTCAAAGCGAGGTTTCCTCGGGAGTAACGCTCAAACGCGGGACCGACGAAATAGATATCATCCTCAAAAAGAACGAACTGGAAGACAAAACTTCCGACGATCTCAGAGAACTTGAGGTGGCCGGAGGCGACGGCGGCACGGTGCCGATAGTACAACTCGCACGATTCCTTTACACCAGCGGCACGTCCAACATCAACCGCGTAAATCAGGAAAAAGAAGTTTCGGTCGTTTATCGCTTTGAGGATGATGTCGAAAGTTCCAAACCGTTACTGGAAAACGCTCGCCTCACCGTGGACGAAATAGCGGCCGGAATAAGCCCGCCGTCGGGAGTGGCCATCGAGGTGGTCCACGACGAGACCGATCTCTCGGAGTTCTATTTTCTCATTTTCGCGGCCGTGATTCTTATATACATGATTCTGGCCTCGGTTTTCGAGTCTTTAGCTACCCCGCTGGTCATCATGTTCACTATCCCGCTGGCCACCATCGGTGCCCTTTGGGGACTGATTCTGACCGGCAACTCGATCCTTAACGCCAATTCGATCATCGGCCTGTTTATCCTTCTTGGGGTGGTGGTCAACAACGGCATTATTCTGATCGATTATTCGCGTCTGCTTCGCCGGCAACGCATGCGCCCGGGCAGGGCCTTGATCACCGCCGGACAGGCACGAATCAGACCGATCCTCATCACCGCCATCACCACCGTGCTGGCCATGCTGCCACTGGCTATGGGCAAGGCCGAGTACGTGGCCAAAATCGGAGCACCTTTCGCTATCGTCGTCATTGGCGGACTGAGTTTCGGTACGCTGTTCACACTACTGTTAATTCCGACAGTATCCTTCGGAACCGATAATGCCATGGCCTGGTGGCGACAGTTGAGCGGCCGCAACAAAGCAATCCAGACAGCGGTTCTGATCATCGGCGTATTCCTTATTTACAAGAATATCGACTCGTTCCTCTGGCAAATGGTCGACCTGATCGCTCTTCTGGCCGTCATCCCGGCCTTTACGTATTTCACCCAGACGAGCCTGCGACGAAGCCGTCGAGCCATTATCCCGACCGGCGATTCCATTACCATCACCATCCGCAACGTCGTCAAGGTCTACGACGATTTCTCCCGGTTCGTCCGCGAATGGCGCAAAGGGGAACGCCAGCATCAGCATGGCTCACCCGATGAACCGGTAAAGAACCGTGACCTGCTGCTTACCCGGATGTGGCAGCTTCCCCTGTATGTTTTCCTGTTCTACTTTACATATTTGTATCTGGAGAGCGGGTTCTGGATTTTCGTCTTCTCGGTCGTGTTTTACATCTATTCGCTTAATCTCTGGCGACCGCTGTTGCTGACGAGTGGAATATCAACCGGGAAGTGGCGATGGCCTCGAACACGCCGGTGGTTGTACAAACTGATTTTCTGGCTGGGCCCGTTGCTCAATCTGATCTGGTTCAAACTTACCTGGTCCGGTCTGGCGCTGGTCATTGTTCTGGGATTTGCCTGGTATCTGGCGGCCTTGACTTACAACACTTCATCGCGCCTCTATCGGAAGCGGATCGATATCAATCGTCTTACCGGACGATTCGTCAGGATTCGCAAATTCTTCTATCGACTGGTCAAAGCCACGCCTCTGATCGGAAAACGCCGGGTTCCGTTTGTCGCTCTGAATCAGGTGTCAATGGAGATCGGCAGCGGCATGTTCGGACTTGTCGGTCCCAACGGGGCAGGCAAAACAACGCTCATGCGGGTTATTTGCGGGATTCTTCCGCCGGCTCGCGGCACGGTAAAAATCAATGGTATCGATCTGGTCAAACAACGCGAGGAACTTCAGTCGCTCATCGGCTACCTGCCACAGGAATTCGGCACCTACGAGAATATGACAGCTTACCAGTTTCTGGATTACCAGGCGCTTCTGAAAGGCCAGTGGAATGACCGACAGCGGCGGGAAACGGTAGAGAAAGCTATTCATTCGGTCCATCTCGAGGACAGCCGCAACACGAAAATAAAGTCTTTCTCCGGAGGCATGAAACAGCGCGTCGGTATCGCCCAGACGCTGTTGCACCTGCCGCGTATTATGGTGGTGGACGAACCGACCGCAGGACTGGACCCGCGCGAACGGATTCGGTTCAGGAACCTTCTGTCGGAACTGGCGCGGGACCGCGTTGTTATTTTCTCGACTCACATCATTGAAGACATCTCCAGCAGTTGCAGCCGACTGGCCGTGCTGGATGATGGTGCGGTCAAATTCCTGGGCTCTCCCAGGGAAATGGTGGAACTGACCAGAGGCTATGTCTGGCAGGCCCAGATAGCCCGGGAGCAGTTCGAAAAAGTACGGAACAACCTGCGGATAGTGCACCACATGCGCGACGGCGATCTTATCAGAGTAAGGGTACTCGCGTCCAAACAGCCGCTGACCGAAGCTATCGAGGTAACCCCGACGCTGGAGGATTCGTACCTTTGGTTACTGAATCAACAAGGGTAGCGTTATGATACAGTCGACGACATCTTCCCCCGCCTCACAAACGAGCCTTCTCTCCGGTCTTCGGAGTCTGGTAGCTTTCTTCCGGTACAACGCCACTCACGTTTTCGCGGGGAAATTCATCTATTTCCTGGCCCTGGGGATCGGGATTTTCATTCTCGTGACGGTAATATACGTTTTGGACAGCAGCACCCCGCCGGATGCCGAGGCCATTTACTACTTTCTTTTGGTCCCGGGGGTATTGTTGATTTTCTATCCGTCGGCCTATTCCATTCAGAGCGACGTCGACAGCCGCATGATAGAAACGCTCTTCGGTATTCCCGACTACCGTTACAAAGTCTGGCTGGCCCGAAACATCACCATGTATCTGGTCGTGACCGCCCTGCTGTTTTTACTGGCGTTGTTTTGCCGACTGACGATGGCCGATTTTTCGATATGGTCAATGTCGTTTCAACTCCTGTTCCCGGTGGCGTTCATCGGCAGTCTGGCGTTTATGACCGCAACCATCACGCGCAGCGGCAACGGCACCGCCGTCATCATGGTGATAATCCTTCTTGTCTTCTGGATTGCCGCCGAACCGCTCGAGGGCAGCCGCTGGAATCTGTTTCACAACCCCTTCACTCAGGTGGATCAGTTCGAGACTTTTTTGTGGGCGGAGACGACGCTTTATAACCGCATTTACCTGCTGACAGGTGCGGCTGTGGCCACCATGTTCGGTCTGCTGCGTCTGCAACGTCGCGAGAAATTGATCTGATACGCCCGGGAAACCGGATCGTCAGGCTTCCGGGTGCAGAGGAAAACGAAAGACGAAAGTTGTTCCCTGACCCGGTTCGCTGTTTATATCGACCTCGGCCCGGTGGTTGCTGATAATCTTCGCACAGATAACCAACCCGTAACCATGTCCCGTTTCCTTCGTCGTCAGATGAAATTTGAAAAGCTTCTTCTTGACTTCCGGAGTGATCCCCGAACCGTTATCGGAAATGGACAGGAGAACGGTGTCCCCTTCGACACTTGTCTTGACTTCGATATGACCGTCGGGACGCCGGGTTTCGGCGACGGCATCAGCGGCGTTGTTGAGCACATTAAGTAACAGTTGTGCTATCTGATCGGTGTCCATTTCGAAAGACGGCAAGTTCGGCTCGAGGTCGGTCGAGATCGACACCCGCGTGAACTTTTTCTGCACCAATACGAAGGACAGCACATCGGTGACCGTGGAATTCAGACTGGCGATGCTCTTGCATGCCTCCAGCCGGGTGTAGTCGGTCAAACCGGCCGTGTAGCGTTCCATCTTGCCGACATGGGATTTCAGCTTCTCGAGCGAGTTGGCCACTTTATCCATATTGCCCCGCGCCATAGCCATCTGGGCCAGTTCTACCCCGCCCAGAATGAGAGCCAGGAAGTTATTCAACTCGTGGGCGATGGACGAGGCCATTACGCCCTTGTCGGCGAATTTTTCGAGGTCGAACAGCTTTTGCTCGTTCTCTTTTTGCGCCGTGACATCGTCCAGCGTAAAAACGAGATCGGATTCGCGTTCGTCGCGACGTTCAATAGAAGAAAACCGGACGTTATATATTCGCTCGAATTCGGGCCCTTTGGCCACCTGATTTTCTATGAAACTGCTGTGAGTTCCGGCCCGGGTTTTAAGTAACCGCCGCCCCCAACCGGGGAAAGCGTACTCGGGGAAAACGCTGTCCAGCGGCTGTCCGATAACCGAGTCGAAATCGGACACGTTGGGCAGACAGTCCCGAAGAATGCTCATACCGGCACTGTTCACTTTCTTGAGAGTATAGTCCTGCTCTCCGAAAACGAAAACACCCTGCCTGACGCTGTCCAGAATTTCCAGATACCATGCGTTCAGGCCCCGCATCTGCGTAATCAAAAAAGAATTGGCGATAAACGGCGCACTGGCGTTGGCAAGCGTACTCAACAACTCAAGTTCACTGTCAGCCAGCGGCTTGTGGCTGATCTTCTCCCCCAGTCCGATCACGCCCCAATACCATTCCCCGTGGATCAGCGGAACCAGTACCTGAACACCCGTTTCCTTCAGTCTCGCCAGGATTCGCTGAGCGTCATCCGGCAAATCTTCCCGATCAAAACAACATGGCCGGGGATCGGCCAGGAAATATTCGGACAATTCCAATTGCTGACAATCCAGCCCTATTCCGGCAGCATCCTGAAAATGGCCGGTTCCGGAACAGATAGGCGGGCTGGCGCCGGCTTCCGGGTTGCGCACCACGGCAATGACATCAGCCACGGAGAACTGCCCGGAAACGGTGAGAACCAACTGGTCGAGAAGACAACGGTAATCCGGTTTTTTTGAAAACTGCTCGGTTAGTTCGGCCAGCGCGTTGAGCGCCATGGCTTCAATATCCACCGAGGCCCGACGACGAACTGTCGCGGCACTCTCGTTCCGGACTGAATCTGTAATCTGTGACATATGCTAATACGTTATGCCGCACATGGCGGCCGCTTCCTTTTCATCGGATCGAATCGTGAGATAATCGGCCAGATCGAGCACCTCAAGAATATGCCGGATATGATCGGACACGTTGCACAAGACTATATCGCCGCCCCGCTCGCGAAAAGACTGGACAGTGCCAAGTATAGAACCAACCCCGGCCGATGACAAAAACTCGAGGCGAGCCATATCGATGATGACGTACTTGTAACCTTTTTTCTCTCCGGTCGATATAATCTTGACCATCTCATGAGCGTTTTGATTGTCCAAAACCGGTCCGGGGTCCACAACTACCGTATCGTCCCGCAAAACACGCTCTTTTATCTCTTCGTACCCCATCCTTATTGGCTCCATTTCTTCTCGAGAGTAAGTTCGTTCATGGTCCCGTCCTTGCGACGATACGAAATGCGGTCAACGAGTCTGCTTAACATAGGCAGTCCAAAACCCCGTTTTTGACCACTTTTAGCCGAGGCCACAACATCCAGGTCCATCGAACGAGAAGTTGGATCAAACGGAATCCCGGGATCGGTGAAGGTCAAGACCATCATTTCATCGTAAGGACTGACCGTGAAAACGATTTCGTCACCGACTTCCAGAGCGGCATAGCTCTGAATGTTAGTTGTCACCTCATAAAAAACCGTCCGCAGTTCGAACTCCAGAACCTCGGAGAGCCCCATATCCGAGAGAAAACTCCGAAATCTCATCCTGGCTCGCGCTATGCTGTCAACATCAGCATGGAAACGATCCTGATAAGTCTCCTCAAAATGATTTTGCTTCCGGCAACGGCCGCCGACATTCAGAGATCCCGTAGCATCTTCCTCGGGAAAGAATTCCCTGAGATCCAACGCCTGAAGGACCCGCATAAGACCCCGCGAGGCCGCTTTGAGCTTAAGGGGTACCCCGGCCGAATGACAAGTTTCGTAAAGTTGCCAGAGAATTCCCACCTGACGCGACTTGACATGGGCCAGTTTTGAGCAATCCAGAATTATAGCAGGAGGTTTCTGTCCCAGTAGTTTCGCCAGTTCTTCCTCAAAGGCAGCCATTCCCGTAACTGACATATCCCTGGGAACCTCTATTGTCACTTCCCCTTTTGTACTAGTTTGCATGTACCCTCTCTTCATTCCTGTCAACATTTATATCGACTGAAAGCCCTTTCCACTTCATGGCCAGAAGCGTAATATCGTCGTATTGTGGTGCCGAACCGACGAAATCCCGGTGCCGGTCAAGAGTTTGACTGACCAGTCGGGGCGGATCCAGATCTTTGTAATCGCTTACTATCTCTATAAATCTGTCCATACCAAACTCGTCGGCCGCTTCGTTCTGAGCTTCATTGACTCCGTCCGAATACTGAATAAGCCAATCGCCGCTGTTAAGCATCACATGTGCTTCTTCTATCCGTCGGGCAAAAGGTTCGGGTGGCATCATTCCCAAGGGATAGCCCCTGGTTTTTATCAATTCGGTCCGACCGCTCAGTCCGTCGATTCGAATCAGCGGGTTGTGTCCGGCTGACGCAAAATCGAACCGGCCCGATTTCTTATTCAAAAGACCGAAGAACATCGTCACGAACATCCCCTTCTTGATGTTCTGCAGTAACTCGCTGTTGACCTCCGAAAGCAGCCGGCCCGGTGTCCGGATCGAACGCGAAACCTGCCGCACGATATCACGGGTAAGAAGCATGACCAGCATACCCGGAAGCGACTTGCCTGACACGTCGGCTACGAGAAAACCAAGCTGCTCATCATCGAAATTGATGAAATCATAATAATCGCCGCCGACCTCCCGGGCGCTGTGATAGGAACCGGCAAACTCGAAATCCGACGCCGAAGGATAGGCACGCGGCAGGATATTGGCCTGGATTTCATGGGCGATTTCCAATTCTCGAGAAATGCGCTCGTTCTGTATCTTCTCCTGCTGAGCGCTCTGTAAGCGCGATCCCATAACCCGGAGAGTCTCCGCCAGATAGCCAAACTCGTTCTTACTGGTCACGGGAATATCCAGGGTCATATTATCTACCGAAACGTGCCGCAATTTATCGGTGATGATGCTGACCGGACGCAGTTTCCGATGCAGCAACACCATGCCCACGATCATCCCCACCAGAACCATGAACAGAGTAGTGGAAGCCACGGCAATCACGGACGCCCGCCGCGCATCGGTGATCTCACGAACTGAAGAGGCCAGCCCCAGCCGGCCCAGCAGAATACCGTTTTCGACAATCGGCGTGGTAATATAGATCGTATCCCCGCGCTGGGCGAATCTCTCGTTTTCATGCAGAATCTCGCCGAAGTGTCCTTCGGGCGGCTCGGACATCTCGGCTTTGGAGATAACCTGTTTCAGATCGGTATGAGCCAGAAAGACCCGATCGGTACCGGCAATACCGGCCCAGTAAATATCGGGGTTGTCGACAGCGAGTTTCTTGCAAATGTTGTTAAGCAGCAAAGCATCCGGTTCGCCGGACGAAATGATATGCTTGCCCGCCATACCTGAAAAAGATCGGGCCTGAACCAGGAGTTTCTCAGCTACACTGCGAGTAACGGTGCCGACGAATTTATCGGTAATAACATAGCCGGTAACAGCCATCAGGGCGAGAATCAGCAACGAAATATATAAGGAGAACTCAAACCGAATCGATTTGCGAAAATTTCTGGCTTCGGGCCAACTTGCCACCGGGCGGCCGGGCTCACTGTTGCTCATAGGAAAGCTCTCTCAGTTTCAGAATCTCGGTTTCGGTGCGTTTGATGTAATCCTGAATAGCCTCGTTATCGGGATCAAGTCGGGCGGCCTTTTTCCATGTGGCCACGGCTTCCTGCAATTGGTTCTTTCCGTACAGTTCGATACCGACAAACTTATAGGCGTTGATCAAGTACTTTCGCACCGACTGATAATCCGGCGCCAGACGTTCGACCCTCTCCCAGTTGGCAATTGCTTCACCCAGACGGCCGTTCTCAAAGGCGTCCTGCGCCGCCTTGTTGACTCCTTCTATTTCTTTGCGCAATTCATCGCTAAGCACCACGGCTGTTTTGGGCGCAACCGCAACCGTATCAACCGACGGCTTGTGCATATCGTCCAGAATCCGACGGCGCAGATCCAGACACCATTGGTGATCCGGGAAAAGAACCAAGGCCGAATCGACCGTCGCCAGGGCGGTTTTGAAGTTCTCGCCTACGAAAGCCACCGAGGCTGTTTCGCGCAGGTGTTCGAATTCAACCCGCTTGATAGCCAACCGGACACTGGCGTTTTCATCGGCGAATTGACGGAGGCTCCGAACGAGTTCAAGGGCATCATCCACGTATCCATAGCTCAGAAGCGAATCGATATCCCACAGGCGTTCTCTTATCAGCTCGTCTTTGGCCACCGTCCGTTCGATAGCGGCATCAGCCTGTTCCAGAATCCTTTGAGCCTGTTCCGAATTGGAAACGTCAGACAAAGCCAGATCGGCAAAATGCCGAGCGCCGAGGTAGTCCTTCCGGGCCAGCCGTTCCTGCGCCGACTTCAGATTCTTATCAAAGCGACCGACTCGTTCGGCCCGGTCAAGCCGCTCATGGGCTGTAAGGACCATCTCATAAATGGCGGTCGTGTCCATGTCATTACCGCGCGCCAGGAACAAGGCCCGATCAAGCATGGTGGCGGCCTGCACCAGATCTCCTTTATCAAGAAGCTCCCGGCCACGATCCACCAACTGCCCGACTGTCTGACGGTTGCGCTCGCCCAGCCGCGTGTTCATCAAATCGTTGAATTGCGACTCTCTCTCCCGGGTCCGGGCCAGCCGCCGTTCATTTACGGGTGTTCCGAAAGAAGTCGTCAGAGTGAACATATGCAGACTGCCGAGATCACGATCCACAAGGGCGTAATCGAACCTTAGCAGCTTATACTGTAAACCGACACCGAACGACAACTTGCCCTCACGGACACCACCGCGCAGATGGAGAAGCTCTTTGAAACTATACTCGACCCCGACAGCCAACCGGGGATCGATATCTTCTATCTTGGTAAGTCGGGCACAGAGCGTAGCCTCCTGTCCCCAGTCGGCCCCGGGCACCAACCCAAGCGCAACCCCCAGATCGAAACTGGTCGGATACTCGACCGTCTCTTCCGACAGCTTCATCCCGGGTTTCAACAGATTGCGACCTTCCGCGGTCACGATAAGGTGATCAAAAAACGTCGAGCCAAAAGCAAACCTGCGACTGACCGACAAAGCCATACCGGGCGACGAAGTCGCCGTGTAATCGTCGATAGAATGATGCTCCAGAGACAGGCTCATCCCGACAGCATAACCGGCGATGAATCGTCCATAGGCAAGATTAAATCCGAGCCGGTTGTCGTCGGTCTCCCCCAGCAGAAGATTACCGGCGTCTCGCTTTTCTATCCCGCTGACACCGAGCCGGAAAATACCCAAACCGAAAACACCGTAGTCAAGCGTGGGAATGGCTATGCCCAGATACTGGTAAGCAACATCGGAATCATACAACGTACTGTGGAAACCGCCGAATTCATACTGTTGGGCATCAGCCAGTCGCGAGGCATTCCAGAACGGGGCCGTAGTGGCGTCACTTACGGAAAGAGCCGCCCCGCCCAGTGAGAGCTCACGAGCCCCGGCACCGAAACTGAACGGTGATTGCGTACCACCGTCGTCGGCCGCCATAGAAACGCCGAAGCTCAGCAAGACCACGAGTATGATTGATCCAAGTCGCCTCATCGTATTATCGCAATCTTTCGCTTATGCTCTTCGGTCCGTCCCGAAACATAATGCGCCGTTATCCGGCAGAAGTATGTCCCCGGAACAACATCACAACCCGCGTCATTGTCGCCCGACCAGATATCCGTCTGCTGCGACCCGGCTTCGCGGAAAGCATTCTCGGCTACCGTTTTCACCGCTTCGCCGGTAATCGAGAACAACTCAATATCCACATGGGCATCTTCGGACAACACGTACCCGATAGTGGTAGCACCGTCCTGAGCCGGGTTGAACGGGTTGGGATAATTCGTAAATGATTGCCCCAGGCTGGCCTCGGTGATCGATATCTCGGTACCGTACAGCGGGTATGACGTGCCGCTCTCCAAAACCGGATATATCGCGGTTGCCATGTTTTTGTCCGCAATGTCGAACGAAGTGGAGTCCTCGAAGAGAATCAGATAATCACCCCGACGAGCGTCATCTCGTACGTCACAAACAACGCTTACCGGCACCGTTCCCCCGGAAGAGACATCGTAACCGCCGTCGATGGTAAACAGCAAGGTATCACCGTTCAGAACCGAATCGGTGGCGACAACCTCGTCATCGAACACCAGATGTACGGCCCGGAAAATCTCCGCACCCGCACCGGCCTCAAGATGATCGCTGTATCGCCGGACAACTTTCCCCTGCCAGGAAGCGACGACCAGATCGCCTTCAAGCGTGGGGCTGTCATATTCCAGATCGCCGGAGAAAACGATCAATCCGGTTTGACCGGCACAAGTAAGTTGAACAGGGGCGGTAACGGTTGACAACACCGGTCGCCCGGCCGGCTGGAAGATATCCGTTTCTTCCGTTCTGAAGGGGAAACCGTCGGCACACCCGTCGGCCACCTCTATGCCGGGGCTCCGCGTAGTATCGCTGGCGTCACGCACCGTGATAGCCGGGGAAGCCGATATCTCAAGGACAAAATTATCATACGGCACGTCGGCCTCGATATCGCCGTACAAACCGACCGTGACACTGTCGCCGGGGTTAAGCAATACACCTTCGGTGCCCATTTCAAACGTAACCGCACCGATCAACGGCTCGATAAACGACTGGTAAGTGACAGGAGCATCGCCAATCGATATTCCTACCCGGTCAAAGAGAAATTCCGGGCGCAACATAGTACCATCGGCATCAAGCACGGATACGAGAATGTCACCGATACGCACCGATGAATAGTCCGTGGTGAACGGATAAACCAGCGCCAGTTCCATAAGAACCAGAGAATCAACCCCGCCGACAACGGCCGCAGACAGCGGAGCCGTAACACAAAGCTGCGGTGCCCCGGCCGGATATCGCAATTGTGTCCAGCCGGTTCTAATGGGGAAAACATCACCGGTCGCAAGCATCGTATCAGGAGAAACCTGAAGCGGTGAACCGGAGCTCAGATCGCGGACGGTGAAGCAGGTACTGTCGGTTATAAGCAGCGAAAAACCATCCAGGGAAGTCTCCTCGACCAGCGACAAAATAATCGTAAGCGAGTCAATCTCACCGGCGCTGAGTGTAAGCGGTGAAGTCAGGGATAAGTTAACATGGGTCGAGTCGGTCCTGAAATCGGCCACATGTCCCACCACCACCTGTTGTCTGAGAGCACTGGCACTTTGCAAAATCGCCGCCGCTTCCACGGGATCACCGGCCAAATCGGCAAGGCAGAAAGACAGACCGGAAAGCTGAATCTGCGAGGTCCCGACATCGCCTCCGTGGCGGAACCTGAGCATAACGGCTTCGACTCCATTCTGCCCGTAGTTTGCGGTCGAACCGAGCAGCGATACGGAAGAAGTTGCCAGCGCCTGTGACGGATCGTCCAGACGGCACGAGGCCGTTCTGAGCGGAAAACTTACGGCCGGATTAATAGAAACCGGCAACAGCGTATTAGCATCCACGAGCACGGTCGAGGCGGCACTCTCCAGAGCCAGGGCAAAACTGGAAGCCGACGCGGCACTGTCGATGCTCACGATAAGCATAAGATTCGAAGACTTGCCCGGAGCAATTAGAACAGGCTCCGTGAAGGTCAGCAACAAATCGGACGTATGAGGAACTTCTTCGACCGCCGCCACTATAACATACCCGGCCGCTATTACCACCCGGCTAAGAGCTTCATCCGCCGCCTGGGGTGTACCAAAACCGTCTTCAACCCGCAGGACCAGACTGTCCAACCGCAAATCGGCTCCGGTTGCGGCCGTGTCCGGGTGCGTGATGGCTATACTCATCGGGAACACGCTTGACTGCCCCCGGGTGACCGAGGTCGGCATGGAATTGATAAGCTCGACCAGTACGTCCGCGGGGGATGTCTGGATATGGACCGCTGATGTCTGGATCACCGCGGATGAATCGGGCAAAGACTCGGCAACGGCACGCAACTGCCAGGATACTTCACCGGGCTGAAGAGCCGTATAATAGAAGACGAACTCGGCCGATGTACCGCTGGACACGGCGACCGGTCCGCTGGCGCTGCTGTCAAAAACGACCAGCTCGGAATCGCTTATTCCGACGACCTGAGCTTGCACATCGTCAATCTGAATCGGCAGCAGGTTAGTCGCGTTGAAATGCACCGCGATAGTCTGCCCCACCGAATAACTTTCCGCCAAAGGCTCATAACCGGCCCGCAGACTGGAATTAGATATCGTGAATCGGTTTTCACCGCTCAGAGCGGCGTCATGAGGTCCGTCGTTGGCCGAAGCATACTGACAGCCGTTTATCGGAATTTCACCCTGGAACTCCGCCCCGGGAGCGGCTGAAGCGGCCACATCGCCCACCACGAATAATACCGGCGGGGTACTGTTAACAGCCAGATCAAGCGTTGTTATGTTCCACTCTGTCCCGGTATAGGTAAACGTACCCAGCAACAGGTCACTTGAACTCCAATCCTCACTGGCATCGTTGTCTTTCCATAATTCCAGCGAGGAAATATCACTGGTATCCGCATCCGCCAGATTGGCCAGCCTCAAAGATTGCAGAAAATCCGTTTGGTCACCGTTAAAGGCCGGACGGAATGAGAAGAGAGTGACCGAAGTATCCCCCGGGCTGAGCGTTCGCGCCGGGAGATCCCGTACATTATACTGCGCTGCAATTGAACCATCGACCACAAGATAAGCACCGCTGGTGAGCGGAAGGTCACCGTTGATATTAACCGGCGAGGAGAAAATGATATCGTCCTGCCGCGGGACAACCACGGCCAGACTGTCGGAGTCTATCACGTTCTGCGGCACGTCGACCAGTACCCAGAAATACAGCAACGATTCCGGAGGCAGGGCAATGTTCAAACCGGAGAGTTGCAATTCTCCATCGTAGAAACTGGCACTGGCGGCCAGCGGATCACCGTCAAGCAAACGATTGTTGTCGGCGTCGTAGTACAACGACACCTGCCCGACCTCATAGTCGGCAAACGACATAGTCGATACCGAGCGCGTGGTGTTGGTCAGACGAAGGGTTTGCAGCGTCTGTTCCTGACCGACATAACCATTATAAAGAGCAAAAGTGAGAATGACATTCTCAGCGCTGCCCGGCAACACGTTGACCGAAGAAGCCGGTATGGAAATAACCGTGATCCGGTCCGAAGGCAAAACAAGATGGGCCGAGGGATTGCTCAGCGCAACGTCGTCGGGTCCGATGGTCCCGGAAAGGTACTCTATCCCCTGACGCGGTATCCGGAACTGCAGGGTCCCGCCCTTAAACTGACCGCTGCCGATACTCGCCGTTACGATCATTCGATTGTGCAGTGCGTTAAGCGGCCAGGACAGCTCGGCGAGGGTCCAGGATAATCCGTTGTATACAAACTGCCCTACCAGTTCTTCATCACCATCGAAACCGTCGGCGGCGGCATCAAACCACAACCGCAGACTCATCAGATCGCTTGATTCCTCGAAAGTACCGATATTAACCAGGGTTATCTGCTTGAGATGCCCGACTGCATACCCGTCCCGTGGCAACTCGATATCGAGTACCGGCTCAACAGTACAACCGCCGAACAGCGTAGAGCCTTCCACCTCGTTCACGGTCACGGCCGCCGAGGGAAAAGCATCAACGGTGAAATCATCGGGATTGGTTACGGGGAATACCCCGGTGACACGTTCGCCATCGGAAGTATACACATCGGTGCTGTCGTCGATGGAGATATTGATGCGGTTGCCGTTTTTGGCATTGGCGAGACTGATCGCCGCCACGACCGACAGGCTCAGCGAATCTCCGACTCCGCCAATAGTGAACCCGTCCGTCACAAACACCGCCCGACCGTCAGAGACCAACGCCGAAGCTACCAGCGTATCCGCCGCCCCTATGGCCATCGGATTTCCGTCCAGGTCCGCGTACAACATGAGGCTGTCGATCTGGCTGTCCAGTTGGGATTGATCGGCACCGTCAGGATCGGCGGCTACCAACTGACAAAGAAGACTGTCCACAGACACCGAATTGGCGTAACTGTTTTTCAACCGCAGACACATAATGGGATCACTGTATTCCCCCGGCGTCAGGCGATGATCCAAAAGAGGCAGATTCGCTACGGTAAGTGCCTGTTCCGTCTGAATCGAAATCGTATCGGCCGGTTCCAGAACAATGTCAATCGGACCGTCGTTACCGGACGACATCCGAACCCCCTCAATCGGCACTTCAAAGGCCACCGTGGCACCCTGAACCGGGTAAGCAGCCAGACCCGCGGCCAGATAAAAACGAGTCAGCGTGTCCGTCATGACCGTCGATAACCCGCTGAGTGTCCATTGACTGCCCGTGAAACTCAACTCGCCGAGACGTGTTTCCTCGGCAGAGCCTCCCCAGACACCATTGCCATCGTCAACGTAAAGCACCAGCGAATCGATATCATCGACCTGAGCTGTCCCCATATTGGTTACGGTGAATACATTGAGTTCGTCGGCAGCGTAACCGTTGCGGGGGACATCGAGAATCATGACGTTGTACACCGTATCGCCGGGGGACATAATCTCTACTCCGGTCGAAACAACGCCATACTGAGCGGCAATGGAACCGTCGAACACGGCATAGCCGAGCGAATTGGCGGTATCCGGTCCCACCACTGTGGTAGCATCCGCGGTCGTTATATCCGTAGCGGTAAAGAGCTCCAAATCAATTGAGTCGCCGTCACGAGGATACATTCCGGCGGTTACCGTAACGAGCAGGGTCCTTCCGGAATCCGGACCGATAGTCAGCGGTCCCAGCGGCAAATTGACAACGGCGGTATCGTAAACCGCGGTCACCAGCAGGCTGTCACTGCCGCTCAGTAGTGAATCGTTGTCGATATCAAGGTACAGAGCAATCGAATCGACATTCGACAGCCGTTGTTCGGCCGTACCCACCCCGCGTGAAGCGTCGCGCACGGTCAGATCGGTTACGGTTTTGGCGTGATCGAAGTAGTTCTCGATACGGAAAGCCAGCACCACAGCATCCGCCTGATTCGGTCGCAACCGGCTTTGTCCCAGGGCAATGGTGGTCAGGTGCAGTTCATCCACCTGAATGGTACCGCTGGAATCGGCAATATCTCTTATGTTGCTGGTGGCGCGTATCTGACCGTTGCCGGGACGGCTGGCGATAAACAGCCCGGTAGTGTCGATGCTGCCGATCCGCCCGACCGAACGCCAGGTAATTTCTCCGGCCGAGGTCACGTTGCTGTCGGCATCATAACCGGTCACGCTAAACTGTACCGAGTCGCCCAGACTTACGGCAGCCGTATCCGGCGAGACAACGATTCTGACCAGTTCGCCCGACACAACTTCCAGGTAAGCGCTTGAATCCGTCACGCCCAGGTCGGAAGAAACCGTCACCTGCCCCGTACCCGTAGTCGTGGCCTCGAAAAGACCGTCGGTACCAATCGTCCCCAGAGACGCGGTCAGATCCCAGGTAATAGTCCCCATATCTCGCTGATTATCATCAGCGTCATAACCCAGTACTTCATACTGAAGCGTGGAATCGGCGGACACAATGGCCGAGTCGGGCGATATTGCCAAACGAGCCAGGTCACCGACTACAACTTCAAGGTAGGCACTTGAATCGACCGCGCCCAGATTGGACGAGGCCGTCACCTGCCCGGTCCCAACCGTCGTAGCTTCGAAAAGACCATCGGTATCAATTGTCCCCAGAGACGCGGTCAAATTCCAGGTAATAGTTCCCGGATGGCGTTCGTTGCCATCGGCGTCATAGCCCACCACCTCGTACTGAAGCGTAGAATCGGCGGACAGGATAGCCGAGTCCGGTGAAATAGTGATACTGGCCAGTTCGCCCGGTACCACTTTAAGGTAAGCGCTCGAATCCGTCACCCCCAGATCGGAGGAGGCCGTCACCTGCCCCGTACCCGTAGTCGTGGCTTCGAAAAGACCATCGGTACCAATCGTCCCCAGAGACGCGGTCAGATCCCAGGTGATCGTACCCGCATTCCGTTCGTTGCCGTCGGCGTCATAGCCGAGGACTTCATACTGAAGAGTGGAATCAGTCGAAACGACCGCCGAATCGGGTAAGACAACAAGGTAACTCAGCGACCCGACAGTTACCACAATCGGTCCGACCGTATCAGCCAGACCGCCGCCGGAAGCTACTATCCATCCGCTTCCAACGGTAGTCGGGGAAAACAATCCGCCGGTCGAAATCGTGCCGATATCCCCCAGAACCGACCAGGCAGGGACCACGGCGGGAACGCTCTGGTTGCCGTCGGCATCGAGCGACTTCACGTAGAATTGCAGCGAGCTGTCGGTGGTGAGGGTAGCCGAAGTCGGAGACACCGACAACTTAGCGGGATGACCTGCCGTACAGGTAATCACGCCCGTACTATCGATAATCGTCGGCGAAGAGCGAGCGACAACACGCCCCGTTCCCGGTTTGGTGAGAATCATGGTCGTGGAAGTACCGACCGAATCGGACAGATGACCAATACCATCGGCCCCGATAAGGAACCACGAAACCGAGACATCGCCCAACTCCCACCAGAGATCGCTATAACCGCGCGCATACAAAACTGTCGTGTCATTGTCCGTAGCAAGGGTGGTATCACCCACCACCGTACCATCTTCAAGCTGGATTTGTACGTGCGTAAAGAAATTCGATACATGAACGCGGGCCGAGTCACTCAGGCCGCCATGGTCGGCCACAACCCAGTACCAACCGTAAACAACCCCTGCTTTGTATAAGCCGGTCCCGGACACGCTGCCGCTGACATCGGAAGTGCTCCAGGTTACGGTACTCGTGAGGCCGCTGACCAGGTTAGAGTCGCTGTCCTTACCCGTAGCTGAGAACTGAACCGAATCCAGTCGGTGAATCGTTACTTCTTCCGGGGTAACCCGAAGCGTTACCGGATCGCCGGGAATGACCCAAATAGTGTCGGTGGTATCGACCGGTCCGAGATCACTGGAAACCCGAATGAAACCCACCCCCGCCGTCTGCGCCTCGAAGAGCCCGGTCGCGTCGATCAAACCGATCCCGTCTATGACCTGCCACGTCAGGCTACCGTGTTCGGACACCTCGTTGCCGTTAGCGTCGTAGCCGGTCACGCTGAACTGACGGGTAGAATCGGCCGAGACCGTATCGCGGTCGGGGGTAATGGCCAGACTGACCATGCTGCCGGACACAACTTCCAGGAATATGGTTGAATCCGTCAGCCCAAGGCTGGTATCGCTTACCACTATTCGACCCGAGCCTGACAAATCAGGAGTAAAAAGACCGGTGGCATCGATTGAACCGGTGGCGAACGTATGCGTCCAGACCGGGTTATCCACCGCCACCGTATCCCCTTCGTTGTTCACCGCCACTATCTCGAACTGGTAGGTGGAATCGGCAAACAGGGAATCGTATTCCGGGACGATTTCAAAACTGCTTATTCCGGCGATTTCGTGAGCGCCCATATCCGGGGCGGTACCCAGATAGGTATAACCCAGATCCATACCGGCGTCGACAGCCGGAGAATTGGAGGCCAGCCTGAAATCACTGGCCGCCGTATCCATGAAAAGCGGGTCGGCCGATATTCCTCCGGCCGAATCGACCGGACCGTCGTAATGACCGTTGGCATTATCCCAAAGGTCATTGAAACCGCAGACGTTGTCGACATCGGCGTGGATACCCTTGTCGTTCCAGGCAATGATGTTATTGAAGGCGCGCAATGTCTGGACACTGGATTGACACTCTATACCATTCCTGTCACAAAGGACTATCGTATTTCCATATAACCGATTGTTCTCACCGGCATCGCGGTTATTGATACCCTGACTATTACACCGGGCGACGATGTTGCGGAGTATGAGATTGGCACTCCCTTCCAACTGAAGGCCATCCTTGCCGACCTCGTGAATATAGCAATCCGAAATCCGACAGGAGTCTCCCTGCAGCATTATCCCGTCTTCGTTGCCGGCGGTTATCTCCAGCCCTTCCAGAAAGACATGATCACTATCGATGACGATAACGTTGTCTACTACCTCGTCACCGTCAATGAGCACCGAAGCATTCTCGTAGGCCCGGTATATAATCGGAAAAGCGGCGGTTCCGTCGGTGTGGAAAGACAGCGACGTCGACAACACGTACGTACCGGCAAGGATGTTGACGGTATCCCCCGGTTGCAGAGTCGCCGTAATCTCGCCGTTATCGATTGACGCCCAGGCATCGGCGATACTCAATCCGTCGTTACCGTCGTCACCGACTGGACTGACATAAAAAGCCCGGCCGCCCGCATATTCCACGGCTCCGATATCGGGAGCGTTGCCGGTGTAAGCATCCCCGATATCAATACCGGCATCAATGACCGGAGATGTCGCCTGCACACTGAAATCACCCGAGGCGGGATCGACGAAAAGCGGGTCGACATAGATACTCCCGGCCGAATCGGTGGCACCACCGCCGTAGTCACTGGTCGTGTTGTTCCAGAAGCAATTGAAGGCGCAAACATTACCCGACAGAGCGTCAAACCCCAGGTTGTTACCGGAAAACACGTTGTTTATGGCCCGGCCCGTGACAACTGTCGACCGGATATAAAGACCTCTCAACCCGTTGCCGTGGAATACGTTGTTGTAATGCTCGTTGTATTCACCGGTAGGATCGTTGTCTAATCCCGATTCGCTGTTGAACGCAAATACGTTCCTCTTGAAGCAATTGTAACTTCCGTGGACATAAATGCCGTCCGCCCCGTTGTTGTGCACGTAACAATCGGAAATCACGCAAGAGTCGGATTCGACAAACATCCCCTGTATCTGGGAATTGTAAATGTTCAGCCTTTCAAGCCTGGTGAATTTCCCTTCCATGGAAACGGGCGCGAATGCCTGCCAGTTACCGTTAAGATAAGACCAGGCGGTATCGTCGCCGCGATAGACAATCGGGTCCGCAGCCGTACCATCGGTTATCAGGCGCATCGTCCCGGCGAGCACATACGTACCCGGCAGAACATACACCGTATCTCCGGGTACAAGCACACCGGTCTGATCACCGTTATCGAGCGACAACCAGGCGCTTTCCGAAGAGAGCCCATCGTCGAAATCGTTCCCGGTCGGGGAGACATAATAAGTAGTAGCTCCGACGCTCCGGACCAGAACGGCAGAAATGAAAAATACGACGAGGAATGCTTTGCGCATGCTGAAAATCCGGACCTCTTTATTTCCTTTGATTATCGGTCGATTCCCGCAAAACCTAAACCGTCCATCTCGTTACGCGAGATTACGACAGACCAGAAAAAAAGACTGAAATAACCCCGAAGACCTCAAAGGCCGAGTTACTGACAAAACTTCCAATAATCCACACAACCGATTGGCGAACAATACGTTAGGGCATTAACGTACGCCTCTTGACCACCCTTGAAAAAAGTCGTAGCTTGCTTTGGTAAAAAAGCACCCTGTACACATTTGCGGAGATCCCGATGAAAGATAAACTCAAGGAGTGCATAGGACTTCTGAAGGCTAAGGGCGTCGACTATGCCGATTGCCGTTTCGTACGCCGTCAGAAAGAATCCGTGCGGGCGTCCGATGGTCGGGTCGATTCACTGGCCCGAAACCTGGATGTTGGAGTCGGCATCAGGGTATTGACCGGCGGTTCGTGGGGATTCGCGGCCAGTGCCAACCTGACAGCGGCCGAGTTGAAGAAAACGGCCAACAGAGCACTACAGATTGCCAGAGCCTCGGCCATTATCAAACATGAACCGGTGGTCCTGGCCGAACAGGAAGCGTATATCGACCACTACCGCTCCGACTGCAAGGTTGATCCTTTTGAAGTATCGTCGGATGTAAAGATCGACCTGCTACTGAAAACATGCGAAATCCTGATGAAATCCAAAAAGATCAAAACCGCCGAAGCATCAATGGATTTCTTCAAAACCAACAAGCTGTTCGTTTCGTCCGAAGGAGCGGAGATCGAACAGGACATCATCGAATCCGGCGGTGGCTATAGCGCCGTGGCGTTCGACGGTGGCCACGCCCAAAAGCGTTCCTATCCCAACTCCTTCGGTGGTGATTTCATGACCCGCGGCTATGAGTTCATCGAGGAATTGAATTTTCTCGACCACGCCGAGCGGGTGCGCGAGGAAGCTATCGCCCTGCTGACGGCACCGCCCTGCCCCGAGGAAGAAACGACGATCATCATCAGCGCTCCGCAGATGGCCCTGCAGGTGCATGAATCATGCGGCCACCCGGTCGAGCTGGACCGCGCTCTCGGGACCGAAATTTCACTGGCCGGAGGCTCGTTCATGACCATCGACAAACTGAACAAGCTTCAGTACGGCTCGAAGATCGTGAATATCACGGCCGACGCAACCTCGCCGGGCGGACTGGGAACGTTCGGTTATGACGACGAGGGGGTAAAGGCTCAGCGAACACCGATTATCAAAAACGGACTTTTTGTCGGCTATTTGACCAGCCGCGAGACAGCCCCGATAATAAAGCAACGCTCGAACGGAACGATGCGGGCCGACGGCTGGAATCGCCTGCCGATCATCCGTATGACCAACATCAATCTGGAACCGGGTACGTGGGAGCTGAAAGATCTGATCGCCGACACGAAGAAGGGGATATTCTTCGACCTGAACAAGAGTTGGTCAATCGATGACCGCCGTCTCAATTTCCAGTTCGGCGTGGAAGCCGCCTGGGAAATAAAGAACGGCAAGCTCGGTCGGATGTTCAAAAATGCAACCTACACGGGCATTACGCCCGAATTCTGGAATTCCTGCGACGCTGTCTGCAACAAAAACCACTGGCACATCTGGGGAGTACCGAACTGCGGCAAAGGTGAACCGATGCAGACGGCCCATGTGGCCCACGGCGCGGCCCCGGCTCGTTTTCACAAAGTGAAAGTGGGGGTGACGAAATGATCGGCAAAGAAAAACTATTCGCCCAACTCGAAAAAGTCCTGGCCTCATCCCGGGCCGATCAGACCGAAATAGTCTATGTCGGCAGCGAATCCGGCCTGACCCGCTACGCCAATTCACACATTCACCAGAACGTATTTCAGGACAACCACCAAGTTTATTTCCGTTCGGTTCTGGGTAAGCGTGTCGGTGTAGCCTCGACCAACTCTCTCGTACCGGCAGACCTGAAAAAAACGCTGGGTGATTCGATTGAAATCGCACGGCAACAACCGGAAAACCCGACTTTCCCCGGACTTCCCAAGCCGGCCAGATACAAAGACATCGATACTTTCGATCCCGACACGGCGCGTTACACGCCGAAGGATCGGGCCAAAATCGTCAAGCGGATCGTGACCGAAGCCGCTCGAAAGAAATTTACCGCCGCCGGTTCTTTTGCCACCACCTCCGGTGAGATTGCAGTCCTTAATTCTCTGGGCTTGCAGGCATACCAGCCGGTGACTTCGGCCTCGGTCAACATGATCGTCATGTCCGATACTTCGTCGGGTTACGCTTCCGGCACGGCACGGCGGGCCGGTGATCTTAACATCTCCGCCATGGCCAAAAGAGCCGTGCAGAAGTGCGACTTGTCACAGAACCCCGAACAAATCGAACCGGGAGAATACGAGGTCCTGCTGGAGCCGCCCGCTGTAGCCGAAATGCTGGAGTGGCTCAATTTCGTCGGCTTCGGTTCCAAACCGTTCCTGCAAAAGATGTCGTTCCTTTCGGGCAAGATCGGCAAAAAGATCACTTCGGAAAAAGTCAGCATCTACGACGACGGTCTGGATCTCCGTTCGATAGCTTTCCCCTTCGATTTCGAGGGTGTCCCGAAAAAGAAAGTCTACTTCATCAAAAACGGGATAGCCAAAGGCGTGGTGTACGACACCATAGCAGCCCTCAAGAATAAAACCAGGTCGACCGGCCACGCCGTTCTCCCGGACGAGCGCGATGAAGGAGCGTTAGGCTTCAACATCGCCATGGCCCCCGGCACGGTCAGACGAGACCGGATGATATCAAAAGTGAAAAACGGTATTCTGGTCACGCGTTTTCACTATCTCAACGGACTTATCGATCCGCGGAATTCGGTTCTTACGGGCATGACACGCGACGGCACGTTTCTCGTTGAGAACGGTGAGATCAAGTGTGGTCTGAAGAACCTTCGGTTCACCGACTCCTTCGCCCGGGCTTTCAAATCGGTGATAGCCATGTCTCGTGAGAGGGAATGTATCGAGTCGTGGTGGAGCGCGATCGGTTGTATCACGGTCCCGGCCGTGCATCTCAAATCGTTCCGTTTTTCCGGCAAGACCGATTTCTGATCAAACAAAAGGCCGGGCTCTTAAAATGAGTCCGGCCTGTCGATATCGCTTTAATCTTCCGAATCATTCAAGCGGGGCGTTTTTCAAGTGAATCAGTAATTCGATATATCGGTCTTTCAATGCCACACGTCCATACTCACCGTTGAAATCCTTGAAGGCGAAGCCGTCTTTCCATTTGCGAGTTACCTGCAGTTCTCGGTCGAGGTTCTTTACCAGATGTGCATAAGCCTCCTCGGCTTTCTTCGTCCCGGGGTACGGCACCAGTATGCAGGTGTAACTGATATTGCTGTCGGCATAATCGGCGACCACACCGAACGCTCTGCCTTCCAGACTCAGGATGTCTCCCGACCCGAACGTATAAATCGGCTGCAGACTGTAGCGACCGCGAATAATCGATTCCGAACCCGGCACCAAATTGCGCTGAGACAATTTACCAAAAAGCGTAATCGGTACACCCTCGGGGATTTTTTCCAAAGTGATATTCGCCATCGTTACCATCACGGGCAAAAGCGCGTCGTCACCGATGAAACTGTTCACCTGTATGAAATACCGGTTCTTGACAATGGTAAGTTGCGAACTGCTTCCCGTATTGCGGGCATTGATTCCTTCAACCGGCTTTTCCTTACCGCACTTCATCAGGTAAATACCCAGGGCTCCTTCGGGGCTGTCCATCTGATAAATCTCAAGATCTATTTCCTGCTCTCCCCTGGCGTAGCGCTGGACAACCAATTGCTCGAAGCCGAACTCCAGAAACAACTCCGCACCGCCGTCGATATGACCGTAGAGATCGCTGCCCGCGAACTTTACCCTCTCACCCGAACGTTTCCAGCCGTCATAAAAATCATCAGGGGGAATAACCGGCCGGGCGGCGACATAACCAGCCATAAATAACACGACGCAAATACAAATCAGTCTTTTCATGTCTTTCTTATCTCACCAATCTAACAGTTATACTCTCAAATGTCGGATCTTCTCCGGATCAACCACGCCCAAACCGAGACGCTCGGCATAGCGCAGATAATCGGTAAATATGGGATGCTCGTTCACCTTTACTTCCATGCTTTTACGCTTTTCGACCATCAGATTGTGGCAAACCATATCGAGAGCGAAAGGATCGGTGGCGAAGAAAAGGCGATTGTAAATATACGCCGCGTCGGCCAGGGCCATCGGTCCGCCGTCGTACTGCGCGCGAAGACCATCGGTGACATTAAGCACCATCTTATCGCGAATACACGGAAAAGCCAGCACCTCGGTGCAAACGTCGAAAAACAGCGGTTGGTGCAACCGACCGGTGTTGCATATGGCTCCGTAGCTGACGTTTTTGGTGGCCATGGAAATACCGTTGCCGGTGTTTTTGAAAACTGGCACGTTGATAATCTTGGTTAATTTTTGTGTCAACAGCTTGCCGAAATACGAATACTTGCCGTTGAAAACGTGCTGATTGAGATACGGCTTATCCTGCGGGGCCTCGACATCCGCCCAATAATAGACATCTTTATCGAATTTATCGGCACTAATATGGGTACCGTCGGCTTTCAGCCAGGCACTATCGTCCTCGGTCTGCCCCATAGCGGCGGCTTCGTCCATCGTCTGAAGACCTTCCAGACCGATACCCGGGAATCGCTCCGCCGTAAACCCGGCATCGGGCATCATGTAATCGAACCGATCCCAGATGATGATATTCTCGCGTCTGATTCCGCCCGCCTCCAGCCATGCAATGACGGCGTCGACAACTTCCGGGCGAGTGCTGATTAATCCCGGACCGACCGGGTTGATTTTGATCCCGACCACGTCGTCCTTTTCGAAAAATATCCCGAAACTCTCGGCGGGGCTTTTGTCGGTCAGACCGGAGATGCCTTTGTCGAACATGTCTTGTACTACTTCAGGCACCGGCTTGTTGTCGACCATCGCCCCGGCGTCGTGGACTTCAACCACCTTTCCGGGACACGGACCGGGCAGGGAGTGAGCGGTGCGGGGAATTTTGAGGGCTTCTTCGATATTCGTTCCCGGTTTCTGCGGCTGGGAGTCGGCGCTTTTTTGCTGGGCCCAGAGCGTGGGAGTTCCCAGCATCAGTCCGGCGCCGATCACGCCGGAAGTTTTGAGAAAATCGCGGCGGTTCACATGGAACCTGGTATTCATCGACCGGTAGGCTGGTGTAGGCACGATTCGCTCCCTTGGTATTTGGGCTGGTTACCGTATTATTTACAAGCTAACCAACGACTATTGAATATACAAGGGCTTTGTGAATGACTTGGCAGCGGCCATGGCTATTTTACGAGCAGCATCTTCTTCGTCTCCACGTAATCACCTGCCAGTAAGCGATACAGGTAAA
>DAISVY010000013.1:0-52397 GCA_036826635.1 Candidatus Zixiibacteriota bacterium
TCAGCCTGGCGCCTCTGCCCGCCTGCCCGTAATAAAAAAACGGATGGCTCGGAAATACGCGGCTCGGCGGTTATCTTGAACCGCCGGGCCGTTTTTTTATCGGGAAATGATGACTGCCGGTTGTCGAAAGACTATTGTTTCTTTATTTTATATGTCGGCAAGGAAAGAAAAAATCGTCCGACGGGAAGGTAAGAAGGATAGTGGACCGCATTACGGCTGACATATTCAACCGTCTGAGAGATTGTCGGTTTTGTCCTCGCGATTGCGGGGTTGACCGACTCGGGGGAGAACTGGGTTACTGTGGCAGCGGCGCCGGGCTGTGTGTGGCTTCGGTGTGTAAACACCAGGGGGAGGAGCCGGTGATATCGGGCCGGTACGGAATCGCCAACGTTTTCTTCAGCGGTTGCAATATGCGCTGTATGTTCTGTCAAAATTTTCAGATCAGCCGTCATGGTCTGCGAACCGATGATCATCAGCCGGAACTTCCCGGGGTCATCGCGGAAATCGAAGCCATCCTCGATGCCGGGGCCAGTCTGGTGGGGTTTGTTTCCCCGTCGCATGTGTTTCCTCAGATGCGTGCGATTATCAATGCTCTGCATGAACGTGGTCGCAACCCGGGTTTTGTCTACAACACTAACGGCTATGACAAGAAAGAGACGATAGCCTCTCTGGATGGGATCATTGACGTCTGGTTGCCCGATTTGAAATACGTGGACGACAGCCTGGCGGTGAGATACTCCGATGCTCCCGATTATCCTGCTGTTGCCGGGGTGGCCATAAGGGAGATGTACCGGCAGGTGGGGTCATCCGTTCGGCTCGACGATCAGGGGAGTATTGAGCGCGGCCTGGTTATTCGTCACCTTGTTCTTCCGGGTGAGGTGGAGAACTCGCGAGCGGTTCTGCGCTGGATAGCGGAGAACCTTTCTGTCGATGTTCATATATCATTGATGTCGCAGTATTACCCGGCTGCGGATGCTGTCGGGCATTCCGGGCTTGGTCGTTCTTTGCATCGCGACGAATACGAGCAGGTAGTCGAAGAGTTTTACAAGCTGGGCTTTCACCGGGGCTGGATTCAGGAAATGGACAGCCCGGGACACTATCGCCCCGATTTTCACAACGACCATCCATTCGAGCTATAGAAGTGTGATCATTTGCCTTTGCGGAACCAGTGAAACGGGCCCTTCAAATGACGGGCCAGCGGTCCTCTGATTCCGGCAGGGGAATCATGTTTGGCCGAGCGCACGTCCTCAACCGTGTAAAAGGCATTGGGGTTGAATTCCTTGACCGTCCGTAAAACCTGATTCAGGGCCGATCTCGGGATGATGGTAAAGACAACCGTTTTGCTGCCGAGAGTTCCCTGTGCGTCGAGGTATGTTACTTTGTGTCCCTGGGCAATCAGGTACATGACCAGGTCGGATGCCTCGCGGGGGACGATTATCCGCACCAGAACGTATCCGATAGCCAGTTTGCGTTCAATCGATATCCCCAGAAACGTACCGGTGGCAAAGCCCGCGGCGTAAGCGAGATAATTTTCGATACTGGTCAGGTTGGCCATGATCTGGCTTATCGCCAGCAGCCAGATGGTTATCTCGAGAAAGCCGAGCACGGCGGCGGCCAGACGCAACCCCCGAGCCACCAGGATTATGCGAATAGTGCCCAGGGTTACATCGACCACGCGGGCCAGAAAAATCAGGACCGGGATTGCTTCCTGCGGTATACCGTTCAACTCAAACATCAGTGTCGGCCTCTTTAACCTGTCAGAAATCCCGAGAGCGGTTCCCTTCGATTCACAAGATGCACTGCCTTGCTCTTGCTTCCAAGTGAAATCTCAACTCCGCCCGGCCGGTATGACGTATGTCTACAAAGGTTGACAGAAGATTCGTTGTGTAATATCTGAAAGGAGGGAAGCAGATTTGAAAACCGACATAACGCTTTGTCGAAGGGAGAAGGACCGGTGAGCAAATCAGTACGGTTGGTGGTCGGCATCATGATGGGGGCGATAATATACTTTGCTGCTCTCTACGGGCTCACATCACTCGGTGTGATCAAGCGACTGGTGGCTTCTTCGCCCATGGATTATGGCGATGTGACTCAGGCCGCTTACCTGGTGATTTCGCTTGTTCTCATCGGTGTGCTGAGCCGGGGGAATTTCGCGGGTTGGGGTTTTTCCGGGACTCGTCTGAAGCCGCTTATTCAGGCGGTGCTTATTACCATACCTTTTGAGTTACTGATGATTTTCGCGATTATGGTTACGGCGACTTTCATGAGCGGGCCCGTGGGACCGGGCGGCAGCGGCCCCGTGGGTGTGATGAGCGAATTTTCCCAAACGGTTATTTCTGTCTGGCTGGTTGCCAGCACCTGCGAGGAGATTCTCTACCGAGGTCTTCTCTACGGTTTTTTGGCGCCTCTGAAGGAACACGGGTTCAGGCTGATCCGCTGGCACATCAGTTTGCCGGTGACGGTGTGCGCGCTCATGTTCGGGCTGGGCCATTTCTGTTTGCTCGGGATGATGCCCCTGCCGATAGTCATAAACATTGTGATTTCCTGCATTATCACCGGGTTCATAGCTGGTTATTTTCGCGAGCGCAGCGGCTCTCTCATCCCGGCTATTGCCGCCCATATGACGGCCAACATCGTAGGTTATACCGTACCCGGTCTTCTGTCTATGCTGGTCTTCGGATAAACCGCCGAGCTCAGAACGAAAGTTCGTAGGCAACAACCCGGTTGTCGCTGAACGTCGGAATTACCAGCAGTCGGCGATCCGCCACGAACTCGAAATCGGCCGAGTTGATGCCGTCCTCTGATGTGTCGAGCAGCACCTTTGCTTTCTTCTCGGGAGCGACCACCTGGGTTTTCCCGCGCCAGTCGGAAATGAGATAGCCGCCGTGACCGTCCGGACGCAAACCGTCAATAGAACCTACCCCGGCGATTAAGACTTCGATCTGTCGGTTTTTCGGATCGATGCGCAGCAATGACTGACCGGCTCCTGCGAGTAAGCGGCCGTTTTCGATGCATAAGCCGTTGGGTTCGGTTTGTTCCAGTTCCATCCAAATATCCACCTGACCATCTTTGAGACGGTAAATTCTGTTCGTCTGCGTGTCCGATATGTAGACGAGCCCGGTCGAGTCGACCGCTATGTCGTTGAGAAAAGAGGCCCCTGGGACGGTATATTCCAGCGCGATACTGTCGTGCTCCACGTCGATTTGCACCACCCGGTCGATATCGCTTACGTAGAGTCGGTTTTCGAAAAGCGCCATTCCCTTGGGTGCGTCCAGTCCCGTGATCCATGGCGATTCTTTTACTTTGCCGTTAAGATCGAGTGTTGAAATGAAACCGTTGCCGTCGTGCGCGGCGGGGGAGCCGTTGATGTTCGATACGTAAAAGATCTCACGCCCCGGGTCATACAAAACCGATTCGGGGGTTTCGAATCCCTGGGAAGATGACCATTTCTGTTCGATGGTGATTGTCCCTTCCGGTTCGGCCGAGAAGGCGCAGGCGGAAAGGCTTAGCCCGAGAGTCAGGGTTAAATATCGAATTATTTTCATAGCATCCTCCGTTTCAATGTCTCGCTCGGTCGGGGACAAAAGGCCGACGGCTGTCTCCATTTATTCCGAATATAATCTCAGAAGTTCCGAGGTCACGACCCGGCAGGCTTCTCTGGCGTTTTCGTGCACGGCGTTGATGCAGACCACGACGGCAAGGTCGGCTTCGTGTTCTACGGTCATCCTGGCGAGGAATGTCCCCCCGCTTCCGCTGTGCCAACTGCATGTTGCCCCGTCGATCGATTCCACGAACCAGCCCATAGCGTATTGTCCCGACGGCCGGTGCAGAAATCTGATAGTCTCGGCGGGCAGCAGGTTGTCCTTGCCCTGAAGGCCCTGCAGGTGCATCCGGGCGAATTGGGCCAGATCGATGATGGACATGTGTACGTCTGTTCCCGGAGCGCATAGATCCGAGTATTTCCAATCGTTGCCGGGAGGATGCGGAATCACCTTCTCCTCGCCGTGCCAGCGGCCGTGTCCCCATGGTTGATCGGGATCGTCGCGGGCCGGCCAGCCGAAACCTGCCGTGGTCAGACCCAAAGGTTCGAACAAAAGCCGCGTTATGAGTTCTTCCCAGCTTTGTCCTGTTGCTTCTTCCATCATGGCCGCCGCGATGGCGTACCCGGCGTTAGAATAATTGTACTCTCCCGGTGGAGCGAAAGGTTTTTGCTGCAATTGCCGGATGGCGAAACGGTGACGGCGTTGTTTTACCGGACCGGGCGGCAACGGGATAGTGTCGAAATCATGAAGGCTATGAGTGTAGGGGGGAATCCCCGCCCGGTGCATGAGCAGTGCCTGGAGTGTGATACCGTCGAAGGCCGGGTTGATTGAGTCTCGAAGTTCCGGGAAAAGTGCGGCCGGGGTGGTCGGCCACGAGATTTCGCCTTTCTGGACGAGGAGCGCACCAAGCGTGGCCGTCATCGCTTTGGTAAGGGAGCCGACGTGGAAACAATCGTCGATAGTAACCCGGGCACTGTCTCCGCGGCGGCGCACACCCACCGCAGCGGCTTCAAGGATACGATCTGACCGCACAGCCGCGGCCGCAATGGCCGGAAGGTCGAAGTATGTGCGGGTCCTTTCGAGATATTGCTCCAGCGGTTCGTTTTCTTGCCGGAGAGGAACACCGTCGGCCGCGGAATACTCCGGGCATACGGATATCAGGACGCATATAAATAAACAACAGAAACCTGTTCGGATAAACCGCATCGGAAAAAACACGAGTTACTGTTTACGGGTCAACTCTCTGGTATTTTTGACATCCTTTTCGTCAAACGCGGTTGGGCGTTTCCCGTCGGGCGAATAGCGCATTTCAACCCGGTCGACTGACAGAAAGCGGAAGATGGCGAAGGTGGTTGTCCATTCCGCGCCGGGATTGTTGCACTTGTCGAGACACAGATCGATGGTGGGCGGTGTTGCTGTCGTGTCGATTTTATACTCACCGGTCAAAGTCACCTTCATATCGCTCTCTCGGTACTCCGCCCATGAATACGTGCCGTCGTCCGAAAAACTCATGGAACCCGGGGGCAAACTGTCCTGTCCCGGGATTGTCCACTCACCGACGATAGCAAGAACCGGATTAATGGTTGTTTCTGACAAAGCCGAACGGCCGCTGTCCGGGGCTTCTTTTGCCGCGACGGTCTCGGGTTGATCCGCGCACCACGCCGGGAGAGCGGTAACAAACACCATAACGATTACCCGGGCAAAAAGTCTCATGATATTTCTCCTTCCTAATGTGTGACATCCGACAAACTATTGCGCGATGTGTCACCGTCGTTTGATTCTCTCATCCAGTTCCCAGAGGGCGTTGCGGTCACTTTCCCAGTGGAGAGCGGCGTAAGCGGTGTCGTAATCCATCCACGAGTACTCCGTATGTTCTTCAGAGAGCCTGATTGACCCATCCTGAACTCGCACGCCGAAGGAGTACTTCGGGATAACCAGAACGTCGTCGCCCTATAGCATTCTCCTCACTTGGAAAAAAACACCGACCGGCGCGCGGTGCCAGACAAAAATATACGTCGGTTATTTGCGGACGAAGCCTGCCCGCTCTTTGCGTTCCGGGGCTGGCGGTACTTCATCTTGGGGGTATCCCAGCGGGGTAATGGTCGCGATGTAATGTTCCCCTGGAATATCCAGCCGTTCTTTGACATCATCCCGATCCATAGCCGCAATCCAGCATGTTCCCAAACCGTGAAACCAGGCCGCCAGAATGAAGTGATAGGCCGCAATACAGCCGTCCTGCACGTAACGTCCGGACAGTTTTGGATCGGCACAAATGGCCACGGCCATCGGAGCGCGGGCAATCGGGCCGGTGCTGGCCTCACGCGTCGATGAAAGCCATTCCAGCGTTTCCCGGTCGTAAATTAGTTTGAAATAGTACGACTGCGTGTTGCGTGCGGTCGGTGCAAAACGGGCAAGCTCCAGAACCGCTTGCAGGGTGTTATCATCGACCGTTTGATCGGTAAATCTGCGTATGCTGCGCCGTGACAGAAGCAAATCATCACCGGAGCGGTATCCGGCTATCGGATGCTCGAAATGCTGACAATTCACCGGGCGACCTTCGGGATCTTCGGCGAAAAACTGATAGATGCGATACTTTGTGCTTGCGGAAGGTGTCCCGGTGGCGCGGGATTTGAGTTTTTCGTACATCCGGTCGACTTCGTCGCGGCTGTCGTAGAAGAACGTCAGCATGGCTTCGGTGTCGGCCTTATCGCGTTTGCAGAAACCGAAAAGAAAATTACCGTGTCGGAAGACCGTACAATCGATCTGTTCCAGCCATATTTCGCAGTTCATTACCTCGGTGTAAAACTGTCTGAGGATATCCGGCTGCCGGGTTTTGCAAAACAGTATGCCGCTCATTTGCTTTTCCTCCGATGAAATTGATCACCCGGCCGGCAACGGTCGCTTCAGATCCGCCAATACGGTTCTCCCGGCTAAACCAGGGCGTTCATGCTGCGGATGCGGAACTGCTGTGGCCCAACCGTAACGATCCGGCCTTTTCCTTTGAGGTGTCTCAGGGCATGAGAGGCCTCGTCCGGTCTGATCCCCAGCGTTTTCAGGTCGTCGAAACCGAACGTTTGTTCGGCGCATTCGCTTCTGATAATGTCCCAGATCTGTACCAGGCGGGGGAAGGATGATTCGTCTGGTGTTGCTTCGACTGTTGCGGTAATCTGTTCGGAAATTACGACACCGGGATGTCGTTCTCTCGGGTCTCCTTCCCTGGGATGCTGCCATCCGGAGTTACCTGTCCCGGAACTCATTTTGTTCCTCCCTGTGCGTTTGCACTTGTGCTGTCCGTCACGTTGTTCGTTCCGCAGGTCAAAAAGCCTTTGCCTTTGACACAAGAAGGCGTGTCCAAATCCCGGCCTGCGTTGGCTTTGGTTTTTCCGGGGTCCTCCGATTCACAACCGCATCGGTGACGTCGGGAAAATCTTCAGCCATTTGCCAACGATCTTTATACAAACAAAGTGAGTCACACTATCACGTTTGTCAACGCAAAAACCCCGACGACCTTAAAGTGTTACAGGGTAATGCGTTGTTCCGAGCAATGCGAAGCCCGACCAATGAGGCCTGTCCCCATCCGCCAAGCAAGGGAGTGATATTTTAACCTACGGATTCTTGAGATGTCAATTGATTCTGGTCAAATCACTTTGACTCGGGTAGCATTTGTTGCAAGTTCGGCGACGTCCGTGAATACTTCGATTACATACGGCTTGAGTCGTGCGGTTGTGACGCCGAGGTGCTCGTGGATGGTCTCTATCGCTTTATGCCATTCGTCCACCGATTTTGGCCCGTCCATCTCAAGGTCATTTACGAAATACACGAATACCAGCCATGCCGGGATGTCGTTTAGTTGTCGAAGCAGGTAGAGATGAGCCAGCCGGTTCGCGTATTGATAATAATTCTCAGTCCAGTTGGACGCCAGGCTGGACCCATAAAACTCCGCCGTTTCGGCCAGGCTGTCACGAATTAACTCCAGCGGGGGAGAGCTTGCCCGACACGACGAGCGCAGTTCCGAAACGTGGGCTTTGGCTTCGACCAGGAGTATATCTCCACGGCTGGTTTTGGCTAAACCGTCCCAGGCCGGTCCGCCTTGCGGCCAGAACGAATTGAGGGGTCGTTTGTCTAATTGGGTGAACAGGCGGTCCAGGAATTCATCGTCCTGGTATTCGGCGAGGCAATCGTCTTCCAGGGGGGATAACCAGTCGATGGTGTCTTCGGTATTTAGTTTGAGGTGTTTTCGGATCGATTCGTCTATGATTTTCCGGTCTCGGTTTACCAGGAACTGCAACCATTTTTGGCTGCCTTTCGGTGCTTTTTGTTGAGGGATTTTGGGCAAAACGTACTTCTCCCCGTGTTAATGAGTTATTGATTGATGGATTTACTCCCTAATAATTATTATTCGGTAGGATTGCTCTGAATTTAACAGGCAAAAGACGCATATAACCACCTTCGGGCTTTGCCTGGATTATCACGAGAGGCGGGGGAGCTTCTGATCGGCGAGATTTGGATCGACGAACCCGGCCCCACGGACCAAACCGCCGCCACCATGTCCCAGACCGACAAGTCAATAAGGCCGTGCTGGGGGGGAGGGAATATTCTCAGATTGACAGAGCGACTTGCGGTGTGCTAACGGTTCAGCCATGCCCGCTCGCATCGGTCTCGGTATCGACCTGTTCCACATACGCGAAGTACCAAGCAGCCAACTGAACGTTGATATCGGTCTGAATCGGATTGCGCACGAAACGGTCCACGATCCAGATGGCTGGTATCCCGATCAGGCACCACCAAGTGAAAATGATGGCGCAGATGATTAGTGCGGCATAAGCAAAGAACGTACTTCTATTCCATACTATGATTAGATTGAGCAGCCAGTGGAGGCGGCGCGTCTTTTGAAATTCAGCGAATATGGACAAGCTGACTGGATGGGATATGGTGTCGAGGAGATCGGCGTAAACCTGTTCGGCTGCTGCTCGGTCTTTCTGGCGAAGGTTCGCCCAGATTTGCTCCTTCCAAGCTCGTACTGCTGTTTCTGATGGCACTACATCACTGTACACAAAAAACAACTCCTCGGTGCTGTGCTCTTTGACTGAGCCATGAGTATCCTATTAAGCACCTCATCCGCTCACTCAGAACGGAATGTCATCTTCACTTCCGCTGTTCTCTATGAGGTCTGACATACGTGAAACCCCTTGGTGTGGGTCACTCGTCGACGACTGTGCATGGGCGATCAGATGACCGACCCTTTGCCAATAATTCAAACACCCCGAGCTGAGCAATTCGCGAGACATTAGGGTTGAATTTTCGGACCCGTAGGTTCAAATCTCAGAAGTCCTTAGGAGTCTCGATCCTATTCTGCCACTTCACTTGATATCGATTCTGACATCTCGTTCACCCTCTGTAATAAGCGCCTGGTTTTCTCTATTATGGCTAAGTCCTCGAAAACTTCAGCAGCTGACGCTATCGAAGCGCCTAGAACCCTGACAATATCCCATGCTGCGGCTAAGCATTCCTCTTGAAAAGCAGGGCCAAGGTGAAACCATGTTTTGTCTTTCTGGCTCCAAGAATACAGATATGTTGCCGTATTACGCTCATGAATGAATCCACAAGTGTTTCGGAAATCGACATTGTAGGCTCTCTTCAATTCTGGGTGTCCCCACTTCTCTATCAGCTGTCCAACATTTAGTTTTCCGTAGTTACGTATAGACTTGTTTGGGTCACAGCCAATTTCAAGAGCTTTGCCTTCTAAATCTGCATACTGTCTCCTCAAGGTGTCAAGACTACTCTCAAAACCGGAATAATCCAAGCCTTTCACTCGTCTGAATTCAATCTCAGCGTTTACTGCCTTTATCTGCTCTTCTTTGCCTGAGAGCAGATAGCCAATGGCACCTTCAGAAGGATTGGTCCTTATTTGAATGAGTCGAACCAATATCTCGATAACAGTTCTCTCCAGATTGGGAATACTATCTGGGTATCCCGAAAGACCCAGGTAAACACCCGAAATAGTCAATCGAAAAGAACGAACAGCCAGAAGTATAGCAACGTAGTCCTGAATCCTGACAGGGTCATGCTTTGAATATGCTTCCATGAAGTCCATTATGATATTCTCATATTCATGTACAATCGAGAAGTGCTCACCCCACCTTATCAGGTTGCTTGTTAGACTATCATGCATTTGACTAAGATGCCACTTCAATCTGACATTTTCCATATTTCGTCAAGCCCTGTTTCTCCGTGCGTAGTGAAACCCCTAGTCGGTTAGGTGATGCATCATTAATCCTCTATAGACACAGTGTTGTTACGCCCACTGCTCGTCTGCCCGGCGGTGGGACAAGGTTCACAAAAAGCATGTTCAGCACCGGGAAGCACGATGTCTCGACCATTAAAATACCCCCGGCAGGACTCGAACCTGCTACCCTCTGCTTAGAAGGCAGATGCTCTATCCAGATGAGCTACGGGGGCGTCGTCTATTGTCTTACAACAGCTTAGCCGTTGTAAGTCCCGATGAGTCGTGAGAAATCAGGGGTCCTATTCTCTTGGGTGGAGGATCACAACAACCGTGATTCCCTTGAATTCGTATGATTTCTCATGCCTCATAGTCTAAATTAAGTAAACATAAAAGCCTCTGCTTTTCAACAAGAAAGTACTTATTGAATTCCCCGCGCAATTTCAGAGTAAGTGACCTGGATCGAAGTTTAAGCCTTGACAAATCTTCGCAAAATTGCGAACTTTGAATGGAAATTAAGGTTATAAATGCCGAAGACAGAAATAGTCATTTACTGCGAGCCTGACGGTTCGGCGCCGTTTCTTAAGTGGTTTGAAAAACTACCTGAGAAGGTTCAGGATAAGATTTTCGTCAGGATCGAAAGGCTCGGGGAACTTGGCCACGAACTCCGCCGGCCGGAGGCAGATTATCTACGGGATGACATATATAAACTTCGTGTAAAGGTACAATCAGTCAATTACAGGGTTATGTACTTCTTTCACGGTCGACAGCTTGTGGTTTTGTCTCATGGCTTTTCGAAACAGCGGGCGAAAGTACCGAACAGTGAAGTCAAGTCTGCAATTCAGCGACGAGCAGAATTCCACAAGTCGCCCAGTCGTCATACATTTAAGGAGTAATCGATATGAAAAAGAAAAATGCTGATGCGGTCAAGATTCTGCACGACCGTTACTATAAAGGAGATGCCAAACGTCAGGCGTCATTAGAACGAGAGCGGCTCAATGCCAAGATTGCTCGAGACATATACAAGCTTCGTACCAAGAACAAACTTACTCAGAGACAACTTGCTGCTATGGTGAAGACCACGCCATCCGTCATCTCTCGTCTTGAGAACGCGGATTACCCGGGACATTCCCTGAACATGTTGCAGCGGATCGCGGCAGTGTTTAATCAGAAGGTACAGGTTTCTTTTGTTCCGCTCCATTCTCGGACTCGCGTCGTTGTCGTTTCGCGTGAGCAACAACTATAGGAGTTTTCAGCATGGCGACGAAGATCAAATGGTCTAAAGAATTCTCTTTGGGCAAGGTCGATATCAAAAACGCTCCCGAAACTGGTGGCGTGTTTGAGGTTCGGCGCAATTCATGCTACTGCCGTTATAAGGGAAAGACGCGGGTGCTGAATATCGGTCAGAGCCGCAATCTGAGAAAAGAACTTACGAATCGTCTCGATGGTCGACACACAACTGCTCGACGTTTGGATAAAATAAGGGTTGGCTACAAGGTGACATTCAGGTACTCGGAAACTGACAACCCGAAGGACTTAGAAACCGAATTGTTGAAAGAATTCGAGGACAAACACTTTGACCTACCTGTTCTGAATGCCCAGCGCGGATATGGGCGGGGTGAAGATTAGCGGGAAGATGGGTTCGGCATCGGCAAAGTATCCTGGACGGGAAGATTTGTTTCCATACAGCCCCGTATTCGCTTTACCCGATTGTCTGATGAACATTGCCACAATTATCTTGAGTATGCGGTCCGCTGAAATATGATCGCAGATTGAATGAATCAAATCGATTGATTCTTCGTTAAATATCCATATCATTATTGATCTTCTATGTGATAATAACAGAAAGGCTTATGCGATGAAACAGGTACTACACACGCTGACGCTGGCAATGCTGGTTGTTGTTCTCGTTTCTTCGACGTTGCTGGCCGATGATTATCTGGAAGGCCTTCAGCCCGGGCAGATAGTCCACGGCTTCAAAACAGTTAATCTCTATGACAACAATTCCGGCAAAGCGCTCGGGGCCCGCTTTATATCGGAGAAGTACGGGTTCATTGTGGATCTGATGCAGATTCAGTCGGTGCCTCAGGCTTTCTACTGGGTCAAGACTCCGATTACGTCGAGCAAAGGGGAACCGCACGCCTGCGAACATCTCCTGCTTGGCAAAGGTAACCGGGGACGTTATGTGGCGGCGCTTGAAGATATGGCCTTAGGCAGCAGTTCCGCATACACCAGTCAGGCAACCACCTGTTATCATTTCAACACGGTAGCCGGTGAGGATACTTTTTATAAGATATTCGAGGCCAAATTGCAGGCCCTGCTTCATCCTGATTTTACCGACGAAGAAATTCGCCGCGAGGTTTGCCATATCGGTGTAACGGTTAACCCTCAGGACAGCTCTTTGTCTCTGGAAGAGAAAGGGACCGTGTACACCGAGATGGTGAGCGCTTTCGAGCGGCCGTGGTATTATACCTGGAGTGTTCTGAATAAGCTGATTTATGGTGACAAACATCCCCTGAGTATGATTTCCGGCGGTGACCCCGATGTGATGCGCGGGATGACTCCGGCAGACATGTGGAAGTTCCACCAGGAGAACTATCATTTGGCCAATATGGGGGCAATTTGCTCGATTCCGTCCGAGATAACGGTTGAGTCGTTCCTGACTCGTATGGACGAGATTCTTGGGCGTTGCCAGAAAAATGCGGATTCCAGTGCGCTGATGGGTATCGGAGCCTTCGATTTCCCGCCGCCGACCCCGGCACCTGTGGGGACGTCACGGATGGTTACTTATCCCAGCAGCCGCCCGGAGGATCCCGGCTATTTTCTGTATGCTTGGCCGAACGATCTGAATCTGGATTACAAACAGGAAGCGATGCTGTCTCTTTTCCTGCAGACCTTCGCCGGAGGTGAGACCTCTGATCTTTACAATCTGTTTATAAATTCCCAGACAAGAAAGATCGATCTCGGTGGTAACTCCGTCTATGGGGGGTACGATTCCGACCTCGGGATTTCCGTCTATTTCGGTTTGGATGGTGTCGACAACAGCCGCGTGACCGAAACCATGGTTGACAGTGTGCGTGCACTGATAATCTCCGCCGTGCAGCGTATCCACGATTTGCCGGACGGTTCGGAGGCGCTGGCCGAGTTCAATCGGCGTGCGGGGAGCCGTCTGGAGCAGGAGCGCAAGCAGACTGAGAACAATCTTAACCAGCCGCCCATGTTCGGTTTTCGAAGCGGTCCGGCCGGTGCCTGGCTGAATATACTGAAAGAGCTTGAAAAAGAACCGGGTTTCCATAAGTCTCTCATGTTCAAAAGCCGGTTTACATACGCCGACAGTCTTCTGAATCTGGACAAGAACATTTGGAAGGATTTCATCGATCAGTGGCGTTTGTTGACCGTTGTTCCGTACAGTGTTGGGGTCACGCCCAGTCCTGACATAACAAAGGCTAAGGAAGAAGCCAAACAGGCGCGTCTGGCCGCGTATGAAAAAGATTTCGAAGACAAGTACGATGTCGAAAACGCCCAGTTGGCGATAGCCCGGTATAAAGAGGATTTCGACGCCAAGACGGCTGAACTGGAAGAACTGGCCAGCCATGACAAACTTCCGGGGTTTATCGAGAATCCCCCGATGACACTCGACGATCAACTCAATTATGAGATAATTGATCTTCCCGGCGATATTCCCTTTGTCGCCTCGACTTTTGAGAATATGACCTCGTCGCGCATCGGTCTGGCGCTCAGAATGGAAAGCGTACCCGAATCGCTGCTTGTGTATGTGCCTTTTTTGCCAAGCGCTCTGACCGACATCGGGGTGACCAAAGAAGGCGAACTGGTCCGTTATGATGAAATGCAGGAACGCCTGCGCCATGACGTGCTAAATCTGTCTTCTTATTTTACTTCCGGTCGTCAGGGGGCCAGGGTGGAGCTGGTTCTCTCCGGTGACGGTGGGAATACCGAGGAACTCAACAATGCGCTGGCGTGGATGGATGCCGCGCTTTATTCGCCCTATCTTTCGGTCGAGAACATCCCGCGCATGCTGGATTTGATCGATCAGGCTCTGGTAAGCCTGCGCAACCGTACCCAGAACTCCGAGGAATACTGGGTCAGTATACCGGCCTACGCTTATCGAACGCAAAAGAACCCGCTGGCGATGTCGACCGATTGCTTTTTTACCCAGGTTCACCATTATCAGCGATTGAGATGGCAGTTGACCGATCCGGGGGATGAAGACCAGCGACAGCAACTGGGCGGTTTCATCGATTTGTTATTCGAGCAGGGACAGGGCAAGAGTCGGGAGGAGTTGACGACTTTGCTGAGCCGGTACGAAAGTGCGGAAGCTCTGGCGGATATCCCCGGCATGGCGGCTTTCAATAACGATTCGAGAAATATAGTCGTCGAGATTGCCCGGGCCTTCAAGGTGAGTCTGGACGATATCCCTGAAGCCAGTCTTGCTCATGATTGGGCGTATCTGTGCCGGGAGACGAAGGCCGATCTCATGGTGACACCGGCGACGGCCATAGCCGGTATTCGGCACGTGCTTGATCTGGTCCGTCGGCAGGCGAACGCCCGCATGTACATGATTTCCAACAGCCGTGATCGGCAGGCTGCTTTGGCTACGATCAGGCAGTTCGTCGAAAAACTCGATCCTTCCGCTCCTGCTGACCGGCAGGAATACGCTCCGATAGATCGAATCACGCAACGGCTGGCCGAACGCGAACCCGGGATAGAAGCTCCCGTTTACGTCGGTCTTGTCCACGATGGTTCCCAGAACGGGGTTCTTGTCTTTACGGCAAAGGTCGCCGGGGAATACGATACGTCTGAGACCGCGACGCTCAATTGTCTGGCCGGTCGGCTGTACAGTGGTGGCGGGCCGCACGGTTTGTTTATGCATACCTGGGCCGCCGGACTTGCTTATAGCAACGGTTATGGTTACAGTGATGCCAGCGGCCGGGCTTCGTACTATGCCGAGCGTTGCCCTGACGTGGCCGAGACGATGCGTTTCGTCGTTGGGCTTCTCAACCATGCTGAAGATGATTCGACTCTGGTCGATTACGCGGTCGCTCAGGTTTTCGGTTATTCCCGGGCGCCCTCGCGTTACGAGCAGCGAGGTCAGGCGATGGCGGCCGATCTGGCCGACGGATACACTCCCGAAAGAGTGCGCGCCTACCGTCAGAAAGTGCTGGATTTGAGGGGTCAGGACGGGCTGTACGAAAAACTCAGGAATCACATGGCCGACGCTTATGGTCCGGTGTTGATCGGTTATGGTCGACCGTTGGCCGAAAGTCAGGACGGTGCTTTCTTCATGATCGGTCCCGAGGCGCAGTTTGAATCGCTGGAGAGATACATTGAGACATCCGAAGGGAAACAGACCGTTTATCGGCTGTACCCGCGGGATTTCTGGCTGACCATTTAGCAAATACGGTTTATCCGACGGTATGAAACACCGGCCTGACCGATATCTGAAATCGGCCGGGCTGGTGTTCTTTTAATTTATGGATAAACCCGCCAGACGAAGCCGATGAAGAAATCGGGGTGAGAGGATTTGAACCTCCGACATCTTGCTCCCAAAGCAAGCGCGCTGCCTGACTGCGCCACACCCCGAAACACAACAAGCTCATGATACCGCCTGTCCAATCCCCTGTCAAGCAGACACAGACATCCCGGTGGCGGGTAGACCTCGGCTATATTGCAACTTGCCAAATCGCCGATTTGCTGTACATTGACCTCTGATGTCGAAGACTAACCTTATGGGTTTCAGTGTACAGGAGCTTGAACGGCTGTTTACTCGCATTGGCGAACAACCGTACCGGGGAAGACAGTTGTTCAAATGGCTCTACTGCGACCGCTGCCGCGATTTCGAGAACCTGACGACTCTTTCGAAAGAGCTTCGAACCAGGCTGGCCGAGGAGTACACGGTCCGCGGCCTGCAACTGGAAAGACGCCTCAAATCGAACGACGGTTCCGAGAAATTGCTTTTCCGGTTGGAAGACGGCCTGGCGATTGAAGCCGTGTTGATTCCGTCGGATGATCGCAACACCGTGTGCATCTCGTCTCAGGTCGGCTGTGCTCTGGGGTGTCGCTTTTGCGCCACGGCTACTATGGGATTGCGGCGTAATCTCACCGTGGGGGAGATTTTGGGGCAACTGGTTTATATGCGGGAACTGTACGGCGATGACGGTTTTTCCAATGTCGTTTTTATGGGGATGGGAGAACCGCTTCAGAATTATGACAATCTTCTGGCCGCTTTGCGTATAATCACTGACAGCATGGGGTTGGGGATAGGCGCGAAGAAAATCGCCGTTTCGACGGCCGGAGTGGTCCCGAAGATACGTCGACTGGCCGATGATCATCAGAAAGTCCGCCTGAGCATATCGCTGAACGCCCCCAACCAGGAGAAACGTGTTCAAGTGATGCCGGTGGCCGGAAGCTATCCTCTGGATGAACTGATGGATGCGGTTAAGTATTACACGTCTGAAACATCATCGCGAGTCAGTTTCGAGTATATACTTTTCGGGGGCTTCAATGATACACGGGAAGACGCTCTCGAACTGGCCCGCCTGGTCAACGGTATTCCCTGTAAGATAAATCTTATTGCCTATAATCCGGTCCCGGGGCTTGACTTCAAGCGTCCCGACGATGACGTCGTGGAGACGTTCGCCGAACAACTCTACCCGAGGACGCCGGCCGTAACGGTGCGCAAGAGCCGAGGACGGGACGTCGGCGCCGCCTGTGGTCAACTGGCGGTGCACGAAAACATGTAGGAGGAAGAAATGCGGTTCCGTTATCAATTGTCGATTATGTTCTCTCTTCTGATGCTTCTGGGAGTGGCCTGGTGTGCGCAGGCTCAGGAAGTAACGATCGGGAAGATCGATTTCCCCGAACGGGTATGGGGAGAACAAACCATGGCTTTCGAAGTTACCAACAACTCTGAGTGGTTGAAGTTCATGGTTGTCCAAGCGGACATAGCTTTCGAGGGTTCGTATGTCAATCCCACCCGCGAGCGCTTTACCAACTTTGTCCTTGAGCCGGCGGAAACCAAGGTCTTTCGACCGGTTCTGGAAATTCCGGGCAATTACGGTACGGTTACCGTGTGGCTGCGTATATACGACGTGGTCGATACGCTTGACGATCTTTCCCTGGGCACCCAACTGTTTGAGCAGCCGTTCAAGATGCAGTTTCATACTCCCGAAGGGGTGCTGCCTTATTTCAAGGAACGCATAACTCTGCCGCCTATGACCGAACGGTCGCCCATGCTGGATAACGAGTTTGCGCGGCTTATGGTGGTTATGTCTCAGCAGGGCAAAACAGTCGACGAGATTGCCGCGTTAACCGGCGCTGATACCACGTATGTCCGTTTGATCGGCCGCCGACTGGTCAGAGAGCGGATACTGGCTTACGACCGCAGTGGTTTCAAGCCCGACATCTCGGTTATTACGCAGGATGAAGCCAAGGACGGACGCCAACTGGCCGAAAATACGGCCGGAAAACTCGCCACTCTTATCACCGAAAACTGGCCGGCCTATCGGCAGGAAATGGACAGTCTGGTGAAAACGGGTAAGCTCAGCAAAGACAGCACGAATTTCTTCGAGGGGGGCACGGTTCTGTATATGCCGTATCCCATGATCTCGGGAATGTTGCTGTGGTATGACCTGGGGCAGACGTTCATAAACGGCGGGAAACCGATATTCATGTTCAACCGCACCGGTCCGTGCAAACCGGATATCGGTGAATTTATGTACATTGTTCAGGGAGGCGATTACTACAGCGGTCATCACTATTTCGCCGCCCGCCCGACGAAAAACGGACAGCGCATCCGGTTCGGTGACGAGATTCCGTCGGTTACATGCAACCCGGGATACTCCAAGAAAGCGAATCTCCACGAGGGCCTCGATTGGTCGTATGATGAAGAATACGCCCCCGAATCTTTCTATTTCGATCTGTCGCTTGTAAACCCGCCGATGAAGGCGCTTGAAGTTGGGACTCATGAACTGCTCAACGATGTCCAGCAGCAGTTGCAGAAAATTGACCGGAAGTACGGCAACACTATTTACCGGGCCGGGGTTCGTTTCTGGTTCTGGAATCTGACCGCCACTCTGACTCTGGAAAAGCTTGTTAGCGATGGTTTCGTTCAGCGTAGCGGTAACGGTCAGTTCAATTTGGTGAAAAAAGATTAGAGAGAGTCGGACGATATGAACAGACTCCGTTTCGTTCTTGTTGTTCTTCTGCCGTTGCTGATCATGTCCGGTTGCGGACGGCAGAAACTGCCCTCGCGGGATCAGATTCCGGTTTTGCGGGGGGTCGTCTACAATCTGGAAAAGGCCTTGAAGGAAAAAGATAGAACCTGTCTGGACTCATTGCTCTCGGTGGATATACTGGACCGGGGGGAAGATTCCGATTCGCTGTTGCGGTTTGTGTACGGTTCCGACGGGAGTTTCCCTTTTATGCGCCTTGGCAATTACGAGATATTTTACAGTACCGAACTGGCCGTTGTCGATTGCTATATAATGGATAGTACCGAGCAGACCGACCGTCCCCTGAGATTGAATTATAAGTTTGACGATGGTCTGTGGTTACTCCGGGAGTTTGCACCCGGGCCGCTCCCGCTGGATTCGGCCGACAGTCTGTGATTTGAACTGTCGCGTACGCAAGCCACAAGAAAAGAGCACCTGCTGCAAGGCGGGTGCTCTTTTTTTATGCGTCGAAAATTTTATCGTCTAAAGTTCGGCTTTGGTTTTACCGTCACTGAGAAGTCTCGTGTATTCACCCGGTTCCGAGAGGATGTTTACCGCTTTCTGGACCGCGTTGTCGGTTTTTAGGATGATTTCTTCGTAGTAACCCTGTTCACCGGCGATAGAGCGAACGATCTCTCGCTTTATGGCCCGTTTGATGTACGGGATCGAGCGTTCGAAGTCCGCTGTTTTTTCTTCTTCGACCAGTTGTTCCATGTCGGCCAGAGTCTTATCGAACAGGTCTTCTTTCTGTTCGTCTATCACGGTTTCCCTGAGATCTTCCAGGGCTATTTGCAGTGCGGATTTGTACGTAAAATCGTTGTCCTTGATGAACTGCCGGAACTGGGCAATGATGTCGTCGGTGATCTCCAGCCCGGGTTTGACATCGGGGTGATCCGCCACGTACTGTATGGCATAGTTGAAAAACATGGATTTGCGTTCGAGGTTTATCTCAATCGGCTGCCAGGTTTCGCGGTCCACTTCCACGTCGGGGCCTATTCCGCCGCCACCGTAGACGACACGGCCGCCGTTAGTGTAGTAGACTTCTTTGTCACTGACTTTGAGTGAATCACCCGCTTGTTCTTCTGCGACGGTTGCGGTCTCGATCGGTTCTTTGCTTTGCTTCTCCGGTTTTTGAATGCAACGCCCCGATGGTACGTAATACTTGGCCGTGGTCAGTTTAAGTGCCGTGGAGCCGTCGTTGGAAATCGGGAATATCTGCTGTACCAGACCTTTACCGTAGGTGGTGTTACCGATAATCAGGCCCCGATCCCAATCCTGAATGGCCCCGGCCACGATTTCGGACGCCGAGGCGGTTCCTTCATCGACCAGCACGACCAGCTTTTTGTCCCCCGGGAAAAGCGGTGGTTTGTCGGAACGATAATGCCGCTCGGAGTATTCGTCCCGTCCCTTGGTATATACGATCTCCCGGCCTTCTTTCAGGAAGAGTTCGGAGACTTCCTTGGCCTGGTCGAGCAGGCCGCCGCCGTTGGAACGAAGATCGAAAACCAACGCCGAAACATTCTGCTTGTTGAGACTGCTGATGGCTTCGCGCAGTTCCCGGCTTGTCTCCTCGGCGAAACGTGACAGACGCACATAGCCTATGTCGGTACCGGGAATGATGCCGTAGTAATTGACGGATTTTAGTTCGATTACGGCTCGTTCGAGTTCAAACTCCATCGGCTCGGCAATACCGGCCCGTTTGACTTCCAGAATCACCTTGGTACCGGCCTCACCCCGCATGAGATCGGCGGCGTCGGAAGATTTCATCCCTTCGGTTGATTTCCCGTCAATAGACCAGATGATATCACCGGCGTGGAGGCCCTTGCGATAGGCCGGAGTCCCTTCGATTGGCGCGATGATCATTATTCGGTCATCGCGGGCGTCGATTTGCATACCCAGTCCCTGATATTTGCCGTGTGTATTCTCCATCAGGGCTTCGTATTCGCTCTTTTCCAGCAATACCGAGAAGCGATCAAGATCCGAGAGCATGCCGACGATTCCCGATTTGATCGTCTCTTCCACGTCCACATCTTCCATGTAGTGGTTGCGGATATTGAAAGCTGTTTGGGTCAGTTTCTTGACGTTCTTAAGAAAGGTGTCCCGGCTTTGGGGGGCTGGTTCGCTTTGTTCAACGTTGGTTTCGTTGAGGTTGATGTGCACCGTGTCCGCCCAGAGAACAGGGTCGGGACGCGCGGTCGATATTTGGCTGGCGTCGCCGGGTCCGGCTGCCCAGATAAGGGCCAAAGCAAACAGGGTAATACCGAATAGCTGAACAGTGAAGCGGAGCATCAATGCACCTCTATGTGTCAATAGTTTGAATTCAATGTAACTCTCTGCATCCCTATGTCAAGTCGGCAAACCGCCGGGCGGTCGCTCTATCTCCTTGATACCGTATACACTTAAGTCCGGGGTATAGTTGCCTGCCCCGGCCGGGTCACCCGTTAATTACAGCAATATGCTTGCCTGACAAATGCTTACCTCTTAATATCGTCCCCGGTCGTAACATTTGCCGTTTTCCTCCGTCGTATATTATGGAGGACTCGTATGGGTTTGGAACTCTTTATTTGCTATCGGTTTGTCCAACCCGTCCGGGGAGTCCGTGTGACCAAACTGTGCGTTTTTGGAACAGCAGGACCTTCTTATATATGAAACGTTTCAGAGACTCCGTCGGTTTCGCCTGTATTCTCAATTTGTTGCTGCCGGGGTTGGGGCATGTTTACTGGCGCGAGTATATCTTCGGGCTCTTCGTCTTTCTGGTTCTGCTTTTGGCTTCCATGTTGTTCTTCGTTTCTTTCCTCGTGGCTTTGCCCGATGTTGCCAAACTGCTGTTATTTGCTTTGCCGTTGCTTTTTTATCTGTTCTCGTTTGTCGATCTTGGCAAAACCGTATCCCGTCGCGGGCCCCGGTCGCGGCGTGGCGGAACTGCGGTTATTCTGATGCTTGTATTGGCGGTCGGCTTTCAACTGTTAGCGCCGATTGCTCCGCTCAATTTTGCTTTGCGCAACCGTCCGGAAATACACCGGCTGACGGACAACGGGCTCAACCCGCTCCTTCGACGCGGCGACCTGATAGTGATCAATTCTCTGGCCTACTGCGCCGATCTGTTCTTTCTCGATCAACCCGTCTGGTATGACTGCCCGCGGTTGGGAGAAATGATTTGTTTCCATACCACTGATTCGAATACTCGTCGGGTGGGGCTGGTTGTCGGGGAACCGGGACACGAAGTGCAGGTAGTGGACGGTTTGCTGTTTGTCGACGGGTTACCTGCGTCGGCGGATATGCCGGCGGGGTTGACTCTGCGGGGGGATATGCCGTTGACAAGGGTCGCTTACGGGTCTATTATGGTGGTCACACTTAACCTTGGTGCCTTGGATGAGGTTTACCACGTACCCATTGACGAGACGGTGGGGAGAGTGCATCGGCTGCTTTGAAACCGATTCGTTGTCTTATCTTCGATCTTGACGGAACTTTGATTGATTCTTCTCGTGGCGTGGTTGAAGCCGTCAATTACTCTTTGCGCGAACTGAATCAGCCGGAACAGTCGGCGGAGAGAATCTCGCGCTATATCGGTTTTCCTTTGTCTGTGATGTATCCGGACTTTACTGACCAGCCGTTCGAGCGGCTTTATCCTTTGTTTCAGAAAAAAGCGGCCGAGACCATCGTTGCTTCCGCGGAACCTCTGGACGGGGCCGAGGAGACGCTCCGTGATTTGCACTCGTGCGGCATCAGGATGGCCGTTGTGACTACCAAGATCAGGGCTCATGTCGACGGGATTCTGGCCAAAATGGACTGGAAATCGTTTTTCGAGGTTTCAGTCGGCGGCAACGAAGTGGCCCGGGTAAAGCCGGAACCGGACGCTTTTCACGTGGCTTTGAAAAAGCTGTCGGCCGCTCCGGAGAACTGCGCGGCGGTGGGGGATACCATTAACGACGTGCTGGCGGCTCAGGCCGTACCGATGAGAGTCGTGGCTGTCCACTCACCCTACGGTGGTCGGGAAGAGCTGGAAGCTTCCGCCCCGGATTATCTGGTGGAATCGATAGGGGAGATACCGGCGTTGCTTACGAGCCAAAGACTGGCGATCAGGGAAGACAGATGAACGTACTACACATCTATACATTTGATACAATCTGGGGGAGAATTCACACCGGGGCCACCGAACGAGGGCTCGCTATTGTCACTCTTCCGGGAGAAAGTGCCCGGCAGTTCGAACGTAAAATCGAGCGTTGTTTCGCCGGCTGCAATATCGAATCGGCCGCCCGGGTGAATCGTCAGGCGGAGCAGCAGCTCAGGGCATATTTTCAGGGGAAACTGACCGCGTTTGATCTTGAGTTGGACATTACCGGAACGCCTTTTCAGAAGAAGGTCCTTCGTCAGGTTAAACGGATCCCTTTCGGGCAGGTTCGAACATACGGTCAAATAGCCCGGGCTATAGGTCAGCCGACAGCCAGCCGGGCCGTCGGTCGGGCCAATTCTCTCAATCGCCTGCCGCTGGTCATCCCTTGTCATCGGGTGGTCGCGGCCGACTCACTGGGAGGCTACGCCGGGGGGCTCAGACTAAAAGAGAGGCTTTTGCAGCTTGAGGGGACGCTGCATTAAAACGAAGTGAAACGATATTCCGCAACCCATAGAGTGTACGGAGATAAAAATGGATCCACGCATAAGTAAACTGGCCAAAGTTCTTATTCATTATTCGCTGAAGCTGAAAAAAGGACAGTTGCTCAAGATTCAGGGAGAGGTGGTTACCATACCTCTCATGCAGGCTGCTTTCGAGGAAGCTCTTAAAGTCGGGGCTCACCCCTATACCGCGGTGGCCATACCGGAAAACGATGAGATCTTCCTCAAAAATGCCACGCTGGCCCAGATGAATTACATCTCGCCGGTTTTGCGTTCGGAAGTCAACAAGATCGATGCTCTTCTGGCTATCTGGGGAGATCAGAATACGCGCTATTTGTCCAATGTCGATGCCAAGAGGCAGGCTATGCGCCAGAAGGGACGCAAGCCCGTCATCCAGCGTCTTTTCAAGCGGATCGACGACAAGCAGGTCACCTGGGTAGGAACACAGTTCCCCACCCATGCCGACGCGCAGGAGGGAGAGATGTCACTGGCCGAGTACGAGGACTTCGTTTTCCGCGCCGGCCATTTGCATTTAGCCGATCCGGTCAAGCACTGGAAGCAGGTTGAAAAAGAGCAAAAACGTCTGGTGCATATTCTCAATCGTTTTGACAAGGTACAAATCCACGCCGAAGGCACCGACTTGAAGCTCCGTATCAAGGGCCGCAAGTGGGTAAGCTGTCACGGTACCGAGAACTTCCCCGACGGAGAAATCTTCACCAGTCCTATCGAGGATACCGCCGAAGGCGTTATCAGCTACAGTTTCCCCGCCACTTACGGAGGTCGGACGGTTGAGGGAATCCGGCTGGAGTTCAAAAAGGGCAAAGTGGTTTCTGAAAGTGCGACCAAGAACGAGGACTATCTCAAGGCGATGTTGGGTATCGACAAGGGAGCCCGCTATCTCGGTGAATTTGCGGTCGGGACCAATTACGAGATAAAACGTTCTACCGGCAATACGCTCTTCGACGAAAAGATCGGCGGCACCTGCCATCTGGCGGTGGGGACTTCATTCGCCGAATCTGGCGGTAAGAACAAGAGTGCCCTGCACTGGGACATGGTATGCGATCTCAGGAAAGGCGGGGAGATTATCGCCGATGGCAAAGTGATATATCGCAACGGCAAATTCACGATATAGATATATTGGGAAAGTCCCTTTTGCGCAGCCGGGTCATTGATGGCCCGGTTGCGCAACCATCCGAATCCGCACCACGACTGTTAATACAGACACAGCGGCAATGGTTTTAGACTAATAAAGAGATGGTCGATGAGCATCGTAAGGTCGCCCATGTCTACCGAGCCCTGAACGTCGCCATCTATGTTCGCTTCAGCCGGGCAGCACAACGGTTCCAGAGAGATGAACAGATGATCGATTAGCACCGTGAGGTCGCCCATGTCCGTCTGATCCTCGGGATCGCAATCGACGTTTCCGACTTTGTCTGAACAACACAGGCTGACATCGTATGTCATCGTAACGGGGTAAAGCAGGTCATGTTTCCAATTGATAATGGTGTCGAGCTGGGTAACGGCCATTGCCTTGCCGTTGAAAGACGACAGTAACTCGGGGGTTATCGCCGCCGGGCCCGGTTTCTCCCGCACGTACCAGAGGGTGTCGACGATTCTTCGGCCACCGCTGAACAAGGTCGAAGCCGATATGAGCAACGCGGTATCTTCAAGTGTGAAATTGGCATTGACCGCCGAAAAGACGGAATCCCAATCATGCCCGTGTGGAAGGTACGGCAGGTTGGCCGCAAATCCGCACGTACTCCGAGGGGTCGTGGCGATTACCGGAAGCGCGACCGAATCTGTTCCCGCAGCGATGGCCGAGAGTCTCGGAAAGAAAATCGTATCGGTCGATGATTGGGCGTAAGAGTATTCCAGGTCGGTTTCACAATAACAGAACTGCGAGCATATCCAGAAAGCGCAGTCGATCAGGGAAGCCAGATCGCCGACCGTAATCCCGGAGCGTCCGTCGAACTCCAGCATAGCGGAATCCACCGGCACCGGCGTCCCGTGCAGCAAATAATTCCAAAATGCTTCCACGTCGGGGACGTTGACGGTGCCATTATTATCAACATCGCCGCACTCCTGGGCGGACAAAGGGGGCACGACCAACAACAAGAGAAGAAGCACCGGCAGTAATGCCCTGTTTGAAGAACGAATCAGATTTTGCATTCTCGTCGTCCTCACGTCGCAGTTCGACGTACCTATGTGTTGAGTCCCCCACGGAGTGAATAGAGTAATAATCAGCACCCATAAATAAGATGCTGTACCAACCGCCTCCGGTCAAGTTAATTGTAAGGAAGCCATAAAGTTAGTGGGACTTAAGATGGCCGGCCCGGCGCAGGCGTACCATTGTCGCGGCGTATCCGAACGGACCGCAACATCGACGGCCACCTTTCATCCAAAAGGCAGTCATTCCGGAATGATTTTATCCGAAATCACGGGGCCCAGGGGTAGTGCTCTCGCCAGACACATTCGCTGCCCGACGGCGTAGCCGTGAAATCAACCCTGAAGTCCAGTTGCTCGTATTCCCCGGCCGGTGCAAGGTATTCAATGACAACCACCCGGTATTCTCCTGCCGGCAGGTTGACGATCTCGTACTCGATGTCAAACAAACAAAGGCAGTAGCAGGAATCTTCGAGCGAAATCTCGTCAATCGTGATCACGTCGCCTTCAATCGTGATTTCCGGAGCCAGCCAGGGGCAGCAGTTGAACCCGGCGTTGATGTGAGTGAGGGCCAGGGTGCCTTCGGTCTCATCGTATTGCCATGCGATGCAATCTTCCCGACCCGGCGGGGTACTTTTGGATTCAGGGAAATCCTTGCAACCGGTGTTGCCGATCATCTGTCCCGATGGATCGGGTGGTCCGCCGGGACACCAGGGCAGGGGATTCAGGCTGATGAACAGGTGGTCAAGCAGGACAGTCAGGTCGCCCATATCGATGTCCATGGCTACCGGGTCGGTTCCTCCAGAGAGATCCACGTCGGCTTCGCCCGGACAGCAATATGAATCCAGGCTGATAAAGAGCCGGTCGATCATTACCGTGAGATCGCCCATATCAACCGTTTGTTCGGGGTCGCAGTCGATGTTGCCGGTTCGTCCGAGACAACACGGATCGGCGGCGGTCGACAAGGGCAGCGCTGCGACAAGAAAAACGGCGAGGGCTGAAATCAGCGTTCGATCGACAGTCCTTGAGACGATAGCGGTTTTCATAGCAATCAGTCTCCACATGCTGGAACACGTTACCTGTTTCGATTCTAACGGAAGATTGTGCAAGGTGTGTGAACTTTCTTGACTACTCTTTATATAATTTACGATGTCGTTTATGCAAGTCTTTTCTTGTTTTTTCCTACGGTTCGCATGGGCCGTGTCGGTGTGAGTGTCCGATTACCTCAGGGTGGTGCCAATAGAAAAGCCCCGCCGGGGGGCGAGGCTTGAATTGAAATCGGGACCGGTATCTATTCCAGTTCAATCAGTACCGTGCTCGTGATTTTGCCCACGACAAAGCTGTTCGGATCGTAACCGGTGGCGTCGATATATTCCAAATTGTAATTATTCAGTACCAGTCCGTAGTTTCCTGCCGTCAGTTCGCTGAGTTGTGCTCCCGTGAAAGTATAGCTGCCGGTGTTAGGGACTACCGCAAATACACCGTGGGTGGTGTCGGCAAAAGCGGTGTCTATCAGGGACAGGTGAATATCGCCATTACCGCTGCCTCCGTTCCAGGTTACGGTGAAACTGTCCAGTGACACCACGCCGTATGTCCTGGGATAGGTTATATATGTGTTGTCGTCCGGGAAATCGATGGAGTCGACCAAATCCGGTACCTGAGCGTTCCCGTCAACGTTAAATACGTAGGTCTCGCCGGGTTCGATAAAGGTCGTCATAATGGTCATGTACATGTACTGTTTTTCGCCGTCCCAGCTCAGAGGATATTCGTTGCAGGTGACCGCATCGACCTCCATCGGATAAACCGGAACACAGGGGGTTACAGCCGAGTCGAAGCGGGCGGTAAGAGCGTCGGTATAAATTATTATCTTTCCTTCATCGGGGTAGGTCATGATGCCGCGATCGACGGCCAGACGGACAAATACGCCCTCGGCCATTTCACCGCCGCCGGAACCGGTGTCAACGGCTGCCGCAAAATCCGAAAGGTGATTCACCGAGGCAACGGCGATGTTGACCGCGGAAGTTACGGCAGTCGGCAGAGCCTGCCAGCCGGTACCGTCGTTAGTATAGATAACCACGGAATCCTCGGATGCACCGCCAAGGGCCGCCTCGCTGTAGTATATGGTCAGCGGAGAATTGACGTTGAATTGAGTGCCGGTCGGTTCGATGGTGTAAACCGACGAGACAAACCGCATGGTTCCGCCTATCGGGGAAGGTGAGTTATTCTTCACTATACTGAATTCCGTGGTGCTGTCGAGAGCATCCGGCATCACGGTCAGGCTGATCTGCGAAGATATTCCCAGGGTTCCGCCCAACGAATCGATTGTCATCGTGACCGTCTCATTACCGGGACCGGTCGGAGAGCCGTCGTCATCGTCGTCCGAACAACTCAGCCAGAAGACGGCCAGCAATAGCACCAAAGCAACGGATAGAATCCGGTTTTTCATAGTTTCTCCTGTCATAATGTATTCTGTGGAATCGATGGAAGTATACGATACGAAAGGGAACGGTCAACCCAAAAATGCGGGCGGACAGCCGGAAAGCAAGCGCCACGCATTATGAAAGAGCGACCGCCCATTTGCAGGATACGGTCGCTCTGTGTTGTTTTTGGCGAGTTTCATGTTCTACTGACACGCCGGAAGAGGCGTCAGTGAGATAAACAGGTGATCGATCAGCACCGTCAGGTCACCCATCGTAACATCAATAGGTTCCGGCGAAGGCTGCCCGGAAAGATCGACATCCCCTTCGTCTACGCAGCACAGCGGATCGAGGCTGATGAACAGGTGGTCGATCAGTACGGTCAAGTCACCCATATCAACTTGGCCGGGGATACAATCCATATTGCCTACCGTTTCCCCGGTACAGCAGGTGGAACTGTACTCTATGGCGGCCATGGCATCAATTATACCGTGGCCATAAATGTTGTCGGGGTTGGCGGCCCGGTCGGCCGTGGCTGTCATCACCTCACGTATGCGGGCCGGGGTGTAATCGGGATGTGCCTGGAGAACCAGACAAACGACACCGGCCACCAGCGGGGTCGAGAGAGAAGTGCCGCTTTTATAGCCATAGGCGCTGTCCGACGTGTAGGAAGCGCACCGGGTGGTTACACCCTGGGCGCACACCTCCGGTTTCGTCCGGCCGTCGTAGGTCGGGCCGCGGGATGAGAAACTGGCAATCGACCCGTTGTTGCTGACCGCTCCCACGGACAGAATGTCGTAAGCGTCGGCCGGTGCGGACAAGGTTCCGGAAGCCGGGCCGTCGTTGCCCATCGAGTTGCACAGGACAATACCCAGGCCGTCGCATGTGTTGGCGGCGATAGTGATAGTGGCCGTGTGGCCATCCATGTCTTCATACGTGTACCAGTCGGAGTAACCGAGCGACGTGGTGATCACGTCAGTGCCGATGGAATCGGCGAATTCCAGAGCCGCCACCCAGTTGTCTTCTTCTACCGGTGTTTCGTCACCGACGTCCTCGGTTTTGCAGAGTATTATATTGGCCTGATAGCCGGGACCGTAAATTCTCCCGTCATATTCACCGGCCACTGTCGACCAAATGGCTGTGCCGTGGTCCCACTGAGTGGAAATATCGCCGGAATCGTAACCGGTGTTGCCGTCGTCGTTGACGAAATCCCATTCCGCCAAAACCCGTCCGGCGCTGATGTGTTCCGCAAAAGCCTGGTGCGATTTGCGAAAGCCGGTGTCCATGATGGCCAAAGTTACGCCGGCTCCGGTATACCCGGCTGCATGTGCGGCCGGAACATTAATCTGGCTCAACTGGGGCTCGGAAAGATCGTAATTAAGGTCTGACGGGGTCAGTGGTTGTTTCGGGGCCGGTTCTTCTTTGGTGTCCATGATAGTGTTGTCGCGGCTGCCTCCGAACCCGGCGACCGGTTTCAGACGGACTACGAAGGGAAGGTTGCCCACCGCGTCGAGTTTATCCATAGGAATATCGAAAGAAGCGGCGTTGAGCCAGCGTGAGGCTCGTCTGAACTTGCCGCCCATATTTGTTATCTGCTTCACGTAATCGTTCGACACCGGGAGGTCGACGAAAACCACTTTGTCGAGGCCCATTTTGGCCCGACGGTGAAGGGCTCTCTCGCTCAGGACAACGGTAGCTGCTTTGGCCTCAAACTGCTGTTGATCGGTTATCCCCTTGTCAGTAAAAAAGACCCAGACTCTTGCGTTCTGCGCATCTCGTTCGGTCAGGAATGCCCGGGCCCGGTTGGACAAGTATTCGGCGGCTTTTTGCCGGACCACCGGTTGATCGCTCAGCCCTTCGGCGGCCTGAAGCGAAATGCCGGTTGCGGCTAAAACGACCAGAAGAAGCATCAGGGTAAATGTCTGTCTGATCAGGGGAGGCATGTTTTGTCCTTTCGTCGGTTCCTCGGAAGTACCTGAGGGATTGTCCTTGTGGGCCTTACTATTTCTAAACTACGGTAAACCATCGATCTGTCAACGGCAAACTGTTCTGTCGGGCCAATACCTATGGGCTGCGGCCTATAGGTTTTTAACGTTTGAGCTCGGCCCGAAGTTCGGTAACCGCGGCCGGAAAGCCGGCTGACTCTCGTAACTTGTTATCGGACAATTGAACCAATACAACAGCCGGAATCGAGAGCCCGCCCCTGTTGCGGGCACAGCTTATGCTTTATCGGGCTGAAGAGAACCCCCGCCGGTATTCGATTTCCGGGGAGAGACTGAATACAGAGTTCGGTTCTCGACCGGCGCAAACGCAGGTATAGACCGAGGTATGGAACTCATGAAATTAATTGGCAAAACGAAAAGAGCGCAATCGGGTATTACCCTTATCGAAATCATGATAACCGCCGTTATCATCGGTTTGGTGACCTCGCTGGCCGCTCCCCATTTCACTACTGCCTGGGAACGACAGAATTTCCGGAGTGGCGGTCGGGCATTGGTATCGAAGCTTAAGGTGGCACGGTCGTATGCCGTGTCCAACAAGACACAGTTCGGAGTCTGGCTCGGCGAGGAAGAGCGGACGGTTACGGTTTTCAAAGATGTCCAGAATCTCGGCGGTCTTACTTTCGACGCCGGAGATTCCGTTATATCGGTTGACACTCTGACCGAGCAGTTCGATGTTGTGGCCAGTGACTGCGCCAATAATGTCATCATGTTCAATCCCAACGGGTCGGCGGATTTCAACGGCGGCGGTTTCATTTATCTGGTCGGGTCGACCGAGTCCACGGTTGGTATCGTAACCTGCGATGTTCTGGCGTCAACCGGCCGGGTTCAGACCGAATCATCCTTCTATTGATTATATTTGTCCTCCCATAATGTTATCTGCACTAACCCCTTCCAGGTGAAGGGGTTTCCTTTTTTATAGGACTCTGTTATTCGGAGCTGCGCTGTTCTGTTAAGTCAGGACCTTCAGTTTCCGATATCAGAAAGTATGGCAGAATCCGGCCCGGGTCGGATTCTGTGAAAACGGGCAATGGAGCGACACCGGGTCTGATTGTCAAATGGGAGCTTAAATCGGCGCTATTTGTGCCGATACATTAGAAGAGGCATCAGAACCACAAACTGTCGTAAAAATAGCGGCTTGTAGAAATAAAGAGAAACCTATGTTCCTACCTCGAAAACACAAGAGCACGGTCGGGCTGGATGTCGGAGCCAGTTCCATCAAGCTGGTGAAACTGGATCACGATCGGGACGGCTATTCGGTGTCGTCAATCGGAATACGCGAGTTGCCGCCGGAAGCGATTGTCTCCGACGAAATTCGCGATCGCGAAGCGGTGATTTTCAATATCCAGTCGCTCATCGATCAGACCGATCCTCGGATAAAAGACGTGGTAGTCTCCATTTCGGGGCACAGCGTCATCACCGATCGTTTCACCATTGATAAGAAGACCGGTCCGGAGGCCGAGCAGGCTATTCTCTTCGAAACCGAGCAGCGAGCACCGTTTGACGTCGACGATGTCAGCCTGGATTACCACGTTATTAAAACGGATGACGACATCAACAAAATGGACGTACTGCTGGTGGCCGCCCGCAAAGAGTACCTGAAGATGTACCTTGAACTGATCGAGGATTGCGGGTTGCGTCCGGTGGTGGTCGACGATGATGCCTTCGCTATCTATAACGCGTACGAAAACAACTACGAAATAGATCCCACGAGAGTGACGGCCCTGGTCAATATCGGTCATGATGTCACCAACATCACATACATATCCGAGGGTCTGTTCACCGCCACGCGCGATGTGTCCGCCGGCACCAGAGATATTTTTAACGCTATCCAGAAGGAATTTCGCCTCAACGCCGAACTGACGGCCAAGGCCATAAAGGGGGAGATGGCGGATTCCATCGATCAGGACATGTTCAAAGCTACTATCATCTCATCCTCCGACGAGTTGATTTCCGGTATCGAACTGGCCTTCTCCTATTTCCGGTCGCAGACGAAGATCGAAAAAATCGACTGGATTGTGCTTTCCGGCGGCGGTGCTCTCGTGCCGTACCTGCCGGAATTCCTGCAGTCGAAGATAAATATACCGCTGGAGCTGGTAAACCCGCTTCGCAATATAGACTATGATCCGGAACTTTTTCAATACATCCAGCCGGAGAAGATTGCACCGTTGCTGACGGTTTCAATAGGGCTGGCCATGCGGAAAGGCAAGTGAGGCGCGGCATCATGATAGAGATAAACTTACTACCGAAAGATTACCGCAAAGGCTCCGGCGGCCTGCAGTTGGGCAAGATCGGGGTCTACACGATGGTCGGGGTGGCCGGAATTATCGTGGTGCTCATCGGGCTGACCTTCTACCAAATGCATCAGCTAAGCCAGCTTGAGAGCAACATTGAAAGAGCCAACCAACGGGCGGCCATGCTTCGTTCCGACATCCGTGTCGTGGACGCTCTTACCGACGTCAAGGAAAAGATCCACCGTCGGATGACCGCGGTCGAACGGTTAGACCGTCATCGCTCCGTCTGGGTGCGGATCCTCGAAGATATGGCCCGCAATGTGCCGGAGTTCGTCTGGCTTGGTTCTTTCAGGGAAAGTCCGGTCGAACCTCCGCCCGAGACCGACTCGACCCAGACCGAAGAAACGCCGACCACGATGGCTCAGGTCCGGCCGGTTCAGGTCAGGGGGTATGCGTTTTCGCTCAATGCGTTGGCCGCTTTCATGATCAAAATGATGCGTTCGGATTATTTCGATGACGTAGAACTGGTCGACAGCCGCGATACGCTTTTCGTGGAGCAGAAGGCCTATGCCTTCCAGTTGTCCGCCAACGTGCACTACCTCTCCGACGAGGAAATGCGCGCCCTTATTGCCGCGGCTGAAGAACCGAGCGCGGCCGAACCCAGCCACAAGAGCCTTAACTGAGGAACACGGCGTATGGATTGGAGAGATTCGAAAACCCAGAAGATCGCAATAGGCGTACTGGCCTTCTTTATAGTGATCTATTTCTGGTATAGCCGGGTGTACTCGCGCTACGACAGCCAGATCGCCCAGAAGAGCCAGGAGTTCGAGACCATCACGACCAATCTGCGCAACGTCGAGATGAAAGCCAAGTCGCTCGATGCTCTCAAACTGGAGTACGCCGATTTGACGGCGCGCTACCACGAGATTGAGGCTCTTTTGCCGGAAGTTCAGCAGGTGCCCTCCATACTTGTGCAACTGCATACGGCCTCTTCGTTGACCGGTACGCGGATTACCGCGGTACATCCGCAACCGATCAGATCCGAAGAGTTCTATAATTTGTCGGCTTTCGATATCGAGATGACCGGGACTTACCATGACGTTGGCAAGTTCATAAGCTACGTCGCCAACTTTCCCTTTATAGCGAATGTCTCCGATGTCGAAGTGGATGCCAAGAACATCGCCATTTCGCAGGAGGAGCAATTCAATGTCCCGACGGAAGATAAAACGCGGGAGGTTGGCAAGAAGCGAGAAACGGTGGCGGTCAAATTCGTCCTGTCGACTTATTTCGTCAAGGAACAGGAGCGGCTCAAGGAATTAGCACTCTAGGAGACCTAATAGCTATGAAGAGGTTCGCTGTTACATTCAGTATAGGATTACTTCTCTTGCTCGGTCAGGCGATGGGCGCCCAGGTGACCAACGTGGAGCTTACCTATCAGGACGGCACCACCGTGGCCCGCATTGACGTTACGGGGCAGGTCAGGTATACCCACGAGACCGAGATTCCCAAAGACGGCAAGCCGCACCGGGTGATTGTTGATATCCTTTCGGCTACCCATGAACTGGGGGCCAAAGAATTCACCGATCTGCCGGCTTGCGGTATCAGGAGTATTCGCTCCAGTCAATATGCCGTTACGCCGGAGAAGATTGTCCGTGTCGTTTTCGATATGAATGCCGCTCCGGTCTACCGGGTGGATTCGGACGACAAATCGATAACATTATATTTCACCGATAAGGTGGCCGCTCGTTTTGCGCACTGGTCGTCTTCAGCCGTGGTTGCGGCAAAAGCGTCTTCGTCGCCCGCTCCAGTGGTTGCCGCCTCGACCGTGAAGAAAGATGCGCCCAAAACCCCCGCTCCGGCGGCGGTGACGGTTGCGCAGAAGAATTCCGCGATTGAGGAAGATCGCCAGTTAAGTCTGGCGGCCGATGTCTCTCCTTCGCCTGCGCCCCAGACGGTCAAGCCGACAAAGAACGAAAAGATCGTGGCCAAGGCACCTTCGACGGATAAAGATATTCCCGCCCAACCGGTGTCCCCGCCCGTGACAAAGAATACTGCTCCGGTGCAGAATACGCAGAAGACCATGACTTCGACCGAGAAAAAAGTCGAACCGGTAAAGTCTCCGGTCAGGCAGCCGGCGGTGGAAAATACTGCTTCGAGCAAGAGTCCGGACAAACCGGCACCGTCACCGGTCAAGTCGAAACCTGCCAGGAGCACTACTCTTGCGAGCAGTGAGACAAGCGCCCCCGCGGTTGTCGGACCTCCTCACAAGGTGACCGAAAAAGTGACCGAGAAGGTGGCGCAGCAGGAACCGACACAAAAGGAACCGGCGAAGAAGAAAGAAGAACCGAAGAAAAAAGAAGAGCCGAAACCGGCCGTAGAGAATAAGACGGTAAAGAAACTGGCTCAGAATGCTCAGCTGGCACCGAAGGAAACAACGACCGCCGTGAAGGCCGAGCAGCCGACCGGTCAGCAGGCTTTGGCCGGCAAAGTCGGGGCCGCCAGGCAATCCGTGGCCGAGACCAAACCTTCGTCGTCGGAACAGGTATCAAAGCCCGAAGTGGCTGAAGCCAAGGCTCCGGCATCGCGGACCGAGACTTCACGTTTCCGTCGCAAAGCAAGAGAGTCCGCCAAGATCAAAGGGACCATGGTGGCCGAATTTCCCAAGCGTCTGGTCATTAAATACAAGGCCGACAATCGTCGCGATCCTTTCCGTACGCTGATCGACGACACGCGCACCTATAATAACCCGATTGAGCAAAAGGTGCCTAACGTCGAAGGACTCAAGCTGGTGGGCGTTATCGAGTCGGCCAGTTCGGGTAACCGGGCGTTGTTTGAAGATAAGACGGGCTACAGTTATATGCTGAAATCCGGCGACAAAGTCCGCAACGGTTACGTTCTGCGGGTCGAGGCCGACCGTGTGTACTTCCAGGTTTTCGAATATGGCTGGTCGCGCACGGTGGCCCTGGAAATGGAATGAAACTTCTGAAAGGCTGGTACTGAATATGTGGTGGAGAAACCAAAAATCCAAAACCTTCTGGCTGGGATTGGCGTTGGCCGGGCTGATTCTGAGTACTGTCGCATTCTCTCAGGATGCCGCGCCCAAAGATCCCTCGATCCCGATTAAGAACCTGCAGTTCCAGGCGGCGGAGATCCGGTCAGTCCTGACCTTTCTGGCCGATTACGGGAACGTGAACGTGGTTGTCGCTCCGAACGTCGAAGGTACGGTGACTATCCGGCTTCAGGACGTGGACTGGCGTACGGCCATGGATATTATTGGTCGCACATATGATCTGGCTGTAGTGGACGAGGAGAGCGGTTATATTCGGGTCCTGCGCGCCGAGGATCATCGCAAGGAAATTACCGAATACAACAAGCACAATTCCGAGCAGTTGAAGCTGGTCGATCTGGAAACCAGGATCGTCAAGGTAGCCAACTCCGTCGCCGAGGATCTGGTCACGACCGTTGGTTCTCTCATGACCGATCGGGGCAAAGCAACCGCCGATGCTCGTTCCAATTCGCTCATTATACAGGAAGTCCCTTCCCACATTCCCATTGTTCTGGAGTACATCTCGGAACTGGACAAGCCGGCCAAACAGATCAAGATCTCGGCCCAATTGCTGGAAATCTCTTCGACCGGCCTTGAGGAACTGGGTATTAACTGGACCGCTACCGGTAATTATTTCACCGAATCCGGCCGTCTTATTTCTCAGACCGGTGAGGTGCTGGAGGATATCGACGACGATGCCTCTGTTGCCGGAAGGTATACCCTGGGCGTTATGGGCAAGGACTGGAGATTAGATGCTTTTGTCGAAGCTGTAGTTAACACCGGCAAAGGCAAGATCATTGCCCATCCGGAGATCACTACAATCGAGAATACCGAAGCTCGTATACAGATGGGGCAGAAGGTTCCGGTCAAGCAGTTTGACGAAGCCGGCAATGTTGTCATCAAGTTCGAGCAGGTGGGTACTATCCTGGTAGTCGAGCCGCACATCACGGCCGAAAACCAGGTTCTGATGTATCTCCAGCCGGAGCGCTCGACCTACGAGTACGATCAGTCGGGTGTTATCATTAATACTAATAACGCCGAGACGAACGTAATAGTGAATAATGGCCAGACGGCGGTTATCGGCGGTTTGACGACTCAGGACGAAGTTGATTCCGAGGTTGGCATTCCGCTGCTGAAAGATATCCCGCTGATCGGACGTATTTTCAAATACACCAATAAGAGAACGGAAAGCCGCGACCTGGTTATTTTCGTGACGCCGACTATTGTCGAATCCGATCTGGCTATGGAGCCGTAGTCCTGTCGCAGGGCAGCAAGTTCGCAGAAGAGGCCTCTACTTGGATCAAAGTAGAGGCCTCTTGTCTCTAAACCGTGGCTCGAATCTGCCGATTAATACAGAGAAGAGGTGGATGAGGATCGCCAGCACGGAACAAGATGAAATCAAAGTATCAGGAGAGGCCATGTTGACAAAAAAGAACTTCCGGATTTCACTTACTGCCGTTCTCGTAATTGCGGCCGTATGGTGTTTTCTTGGGTGTGATTCCAAGAGCACGATGGATTCCGAGTCGCCGTCCGGCAGCCAGATCAGTATCTCGGCTACCCCGACTATCGTTACGGCCAGTGAGACCTCGATAATCGAAGCTACCGTGACTCTCGACGGCAGTGCCGTTGCCGACCAGGTGGTGCATTTCACGGTTTCACCAAGCTCGGCCGGATCGTTTGTGCCGGAGTATGATACCACCGATGCTTCGGGTGTTGCGGCGGTCGTGTTTACCGCCAGTACGGTCTGTACGGCTACCGTCACGGCAACGGTTGTGAGTACTTCGCTGTCGACGTCGGTTGGCCTTTCCGTTATGGAGAACGACGACCCGACGAGCGGTTCGGGCAATATCAATGTATCCGTTTCCCGCAGTTTGCTCCTTGCCGATGGTCAGGACACTTCCGTGGTGACTATCGTGGTTACCGACGATTTGGGACAGGCCGCTCCTGATTCGACGCTGGTCAAACTGGCCGCCGGGGAAAGATTCATCGACAACGATGGCAACGGATACTGGTCGGACGGGATCGACTCGCTCGTTTTCGACGCCAATTCTAACGGGCAGTGGGATCCCCTGGGCATTATTCCTTCAACGGTACGAACCGTCGGTGGTATAGCAAGCGCCAGTTACATTTCAGGTGACCAGGCATATACCGTCTACGTCAAAATCACGGTCGACGACGGTGGTTTTTACGGATCGACCGATGTCGCTATTCAGTTGACGCCCAACGCTACCCTGAATTCGATTTACATGGCCTCCGATTCGCTCAGTCTTTCGGTTCAGGGGACGGGTGGTATCGAGACCGGTACCGTGAGAGCGATTGGATATGATATCAATGGCAACCCGGTACCTGAGGGTTTGCCTATCGTTTTTGTCATTCTCGACGGTCCCGGTGGCGGGGAGTCTCTTGATACTCTCGATTACGGTCCCGATACGGCTATTACCAATAGTCTGGGTGTGGCTACCACCACCCTGCATTCGGGGACCGTTTCCGGAACGGTCCGGATTCGTGCCTATTCCGGTACGGTTCTCTCCAACGCTACCCAGGCCCTTATCGCGGCCGGTCCGCCCGCTCATATCGTTATAGGTGCGGACAACTGCAACGTTCCGTACTGGGACGATGTCGCCGGGGAGAATGCCATCACGGCCGTCGTCTCCGATATTTACCTGAATCCGGTCAATGATTCGACGGTTGTGTATTTCTCGACCGACGAGGGTACGATGATGTCGCATCAGGCCCGGACCGAGGACGGACAGGGCATTGCCTATTCTACCTGGTTCTCCGGGAACAACGTCGATACGGCCGACGGTATTGTGATAATCATGGCCGAGACGGCCGGTGGTACCGTGGCCGATACCGGTGCTTTCATCAATAGTCATATTCCCGATACTCTGATCATTTACGGAATGGAGAGTTCCATTCAGGCTGACGGTCAAAGCAAGATAACGATCAACGTTGTTGGTCTTGACCTGAACGGCAATCCGGTTGAGGGCGGCACCAGTTTCGAGGCCGACGCCAACTATCTGGGCGTGAGCGGTAGTGTCCTTCAGGATGGTTGCTACAGTTCCTCGGCCCGGATCAAGGTGACTTCGGCTACGCTGGACGTGGATAACAGCCGCGATCTGGTCACCGGTAATGACGACGGGATCGGTGCGGTTGACCTGGTGCAATTCTGGTACGGTGGCAGTGCGTATTCATCGTTCTACTGCTCGCTGCTGACCGGGGCGGCTTACAGCGGCAATTCCATGATCAACGGCGAAGGAAGCTGCGCGCCGGGTGAAGTTCTCCGCTTCTCGGTAAGTATTGCCGATCGTTGGGGCAACCCTCTGGCCGATCATACCCTGCAGATGATCGCTACCGACGGGGTGGTGACCGGTGGCACGCAGGAAACAGATTCTTACGGCGAAGCCTTTGGCTTTGTATGGACCGCTCCCGGGACCGAGGGTGATGTCAGTATTGTCGTTACCGATACCGATCCTCGGGGAGGAATTATCCTTACGAAGACGGTAGCGGTTTCGGCCGAATAGATACGGTTACCTTTCTTTCCTTTAATACATTCGTTAGCAACGCCGGGGAAAGCCAGACTCTCCGGCGTTGTGTTTTGTCGGCCGGTCGGGTCCCGGGTGGGGGCAAGCCCGACGTCGGCTGACGGTGTTTCGGTGCAAATTTGGGCTTTTCAAAACCGGTCGAGCATTATACTTTTCCGGGATGAATCGTAACCGGACGGAGGTGACAGTCCATACCGGTGGTGTCTTTTCGGTTTTTGAGCAAACCGCAAGACGCCGGGCCGGCCATGTTGCTCTCAGGGGACGAGGTGGTCAGGGAGTCAGTCTCAGCTATGGTGAAGTGCTCAACCTGGTGCAACGTCTGGCTGCCGGGTTTCAGTCGCCCCGCTTTGCCGAATTCTCTTATATCGGTCTGCTTTCGGAAAACCGCCCCGAATGGCCCATCGCTTATCTGGCCATAGTCGCGGCGGGCAAGACCGTGGTTCCTATTGATGCCAACCTCAAAGCCAATGAGATGGAAGCCATAATCGGTCATTCCGGGATCAGCATGGTTGTTGCTTCGGGGCGCTATGAACGCTTGCTGGCCGAGATGAACGTTGGCCTTGATATTTACAGTTTCGAGAGTGAATCGCCTCACTACTGGGACGAGTTGATGTCCGAACCGGGGAATCTTCGTCTAACCGCTACTCGTGATACCGTTGCCGCCCTTATTTACACTTCCGGGACTACCGGTACGCCGAAGGCGGTCACGCTGACCCACGGTAACCTGCTGGCCAATCTGACCAGCATCAGGTCGGCCCTGGAATTCGGCCCCGAAGATGTTTTCCTGTCCATTTTGCCCCTGCATCATACGTTCGAGGCCACCTGTGGTTTTCTTACGCCCCTGACTACCGGCAGCACCGTGATTTATGCCCGTTCTTTGAAGTCGAAAGACATCATGGAAGATATCGCCGGAAACGACGTTACGGTGATGTGTGGCGTGCCGCTGCTGTACGAGAAGATGTATATGTCTATCCAGAGGCGATTACTACAGGCCACTTTGGGCCGAAAAATAGCCTTCCGGGTGCTGTATGCTCTTTCGGCGGCCGGCTGGTGGCTGGGAAGGAAATGGGGTGGTCCATTGTTCAAAGGGCTCCGCGGTAAAGCCGGTCTGGACGGGGTCAGGATGTTCGTTTCGGGTGGAGCGGCTCTGCCTCCTTCTATAGCGCGATTTTTCAACCTGATCGGTTTCACCTGCCTTCAGGGTTACGGCATGACCGAGTGCTCGCCGGTTATTTCGGTCAACCGTCCTCAGGATATAGAATTCGGGTCTGTTGGTGCGCCCCTCGACGGGGTGGAGGTAAGAATCGACAATCCCGACGAATCCGGTATCGGTGAAATCTGTGTGAAGGGCGGCAATGTCACTCCCGGATACAGAGACAATCCCGAGAAAACAGCCGAACTTATTCGCGGTGACTGGCTGTATACCGGAGACCTGGGTCGCTACGTGCGAGGGCATCTCTGGATTACCGGTAGAGCCAAGAATCTGATCGTGTCGGCCGCCGGCAAAAACATTTATCCCGAAGAGTTGGAAGAGCGGGCAATCGCCTCGCACTTTATCCTTGAGGCGGTGGTTTTCGGGCGCCGTCGTGAGGGGCGTCAGGGTGAAGACGTGTGGGCGCTGCTGGTACCTGATCTGGAGCAGTTCGCGGCCGAGTTCGGTTTTGCTCCCGACCAACCCGACCGAGCGATAATCGCCGTCGAATTGGAAAAGGCGGTGGCCGAGATAAACCGTCAGGTGGCCGATTATAAACGGATAGCCGGTTTCGACTGGCAGCTTGAAGAGTTGGAAAAAACGTCCACCAAGAAAATCAAGCGGTCTGTTTATAATAAGGGATCGGATGGGGTAAATGGCCGAGGTTGAGACTCAATCCTGCCGGTTCAGCACGCGCGGCGCGGGCGATATTATCGACATTACCGGCGAGATGCGGGCCGCCGTGGAGAAATCAGGTATCCGCTCGGGTACGGTTACGGCTTTTGTGCCCGGTTCCACCGGCGGTATTACGACCATTGAGTATGAACCGGGTTTGCTCAAAGATGTCCCGGAACTGATGGAAAAATTGATCCCGTCGGGTTGCAGCTATCATCACGACGAAACCTGGCATGATGGCAATGGTTTCTCGCATCTGCGTTCGGCACTGATCGGGCCGGATATCACCGTTCCTTTTTCTTCCGGAAAGCTCCTGCTTGGTACCTGGCAACAGGTCGTGTTTCTTGAATTCGATAACCGCTCGCGCAATCGTGAGATAATTTTTCAGATAATGGGCGGTTGATAGTGCGGGTGCAATCTCTTGAACGTGTCGGCGACCGGCTTCGTATCATTGACCAGACCCGTCTTCCTCTGGAATTGATCTATAAAGATCTGGATGACTACCGGGACATCATAACGGCAATCAAACGGCTGGAAGTGCGCGGTGCTCCGGCTATCGGGATCGCGGCCGCCTATGGTCTGGCTATAGCTGCGGTTGAGGAACATCACCGAACCGGTCGTCTGGAAGCGGAATTCCTCCGGCGAGTGGGGAAGGAGCTGAAGGCGGCACGTCCGACCGCAATAAACCTCGGCTGGGCGGTCGAGCGGATGCTGGCTCGGCTGAACGATGGGGTGTCCTCTCCCGACGAAACGATTGCGTCGCTCTGGCGCGAAGCCGAGGCTATCCATGATGAGGACCGTCGGATGTGCCGGCGTATCGGTCAATACGGGGCGGATCTCATCGACGATGGGGCTTCCGTACTTACGCACTGTAACGCCGGAGCCCTGGCCACCGGAGGAATAGGCACAGCTTTGGGGGTTATATACACTTGTCGCGATCAGGGCAAGAAACTGCACGTATATGTCGATGAAACCCGGCCGCTTTTGCAGGGTGCCCGGCTGACCGCCTGGGAATTGCAGCAGGAAGGCATCCCCCTGACTTTGATTTGTGACAATACGGCGGGTTTTCTGATGTCTCAGGGAAAAGTAGATTGTGTTATTGTCGGGGCGGACCGCATCGCCGCCAACGGTGATACGGCTAATAAAATCGGCACCTATTCTCTGGCTGTACTGGCGAAAGCTCACGGGTTGCCGTTTTACGTGGCCGCCCCCGCGTCGACTTTTGATCACGGAATTTCGTCAGGTCGGGATATCCCTATCGAAGAACGATCCGCTGAAGAACTGACGGCGGGATTCGGTAGACGGACGGCCCCGACGGATATTCCGGTTTACTCGCCCGCTTTTGATGTCACGCCGAATCGGCTTATTACCGCTTTCGTTACGGATACCGGTGTTAGGTCCGGTGGCCGAAATGTCTGATTCAACGTTTCTCCGCGGCGCTTTTAAGATTGTGTTTCTTGAGCCGATATAATAGTTAAGAACTGCTGCCACCGGCGAAAAAAAATGGGACAATCTAAACGACAGCTTAAGGCTCTTGCGGCGCTGAATCTTGATCTTTTTCGGCCCGATTCAGTGGTGTTGCCGGCTCCCGCTACGCTGTATACCAAAATTGCGGCCGGCGCGGGCAGTCGGATCGAAGCGGTCTCATCTCTTGATCTTGATATTAGCTTTTCTCCCGGGGCGGAGCTTCCGGAAGTGCAGGAGCTTTATCATCTTTTTGAGCGGTACAACTGGATGTACTTCGAAGGGCGCCTGCCTCGTCCTGTTATAGAGTACTCGAGTCGTATGACCTCCGCCGGATCGTATATTCCGTTGCGTCATTTGATCAGGATCGGGCGGAAATACCACGAGATATTCCCCGACGAAATCGGCGACACGCTCAAGCATGAGATGATTCACATGATACACCTGAAGCACGATGCCGCTTTCAAGGCCGAGGCCACACGGATCGGAGCGTCGGTGCGAGCGCGTTCTCATCCGCAATTGCGCAAACCGCCCAGGTATATTTATGTCTGTGATAATTGCGGTACGGAATATCCCCGACAAAAACGCCTTCGCATGGCCTCGTGCGGTATCTGTTCCCGGGGCAGGGTGTATGATCCCCGTTTCAAGCTGCGGTTGAAGGATTCGCTGAAACGGCAGCGACGACGGTTCAATCGCTGATTTTACTCAGTTCTTTTTGCATTTCTTCTAACTGATTGATAAGCGGGGCACAAGTGTTCAAGGCAGCCAGGCTGCCGTCTTCCGTGAACGATTTGATAAGCCGGATCAGAACAATCATCGGATTGCCGGTGCAACTGACAATATGCCCACAGGGCGATACCGACAAACCCGCTTTTTGGGCTTGAGCTAAAGCTTTCTTCTCACCGACCAGTTTGACCTGGCGGCGGATTGCCTCTTCAAAAATACTGAGATATGTTTCCATGAGGTTTGCATGTCCTTCCCGATGTACGTCCTTGTCTAATGCTTATATATTGTTTATCGGGGTCCGTGATCGGTTTCTGTACTGTGGCGAGCGGGTCGGTCGGTTTGAGGGTGACTCAGAGAGGATTTTTTGTCACGGCCGTTTTTTTGGGGTCAACGGCGGTTAGCCGGCCGGTCGGAGCGGAGATGGCGGCCCCGGGCGCTTGGCAACCGTAACCTCTTGCCGTTAAATACCTTGGGTTGTTTGCCGACAAAATAGGTGTCGGCGGGAAGAATCAACAGCGCAAATTCTTTGTCTGTGGCTTGACATTTGGATAATTGCGTTTATATTCTTGGGCTCTATAGAAAACAGGGACCCGGATTTTTGGGTAAAACAGGATGAAAACGTTTACAGTAAAGCTTGATCCAGGCGAGCGGAAATGGTGGGTAGTTGACGGCAACGGAGCTACTCTGGGCCGTCTGGCGGTGAATGTCGCCGACATTCTCCGCGGTAAGAATAAACCCATTTTCTCGCCCTATCTCGACAACGGCGACAATGTTATTGTTGTCAACGCGGCCAATATGAAAGTGACCGGCCGGAAGTTGGAGCAGAAGAAATTCTACCGCTATTCCGGGTACCCGGGTGGGTTGCGTGAAACCAGTCTTGGTAATATGATGGCCCAACGGCCGGAAAAAGCCTTCACTCTGGCGGTGAAAGGGATGCTTCCGAAAAACCGGCTGGGTCGCAAGTTGCTCAAGAAACTGCATGTGTATTCGGGCCCGGATCACCCGCATCAGGCGCAGAAGCCCGAGAAACTGGAACTCAAAAAATAACATTAAGTGATATCTTATGGCGGAAAACGTATACTCGGCAACCGGACGTCGTAAAACAGCGTCCGCACGTGTGCAGTTGCTCCCCGGAAAAGGCGACTTTACGGTTAATGGACGGCCTCTTGCGGATTATCTCACCCGGCAGACACTGGTAGACCATGCCCGGCGGCCGCTCGATGCTACCGAAACCCTGGGCAGTTTTAATGTCAGATGCTCGGCTCAGGGTGGGGGTATCTCCGGTCAGGCCGGGGCGATTCGTCTGGCTGTCAGTCGGGCTCTGTGCCGGTTCAATCCGGAGTTGCGGGCGACTCTGCGCAGGGGTGGTTTCCTGATGCGCGACCCTCGACAGGTGGAGCGCAAGAAGTACGGCCAGCCGAAAGCGCGCAAACGCTTCCAGTATTCGAAGCGTTAATGTAAAGATACTATCCCCGTCTGCGGGCGGGGAAATAAACAGCCTCGGCAGACCCGTTGCCGGTCCCATTATCTCCGGGTGGCGACAGAGGGATGAAGCCGGGGTGATGATTAACCAATGACTGAAGGATTCGTATGATTACACCCAAAATCCGTGAATTTCTTGAAGCTGGTGTGCATTTCGGTCACCAGACCCGTCGCTGGAATCCCAAGATGAAGCCGTTCATCTTTGCGGCCCGCAACGGCATCTACATTATAGATTTGCAGAAAACGGTCAATGCTCTGGAGCAGGCCAAGAAGAAAGTGCGCGAGGTGGTCAAGGCCGGACGCTCTGTTCTCTTTGTCGGTACCAAGAAGCAGGCACGGGAAGTCATTCTTGAGGAAGCTCCCAAGTGTAACGGCTTCTATGTCGTCGAGCGCTGGCTGGGCGGTATGCTCACCAATTTCAATACGATTAAAAACTCGATCAAGAAGCTCAAAGATATTGAGCGTATGAGCGAGACGGGTGAGTTGAACAAATTCACCAAAAAAGAACGCGCTAAGATCGAGGGCGAAGGCGCTCGGATGCAGAAAATCCTGGGCGGCATAAAAGAAATGAACTATCTGCCCGGGCTGGTCATTGTGGTCGATGCTCGCAAGGAGAAGATCGCCGTGGCCGAGGCGTCCAAACTCGGTATCCCGATCATCGGTATTATCGATACCAACGCCGATCCGGATCCGATTGATTTTCCTATCGCCGGCAACGATGATGCTATCAAGTCGATCCGGGTCCTCATGCGCGAACTGGTCGACGCCGCAGTCGAGGTGCAGGTCGCTTATACACCGGAAATGATGGCCGAGACGGCCGACGCCGAGCGGGAGGTGCCGCTGACAACTTACACCAGTCGGGAAGCCGATGAAGAGGAAACTCCCGAAGAAACAGAAAGCTGAGTCACCATGGAAATAACAGCAAAACTCGTCAAAGAACTGCGCGACAAGACCGGGGCGGGCATGATGGATTGCAAGAAAGCTCTCACCGAGTCGGACGGCAACATGGAGAAAGCGGTCGACGTGCTGCGCGAACGCGGAATCGCCAAGGCTGCCTCCAAAGAAGGCCGGGCTACTTCCGAAGGGCTGGTCGCTTCTTACATTCATCCCGGCGATAAACTCGGCGTGATGGTGGAGATCAATTGCGAAACCGATTTTGTCGCTCGCACCGATCAATTTCGCACTTTTGCCCGCGATGTCGCCATGCACATTGCCGCGAGCAATCCGATCTGTGTCGAGAGAGAAGAAGTCGATCCCGAATTGATCGAAAAAGAGCGTGAAATCTATCGCCATCAGGCGATCAACGAAGGCAAGCCGGAAAAGATCATCGACAAAATCGTGGACGGCAAGCTGGAAAAATACTACTCTGAAATCGTCCTGCTGGAACAGCCCTTCGTTAAAGACACCGACAAATCCGTAGGTGATCTGGTCAAGGAAACGGTCGGTGCGTTGGGTGAAAATATCAAGGTTAAGCGCTTCATGCGTTTCCGGCTGGGTGAATAAAATGGAATCTGACTCGACTGACCCAGCGTATAAGCGCATACTGCTCAAGCTCTCCGGGGAAGCCCTGAGGGGTCCCGGAGAGTACGGCATCGATTCTCCCAGCGTCGAAGCAATCTGCAGGCAAATCAAAGAAATCAAGGATCTCGGTACCGAAATCGCCATTGTCGTCGGTGGAGGTAATATCTATCGCGGTCTCAGAGCCTCCGAGCGCGGCATGGATCGTGTAACCGCTGACAACATGGGCATGTTGGCCACGGTCATAAACTGTTTGGCCATGATGGATGCCCTCGAAAAAATGGGTATTTACACCCGGGTAATGTCGGCGGTGAAGATGGAGGCTTTTGCCGAACCGTACATTCGGCGCCGGGCCATTCGGCATATGGAGAAAGGCCGGTTGGTCATTATGGCCTCCGGTACCGGTAATCCTTATTTTACCACTGACACGGCCGCGTCGCTGCGGGCTATGGAGGTCGGGGCCGAGGTAATGATCAAGGCCACCCAGGTTGACGGTGTGTACTCGGCCGATCCCAGAAAAGACAAAGATGCCGTTCTCTATTCGCGGTTAAGTTATCGGGATGTTCTGGACAAGGAACTCAGAGTGATGGATTTGACGGCGATATCTTTGCTTAATGACAACAAGATTCCGGTGCGGGTGGTTAATATCAAAACCCCGGGCGTTCTCCGTAAGGTCGTCGGGGGGGAAGATGTGGGCACCCTCATCTACTGATTTTGGGAAGGGTAAGCGGATTTTCGCATAGGAGATCAGGTCATGTTGGATGAGATTTACAAATCGACCCGGGAACGGATGAGTAAAACGGTTGAGAATCTGTCCCGCGAGCTGGGCACGATTCGTACCGGGAAAGCCACCCCGCGTATTCTGGACACGGTTAAGGTAGAGGCCTACGGATCGGTAATGCCGCTCAATCAGGTGGCTTCCGTATCCGCCCCGGAGGCGCGTTTGGTCGTGGTGCAGGCATTCGACAAGTCGACCGTCGGTGATATTGTCAAAGCCATTCAGAAGGCGGACCTTGGACTGAACCCGGCCGTCGACGGGCAACTGATCCGTCTGGCTATTCCTCCTCTCAACGAAGAACGGCGGAAAGAGCTTGTCAAACAGTGCAAGAATCTGGCCGAAGAAGGCCGGGTGGCTGTCAGGAACATCCGTCGCGACGCCAACGACCAGTTGAAGAAAGCCGAGAAAGATAAGAAAATCTCGGAGGATCAACACAAAGATGGTCTGGATGAAGTTCAGAAGATGACCGACGAGCGCATCAAGCAGATCGACGAGGTTGTCAACCGGAAGGAACAGGAAGTCCTGGAAGTGTGACGATTGGTAATCGTTCCCGTAGATAATTCGTTTTCGAGCCCGGCCCCAGGTCCGGGCTTTGTTTTTTTTTACCGTGATATTTTTGGAGATAATGGTTCTTGAGGTGGCTGGTTGTGTTGTTGGATTGTCTCCTGACGGCTGAGTCCAAATTCCCTTGAGTTCTTCGGGCCGGGCTGTTATTTTGCCGGGTAAAAGTGATCCTTTGAGGTCTATTTATATCATATGGAACGGGGTAGTGTGAAGTCGACGCGAATAATCATTCCGGTGATTTTTCTGGTCGTGTTATCGATTGTATCATCGGTCATTGGCGATGAAGAGCCGGACCCCGTTCTGGAATACTACTGGGACAAGGCCGCCCGTGCCGCTGTTACCTGCGATCCTGCTTTCGAAGATTTGCCCTATTCCTGTAATGTTCGTTCATATCGTTACCGCATGGATTCAGAGGGCCGCAAAGTATTCACGGATTCGCTTCTGACGGTTTGTTTTTTCAGCGGTGGCCGCCTTGATTCACAGCAGGTCATCGGCGGTGAGGTCGGGCGTTTCAAAAATCTGGATTTGTCTTTTCCGAATATCTTCGAATGGAATTATCACACCAATCTGTTTCCCAACGATACCGGGGGAGCGGAGCTGGCCATCGGTATCCTCAGCGATTCGACCAATACGGACCAGCCCGAGGGACTTATGATAATTGATCGTAATCAGGGTTATCTTCGCCGGCTTTATCTGTATTATCCGAACAAACCGGGCTACCAGCGGTTTACCCGGTCGTTTCGTTTCGTATTCAAAGACGGTTATGTTTTTCCTGATTCCATATGGGAAGTCGGAACCACCCTGGGTGTCTTCAGCAGTCACAGCTACCGTATTGAAACCGGCCTGACCGATTTTCGCTGGCAACATCGGTAGTTCTCGCGCTGGTCGGGACGTCGGTAAATAGGCTTGCCAACAGCCGCGTCCGGTCATAGTTTCCGTGGTTATGACTGACGAACTGAAAAGCCTCGAAGATCGGATTCGGTCTCGCCCTGAACGTATCCCCGTTCATGTGGCCATCATTATGGACGGCAACGGCCGCTGGGCGGCATTGCGTGGAAAACCCCGAACTTACGGCCACGAGGCGGGGGTGGGGGCGGTTAAGCAGGTTGTCGAGGCGACCGCGCGGCTCGGCATCAAGTATCTTACCCTGTATACTTTTTCCGTCGAGAACTGGAAGCGCCCGAAGATGGAAGTCAACGCTTTGATGTCGCTGTTGTCTCGTACCACGCGCAACCAGCTCGATGATCTCATTAAAAACGACGTCAAACTGATCACCACCGGTCGCATTGACGGTCTGTCACCGGAACGACGCAGGGTGATCAACGACGCCGTGGCGAAGACGCGTGACAACACCGGTCTGGTGCTCAATCTGGCTCTTAACTACGGCGGGCGGACCGAAATACTGGATGCCGTCAAGGCCATTGCCAATTCTGTCAAAGCCGGCCTGATAAAAGTGCATGACATCGACGGCGATTTGTTTTCCGAGTTTCTCTACACGGCCGACATACCTGATCCCGATCTGCTCATTCGGACTTCCGGTGAAAGACGAATTTCCAACTTTTTGCTCTGGCAGACCAGTTATACCGAGTTGTATATCATTGACACCCTCTGGCCGGATTTCGGTCAGAAGGAACTCATGGAAGCTATTCTGGACTATCAGGCCCGGGAACGACGGTTCGGGAAAATTAATTCGAAGGATGAAAAATGAGCCGGAATCTGGCCGCCCGCATTGCCGTTGCCGCTGTAGCGATTCCCGTCATTCTCTGGATTTGTTATCGTGGGGGATGGTGGCTTTTTGCCATGGTTGCCCTCTTTGCGCTGGTGGCCATGCTGGAGTTTCTTTTCGCCGAGCGTTACCGTCCCGACAGTCTGTTTTTCTGGATCGGTTTGGCGGCACCAACCGTGGTTTTTCTGCAGATGGGGCGGGGCCTGGCCGGAAGCGGTGTGATTTTTGATTTACCGGTCCGGGCGTTTTTCACTTCTCTGCCGTTAGCGATTCTCGGGCTGTTTATTATCGGCGGTATGCTTTTCGCTCTCGGTAAAGAACCTCCCGCCGAATTATTGCGTCGTCACATGCGGTTGATGTGGGGAGCCGTTTATATTTCGGCTCTCTATCCGTTCGTTTTCCTGTTGGGGCAAGCCACCGGATCGGCCGGGCTGTTCAGTGGCGGGGATATATTGCTTCTTGTTTTCGGTGTGTTGTGGGTTGGGGATACTGCCGCTATGGGGGTCGGCTCGGCTCTGGGACGCCACAAACTGGCGCCGACGGTTTCGCCGAACAAGACGGTCGAAGGTTTCGTCGGTGGTCTCGTCGGGGCGGCGGCCGTCGGTGTGGTGATGGTCTTCTGGCGATTCTCGGCTGTTGCGTGGTATCATGTAATGATTATCGCCGTCGGCTGTTCGGTTTTCGGACAGTTGGGAGATCTGGTCGAGTCGATGTGGAAACGCTCTTTGGGTATAAAGGATTCGTCGGCCATTATTCCCGGGCATGGCGGTGTGTTGGATCGTTTCGATTCTCTTTTGTTTGCGGCGCCATTCGCGTACTTTTATATCGTGAGTTTTTTGCGATGAAAGCTCTGGATTTTTTCTTTGCCACCCGTCCTCTTCTTCAGATACCCATATGGACCGTCTACCTGGTGGCGTTGCATTATCATCTGAGGCTGTCCGGTGAATCTTTTGCGCTTGTCGATTTGCTTATTATGGTCTGTATCAGTCTTGTCTTTTCAGCGGCGGCGTATCTGAATCAGGTTTATGATTACGAGTCGGACCGGATTAACGGCAAGGTTGGTTTTCTTCAGCGCGGTTATATAACTCGGTCGGCTTTGCTGAAAGGCGCGACTGTTCTTGTTATTGTTCCTCTGGCCGTGGTGTCGCTGGTTTCTTTCTTCACTCTGTTTTTGTTTACGCAGTTTGTTTTTTTTGCCTGGGCGTATTCTGTGCCGAAATGGCGGATGAAAGATCGCCCCGCAGCGGGTCTTTTTGCTAATGCGTGGGGACACGGTCTGCTCGTTTCATTTGCCGTAATGCCGGATATTGCTTCCTGTAACTCTGGTCTGCTGAGCTGGAACGATCCGTTTTATTTCTTCCTGGCGGTTGGATCGACGTATATCCTGACGACCATACCCGACCGGTCCGGTGACGAAGCTACCGGTAAGCGTACTCTGGCCGTAGTGTTGGGACGTACCGGTGCGCTTTTGATTGCTCTTGTTCTGGTATTCGGTTCGGCGGGGGTGGCTGCCGAGTCGGGGCATCTGATGCTTGTTATTTTATCTTTGCTTTCGGGTTTGCTGGTTATTTTCGCGCTTATCTGGCGTTCGGACCGACCGGTTCTGTTTGCGGCTAAAGCTCCTTTGCTGCTCCTGACTCTGCTGGCCGGGTTCAGCTTTCCCTGGTATCTTTTGTTTGTAGTTGCTCTTGTTCTTGGCTGCCGGATATATTACCGCAAAAGGTTTAACCTGGTGTATCCGGAACTGGCCTGATGTTGCGAAGAATCTCTGCGTTTACGGTTTTGCTTGTCCTGACGGTTGGCTGTTCGCCTTATCCGCGCTACCGTCAGGATCCCGTGATCACACCGGAGGCGTCGCAACAGACATCCGAGCACCTGTCGACAACTCAGTACATCCGCTTCGGATTGATCCTGCAAAGCTATCTGGGCAAACCCTACAGTGGCACTTCGCGCTGGGAGAGGGGGGTCGACTGTTCTGCATTCGTTCAGGAGGTCTTCCGCAAATTCAATAGCACCGTTTTGCCCCGAACGGTTGAGGATCAATACAAGTTGGGTCGTGATGTTCCGCGCAACCGCGTGAAGTTTGGCGATCTGGTCTTTTTCCGTACCGAACGATACCGGGTTTCTCATGTGGGCGTCTGCCTTGGTTACAACGAGTTCATTCACGCCTCGTCGTCGCGCGGGGTGATTATCAGCAACTTGAGCGAGGAATACTGGGCCCGTCGTTTTGTCGGTGTCCGCCGCGTTCTTGACCAAACCACACCGTAGCTCCGGCGGTGCTCGGTCGGGTAGTTTTGCCATGAATGCTCTCAACGACAATCTCAAGCTGAAACTGCAGAACCTTCCCTCGACTCCCGGCGTGTACATGTTCAAAAACGCTCAGGGGAAGATTATCTATATCGGTAAAGCCAAAAACCTGAGAAATCGAGTTCGCACCTATTTCCGGCGTTCGGCAATTGTTTCGGAGCGTACCGAGCGCATGGTGTCCAAAGTCACCGATGTCGAGTTGATGGTTACGGAAAACGAGATCGAGTCGTTGATTCTTGAGGCCAATCTCGTCCACGAGCACAAGCCCCGCTATAACGTCATGCTCAAGGACGACAAACATTTTCCGTATATCAAGATTACCCACGAACCATTCCCGCGTGCCATGATCGTGCGTCGGCTGGCCGATGACGGGGCTGTTTATTTTGGTCCTTATACCAGCGCCAAAGCGATGCGCCGGACGCTCTCTTTTCTTACCCGTTTGTTTCGCATTCGCACGTGCAATCTGGTTATCCCGCCGCCGGAAGGAAAGAAGTACAAGGTTTGTCTCGACTATCACATCAATCGCTGTGGCGGGCCGTGCGAAGGGTTACAGTCCGAAGAGGAATACCGCGAACAGGTCGATGCCATGGTCATGGTGCTCTCGGGGCGTTCGCTTTCGTTGATCGACAAGCTCAGGGCGAAAATGCAGGCGGCGTCGGAGGCGGAGGAATTTGAGGAGGCGGCCGCTTGTCGTGACCGGATCGAAGCCTTGCAATCGGTGATGGTTAAACAGAGTGTCGACACCGGCGATCTGTCCGACCGCGATATCACGGCCGTTGCCCGCGAGGGAGCCGACGCGCTGGCCGTGGTGATGCAAATCCGCGAGGGTGTGTTGATCGGAAGGCAGGATTTTCGCCTGACCGCCGATATTGCGAATGACGATGAAACCGTGCTGCAAATGTTTTTGATTCAGTATTACAATCATCAGCCGAACCTTCCGGTGGAAATTTTCGTCCCGTGCGCGTTGCCGGAAAAGAAGCTGCTCGAGGACTGGTTGCGTCAGTTGAAGGGCAGCCGGGTCAGACTGATGACGCCGAAAGCGGGGGAGAAGGTACGCCTGTTGGAACTGGCCGCTCGCAACGCCCGGTTGCTGCTCGATGAAATGCTGATCCAGCGCCGTACGGTTTCCGAACGCACCAGCAAAATGGTTTCGGCGCTCAAGGATGCTCTGGCTCTGAGTCGTTCGCCGCGCCGCATGGTTTGTTTTGATATCTCCAATACCGGGGCGACCGACGCCGTCGGGTCATGTGTCTTTTTCGACAATGGCAAACCAAAGAAAAGCGAGTACCGGCATTTCAAGATAAAGGGCGTGGTGGGACAGGATGATTTCCGTATGATGCGGGAAGTGGTCGGCCGTTATTTTTATCGGATTCGAGAAGAGGAAAACCCGGTGCCCGATCTGGTGGTTGTCGACGGCGGCAAGGGGCAGTTGTCATCGGCGCTGGCCGAGTTGGAATCGCTCGGTTTCAACGATCAACCGGTTATAGGGCTGGCCAAACGGCTGGAGGAAGTTTTCGTGCCCGGGCAATCCGACGCGGTTACTATCGCTCGAAGTTCTCCCGCACTTTTGTTGCTCAAGCGCATTCGTGACGAAGCGCACCGGTTTGCTGTTGAATACAATCGCAAGGTTCGTTCCAAACGTACGATCAAGTCTGCGCTGGATGATATCCCCGGTATTGGTCCGGCCAAACGCACCGCGCTGCTGAAGAAGTTCGGTTCGGTGGCGGGTATTAGAAAGGCGTCGGTGCGAGAAATCGCTCAGATAAAGGGCATCACCGAAGCGCTGGCCGAGAAGATTCTCAAATCCCTGCATGGTCAGGCGTGATCCCCCCGGCCAGGAACCCTCGAAGTCTTCTACGAAGATTACTTCATACCCGTTCGGGGCAGCGGACCGTGGTTTTCGTATACTGTCTCCGAAGATAGAATCCAGGTCGGGAGGATATGGCCGGC
>DAISVY010000014.1:0-33034 GCA_036826635.1 Candidatus Zixiibacteriota bacterium
CAAATATGCCAAAAAGCTCTACTTCAAAACAGTCTACTGATTAGGGAAGCTTACGGTATTATCTGGTTCCTTTGGATTACAGCCGACTTCGAGATAAGCAACGAAGGAGTGTAGAATGAACATCTACATCGGAAACATGTCGTTCGATACGACAGAAGATCAGTTACGCCAGGCCTTCGAGGCCTTTGGTGAGGTCTCAACCGTGAACATCATTACGGACAAGTACACTGGAGAGCCAAGAGGGTTCGCGTTTGTGGAGATGTCCGGCAAGAGCGAGGCTATCGCCGCGATCAGCGGTCTGAACGGCCAGGAACTGAACGGCCGGACCCTGAGCGTCAACGAGGCAAAACCGCGTCCGCAGAGTGGCAACCGAGGTGGCGGCGGCGGTTACCGCAGGTCGTACTAACGGCGACAAGATGAGATCCTCGTCGACAGCAACGAGGTAGTGATTGAGGAGACTGGCATCAGGCCGGTCTCCTTTTCTTTTCCGCTTCGAAAAAGAGTCTGAACAGGCAGTAGGCCTAATAAGCTCGCACTACACAGGAAGAAAGTCTGGTAGGGCGGGTCCGTCTTCGAACCCGCCAAGTCGCCGTGGAGCAGGGACATCATCGAACCCGCCAAATGTGCTACCGGACGTGTCTTCTCCCGCATACTCAAAATGGACTTGCTTGTGCCGTCAAATAGGGCTAATATTCGACTATCCGGTTTCGCCGGAATTCACCAATCGCCAGACAACGGGAAGAGTAGGCCGCGTGAAGAGGGAAGATGGCAAGTTACAAAGACTACTACAGGAGCGTAAACCGAAAGAACTAAATTTGTAGGTAAATAAGAGGAGTAAAAGATGAAATACGTAGGTTTAACTGATGATCCAGGAAGAAGAAAGCGAGAACATAATAATCCTTCTGACTGGTGGCAGCGCGCGTTCCTAATTGAAATCGATGCGCGTAAGTGGGAGAAAAGTATGCTCGCTAAGCCGGGCCATACTGGCGGTACAGGCGGCGAAGGCTGGCGCTATGGCTATACCTACACAATCACTTCGTCTACGGAACAATAGTCCCATAGGCGGATCTGTTTACTAATCCGTCCCTTCGAAATGGGGAAGAAGGCAGGGCCGGCTAAAAGATCAAAGCCGGCGAGTTCGAAGACGGACTCGCCCTACAATAATTCGCCCCACAAGAAACTACGATCAAAGTGTAACGTATGTCCTGAGACAAACTGTAACATATCTCTTGATATCGTACATCGCAGACGGATCCACCCTACAAGAATTAAGAAGGCGGGTTTGAAGACAAACCCACCCTGCAAGAACTCCGGCCAATCTTAATCTTGTGCAAACCGGTCAAAACAAGTTATATTTCACTATGAAGCCGGAGTGGTGGAATTGGTAGACACCAGGGACTTAAAATCCCTTGGACCGAAGGTCCGTGCCGGTTCAAATCCGGCCTCCGGCATATAACCCGGACATCTCGCTACTATTCGCAAACACATCTTGTATAGCTACCGGGAAAGGTTGTCCCTAACCTTTTGCTTGAGGTGTGCCATGAGCTTCGAAAAACCGTGGGAGAAACCCTACGGACATCTCCTGACGGAGCTAAAAGACCGCTGGAGCGGCGAGTTGGCCTATGGGCTGGTTGGCAGTTTTGGCCATCACCGAGGGTTTGCCAGTACCAGCGTTTTTGCTTATCCGGCCTGCTACTGCACGCTGCGCGATTATCCCCTGACCGTTGAGATCAGCGAGTTTCCCTTTACCGGACCACCGGCGGTGGAAGCGATGGATAATGTCGAGTATCTCCGGCTGATTGTTTCCATGGAATCGGACTACAATATCGTTATCCGCCATGAAGGTATCCACAACAAGCTGCTCAGAACGTTGGGCCTGAGCCCCGAGTTTCAAACCGGTAATCATTCGTTCGACAAGAAATACTTCATTGAAGCCAGGTCCGAACACGACCAGAATCTTATCCGGCAAAGTAACTTTCAGGCCCTGATCGGCAAGCTGGAACCGTTGGCCCTGATAGCGTTGCTGCCAAGGAGACTTCACTGGTCCCAGATAATAAAGGACGAATCGCAGTTGAGTTTCGCCGCAATCGACAATTACGCCAACTGGCTGGTGGAACTGGCCCGGTTTGTGACTACTCGGGGTTGATTCAGGTCCCGGGAGGGGGCAAGCCGGTACGCTCGTCGAAAAAGCTTGCCAATCGGGGGAAATGTCGTATACTATAATTCGACCGAGTTAGTCATTATAGCGTATAACTTAAAAAAAACGGTCAGACTGCCAAAGGTCATTCATTTTTACTACTACTGCTAACGAATCAGAATAGTCGTCTCCAAACCGTACATGGGAGGTAGTATGTTCTGCACTCGCTCGCGAGGTATGATGCCCGTGGGATTGATTCTGTTAGCATTGATTCTATTGCGCGGGCCGGCCTTTCCGTCGGACAAAGACCTTGAACTGGTGGTCGATCTCGGTGAGGTTTACGCCCTGGCCGGCGACGAAAACGTTTTGCTACCGGTCTATCTGAGCAATTTCCAGGACACCGTGGCTGCTTTCGAACTCTGGTTTCATTTGGACCGACCGAATGTGGCCTATCTTGAGCTTGATGTGGATACGGGGAGGACGATGATATCGGGATGGGACTACCTGGATGTACGTCGGGTGGTCAGCGACAGTCTCGAAGTCAAAGTAACAGCCATAGCGGATATCAAACCGCCCATGCTCAATCGCGGGATCCCGCCGCAAGCCGCCCAGAAACCCCTTTTTAACCTGCTCGTGAGCGTTTTGGAAGAACCGGATCCGTACAGCGGAGGCGAAGTTCTGGCGGAGGTTCAACCGGTTATAGAAAATTTTGGTTTCTCGACCCCGGACGCACGGTCGCTCGGTATTATCGTTGATACCATTGTCGACATATCCTATTTCGTCTGCATGGAATGGTCGCCGTCGGGCGGTACTTGTCTGGAGTGGGAGGAAGTAGCCGGGCCGCCGTATGATTCTATATACGTCGACTCATTCTGCGTTGGTTCCATAGACTATGAGGCCGTGAACTTTCTGCCCGGTTCCCTGACTATTGTCCCCGGGATTTGCGGCGATATCGACGGTTCTTTCGACGGTCTGGTGGACATGAGCGATTTGACCCGGATCATCGATCACCTGTTTATCAGCCTTGAGCCTTTGCCGGTTATGTCGATGGGCAACGTCGACGGATCGGCCGACGGGATGGTGGATATGAGCGATCTGGACTTGATGATCCGGCACTTGTTTATCGATTTTCGAGAGCTGGAGTGTATTTATTAGAAAAGATGAAGCCCGTCGTTATTTTCCGGCTGTCGCTTCATCGGGAAGGGCTACCATGCGGTCGAGTTCGGCTGCGATAGCCTCGCCCTGCAGGATGGTGACGTTGATGATCGCCCGGTTTTTGTCGGTACGATTTTTTTCGGCCAGATAATGGTGATCGGCCACACGGGCGATTTGGTGAAGGTGTGTGATGACCAGCATCTGACCGCCATCGGCCAGGCGCTTCAGCTTTTTCCCCAGTTCAACCGCGGTACGTCCGCCGATACCGCTGTCTACTTCGTCAAACACCATAAGAGCGTGAGTCAGACGGTCGTTCTTTTTCTCTGCCGCTTTGAGGGCCAACAGAACGCGGGATATCTCTCCGCCCGAAGCGGTCTTGACCAGGGATTTAAGCGGTTCGCCCGGGTTGGCCGAGAAGAGAAAAGTGCCGTTCTCCAAACCGTGAGAATATGGTTTCACCGTGCGGCCGTTCAGATCAACCCCGGCAGGGTGGTCCTCGTAGTCGAATTTGAATTCGAAGCGGGGACTGTCGATGGCCAGTTCTTTGAGTTCCCTGACGACCAATTTCTGAAGATAACGGGCCGCCGTGTGTCGCACTTCGGAAAGGGCAAGCGCTTTGGTCGCGTAGGCGTCACAGCGCTGCTCATTTAGTTGTTCCAGTTCCGAAATGTGGCTGTCAATGTCGGGGTGTTCTTCCAGTTGTTGGTTGATTGTTTGCAACCGATCCAGAACGATTTGTTCGGAACCGCCATATTTCTGTTTAAGGCGGTATAATTCATCGAGTCGCTGATTGATCTCTTCCAGGCGGGCGGGATCGTCCGGCACCGAAGATCCGTATTGCTCGATGAAACGGCGCAACTCTTCAAGCTGATAGTCCAGCTCGGTCAGTTGTTCGAGTTGGGGCGACAAGCCGGTATCGATGGTCGTCATCTTGTTCAATTCCTGACGAGCCAGACGGATACCATCGAGTATCGAGTGTTCCTCGCCGTCCAGAATCTCTCTTATCATCTCGGCGGATTCCGTGAGAGCTCGGGAAGAATCGAGAATTTTACGCTCGTTTTCAAGTTTCTGTTCTTCGCCGACTTGTATCCGGGCGTCCTGTATTTCCTTTTGTTGGAACAAGAGCAGTTCGCGTTCTTTGATGAGTTGTTCGCGGCGGTCGCGTACTCGCTTGAGTTTTTTGTATGCTTCTTCCCAGCGCAGGAACAATTCGGTGACTTCTTCGCGCTGCGAATCCAGAGAGCCGAAACGATCAAGGAAAAGCAGATGATGGCTTTCGTTGAGCAACATCTGGCCGGCATGTTGCCCCATGATTTCGGCAAGAGGAGCGGTCACTTCTTTAAGGTGACCGAGAGTGGACGACTCACCGTTGATTTTTACCCTGGAACTACCATCGCGGGAAATCTCGCGGGTGATCAGCAACCGATCATCCTTAAGATAATCGGCGAAATCGCTGCGATAAGAACGGGGGAGACGGCTGACCTCGAAGGTGGCTTCGACTATCGCTTTCGAAGCGCCGTGACGGATATGCTCACGGTCGGCGCGGTCGCCGATTATCAACCCGATAGCGGAGACAATAACCGATTTGCCGGCTCCGGTTTCACCGGTAAGAACGGACATCCCGTCGTCGAACGACAACTCGACATCCTCGACCAACGCGAAGTTTCTTATTTTCAGCGTTTTCAGCATTCGAGATCGTGCTGCTGCATTTCTTTAAGGATTTCCTGAGCCCGTTCGTGATCATCGGCCGCTTCGGCTTCTCTCAAATCATTTTTGAGTCGGTCACGAATTCGTTTCTGTTTGCGGATCTTAAAATCGTTGACCCGGGCCCTGAGTTCGTCCTCGATCAGGTCCTCGTCCCATTCGGACGATGCTATTTCGCTCAGGAGAGAGATCGACTCTTCGTCCTGAAAGTTTTCTATCAGGCGACCGGCGTCAAGGGTCCCGTCCATTTTGTATTGCGTTATCATCGCTGAGTACAGCCGGGAAAGCTGGCGCGAGTCCAAATCCTCCGGGGATATCTCCTCGAAAATGTAGTCTATGGGACCGGAGGTGTTGAACAACAATGAAAGGAAATCAAGTTCCATCCTGCTGAATCGGACGACCGCACTCTGGTGTTCCACTCGTGGGGTAATATCGGAAGCCCCGGCGGTCTTGAGAATTTCCTGATCAACATTCAATTGGCCCGCGGCCTCCTGAATGAAAAGGGATCGACGGGTAGGATCACCGATACGCGAGGCCAGAGCAGCCATTTCCTTGACCAGTTTCTCGCGTTCGATTATCCCGGTTCGGTCTATATCGATATCCTGAATGCGGAAGGGTATATAGGCCAGGGCGTTTTCTTTTAGTTCCTGTATTTTGTCAAGACCCTCGCGGCGGGCAACAGAATCGGGATCTTCGCCTTTCGGGGCCACGATAACTTTCACTTCGAGCCCGGCATCGAAAAGAGAATCCACCGAGCGCAGGGCCGCTTTTCGACCGGCGGAATCGGCATCGAAAAAGAGGTAGACTTCATCGGCAAAACGCGCCAGCAACGAGGCCTGCTGAGCGGTAAAAGCTGTTCCCGAAGAGGCTACCACGTTTTTGATCCCCACCTGCCACAGACTGATGACATCGAAATACCCTTCGACAACAATCACGGCCTTGTCGTCTCGAATGTGCTCTTTGGCGAAATTGAGATTGTAAAGGATATTACTCTTGTTGTACAAAGGTGTTTCCGGAGAATTAACGTACTTGGCCGGCTCACCCTTTTTCATTGTGCGACCGCCGAAAGCGATCGGCTGTCGGCTCAGATTGTAGATGGGAATCATGAGACGCTGGCGGAAACGGTCGAAGTGTTTGCCTTTCCGCTCGGAAAATACCGCCAGCCCCGCTTGTTCCAGTTCCTGTGGTTTGATATCCCGTCCGGCCGCGTGGTTGATCAGTCCCTCCCAGGCTTCGTCCGCAAAACCCAACTTGAATTCTTCGATAGTCTCCGGTTTGATGCCGCGGCGTTTTTGCAGATATTCACGATAGACTACGCTGTACCGGGGTTCGAGCAACCGTTTGCAATAGTAGTCCACCGCTACCTGGTGGGCGTAGTGTAACCTTTCGATCAATTCGCGTTTGTAATCGGAGGTCGTTTCCCTGATGGGGATATTAGCCTTGCGAGCCATCAGGCGCACGGCCTCGATGAACGACATTTTCTCGTGTTCCATAAGGAAGGTGAAGACGTTGCCTCCCTTCCCGCAACCGAAACAATGGAATATCTGTTTGTCCGGAGAGACATTAAAAGAGGGGGTTTTCTCTTGGTGGAAAGGGCAGAGGCCGATGAAATTCTTGCCGCGCTTCTTGAGCCGGACATATTCTCCGATTACCTGGGCGATATCGACCGCCTGTCGGATCTGCTCTATGGTATCCTGAGGAATCATGATTTCAATTTGACGATAGTGACTCCGGAACCCCCTTCGTTCCAGTTCCCCAAACGCAGAGAATCGACTTCGGGGTGTTTCTTCAGGTAATCGGTGAGGGTGCGGCGCAGGGCACCGGTGCCCTTACCGTGAACCACGTAGACCTGTCGTATTCCGGCGATGACCGCACGGTCAAGGAATTGATCCAGAGCTTCGATTGCTTCTTCGGAAGTCATGCCGCGCAAATGAATCTCGGGACTCATTTCACCTGTATCGGGAATGGCCCCGCCTGACGGCCGCAAAAGCGACTTTGATTTTCGCGCCAGTTTTTCGAGGTCACGCAGTTTGACCACCGTGTTGACCGCACCTACCCGCACGCGGGCTTTATCGGTGCCGATTACCTCGTCGATTTCCCCTTCCCGGTTAAGACTGATGATACGGACCGGATCGCCTTTTTCGAAACTGGTCGAATCGACCGGTTCAGCCGGGTGTCGTCGATGTTTGCGCCTGATCCGTTTTGCTTTTTCCTGTGCATCCTGCAAATAGTGGTGGACTTCTTTGATCTTTTGTTTGTCCGCCTGTGTCCTGCGGATTTCCGCCACCAGCCGTTCTATTTGTTTGCGTGAATCCTCAAGAAGATGATCCGTTTCGCCAAGAGCTTCCCGGCGCGATTCGTCGATTTCCCGCTCGAACTTGTCCAGTTCTTCGCGGTAATGTTTTTCCAGAGTCTCAGCTTTGGCCAATCGTTCGGTCAGGGCGATGCGATCTTCGCGCACTTGGTGTAACTCTTTTTCGAGGGAAGCGATCAATTCGGCCAGCGAGCGTTCGCCGGAACCAAGAACTTTCGAGGCCCGTTCACAGATCGAGGTGGGGATACCCAGTCGACCGGCGATCTCCACGGCGTACGAGGCTCCGGGGATGCCCATTTGCAGTCGATAAGTGGGTGCAAGAGTCTCACGGTTGAATTCCAGCGAGGCATTTTCTATCTCGGAATAATCCAGGGCCAGGGTTTTCAGTTGAGAATAGTGGGTGGTGGTAACCAGTTGTGCGCCTTTTTCAACCAGATCAAGAATGATGGCTTCAGCCAACGCGCTGCCTTCTTTGGGATCGGTGCCGACGCCGATTTCATCAAGGAGCACCAGTGTGTCGGTCGATGCGCTGGCCACGGCCTGGGCGATGTTTCTAATGTGCGACGAAAAGGTGGAAAGAGACATCTCTATAGATTGTTCGTCGCCGATATCGGCAAAGACCTGTTTGAAGACACCAATACGGCTGGTTTCGTCGGCCGGTATCAGCAGCCCCGTCTGAGCCATAAGAACGGCCAGGCCGACCGTCTTCAGTCCGATAGTTTTGCCACCGGTATTGGGGCCCGTTATAATGACCGCCCGCCGATGTTTGTCGAGGCGGAGACTCATCGGAACTACTTTTTCGACCCCGCCCAGTTGCAGGATCAGCAGGGGATGGCGAGCATTGACGATTTCGAACCCGTCGTTTGATTCGACGACCGGGCGATTGCTGTTGGTATCGCGGGCAAAACCGGCCGCGGCGTGAACCGCATCGAGCCGACCGATGAGGCGGACGTTTTCGCGCAGGGCCTCGACCTCCTGAGCGATGTCGGCCGTCAGGGCCTGGAGTATACGCACGATCTCCGCCCGTTCTTCCTGTTTCAGAAGATTGACCCGGTTGTTGAGTTCGACCGTCTCGTTCGGTTCCACGTAGAAAGTCGCCCCGGACTGACTGCGGTCGTGCAGAATACCCTGGTTGGCCTTGTATTGTCCGGCAATTACCGGGATGACATAGCGGTCGTTACGCTGTGTGATGACATCGTCCTGCCAGCCGGCCTGCTTGCGCTGGTGCGAAAGGATATTTTCCAGTTTGGTGATAATTCTCCGGCGGCAGTCGTGCAGCTCGGCGCGGAGTCGTCTGAGTTGGGGCGAAGCGCTGTCTTTGATGCTGCCATCTTCATCGATAGAGCGGACAATCTGTTTTTTCAATTCCGGGAAAGAGCGGATATTTTTCAGATGTTCGGCAATAGCCGGGAATTTCTCGTGGTTGTCCTGGTCGTATCGATGCAGCGATATGGATATTTCTATAAGTTCAAGCACGACTCGGATTTCATGCGGATCGAGGAAGACCCCTTCAATCTGTACCTTGTCGAGAATCTCGCGGCAATCTTCAAGACGGTAGAGCGGAAAAGCCAGACCGAAATTGATGATGTCTTTCATCTGGGCTATTTCGTCCTGGCGGGAGACAATAGACCGAACATCGCACAGGGGGGTGAAGCTTTCCACTTCGGCCCGACCATAGGGCGTAAGACATTCCCCCGCGATTTTGGCGATAACCTTGGGGAATTCCAGGGTTTCGGCTGTGTGCTGATCGATCATGTTGCTCCCAGCGCGGTCAATAGAAAAACCGGCCCGCAGGCCGGTTCTAATATATGCCAATCGAGATCAAATGAAAGTCGATTTAGCTGTTCTCGTTGCGGATGTTGAAGAAGCGGTCGATCTGATACATCACGCGGTACGCATCGGTCCGATCCTCCGAAAGCATCGATTGTCCGCCGCTCTGAGTCGGTTCGACAATAAGCGTGTTTTCCATCTTCTCGATAAAGTTGGGGTTTTTCGGATGAATGACGGCGGTTGTCTCGAATATGAGGGGGACCGTTTTGGCCACCGTGGGACCGAAGAAAGACTCCTCGAAATCGGTATAGAAAGAATCCGGCATGGGCAGCAGGAAAACCAGAAGCGTAAGAAAGCCGATAGTCGCCCAGCCGCGAAGGAAGCCGATCATGGCCCCACCCATTTGGTCCCGTTTTTTGAGGCTCTTGATGTCGGCTACTTTATAGAAAAGCAGGCCGAGAAGCTTGAAAACCGCGTACGAAACCGCGATAAGAATGGCAAAGGAGAGAAACGCGGAGATCAGCGGCGAGCCACCCAATTTCTGGTAAACCCAGACCGCGAAGTTATCGATGTAGTTGACCGAGAATATAATGGCGGCAAAGAAGACAACGAATGCCATTATCTCTCGAATGAGACCCTTCTTGGACCCGACAATAACCGAAGCCAGAAGGACTACGATCAGAACGCCGTCTACCCAGTTCATGTTCTGCTCCCTGTGATTGTCCTTTTCACGGGAGAAGATAGACAGTTTCTAAATCAGTTGGCAAGCAATTCCGAGACTAATTTGTTGACCAGTTTGCCGTCGGCTTTGCCTTTGACCCGGGGCATAAGGACCTTCATCACGAGCCCCAGTTTCTGGGGGGAATCGGCCCCGCTTTCTTCAATGGCCTCGCGGATCATCTCGCGCAATTCGGCTTCGGACAACTGTTCGGGCAGGTAGGTGGTTATCAGGGAAAGCTCGAAATCTTCTTTTTTTACCAGATCGTCCCGGCCGGCTTTGGCAAAAGCCTCAATGGAATCCCGGCGTTTTTTGGCGGCGCTGGAAAGAACCTCAATAGCCTGTTGCTCGGTCAGCTCCTTGCCAAGCTCGATCTGCTTGTACTTCAGGTCAGATTTAAGGCCCCGAAGAAGAGTTACGCGTTCTTTCTCGCGAGCCTTCAGGGCCTGTATCATATCCTTGTCAATACGCTCAAGAATTGTCACTGTGTTTCTAATTCTTCTCTAAATATCTGTTGCGACGAGCCTTACGACGGGCGGCCGCCATCTTCCGTTTCTTGGTTTCGGACGGTTTTTCGTAGTGCTGGTGCTTTTTATAGTCAGAGAGAAGCCCCGATTTTTCACAGAACTTATTAAAACGTCGAAGCGCTCTTTCAAAGGATTCGTCGTCTCTAACTCGGACTCCGGTCAATTATTAACACCCCCTTCTCCGGGGTCTAAGGTTAATATACCACCGAACTTACAACCGTAAGTTCCTCATCGGCAAATAAAGGTCAAAGATTCAGTCTTGTCAACTGATTTGGAAAAAGGCACTTCCATATATTACAGGGCCTGACCGGCCTTACGAAACCGCCTCCTCGTTTATGAAGGTCAGCTTGTCCATCCCTCGATTGGACATGAAATGGAAATGGATATGGTCGATTTCCTGCCCCAGGCCGTTGTTTATCGCCAACTGATAATGATCGGGAATACCCAGTTTGTCGGCCACCAGCTTGGCCGTGCGGCACAGCAGGGCCAGAGCCTCCGGAGGGGTTTGCTGGAAATTCGGATATCGCTCTTTCGTGATCAACAGCAGGTGCACCGGGCTGCGGGGACGATGATCGGCGATGACTATGACCTCGTCCGTCTCGTAGAAAATCCTGGCCGGCAGTTCGCGGTTGATGATGCGGGTGAAAATTGATGACATGGCAATAAATATAATTGCCCTGTTTGCGAATGCAAGGTGAGTTTGGACGATAGGTGCTCTTGCCAATCGAGTCGGAATTGTGTAACTTATCGCACCTGAGAATCAGGCCCACAGTTGTTTAGAATGCTATTTGCCGGCAATAAGGGAGGATTGGAGTTATGTCCGGTCACTCAAAATGGTCGACTATTAAAAGGAAAAAAGGTAAGGCCGACGCCGAGCGCGGCCGGCTCTTCACTCGACTCATAAAGGAGCTCACTGTTGCGGCTCGCGAGGGAGGAGGAGATCCCGAAGGTAACCCTCGTCTGCGTACGGCGGTAGCCTCGGCCAAGGCGGCCAACATGCCCGCCGATAACATCAAACGTGCGATCCTAAAAGGTACCGGGCAGCTTCCGGGAGTCGTTTATGAATCGGTTACGTACGAAGGTTATGGTCCCGGCGGGGCGGCTTTGTATCTGGAAGTGCTGACCGACAACAAGAACCGGGCCGTGGCGGATATTCGTCATATCCTCACCAAGTACGGCGGTAACCTGGGGGCCAACGGCTGTGTGGCCTGGATGTTCGACAAGCGCGGGGTTATTACGGTCGATCTTGAGTCCGCCGATGAAGACAATCTTATGGAAGCGGCCCTTGAAGCCGGTGCGGATGATATCAAGTCGGATTCCGGGGCTTTTGAGATTCTAATGGATCCCGGTGTGCTCGATGACGTGCGCACGGCTATCGAGACCAAAGGCATCAAGATTGAATCGGCCGAGGTTACTATGGTTCCCCAGAACACGACCAAACTGGAGAAGGAAAACGAAGCTTCGTCCATGCTCAAGATGCTCGATTTGCTGGAAGACCACGACGACATTCAAAAGGTTTACTCCAATTTTGATATAGACGAGTCGCTGCTGGAGAAGCTGGCCCAGAATTGACGTGGCCCGGCAGAGACTTTGGCCGGAAGTACAGCCCCGCAAAATATGCGGGGTTTGTTTATGCGGTCGTAGACAGAACACCACGGCTTTAGCCGTGGATGAATGAGCCTTGAGGCGGTATATTGTTTGTGTGCAAGTAGTCAAGACAGCTCACAGCATGTACTGCCTGCAGTATCACGTTGTGTGGGTGTGTAAATACCGCCGAAAGATCCTGAAGCCTGGTGTTTGCTCCTATATTCGCAAGACATTGCCGGGTTTGCTTCGCGGGATGCCTGGTGTTACGATGGAGACAATAGGCTTTGACAAGGACCATCTTCATATGCTGATGACAATACCTCCGAAGTACAGTATTTCATCAGTCATGGGTCGTTTGAAAAGCCAATTGTCGTCGAGGATGCGTAGGTTTTTCCCATGGCTGGGGAAGGTATATTGGAATGAAAATATCGTATGGTCGCCAGGCTATTTTGTGAGTAGTGTAGGTTTGGACGAAAAAACAATTCGCAGCTACGTGGAACACCAAGGGCACCAGGATTCAGGACAACTCCGTCAGGAGTTGTAACAAAGCGCGAAGCGCTTGGTGTAAGCCAAAAGGACCCCGGCTTTAGCCGGGGGAATCTATTAATCTTTCGGCGGAATTGGTTTCGATGTAAAAGATGCTCAACCGGTCGGCATTTCCAGGGTCGGAACAGTCTGGTTAGCTGTGTCTGGTGCGTCACATTGGGCGCGCCAGCGCGGTTTTTTGATTGAATTCACCCGGTCTTACCAATATGTTGAGACTATGAGAGTGTTGGGGATCGATCCCGGGCTTAACATTACCGGCTATGCGATTATAGAATCCCGCGACCGGCAGTTGGCCCTGGCAGAAGCCGGAGTAGTGAGAACCAACCGCTCCGATTCGCTTGAGAAAAAGCTTCAGGAAATCGCCTTCGGCGTGGGGGAGATCATTGAGCAGTTCAAACCGGATGTCCTGGCGATTGAAGAGGTCTATTCGCACTACGACCACCCGTGTACGGCTATCGTTATGGGTCATGCCCGCGGGGTGGTGTTGTTGAAAGCGGCCGAGGCGGGGCTTGAGGTTGTACCTTATGCTTCGACCCGCATCAAGAAATCCCTGACCGGTAACGGTCGAGCCAGTAAAAGACAGATGCAATTAATGGTAAAATCGTTGTTGTCCCTGCCGAAAGTGCCGGAGCCACCGGACACGGCCGATGCGCTGGCGATTGCGCTGTGTCATTGCCGTTCTTTGCAGCAACGGGAGGTATTGGTATGATCAGCCGTCTTACCGGCAGGCTGGCCCGGATTACCGACCAGTGCGCTTTGGTGGAAAACGGGGGAGTCTACTATGAGGTACTGCTGCCCTCGGCTCTGGCCGACCGGCTTAAAGATAACGGTCAAATAGGCAGTGATGTAGAATTCGAAACCATCTACTACATTGAAGCCGGTGAAAGAAAATCGAGCCACTACCCGCGTCTGGTCGGTTTTACCGATCCGGTGGATCGCCAGTTCTTTTCTCTGTTCACTCAGGTCCCTGGCCTTGGAGTAAAGAAAGCGCTTAAGTCGCTGGTGTTGCCGATCAGCGAGATTGCAACGGCTATCGAGACGAAAGACGCCGGAAAACTCAAACGTCTGCCGGGGGTGGGGGGACGACTGGCCGAGAAAATTATCGCGGAACTGAACGGCAAAACGGCCCGCTTTGCTCTGGCGCGGGGCAGTCAGCCGCTGGCCGCAAAACCGGCCGAGTCACAGCCGTTCATTGACGAAGCCCTGGATGTTCTGGAGCAACTGCAATACTCCCGCAGTGAAGCCCGGACCATGGTAGAACAGGCCATCAAAAAACAGCCCGGCGTAGCCAGTGCCGAGGAATTAATCAGCCTCATATTCAAATCGGTACAAGAACGTTAGGAACGATTGAACATGTCCAGAGACAGGATACTTTCCGGCCAGCAGGTCACCCCCGATGAGGATTTGACACAGTTTTCGCTGCGTCCGGCTACATTGGCTGACTATGTGGGGCAAGATGAGTTACGAGGCAAGCTTGAAGTCTTAGTTCAGGCGGCGCGAGGGCGAGGCGAACCGGTGGAGCATTTGCTTCTGTACGGTCCTCCGGGACTGGGCAAAACAACACTGGCGCATATTGTCGCTCATGAAATGAAAACCAAGCTCATCTCCACATCGGGTCCGGCCTTGCAGCGAGCCGGGGATCTCATGGGCATTCTGACCAATCTGGCCGAGGGGGATATTCTGTTCATTGACGAAATTCATCGGTTGTCGTCGGTGATTGAGGAATTCATATACCCGGCCATGGAAGATTTCAAGGTCGATTTCGTAGTGGACAAGGGAGCTTTTGCCAAGGTCATAAACGTGCCGCTGAAGCGTTTTACCCTGATTGGAGCAACGACCCGGGCCGGAATGCTGTCGGCACCGCTGCGGGATCGCTTCGGTTTGTATTATCACATAGACTTTTATCCGCCGGAGGAACTTGAAGAAATTGTCCTGCGCTCAGCCAGATTACTCGATATCCGAATAGACCGTCAGGCGGCGGCCGTGGTGGCCGCACGGTCCCGGGGGACGCCCAGAATTGCCAATCGTCTCCTTCGTCGGGTCCGCGACTACGCGGCGGTAAAAGGCGACGGAAATGTCGACACCGAGATTGCCGAACGAGCTCTCGACGCCGAGGGGATAGATTCGGCGGGGTTGGATGCGATGGACCGGAAATTACTTGAGACTATAATCAGGTATTATAACGGCGGTCCGGTGGGTATAGAAGCGCTGGGGGCGACATTGAACGAGGAAGTCGATACACTGGTGGACATGGTCGAACCCTATCTGCTGAAAATCGGGTTTGTTCAGCGCACCCGGCAGGGAAGGGTTGCCTCGGCGTCGGCCGCCGGTCATCTTAAGCTGGATATGAACAGAGGTCCCCAGGAAAACCTGTTTTCATAAACGGGAGGCAAACCGGTGGAAGTGAAAAGCATGAAAGCATCAGAAGAGGACCTTCGGTTACTTATGGAGTCGATGGAGGATCACATGCTGCATGATCGTCAGGACTCAACCCGGGTGTTGAATGTTCTCATTGAGGAGACAATCAAGTTTCGGGATAAGCTGAAGGAGGACACCGGAGAGGTTCTTACCGTGGCCGACGCACAGAACGCGCTCAATGCTCTGGATTGCCATTTCAACAACCAGTCGATTCCGGAAAACCTGACCGCGGAGCAGAAAGCCCTCCTGCAAATTTGGATTGATCGTCTTACCATCTTTGATAATAATCCCTGAACCTCATTACGCTTTACTGCCGCCGATATCGATTACTCAGGTAAATAAACTCCATGGACGTTTCCCTTTTCGACTATCATCTTCCCCGGGAACTGATCGCTCAATTCCCGTCCCGACAGCGCGATGAATCCCGCCTTTTGATCCTGGACCGGGCGACCGGGCAAATGACGTTAGGCCGATTCGAACAGGTGCTCGATTACTTTCACGAGGGCGACGCTCTGGTGGTCAACGATACCCGCGTGTTCAAGGCCCGTCTGTATGGAAAGAGATTGTCCGGCGGTTCCGTAGAGGTCTTTCTTGTGCGTAAACTCGAAGAAGGTACCCCGGAAAAGTGGGAAGCCATGGCTCGGCCTTCGCGGCGTTTACGTGAGGGAGAGGTGGTGATTTTCTCGCCTGATTATTCGGCAACACTGGTATCCGATCAGCGGAACGGTCGCTGGACGGTAGCTTTCGAATCGGCCGAGGCGCGAGAACAAATCATCGAACGGTTTGGGCATGTACCGTTACCACAATATATCGGGCGTCCCGATCAGCCCTCCGACATTCAGCGTTATCAGACTGTTTATGCCCATCCCGATAAGTCGGGGGCGGTGGCCGCACCTACGGCGGGCTTTCATTTTACGTCTGAGTTGCTTGAGCGGGTAGCTCAAAAAGGGGTGGAGTTTCTTCGCCTGACTCTGCATGTCGGTCCGGGTACGTTCAAACCGATAACGGCGGAGGATATAAACGACCACACGGTTGATCCCGAATACGCCGAGATATCACCATCCGTCGCGGCCAAGTTGAACGCGGTCAGGGAGCGAGGCAACGCCGTGTATGTGGTCGGTACGACCGGCGTGCGGACTTTGGAAGCGGCCCCGATTCTTGAAGGGCAGATTCAGCCGTTTGCCGGGATGGTCGATTTGTATATTAAGCCCGGCTATCGGTTTCGCATGGTGGATCATTTGATTACCAATTTCCATTTGCCCAAATCGTCGCTGCTGGTTCTGGTTTCGGCCTATGCGGGGCGGGAGAGAATCATTGAGGCTTACCGGAAGGCTATTGCCGAGCGTTTTCGTTTCTATTCCTACGGTGATGCCATGCTGATCCTATAAAAGGCTTTTGCCGACTGTTGGGGGCGCCTATATTCACTCTGATGAAAACCTGTGCGCTTATCGTTGCCGCGGGAAATTCGACGCGGTTTGGCGGCTCGGTGCCAAAGCAGTTTCGTGAAGTATGCGGACGCCCGCTTCTGGCTTGGACGATCAGCCGGTTCGAAAAGGCTGCGTCGGTCGATCAGATAGTACTGGTGGTGCCGGAGGAATCGCTGCTGTTTACCAGCGAGAAGGTGGTTGATCGATACGGTTTTGACAAAGTCGTAAAGATTGTCCCCGGGGGAGCGAGCCGTCAGGAATCGGTCCGGCGCGGTCTGGAACGACTATCGATATCGACAGGACTGGTCGCGATTCACGATGGCGCCCGACCGCTGACCTCACCGGGTGACATTGACACGGTGATTAATCTGGCGGCGAAAGAGCGAGCAGCCATGTTGGCGATAAAAACCAGCGACACGGTCAAGCGAGTCGAGGACGGGTATATTCTGGCGACACTTGACCGACAGCGGCTCTATCTGGCCCAGACACCGCAGGTTTTTCAATACGATCTGATAATTGCGGCTCATCGCGATTGTGCGAAAGATGAGACGATGTTTACGGATGACGCTTCGCTGATCGAGTCGCGAGGATTCAAAGTTCGGGTGCTGGAACCGACCACGACGAATTTGAAAGTAACCACGCCCGAAGACCTGATTATGGCGGAAGCTCTGCTGCAACGGGAAGGCGATGAATAAGCTGAGAGTAGGTCACGGGTTCGATGTTCATCCCTTCGCGGCCTGTCGCAGACTGGTTGTGGGGGGAGTGGTGATACCGTACGAGCGGGGCCTGATGGGGCACAGCGACGCCGACGTTCTCCTGCATGCCATTGCCGACGCCTTGTTGGGAGCGGCCGGGTTGCCGGATATCGGACAGCACTTTCCGCCTACGGACGAGCGATATCGCGACGCCGATTCCGGCAAACTGCTCGCAGAAGTGTGCCGCATGGTGCATCGGGCGGGCTTCCCCGTAATACACAACATCGACGCCGTAATCATGGCCGAGCGGCCCCAAATGAATCCCCATATAGCTCAAATGAAAACCAATATAGCCGCTGTTCTGGGCATTGATGAAACCCGCGTGGGGCTTAAAGCCACCACCACCGAGAAGCTGGGGTTCGTCGGTCGGGGCGAAGGGATTGCGGCTTCGGCGGTATGTCTGATTTCCGGCGATGAGTGAATCAATAGAGCAAATAAACGCTTACCTCGACTACTTGTTCGCTTACGGAAGTGTCTGGGTATACCTGGTGATTTTTGCGGCCTGTTTTATCGAAAATCTTTTTCCGCCTTTCCCCGGTGACAGCTTTATCGTAGCCGCCGGGGCTTTGGTGGCGGTCGCTCGTTTGCATCCTCTTTTGGCCATGGCAACAGTGATGAGCGGCGGTCTTCTGTCGGTGATGATCGTGTATGCTATCGGACGGCGCTATGGACGTGATTTTTTTATCCGCAGGAACTATCGTTATTTTTCGGCGGCCGACATTGCCCGGGTCGAGGGATACTTCGATCGATGGGGAGCCCTGATTCTCATATTCTCCCGCTTCGTATTCGGGCTGCGCACGGTTCTGTCACTGGTGGCCGGGATAGGGCGGTATTCGGCCGGTCGTATGTTTGTATATTCGGCCCTGTCATATGTGCTCTTCGCCGGGCTTCTTATGTACCTGGCCCACGTGTTGATAGAAAATCTGGACATGATTGGTCAATACTATCAAACTTACAGCCGAATAGTCTGGCCGGTCATCGTAGTATTATTGGCCGTTTATGTGTGGCACCGTTTTAGATCGAGTAAAGGAGACAAGAGAGTATGAACGTGCTGTTGCTGGCCGGAGGTAATTCCGACGAACGTGCTGTCTCGCTGACCAGCGGTGAGGCGGTGTGGGAGGCTCTTCGTCGTCTGGGGCATCAGGTCACGGCTCTTGATCCCGCCACGGGGAAGTCGCTGATCAACGCTGACGGTCGCTTCCTTACGGGTGAAGAAGTAGAAGCGATATCGACAAAAGTACCCGACAGAACAAACCGAGATGTTCTGACCCAGGTCCTGAAGGCGGACTCTTTGAAAGACACCGATGTCGTCTTTATCGCCTTGCACGGCGGTAGCGGGGAAAACGGGGTGATTCAAAATCTTCTCGACCTGTTCGGGATGAAATATACCGGCTCGGGGATGTCTGCTTCCGCTCTGGCCATGAACAAAGCCATGACCAAGCGAGTGATGGCTTCGCTCGATATCCCGACCCCGATCTGGAAGCTTTATCCGAGCAAATGTAAGACCCCCGAGGTCATGATCGAACACATTACCGACAATTTCAAGTTCCCGGTTATTGTCAAACCGAATGATGGCGGTTCAACTATCGGTTTGAGCCGGGTTGATGAAGCGTCCGGTCTGGTTGCGGCTCGACAGAAGGCGGGGGAGCACTCCGGTCATGTTTTGGTCGAGGAATTCGTGTCGGGGAGGGAGATGACGGTTACGATCTTTGACGGGCGAGCTTTTCCTATTGTGGAGATCATCCCGGAATCCGGCCTGTACGATTACGAAGCCAAGTATACCAAGGGCAAGAGCCGATATGTGGCTCCGGCCGAAATCGACGAGCCGATAGCCCGACAAATGCAGCAGGCGGCTCAGGCTCTCTATGACTCGGTCGGTGCTTCCGGGTTGGCGCGGATTGATTTCATTCTGACCGATGACGGTCGGTTTTACTGTCTGGAATTGAACACCCTGCCGGGGATGACCAGTCTGTCGCTTTCGCCGATGGCGGTAAAGTGTGAAGGAATAGATTTTGACCGATTGGTCGACATGATAATAGACTCGGCGATAAAAAAGGCGGATTAAAAAGTGGAGAAGCTGAAACCACGGGCGGTCATCTTTGACCTCGGTTCGACTCTGATAGAATACGAGGCCATGAATTGGGACGAACTCGGTCGTGAATGTGCCGAATCGGGAAGGGAATTTCTTCTCAGGAAAGGGTACGATATCCCGGCCGGGGAAGCTTTCCATGAGGCTTTCGCCGACATTCGTGAGGGTTATCGTCGGACCGCCGCCGAATCCCTGATAGAATGGGACGTGCTCACCGTTGCGGAGAAATTGTTCGCACGCCTGGGTCTGAACAGTGATGACGGCCTGGTCGACAGTTTTTTCGATGCTTACTACAAACCGGTCGAAAGTCGGCTGTACGTTTACGACGACACCGTATCCACACTGCGGGAGATCAAAGATACCGGGGTGATAACGGGTTTGATTTCCAATACGGTTTTCCCGGAACGGGCCCACCTCGGGGAGCTGAAACGTTTCGGTATCGAACCATTGCTGGATTTCACGGTTTTCAGTTCTTCTTTCGGGCTCCGCAAGCCGCACCCCGATATATTTTATCATGCCGTCAATCTGGCCGGATGTGCTCCGTCGGAGGCCGTGTACGTCGGTGATCGGTATGTCGAGGACGTGCAGGGCCCCGAGGCAATCGGGATGCATGCTGTTTTGAAGATGATACCGGGCCGGGAATACCCGCCGGAGATACCGGAGACTGTCCGCCGGATCGAATCTCTGGGCAACCTTAGAGAACATCTTGATTTGTAGTCGACCGGGGAGTTGCGTTTCGGCGTCAGGTGAAGTATATTTCCGCCTTGATTTGAAAAGAAAGACGATATGTGTCAATAGCTTAGAGGTTTTATTATGGATAGCACAGAACTGCTGCTGAAAGAACTTACCGAAGCCAACGGTGTTTCGGGGTATGAAGAAGAGATACGGGGCATACTGTCGAACAAACTGCATGAGGTAGCCGACAAAGTCCAGTTCGATAAACTTGGCTCGATCATGGGCGAATTAAAAGGTACTGCGGCTTCGCCTCGAGTGATGGTGATCGGTCACATGGACGAAGTTGGCTTCATGGTAAAAGAGATCACCAAAGAGGGGTATATCAAGTTCCTGCCGCTGGGTGGCTGGTGGGGGCATGTGGCTCTCGGTCAGCGGCTGCGGATTATGACGTCCAAAGGGCCGGTCCTCGGTGTGGTCGGATCGAAACCGCCCCATCTTCTGTCGCCCGACGACCGCAAGAAAGTCCTTGAAATAAAGGACATGTTTATCGACGTCGGTTGTCAGGAAAAGTTCGATGTCAAGAAACGCCTGGGGATAAAACTGGGTGATCCTATTATACCCGAAAGCCAGTTCACCATCATGGGCAACAAGAAGATGTATTTGTCCAAGGCTTTTGATAATCGGGTAGCCTGTGCCATCATGCTTGACGTTCTCAAAAAACTCAAGCGGATCAAACATCCGAATACTGTCCTGGGTTGTGCTTCGGTCCAGGAGGAAGTCGGCCTTCGCGGGGCCCAGACTATCTCATACCTGGCCGATCCGGACGTATGCATTGTCTGCGATACCGGCATCGGGCAGGATATTCCGCCGGACGGATTCAGCAAAGACGAGAAACTTGGCAGCGGACCGGCAATTTTGCTTTATGATGCCATGCTGATCCCCAACTCCCGTCTGCGCGATTTGGTCCTGCGTACCGCCGAAACGCAAAAAATACCGTTCCATCTGACGTATATGGAAAGAGGTGCGACCGACGGCGGACGCATCCACATGAGCCGGATAGGGGTGCCGACGATTGTCATCGGCCCGGCGGTTCGGTACATTCACAGCCATAACGGGATCATGAATCGGACCGATTATGATAGTACGGTTAAACTTATCGTTGAGGTGGTTAAACAGCTTTCCGCCGGGACGGTCAAATCACTAACGGAGGTCTAAGAAAGAATGGCCCTCGTATTCAAGAACAGCCTCACGCGCGTCAAAGAGGAGTTCAAGCCGATTAACGAAGGCCGGGTGGGTATGTATACCTGCGGCCCGACTGTCTATAATTACGCGCATATCGGCAACTACCGTGCATACATATTCGAAGATCTGCTGCGGCGATATCTCGAATACAAGGGATATCAGGTAACGCAGGTCATGAACCTTACGGACGTTGATGACAAGTCGATCCGCGGTTGTCAGGCGGCGAAAATTCCCCTGAAGGAATATACGGCCAAATACATCCGGGCTTTCTTCGAGGACATCGACACCCTGGGAATAGAACGGGCCGAGCATTACCCGGCCGCTACGGACCATATCCCGGAAATGGTGGCCCTGGTAAAGAAGCTGCTCGAGAAGGGGCTGGCGTATGAAGTGGACGGCAACTACTATTACAAAATCTCCGCTTTTCCCCGGTACGGAGCCCTGGCTAATATAGACATGTGCGGTCTCAAGGCGGGAGCGCGAGTATGTGCCGACGAGTACGAAAAAGAATCGGTGTGCGATTTTGCCCTCTGGAAAGCCTGGGATCCGTCCGATGGTGATGTCTTCTGGGAGACGGAGCTGGGCAAGGGACGTCCCGGCTGGCATATCGAATGTTCGGCCATGTCGATCCGCTATCTGGGGAATCATTTTGATATTCACACCGGCGGGATCGACAACATGTTTCCGCACCATGAAAACGAAATTGCCCAGTCGGAAGGTGCGACAGGCGAGAAGTTCGTAAACTACTGGATGCACTGCGAGCATCTCATCGTCGACGGCCGGAAAATGTCCAAGTCGCTCGGCAATGATTACACGCTCAGGGAAATACTCGAGAAGGGTTACCCGGCTCTGGCCGTGCGTTATCTTTTACTCGGGACACATTATCGCCAGCAGCTTAACCTGACTTTTGCCGGACTCGACGCCGCCCGGAATGCCCTGGAACGGTATAACGATTTCCTGTCCAATCTGGCCGATTACCCCGGCAGTGAAGCCGGCGGTGAGGCCGACGAGTTGATCACCAAACTGACGGACGGTTTCGAGAAATATCTCGATGATGATCTTAACATCTCCGGTTCTCTGGGTGTCGTGTTTGATTTCGTAAGAGACATGAACAAACTGATGGCTGAGGACAGGCTTACGCCTGAAGAGCGGGACCGGGCTCTCGAAATCATGGCCAGAATCGATACGGTGCTGGGGTTCCGTCAGAAACAAGGTGTGCTCGACAGCGAGATCGAAACGCTGATACAAAAACGTACCGAAGCACGCCGGAATAAGGACTATGCCCTGGCCGACAAAATCCGTGACGACCTGCTCGCAGAAGGGATAATCCTTGAAGATACCCCTCAGGGGGTAAAGTGGAAGCGAAAGGTTTAGCGGCGAAAGAAGCTTGACCGGGAGTCACGCTTTTATCATCTTCATAGACCAGAATTGATCAGGCCGGCGTAACTCAGTTGGTAGAGTAGCTGATTTGTAATCAGCCTGTCGGGGGTTCGAGTCCCTTCGCCGGCTTATTTCTTTGCTTGAGACAGCGGCCAAGTTTTTGTTTACAGGGGGTAAAAACTTGATTAATCTGGCTACAGGTGGTTGGTCCGCTTCGACGCGAGTGGGTTCGCGGGGAAATTGTATTGAACACGGATAAGTTCACGCGCAGGGTGGTCATTACGGGCGGAGCCGGTTTTATCGGTTCCAATTTGTTGCTGCAACTCGTTCCGAAATACCCCGAATATCTTTTTGTGAATATCGATTGCCTCACCTATGCGGGCAACTTAAGCAATCTGGCCGCCATAGAACAGGCGCCCAATTATCGATTTGAAAAGATCGACATCTGCCGGTTCGACGATCTGCAAAACTGTTTCGAAAAATACGGCATCGATAGTGTTATCCATCTGGCGGCCGAGTCGCACGTGGATCGTTCCATTGTGGGCCCGGCGGCTTTTATAAATACGAATATCCTGGGGACTTTCAATTTGCTGGAATTGGCGCGGCGACGTTTTCTCGAAAAGGGAAAGTTTCGCTTTCACCACGTGTCAACCGACGAAGTTTTCGGATCACTGGGACCGACGGGGTTCTTTACGGAGAAAAACCCGTACCGGCCCAACTCGCCATATTCGGCTTCGAAAGCATCCGCCGATCATCTGGTGCGAGCTTATCACAAAACCTACGGTCTGGATGTGGTAACGACCAATTGCTCGAACAACTACGGACCGTATCAGTTTCCCGAAAAATTGATACCTCTGATGATCCGAAATGCCATGTCCGGGAAAAAACTCCCGGTTTACGGTGACGGTCGTCAGATTCGCGACTGGTTGTATGTGGGTGATCATTGTCAGGCGCTGGATTTGGTGTTCCATAAAGGGGTGTCGGGCGAAACGTACAACATCGGCGGCCACAACGAAATCGAAAACATCGAGTTGGTGCGCAAGCTGTGTCGCTTGCTGGATGAACTGCTGGGCGGGGAACCTCGCGAGGCTCTGATAACTTCCGTAACGGATCGACCGGGTCATGACCGGCGTTACGCTATCGATGCGTCGCATATCCGGGCGGAACTCGGCTGGGAACCGGAACATACGTTCGAGACCGGTTTAAGGGAAACCGTGAAATGGTATCTTGATAACACGCTCTGGCTTGAAGACTGTGTCAGTGGCGAGTACAAGAAATACTACAATGAAATGTATGCGAATCGATGAGACCGGAAAGTATGGCTGGATCGGTTAACAAGGGTATTATTCTCGCTGGCGGGGCCGGCACGCGGCTTTTCCCGGTAACCCGGGTTGCCTGCAAGCAATTGTTGCCTATATACGACAAACCGATGATTTATTACCCGCTTTCCACCCTTATGCTTTTCGGCATTACCGATATTTTGCTCATTTCCACGCCGACCGACCTGCCGCGCTTTGAGGACCTCCTTGGCGACGGTCACCGACTGGGATTGAACATTTCGTACAAAGTGCAACCGAAACCGGAGGGTATCGCCCAGGCGTTTATTCTGGGAGAGGAGTTTATCGATAACGACCCGGTGGCTTTGATATTGGGTGATAATATCTTTTACGGGGTGTATGATTTTCTGCGCGACGCACGGTCGTTCACCGATGGCGCGATGGTGTTCGGATACTATGTCAAAGATCCGCAGCGATATGGCGTGGTGGACTTCGACAAAAACGGACGGGCTGTTTCCATCGAGGAAAAACCGGCCAGGCCGAAATCCAATTACGCCGTGACCGGTTTGTATCTTTATGATGCCGAGGTCGTATCCATCGCCCGGGCCCTGAAACCTTCCGGGCGCGGTGAGCTGGAGATCACCGATGTCAACCGGGTTTATCTGGAACGAAACAAGCTGACGGTAGTGCGATTGGGAAGAGGTATCGCCTGGCTGGATACGGGAACTCACGACAGTCTTCTGGAGGCGGGCAATTTTATGGCTACGGTGGAGAAACGCCAGGGGCAGAAAATAGCCTGTCTTGAAGAGATAGCCTATCGCATGGGATTTATCGACCGTAACCGGATGGGCGCACTGGTCGAGGAAATGGCCGACAACAGCTATCGGGGTTATTTGCAGGAGGTTCTCAGGGAAGTCGATGGCGAAATCTGGTAAAGTACTTATTATCGGTAGCCGGGGTCAGCTCGGGCGCGACCTGATGGAGATACTCTCCGGGGCTTATCGCGTGTGCGGGGTCGATCTGGAGGATGTCGATATCCGTATACGTGAAGATGTCCTTTCTACCGTTAAAGCAGTGAAACCGGATGTCGTGATTCATGCCGCCGCGTATACCGACGTTGACGGTTGCGAGAGCAACGAAGAGCTGGCTATGGCGGTAAACGGCGAGGGGACGCGCAATGTGGCTCTGGCCTGTCGGGAAACCGGAGCGCGGATGTTTTACTATTCCACCGATTACGTTTTCGATGGGACCACGGAATCCGCATACGTCGAAGACGATGAGCCGAATCCCCTGAACGTCTATGGGAAAAGCAAACTGGCCGGGGAGATTGCCGTTCGGGAAATTCTGGCCGAAGCGGTGATTCTGAGAGTGGCCTGGATGTACGGACGCCATGGACGCAATTTCGTCAAAACCATGCTCAAACTGGGACAGGAACAACTGCGTTTTCCGAAAGGTCCGAACGGTGTGAAGCCACTGCGGGTCGTTAACGATCAGACAGGCAACCCCACCTGGACGGAAGATATCGTTCGCCAGACCGCGCAGGTGATTGACCATCAGGGACATGGAGTGTTTCATTGTACCAGCGAGGCCGAGACTTCATGGTATGACCTTGCCCGCGAAATTTTCGAGATAACGCATATGCCGGTGGTACTGGAAGCGTGCTCAAGTCGGGAGTATTCGCAACCGGCCGCCCGACCGCGTTTTTCATCTCTTGAAAACAGGCATTTGAAGACGGCCCGTCTGCATGTAATGCGACATTATCGCAAGGCGCTGGCGGAGTTTTTGGAACTACACGGAAAAGAGTTGATGGCATGAAGTGTGATATCGAAGGCGTGATAATCAGGGACCTTGCTAGATACACCGATCAACGCGGCTGGCTGATTGAGCTGTTTCGCAAAGACGAACTGCCGACGGAATACTTGCCGGTTATGAGTTACGTGTCGGCCACGAAACCGGGGGTGGCACGAGGCCCTCACGAGCATGCCGACCAGGCCGACCTGTTTTGTTTTCTCGGCCCATCCACTTTTCGTCTGTATCTGTGGGACAATCGGCCCGATTCGACGACCTATCGCAAGGAAGCGCGATACGAACTGGGAGAGAATCGGCCGGCGGCGGTCGTGGTTCCGAAGGGAGTCGTTCACGCGTATAAAAATATCGGAGATGTCGACGGTATAGTTTACAACGGGCCCAACCGGCTTTATGCCGGAGAGGGAAGGAAATATCCCGTTGATGAAATACGGCACGAGAATGATTCGGAATCACCGTTCCGTCTGGAAGACTGATTTTCCGACATAGCAAGGACGCAACAGGGCGTGACCGAACGGGTTCGGTGCGACCTGTGGAAATACAGTTCGACAAATGAAACTCTTCGAGCAGCTTAAAAACAAACTGAAAGACGATAAAAAGAAACGGCTGCTTGAAAATTATCTCTCGCTGTCTGTTCTTCAGGGACTCAATTATCTTCTTCCCCTGATCACTTTACCGTATCTGGTTCGTATTCTCGGAGCCGAGAAATACGGCCTGGTGATGTTTGCACAGGCATTCACACAGTTCTTCATCATTTTTACGGATTATGGGTTCAACCTTTCGGCCGCCCGGGAAATAGCCGTTCATCGAAACGACCGGGACATGGTATCCACCATTTACTGGAGCGTGATGATAATCAAGGGAGTCTTTATCGTGACCGGCTTCGGGGTTATGGCGGCTATCGTGTTCTATTTCGACCGATTCAAACCTGACTGGATTCTCTATTTGTTGTGCTATGGTATGGTGCTTGGTCAAGCCTGCATGACGCCCTGGTTCTTTCAGGGTATGGAACGCATGAAGTTTATCACGCTGATCAACATAACCGCCCGGGTGATCTTTACCGTGACTATCTTCATCGTCGTCCGGCAGCAGACGGATTATATCTATGTGCCGCTTCTCAGTTCGACGGGGATGATCCTGGCGGGCGCCATGAGTATGATGATCGCTTTGAAGCGCTTCAAGGTGGCGGTAAGGATTCCGGGATTCAAGGCACTGTCGTATCATTTGAGAAGTAGCTTTCAGTTCTTTCTTTCCCAGGTATCGGTGTCGTTTTACACCTATGCCAACTCGTTTGCTTTAGGTCTTTTCGTGAGCAACCAGGCCGTGGCCTATTACGCGGCCGCGCAACAATTGTACAAGGCGATGTATGGGGTCTTCGTTCCATTGGTCAATGCCCTGTACCCGTTTATTTCGAAAGAGCGCAGCGTGGGTTTGTTCAAGAAAGTCTACTGGCCGGCGTGCGGTGCGGCCGCCCTGGGGGGGCTGTTCGTTTTCGTTTTCAGCGGTCCTATCACGGATATTATCTTCGGTGCCGGTTTCGGTGAAACATCGCATCTGTTACAACTTTTTTCGGTACTCGTGGTAATAGCGGTGGCTTCCGTACTGCTCGGCTATCCCTTCCTCGCCGCTCTGGGGCACCCGGAGTACGCCAATATGAGTGTCGTGTTCGGATCGATTCTGCACCTGGCCATATTGGCGGCTATCATTCCGGTGATGACTACCTATCTCGTGGCTATAGCGACAATCGTGACTGAATTGACGATCCTGCTGATTCGTATTCACGGTGTGAGAAAACTCCGGCTATGGAAAAAGCCTGACGGTTATATTGCCCCGGCCGGGTAGAGCTATGTATCGCTTGTAAGTGGCTAATAACAGGGCAAAAGAGATCGTAATTCGACTGGTTTCGATACGGACGAGAAGAGGATAGGCGGGAACAGACAACGGCATGGACAAACGTGTTTGCGTAGTGACGGTGACATATGGCGAGCGATGGTCGCTGCTGCGTCGGGTGCTGGCGGCCGTCATGGCGCAAAAGGACGTTGTCGGAATTGTAGTCGTCGATAACGGGGTGCCGTACGATTTGGAACAACGGCTGAAAGAATGTGATTACCCCGCGATAACAACGGTGAAAATGGGGGAGAATACGGGCCCGGCACGGGGGTATTGTGCCGGTATGCGGGCGGCGCAGAAGCTTGCGGAGTGTGAATTACTGTGGTTGCTGGATGATGACAATATCCCCGACCGGGGAGCTCTTGAGGAGTTGTTGCACCAGTACGAAAATCTTACCGTTCAGGTGCCCCGGGAAAAACTGGCGTTGTTATCCATGCGAGCGGATCGGCGACAATATGCCGCGGTAGCTTCGGGCGATGAAGTAGAGAAGTGGTTTCCTCGGATTAACAGTATACTGGGTTTTCACCTGGCCCAGGTACCGGGTAAGATAGTCCGCCGGTTATCTCCCGTCAGATCTCATGCTTCGGGGCAGCATCGGGATGTCGTTAAGATCCCATTCGGAATTTACGGAGGACTGCTGTTCCATCGCTCTCTGCTCGAAACGGTCGGGTTCCCTCGCGAAGATCTCTATCTTTATGGTGATGACAGCGACTTTACGGCGAGGATCACTCGCTCCGGAGGGAGTGTTTGCCTGGTGCCGCGCAGTCGTGTCGAGGATGCTGAAGTCTCCTGGATTGCGGCGGGGACAGCTCGAAACGCTTCTTTCGCCAAGCGGTTATCGAATGCCGGAAGGTTGCAGATATACTACGGTGTGCGTAACGGGATGTGGTTTTCCCGTGAATATTACTGCCGTAACCCTCTGATCTTCGGTCTCAATACGTGGTTTTATGTGGGCTGGGTGGGGTTTGGTTTACTGTTCAGAGGTCAAATCGGCCGTTTTTGTCTGGTTATGCGAGCGGTCAGAGACGGATTGACCGGCAAATTGGGAAAAAGAGAGGATATGGCTTTACCGGATTCGTCTCAGGTGCGAACCGCAGCCGAAAACGATGTCTGAACGGCCCGTTCCGAGGATATTGTCCCGATGAAAGTGCTCATCGTCAACTCGTTGTATCATCCTAATGTCATGGGCGGAGCCGAGAGGTCGGTTCGCATCACGGCTGAAGCGTTGCATGCAAAAGGGGTGGAGCCGGTGGTTGTGTCGACTGATATAACCGAGCACAACGGGTTTGTCGACGGCCTGAAAGTGTATTATCTCAAAATCCCCAATCTTTACTGGATGCGCGTGGCCAAAGAGAAACCGGGTTTCCTTAAGCCCTTGTGGCATGCTATCGATTCATATAACGGTTTCGCTTCGAGGAAACTTCGGGCTTTGATCAAACAAGAGGCCCCGGATATTGTTCATACCAACAACCTGACCGGCATCTCCGTTGCGGCGTGGTCAGCCGCTGCCGCTTGTCATGTGCCGATCATCCACACGATTCGTGATTATTACCTGCTTTGTCCCCGGGCCCAGATGTATCGGCGGGGCCACATCTGCGAGCGTCAATGTCTCGATTGCCGGATGTTTTCATGGCCCCGAAAAAGATTTTCTAACCGGGTGAAAGCAGTAGTCGGAACCAGTCGCTATGTGCTGGAAAAACATCTAAGACTGGGCTGTTTCCACGACACGCCGATTCGCAGACATATACATAACCCTGTGCAGCCGGGTGAACCGTTGCAACGAAGAGAAACACCGACCGAGGTTGTTACTTTCGGTTTTGTCGGATTGCTCGCGGCCAGCAAGGGAGTGAACCTGCTTCTGGAGAGATTCCGAACCATCAATCCCGAGCGGGCCCGTCTGCTGCTTTTCGGACGCGGGTACACGCAGGATTCGGAAGAAGAACTCCGCCGCCGTTTCGAGTCTGACCGCATTCGGTTTATGGGATATCAACCGCCGGAGAAAGTCTATTCGATGGTGGACGTTGTTATCTCGCCATCGCTCCTGGCTGAATCTTTCGGGCGTACTGTCCCGGAAGCGAATTCGTACGGTCGACCGGTCATCGTATCGAATCGGGGAGGATTGGCGGAAATAGTCGAAGACGGCCGTAACGGTTTCGTGTTTGACCCGGATTTGCCGGGCGATCTGGATGAAAAAATTCGCTTTTTTGTTGATGATCCCCACCTGATCGATAGTATGTCAGATAATTGTCTGGAGTTTGCCAGACAGTTTAGCAGTGAATGCATCGCCGATCAGTATATCAAACTGTACGAAGAAGTAGTTCCGTGAGACGAGTAACCGAGACGATTCTCTATTTATGGCTGTTTATTGTCGCCTGCGAAGCCGTAATCAGATATGTCCTGGTTGAGATGGGTGTCCCGTCGCTTATTTATGTGAAGGACATTCTGCTGATCGGTCTTTTTCTCTATTTCATTCTTTGTACAATCACCAGAATGCGGCTTGAGAAGGTACTGTTGACCTGTTTTGTCCTCCTTTTGTATGGTATGCTGGTGGGCGTGGTCAACGGTATCGGTTTGATTCAGGTTCTCTTTGGTGTCAAGATGTACCTGGCCTTTTTTGTCGGGTTTATCGCCGTGTATGCGCTGAAGCTGGAACGCGAATGTTTCGTGACAATTTTCAGGTTTCTGGTGCCGGTGGTATTGCTGGGCATCGTGATCGAATTATTCGTCACGCCGCCCTGGCAGAGCTTCGAATATGAAGCTTATGGTGTGGCTATCGAAGGGGCGAGGCAGTGGTCGTCTTTCGGTATTCCTCGTGCTTCGGGGTTCGGGCGGACGTCATTTGAAACGGCCATGTTGTTGTTTTCGCTTTGTACTTTGTTCCTGATCGCTACGCTTGATTTCGACAACCGACCTTACCGCCGGGCCCGATGGTTCGACTGGCTGTTGTTTTTCGCGGCTTTTGTCGGTGTTGTAATCACTACGGCCAAGACCTCTATTCTGGCCTTCATAATGCTCTTCTTATTTTACGTTATCGCAAGGTTATATTTGGTCGCCAAACAAACGATTAGACGACCGGCCGAAGTTACCCTCAAAGTTTTACTGGTCCTGATGCTCCTGTATGGGGTCATCCCGCCAATCGTTTCCGCGGTGGCTCCTTCCGTCGGTCGCGATTTGCTGGCCTCCGATGATCTTCTCACGATTATACTCTCGGCGTCATACATACAAAGATTGGCTGTGGTCTGGCCGGCCGCGTACGCTTTGCTCTCTCCGGTGTTTCTGGTGTTGACGGGACGGGGAGTGGGAGGGATCGGTCAGGCACAAAAGTACCTTGAACCCGAACTGTATAATCCCGGGGACAACCTATATGTTTACCTGCTGGTAGACTTTGGCCTCGTTGTTCTGGTTTTGTTACTTCTGTATCTCCTGTATAAAGTCATTACCGTAAATCTGAACAAGGGTGAGTCCTTCTGTTTCTTATTTTTCTGCGTCGCGCTTTTCACTTTTGGCGGTACGGCCAACGTCATCGAGTCGGCGCCTCTTATGCTGACCCTTGGCTTGTTGTTCGGTCTGTGGAATCGAGCCAGGACCGGGAGACAAAACAGTAACCCACCGGAAAAGAAACAGGCCCCTGCCTGATTAAGCAAGGGCCTTAAAGCTCGCATCGAATAACGTGTCGTCTTAGGTTGATCCGCTTACTCCGCCCAGGGGTAACCGTGCCGGTCTACGCAATAGCTGCCGGAACCAGCGGAGGACAAGTCGGCTTCGAACATGAGAGGATCCTGCGCCGTGCCCTGAATGTACGGCTCGATGATGTTAATTTGGTATGTGCCGGGAGGCAAATCAGAAATTTCGAAGGTTAAATCAAACAGACACAGACAATCACACAGATCCTCGAGTTCGATTTCTTCAATAGTGATGACACCCTCGGAAACGGTAAATTCGAAATCAAGCACCGGGCAGCAGTTAAAACCCGCATTGACGTGGGTCAGCACGAGTCTTCCGTCATTACCATACTGATATTCGATGCAACCCTGATCCGGCGGTATTTCATCCTTGCTGCCGCTGAAGGTTTTACAATCGCCGACACCCATCATTTCACAGGATGGAGTACCTGTCGCTGGGCAGTCCGGCAACGGGTTCAAACCGATGAACAGGTGATCGATCAGCACGGTCAGGTCAGCCATATCAATAACGGCGCCTCCCGGAGAAATATCGGCCTCCTCGTAGCAGCAGACCGGGGTCAGGCTGAGAAAGAGATGATCGATCAGCACCGTCAGATCTCCCATGTCGACGCTCTCAAGGGGATCACAGTCGATATTACCGGTGGTCCCGACACAGCAGCCTTCATCGGAGCCGGCCATGGCGGGGTTGGCCGAGAACAAACCGAAGACAGCCAGCATGGTTGAAATTAACAATACCTTCACCTTCATTTCAAAATCCTCCATGGGAAAGTATCTCGCATCCCCAACCTATAAATTCTGAAACTTCAAACTTTCGGATGTCGCGCCGGGATGATTCACCCACGGCATTCTCATTATGAATGGAAGCCTAATAGTAAAGTAGGCTCACTTCAACATTCTGTCAAGAGTTAAACCGAGCCCCTCTCTCGTTGCCAGCCATGGGAATATGACCGTTGATCGGCTTGAAGAAAGAAATGTTCTATACTTGACATGGTATTGAGCCGACAATATACTCGCCTCCGAGGTTATGTATTTCACTATACAGGCAGAATAGAGGGCCTGTAATGCTCTTCACGCAGGTCCGGGTACACAGGGAGGTGATAGACAATAAAAATTGGTGAATATCGAATTGTGTAATGCCGATAAAATTAAGATGTTTGAATATAAAAAGTTAAAGTTAGTGAAGGAGGACAATGACAATGAAACGGACAACCGCAGTTCTTTTGGCCACCGTCCTGATTCTGGCTGTTTCGGTTCAGGCCCAGGATTTCAATCTCAAGGGCAAGATGATGGCCAGTGGTTATCTCGGGTATGCGCTGGGCATGGGGGACGTGTTTGATGAGTATGAATCGGACTATTACAAGTACTCGCTTGATGCCGGCATAAGCTTTGGCGGCATGTTTCATTACGGTATAGCCGAGAAATTTATGATCGGCGGAGAACTGATGCTCCAGAAGTACAAAGCGAAAGCCGAGTACACCGGTCCTTCCGGTTATGGCTTCGGCGATGCGGACGATTCCGAAACCAATACTCATATCCTCGCCAATTGTCTGTACGCCATGAATTACACGGACGATAACGATGCTTTCTTCCTGACTTTCGGTGGCGGTATCTACGATGATGACTTTGGGTTGAACGGTGGTATCGTATATCGCAAGATGGTCTCGCCGACAATTGGCATTTTTGCTATGCCCAGAATTCACCTGGTTATGGCCGATGATACTTTCGAGCTGATTCACCTGGCGGTCGGGGTCATGATTCCGATTGGCAGCAAGTAAGTCTCTTCGATTATATTTCGATAATACGAAGCCCGACTCCCAGAAGGAAGTCGGGCTTTTTCTTTCGGCAATTGGTGCCTGTCGCTGCCGTAGTTCTCGGATTGTTTCCGAGCCATCCGTTTTTTTATTACGGGCAGGCGGGCAGAGGCGCCAGGCTGA
>DAISVY010000015.1:0-10404 GCA_036826635.1 Candidatus Zixiibacteriota bacterium
GGACCGGGACGTTTGTCTGGACGCCGACTTACGATCAAGCCGGTGGCTACAGCGTGACGTTCTACGCTTCCGATGGTGAAGAGATTGACTCGCAGGTCGTGGCCATTGCGGTTAATCAGATCAACCTTCCTCCGGAGCTTGCTGCTATCGGTGCACAGTCGGTGATTGAAGGCGGCAGTGTGAATATAACAGTGAGTGCATCGGACCCGGACGGTGATACCCCGGCCCTGAGCACCACGGCTTTGTTCGATAATGCATTGTTCACGGATCACGGCGACGGCACCGGGACATTTGATTTCTATCCGAGCTATCTGCAGTCCGGAAGCCACAGTGTTACGTTTTATGCGACCGATGATTCCTCGGCGATTGATTCCGAAGTGGTTGTAATAACGGTTGATGAGGCCGGAAACCAGAATCCCGTTCTGGCGGAAATCGGCGCGCAGTCTGTTACCGAGGGTGAACCCCTGGCGTTCACGGTTACGGCCACGGACATTGAAGATATTACGGCGGCTCTGTCGACTTCAGCATTGCCCACCAATGCCGGTTTTACTGATAACGGCGATGGTACCGGTGATTTCAGTTTCATCCCGGGTTTCCAGCAGTCAGGCGTTTATCAGGTGACGTTCTATGCCACCGATGACAGCCTGGGCGTCGATTCGGAAGTGGTTTCCATTTCGGTCAACGATGCCGGTAATCAGGCGCCGGTGCTTACGGCTATCGGTAATCGTTCAATAACCGAGGGTGCTTCTCTCAACTTCGGCATTTCGGCTACCGATCCGGACGGCACCACGCCCGGCCTTACGACCTCGACTTTGCCAGCCAACGCCGAGTTTACCGACAACGGTAACGGTTTCGGCAGTTTCTTGTTCAATCCCGACTATACCCAGGCGGGCAGTTACGATATTACGTTCTATGCTTCGGACGGGTTCCTTATCGATTCCGAAATAGTTACGATAACGGTGACGGATGCCGGGAACCAGCCGCCGGTGCTGGCCGAAATCGGCCCGCAAGGCGTTGTTGAAGGTGGTACGCTTGACCTGACGGTTACGGCGAGCGACGCAGACGGCAGTACGCCGAGTCTGGAAACTTCGGTTCTTCCGACCAACGCCACTTTTGTCGATAACGGCAACGGTACCGGGACATTCGTTTTCGCTCCCGATTATGTGCAGTCCGGCATCGTGAGTGTTACGTTCCGGGCTTCGGACGGCGTGGCGGTTGATTCCGAGGTGGTGTTCATAACGATTAATGACGCCGGCAACCAGAACCCCGAACTTGACGCTATCGGTCCGTACGCCGTGACCGAGGGTGACAATCTGAGTATTCCCGTCAGCGCTTCCGATCCCGAGGGCGAGGCTCCTGCGCTGAGCACGTCGACCCTGCCGATCAACGCTTCGTTTGTCGACAACGGCGATGGTACCGGGACTTTCACTTTCGCTCCGGAATTCACGCAGGCCGGCGATTACGATATTACTTTCTACGCCACCGATGATTCCACGGCGGTTGACTCCGAGATAGTGACTATTACGGTCAATGAGGCGGGCAATCAGTCTCCGGTGCTGACGGAGATCGGGCCGCGGTCGGTTGATGAGAACGGCAGTTTGAGCGTTTCGGTTTCGGCCGTTGATCCCGATTCTACCGTGCCGGTGCTGTCGACCTCGACCTTGCCGACCAACGCGACCTTTATCGATAACGAAGACGGGACCGGCGATTTCATATTCGCCCCGGACTTCTTCCAGGCCGGTTCCTATGATATAACTTTCTATGCCGATGACGGCAGCGCCACCGACAGCGAAATCGTGACGATCACGGTCAACAACGTTAACCGCGATCCCGTGCTGGTGGCTATCGGCGGACAAACAGTAGACGAAAATGCAACTTTGAGCGTACCCATAAGTGCTTCCGATCCGGACCTCACGATCCCGGTTCTGAGCACGTCCACCCTGCCGGCCAATGCGGCGTTTGTCGATAACGAGGACGGCACTGGTGATTTCACTTTCAATCCCACCTTCTATCAGGCCGGGAGTTACGATGTCACTTTCTATGCCGCCGACGGCGAGGCCATAGACAGCGAAGTGGTGACGATAGAAGTCTATAACGTTAACCAGTTGCCGGTCCTGGATGGAATCGGAGCCCAGTTCGTGACCGAGGGCGATCCTCTGAATCTGCTCATCACCGCCAGTGATGCCGACAGCACCGCCCTGACCATGACTGTTTCGACTCTGCCCCCCAATGCAACTTTCACCGATAATGGTGACGGTACGGCCGAGTTCGATTTCAACCCGGACTACACGCAGGCGGATATTATCAGTCTGACGTTTGTCGTAAGTGACGGCGTTGCGGCCGACAGCGAGTTGGTTTTCATTACGATCAATGAGGCCGGCAACCAGACCCCTGAGCTTGACGCTATAGGCGCCCGGACCATAGTTGAGGGCGGCACCCTGAGTGTGCCGGTGTCGGCTTCGGATCCCGACGGCACAACGCCTGCCCTGACCGTTTCGACCCTGCCGACCAATGCTTCGTTTGTCGACAATGGCGATGGTACCGGGCTGTTCGCTTTCGCTCCCGATTTCACGCAGGCGGGCGACTACGACGTTACGTTTTACGCCACCGACGCTTCATCGGCTATCGATTCCGAGGTGGTTGTCATAACCGTAACAGAGTCCGGCAATCAGGCGCCGGTGCTGGCCGAGATTGGTCCGCGGAGCACTACGGAAAACATTAACCTGAATATCATGATATCGGCTTCCGATCCTGACGGCACGACGCCGCTTTTGTCGACTTCGACCCTGCCCACCAACGCAACCTTCGTCGACAACGAGGACGGCACCGGTGATTTCAATTTCCTGCCTGACTATACGCAGGCGGGCAGCTATGATGTGACGTTCTATGCTTCGGACGGTGCCGCTATCGATTCCGAAATAGTTACGATTACGGTCGATGACGCCGGCAACCAGACCCCGGTTCTGGCGGGGATCGGTGCACAGAGCGCAACCGAAAACGTAAACCTCAGTTTTGTCGTTTCGGCCAGTGATCCTGATGGTACGATTCCGTCGCTGGCGACCTCGACTCTGCCGACCGGGGCTGTTTTTGACGACAACGGCGATGGTACCGGGTCTTTCAATTGGACTCCGGATTTCGCTCAGCAGGGAACACATAATGTGTGGTTCATCGCTTCCGATGGTGCCCTGGCGGATTCGGAACTGGTCGAGATTACGGTTATCGATGCCGGTAACCAGGCACCGGTGCTGGCGGCGATAGGCGCGCAGTCGACATATGAAGACGTGAACCTTACTTTCCCGGTCAGCGCCACCGATGCCGACGGTACCGACCCGGCTCTGCGGGCGGAAGATTTGCCGACCGGCGCTGTTTTCGACGATAACGGCGATGGCACCGGGGTGTTCGACTGGACGCCCGACTTTGCGCAGGAAGGCATCTACGATGTTGTCTTCATAGCCGATGACGGTGGCCTCAGCGATACCGAAATAGTTCAGATCACGGTTAGCAACACCAATCAGGTGCCGGTGGCCGACGCCGGTGCGGATCAAATAAATGTGCCGGCCGGTCAGACAGTCCAACTGGACGGTCGCAATTCCTACGACCCGGACGGCGAGGCGATTACGTTTGCCTGGCTGCAGGTCGGCGGTTCGGCGGTGAGCCTTTCGAGCGAGACCGATTCCATGCCGACTTTTGTTCCGACAGCCGTTGATGTTTACCTGTTCGAACTGACGGTTGACGACGGTCTGGCTTTGTCCGATCCCGATACGGTAAGTATTTCCATCATCAGCGGTGCGCCGCCCGAAGCGGTAGCCGATTTGAGTATCCAGATCATGGGCGATGCTGTTGAACTGAACTGGAGCGCGGTTACACTGGATACTTCGGGTCTGACCACGACTCTCGACCGCTATGTCGTGTACAGGGGCACGTCGGCATATTTCGACGCCGTTCCGGGCGATTCGATTGGGGTAACCGATCCGCTGACGCTCAGCTTTAGCGACAATAATATAGATGGTGCGGATGTTGTCGGTGACACGAGTTTGCAATACTTCTACGTTGTCCGGGCGGTTGATTTCCTGGGCAGTTCTTCGGCCGTGTCCAACCGCGTCGGCGAATACGATTACAGGCTGCTTACCACGTCGAGCACCGACTACAATCTGGTTGGTATTCCGTTTACCAATACCGGTATCACTACCGCCGATGAGCTTATCGGCGCTATCGGTAGCGGTAACGTGCTGACGGTCAACAATTACGTGGCGTCTTCGCAGAGTTATCAGTCGCGTTTCGCGGCCGGTTTCGGAACCAACTTCTCCGTCGTTGCAGGTGGCATTTACCAGATTAACGCCGCCGTCGACACCGTCTTCTCGGTGGCCGGCAATGTTCCTGAGGCGGGCAGTATCAGTTATGCAATCACAACTACGGCCACAACCGATTTCAGCTTCATTATGGTCCCGTTCGACCGCGAGGCTGATTTCAGCGTGGCGCAGGATGTAATTGATAATATACCCGGTGTGTTGAACACCTTGAATAACTTTGTAGCTGGATCACAGAACTATCAGTCCCGCTTTGCGGCCGGTTTCGGAACCAACTTCACGGTTCGGGCCGGTCGGCCGTATCAGGCCAATGCCGCAACCGAGGGCACGTTCCCGGCGCCATAGAGGAAAGGTAGAAACGGGTCAACACACCATGAAAAGTATTCGATTGAACATATATGGAGGTACCGCTGTGCGGTCAACGGTAGGTAAACTTAAGAAGGGACACTGGTCGGTTCTGGCGATATTGCTGGTTCTGGCCATGTCAACCTCGGCATTTGCGCAGGGGTCGATCTACGGGACGGTGACCAATTCCGATCTCAGCACTCCGGCCAACGGAGAGATCGCTTTTGTCGGTTTCCTGGATGATACCGACGAAGAGATCCGTATTGAGACATCGGACGGTGCCGGCTATGACGGCGGCTATTGGTACGATGATTTTCAGAATTATCTTACCGAAGCCCCGGGCAATCCCTACGACTACCTGTTCTATAACACGACTAACGGCGAGGGATACCGGCTTTCGGAAGTTATTCCCGACAACTCTTTCCAGGAGGAAAATGTTGCTCTCGCCGCTGTCGCCTGGCCGGCGGCACCGGACGGCCTGACCGGCGTAACGGTGTCAGGCTCGACGGTGATCCTTGCCTGGAATTACTCACCCGGTTTGACTTATCATGTCTATCGACGGGTCGGTACGTCCAACGGCTCTTTCTTCCGGCTGGATAATACGGCCGGGGAGATGACCGATCCGGGCGTGAGCGACGATTTCTATGTTGATGCGTCGGTCGACGGGGTCAGCGCCTATGATTATCTCATTATTGCTGAAGATGCATCGGGCAACCTGTCGCCGCACTCGACCGTGGTTACGGTCAACACGGCCGGTCTTGATACGCCGGTTTTGGTTTCGCTGGACCCGACCACCGGTACGGCGAGCGGCGGGACCACTATTAATATTGAGGGTTCCGGGTTTGATCCGGCGGGAGTGAATGTCCTGTGGGGTACCGAAACGGTGGCTGCGACCGTGATTTCACCGTACGCCCTGACTATGGTTTCGCCGGCCGGAACGGTCGGAGCGAGCGTGGACATTTCTCTGACCAATATCGCCTCCGGTTTGAGTTCGAACATCCTGACCGGAGGATTTACCTACGCGGCGAACGCTACCCCTGTTTTGGCAGCGATAGGCGCGCAGGAGACTACCGAAAATATCTCTCTGGGGTTTACCGTGACGGCCATGGATGCCGACGGTGATACTCCGCTTTTGACCAGTTCCACCCTACCGGGAACGGCCTCCTTTGAAGATAATGGCGACGGCACCGGCTCGTTCAACTGGCTGCCGTTATTCACTGACGCCGGCGTGTACAGTGTGACTTTCTATGCCACCGATGCGGTGGTATCGTCGGCGGTAGATTCTGAAGTTGTGCAAATTACGGTCCTTGAGGCCGGTAACCAGTCGCCTGTAATGGCCCCGGTGAACGACACCAGTATCGCCGAGGGAGGCACGCTGGCGCTGGTGGTGAGCGCCTCCGACCCGGACGGCGAGATCCCCAGCCTGTCGGCCTCCGGTTATCCGACCAATGCCTCTTTCACCGATAATCTCGACGGTACGGGCAATTTCGATTTCAGTCCCGATCTTACCCAGGCCGGTGTTTACGATATCGTTTTCAAGGCTATGGATGCGGCGATGGAGGTTGACTCCATTGTTGTCCAGATCACCGTTACCGAGGTTAATCAGGCTCCGGAACTGGCGACTATCGGTTCTCAGAGTGGCATTGAAGGGATTCTGCTCACTTTTGCGGTTTCGGCTACCGATGCCGATGGTACGGTGCCAGTGCTGAGCACCTCTGAACTGCCGGAGGGAGCCTCATTCACGGACAGTCTGAACGGAGCGGGCGCTTTTGAATGGATCCCGTCGTTCACCGATTTCGGTACGCATCAGGTAACTTTCTACGCTACCGACGCCGATGTGCCCGCCGATATCGATTCGGAAATCGTGACTATTGAGATCGCCGACGCCGGCAATCAGGCCCCGGTGCTTAACAGTATCGGTGCTCAGGCCGTGGCTGAAGGCGGTTCTTTGAACCTGACCATTACGGCCTCCGATCCGGACGGCACGATACCGACACTGCTGGCGGTGAGTGTACCGACCAACGCTACCTTCGAGGATCAGGGCGATGGTACGGCTTTGTTTTACTTCGCGCCCGATTATACCCAGTCCGGCGTTTACAATGTCACCTTCGTGGCCGATGACGGGGTTTTGGCGGATACTGAAATAGTTGCGATTACAGTGACCGAGCTGGGCAATCTGGCGCCGGTAATCGATTCTGTCGGTGACTTCGCCGTTGACGAGGGAGTAAGTCTTCAGATTCCCGTAACGGCTACCGATCCGGACGGCGGCGGTATTTACCCTGTTTTGTCGGTCAGTACGACCTTGTCTCACTATACCTTTACTGATAACGGCGACGGGACGGGATTGCTGACGTACGATCCTGACTTCTATGACGCCGGTATTGACACCGTGTCCTTCTTTGCGACCGATTTCGGCGTTCCTCAGCAGTCGACCGGGATGATCTCGGTTATTACGACCGCCGATGTCAATCAGCCGCCGGTAATCGATCCCATCGGTCCCTTCGGGGCAGCCGTGGGCGAACTGCTTGAGTTTACCGTAACGACTTCTGATCCGACCGCTCCGGATACTACCGGCCGGGTATTCCTTTCCACGTTGGGGCTGCCGGCTAACGCGACATTTGTCGATAATGGCTATGGCACGGGCACCTTTGAGTTTACCCCCGACGTTTCCCAGGTTGGTTTGGTAACGGTTTCTTTCCTGGCCGTGGATCAGGGCACGCCGCAGCAGTCGACCACGCTGGCGGTTGACATAAACGTGGTGGCCGAAAACATTCCGCCGGTGCTGGATTCTATCGGTCCGCATATCATTGTTGAAGGCGGGACGCTGGTGCTTGATATTTCGGCTTCCGACCCGGATGGCGCGGTTCCTCCGAGTATACTGCTCGTGAATACGCCGGAGGGCGGCTCTTTTATCGACAATGGCGACGGCACTGCCCAGTTCACCTTCACGCCCGGGTTCTTCGGTACGACGCGCCTTATCTGGCTTGAATTCCGGGCGTATGACGGCATAGCCATCGACAAGGAAATCGTCCTTATCCAGATTCAGGATGCCGGCAACCAGGCCCCGGTGTTTGATGAACTGGCCGAACCCATTCCGCCGGTCATGGAAGGTGATTCGATGGGAGTGGAGATAACAGCTTACGATCCGGACGGTTCGTCGGTTACTCTTGAAGCCGATCCGGCTACGCTGCCGACCAATGCGACATTCACCGATCTCGGCGACGGCGTGGGACTGATTATCTTCAAGCCCGATTACACCCAGGCCGGTGTATACGATATAGATATTATCGCCTACGACGGCCCGATGGAGGATGAGGGCACCCTCTCGACAGTCGGTACTTTCGAGATCGAAGTCGAAGAGGCAGGGAACCAGTATCCGCAATTGGCGCCGATTTCCGACCAGACGGTACTTGAGTCGGCAACCCTGACCTTCAGCGTCATGGCCACCGATCCCGACGGAACCGCTCCGGAGCTTACGGCCGCTCCTCTGCCGACCAACGCCACAATGACTGACAACGGCGACGGTACGGGCGATTTCGAGTTTATTCCTGATTATACTCAGGCCGGAGTCTACGAAATCATGTTCTATGCCAGCGACGGTGTGGAGACCGACTCGCAGATGGTTACTATCACGGTAAATGACAACAACCGGTTACCCTTCGTGTTCACTTCGGGTGGTTCGACCATCTATGAGGGAGACACACTGGCGTACGGCGTGACTTCTTTCGATGCCGACGGTACGATTCCTTATCTGAGTGCTTATCTGTCCGGCCAGGAGACCCTGGCGCCCAACATGACGTTTGACGACAACCGCGACGGGACGGGCACGTTAACCTTCATGCCTGACTACACCCAGGGCGGCCCCGCAAGTAACCCCTTGACCTACAATGTGGTTTTCCGAGCTACCGACGAGGATTATCCCGATGTCTGGCAGACCTCGGCTACCGTGACTATAGCTGTAATCAACGTCAACCAGGAACCGGAGCTGTTTTTCATGAGTGGTTCCGGGCCTTTCTCGGCGATGGAGGGCGATTCGATTATCTTTGGGGTGGTAGTGGTTGATCCGGACGTAAGTTCATCAATGCCTACTCTCACGATTCAGAATCTGCCCGATTCCAATGCCGATTTCAGTTCGGCGTCTGGGTTGGGAACATTCCGTTTCTATCCCGATTATACGCAGGCGGGCTCATACTCCATAACATTCGTCGGTACGGATGAAGAGTCGGCCAGTGTAAGTCAGATTGTAGAGATAGAAATCACCGAGGCCGGCAACCAGCCGCCCACTCTGGGTCAGCCCTCGGTTGACACTGCTCAGGTGCCGGTCGGTGGTGAGTATTGCATTGAGGTCGAACCGTATGATCCTGATCTTGATTCGATCTCGCTGGAAGTTTTCCCGATCTACCCGGGTGCGACCTGGACCGATCGCGGCGACGGGACCGGTGAGTATGTGCTGCGGGCAGATTCAACGTATCTGGATTCCGTTCTTGCGGTTACGGTTGTGGTTACAGATCACCCCTCGCTGGTCAGTGATACCGCCGTTACTTATCTGGCCGTGGTTCCGTTCCTGAGAGGAGACCTCGACAACAACTCTAAGTACAGCATCAACGATGTGGCTTATCTCATCGCATTCCTGTTCCGCGATGGGCCGGAGCCCGTGATTGCCGAGACGGCGGATGTTGACGGGGATGGTTCCGTGAACATAGGTGATATAACCTTCCTGATTTACTACATCTACTACCTGGGGCCGCAGCCTCCGCGTTAGATTATCTGATCAGGCAGAGATTTTTCGGAGAAAGCCGCTTTCAAATAAGCGGCTTTCTCTTTTTTGTGGCTGGTTCGGAGCTGTTTGTGCCATCTGGTCAGGGAGGTCCGGCCATTCTTTTATTCAGGTTCTTGTGAGTGGCTCCTGTTGCATGTGTGTCAATGGGTTAGGTCTGGTGTGACCAATCCGGACGGGCGCAAATGCTGCGTTCGGGGTTTACCGAAAATAGCGGCTGTGCGACAAGCTCGGGGGCGCGATTTTACTCCCGCCGGGAGGGAATGAAGAGGCGGGACAAGGAACTATTGAGCCGATTCTGGTCGGTCCTTTTCTGACGGCTATTTGCTTGCCAGCAGCCGCTAAAGGGCTGATTACAAGCCCAAAAACACTTGACAAAAAAGGGCTCTTTAGTTAGCTTAAGGGCGCGGAAGGGTCCCCGCCTGCATACGTTGGACTGACGCAATACGGATCGAGAGGTTCTGCAAAGTCCCATCTGTCACGGGCAAAAGACAACAGCTTCGTCTTTTTTTGTTGTGTTTGAATCTCCCGTCGGATTGATTTGCGGGGTTATGTTTCTTGAGATATCGGACTTCGTTGCGTAGGCATTAAAAGACCAATAATACTTTGCTAAACACACGTAAAGACCGTTGCCATACACTTTTTTGTGGTGACAAAAACAGCCGGACATTTTCAAGAGCAAAAGGGACGATATGTCTCTTTGTAGAGAAGGGAGGTGAGTTCGTAGACAAGGGTAACATATGCGCTGTTACGTAAAGACTACAGGCATTGTGACGGCGCACTGATAATGCCGATTGTTAGTTGATTGGCTTTGCCCCCGCAAAGGGGAACAAGACCAGAATTCTTAAACGTTCGAAAGGGAACAAGCATGACGAAAAAGGCACTATCTGTATTAGTTCTGACAGTGCTCCTGTCTGTGGTGCTGACCCTGTCGGTGACTGCGAAGGCTCCGGGAACGATTCAGAAGGATGCGGC
>DAISVY010000016.1:0-1315 GCA_036826635.1 Candidatus Zixiibacteriota bacterium
GTTCGATTTCGAAAGGACCGAACGAGAGCAGATAGCGGGTGTCATAGCCATCGGCCACATCTTCGGCAATCAAAGCATTCGGCGGCAACCAGACCGGGTCGAGTGGGCCTATGCTGCCTGTTCGGACCTGATCGTAATCGAATTCGTTGTTGCGCATGAAAAAGTACTTGTTGCGGTCACCATCGGGGCTTCCTGTCCCGCCTGTCTGCAGGTCACGCGCTTGTGCACGACTCTGGGGGCCGAAGTCAAGAGAAGGTGTGTTGTTACCCACCCACCAGTTGAAGGAGACCTTCAGCGAATCCTTGTTGGGAGTTCGCACGATCCTCGTACCGGTTACGTGGGGGACAGGGACATACTCATTTTGAATGGGAGGCAAATCACCGTCATTGTCGGCGATCCAGGCGATATTTACCTGGTCGCTGTCCGGTGGGCAGGTGGCCGGGAGATAAGTAGCTTTGGTGTAATGACGGAAACCGCAAATGTCGTCACGGTAACCGTCTCGATTGGTCAAAGCTCGGACATCGGCGTCAACATACACCCCCATATAGACCTTGTTGAGACGGTTATAACCGATATTCTGGATGGAATAATCGAAGAGAATGAAATCTTCGGCGTAGGCATACGACCAGGCATAACTGCGCTGCACGATCTCGATGTGCAGGGGTTGGTGGGGGCGCTTGTCAATGGCATCTTCTTCCGGCACGATAGATCTTGAGGTAAACGTGTCAGTGTAAACGGCAATATAGTCCTGTTCGGAAACAGCCCCGTCGTATTCCGGTTTGGCCGGGTCGATGGTGGAACGATAGATCATATTACCCAGCGGCGGTTCGTCGGGATGGAACTCCTGATCCGGGTCCCAACCACCGCAACCTATCGATACCAGGGTGTCATTGCCCACTACGGCGCCGATCCAGAAGGCCAGACCGTACATGTACATGGCTCGGCTGCCCTTGGGATATTCGCAGGCCATCACTTCCTCGCCGGTGAAGCAATCAATAGTGCCCGACAGTGAATAGTAAGTTCCGCAGGTACCGTTGTTGTTCACCGACAGGACCAGTTTGCCGATATTGTGTTCCGCGATGCAGTAGGCCGGGTTGGCCGCCGTGGTCTGACCTGAATATGAAGACCTGCTGCCGCGCAGGTCGCGGGCGGCAGCAGGTACCGAATTTAGCAGACAGGCACACGCAACGATTATTGCGAAGTAGATAGCCTGTTTTTTTCTTGTCGACCAATTCGAGGGAGCGCTGTCTCCTCTACATAATAATAGCGATTTTGCCAATCTGGGTATTACCGTTTTCATCCTCAACCGTCCAAT